>NZ_JANDWX010000122.1:0-502 GCF_024330485.1 Segatella copri | reverse complement strand
TAAATCTGTGATGGCTGGCCGTGGCAAGCTGAAGCAGAAACTCATCGAGGCTTGCCGATTCGCACAGCGCGAGAAATGATGAACTATTTCGACCTGTACAGATTGAATACAAGGTGAAGAATGCCAACTTTATTGTATCAACAGACTCTGTTTGTAATGAGCCAGAGGGTGAGACTGCGAAATATTATGTGTTGAAAGCGTAAAAAATATGCGACTTATAAAAAACGTTGATAGCAATTTTGCTACTTACGTTTTTTATAAGTCGTGACATATTACTTGATTAATTATTCAAAAATTCTAAACAAACCATACATTATAGACATAAAACCAACAACATATCCTTTAAGATAATCAATATAGCTTATTGTAAACCTCGGTGGGTTATTACGCCTGTCTTTGTATGTGATATTTAGGAATGTAATACCAAAGGATATTGCACAAATACTATCATATCTTTTAAATAAGATGGTTGTTATTCCTAAGCATATCATCAAAATTGAAA
>NZ_JANDWX010000121.1:0-509 GCF_024330485.1 Segatella copri | reverse complement strand
GGCACCCTGGGTGGTATATATGACAAGGCTATTGCCCTTGATACCCACTTGTTTGCCTGTGTTAATATCACCAATGATTTCATCCTGTGTGAGTTGAATACCATCATCATCGCTACACCCTACCATCAAGAGAGCGACGAAAGCCATTGCCAAAAAGTAAATCTTTGCTTTCATAAACTGTTGTTTTTATGAGTTATACATGATAGGCGCTTTGCCCATCCTCTATTTATAAAACATTATTCTCCCCCCATTATTGCATTCTTCTTCCTATTATCTTTCTTTATTTAACACACTTTTACGCAAAAATATAAGAAACGCCTGTTTTGTTTCTATACTATCGGCAGACTTATTCCGTTGATCTTCTGATAAATATCTAAGGCATAGATATCCGTCATGCCGCTGATGTAATCCAATACTGCCATGATTCGCTCTTCCAGACTTTCGTTCTCGATATCGTACTGGCTGCTTACCCGGCGCAGAAGCTGCTTGGAGTAGAAACGGGACGGGTT
>NZ_JANDWX010000120.1:0-510 GCF_024330485.1 Segatella copri | reverse complement strand
GTGTGGCTTTGGGTATAAATGAGAACCTTACCGCACACGTTGCAAGACATACATTCGGAGTAAACATGGTTACTTCGGGCATATCAATGGAAAGCATCGCCAAGATGATGGGGCATTCCAACCTGCGAAGCACCCAGGTCTATGCCGTCATCACCGATGACAAGATATCCAAGGACATGGACAAGCTGATGCAGCGCAGAGAAACAAAAGAAACTGACCAGAATAAAAATAAGGAGGACGGGAAATGAACAGAGGAGTTATAACAATCAGCGAGAGCGGAACGGTATCCATGCCGACCGATACTGTATGGATGACCATGCAGGAGATTGCCGACATGTATAATGTGTTCGGCTGCTATGTGCGCAAGGCTGTCAAGACTGTATTCAAGGACGGCATTCTGAAAGAGCAGGGTGTGCGTCGTCATGTCAGGAAGAACGACCGCATCAGCTATGATGTGTATAGCCTTGAACTCGTCATTGCGGTAGCCTTCCGTATTGACAGCATTGAGAG
>NZ_JANDWX010000119.1:0-518 GCF_024330485.1 Segatella copri | reverse complement strand
TGCTATCCCGCGCCTTCGGTGTCTGCCTTATACCCGATTATTATCCATGCCCGGACCCTCGACTAGTGAGCTGTTACGCACTCTTTGAATGAATGGCTGCTTCCAAGCCAACATCCTAGCTGTCATAGGGACCAGACTTCGTTAGACTAACTCAGGCAGAACTCCGGGACCTTAGACGGCGGTCTGGATTCTTCTCCTCTCGGGGACGGACCTTAGCACCCGCCCCCTTACTGCCGGACTGCAGACCGTGAGCATTCGGAGTTCGTCAGGACTCGATAGGCGGTGAAGCCCTCTTGTCCTATCGGTCGCTCTACCTCTCACGGTGACCATCCGACGCGGCACCTAAATGCCTTTCGGGGAGTACGAGCTATCTCCAAGTTTGATTGGCCTTTCACTCCTACACTCGGCTCATCCAGAAGCTTTTCAACGCTTATTGGTGCGGACCTCCATCCCGTGTTACCGGGACTTCATCCTGGCCAAGTGTAGATCACTTGGTTTCGCGTCTACCCCCACTGACT
>NZ_JANDWX010000118.1:0-519 GCF_024330485.1 Segatella copri | reverse complement strand
TGCAAGCAGCACAAGTGGTTTGCATTGAAAGGAACATTGTCAATCCTAATATTATTGCATTGAGGAGTTTTGGCTTCAGTCTCATAGTTATCAGCAATTAATAATTTAACATGTAGAGAGATATGAACTCTTATAGTATATTTCTTTTCAAGGATGAAAACATTTGCAAGACAGTAATTGTATCCATTTCTCAGAAATAAACGAGAGCATCTCCTCAATAGAGGTAATTATCTGGCAATGGTTCAAACTTCTGCAATATACACATGTTTACTTGCCAAACAACTCTTTCGGTTGCTAAAATACAAAAATAAAATAAGACCATGCAATTTTTAAGCAAAAAAATAATTGTCATAAGGAAAAATCACTTTGCCTTATGACAATTATACACAGTTAGAATACTTCAATAGTTCGTTAAAATTTGAGATAATGGCTAAGCAGCTTTACGTTGCCAGCCAAAGAGTTCTTTGATAGTATGACTAATTAACTTTCGGTTCGGTATTCTCCGACACTTGTTGAAAA
>NZ_JANDWX010000117.1:0-553 GCF_024330485.1 Segatella copri | reverse complement strand
GTCGCAGACACAAAATCCCCTTACCCCATAAAGCGACTTGAGGTAATACGCTGGTTTAACCAGAAAAGCATGGTCTTTAACCAAAGTCTGTCTTGAACAGGTTGGCATAAGCATTGTTGTCTGAGTAAATATTCAATACATGCCTACGTGATGTCTTAATCCATTTCGCAGGAACAGAGATGAACTTGAAAACAAAGGTCTTGATTCTGCTGGTGGCACGCAATCCAAATTCATGGGTTTTCAATCTCTGCATAATAGCTTTGTAGAAGTTTCTGATGAGAGCTGTCATAAGCAGGAATACAGTATTCTGTGCCATGAACGATTTTGGCAACCGATTCCAGCCAAAGCCATTGTTCATGTCATCGAAGATGCGTTCCTTGCCACCACGAAGATTGTAGAATTCCACGATGTCTCTTGCACTCGACTTGTAATCGTTAGTCAGTATACATCTGTAGGTATATTCGCCTTCCCAAATGTCAAGGTCTCCATCTATTCGCCTTTGTCTCTGTATGACAAGACGATACGGTTTTCCTTTCCATTTCTCAACAAGGAT
>NZ_JANDWX010000116.1:0-556 GCF_024330485.1 Segatella copri | reverse complement strand
TTTTGCATGTACCTTATGAATAAGGACCGGCTAATTCCGTGCCAGCAGCCGCGGTAATACGGAAGGTCCGGGCGTTATCCGGATTTATTGGGTTTAAAGGGAGCGTAGGCCGGAGATTAAGCGTGTTGTGAAATGTAGACGCTCAACGTCTGCACTGCAGCGCGAACTGGTTTCCTTGAGTACGCACAAAGTGGGCGGAATTCGTGGTGTAGCGGTGAAATGCTTAGATATCACGAAGAACTCCGATTGCGAAGGCAGCTCACTGGAGCGCAACTGACGCTGAAGCTCGAAAGTGCGGGTATCGAACAGGATTAGATACCCTGGTAGTCCGCACGGTAAACGATGGATGCCCGCTGTTGGTCTGAATAGGTCAGCGGCCAAGCGAAAGCATTAAGCATCCCACCTGGGGAGTACGCCGGCAACGGTGAAACTCAAAGGAATTGACGGGGGCCCGCACAAGCGGAGGAACATGTGGTTTAATTCGATGATACGCGAGGAACCTTACCCGGGCTTGAATTGCAGAGGAAGGATTTGGAGACAATGACGCCCTTCGGGG
>NZ_JANDWX010000115.1:0-557 GCF_024330485.1 Segatella copri | reverse complement strand
AGCCGAAGAACCCTGCAGGACTACCGAAACAACGGTGTCATCCCGTATATCCAGCTTGGCGGAAAGATTCTCTACCGCGAGTCCGACATTCAGAAGATTCTGATGGCTAACTATCGTGAGGCGTACCGAATGAAGGGCTTGTAGGAGAAATACATGTCCTTGATGAGTGGGGTGAAATGAACAAGGCGACAACGTATAACTTACCGAGTGTGGCTGTTATAGGTTGTCGCCTCATTTTATTGGCTATACCGAGTTGGTCGTGTTTGCCGAGTGTTCTCCCTATGGTCTGTATAAAATCTAATACCATGCTAAAACACACTGCGGTGGTTCGCCCAAGTGGCTGGAGGCGCAAAGCCTCCAAGGAACGTTGCGTTATGGCAGGTCTATGCCATTGCATTCTCTGTAAAGATACAGACCAGTTTAGTGCGGCTTGTCTGTCTGCCGATGACGGACTGCATGATGAACTCCCGAAAGGCTCTGCTCTCAATGCTGTCAATACGGAAGGCTACCGCAATGACGAGTTCAAGGCTATACACATCATAGCTGATGCGGTCGTT
>NZ_JANDWX010000114.1:0-592 GCF_024330485.1 Segatella copri | reverse complement strand
CTTCACCACTACGCAACTGCTGAGCTGCTTTCTTGTAATCAATTTCTAAGTTGTCCATAATATAAAAACTGTGTTAAACTACTTTTATTGTAGCTTGACACAGTTTAATTTACACTCTCTGACACTATCCTCGGATTCATCAATGATAGCTTTCATCTTCATTTGCAATTCCCGAAGTTTAGCTTCAGATAATTCTCCCTCCAAAACTGAGTTCTGAATCCAACACAAATATTGGCGGCAAAGTTTCAACATTTTGCCTACTCGCTTCTCACCAACATCATAAACTATAATCACATACATATCACCAATACATTTTAAAAGGTTTATATTCTTCTATTCCTAAAATATCTTTTAGTAGCTTATAGCATTCCAACTTTATAAGATGCTTATAGCTTACATTACGTCCTAAAGAACGATGACGGAATGTCTCATCATAACGCTCTTCCAGGGCCTTTACAAAAATCTTCTTTCCCTTGTACTTCCCTGAAAAAGGTTGTCACTTAGGAACAAACAGAAGTGACAATGAAACGTAAGACAAGAATTGAACGTGTGTATAATGAGGACACTGGTTGGTTTGAGACCCGTGAGGTAG
>NZ_JANDWX010000113.1:0-596 GCF_024330485.1 Segatella copri | reverse complement strand
ATAGCGGATGCAACCACCAAAGGATGCCCCTTTCTTTAGCTTTCCTATCATGTGGTATCCTCCTTTCTGTTCATTCCGCTTGGCTTCGGTTTAGAACTTGCTTGGCGATACTCACCAAGGATGGATTTCAATCTTCTCAACAAGTCCACCACATATACATGGGTTTCATGGAAACCTCTCTGATGCGACAACTTGGTAAGTTGGTTGAGATTGTTTGCCATACCGATGAGGTTCTTGGCAATGGCAACCGTCTCAGTGTTGTGTCCACTGACCACCTCGCCGTTCAAGGCGGACTCACGGATGTACTCCGCCAACTTGCGGTTGGCTTTTCTTGCCCTCAGTCTCAATGCCTCGTAGCTTGGCTTCGAGAACTTCACCGTGACAGACTTCGACAGCTTGCGAACCCTGCCCGTGGGCGGTCTTCCGCCCTTTCTCTTGTCTTGTTCCTGTATGTTTGTCATTCGATACACTGTTTATAGTTGGTACACTCACTTTCTGCGACCGTCGGGAGCAAAATTTCTCCGCCCTCATGGTGGAGCGAGGCGTTTTGGGGTTCCCAAAACATAACCTCGCTCCCTCTCAGAACACGTTAGTTG
>NZ_JANDWX010000112.1:0-643 GCF_024330485.1 Segatella copri | reverse complement strand
TCAGAAGATTCTGATGGCTAACTATCGTGAGGCGTACAGAATGAAGGGCTTGTAGGAGAAATACATGTCCTTGATGAGTGGGGTGAAATGAACAAGGCGACAACGTATAACTTACCGAGCGTGGTTGTTATAGGTTGTCGCCTCATTTTATTGGCTATACCGAGTTGGTCGTGTTTGCCGGGTGTTCTCCGTATGGTCTGTATAAAATCTAATACCATGCTAAAACACACTGCGGTGGTTCGCCCAAGTGGCTGGAGGCGCAAAGCCTCCAAGAAACGTTGCTTTATATGGCTGTTCTATGCCATTGCGTTCTCTGTAAAGATACAGACCAGTTTAGTGCGGTTGGTCTGCTTTTTGATGATGGCTTGCATAATGAACTCCCGAAAGGCTCTGCTCTCAATGCTGTCAATACGGAAGGCTACCGCAATGATGAGTTCAAGACTATACACATCATAGCTGATGCGGTCGTTCTTCCTGACATGACGGCGTACACCCTGCTCTTTCAGAATGCCATCCTTGAATACAGCCTTGACAGCCTTGCGCACATAGCAGCCGAATACATTATACATGTCGGCAATCTCCTGCATGGTCATCCATACAGTATCGGTCGGCATGGATACCGTTCCGCTCTCGCTGATAGTTA
>NZ_JANDWX010000111.1:0-647 GCF_024330485.1 Segatella copri | reverse complement strand
GAGTGGATGAACCACATCGTGAACCACCTCAACCGAATGGTTGACAATTTTGAACGTGCCGTGATGAACTACCGCCCCATGCTTGGCGGTGAGCGGTTCATGACGGACAAGGAGCTTTGCGCCAGGCTGCAACTGAGCCGAAGAACCCTGCAGGACTACCGAAACAACGGTGTCATCCCGTATATCCAGCTTGGCGGAAAGATTCTCTACCGCGAGTCCGACATTCAGAAGATTCTGATGGCTAACTATCGTGAAGCGTACAGAATGAAAAGTGTGTAGGAGAATGTCCTTGATGAGTGGGTGAAATGAACAAGGCGACAACGTATAACTTACCGAGTGTGGCTGTTATAGGTTGTCGCCTCATTTTATTGGCTATACCGAGTTGGTCGTGTTTGCCGGGTATTATTTGTGTTACCTGTATAAATCTAATACCATGCTAAAACACACTGCGGAGGTTCGCCCTAGTGGCTGGAGGCGCAAAGCCTCCAAGGAACGTTGCTTTATGGCAGGTCTATGCCATTGGATTTTTGTTCCTTTCTCGCTTGGCAATAAGCTTATCCATGTCATTTGAAATCTTCTGCTCCGTCACCTGCGCATAGACCTGTGTGCTTGTAATGTCTGCGTGTCCCATCATCTTGGCTATGCTG
>NZ_JANDWX010000110.1:0-652 GCF_024330485.1 Segatella copri | reverse complement strand
AGCAAGGAAGCCGTGGAGACCAACAAGGACATCGAGCAGTTGTTGCTTTCCATCCAAAAGGCTTTCGATGTGCTTGTGGAAAAGAGAACGGACTTCGAGGCTAAGGATGTCAAGGAGGCCTTGCAGGGCAGCGTCAAGACACAGACCACCCTTCTCTCCTTCGTGGACGAGCATATCAGTGAACTCAGCACCCATGAGGGCATCGATATGTCGAAGAGCAGTGTCTGGACTTACAGAAAGATTCGCAAGAATCTCGCTGAGTTCATCGGGGAGAAGTATAGGTTGACTGATTTGGCTTTCGGACAGCTGACCGAGCCTTTCATCAGTGACTTTCACCATTACTTGCTTGACGAGAAAGGCTTTTCATCAGGAACCATCACCATCTATGTGTCGCTCTTCAAGAAGATGTGCCGCATTGCCTTTGAGCGAGGCTTGTGCAAGAACCTGCTGTTCGCCCATTATCGGGTTGGCACTCCAAGGGTTACGACACCCAAGGCTCTCAGCATGTCTGATTTCATAAAAATCCGTGATGTGGAACTGCCCGAAGACAAGCCGAGACTATCCGTTAGCCGTGACCTGTTTCTTTTCGCCTGCTATGCAGGAACAGCCTTCATAGACACCGTTTCCATCACGAAAGCCAATGTCAAGGTGT
>NZ_JANDWX010000109.1:0-656 GCF_024330485.1 Segatella copri | reverse complement strand
TCTCTACATGTTAAATTATTAATTGCTGATAACTATGAGACTGAAGCCAAAACTCCTCAATGCAATAATATTAGGATTGACAATGTTCCTTTCAATGCAAACCACTTGTGCTGCTTGCAACCCATCAATGGCCATTCAGCAAAAGAAAGTGGCAACTGTTGGCAAAAAGAGGGTTGCCATTAGCAAAAAGAGAGTTGTCAAGAGCAAGAAGAGAACCTATCGCAAGGCTTCGGCGCGTAAATATTCGCATAGGGAACTGAACGCCATTATGCGGATACTTGAGCGGAAGTTCCTGTCGGAAGACAAGACCCCGGCCTTGCGAAATGTTGTTGGATTTGGAATGGGATCCAACTCCATTGATGTTGCGCTCCGTTGGAACACGAAGGAGAAGCAGCTGGAGTTTCGTAGGCAGATTTACAACTCGCCCGCCATCAGGTTTGAGGGCAAGTTGGACCCTATCATCGACAACAGGGAAGGCGTGAGCACCTACCAAGGCATCTCCCTCAAGGCGGAGAAGCCTTCCTATCCATTGGGCACCACGGAAATCAGATTCACGATTACCAACCATAGTGGCGAGGAATTTGTGTATGGCGATGCCTATAGCATCACAGCCCAAGGAGCGGATGGCAATTGGTTTGTTGTGCCCACCGATTGCT
>NZ_JANDWX010000108.1:0-672 GCF_024330485.1 Segatella copri | reverse complement strand
AGTGACATCTCCTCTTAACCTTCCGGCACCGGGCAGGTGTCAGGCTGTATACGTCATCTTTCGAGTTTGCACAGCCCTGTGTTTTTGTTAAACAGTTGCCTGGACCTATTCTCTGCGCCTCGCTCATCACGAGGACCCTTTATCCCGAAGTTACAGGGTCAATTTGCCTAGTTCCTTAACCATGAATCTCTCAACGCCTTAGTATGTTCTACCCGACCACGTGTGTCCGTTTGCGGTACGGGTGCCGCATGGGTTAAGCTTAGCGGATTTTCTCGGGAGTATGATTACCCACACTATCAGATTCCTCCGAGGAGGACTCCGTACTGTCAGGTTCAGCTCGGATGGTGGATTTGCCTGCCATCCTCAACACCTACACCCTTCAACGGGGACTTCCGTCGCCCCGCGGTGGTTTCACTGCTCCGTCTCCACGTCGCCCCATGCGGCAGTGACGGAATATTAACCGTCTCTGCCATCGCCATCGCCGTTCGGCTTAGACTTAGGACCCGACTGACCCCGGGCTGATTGGCATTGCCCGGGAAACCTTGGTCTTACAGCGGGAGGGAATCTAACCCTCCTTATCGTTACTTATTCCTACATTTGCTTTACTCACCGCTCCAGGATAACTTACGTACACCATTCGACGCTGTGAGTATGCTCCCCTACCGATACTTT
>NZ_JANDWX010000107.1:0-694 GCF_024330485.1 Segatella copri | reverse complement strand
GGGTAAGGGGATTTTGTGTCTGCGACGTTTCTGTTATGCAAGGAATATGTACAATAAAATGAATTTTTGTCGTTTTACAAGCAAAATCCCACGAAACCCAATAGGTTGCGGATTTGAGGATTAATACTTGGAATGGTCAATGGCTGTCCCATTATTATGATCCAAGAGAATATGATGCAGATATGCCTTTGGCGGGATACAGTCCTTACAATACGAATAAGGATGGAATAATTAATATTGATACCCAAACATGGACGAAGATTCTCATTGCTGTTTCTAAAAAGTACAGAAATGCTCAAATATTGGGCTACATCTATAGCATAGGGAAGACAAATAAGACCATTGGATTTATCCCTTTTGATTTGACTCAAATACGCCGTCCAATTCATCTCTATGAAAAGATATTTGGGATGAGCAATGGTAGAAATGTAGAGTCTTTATGGGGAACAGCCATTGGATTCAAAACGGCTTGTACTTATGGGGCTATAGGTATAAAAGCCATGGAGCCTAAAGGGCTTAGAGATTATGTATATAAGGGAAAACAGCCAAAGGCACATAATTATGATAATATTAATTACTAAAGTTTCGCAAGTGAATAAATATCAACTTGCTTGTTTATAAATATGCATATTACGTAGCGTATGGGCAACAGGATTACTTTCGATGAAATCTGCCAGCAACTCTGTAGCATCTA
>NZ_JANDWX010000106.1:0-698 GCF_024330485.1 Segatella copri | reverse complement strand
TGTCCCATCATCTTGGCTATGCTGCCGATGGGAATGTCCTCGTTGAGCATCAAGACTCCGAATGTATGGCGGCTGGCGTGGAATCCCAACTTATTACTTATGCCAAGCACCATTCCAAGGGTATGCACATCAAGATAGATGTCTTTCTTCTCACCCAGTGGAAAAACAGGCTTGCTGTCGTCCGTGGTATTGTAGAGCGAAAGAATCTTCTCGGCTATCGGATGGAGTGGCACGAAGAACTCCACGCCTGTCTTCTCTCTTTCCTTGCGGATGAACTTCCTACCCTCGGAGTTCTCACTGATATGGTGAGGGTACAGTTTCTTTACATCTATATAGGATAAGGAGGTGAGCGAGGCAAAAATGAAACATCTGCGTGCAAGCTCCGTTCGCTCGTCAGCCATCGGGGTAGAGAGCATCTTGATGAAGTCTGCCTTGCTGATATGGGTCATCTTCGGGGCTGCCTTCTTCTCATACCCTATCTTGGCTATGGGATTGAAGCGGATAATGCTCCTGTCCACTGCCTTGTACATCAACATGTTCAGCCAGAGAAGGCAATGGTTCACGTAGCTGTCGATGCGTCCCTGGTCTCGTTTCAGGAATAGCTTGTATTCCTCCCCGAAATTCTCGTCTATGTCCTCAAAGGCGATGTCGTCCTTATCCAACGAATGGACAAAGGCTCTCAGGTTCTTCTGCCATGT
>NZ_JANDWX010000105.1:0-702 GCF_024330485.1 Segatella copri | reverse complement strand
AAGACATCGCAGCTCAACTTGCGAGAGTTCATCGGGTTACGAGGAATGAATGACATTGCATTTGAAGATTTGACTGAGGAATTTGGCAAATCTTATAAGTTGTTCTTGATTGGCAAAGGATATAGTGCATCCAATACGAACCATAATCTTTGTTGGCTGCAACGCTTGGTTTATATCGCTGTTGACAGAGGTCTGCTGAAATTCAATCCATTGGAAGATGTCGGATATGAAAAGAAAGGCTCACCAAAACGTAGACATATATCCAGAAATGACTTGCTGCTCATTATGGAGACTCCTATGGAGGATAAGGCTTTGGAGTTGGCACGCAGAATGTTTGTTTTCTCCAGCCTTACAGGTTTGGCTTATGTCGATTTACGTAACCTGTATCCACACCATATCGGGATGACGGCAGACGGTAGAAAATACATTCGTGAGAAAAGAGCAAAGACCAACAACGAAGCGTTCATTCCCTTGCATCCGATAGCTGAACAAATAATGTCGCTATACAATACAGCGGATGATAGCAAACCTGTTTTCCCTCTTTCTTCACGTGATTCCATGTGGTTTGAATTTCATTCACTCAGTGTGGCTTTGGGTATAAATGAGAACCTTACCGCACACGTTGCAAGACATACATTCGGAGTAAACATGGTTACTTCGGGCATATCAATGGAAAGCATCGCCAAGATGATGGGGCATTCC
>NZ_JANDWX010000104.1:0-704 GCF_024330485.1 Segatella copri | reverse complement strand
CCCTGGTCTCGTTTCAGGAATAGCTTGTATTCCTCCCCGAAATTCTCGTCTATGTCCTCAAAGGCGATGTCGTCCTTATCCAACGAATGGACAAAGGCTCTCAGGTTCTTCTGCCATGTCCGCTTGTGCAGAAAGGTCTGTCTGGCTTTTGCGGTTCGATACCATTCCACGATGGTATCACCAAAGCTCAGCAAGAACTTTCCTGTCGTGTCCTTGTCCTTCAACACTGCCTTCAGCATTTCCACGGTGATGATGCCGTTGGTGGAAAGAAGTGAGTTGTATTTATCCTTGACCTCAGCAAGGAAACCTGCCAATCGTCCGCTGTCCCTTGCGTTCCGTACCTCTCCCTTCTTGGCATTCCACTCCTGTGGGGTACAGGATATGCCTGTGGAAATGGCTGCACTTTTTCCGTCAACGGTGATGCGGCAAAGTATGTTGGCTGTTCCGTCTGCCTTCACCTTCTGTCTGTTGATGTAAGGCAAAATTGAAAATGTACTTCTGCTCATAGTTGTTGCCCTTATAATATAATAATGTAGTTGAACTGTGAAAAGAAAAGTTGAAAGCCTTGGTCATAATGCGAGAACGAAGTCCTTCTCGGTTGCAGCGATGAACTTGTCCATGTCCTCAAACAGCTTCTTTTGGGTCACTCTCGCATACCGCTGCGTCATCTTCACATCCTTGTGACCGAGCATCTTGCAGATGGT
>NZ_JANDWX010000103.1:0-644 GCF_024330485.1 Segatella copri | reverse complement strand
CTCGCACTAATGCTTGACTCCTCGGTCCGTGTTCCAAGACGGGTCGCTGATGACCATTACGCCAGCATCCTTGCCGAAGCGCGGTCGTCGGTCCCCGCCGGGGTATTACGCAACGGGCTATAACACTCCCCGAAAGGAGCCACGTTCCCGAAGCCTTTGTCCCCCGGCGAAAACCGATGCTGGCCTGAACCGGGCGGAGTGCACCAGCGAGAACGCTGGATGATCCGCCCGGCGCAAGTCTGGTCACAAGCGCTTCCCTTTCAACAATTTCACGTACTTTTTAACCCTCTTTTCAAAGTGCTTTTCATCTTTCGATCACTCTACTTGTGCGCTATCGGTCTCTGGCCGGTATTTAGCTTTAGAAGAAATTTACCTCCCATTTAGAGCAGCATTCCCAAACTACTCGACTCGTCGAAGGAGCTTTACAGAGGTTCGGCGTCCTACCATACGGGGCTCTCACCCTCTATGGCGCCCCATTCCAGGGGACTCGGTAGGTGCCTCACCAAAAGCATCCTCTGCAAATTACAACTCGGGCCGGGGGGCCAGATTTCAAATTTGAGCTGTTGCCGCTTCACTCGCCGTTACTGGGGCAATCCCTGTTGGTTTCTTTTCCTCCGCTTATTGATATGCTTAAGTTCAGCGGG
>NZ_JANDWX010000102.1:0-725 GCF_024330485.1 Segatella copri | reverse complement strand
TTCAACAAGTGTCGGAGAATACCGAACCGAAAGTTAATTAGTCATACTATCAAAGAACTCTTTGGCTGGCAACGTAAAGCTGCTTAGCCATTATCTCAAATTTTAACGAACTATTGATATAATGGAACAGAAAAAATATAAACAGATCAACACAAAGACACCTGAGATTCAAGAAATGATTCTCAGCTATCAGATAGGTGGCGTAGCATACGAACTGTCACAGCGCCTGGAAATATCTCCAGCTCTGGCTCTTGATCTTTTCTATCGCAGCAAGACCTGTGCCCAACTCCACGATAAGCGCACCGGCCTGTATCTCATGAGCAATGGCTACATCGCCGATGATTTCATTTACGAGAAGCAGAGAGGGTACTAAGCCGCATTTTTATATCTGAGATACCTTGCCCCCCTACACGCCCTGAAGGGGCAGAAGCTCCTAGCCCAGGGTAACACCCTGGGTATAAGCGCAATCAGCCTTGCGCCCTGTAGGGGCAAAAGCTTTATGTTTTGTCTGGAGTTTTAAAACTTTTGCCCTTACAGACCGAAAAGATTTGCGTATTTTCCAAGATTTTAGCTAAAAAGATTTGCGTATTTTCCAAGATTTTAGCTAAAAAGAATGACTAAAAAAGCAAAAAATAGCAGATTTGGGCTTTTATTTTGAGTTTCAAGTGGTTGTGGCAGTTGTTGGCTTTAAGTGACGTTCGTGAGGAAATGTGAAAATGGCGGAT
>NZ_JANDWX010000101.1:0-725 GCF_024330485.1 Segatella copri | reverse complement strand
CCTAAAGTCCGTGACCGTAAGGAGCGGCCTAGGGCGAAACTGGTAATTGGGGCTAAGTCGTAACAAGGTAGCCGTACCGGAAGGTGCGGCTGGAACACCTCCTTTCTGGAGAGACGAATATTGAGAGAATGTTGAGTGTTGAATGTTGAATGTTGAGTTCTCATTCTTGCTTACTTCTATATTTGTTGAGATAGTGACTGATTAAAGTTCGCTTCTCTTCTTGTACGCACCATCTGTTTAGTTAAATACAGGAGACTGGGATTCCTTATACATTATATAATATATAGGGATGGCTCAAGCAAAATGGTTCAACTCCACAATCTCCACTATGCCTTTTAAGGCAAGAAGATCTTTGACATATTGACACAAGCAAAACTGTAAGTAATGAACTTTAGTTCAGACTAAAGTGAATCAAATCGCAAGATGAGATTTCACTTTGTTAGAATACAGCTGAAAGTATGAGCTACTTATTCGTTATTCGGAAACGAGTAACAAGAATACAGTCGTAAAGAAAGTAAGAAAGGGCGTATGGCGGATGCCTAGGCTCACGGAGGCGATGAAGGACGTGATAAGCTGCGATAAGCTTCGGGTAGGTGCAAATAACCCTTGATCCGAAGATTTCCGAATGGGACAACCTAGCCGTCTGAAGGACGGTTACTCTTACCAATGTAAGAGAGCTAACGCAGGGAACTGAAACATCTTAGTACCTGCAGGAAGAGAAAATA
>NZ_JANDWX010000100.1:0-809 GCF_024330485.1 Segatella copri | reverse complement strand
AGATTCTGATGGCTAACTATCGTGAGGCGTACAGAATGAAGGGCTTGTAGGAGAAATACATGTCCTTGATGAGTGGGGTGAAATGAACAAGGCGACAACGTATAACTTACCGAGCGTGGCTGTTATAGGTTGTCGCCTCGTTTTATTGGCTATACCGAGTTGGTCGTGTTTGCCGGGTATCATTTGTGTTACCTGTATAAATCTAATACCATGATAAAACACACTGCGGAGGTTCGCCCAAGTGGCTGGAGGCGCAAAGCCTCCAAGGAACGTTGCTTTATGGCAGGTCTATGCCATTGCATTCTCTGTAAAGATACAGACCAGTTTAGTGCGGCTTGTCTGCTTGCCTATGACGGACTGCATGATGAACTCCCGAAAGGCTCTGCTCTCAATGCTGTCAATACGGAAGGCTACCGCAATGACGAGTTCAAGGCTATACACATCATAGCTGATGCGGCCGTTCTTCCTTACATGACGGCGCACACTATGCTCTTTCAGAATGCCGTCCTTGAATACAGCCTTGACAGCCTTGCGCACATAGCAGCCGAACACATTATACATGTCGGCAATCTCCTGCATGGTCATCCATACTGTATCGGTCGGCATGGATACCGTTCCGCTCCCGCTGATAGTTATAACTCCTCTGTTCATTTTCCAATAGTTTTTTCGTTCGACAATCTGTTCCTTTCTCGCTTGGCAATAAGCTTATCCATGTCATTTGAAATCTTCTGCTCCGTCACCTGCGCATAGACCTGTGTGCTTGTAATGTCTGCGTGTCCCATCATCTTGGCTATGCTGCCGATGGGAAT
>NZ_JANDWX010000099.1:0-822 GCF_024330485.1 Segatella copri | reverse complement strand
ACACTCGGCTCATCCAGAAGCTTTTCAACGCTTATTGGTGCGGACCTCCATCCCGTGTTACCGGGACTTCATCCTGGCCAAGTGTAGATCACTTGGTTTCGCGTCTACCCCCACTGACTATGCGCCCTATTCAGGCTCGCTTTCACTGCGGCTACGTGTCTCGTGACACTCAACCTCGCCAGTGACGGTAACTCGTAGGATCATTATGCAAAAGGCACGCCGTCACATCGTAAGATGCTCCGACCGCTTGTAGGCGTATGGTTTCAGGAACTATTTCACTCCCCTGCTCGGGGTTCTTTTCACCTTTCCTTCACAGTACTCGTTCGCTATCGGTCTCACGGGAGTATTTAGCCTTACCGGATGGTCCCGGCAGATTCGCGCAGGATTCCTCGTGTCCCGCGTTACTCAGGATACCGCTATGCTGCATTTCGCTTCACATACTGGACTATCACCGTCTATGGTCACATTTTCCAAAGTGTTCTGTTCACGATTTGCATACAATGTCGCGGTCCTACAACCCCGCTGGCGCCTTGCGACGTCAACGGTTTGGGCTGTTCCCCGTTCGCTCGCCACTACTGGGGGAATCATTCATTTATTTTCTCTTCCTACAGGTACTAAGATGTTTCAGTTCCCTGCGTTAGCTCTCAACCTTGAAGATTGAGTAACCGTCCTTCAGACGGCTAGGTTGTCCCATTCGGAAATCTCCGGATCAAGGGTTATTTGCACCTACCCGAAGCTTATCGCAGCTTATCACGTCCTTCATCGCCTCCGTGAGCCTAGGCATCCGCCATACGCCCTTTCTTACTTTCTTTACGACTGTAT
>NZ_JANDWX010000098.1:0-862 GCF_024330485.1 Segatella copri | reverse complement strand
ATTTTATGGGAATACAGGTCTGTTATAAGCGAGAGATAGCACACACCTTCATTGGTTTCAACATAGGTGATGTCACTTGCCCAAATCTGGTTCGGATGGGTAGGAACTACTCCCTTAATCAGGTTTGGGTATTTGCGATAATTATGGTCGGAATCTGTTGTCTTATAGCGCCTACGGCGCTTTATACGTACCATGAGTCCATGCTTACGCAGCATCTCAATAAATGCGTCACGACCAGGGAAGCAGCCTGTATCCTCAAACATCTGTTTCAATATGACATGCAACTTTGCAGCTCCTAAGCCAGGATTCGACTTACGATACTCACGTGCCTTTTCAATGATGATAGACTCAATGGCCTCTTCAGCAAAGCCGTCAGAGACATTGCGCTTATTATATGCTTGCCGAGTGAAACCAAACAGCCCGCATAGAGTGCCTAAACCTTGGCTCTGGCACTCTGTGCGGAGCAAGCTTACTGTTTGGTACCAGATTTTTTTCTCACAGGAATATTGAAGGTTTCTTCTGCGAGGTCAATCATGGTAGAGAATGCCTTAGAGCGAAGCTTCTCTAACTCCAAAGCCTTGCGGAGACGCTTAATCTCTGCATCTTTCTCTTTCAACTGTTCATTTGTTGTCTTTGCCATATCGTCACGGTTTTGGTCTTCTGGCGGCAAAGATAACAAATCTTTTTCATTTAAGAACTTATCCATCCAAGAAAATAGCACTGTACGACTGCTTATATAGTATTTCTTGATGATTTCTTCTGCTGGGAGCCCACTCTCCATATACTCTCGAACTATCATGATACGATCATCATCTGTAAAAGAGTAGCTATTCAACTCTACCTCACGGGTCTCAAACCAACC
>NZ_JANDWX010000097.1:0-881 GCF_024330485.1 Segatella copri | reverse complement strand
CCCTGGTCTCGTTTCAGGAATAGCTTGTATTCCTCCCCGAAATTCTCGTCTATGTCCTCAAAGGCGATGTCGTCCTTATCCAACGAATGGACAAAGGCTCTCAGGTTCTTCTGCCATGTTCGCTTGTGCAGAAAGGTTTGTCTGGCTTTTGAGGTTCGATACCATTCCACGATGGTATCACCAAAGTTCAGCAAGAACCTTCCTGTCGTGTCCTTGTCCTTCAACACAGCCTTCAGCATTTCCACGGTGATGATGCCGTTGGTGGTAAGAAGTGAGTTGTATTTATCCTTGACCTCAGCAAGGAAACTTGCCAATCGTCCGTTGTCCCTTGCGTTCCGTACCTCTCCCTTCTTGGCGTTCCACTCCTGTGGGGTACAGGATATGCCTGTGGAAATGGCTGCACTTTTGCCGTCAACGGTGATGCGGCAAAGTATGTTGGCTGTTCCGTCTGCCTTCACCTTCTGTCTGTTGATGTAAGGCAAAATTGAAAATGTACTTCTGCTCATAGTTGTTGTCCTTATAATATAATAATGTAGTTGAAACTGTAAAAAGAAAAGTTGAAAGCCTTGTTCATAATGCGAGAATAAAGTCCTTCTCGGTTGCAGCGATGAACTTGTCCATGTCCTCAAACAGCTTCTTTTGGGTTACTCTCGCATACCGCTGCGTCATCTTCACATCCTTGTGACCGAGCATCTTGCAGATGGTCTCCATCGGCACACCAGCCTCCAGCGTAATGAGGCTGGCGAACGAGTGTCGTCCCGAATGGTAGGAATAGGTCTTGCTCGTTTCCGCCAACTTGCAGATGGTGATGAGATCGATACGAACACGATTCGTGCTCAGCAATGGGAAAAGGGTATCTCTTGCCCCGTCCTCGTATTTCG
>NZ_JANDWX010000095.1:0-1031 GCF_024330485.1 Segatella copri | reverse complement strand
TTCCGTAAGTAAGTCCATATTTGGATTTAAGAGCCTTGGTCACCTGCTCATTACGCCTGTAATCATTCCTGTCTGATAAGAGTTTGCTCTCATTGTTGATGCGGTTATACACGATATGATAATGTGGATTGTCCGTGTTGTGATGCCTTACGATGATGAATTGAGTATCGGTGATACCCATCATCTGCATGTATTCAAGGGCTATCTTAGCCATGAACTCATCCGTCAAACGTGGCTTGTCCTCTGGTTTGAAGCTCAATGCAATGTGTCCCACAGGCTTCTTAATCCTTGGATTTAGCTGCCTCTGTAGCTCGAAACTTTGCGTTATCTCGGCATTCGTGCCGAGTAACACACCATCCGAGACGATGATTTTCGCCTCGTCCTTGCCTGTAACATAGCGGATGCAACCACCAAATGAGCTGCCTTTCTTTAGCTTGCCTATCATGTGGTATCCTCATTTCTGCCCATACTGCTTGGATTCGGTTTATAACTTGCTTGGCGATACTCGCCAAGGATTTCTTTCAATCTTCTCAACAAGTCCACCACATATACATGGGTCTCATGGAAACCTCTCTGATGCGACAGCTTGGTAAGTTGGTTGAGATTGTTAGCCATACCGATGAGGTTCTTAGCGATGGCTACCGTCTCTGCGTTGTGTCCGCTGACCACCTCACCGTTCAAGGCGGACTCACGGATGTATTCCGCCAACTTGCGGTTGGCTTTTCTCGCCCTCAGCCTCAATGCCTCGTAGCTTGGCTTCGAGAACTTCACCGTGACAGACTTCGACAGCTTGCGAACCCTGCCCGTGGGCGGTCTTCCGCCCTTTCTCTTGTATTGTTCATGTATGCTTGTCATTCGATATACTGTTTACAGTTGGTACACTTACTTTCTGCGACCGTTGGGAGCAAAAAATCTCCGCCCTCATGGTGGAGCGAGGCGTTTTGGGGTTCCCAAAACATAACCTCGCTCCCTCTCAGAACACGTTAGTTGGAACTACAGCCTTTCAGCTATCCACGTCCAAGGTCGCAGAC
>NZ_JANDWX010000094.1:0-1071 GCF_024330485.1 Segatella copri | reverse complement strand
TATTGTTTAGCGATTGTAAAGATACTCATTTTCTGTGAGTTATACAAACTTCAGAGCCTTTTTTATTCCAAAATTACGTTAAATCACGCTTGTGAATTTTCACTTGCGAAACTTTAGTAACATATATATAAAAGCTTCAGAGCGTATTCTTCTTAAGCATGATGAGAAAGAAATTATTCTTTTTATGTTTTCAGATGACTATGTTGCAAATATAAACCGACTAAATAATTTGACTTTGATATATCCAGATTATCAAATCAGAGTATTTCGTCCTCTATCTACAGACATGTCGTTTGAACTTAAGGGAATAAAAATTAAAGAAATAGTGACTTATGAGCCAGAGGATTTGATGACATTATTTGACTTGTATTATGACTATTATGCGGAATATGGTGAAGAGATAGAAAAGATAATTCATGCGTACTCAAAAAATATATTATAAAGATGTTTAAACCATTGCGTTATAATCGTTTTGTAAGTTTCAGAGTTTTATCAGAAGATCTTCTATTGCCTTTGTGGAATTTAACAACTTACTTTCTTGATCCTAAGGATATGTTACAAAAATATGTCCCGGATATGAAAGTAAATATTGAAAATCTTAATCAAGGAAGCCCAAATGAAGAATCTAATGATGAAAAATTAGATGATATTTTGAATAGTGCTTTTAGGCAATACAATAATCAGCTTATTTCTGAGATAATGAGCCCTTCTTCTTTGGAACAAGAAGCGAAAGCTTTACCATTGCTTATGGTGTTTCAAATTCCCACAAATTCTTGTTTATATTATATTGCAGATAATGATGAAAAAGATATAAAAGAGCAAGATTTCGAAATGTTAAGGAAATATATTATAAGAAAGAAGCTTGTTTCTCGTATGCTAGATAAAGCAGATTCAGAACAAGTCAAAAGAATAAAACTTCTAGATAATCCTCCATTATATAATAAAATTATAGATCCTTAATTCCGCAACACTATAGTTTAACATTATTTATAAGTGCCTGAGCAACAAAAAGTTGCCCAGGATTTTGCCATGTCAGAATTTTCACTTACCTTAGTGTTGCGAAAAGAAGAC
>NZ_JANDWX010000093.1:0-1155 GCF_024330485.1 Segatella copri | reverse complement strand
GAGAGTGTAAATTAAACTGTGTCAAGCTACAATAAAAGTAGTTTAACACAGTTTTTATATTATGGACAACTTAGAAATTGATTACAAGAAAGCAGCTCAGCAGTTGCGTAGTGGTGAAGCCTTATTTGGCAAGGACGGAGCATTAGCTCCATTGTTAGAGCGTATTCTCAACTCAGCTCTCGAAGGTGAGATGGATGCTCATTTAAGTGAAGAGGAACGCTCTTCCGGCAACCGTCGTAATGGTAAGATGAGTAAGAAGGTTCAAACAAAATATGGTGAGGTCACTATAGAGACTCCTCGTGACCGAGACGGAACTTTCCAACCTGAGACCGTAAAGAAGCGTGAGACTATTCTTGCCAATGGCATGGCAGACCAGATTATTGAGATGTACGCCATGGGCACCAGCACACGTGACATCAGCAGCTACTTTGAGCGTGAGTTCAACACAACTCTATCAGCCGATACTATCAGCTCTATAACAGACCGTGTATTACCCGAAATCACCGCCTGGAAGTCTCGCATGCTCGATCCTGTATATGCCATTTGCTGGCTTGATGCTATCCATTATAAGGTAAAGGATGAGAATGGCAGAGCTGTCACACGAGCCATTTACAACATTCTTGGTATCAACAAGGAAGGCCAAAAAGAACTGTTAGGTATGTATGTGTCTAAGAGTGAAGGAGCTAACTTCTGGCTAGAAGTTCTTACGGATCTTCAGAACCGTGGTGTTCGAGACATCTTGATTTGTTGTATTGATGGTCTCAAAGGCTTCCCAGATGCCATCCAAAGCGTATTTCCTGAGAGTTCTGTGCAGCTCTGTATTGTCCATCAGATACGCAATTCTATCAAGTATGTTGGCAGTAAGCATCAAAAGGAGTTTATCAAGGATTTAAGAACAGTATATGGTGCAGTAAACAAAGACTCCGCTGCTGCTAATTTAGACCTGTTAGAGTCTAAGTGGGGAGAGATGTACCCAATTGTCATCAAGTCATGGCGTGACAATTGGGAACGTCTGACAGAGTATTTCCAATATACTCCAGCCATCCGTAAACTCATTTATACGACCAATACGGTTGAGGGGTATCACAGACAGGTAAGAAAGGTCACAAAGACTAAAGGGGTCTTTCCTACGGATAATTCTTTGGAGAAGCTTGT
>NZ_JANDWX010000092.1:0-1236 GCF_024330485.1 Segatella copri | reverse complement strand
TCCAAAAGAACCAAAACCATTCCCACTTGAAGAAGAACGTGTATTTGAATTGCCTTTTTTATTGGACAGTAGTGAATTATGATAAATCGAGTTACTTCATTAAAATTGATTTATTATTGTAGCCATAGCCGATAATCTTGACATCTACTTTTGAATGGATTAAAGTTTGTGAACCTTGTATCTTGTATTGGAAGTAGATTGTATCTATTTTCTCTGTTGTGGCTATTTTGAGAGTTTTAACTTGATTGAATGTTTCCATTGTTGTCTTTTTGAATTTTTTATTGTCGCAAATAACCACTCTTTTTTTTACAATATATCCTCGTTGGTCTGTCTTGTATTCAATAGCAACGTATGCCTCCAAATTATTTTTTTGAAACTCAATAGGATATTTACATTTTCTTTTCAATTCGTTTATAAACAACTCTTTATTTCTATAGTCAGGATTACCTGTGCTTACTTGGCATACATCAAATAGTTGCGGAGATGTTTCCACAAGAGACACATTAGTATTGGAGTTGCATGAACCAAATACTACCAAAACTGTCAATAATATAATACCCACTAATTCTTTCATCTTTATTCTATATGATTTTATCTATGACTCCACTTTAAAAAGTGGATTAAATTTGAATTAAACTTCGCTGCTCTCCTTTTTTTTCTATTTTATCTGTCATATTTATATTCATTTTTCCAATATCACAAATTGTGACTTTGAACATTACCATATTTAACAGCATTCAAAGGTAGTGCTTTTAGCCTTTAAGCCACTATTGCACAACCCCTTTTAAAAAGAACGTAAATTTAATAGTTTTATTGCTATGATTGTAGTTTTATTAACTCACCCTGAAAGGGATATGCATAGTGTGTTGTATGCATTCCCTTCCAGGGTGATTTTTTATGGTTCATCCAAAAATTCGATGATTTCTGCTACTTGTTGCCGGGTGTAGAAGTGGGAAAACTATACTGAACAAAATGCAAATAAACTGCATTAAACTATAACAGTGATAGCATGACACAGTTTAGCTTACACTCTCGCTAACACACACTAATTCCTGTAGTACCATAATAAAAAATTCCACATAGAGTTTACTTTTGAATAGAATTTACGTAAATGACTAGATTTTTTGCCTGATTGACAAATATAGAATCTCCTTTTGCTTCATAAGAAAATAATGTATTATTATCCAAAAGTTTATCCTTACTAATCACAACAATTCTAACCAAAGGAATCCCTAA
>NZ_JANDWX010000091.1:0-1241 GCF_024330485.1 Segatella copri | reverse complement strand
CACTGCTGTCCCGTTTAGAAATCGTCGGGGCTGAAAAGGCTAGGATATAGCCAATCCTCCGTCTCTTCTGTTGGAACAGCTTTGTTAAACAAATCATTTAAAGGAGTCTTGTCCGTAAGGAATAGCCCCACGTTCTTTGAAATAGTGTGTAGCGATTGATCTATGTGCATCACTTTCTTTGCATAAGCTAAAAGCAAGTATGTGCATATGGCAATCCAGATTTGCAGATATATGGCATTCTCGGAAGTTCCGTAAAAAGATTTGATGTGAAGGTGTTGCTTAATCCATTTAAAGTAAAGTTCCACGTTCCATCTTTCCCTGTATAATTCAGATATGGTAAGCGCTTCATATTCCATGTTGTTTGTGAGAAACCTATACACCTTATTGGTTGCATAGTCCTCATAGGTTACCATTCTAAGTTCTTCAGGATACCATTTGGCTGTATGTAGTCCTGTTAATTTGATACGTTCATCAGAAATGATACCAGTGCTCTTGTCAACTTCGGCTTCTGATACAACTTCAAAAAGCATGTTATCTTTTGCCCTAGTAACAAAGAATGCATTCTTCTTAGTTATCAACTTGAAGAGTCTGTTAAAATCTACATATCCTCTGTCCATCAAATAGATAGCAGAAGGTTCTATGTAGAGATTATCAAGAGCTTTTACATCATTAACCGATGCTGATGTCAAATAAACTGAGACTGGAAGATTTCCTCGCAAATCGACTAATGTGTGCATTTTGATGCCACCTTTGTTTTTGCGAAACTTTGCCCAAGGACATAATTTGAGACACAGACTTATAGTACTGCTATCAAAAGCATATACCATGTTGTCAAGGTCTAATCTGAACTTGTCTTTGGCATAAAGAGGACGTACTTTTTTCAAAAGAACGTCTGCAAAATCTTTATAGATATGCCAATCTCGCTTCTCGTTAGCTTTTGCTAGAGTATTACGTGGTACAGCATAACTAATACCACAATGGTAAAGTTTGCTGGAGAGTGCCGTAAGGCAGTTTTCTATATCTCGAAGACTATCACGACCTGTTAATTGAGCATAGCTCATTACTAGGAATTGGTCTTTACAAGAGAAGTTTCTTGCTCTGTAGTTTCCCTTATAACGGTCTACACAAGTTTTGAAATCACGTTCTGGTATAAGTGACATAATCTGAGAGAATATAGTTTTGCCTTTGTTCATCGCACACGTATTTTAAATATGCGTGCAAAGATACAAAATCAAATCGAA
>NZ_JANDWX010000090.1:0-1257 GCF_024330485.1 Segatella copri | reverse complement strand
CAATACTCTGTTAATTCTTATGTAATCGATTGAAAATGAGAGAGTTAATTAACGTAATATAACTAATAAAATTTGGTTAAGTGGCTGATTATCAGTAACTTTATAGTTCTCTAAGCTCAAAGTTATATGACATCAGAACCACTCAACCAATATACGGAAATATGCAGAGATGCTATCAAAAGTTCATCTGCAAAGTTAAGCAAAACTTTCGAGAGTCTACTCTTGGAAATACTTTTATTGTACATGACGATACAAAGAAAGATAAATTTCACTCAAATGGAGCGTTACGGCACCCATTGTGAGCAGACCTACAGAACGAACTTCAACCGTGGTCGTGCTAAATGCATAGACTGGGTGAAGTTCAACCTTGCCCTATGCCGACGTTACTTGAATATGGATGGTCTATTGGCTATAGCCATCGATCCGAGCTACATCAGCAAGTCGGGTAAGAAGACTCCGCATATCGGTACTTTCTGGTCCGGTTGTGCAAGTTCCATGAAGCATGGGCTTGAAATCATGGGGCTTGCACTTGTCGATGTCCATGCCAACAGTTGCATGATGCTGCGCGCCCATCAGACTCCATCTACTGGAGAATTGAAAATGCGTAACATGACTCTCGTGCAACATTACATAGCGGTCATCAAGCGTTATAAGAAGGATTTGTTGAAGGTCACCGATATTGTTGTCGCTGACGCTTTCTTCTCTATCCGTCCGTTTGTGGACGGAATCAAAGAGTGCGGTTTCCATCTTGTCAGCCGCTTCAGGGATACTGCGAGCCTATATTATGTGTATACGGGACCTCGTTCCAATAAGCCTGGACGTCCCAAGACACTTGACGGAAAAATCAACTACAAGAAACTTGACCTCACACGTATGGCAGAGTTGCATATTGAAGGACTTGAAGGCACAGCCTACACACTCATAGCCTATTCAAAGGCATTGAAGCAGAAAGTGCGCCTTGTCATTTGGGTTATGCCGAACGGAAAACACAAGCTTTTCTTCTCAACAAAGACATCCATGTCGGGTGAGGAAGTGTTGCGCACATACCGCTCAAGATTCCAAATAGAGTTTTGTTTTCGCGATGCAAAGCAATATACTGGTCTTACGCATTGCCAAGCAAGACACAAGAACCAGTTGGACTTTTCCTATAATGCATCATTCGCATCACAGAATGTTGCGAAAGTGATGATGAAGGAAAATGAATTGCCGTATTCCATGGCTTCTTTCAAGGAGATTATGGCAAGCACATACATCGCT
>NZ_JANDWX010000089.1:0-1383 GCF_024330485.1 Segatella copri | reverse complement strand
ATTGTTTAGCGATTGTAAAGATACTCATTTTCTGTGAGTTATACAAACTTCAGAGCCTTTTTTATTCCAAAATTACGTTAAATCACGCTTGTGAATTTTCACTTGCGAAACTTTAGTAAACAGTATATCGAATGACAAGCATACATGAACAATACAAGAAAAAGGGCGGAAGACCGCCCACAGGCAGGGTTCGCAAGCTGTCGAAGTCTGTCACGGTGAAGTTCTCGAAGCCAAGCTACGAGGCATTGAGACTGAGGGCGAGAAAAGCCAACCGCAAGTTGGCGGAGTACATCCGGGAGTCCGCCTTGAACGGCGAGGTAGTCAGCGGACACAACACGGAGGCGGTTGCCATTGCCAAGAACCTTATCGGCATGGCAAATAACCTCAACCAACTTACCAAGCTGTCGCATCAGAGAGGTTTCCACGAAACCCATGTATTTGTGGTGGACTTGTTGAGGAGATTGAAAGACATCCTTGGCGAGTATCGCCAAGCAAGTCCAAAATCGAAGCCATGCGGAATGAGCAGAAAGGAGGATACCACATGATAGGCAAGCTAAAGAAGGGCAGCTCATTTGGTGGTTGCATCCGTTATGTTACAGGCAAGGACGAGGCGAAAATCATCGCCTCGGATGGTGTGTTACTCGGCACGAATGCCGAGATAACGCAAAGTTTCGAGCTACAGAGGCAGCTAAATCCAAGGATTAAGAAGCCTGTGGGACACATCGCATTGAGCTTCAAACCCGAGGACAAGCCACGTTTGACGGATGAGTTCATGGCTAAGATAGCCCTTGAATACATGCGGATGATGGGCATTACCGATACCCAATTCATCATTGTAAGGCATCACAACACGGACAATCCTCATTGTCATATCGTGTATAACCGCATCAACAATGAGAGCAAACTCTTATCAGACAGGAATGATTACAGGCGTAATGAGCAGGTGACCAAGGCTCTAAAATCCAAGTATGGACTGACTTACGGAACGGACAAGAGCAAGACTAACACTCGCAAATTACGCAATGCGGAACGTGCCAAATACGAGATTCACAATGCCGTCAAGGATGCCTTGAAAGGCGCTGATAGTTGGCAGAAGTTCAAGAATGAACTTGCAAAGCGAGGTGTTCTCTTGGAGTTTGTCTATAAGGACAAGGAGCGAACCAAGGTTCAAGGCATCCGTTTCTGCAAGGATGGATATAGCTTCAAGGGTACGCAGATTAGCCGAGAATACAGCTTTGTCAAGTTGGATGCAAGACTTGGCACAGAGTATAATCGTGTATCGCCAAGAGCCGAATCTATGCAGGGAGGACAACCAAGTTGTCACCAAGTAGAACAGACTCAACCAACGGCAGAACATACCCAAGACCCTTGGAGTGGTATTTC
>NZ_JANDWX010000088.1:0-1501 GCF_024330485.1 Segatella copri | reverse complement strand
TTTTAAATATGCGTGCAAAGATACAAAATCAAATCGAATACACTACAAAAAGTCCGTAAACTTTTGAGTATTAATAACTTATTTAATAATCGTCTCGTTTTAACGGGACACTAGTGAATAATGGAAAAGCAAATATTATATCATGGTTCAAATGTCATTGTTGAGCATCCTTTAGTAAGCATTGGAAGAAAGGACTTGGATTTCGGTCCAGGATTCTATCTTACGCCTTTGTTTGAACAAGCTTCCAAATGGGCTGTCCGTATCAAGACCATCAGACGAGCCAAGCAAGCTATAGTGAACACCTATGAGTTCGCTCTACCACAAGACAGCAAGGTAAAACGATTTGATGCTTACGATAAGGAATGGCTCGACTTCATTGTTGACAGCAGAAAAGGAAAGCAGCCTTGGAGTGGGTATGACATCATTGAAGGAGGAGTGGCTGACGACCGTGTAATTGATGCAGTAGAAGCCTATATCAATGGCTATGCAGATGTTGAGCATACTCTTCGCCAGTTGGTTTATCACAAGCCCAACTATCAGATTTGCATTTTAAGCCAGGAGATAGTTGATAAGTATTTACAATTCAAATCATATGAAAGGATATAATTATGTTGGATTTCTTATTATGGAATAAAATCGCTCGTATCATAAAGCAGTTAGCCGATACGTTACATATATCAACCGACAGAGCATTACAGATATTCTATGACTCTGATGTTTGCCGTATGCTGCATGACAAAGAACTTGGCTTGCATCTGATGAGTGATACATATATTGTAAATGACTTGATAGAAGAGCTAAGGAATAAGCAATAGCGTAACAATGGAAGCAAATAATAATAAGATAACTTGCCCGAAATGCAACTCGCAGAATGTGCAATCTGAAGGGATGATTCATCTCTGCATGGATTGTGGATATAAATGGGAGGATGAAGTGCAGACGGATTTGGGCGAAATGATTATTTACCAATCTGATGAAGGTGTAAGACTTGACGTGAGATTGGAGAATAAAACCGTGTGGTTGAATCAAGAGCAAATAGGTGCTTTGTTTAATAAAAGTAAAGCAACTATTAGTGAACATATTTCCAATATTTTCAAAGAAGGAGAATTGGACGAAAAAGTGGTTGTTCGGAAATTCCGAACAACCACTCAACATGGTGCTTTAGAGGGGAAAACGCAGAGTAAAGAGGTAAAATACTACAATCTTGATGTTATTATCTCTGTGGGGTATAGTGTAAAATCTATTCAAGGTGCACGCTTCCGTCAGTGGGCTAGGTAATAAGTGACAATAAAAATGCCCTTGTTGTTATACTTAAATAGCTAAAGACCAATCGGTTAACTTGAAGTGTGGCAATAGTGGCAATAGTTTTAGAAAAACATTTCGGCTCTTCGCAAATTTTGGTGCACATAGTGCTAAAGCTTAAGCGCAACCTTTTTCTCCAACAAGGTGATGGAGGCTCGTCCTGCCATAATTCGTTTTACTGTTTTTATCTTGCATACCG
>NZ_JANDWX010000087.1:0-1602 GCF_024330485.1 Segatella copri | reverse complement strand
CTAAAGTTTCGCAAGTGAATAAATATCAACTTGCTTGTTTATAAATATGCATATTACGTAGCGTATGGGCAACAGGATTACTTTCGATGAAATCTGCCAGCAACTCTGTAGCATCTATAGAGTAACGCTCTGCTGCTTCCAGAACGAAATCCAAAATGATAGCCCATATCTTGTCCGTTACGGACAACTCGAGAGTGTCATTGGTAACCTCAGCAAAGAGGCCGCCGATGGTTTCATACGCTTCAAATCTCTTCACTGTACACAAGATGTTATACTGCATCATTGTCAAAGTGAAGCTAGCAATTTGAGCGGCAAAATGTACAGACTGGCATTTGCCAAAGTTCAGCAAGGTCTTACAATCCTTGTATGCAACTTCGGTAGCCCATCGTCTGGCATAAATACGATACGCTTCAAGGAAGCTAAGAGAAAGGTCTGTGGTCAACAACCCATTCCAGTTTCCCTTGCGTCCTCGTTTGCAAAAGAACAAACGGACTGGCACGCCATCCAACTTGACGTCCATTGTACAATAGGTACAGCGAAGCATTTTGTTGTGTTTGCATGCCTTTTCCTTTTGCAGGTGCTTGATGATTTGCTTGGCATTCATCTTACCATGCTTCGTTGCATAGTTGGTTTTGCCCAGTTTAATCATGCCCAACAGGTGACACTTGATATGTCTGCTGGAAATGAAACGCACAAGCTTAGTGTTTGTAAACCAGCTATCTACGAGTAAGTAATCAAAGCGAACACCTCGCTTGATGGCATACTTGATCATATCTATGGCCTTGTCTGTCTTCTTCATCAGATATTCATCCACACGCTCTTTTACCGCTTGCCCTTCGTGGTCCTCGGTATAGCGAGCTTTGCGTTGCTTAGCAGTAAGTCCCTGAACCTTTTGCTTGTCCTTTCCCTCCTCACCATGAAGAGAGAAATCGAGAAAGAGCTGGCTAACGCCATCGGACAACATCATGGTCAGACACTTATAACCAAGGATGCTCTTTTGATGAACATGAGACCAGATTCTTCCTATGAGTTCGGTCGTCATACCTGTCTTAGGTGCATCAGTATCATCAATAATCAAACAAACCGGCTTGTCATGATGAACAGTTGTGCTGCTTGATATCTTCTTTATCAGCAGAAGATTCATTGCATATAGTAACTTGCGCCACTTGACATTACCATCATTCATAAAACGATAGAACATGTCTTTATCACAATTGAACAATTTACTCAAGGACGAGTTGGAGTATCGGCTCGCATTCTTGACTACGAAGAATGGGAAGAGCATGAGAAGGTTGAGTACCTGCAAGGTAGTGAACTTGCAGTTCTCTTTTTTCTCTACTCCAATCTGGCTGGAGCGTATATTTATATGTTTCATCACACCCATAATGCACTTAATTGCACGATTATCTTCATTTTTTGCGAAAAAGCTTCGCAGATCTGAAATAATTTTTGTATCTTTGCTCACGGCTTTGAAGTTTTATCTTTATTGTTTAGCGATTGTAAAGATACTCATTTTCTGTGAGTTATACAAACTTCAGAGCCTTTTTTATTCCAAAATTACGTTAAATCACGCTTGTGAATTTTCACTTGCGAAACTTTAGT
>NZ_JANDWX010000086.1:0-1634 GCF_024330485.1 Segatella copri | reverse complement strand
TTGTAGCAGTTCCCCAAAGTGGACACAAAAAATGATTATTAATTATTTATATTTTTAAAAGTACACATATCTATCAAATTTCGTTCCTTTTCATTTGCAAAAGTAGACAATCTCATCCATATTTGCAAGTTTTTCTTTATAAAAGTGAACATTATTCTTTATTTTTCTCATTTCCAGCCTTTTTCTTCCATTCTGTGACGAACTTCGGTGTTGCATTAGCCTCTCGCTTCCCAAAAGTGTCCTTTCTTGGAAGCTCCCCTTTATAAAACCTCTTCCTGTAATTATTTGGCGTATCATAGCCGATAGCATAACATGGTCTTTTCTCATTGTAATAATCCACGTATGCGTCCAAGGCCTCCTCGAACTCCTTTCTTGAATTACATGTCTCAATCTTGAAGTCTATGAACAATTCCTCTTTTATCCATCCGTTGAGGGATTCGTTCACAGGGTTGTCTGTAGGCTTTCCTGCCCTGGACATAGACCTCACAATCATCGTGTCCTTTATCAGCTCATTATAGGCGAGCGAAGCATACACGCTACCTTGGTCCGTATGAAGAACAGTTGGCTCATCTGTGCCCTTCAACAGGTTGATGACATCATTTAGCCCATCAATGTACTGGTCTCTATGTCCACGTCTCTCAGCCACATGCCACGTTAGGATTTCTTTCGTAAAGACATCGAAATACATGGTCAACTCAAAGAAGAACCAAGAGTATTTGATGACTGTCATGTCAGAGACGATAACTTGTCGAGGTCTGTCTACCGTGTCCCACGTGGAATAAATGAGGTTGGGGTACTTATCCTTTACCTTACGTGGTTTGTAATGTATCTTGTGTCTCGTTTGTGACTGAATACCAAGATATTGGAAGCATTTATAAGAGAAATTGTCGCTGATACTCAACTGTAAATTGATTCTTATGTACGCCGCCACCCACCTGTAGCCATGTGTAGGGTGTTCCGAGTGTATGTCCTCAACCACACCCACCATGAACTCACGATTGATCTCACGGGATGAAGGCTCTCTTCTAAGCCACTTGTAATACCCCGACCGACTTACTCCCATCATCTTGCAGATATCCTTGACAGGATACTCGTGCGATAGCATGTCCACTATTTTGAACTCTTCATTTTTAAACGAACATACTCCGTTTGCCCATCCTCGTTCTGCCTCACCAGATATTTTTTTTTGAGCCGTTCATTCTCAATACGCAAGCGTAGGATTTCTCGCTTATACCCCTCCTTGGTTTTGTCAATGCCCTCAGGAAGTATGTTCCCAATCTCAGCATCAGCACGAGCCAACCCCTCTATGCCTGCTTCTTCATATTGCTTCAGCCACTTCTTAAAAGAAGTTTCCGAGACATTGTTTGCCCTGCAGAAATCACTGAGCTTAACTTTGGAGTTTCCCTTGAACTTACGAATCAAGAACTCCTTTTCCAATGGATTTAAATGCTTTGCCATAAAAAGTTTCCTTTCTGGTGAATACTTGACGATAAGATAACCGTGCTTCGGCAAGTTGTGTGCCCTTACGTTCGGGCTACGCCCTCTCTACAGGGCACACAACTCTATCTGCTTGCAAAGGTAATCATTTTCCATCAGTTTTCCACCTTTCTGTGTCTACTTTTTGAGGGGCAGCA
>NZ_JANDWX010000085.1:0-1666 GCF_024330485.1 Segatella copri | reverse complement strand
CTTTCCTTCACAGTACTCGTTCGCTATCGGTCTCACGGGAGTATTTAGCCTTACCGGATGGTCCCGGCAGATTCGCGCAGGATTCCTCGTGTCCCGCGTTACTCAGGATACCGCTATGCCTGATCTGGCTTCGTGTACAGGATTATCACCTTCTGTGATGTAACTTTCCAGATACTTCCACTCACCATTTCAGTACAATGTCGCGGTCCTACAACCCCGCTGGCGCCTTGCGACGTCAACGGTTTGGGCTGTTCCCCGTTCGCTCGCCACTACTGGGGGAATCATTCATTTATTTTCTCTTCCTGCAGGTACTAAGATGTTTCAGTTCCCTGCGTTAGCTCTCTTACATTGGTAAGAGTAACCGTCCTTCAGACGGCTAGGTTGTCCCATTCGGAAATCTTCGGATCAAGGGTTATTTGCACCTACCCGAAGCTTATCGCAGCTTATCACGTCCTTCATCGCCTCCGTGAGCCTAGGCATCCGCCATACGCCCTTTCTTACTTTCTTTACGACTGTATTTGTTATCTCGTTTATCATTGCTGATTACTCGACAACGAATAAGTAGCTCATACTTTCAGCTGTATTCTAACAAAGTGAAATCTCATCTTGCGATTTGATTTACTTTAGTCTGAACTAAAGTTCATTACTTACAGTTTTGCTTGTGTCAATATGTCAAAGATCTTCTCGTGGTGAAGTTTTTATGATTGGCTCCTTGCAGTCGCCTATCCTAAAAATTCCCACTGTAGTGGAGAATAACGGATTCGAACCGTTGACCCCCTGCTTGCAAAGCAGGTGCTCTAGCCAACTGAGCTAATCCCCCAATTGAGATATTATATAAGAATGTAGTCCCAGGCAGATTTGAACTGCCGACCTCCACATTATCAGTGTGGCGCTCTAACCAACTGAGCTATAGGACTGTGTTGGTAAAGAGTAGCATCTCTGCCGAACATTCTCTATCTCTTATTTAATTAAACAGATGGTGCGTACAAGAAGAGAAGCGAACTTTTAAGTCATGTTCCTAAATCTTCATAGGAAATTCGTCTCTCCAGAAAGGAGGTGTTCCAGCCGCACCTTCCGGTACGGCTACCTTGTTACGACTTAGCCCCAATTACCAGTTTCGCCCTAGGCCGCTCCTTACGGTCACGGACTTTAGGCGCCCCCGGCTTTCATGGCTTGACGGGCGGTGTGTACAAGGCCCGGGAACGTATTCACCGCGCCATGGCTGATGCGCGATTACTAGCGAATCCAGCTTCGTGGGGTCGGGTTGCAGACCCCAGTCCGAACTGAGACAGGCTTTAAGGATTAGATGCGCTTTGCAGAACACCATCTCTCTGTACCTGCCATTGTAACACGTGTGTAGCCCCGGACGTAAGGGCCGTGCTGATTTGACGTCATCCCCACCTTCCTCACACCTTACGGTGGCAGTGTCCCCAGAGTGCCCAGCTTAACCTGATGGCAACTAAGGAGAGGGGTTGCGCTCGTTATGGCACTTAAGCCGACACCTCACGGCACGAGCTGACGACAACCATGCAGCACCTTCACAGAGGCCCCGAAGGGCGTCATTGTCTCCAAATCCTTCCTCTGCAATTCAAGCCCGGGTAAGGTTCCTCGCGTATCATCGAATTAAACCACATGTTCCTCCGCTTGTGCGGGCCCCCGTCAATTC
>NZ_JANDWX010000084.1:0-1854 GCF_024330485.1 Segatella copri | reverse complement strand
GGCTCTTCGCAAATTTTGGTGCATAATGCCCAACTGCAGAATTCTTTAAGAAAGTTTTATATAAAATGTTAGCGATTGTCCGACAAAAAATGTAAGTTTATTAGTGTTCAAAAAATAAGACTTACAATGGAGACAATCGCTAACATTTGCAAAGGTACAGAAAATTTAGGAAACAACCAAACGGATTTAAAATTAAATGCTTTTGAAGTGGGAGAAAACCTCGTTGCTTTCCTCATCCCCCACTTTGCTAATTTCGTTATAATCAACTATACCATCACAGAGGATGAAGTGGCACTGACGCTAAAAAGCAAGTCTACTTGCGCTTGCTGTGATCGTTGCCATATCGAGACACATCATACCCGTGGCTGGCAAAAAAGGAAAGTAACCATGCCTCCGCTCGGTGGAAAACGTTTTACACTGATTTTGTATATGCGTAAATTTCACTGTAAGGCCGATGGTCATTTCTTTACAGAGCAACAGCCCGATTGGCTCAACAAGTATGCTAGATTTTCCATTGACTGTACAAGACTAATGAACCAAGTGCACTTACAGATGTCATCAGTCTCAGCTTCCAGAATATTGTCGGATATGGGAATACATTGCTGCCCCAACACATGTATCAATCATCTCAAGAATATAAAACTAGCTTCAGATAGGACGGCAACCAACATTGGTATAGACGATTTTGCTAAAAGGAAAGGCTATTCGTATGGTAGTGCCATCGTCAATCATGACACTGGTCAAGTGTTGGAATTGATTGATTCTAGAGACTCCGAAAAGGTCGCTGAAGTCCTGAGCCTCTATCATCATGTGTCCACCATCACTCGCGATAGGGGCAAGTGTTACATCAAGGCTATAAAGAAGGCTCTTCCTGCAGCAACTGTTGTCGCAGACAAATTCCATATTATGGAAAATTTGACGAAAGCACTTTTCCCACAAGTCCAAAGCCGCTTCTTGCATGAAAGAAAACGTTTGTTGGACAAAAGTGAAATTGGTCCCAAACCTCCAGTCTTAGATCAATCCTGGGTGCTACAAGGTATTTATGCATCTTTGGACTCAATGAGTAAAGACGTGGAAAAAGCTAAAACATTGGCTAAGCGGAAGTTGTGTCTTCAAATGCATGTAAATCAAGAGCTCTCTATAAAGGATATCCATGACAAAACAGGCTATAGCAGTTGTGAGATTAAGAAACTGCTAGATGCAACTTATGAGAGTTTTCTCAACCCTAGCCAACTATGGGTATATAAAAATGTGAAGTACATATCAGATAGAATCTTAGAGAAAAAGACTTTGGAATACTCAGGTGTGGTCAAGGGCGTTCATGGTTCGGGGAAAAAGTATGCAATGAAAATGTTGCTGTCCATTCTGAGGGAGAAATGGAAAAATGAATATGGGGAGTACAAAGAAAGAATGAGGAAATTTCTATCAAAAGAAAGCATACGAATGGAAGAGCATGATCTTTGGAACGCAATTGTACACTTTAATTCAAGACCAAAGACGGAATCTGTCAAGATTTTCATGCAACAAAAAAACATGTATGATTTGAAATACTTTGTCTCCACATTTCAAGGGATATTGAGTGGAGAGAACAAAATGGGACTATACAAATGGATAAATATGGCCATTGGATGTGGGGTGGATGGAATAGAAAAGTTTGCCATGGGTTTGCTTGACGACTACCAGGCCATCAAGAATTCCATTACCAGCAAATGGAACAATGGAATTCTTGAAGGAACGGTATGCAAGATAAAAACAGTAAAACGAATTATGGCAGGACGAGCCTCCATCACCTTGTTGGAGAAAAAGGTTGCGCTTAAGCTTTAGCACTATGTGCACCAAAATTTGCGAAGAGCC
>NZ_JANDWX010000083.1:0-1884 GCF_024330485.1 Segatella copri | reverse complement strand
ACAGGATAAGTATGTCATCAACTTTGTGTATGACGAGTTGGAGGATTTCAAGGTGACAAAGAACATCAAAAATGAAAGTGTTCCAGATGCCATCATGAACTTGATTGGTTTTTACCCTATCAAAATGAAACAAGTGGATAATATTATTATCGTTGAATGTATTCAAAAGACTTCTAACAGAATGATGGGACGCATTGTTGACACTCACCATCAACCAGTCGATTTCGCCAATGTCGCTTTGCTCAATGTTAGTGATTCCAGTTTAATCACGGGTGGTGTGACAAATGAGAATGGTCAGTTCGTAATTCCTTGCGAGGTGAAAAAGGCGATTGTGAAAGTGAGTTGTGTGGGCTACAAAACTTACTGTAATGCATATCGTACCGGTGAGGTTGGTGCCATAACCTTGGAGGATGCAACAATTAATCTGCAAAAAGTTATGATTAAAGGTCATCGCAAATACATATCAAGAGAAAACGGTAAACTTACGCTTGACGTTCAAAATTCCAATTTGAAAAATATTGGCAAGGCAACAGATGTTATCAAATATATTCCTGGGATGCTCTATACAAATGGAAAGTATGAGGTGTTTGGTAAGGGTGAGCCTGTCATCTATATAGATGGAAGAAAGCAGACTAATACTTCAGGGTTGTCACTCCTTTCTTCTACCAACGTGAAGTCTGTACAGCTCATAACAAACCCTGGGGCAGAATACGATGCAGAAACAAGGAGTGTCATAAACATCACTACAGTACACCATTCCTTGGATGGACTTTCTGGTATTGTGGGTGCGGAAATCTCCAAACATAAGAATTTGTCTAACAACGAGGAGGTCAACCTCAACATCCACAAGGGAGCTTTGGATGTATTCCTCGCATATCAATATGACAATACGAGAAGTGACATCAGATATGATGTTAACCAGTTCAATTACGAGCAAGATACATTTCATGAGATTTCTGCTTCTGAATATTCCGACCGCTCTCACTCTCATGACTATAATGTTGGTATGAATTATGCCATAAACAAGAATCACACTATCGGCGGAAGATATTTGGGAAGCATCTCCAACTACAAGATGCTCGACTCTCCTTTCGACTATATGCAGACGTACAAGAATGATGAACTGCTGACATCTACAGACAATAAGACTGAAGAATCTGAAAAGGAAAGGTTTCACAATGTCAATCTGTATTATATCGGCAAACTAACAGACAACCTACAGCTCAACTTGGATGCCGACTATGTTTATGCTCAACTGAAACATAAGCAACAAGTGAGCGAGACAAGTAGAATAGATGCTGTCTCAGAAATCACGCATATGCAAAACGACCAGCGAAATCGTGCGACTGCACTCAAAGGGGTGTTTGCTTGGAACATGAATAAGAATAATAGGCTTGATTTCGGAACGGATTTCAGTAAAATCAGTTCATGGGGTATGTCTGTAAACGAAGAAGGGAAGATAGCCGATGACCAATTCAAGAATAAGGAAACCAAGTATGCAGGATTTGCCACCTTTAGTTTGTCTGCCTCCAAATGGAAAGGAAGCATCGGGCTTCGCTATGAGTACATTCATGCCATCAACACAGACCAAGGAGAAGTAAAGAACAAGACCAATTATTCGGACTTACTTCCATCCCTTTCTCTTTCCACTATGTTTGGGAGAGTGGGGATGAATCTTGATTTCAGTAGCAGGGTCAACCGTCCTTCGTTTCGTCAGTTGAACAACAGTGTGAGCTATAACAATCAATACCATTATGAGCAAGGCAACATTTATCTGAAACCGCAATACGTGTATGATACAGAACTTAGTGTGAATTATAGCATATTCGACTTCAAGTTGGATTATCAGTATATCAAGGATTACATCCATCCGACTGTCGTTGC
>NZ_JANDWX010000082.1:0-1914 GCF_024330485.1 Segatella copri | reverse complement strand
CTGCCCACGGACAGTGCAGACGCTTCGGGACAACGGAACTTTGGCTTATACGCAAATCAGCCACAAGACCTACTACAAGCCGGAGGACGTGATGGCTATCGTAGCAGTAGTGGAGGACAAGAAAAAGGACATGCGCTTTCGCAAGCGCACAGGTTAGGCTGTCAATATACAACAGCCACTTAATCCAAAGCAGCAAGTAAACCGAGTAACGTAAGTATCAACAATAAAACGAGACAACTATGAGCAATGAAGTAATGACAAGAAACAGCGAGTGGATGAACCACATCGTGAACCACCTCAACCGAATGGTTGACAATTTTGAACGTGCCGTGATGAACTACCGCCCCATGCTTGGCGGTGAGCGGTTCATGACGGACAAGGAGCTTTGTGCCAGGCTGCAACTGAGCCGAAGAACCCTGCAGGACTACCGAAACAACGGTGTCATCCCGTATATCCAGCTTGGCGGAAAGATACTCTACCGCGAGTCCGACATTCAGAAGATTCTGATGGCTAACTATCGTGAGGCGTACAGAATGAAAAGTGTGTAGGAGAATGTCCTTGATGAGTGTGTGAAATGAACAAGGCGACAACGTATAACTTACCGAGTGTGGCTGTTATAGGTTGTCGCCTCGTTTTATTGGCTATACCGAGTTGTTCGTGTTTGCCGAGTGTTCTCCCTATGGTCTGTATAAAATCTAATACCATGCTAAAACACTGCGGTGGTTCGCCCAAGTGGCTGGAGGCGCAAAGCCTCCAAGGAACGTTGCTTGAAGGATTCCTATACAATTAGGAATCATCTCTCTTCATTCTTTTGCATTACATACTACTCATGCAATGCCAAAATATTAACATGCACCAAAATATTATATAGACTATGGAGATAAGAAAAAACACCTTTTTCTTCTTCGATTTTAAAAGGTGAAGTACACATCCACTATAAATGGAAAAAACAGGTATTATAAGTATTTTAAACCATCCTATAACATCATAATATGAATAAAAAAAAGTACAAGCGTATGTTGCCCAGTACAAACATATCACAAATGCCATTACAAATTTCAAAAAGACAAATGTCACTTGTTTGTTTTTTAGGTACAATAGGAAATATGCTATAGGAACAACTGTTGCAAATAGCATATCTCCTCTCCATATTATATAAAAATCCAAAAGTCTCATTTTAGTTCATTATTTGTTTGACACTGCAATTTTAGAGAAATAAATTGAATAAAGCAAATGAATTTAAAACCTTTATAAAATTTTAACACATTAGTTTTCTAAGAATAGAGGTCATTGATGAAAAATGTAATTGCTACACCATTATATTCTTCGACCACAGGCAGACCAACTTCGGGCGGTTGGTCTGCTTTTTGATGATGGCTTGCATGATGAACTCACGAAAGGCTCGGCTCTCAATGCTGTCAATACGGAAGGCTACCGCAATGACGAGTTCAAGGCTATACACATCATAGCTGATGCGGTCGTTCTTCCTGATATGACGGCGTACACCCTGCTCTTTCAGAATGCCATCCTTGAATATAGCCTTGACAGCCTTGCGCACATAGCAGCCGAATACATTATACATGTCGGCAATCTCCTGCATGGTCATCCATACTGTATCGGTCGGCATGGATACCGTTCCGCTCTCGCTGATAGTTATAACTCCTCTGTTCATTTTCCAATAGTTTTTTCGTTCGACAATCTGTTCCTTTCTCGCTTGGCAATAAGCTTATCCATGTCATTTGAAATCTTCTGCTCCGTCACCTGCGCATAGACCTGTGTGCTTGTAATGTCTGCGTGTCCCATCATCTTGGCTATGCTGCCGATGGGAATGTCCTCGTTGAGCATCAAGACTCCGAATGTATGGCGGCTGGCGTGGAATCCCAACTTATTACTTATGCCAAGCACCATTCCAAG
>NZ_JANDWX010000081.1:0-2223 GCF_024330485.1 Segatella copri | reverse complement strand
GTAAGCGGCTCCGCATTTATACCATTGTAGTCTTCTCATTTGTTCGTACCTTTGCACCATAATTTTAAAATTACATGAATTATGACAGCAAACGAACGTTATGAGAAGGCTTGGGATTCCTTCTTGGTCTATCTGAACCGAAATCCCAAGGCCCAACTTACCCCTTTCTTGAAGGAAAGACATGTAAATCATCGCACCATGAAGAACTGGATGTGCGAAAAAGGATATTCTGTTTTGCGTGCCAAAAAGGAAATCCGCCAAGCCCAGGAGGCAGCCCGCAGAGAAAAAGCAGAAGCATCTGCATCAAGTACAGGCATGATGTTCGTGCCTATGGAACCTCCTACCATAGATCTTCCTATGGAAGACCTCCTTTATGGCATAAACATAACCTTTCCAAATGGAACTTTGGTTTCCGTTAAAAAAGGATGTGCCAAGTCTGTTATGGCGTTGATGAAACTTTATGAGAAGGAGGATGCAGTATGTTTGGATTGAATGAGAGTACCCAGTACTATGTCTGCCAGAGATACGTTCGAATGAACATGGGCATAAATGGTCTGTACCAGATTGTGAGGACGGAGATGGAGCTGCCGCCACTCGGTGGTGCCGTCTTCATCTTCTTCTCCAAGAACCGCCAGCAGGTAAAAATGCTCAAATGGGATGGCGATGGTTTCTTGCTGTACCAGAAGCGACTGGAGCGAGGAACCTTTGAATTGCCATTCTTTGACCCCAAGAACAAACAATGCAAAATGCCGTACAGGACACTATCGGCCATCATGAGCGGAATTTGCCTAAAAAGCATGAAATATAGAAAGAGACTCAATCTATAGTAGCGGTAGGAAAATATTAACATATTGTATATCAATAAAATAGCTAAAAATAATATATAAGAATACTTGCATATCTCGATATTTTTTCGTACCTTTGCACTATGACAAAGGACGAAATTATAGTACTTTTGAAGGAACAACTTCAGCTTGCCAACGAACAACTTCAGCAAGCTAATACTACAGTGAGTTCGCTGACCCTGCAGGTCAACGAACTCATTGAACGTATAAAGTCATTAGAAGAACTACTCATCCAGAAAGGAATCGCCATCGGCAAGGTGAATCGTCAGAACAAGGCACTCGGCAAGCTCGTTTCAGGCAAGAAGTCCGAACGTCAGGAGAAGAATCCACAAGACTCGATGACCCAGGAGGAATTTGACAAGAAGAAAGAAGAGCAGGCCGAAAAGAGAAAGGCACGCAAAAACAACGGTGCCAAGCGTGACATGCATTACGAGATGAAAGAGGTGCATGTTACGATAGATCCAGTCATGGATGCAGAGCTTTTGAAGACGTTGCGTCTCTTCGGAACTCGTACCTGTATACGTTACAGCATGGAACCCATCAAATTCATCAAGACCGTGTATCACATCAACACTTATACGGATGGAAGTATCATGTATCCGGGGAAAACTCCGCCGGCTCTGTTGTTGAATTCTTCCTATTCACCTTCCTTTGCAGCAGGTCTCCTGCAGATGCGATACATCTATTCCATGCCGGTAGAGCGAATTACCAAATACTTTGCCGACAATGGGTTTACGTTAAGGAAAGCCACGGCAAACAAACTGATTGCCAGAAGTGCCGATGTGCTGGAAAACTTCTATAAGGCTATCTGCCAAGTAGTGTTGCAGCAGGATTATGTCTCGGCAGACGAGACATACCATAAAGTGCTGTTAGCCAAGACAAAGCCTACGGACAAGGGGTCGAAGAAAGGCTACCTCTGGGCTGTAAGTGCGCCTAAACTGGGACTTGTCTTCTTCGTATATGAGGATGGTTCACGCTCTGAGCAGGTCATACTTAACGTATTCTCAGATTATAAAGGTACTATACAGAGTGATGCATATGCTCCTTACCGGAAACTGGAGTCGGATGCTTATCCGGACATCATGAGAATCGCCTGTCTGCAGCATGTCAAGAGAGACTTCGTCGACTGCGGCAAGGAAGACAAGGATGCTCAGGAAGTCGTAGATATCCTCAACAGATTTTATCGAGAAGACAAAAAACATAAGGCTGGGGTAAATGGATGGACCGTTGAAGACCATCTTGCCTATCGGCAGTCATACGCACCGGACATTTTACAGGATTTATTGGAGAAACTGGAGGAAATATCTTCCAGGAAGGATTTGCTGCCCAAGTCTACCTTGGCGCAGGCGGTCGGTTATGCCCTTAATGAATATAATGC
>NZ_JANDWX010000080.1:0-2303 GCF_024330485.1 Segatella copri | reverse complement strand
GCAGCTTTGATGTTTGGCGTAAATTGAGAGAATTAAGGTCTGCAACCTTGGGCATGGAAAGCCGAAAGGCAAATATCTCGTCTTTTGTTCTTAGAGGAGGGAGCGAGGTTATGTTTTGGAAACCCCAAAACTCCTCGCTCCACCATGAGGGCGGAGAAATTTTGCTCCCGATGGTCGCAGAAAGTGAGTGTACCAACTGTAAGCAGTATATCGAATGGCAAACATACAGAAACAAGACTATTCTTTGCGGAAATGCTACATTAAGACAAAGAATGCTTCCTTTTTATTTTCATCAATATCTGCCTTTTTGCGGAAGCTAATCCTGGGGATAGGGTCTCTTGTTCCAACATGTCCAATGCCATCTTTAACTCGCTGAGAAGTTCGGGATAATACTTCATTTGCCCATAAGCAAGCTTCATGCAATAGGCTCGTATAGCATAGGGTTGAGCGCAAGCGGTAATCTTGCTTACACAGAAGTCTATGAAATCCGAGCGGAGGAATTCTTCTTCAAACGGTTGGCGTAAGAGAAGATTGAGCATTAGACGGCGTTTCCCAACATGCTCTTCCTTCATCACTCGGTCAATCAGCTCGTCATGTTTGCAATAAAGCCACTCATTATTGGCTAAGTCGAAATTTGATAGAACATGCAGTGCATTGAATGCTACTCGGTTGTCCTCATCGAAAGTGAGCCGATAGAGTTCTTCCTTTCGGTGATTGTTCTCTTCGCCTTGGGTGAGAAAGCATAGCTCATGAATGTTATCCATGCTAATTCTACCAATTAGTTTTTGTTTCATATCATGCGGCTTAGTGTCCCATTCTTGATGTATCAACTGCCTTTACTTTCTTTTCCTTGTAACCACCGAACTTATATATAACAGCAAAAGTGGCAGTAGCCCAATTGTTGTTAATTTTCATACGGTAATCTTGATTACCTTGTACGGAACGAGTGTCTGCCTTGTTGTTGAAGATGTTGCTGCCATTGATGCGCAATCCCCATTTCCCATCATGTGAAGTCCATTGTAACTTGGCATTCATTCTAAAGATAGGACTTACATCATAAACACCTTGTATTACTTTTGACTGAAAGAAAGGGTTGAGTATAAGGCGCAAGTCTTGTGTGCTGCAAAGTTTTATAGATGCAGTACCTCCAAGTGCTGCTGTCAGCTTCTTGCGGTTGAATGGCAAATCGAAGAAATGGTCACTTTTGGCATGTTTATAGATTCCTACAGCAAACACATTACCGTTGAGCCATTTGCCAGCACCGAATATTGCAGAGGCTTGCAATCCAAAGCTATTCTCATAGTTGAAGTTGGTTTCCTTCAATATTACCGCCATACGGTCTGTTGGTTGGTACGGTAACTGCACAGAATAATCAGGTTTCAGACTTGCAAAAGCCATCAGCGTATAACGTCTTTTAATCTGCCACATAAGGTTGACATTGTAATAAGAGTATGGTTTCAAATCAGGATTGCCATGTATCTCGGTATATGCCGATGAGTAAAATACACTGCTCATTGTTGACCAATAGCTCGGAAATTCAGAATTGGAACTGAATGACAAGTTGAGTAAATGGTTCTCGTTGATATTCCACAGGGCATTGAGTGACGGATATATGCGCCATTTGTCCCATATCGGTGAATGATATTGTTCGGCTGCTGCGGATACTTCAAGACTAATTGCCTTGTTTATCTGTTTGCTGAAACCTGCGTATATATTCCAAATACGTTCGTTGATGTCCACACTGCTTGTTGCATTAGGCAGAATGTTACCCTCTTTGTCGATGGTGTTCTGATAACTCTTGTTGCTTGTGAATTGTCCCTTTACACCATACGACAATCCCCAACCATGTGTAAAAGAATGGTTTTGGTCGGCTGCGAACATCCATTTGCTGATAGTCTGTTCACTGCCACTTGTAAGGTTGCGTTCCGTTTCTGTCGTATTTCCATCTGCATACATCGTACCGTCAAGTTTTTGTTGTTGAGGGGTACGATAGTTAGTGTACGAACCACTAATGTTAAGTCCAAAAGGAAGTGAGTAGTTTACATCAACATTGTGCAGATACACATGAGTGTCGTAATGCATTCCGCTTACACTTGAACCTGTAGTGTGATTGTTGGAGCAAGACTTTTGCCATTTTCCCGTATAGGCAATGTCAAGTCGATGGTTCTTGCTAAATGCATAATTCATACCAAGTCGGTAGTCATGAGCAATACCAAATGATTTCTGCCACGTTTCATCGTTGTAGTGAATACGCCCGTTATCCAATGGATGGTTGGCTATGCGTGAAGATTCACCATATGAAT
>NZ_JANDWX010000079.1:0-2485 GCF_024330485.1 Segatella copri | reverse complement strand
AGATTTAAAATTATGTAACTTTGCAGCCGAAAAGGCTTCCCTGCTGGGGGCATGCCCCCAGCAGGGAGTGGGAATGAAAGTTAAGAACAAGCCTTGACACAGTTTAATTTACACCCCCAAGCAGTTTATTGACTCCCACTATTATTAGATAGTTGAGATTAGCTGTGTTCAAATTTTTACTTCCTACTAATAGAAATCCGTGGATAAGAAATTAACCTATCCACGGATTTTTATTTGTAACGTTGTTTTTTACTTTCTCTTTTTCAACACATAGAACCTGGCGGTTTCACCTTCTGATTCATTGCCAACCGAGTCAATCAAAATAATATTGTTGTCATCCCTCACCTTGTAGAATATATTGTCACCACTCGAAGGATGTATGAACATCAAGACATTTCCGTCAAGCACTTGAAATGTTCCCCTTAACTTTTCCTGTTCATTTTGCTCTTCCTTGTATGTCTGTATCAACAAATAGGTTCCGTTAATATTTAATGTGAGTATTGTCTCAACATCAGTCTGCAACACACCGCAATATGTTCCTGCAATGGAATCCAAGTCAATACCGTTTTCTAAGACTGCCGTATATTCTTCGACTTTAACAGGGTCAATATTGGCATCATTTTGTTCTGTGCCGCATAATATATAAGATGTAACAAATGCAACAACCTATATTGCCATTTCCTTTTTCATAGCCATCATAAAAGAAAAAGTGTCCGCAATATCAAACGAGTGGTATCACGGACACGAATGAATAGTTGAGAGTTTGATGGAAGTAAGTATCCTGAAACATTGTTGATGCACGGAGAAGCCCTTGCGCTATCGAATACGATGCGAATGCCGTTGGTCTTAATCTTGTCGAAACGAAGGATGCGTTTGTACCAGATGGTCGTTGTCTATTATTTCAGGTTAATTTTCTTTTTAATTTCATTCGCCTCTTTAAATAGGCTATTAGCAATGCTATCTTTAATTGCTGCCATCTGTATCATTTCGTTATGGTAGCGAATTGAGTCCTCGTAAATATTTACACGAGTTCTCACTTTCTCAATAACTTCTTTATTTGGGCATACAGAAAAATTCTTTTCGATGTATCGAACATTGGGGTCGTCAGATGGAAGAACCATCTTCAATGCCCGATATTTCAAGTCAGCCACCTCCCAGTCTTGGTGTTCTCGCCATTGGGTGAGATTGCCCCAAATGGAGATAACAAGAGACAGAGCCAAGCCACCAATGAAAAGAAGAACACACTTTGAAGTTGGCTCGAAGCGATGGGTAACAATCTTCTTCTGAGGTGCATTGCTTATGTTGTCAAGTCGCTCTTGCAGGTCTTTTGATGCAGCATCTTGCTCTTGCTTCAGCTGCTTAACCGTATCAAACAAGAGCTTGCTTCGCTGTTCTCTGTTACTTGCTTCTTTCTTGGTAAGGTCGGTAAAGATACAGATAGCCTCTCTTAATCTTGCCAATTTGTCAATAGACTCCCCTTCTTTTACAGCTATAGAAAGGATGGCTTTTTCAAGCTTGCATGTATCAACACTTACAGGGACAGGAATGCTTCCAGCCTCTGCATTCTTTGGTGAAGCAGAAAGTTCATCGACTTTCTGCTCCAATCTCTCAACTGTGCCGTAGATGGCTTCCAATAGTTCTTCTTTCATCTTTCTTTTGTTGTTTGAATGGTTTGTAACTTGCATCAAAGGCTAAAGCCCTTTCTGCGTTTCTTCTTTTTCTTCTTGGCTGATTCATCCTCTGGGAAAGACTCAAAGGTCTGAGCGTTGGCAGGAGCAAAAAGTCCAATGGAAGAAATACCGCCCCAAGGATCCTGACTGCTCTCCGACATGAATGGCATCTGCTCATTCTTGTGACAGCCCTGCTCATATTGCTGAGCAGATTTGGCTCTTGCTGATAAAAGGTTCTCCGTTCCCTCTAATCTCGCATTCAGTTTGCCAAAGCTATAGTCTCGGCTAATCTGTGTACCCTTGAAGCTATATCCATCCTTGCAGAAACGGATGCCTTGAACCTTGGTTTGCTCCTTGTCCTTATAGACAAGTTCCAAGCGAACACCTCGCTTTGCAAGTTCACTTTTGAACTTTTGCCAATTATCAGCGACTTTCAAGGCATCCTTGACAGCATTGTGAATCTCGTATTTGGCACGCTCAGCATTGCGCAATTTACGAGTATTAGTCTTGCTCTTATCCGTTCCGTAGGTCAGTCCATACTTGGATTTTAGAGCCTTGGTCACTTGCTCGTTACGCCTATAATCATTTCTGTCTGATATGAACTTGCCCTCGTTATTGATGCGATTGTACACGATATGACAATGTGGATTGTCCGAGTTGTGATGCCTTACGATAATGAATTGGGCATCGTTGATACCCATCATCTGCATGTATTCAAGGGCTATCTTAGCCATGAACTCATCCGTCAAACGTGGCCTGTCCTCTGGTTTGAAGCTCAATGCAATGTGTCCCACAGGCTTCTTTATCCTTGGATT
>NZ_JANDWX010000078.1:0-2545 GCF_024330485.1 Segatella copri | reverse complement strand
CACGGAAATCAGATTCACGATTACCAACCATAGTGGCGAGGAATTTGTGTATGGCGATGCCTATAGCATCACAGCCCAAGGAGCGGATGGCAATTGGTTTGTTGTGCCCACCGATTGCTTGTTCACGGCCATCGGTCATGTTTTAAACGATGGTCAAAGCGGCACCATTACTGCCCATCTTTTTCCCGATATTCTTCCCAACAAACCAGGCGTTTACCGCTTTTTTTATGAGGATAGCATAGATGGTGAGAAGGTGCCTTTCATGGCAACTTTTGAGTTGAAGTAAATAAAAAGAATTGTTGCTTATGAAAATACTCTTCAGTTTATTGGCATTTTGTTTATTTGCCTCATGCGTCCATTCCCAAGAGGCGGTGGACACGGTAAGTGTGCGTGTACAATACAGAGTAAAAATATAATGAACGTAATATGAAACTAAGAGATAAAGATACAAAGAAATATTTGCTATCCGTAGCCGTAAGTACGTTTGTTTCTTACGTAGTTACATTCATATCTTTTTATGGGAGAGTTTACTACGATATTATCGAGACTACTTGCGTTTGTATTTGCTTGTTGAATGTTGTTACGGCTTTGCTTGCTTGGAAGTTTGCTAAATCAAATAGCAAGATGTCTCTATTGGTATTGCATTGGGAGTTGGATACTCTTGCCATGTTGCCCTTAATGGGCTTCTCTATTTGGGCTATAACTGACGGAACTATCGCTTGCTTCTTTGCGATTATTCAATTTATATTGTTGGGAATCTTAAATCTCTTCACTGTCGGCTTGTCATTAGCCGTCTATTCTTTCATTCAGCATAAATGCAAGATAAGTTCGAAGGATATAAATCAGTTTTGCTTATGAAACATTCTTTATTTGTCGTTTTCACGATAATTGTAATATCGTTGACATCATCGGCTTGTCCTACTCATCCTGTCTATATGGATGCCCGATTAGATGGTCCTTTGAATATAGTTCCAGATAGCTTCTATATGGAACGAAGCAAGGAATATAGGTTTGCCAGTGTCAATTTTAATTTTGGTGATGAAATGAGCGTATCTCTCCCTCTTGTAGAAACCGATAAAGTCGATATGGGAGGAAAGACATTGCTTGATGAAGACCTCGACCAAGATTCCCTGACGAAGAGCGATTCTTTATACCGAAAATCCATCGAAGATGCTGATGGTACTTATATACTTTCTACAAAAGATTCGCTAAGAATCATTGCGCCGTCGCATCCTCTTCATGGAATATACAAAATCACGTTTTTTAAGGTCAAACGTTATGCGCAAGAACACTATTTCGTGCGTATGTCAAATGATTCGACATACATCATTTGCGAGAAGTTCTTCTCTGGTTGGGACGTTGATGGCAATATACTTAAAAATTGGGAGAAATGAAAAGAAAACGAAAGAATATGGCTAAAAGGGAAACAGCCAAGACAAACAATGACGAATCCTATTACAAAAATTTCGTGATTCCATGTGTCATTTTTTGGGTAGGATATTTCTTTTCTGCACACAATGGTATCTGTTATTCGGACTTTACTTTTGTAGTCGTAATCCTATTCATTGTCGTTTTCGTAGTAGGAATAAAATGTCTCATTAAAAGCAAAATTAATTCCTATGCTATAGGATGGTGGACATTTTGTGTTTCTCTTGCTTCGTTTTTTATCTTAAATGTGATATACACGGAAAAGGAAGAAAATGAAATAAACAAGTATATTCAATCTGTAGCAGGAGGAAGCAAGCACAATCCGATAAATTAAAAGGTAAACTGCTATAATATTAACTTTTAAAGAGACCTGATTAAAATAATAGAAATGACAACAGAATTTAGTTATTTAACCTTCTCCGTTTTCGAGATCAGTGATTTCAATCTATTTATTGAAACGGTGAAAGTTATATTCAAAAAACAACTGATAACAGGAAAGGCTGAAATCTATTCGGAAATACCAAATCCAAATGGGTGGGTTAATCCACAAAGTGGAGGCTCCCATTTTCCCAAATTTAGTTGCTGGCAAAATAAGATATATCCAGACAAAGTGTTTTTTATATCAAATTATGAAGATGGACTGTCTAATGTTTGCAGAATCATACAAAAACATTTGAGATGTAACATTATTACATGTGCATTATCCAATGAAACTGAAACCGATAATCCATTTTTCAAATTCTATTTTTCCAATTCCAATTTAGAAGAACGATTAATTCAAGCATACAAAGAAGATAGGTGGATTTTTTATGAAGAGGGAAAGCCGCTCTCTTTTGAAAATTTGGATTATTACAAAAGAAGACGAATTACAGACAGACTAAATAATAATATAATTAAAGAGTATATGATTCGATTAGGGATTGACATAAATACAATTGATGCCCAAATAAAGGCAGGTATTGTATATGTCCGTAAAAAATGGTAATTCTTAGTGAAACTGTACTTCCCTGAAAAAGGTTGTCACTTAGGAACAAACAGAAGTGACAATGAAACGTAAGACAAGAATTGAACGTGTGTATAATGAGGACACTGGTTGGTTTGAGACCCGTGAGGTAGA
>NZ_JANDWX010000077.1:0-2545 GCF_024330485.1 Segatella copri | reverse complement strand
TGTATATTGCAAAGTTGTGAAAGAAAAAGAATATAGCTCGTTTCTAAATCGTTAGCAGTCACATTCTTTAAAATACTCAACTCGCTGATATTCAATAAATAAAAGAATTTACTGTGACTCAAGCAGTGGAAGGTGATGTGTTTCTCGATGCCGGAAGCCTTTATCCACGGTTTGAGATACAATGCCACTGTACTGTTCGTGAGATTCTTGAACACCTGTCCAGTGCTTCGCTCGCCACAGAGCTGCAAAGCCTCTTCGCTGATAGGCAGGATTGCAGCGGTGGAAGTCTTCTTTGTGATAATGTCCATTCCCCAGCCGCCATCAGCCAACTTGACGATATTCTCCCACTGGAGTCTGATGCAGTCAGAAAGGCGAAGACCTGTAAGGCAGGAGAAGAGACCTGCACGGCGAAGGACATCACTCTTGCAAGGAGTCTGAGACAACTGCAACAACTCTTCCTTGGTGAGGAACTGCCGCTTGTTGCCATGAGCCTTGGCACGCACAAGTTTCTTGGCGATATTCTCTTTGAGCAGTCCGTCCTCGTATGCGATGGCAAGGATGCACTTCAACTTGGTAAGGTTGTTGTTGGCTGTTGTTCCCATCATGCGCTTGCCGTTGTGCATACAGGCATCCGACAACAGGTAGTCGAGGAATCCCTGGCAGTACGGAACGGTAAGGTCGCAGAAGCGGCACTCGCCATGCGTGTAATTGTGGAAGTGCATGTAGGCGGTTGCCCAGTTCTGGCTGCTGCCACGCTCAATCATGAGGTTCTTGAAATATTCCAAGAAGCTCTCCTTGCCCTTGTTGCGGTCGAGGAAGCCATACTCCTCATTGATGATGGACTCAGTCCTGCGGCACTTGATGATTTCCGCTTTCTGAATCATACTTTTGTTGTACTCCTGCTGAAAGCGTTCAACAGGGTTGGTGTAGATGTAAAGACCAAGGTACTCCCTGCGTGAGAGCTTGCCTGTCTTCGGGTTGCGGATTGGAGGATAGAAATCCAGATAGAGGGAAGTCTGTCCGTTCTTGATAGGTCGTTTCCGCACGGTGACCTTTGTACAAATGTTCGTCATATTGTTATTCTTTTATTATTCTTACCGATGTGTATCTGTGGATGCGAATAGCCATGGTCGCAACGCTTTAACTCTCAAATCCGATGCAAAGTTAGATTGCCGTGAAAAGAGAAAAGCAAAGATGGCTTCAAATACAGCCAGAATTTAACCTGAATTTGCTTTTGAGTATGATTTTACGCTCAAAATCAGACTAAAAGCAGGTATTGGATGCGTTTTTTGTCTTATATCCGTTACTCTGCGTTGTGGGTTTGTTTCGACCGACATGGATGGGTGCTGCATAGCAATTGCAACGGCATGGGTCGTATATGAGTTTGTTTGAACCATCTCTTGACTTGTGTCTCACTTCCGTTTTGCCTTGGTCGTAGTACTGCTTTTCTCTGCCTTCTTGCGTGCAGCCTCCCAGTCTGCTTTCAGATAGTAGTTGGCTCTTCCGCCTTTGAACTTTCGGATTCTCACTCCATGGGTCTCCGCAAATCTGCGTACCTGTGTCTTGCCTAATCCGTAGAGTTTCATGATGTCGAAGCAGGTGTACCAGTCATCGGAAATGTTCTTACCCTGTTCTTCATTATAAAGCCCGATAACCCTTTCCACGTCTTCTTTCTTGAAGCAGGTCGTTCCCCATGCGTGAACTGACTGGAGTTGGTAACGATTGCGGACTTCATAGAATCTTCCATACTTGATATTAAAGGTGCTCAACACCTCTGCCATTGTGTAATGGGTGTCGTGGGTTACTCCATCAGGTGCTCTTTCACCAGCCCTGGGAGTCTTGCGACACTTTGCCAACTTGTTGACTGAGCCAGTCTCGGCATCTTTTAGCCTCTGTGCTTTCTTGGACGTTGCTCCTTCTAACGATAGGGAAGAAGGGAGAACCACCTGATAACCTTGTCCCTTGGCTATTTCAAGAAGGTCTTGCAAATAGATCCTGGTCATGCGTGTACCGAAATTTACGGCTCTTAGCCTGCCTTGACGAATAAGACTGCGTACTGTCTTGACGCTGATGCTTACTGCCTGCGCTGTTTCCTCTACGGACATCAGCACGATTGGAATGCGAGTTGTAGTATTCATTTTTACCGTTATTTTTGAATTTTGCAGTGACTCATGGGGGATGGTCCTTGACGGAAACTTTTAAGAGGAAACAAGGGGAAATAAGAGGAAATAAGAACCCTCATTAAGAACCGTGTGTCCCTCTGCCCATGGTACAACCGTGGTACAAAATTACTATAAACGGATGAAACTCGCAATAGGCGGTTGGAGCGTTATGTTAATGAATATGTATTGAAAATGAGCTATTTATGACGTTTCTCTAAGTTTTGTTTGGAGTTCTTTTCGATGCGTTTTAGTCCATATGACATGCATACCAAGTCGGTAGTCATGAGCAATACCAAATGATTTCTGCCACGTTTCATCGTTGTAGTGAATACGCCCGTTATCCAATGGATGGTTGGCTATGCGTGAAGATTCACCATATGAAT
>NZ_JANDWX010000076.1:0-2688 GCF_024330485.1 Segatella copri | reverse complement strand
CCAAAACATAACCTCGCTCCCTCCTCTAAGAACAAAAGACGAGATATTTGCCTTTCGGCTTTCCATGCCCAAGGTTGCAGACCTTAATTCTCTCAATTTACGCCAAACATCAAAGCTGCCACATTGAAAGAACAAGGTCACAGACACAAGCTACTTTGTACATGGAGTTTGCAAAGGAAAAGGTGATATTTTCAGTGTGAAACTTGCCAAGTGTTTCAGTTGTGTGTTGTTGATTTCCTTTGTGAACTATGCCGAGTGTGCTGTGTGTCCTCGGTATAGTCTGCATAAATCTAATGCCATGCTAAAACACTGCGGAGGTTCGCCCAAGTGGCTGGAGGCGCAAAGCCTCCAAGGAACGTTGCTGCAACCATTTCGGAGAATAGAGCGGTTGCCAATTAATCCACAAGCACATTTTACAGCGTACCAAGTGAGGGCATGTAAAACGTTGAATTGTTGAAGATAGGTATTATCTTTATGAGAACCAACCACTTATACCCTCAACAAACTCTCAACAAATAGCTCTACACAACAAATTACTGGGCAAAAAAGAAAGAAAGGAATGGTGTTCATGGTTTTCTCTTTTCAACATTATCTTTCTTTTGTTGAGAGATTTGTTGAGAATATGTTGAGCCGTAAATGCCTGATGTTCAATACTTCTTTCATCATATTCAACAATTCAACAAAAATAAGGGGTGTTTTGTCCGTCATTTTTATGAACAGAACTCATCCCCCTACAAGTAAGAATGTCATGCTTATGCTTCAGTACTTATTCACGACAGTACGACAGCGCCAAGCCAACAAACAAGCAAGAGGACATTCAACTAAAGGCGGTTGTTCCTCCACTGAATTGTAGGACAATGACACTACTTTTCTCTTTTGCCCCGTACAACTTCTTCATGATGGTGTCCCGAAACCGAACAGCACCATAAGAGCCTATACGGAAACAAAGGGCAACAACCATCGGGAAACCATACATCGTTTGCCAAATGCCCTTGGAGGTTTCCTGTTTCTGTTGTACCTCCGACATGGGCAACAAACCTTCCTCGTATATCGACCTTATCACAGCATGGAGTTTCGGGGCGGTGACATGGAGCATATCAACCAATTCACCCTCACTCATCCACAAGTCTTGCAAGTTGGACGGAATGGATAACATTCCATTTCCGTCCACGGTGATTACAGTCCTTTTCATGCCATTCCCCCCATTGTCGGCATATGCCCCTTGATTCGACTTTCAAAAGCTGATATGTCATGCTCCAATTTAGTACTTGTCACCTTTGCGTAAATTTGTGTTGTGGCGATGTCCGTATGTCCCAGTATCTTGCTTACACTCTCTATCGGCATACCGTAGTTTAAAGCCAAAACTGCGAACGAATGCCGGCTTACATGAAATGAAATTCGCTTCTTGATGCCACACATTTTTGCCACTTTCTTTATACGCTTGTTTACCATGTCAAGTGAGCCAATATTAAACAAGTGCATATCTTTTCTCAATGGCTTGTAACGTTCAATTATCTGTATGGCTGCATCTATCAGTTTAATTTTGAATGGTACGCCTGTCTTTTGACGCTGAGAAACTATCCATGGAGACCCACTTATAATGGCAACATTGTCCTCTGTAAGATTCTTGATGTCAACGAAAGAGATACCTGTCCAACAACCAAACATAAACAAGTCTCTCGCAAAAGCAAAGTTGGGATTTTCCAACTCTATTCCTGCAAATATGTCCAATTCTTCCTCTGTCAAGAACTCACGCTCCTTGTGGTCTGGGTCAACGTGGTACATGGCAAACGGATTTCTCTGTATCTTGCCGTTGTAGTGTGCTGCCGTGACGATATGCTTCAATGGTATGGAGTATATCCAAATGGTAGATTGCGTGAGTCCAATGACATTCTTCAAATACAGACAAAAATCACGGATGAACTCCTCGGTAAGCTCATTCATGGACATATCGCTGCGCTTGTACTGAAATTTGATGAACTCGGCAACGTACTTTCTTACCGTCAGATACTTGCGGTAGGTTCGGACAGCTCGGTCTTTTCCCACGCGTTGGGCAAAGGCTGCGTTCTCCTTGTCAAAAGCTCTGAGTAATGTCTCATACTCCGTACCTATGCCTTGATATGCGTTTCTCACCATTTCAGCGGTAACGAACGCCTCACGGTCGGAAAGCCGTTGGTAATGCTTAGCGATTTGAGCCTTGATGTTATCAAGCGCAAAGTTCACCTCATTGGCTTCCTTGCTTCTGCCTTTGGCTCTGTTGCCCTTGGCATCCCATATCGCTTTGGTCACGCTCAGCTTGCAACTGAACTGTGCGATAGTTCCGTTGATTGTCACACGTCCCATGATAGGGACAATTCCGTTTCTCTCCTTGCTTCCGTTTACATAGAAGACTGTCTTGAATGTACTTCTCATAATTCCTTGCTTTTTGTTCTGTGCAAAATTAAATCATGAGAGTTGCATGGCAAATTCACAACCTGTGCAGAATTGAGAAGTAAAAACCGAAGCCGTTAAAAATGCTTATTAGAGAGTTTCTTTGAGGTAATGACTTGAAAGCGTTTCTACTTCTCAAATCCGCCATTTTCACATTTCCTCACGAACGTCACTTAAAGCCAACAACTGCCACAACCACTTGAAACTCAAAATAAAAGCCCAAATCTGCTATTTTTTGCTTTTTTAGTCATTCTTTTT
>NZ_JANDWX010000075.1:0-3069 GCF_024330485.1 Segatella copri | reverse complement strand
TTATTGTTTAGCGATTGTAAAGATACTCATTTTCTGTGAGTTATACAAACTTCAGAGCCTTTTTTATTCCAAAATTACGTTAAATCACGCTTGTGAATTTTCACTTGCGAAACTTTAGTTAATTACAATGTTTATATAATTTGGATATACGCTATGTTGAATAATGATGAATTATGGGAGAAATCCCAAGAGTTGGCTAAGTTGTTGAACGAAGCCTCTAGTGATAAAGATAAGTCTATCAGTACCAAACGTAAAAATTTGGTTGAGACAATGCTCAATGCAACTAATAAAAAACAGTTCATAGCAGCTGCTACAGAGGTTGTTTCATTCATTGGTAAGATAGATGAGTTTAAAGGAATCGTGAAGGAGATTCATGGTATGCCAACAGACAATGTACCATACTTCTTAACACTTTTGCGTTTCCAGTATAAGACATTATAATAACAATTAAAAATACAAGATTATGAAAGAGAATTCTTTTATTTATTTGCGAGGTCTCAAGCATGCTGCGTTCACAGTATTCTGTGTAGAAGATGGTCAGAAGTCTTATTTTGACCCACAGTTCAACGTACGAGTTCCATACTCCAGTGGTCAGCAGGTTAAGCGTTCTATCATGGAGCAGCTTAACGATGTTTTAGGTGTTCAACCTTCTCCTACCGAGTTCTATTGGGATGTAGATAAGAAAGGTGCGCTTAAAGAAGGAGAGGTCCTTTCGTCTTGCGATCCACATTATATTGACCAGCTTTTAGGTGGTTGGATGAGAGCTGTTAAAGATGGTAAGGAAAAAACGGTAAAGCGCAGAAGTCCCTTAAGTATTTCTGCGATGACACCTTTGCATCCGCTTTTGGCTGCATTTCCTAAGGAGAATATTTCTTTTGATCGTTCTGATAAGCCTAACGTACATAAAGTTGTTGTGCGTGATGCTAATGGAAATCGTTTGACAGAAGAGCAGATCAGTAACCTCTTGGCAGGAAGCGATAGAAGTTTGTATCGCAAATGGATTCCTAAGAATAATAATCGAGCAACAGGTCTATTTGTATATGATGTAGCTATTGATTTACGACGTTTGTTCTGCGTTTCAACTAATCAGTTGGAACCAGAGATTACATCAGATATGGTAGAAAAGTTGAAAGAAGATGGATGGAAGGTAATCACTACTTCTTTTGGTGAATGCTTGTTGATGCCGAAAGAGCAGCGTGAGCAGATTATTCCAGCTATAGCCGATGCTCTGATTGATTGGCATATCACATCCAATCAGGCAAGAACATTCAGTTTGATGGAGACTTTAGCCATTGCTATTAGTGATAATGCTAATACTTTAGCTGCAGCTATTCGTGCCAAACTTGTTGAGGATGGAGAATCTAAACCAAAGGCAAAGCCTATCGTTGACGAAAATGCTGGTGCCAAGACATTTATAACTCTTCCATGTGCAAGTTATGTCGTGACAGAGACCGAAAGCGCAGATGCTTTGGCTAAGGCTAAGCAGGAGTTGGTTGATAGAATGATGGCGTTTGATTACGAGAATCAGATTTAATGTAAATGATGAGGCTCCTGGTTTTTACCTGGAGCCTCCTGTTGGTTTTTCTCTATGGTCATAACAGGCACTCATTTCAACTATTACCAGCTTTGCCATCGCAAACTATGGCTGTTTGCCAATGGCATCAATATGGAACAAGAGTCAGACTTGGTCTATGAAGGAAAGTTGGTGCATGAATCAAGTTATCCGCAACGTACATCAAAGTATGAGGAAGTGGAGATTGATGGTATCAAAGTAGATTACTATGATGCCAAGAACAAGGTTATCCATGAGATAAAGAAATCTAATAAGGTGGATAAAGCTCATGAATGGCAACTGAAATATTACATGTATGTTTTCGAGAAACATGGAATTGATGGCGTGAAGGGCATCTTGGAATATCCTCTTTTGAGAAAGACAAAAGAAGTAATCTTGACAGATGTTGATAGAGATGACATTCAGGTTATATCTAAGGACATTATTAAGATAATCTCTCAAGATGTTTGCCCGTCTAAAGTTAAGAAAGGCATCTGTAAGAATTGTAGTTATTTCGATTTTTGTTATATAAACGAGTTGGAGGAAGAAGAATGAAAAGAAGTTTCTATCTGTTCAATCCAGGCATCATGGAACGCAGAGATAATACGCTGAAGTTCACGCCTGTTATCGTGAATGAAGATAATGAAGAAATCAAGCAGCAACCTCGATACATTCCTATTGAGGATGTTGCGGAACTGTATGCCTTTGGAAGTCTGCGGGCAAATAGTGCTTTGTTCAACTTTTTGGGGCAGAAAGGTATTCCTGTCCACTTCTTCGACTATTATGAGAACTATACCGGAAGCTTCATGCCTCGCGAAAGTCTTCTTTCTGGCAAGGCATTGTTGGCACAAACATCTGCATACCAAAACAAGAAGAAAAGAGTTGAATTGGCACGAAAGTTTATTCAGGGAGCAGCATGGAATATGGTTATGAACCTCAACTATTATAATCGTAGAGGAAAAGACCTGCAAGATATTATCGATACTATTAAAAGATTGAGTAATACTTTGCCAGATGCTAAGGCTGTAGATGAGATAATGGGAATTGAGGGAAATATCAGACAGGCATATTATGCTGCATTCGATATCATTCTCGATGATTTCAACATGGGATCAAGAACCAAGCAACCGCCAGAGAATGAGGTGAATGCTCTCATATCTTTTGGCAACATGATGTGTTATACTGAAACTCTCCGGGCAGTTCATCAAACTCAGCTCAATCCAACGATAAGCTTTCTGCATACTCCAGGAGAAAGGCGTTTTTCGTTATGTCTTGATATTTCCGAGATCTTCAAACCTATTATCGTGGATAGAGTCATCTTCAAGGTACTCAATAAACATGCTTTAAGCACCAGTCATTTTGATAAGAAACTCAACAAATGTCTTTTGAACGAAAAGGTGTCTTATACGTGAAAAAGTTGTCACCTTTAGGATGGTTAAACTAAATATGTTACTATCTATTTTTCTTATCACTAAATGAGTTACGCATTTTTAATTTTATCACTATATGGGTTGTCA
>NZ_JANDWX010000074.1:0-3082 GCF_024330485.1 Segatella copri | reverse complement strand
CTTGGAATGGTGCTTGGCATAAGTAATAAGTTGGGATTCCACGCCAGCCGCCATACATTCGGAGTCTTGATGCTCAACGAGGACATTCCCATCGGCAGCATAGCCAAGATGATGGGACATGCAGACATCACAAGCACACAGGTCTATGCGCAGGTGACGGAGCAGAAGATTTCAAATGACATGGATAAGCTTATTGCCAAGCGGGAAAGGAACAAAAATCCAATGGCATAGACCTGCCATAAAGCAACGTTCCTTGGAGGCTTTGCGCCTCCAGCCACTTTGGCGAACCTCCGCAGTGTGTTTTAGCATGGTATTAGATTTATACAGGTAACACAAATGATACCTGGCAAACACGAACAACTCGGTATAGCCAATAAAACGAGGCGACAACCTATAACAGCCACACTCGGTAAGTTATACGTTGTCGCCTTGTTCATTTCACCCCACTCATCAAGGACATGTATTTCTCCTACAAGCCCTTCATTCTGTACGCCTCACGATAGTTAGCCATCAGAATCTTCTGAATGTCGGACTCGCGGTAGAGTATCTTTCCGCCAAGCTGGATATACGGGATAACGCCAAAAACAACAAGAAAAACTTGCACGACTGCAACGAATACATGAACAATGATGAGTTGAGAAATACGTTGAAGTTCTCACAACTATCTCGGTATGCAAATAAGCAAGCCACAACTAAATTGCCACGTTACACCCAATCAGTTGCATGGCTGCACTCAGTACACTTACTTTGCACCCGACAATCGGTCAATGGTGCAAACCGTGACCACTATACTAACAAATAAAACAGCATAAGCTATGGCAAGAACAAAAGATGTAGTCTTGGCTCCTGAGCAAAAGGAGCTGATGGAAAAAGAGTATTTGGATTTTGTTAATCCATCTACGTATGACAACAAAGCCAATCCAAGTAGTTGTAATTCTCTCTATGATGATGTAGAGAACCCAGAGTTGAGAGCAATTGTAGAGAAAGTTGCTGCAACAACTCCCTATAAAGAGGAAACATCAACGAACGAGGCTCAATCGCCACCGAATCCGCAGAAACGCATCAGTGGCAAGCAGCGCAAGGCGACATTGGAGGAGTATCAGCAGACCTTCCTCCAAGTTCCAAGGATTGACGACCGCAAGCCAGTCTTCGTCAGTTCCGATGTACGAGACCGTCTTGACCGTGTCGTCCGCATCCTCGGAGGGAGACGCATGAGCGTATCGGGCATCATCGAGAACATCGTGCGCCACCACCTAAGCCTTTATGAAGAGGACTTCGAGGCTTGGCGCAAATTGTGAGAATTAAGGTCTGCGACCTTGGGCGTGGATAGCTGAAAGGCTGTAGTTCCAACTAACGTGTTCAGAGAGGGAGCGAGGTTATGTTTTGGGAACCCCAAAACGCCTCGCTCCACCGTGAGGACGGAGGAATTTTGCTCCCGACGGTCGCAGAAAGTGAGTGTACCAACTGTAAACAGTATATCGAATGACAAGCATACATGAACAAGACAAAAGAAAGGGCGGAAGACCGCCCACGGGCAGGGTTCGCAAGTTGTCGAAGTCTGTCACGGTGAAGTTCTCGAAGCCAAGCTACGAGGCACTGAGACTGAGGGCGAGAAAAGCCAACCGCAAGTTGGCGGAGTACATCCGTGAGTCCGCCTTGAATGGCGAGGTGGTGAGCGGACACAACACAGAGACGGTTGCCATTGCCAAGAACCTCATCGGTATGGCTAACAACCTCAACCAGCTTACCAAGCTGTCGCATCAGAGAGGTTTCCATGAAACCCATGTTTATGTGGTGGACTTGTTGAGAAGATTGAAAGAAATCCTTGGCGAGTATCGCCAAGCAAGTTATAAACCGAAGCCAAGCAGTATGGGCAGAAAGGAGGATACCACATGATAGGCAAGCTAAAGAAAGGCAGCTCATTTGGTGGTTGCATCCGCTATGTTACAGGCAAGGACGAGGCGAAAATCATCGCATCCGATGGAGTGTTACTCGGCACGAATGCCGAGATAGTACAAAGTTTTGAGCTGCAAAGACAGCTAAATCCAAGGATTAAGAAGCCTGTGGGGCACATAGCTTTGAGCTTCAAGCCCGAGGACAAGCCACGTTTGACGGATGAATTCATGGCTAAGATAGCCCTTGAATACATGCAGATGATGGGGATAAAAGATACTCAATTCATCATCGTAAGGCATCACAACACCGACAATCCACATTGTCATATCGTGTATAACCGCATCAATAACGAGGGCAAGCTCATATCAGACAGGAATGATTACAGGCGTAATGAGCAAGTGACCAAGGCTCTAAAATCAAAGTATGGGCTGACTTACGGAACGGACAAGAGCAAGACTAACACTCGCAAATTGCGCAATGCGGAGCGTGCCAAATACGAGATTCACAATGCCGTCAATGATGCTTTGAAAGTCGCAGATAGCTGGCAAAAGTTCAAGAGTGGGCTTGAAAAACGAGGTGTTCACCTGGAGCTTGTCTATAAGGACAAGGAGCGAACCAAGGTGCAAGGCATCCGATTCTGCAAGGACGGATATAGTTTCAAGGGTACGCAAATTAGCCGAGGCTATAGCTTTGGCAAGCTGAATGCAAGGTTTGAGGGAATGGAGAACCATGTATCACCAAAATCCAGCTCTACTCTGCAATACGAGCAAGGCTATCACAAGAGCAACCATGAGCCATCTATGTCGGATAGCAGCCAAGATCCTTGGGACGGCATTTCTTCCATTGGACTTTTTGCTTCTGCCAACGCTCAGACCTTCGAGTCTTTCCCAGAGGACGAATCATCCAAGAAGAAAAAGAAGAAACGCAGAAGAGGCTTTAGCCTTTGATGCAAGTTACAAACCATTCAAACAACAAAAGTAATATACAATGAAAGAAGAACTATTGGAAGCCATCTACGGCACAGTTGAGAGATTGGAGCAGAAAGTCGATGAACTTTCTGTCTCCATAAAGAACGCAGGAGCGGAAACCGTTCCTGCAAGTAATGACATAACCAAGTTGGATAAGTCAATCAATGCGATGTTTATCAAAGAAGAGGAAGTCAGAGATAAAATATCCAAATTAAGAG
>NZ_JANDWX010000073.1:0-3097 GCF_024330485.1 Segatella copri | reverse complement strand
TAAAGGGGCTAAACGGCTTTCCTATAGACATAGTACAGACGATGTTAGGTACAGAACATGTCGTTTTTGGCTTTTAGGGGCGGGGGGACAAGCCCCCCTGATCCTCATTCTTGCTTGGAATTTTGCGCAAGTTGGAAGCAGGATTGGAGACATAAAGCCCCCTTGGGGGTTGGGGGGTGAAGAAAAAAGAGGAAGCAGATTTATATGCGTGTTAAAATTCGTGAAAAATGTGTACCAAATTGGTATTTTTTATTATCTTTGCAGCAGAATTTCAAATACAAGAAACAATGGAAGTAGTAAGTACCAGAGAATTTAGAGCCAACCAAAAGAAGTATTTCGGCATGGCTAGTAAGGGGGAGGACGTTATCTTGAAGTCCAGAAATTGGGGAAGCTTTAGACTTATCCCAATCTCCCAGAATGACATCGTGACCAACAAGCCAGACCTCACAGAGCGTATTTGTCAAGCTATTCGTGAAGTGAAGCTGATGAGAGAAGGCAAGATTAAAGAACTTTCAATGGATGAGCTGCTCGATGAACTTTAAAGTCATACCAACGCCAACGTTTGCCAAGAGCCTTAAAGCATTGGCAAAACGATACAGGTCTATGAAAGCAGATATGGACGCTTTCAGGAAGTCTTTGGAGGAGGATCCGTTCCAGGGAACAGAGCTGACTCCTGGTGTGCGCAAAATACGAATGGCAATAACCTCAAAGGGTGGTGGAAAGTCTGGAGGAGCCAGAGTAATCACCTACAACGTGCTGACCGCAGAGCAGGACGGAAAGGTGTATTTGATGGAAATCTATGACAAGTCAGATGCTCAAACAGTGAAGTTGAATGTCATCAAGGAGTGGATTAAAGAGCTTTAGGCATGCTTTTGGAACGTTTTGGGGCGCCTTGAGGTGTTTGGGCGTGAAATTCCACACGAAAAGGAAGAAAACGGCTCAGAGGGGCTAAAAAAGGCTATTTTGATGTTTTTTATGCTTATAGCGGCTTGTAGCCGGTGTTTTTCAAGGGTAGTTAGAGTTATACAGGTTAATTTTTCCGCTGTCGTTATGTGCTATTAAGTTAGTGTTAGTCTCTTCACTGAGGCTGGACGTCTTCAGCGGATGCCCATTGTTGTTGTGTGCGATTAAGTTCGTGTTGTGCTGAAAGATTGCACGGACGTGACAGATGGGCATGAGCCGAGGAGGAGAGAAATCTTTTCTTCGGCTCTTCTTATGTCTGGCGGAAAAGTGCTCTGAGGTTTTCGTATTTTTATGCAAGTTTCCATTTGTTCCCAAATTCGGAAGTTATGGACTTGTTTGAGAAAGATATTTTACAATCCGCTTGCGGTAAAGTGTAAATTAGGCTTACTGGGGGGAAGCCTAATTCCCCCCTTTGCCTTTTTGGACAAATGGGTGCACCTCAAAATTTGATAAACAAATTTGACTTCGTGCGGCAAGCCGTGAGGTGCTTAGGCTCTCCGAGGTCGAAAGGGGTTACTCCCTCTCGACACCCTCAGGACAGACAAAACTATAACTTTTTTGTGGCTAAACTATAACGTTAAGTAGTTTGGTGTTATAGCTTGTTTGCTTGCTCTGCAGCTTTCTTTCGGCAAGCTCCAACGATGTAGGCCTTTGGCTTATCGGCAAGTCTTGATGGGCCTGCAAGGGATGACAAGAACCCAACGAAGTCTGGAATCTTCTCTTCGGCTTCGATGAAGGTTTTTTTGTTCTTGTTAATCTCATCTACTTCAAAGCCGAGGTTGTAACGAAGATAGTCGTATGCTTGCGGAGAGAGTTGCAAGCGAGCTGTAATATTAGCTTGTAAAGATTGCTTGTAAAGTGTCTGATTCTCGTTCTCGATGATGTGTCGAGGGGTAATGAGATACTTCACAACCTTGCTTCTCTTGTTATCAGGATTCTCTTTGACTTCGACAAAATCAAAACTCCAAGGACAATTTGCATCAAGTTCTTTTTTTGATGGTTCTAATACCCATTTACGCAAATCATACGAACGAGAATATTGCCCCTCTTTGATGCCCATCCATTCACGTAAAGTTTCAACTTTCATGTTGATTTGGGTTCCCGTATCTTGATTGGCAACAAGCTCATAGAAGCGCATAGCATAAGGGCTGTTTAACTTCATCATGGTTTCAAGTTCGAACTCACGAAAGCCGTGTGTGTAGTCCAGGAGTGCAGTCATTACCCAATCTGCAACGATAAATTTCATGATGCCAGACCCTCTGGATATATAGACATTCATGATGAGGGCTGCACCCCAATAGTCGCCAGTTGCGGTATTCTCAACTTCGATGATTTTCGTTTGCATACTCTTTGCTGCTTTTCTTATAAGAGCCTGATTCTTCTTTGGTGTGCCTTCGCTGCCCATATACTTGAGTATATCACTCATAGGCATTTCAACCTCCCAGACGCGAGAGTCTTGAGGCTTGTGCATACGAAACTTGTGATTGCGAATATCAAGGTTCTTTGGGATTCCCGACAACGCTTTGAGATTGTCGAGAAGGGCAAACTTGATGCGGTTCTCGGTTAAGTTATACTTGAACTTAGCCGAGGAAACAATATAGGAGAACACTGTCTTTTTGACGAGTTCGCTTTGCTCTGGTTGAATTGGTCTTGCCATGTTATCTGACCTTTAAGTGTTCCATACCTGCCGCCTTCATCCACTCGTTGTAGTGCTCGATGGCTGCTTTGCCTTCTAAACCTTTTGCACGTCTGTCACGAAGCTCTGCGGACATCACCTGCTCTTCTCTGCGCAAGTCTCGATTTATGCGCTCGAGGTCACTTGCTATCTGTTGTAGTTTCTGTTTCATACGTTCTTTGATTGATTTCCGGTGCAAAGGTATAATTATTTAACGAGAAAACAAAATATTTCTCGTTAAAAGTATTAAATTTCTCGTTTAACTCGCTTTTTATGGTATTAAATTTCTCGTTTATCGGTATTAAATTTCTCGTTAAGAACCTTTCGGAATGCCTTTGTTTAAAGGGGCTAAACGGCTTTCCTATAGACATAGTACAGACGATGTTAGGTACAGAACATGTCGTTTTTGGCTTTTAGGGGCGGGGGGACAAGCCCCCCTGATCCTCATTCTTGCTTGGA
>NZ_JANDWX010000072.1:0-3202 GCF_024330485.1 Segatella copri | reverse complement strand
TGGCTTGTGATGTCGCAGTTATAAGATGCATTATCGTTGCCCTCGAAAGATACATGAGCCGTCCTTGGCTCATCGAAAAGATACAAATACTTGTATGGCACAAACACTTGCACTGTTCTCTGATTGATGACCTCACCATTAGCATCTATGGATATAGGATAAGGTATCTTGTAGAAAGCAACTGCGAGGGCGAGGACTATTTGCACTCGTCCTCTAATCCACAAAGCTCTATTTTCTCTGAGAGCTTCAATAAAGTGTTTGTTTCCATAATGTATAAAATTACGAAATATTCCTACTCTTTTTAAGATTTTCGGATACCTCTTTTTATTTTTAGAAGCGATTCAACTCCTCTTTACCAGCACCTTGTCCCTTGTATCTGCTTCTTGATGTATTGAAGTTATACTGCAATGTCAAGAGCAAGGAACGGCTGTCGTTTGTGATGCTTTGCCAAAGCGTAACATCCTTGTTGTAGAATTGTACGTCACGATTGCTCTTGTTGAAGATGTCGTTACCTTCGAGCGTAACCGAGAAACGATTTCTGCAAAAAGCCTTGTAAAGTTTGGCATTGAGGTATGAGGAAGAACTGAGTTTCATATTTTCCTTGTTACCACGGCTGTTCCATTCTATGTCTATGTTCATCCAGATGTCGCCTGGTAAATGGATGGCATTCTGAAACTGTACTACAGCTAATGGATTATAGAAGGACTTGCGTTCACCCAGATATTCCCCAGAGAACCACTGTTTGATGATGCCGGCATTTACCTTTGGTTGCCAAAATCCGATTTGGAATTGTGCGCCAAGGAAAGCCTGCAACTCTTGTATCTTTGGCGTATTCTCCATCGTGAGCAACTTCATTTCTCCATCCTCGCCGTATGGTTTCGATTCGTTGATGATGGCATTCTTCTTGTACTCGTATGATACCTTTGCAAAGAATTGCTTCCAAGCACCCATCAACTCCACGGAATGAATCTTGACAGGAGAAAGATAAGGATTACCACTTTGCAAGGTCAAGCGATTGACATAGTTGAGTGTTCCATCAAGGTCATCGTATGATGGACGCTGCATCTTGCTGTTGTAGCTCAATGCCCATTGTGTCTTACCTATCTCTGTAGAAATGGCGAGTGAAGGGAACACGTTGTTGTAAGTCTTGCTCTTATCTTCCTTGAGTTGTCCATCCTCTGTATATTTAAAACGAACATGCTCATAGCGAAGACCTGCCTCTACTGCGATTTTCCCAAACTGTTGACCGATGGAGAAGAAACCAGCCATGTTCTTCTCGTCACTCTTGGTATTGCTGTTGCCAATGGTTGCCATATTGATATTGAAATCATTCAGCACCTGAGAGGCTGTATATTCATTTCCCACTTCGATTTGTCCTTTCCACAAAGGATAGCTCAACACCAACTTTTCCGCAAACATCCGTGAGTGTCCAATGCTTGTGGATGCCACCAAATTCTTCTGCTGATTCATATTCGTCTCAGACTGATCGGAATTTTCATGCTTCTTTCTCCACATATAATCCATGTTGAAGTCAATGCCCAGTTTGCCTACATCACCATTATAATAGATATTGGCATGGTGCTTCGGCACAGCATGAATTCTCCCCTCTTTCACAGCTGAAACCTCATCGTCCAATTTACCATTGGCATACGATATAGAGCTATAATCTGAATGAGGCTTTTGTAAACCCACTCCATTCATATAGTAAGCACCGATGGAATGACGTTCACTGATCATCCATGACAAGCCAAACTTGCCAAAGAACTCATTATTTCTCATGCGGTTGATGCTCTCTATGTTCTGAAGCCAAGTAGTAGAACCTTGCGTTTCCATGTTCGTATTCTCATGACTATAGAATTTGCCGCCATAGTAATTGAGATTGGTGAACAACTCCAGTCCACCCGTACGGTATTTCAAGTTAGCTTGCTCCATGCTCGAAAAATAGTGGCGGAAGCCATTTTGCGCACGAAGTGTTCCACTAAAGCCGTCACCTTGTGGCAACTTGGTGCGAATGCGGATGACAGACTTGACGGAGGCATCATACTTGGAACCAGGATTTGTAATGACTTCAACATTCTTGATGTCCTGTGAATTGAGCTGTGCAAGTTCATTTTTGTCTTGGACAAGACGACCATTGATATAGATGAGCGGCGTACCCTTACCAAACACCTCGAAGTTTCCATCCCTGCCAGTAACCATCGGCACTTGGCGCAACACATCGTTCGCCGTGCCTGCATGAGACAGTTGAGAATTAACTACAGTAGTAACCAAGGCATTGCCCTTGATGGCAATAACAGGGCGTGATGATTTCACCACAACTTCACCGAGCATCTTGCTGTCCTCTTCCATCTTGATGACACCCACATTTTCACCCTCGCAATCCTTGCAGATGGTTTTGTAGCCCACGGATGTTACCTTGATGATTCCGCCATTGCAGATGGAGTCTATAGAGAAGCTACCATCCTCTCCACTCACCGCTCCCTTGACGAACGCGGAGTCTTGCCGATTTAGGAGCACCACATTGGCGAAAGCCAAAGGCTCACCCTTGGTGTCCACTACTTTTCCCGTGATACTCTGTGCCATCGTCAAGGTCATTACAGATAGGCACAAGGCCGTTGTTAAAATCCCCTTATTATTCATTGTATAATTATTTTTTTATTGCTTAATCTATTATATTCTTATCAATCCTCAGTATATAAGGAATCATGACGTTGCAAAGGTACTATATGAAAATTACAACGTATTTGCGGAAATATTAAAATTGTGTTACATAAAGAAAAAGTCCTTTATTTGGCTTTTCAAGGCATATTCTTACCTTCAATTTCAAGTAATTTGCAATTGGTAAGACTATCCTTGTATGTTGCCATTTCTATCATTTTATAATGGTGGCGAACAGAATCCTCGTAAGCAGCAACACGATTCCTCACATTATTTATAACATTTTCGTCTCGACATATAGAGAAGTACTTTTCAATGTAGTGAATGTTTGGGTCATCAGTAGAAAGCACCATCTTCAATGCCCTATATTTCAAGTCTGCCTCCTCCCAATCTTGGTAATCTCGCCATTGGGTGAGATTGCCCCAAATGGAAATGACAAGGGATAGAGCCAAGCCACCAATGAAAAGAAGAACATTCTTTGAGGTTGGCTCGAAGTGATGGGTTACAACCTTCTTTTGAGGTGATTTGTTCATCAATTCAAGTT
>NZ_JANDWX010000071.1:0-3212 GCF_024330485.1 Segatella copri | reverse complement strand
ATTTTTGCAGATTATATTTCTATTTTGTCTAAATTACGACGGAATACAGCAGATATTCAAGGGATTTGGATGGATTATCAAAATAAAACGTTATTTTTGTAGCATAAAAACGATAAAAATATGAAGTTAAATCGCATAAGAGTTGTTTTAGCGGACAAAGGGATAAGCCAAACATGGCTTGCAAAGAAGTTGGGAAGGAGTTTCAGTACGGTCAATGCTTATGTATGCAACCGCTCTCAACCCAATCTTACCACACTCCTTGAAATTGCGCAGTTGTTGTCTGTGGATATGAAAGAACTTATTACAGACGAAAAAGAACGTAATGATTAGAACGATTATAGTTGCAAAATGACTATGGTATGAGAACAAACAAATGGATTCCTGTCGCCTTGGCGATAAACATTATCTTGTTGCTTTTATATAGCATGAGAAGTCAAGCTGCCACTTTGGAAAAAGATATAAATAGTTATGTCGGAGAGGTGAAACTTTCCGACACAAGAATGTCTATAAGACTTACATTTGATGATGCCAACATTGGCACATTGAAAATTTCCAAATGGAACAAAAGGCTTGGCAAAACCAAAATTGAAGAATCTTATTTTGCCTCATTAGAGGCTGATACGCTAACTTTGGCTGGAGAAATCTTCTATGATATAAAATACTTGTTTAAAAGAGGGCGAGAAAAATGTTATATCTATCCACTAAACGCTTCTACTGATGGAGTCCTTTTCTGTGACAAAAGCATAAGAAGGATAGAATTGAAAGGCAAGAAAGAAACGAATACCGACAGCCTATTTCTCAGCCGAATCATAGATGGTGATTTCTTTGCCCAAGAACATTCCGAAGAGCAGGACTACATATTGGTGATAAGGCATTGCTTGTCGCATACCGATGAGACGTATGACGAGACCTTTTCTGAAGGATTAACCCGAATGTTGCGGAAATATCCCCAAAAGATAGAAGGGCTTCAGAAAGCATTGAAACGATTGTCTCCCAAACAGAGGGAAAAGGCAAACTACGAAATGATGGTTTTGATTGTTTCGGCATGGATGATGGAGCAAGATTCTGATTCCATTGAGCCGAAGAGTTTTTATCATACGTATCCCTTTTTCAAGAAAAGTTCTATGATTGATAGAATCCTAATGGAACAAAAATTATAAATTCACTTCCTGCGGATAGCAAATCCGCAGCTTTAAAATACAAGATATGAAACACCCTTATGAAGAATATGAAACATCCAAACTTTGGGGACTTGTAAAATCCTCAATAGAAGAATTAGTTGAGAACAATGATATGGAGCTTTTTACCCCGATAGAATATGTCGTAGGGTATATTTGCAAAAATATATCTTCAACTAATATAGTGAAGAACAAATGAAGAGTGAATAGTATGAAATCAACAGAATTGAATAAGATAATGAGAAAACTGATACTCCCCGATAGGTTCAAGAAAAAGGGGCGGTTAGCATATTACACCTTGGCTCATAAAACTGGGGCAATGGTGTTGGTCGGATTCTATTTGGATAATTCCATAGACCCAAATTCGTTCTTCGTTAACTATTTCGCTCAATGCCTTTATGCGCCATTTAGCACTTATAATTTCAGCTTAGGGAACAGGCTCGGCTCTTATTGGGACATTAATAGGATGTCTGAACTTCAAGACAAGCTGAATGAATTTGATGTGTTTGATAAGCTGAATACATTTGAAGGCTTTCTGCTTTTCCTTAAAAAACATCCATATTATGGCTCAAGGCCAGGTCGTGACGGATACTTTGCTTTGACCTATTACATTTTGGAAGACTATCGCAAGTCGATGTTCTTTTTGGATAAAATAATCTCGTTGAGAAAGAGGGAAGACTACAACCTTTTCTTAGATAAGATAGAGAACGCTCGATTGCTGAAAGATTATATAGAAAGAGGCGATTACGATAAAGGTGTTAGCCAAATCTTGGAATGGCAAGAGCAAACGATGAAAGGAATTAAATTGTAGAAATCATGAAGAAACGAAAGAAAGACGATGACGACTCTTGCTTGGGGCAGTTTGTCAAAACCATATTGTTGTTGGCTTGTATATGTTGGGGAGTTAAGACGGCGATGCGAACTGTTGTTGATAATAGTTGGTGGCTCATCGGAGGAATAGCAGTAGTTTCCTATCTGCTTGTCAAGCTGTTCAAGGATGACGACTATGTTTCAATGCATACGTGTACCCTTGCCGTTGTATTGGGGACAATAATCTTCACCACAAACTTTTATTTTCCGATTTCTACGCAACAACGCCAAGCTGTTATCCAAGACCTTTACGTTTCGGGAGGCAAAATGAGCACAACGCAGTGTGTTCTTCGTTTCACGGACAATGGGCAAAAAGTAAATGTCGGTAGAGGATTCAACAAGGAAGACTATCATGTGGGCGACACCGTAACCGTTACCTATCAGCACGGATGCCTCGGAATGGATGTGGTGAGATACGTCAAATGATATTAGTGCAATGATTTGCTTGCTGCGGATTATCCGCAAGTTCAAGAATATATCAAAACAGTATTTATGCAAAAAACTAATGATTTATGGCAGAGCATAATATCCAACAACTCAATAGATTCAAAATAGAGAGGGAAAACACAATACAGTTTCCCCTAAGAAAAATGCTGAAGGATTCCATCAGTGAATATATTTTGTCTGACATCCAAAATGTAAACGTGAAATTGTGGAAAGAACTGAGCTGCATTTCAAAAGTAAACAACAAGGATGATATAAAGAGACTAAAGCACTTCGTAAAAAATAACAAAAGCAATTTACCCTCTATGCTTTATGATGAATTGAAATCCGCAGTGAAAGAAATTGCAGAAGACTTTGAATGGGTATGTAGCAAAGACGGACAAATAATCATGAAGATTGAGGACTGGATAGAAAATGCCAGATTGCGCCTCGGCAAAGAATATCCTGATGTCCTCATATACATAGGACGTAGCTTTGTGAATCCCAAGGAACTAATTATAGGGGGTGTCGTCAATGATGATGATGAGCAAAAGTTATTTGAAAACTATTTCAATAGCCAAAATCCACCAGTTCCTATTCATTTCAAAATAATTGTTCAAAACCCTCAAATCCGCAACCTATTGGGTTTCGTGGGATTTTGCTTGTAAAACGACAAAAATTCATTTTATTGTACATATTCCTTGCATAACAGAAACGTCGCAGACACAAAATCCCCTTACC
>NZ_JANDWX010000070.1:0-3373 GCF_024330485.1 Segatella copri | reverse complement strand
CACGGAAATCAGATTCACGATTACCAACCATAGTGGCGAGGAATTTGTGTATGGCGATGCCTATAGCATCACAGCCCAAGGAGCGGATGGCAATTGGTTTGTTGTGCCCACCGATTGCTCGTTCACGGCCATCGGTCATGTTTTAAACGATGGTCAAAGCGGCACCATTACTGCCCATCTTTTTCCCGATATTCTTCCCAACAAACCAGGCGTTTACCGCTTTTTTTGTGAGGATAGCATAGATGGTGAGAAGGTGCCTTTCATGGCAACCTTTGAGTTGAAGTAAATAAAAAGAATTGTTGCTTATGAAAATACTCTTCAGTTTATTGGCATTTTGTTTATTTGACTCATGCGTCCATTCCCAAGAGGCGGTGGACACGATAAGTGTGCGTGTACAATACAGAGTAAAATATAATGAACGTAATATGAAACTAAGAGATAAAGATACAAAGAAATATTTGCTCACAGTATTTGTGGCTACATTTGTTGCCTAAATTATTCCTGCAGTGGTCTTGTACTTGGGACATTTTATGGGCATTATGCTTACGATTTGTATTTCCTTGTTTAACTTGAGTATGGCTTTGCTTGCTTGGCATTGGGCAAAATCTGTTAGAAAGGAATTTTTGCTGAAAAGACAAATAATATTGAATAGTCTTGTGACGTTGCTTTTGATAGGCATTATTTCCTTAGTTGTAACCAATGGGGCAGCCTTATCTTTGAGTCTCATAGTGTTTGTTTGGTTGGGGATAGTCAATCTCCTGCCAATTTGTATCCAGTATGCCATTTATTCTTTTATTTCAAAAAGAACCAATTCAAAGAAAGAGAGACCTATATGAAGTATATAGAATTGTTTTGGAATAGGCTATATTATTGCATTTTTAACTGCGATAAGAAAACGCAAACTCTCTGAAATGAACCTCGAAAAGCTCAATGTTATCACTTTGACAGAAAGTGGAGGACTCATGGGTGAAATTGTTGTTATCAAAAAGGACATAAGCATAAAAAAAAATAAACTATGGCAAGAGGACGTTATATTTGCAACACTCTCAAAGCTATCCGCAAGCAGATAGCGGATGCAAATGGGATTGACTATTCACCCGAAGAATGTCATTTCAATGGTGAATGCAAGGGAACTTGTCCGAAATGTGAGCAAGATGTGAGAGATTTGGAGCATGAGTTGCGACGTAGACAGACCGCAGGAAAGGCTATCAAGGTTGCAGGTATTGCAGCAGGACTTGTCGTCATGGCGGCTTGTTCTGATGGGAAACCACAAGGAAACGACAAAGATACACTTACAAGATTGTCGACAACCTTGCATGAAGACTCAATAGACCCAACAATGTACAACGGTGAAATCGACCGCACAAAGCCTATCAAAAACGTGACCGTCAAGAAATTCATGCCGCTGAAAAAGGACAGCAAGCCATCTAAGAAGAACAAGCGAGCCAAGACCGCCGTTGTCCAATCCGCCATCGCCACAGACTCAACCAATAACAGCAAAATATTTGATAATGTTGATGAGGAAGCGTCATTTCCTGGTGGCATAGCAGCGTGTATGAAATATATTGCAGACAATTTTCGCTATCCAAACATACAGGGCGATTGCAGCATACAAGGAAAAATTGTCGTTAGTTTCATTGTCAATGAAGATGGAAATCTAAATGACATCAAAGTGAAGAAAAGCGTCTATTCTGACCTTGACAAAGAAGCCGTCCGGGTGGTGAAAAGTATGCCAAAGTGGATTCCTGCCAAGCAAAACGGCAAGGCGGTGAAATCAAAATACACGCTTCCTGTCTACATCCACGTGCAGTAACTATAAAAAAGGAAAAATCATGGCAACAAGAGGACGCAACATTTGCAACACGCTCAAGGCCATCCGCAAGCAGATCGCGGATGCCAACGGAATCAGTTATTCACCCGAAGAATGCCACTTTAAGGGCGAATGCAAGGGCACTTGCCCGAAATGCGAGCAAGACGTGAGGGACTTAGAACACGAACTGCACCTCCGACAGATGGCAGGGAAAGCCATCAAGGTCGCAGGAGTGGCTTTGGGCATCACCGCCCTCACCGCATCCGCCACATCGTGCGCCACGCAGAAGGGATATTACAAATCGACACCGCCTAAGTCTGAAAAGGTTATCCCTATCCAGTTCCAAAAATACACCACCAACGACATCGCCCTACTCCAAGCGAAAGATTCTCTCAGCAAGAAAGGAATGCTCTTCGTTCAAGGGCATCTCATTAGCGACGAGGACAATGAGCCGCTTATTGGAGCCTCCGTCATCGCTAAACTTTCGGGAAAGTATGCAATAACTGATGTCAATGGAAACTTCACTCTCGAAGTGGAGCAAGGCGACACGATAACCGTGCAATACATCGGCTTCATAGACCGAAGCATCAAACTATCTGAAATGAGCCGAGACAAGCTCAATATCATCACTCTAATATTCAACGAAAGTGCCTTAGGGGAAGTCGTGGCTGGAATCGTTCCCGAAGTCAGAATTAGAGGAACGGCTCCCGTCATCAAAAGAGAAAATACTTTCGAAGAGGCTTCATTCCCAGGCGGTTCGACTGCATTGACGCAATACATCAAGACCAACCTTCAATATCCAAAAGAATGTCGGGAAGGCGCGCCAATAGGCAGAGTCATCCTTGGTTTCACCGTCAACAAGGACGGAAGTTTGAGCAACATCAAGGTGGAGAAAAGTCTTGTCCCTATCCTCGACGAGGAAGCCATCCGAGTACTGAAAAGCATGCCGAAATGGACTCCTGCCAAGAAAAACGGAAAGGTGGTGAAATCACATGCCACCGTTCCTTTCACATTTAAAGTAGAATAACATGAAGACCGCCCCATTCATTTGCATCGACCGCCACCGCCTCACGATAGACGGCGAGGGCGTCACCACGCTTGTGGCATTCCACGGTTGTCCGCTTCGTTGCAAATACTGTCTCAATCCCCAATGCCTTGATGCTGACGGCGTATGGCAGGAGGTGGATACAGAACAGCTGATGGCGAACGTGGAGATGGACAACCTCTACTTCTTAGCTACAGGAGGCGGCATCTGTTTTGGTGGAGGTGAACCGCTTCTGTGGAGTTCATTCATAAAGGAGTTTTGTGAACTATGCCCAGAGGGATGGCACTTTACGATGGAGACGAGTCTAAACGTACCTCGCCATCACTTGGAGAAAGTCACCCCATACATTGACTCCTTTATCATCGACATCAAGGACATGAATCCTGCCATCTATCAAGGCTACACAGGTAAGCCCAACCGGCAAGTTATCGACAACCTTGTCTGGCTCAACACTCATGCCAAACATAAAGACAAGATCATCCTTCGTCTCCCCATAATCCCCAAGTTCAACACCGAAG
>NZ_JANDWX010000069.1:0-4021 GCF_024330485.1 Segatella copri | reverse complement strand
GACAACCCATATAGTGATAAAATTAAAAATGCGTAACTCATTTAGTGATAAGAAAAATAGATAGTAACATATTTAGTTTAACCATCCTAAAGGTGACAACTTTTTCACGTATAAGACAAGTTTCCTTCTTATCATTTTATTCTTATGTTTAAATCTTCTGCAAAGGTAATGAAAATATTCGCTAATCCAAAAAATAACACTGTTTTTTTGGATTATAATCCGAAAATTCGTACTGATTTTTTGGATTAGGGACATTTCTGAGCTATTTTTGCCTTGTTAATAGGGTGCCATGTAACTTTAGTTTATACCCAATGTTATGGGTTGTGAAAATTCTTAATCTAGTATCTGTTGCTTGTAGCCCTAGGAGTTGATGATTGTTGTTCCAGAAGCTAATGCCTTTAACTCCTGTTCCTAATGATTGCAAGTCCTAGAATCGCATATCTTCTCACTATTACTTACGTCACTTGTAGGCATCAAGCCCTACGCTTGTAATCATTCAGTACTGGGAGGGCAGGTAACAAACCTGCCCTCCCAGTGCATTTTGATACGTTTGATAAAGTATTTGATATATGGCGCAAAGCCTATGTCGGATTATTCTTGTAATTTTGCAACGAATAAACAATTTAATCATATACGAATGAAAAAGAAAAATATCCAGACCCCCGTTTTATCAATGGCCATTGCTGCATGTATGATATCTCACCAGCAAAATGCGCAGGCCGGAGAAAATCCGTCCCTGCAAAATGATTCCGTGCCTTATGTAACCATGCCGGACGTTTCCCCTAAACTCACCACAGAAGATGGAAATCCCCTGCTGGATTTTATGTTTACAGCGGATCCAACTGCAGTAGAATATAATGGCAGAATTTATGTGTACGCAACAAACGATCAGCAACAATATGATTCAATAGGCGGTTACGGAAAAAACTCCTACGAATACATCAAATCTCTGGTGATGATGTCTTCTGATGACATGACAAACTGGACCTATCACGGAATTATTAAAACAGACAGCATCGCCCCATGGATACAAACATCATGGGCACCGTCGATCGCAAAACGTGAGGAAGCGGACGGCAAGACTCACTTTTACCTCTATTTCTCCAATAGCGGGGGTGGAACCGCAGTGCTGACATCCACATCCCCCATAGGACCGTGGTCAAGCCCGCTGAATCATAGTTTGGTAGACACAAACACTCCCGGCATAGCAGGAGAATGCAAAGCCGCTTTCGATCCGGGTGTAGTCATCGATGACAAAGGAAAAGGTTGGCTGACAGTAGGCGGAGGATGTGCTCGCATTATGCGTTTGGGAAAAGACATGATTAGTGTGGATGGCCCGATAAAGCCCATCAGGGCTCCCCATCATTTCGAAGCTAACGAATTAAACTACATCAACGGCACATACGTTTATACTTATAACATAGATTGGCAAGATTTTAGCGACTGGCCTCTCCAGACAGAGAAACCAACCACCTGTTGCATGAGTTACATGACTAGCAAAACTCCGCTGGTAACCAAAAGTTGGAAATACCAGCACAACTATATGAAAAACCCTGGAGATTATGGATTTGACTACAGCAACAATCATACACATCTACACAAATTCCGCGGGAAATGGTATGTATTCTATCACACAATGAGTTTGCAACATAGTTTCAATACAACAGCTGGTTTTCGTAATGTTTGTGTCGATGAAATACAAGTTGACGAGAATACTGTGAATATCCACATGGGTAATCAGACTCTGAAAGGCGTAAAACAGATACAGCCTATGAATCCGTTCATCATCCAGCAGGCCGAAACCACAGCAGCCACACAAGGCGTCAAGTTCACAAATGGAAAAAGCATCGGGGACATGTATGCCGTTACCGTTCCCAACAAGACTGGCATCATTGCTGTCAGAGGTGTGGAATTCAACAAAGTACCTTCCAGTCTGGAAATTAAGGCATCCGGAAACGGAATCATAGAAGTTCGCCGGGATAGGCCGGACGGAGAAGTCATAGCTTCAATCAAAGTCGGTACCCCGCAAATGAAACTCATAGAATCCCAACTTCAAAAGAATATGACAGGCACAATGGACCTCTGTTTTGTCCTGAAAGGAAACAATATCACATTCGACGAATGGAAGTTCAAATGATAACTTCCTGATGACAAGGGTCATCATCCGCCCAAAACGATGACAGGTCTCAAGAAATCTGTGGGACAAGAAACTCCTCCTGATGTGTTAAAAACCGGAAATACCTTGGCTATTTCAGATATTTCCCTTATATTTGCACCATGTAAACAATAAAGAAAGGAACACAATTATGGAAGATGTCGTGAAAATAGCATCCTATATCAGCCAGCGCTACGAGCATCAATATGGTACTCGCATTGATGAGATGAAGCTGCACAAGTTGCTTTATTTCACTCAGCGTGAATGCTTGGTTCAGTTAGGAGAACCCATGTTTGGAGCAAAATTCAAGGCATGGAAATATGGTCCTGTTATACTTGAAATTCGTCAGCACTATAAAGATAACTCATTAAGTTTTTCTCTATCCCGAGAAAGTCTCCAAAAATATCAAGGTGTTTTTGATAAGGTCTTTGAACAGTATGCTCCCAAGCAGTCATGGAGTCTCAGTACTTTGAGTCATGGCGAATATTCTTGGAAGAAGGCGCGTGAGGGCTATTCACCCTACGATACATGTGATGTTGATATAGATTTGTCGGATATTCGCAAGGATGCAGAAAGAATCAATATCCGTAGATTCTTATTAGCCAAATACAAGGATTTTCAAATGTCAAGAGCATGAGAATAACAGAAGAACAAGAACGGATATTAGGATCCTTACATTGTGAAAGATTGTCCTCTAATATTGATAATTTCAGATTGGTGGATGACTTTTATAATGGAAGGAATCCCAGTATTGTCGATACGCTGCAAAATGAAGCCTATGAGGATGATGCGAATCACCGAGTTGCTTATTATCTGGTAAAGAACAATTCTGGTGAAATATTGTTTTATTTCTCATTGAAGTGTGGCTTGTTGTACGATGAGTTTCTGGAAGGTGACCGTCTGTTAGATATGAAAGCCTTTTATGAGCATATTTTTCAGTTGAGCAAAGATCCTTCATTGCAAGGAACAGATAAAGATGCGGTCAATGCGATACTAGAAAAAGCAAGAACCAAGAAGGGATTGAAAAAACTGGAGGTTGCAAGAGCTCTTCATCTTTCTTTGGATTCAGAGGAACTTTTGAAAATCTTTGGTGAGAATAATAAGAACGTAGGTATCACTTTTGCAGGTGTTGAGATTGTGCATTTCTGCGCAAACGAAGCTCATCGTGATTTTTGGAATCAAACAGGGATACAGCAAAAGTTAGGAACTGTTGTGTTTTGGCAATTCATAGTACCTAAGATTCTTGATTTAATGGAAATAGTAGGATGTGAGTATCTGTTTTTATTTGCTGCCGACTTATCTGAGGATGCCGACTTGGTAAATTATTATGTTGATAATCTAGAGTTTATTGATGCCAGTGAGCATAGTGCTGCTACTCCGATGTATGATTTTGCCTGTCGTTTTTTGTGTCAGGAAACAAGTACATTACAAGAGCGAAGAACCAGCTTCTTTGAGCACTTCAATCCTGATGAGGAAGTTTAAACACTTGCGAATCACCATTCACCCCTGGCTGTCCCATCAAGGTGGCTTCTGCAGCCGCAGCTGTCGAGGTAGAATAACTAGTTAATGAGGAAACCTATACAGATGGACCTTTCCCATTCGGTGCTATGGGATGCTTTTTAAATCCAAAAGCATCTCTAACATCGAGAGTTTCATCCTTTAGGATGGCGAGACATTCAACCTTTCTAGGCAGCGATAAACATAACTATAAAGGCAATGTTATCAGAAAAAGATAATTCAGTAATTGACACTAGTGTCCCGTTAAAACGAGACGATTATTAAATAAGTTATTAATACTCAAAAGTTTACGGACTTTTTGTAGTGTATTCGATTTGATTTTGTATCTTTGCACGCATATTTAAAATA
>NZ_JANDWX010000068.1:0-4167 GCF_024330485.1 Segatella copri | reverse complement strand
TTACGGACAAGACTCCTTTAAATGATTTGTTTAACAAAGCTGTTCCAACAGAAGAGACGGAGGATTGGCTATATCCTAGCCTTTTCAGCCCCGACGATTTCTAAACGGGACAGCAGTGTCCATTATTCTTTTCTTTCCCAATTTTTAAGAGCTTCGACCACATCACTTGCCACAGCTTCCCGGCTCTCGGTATGTAGAGTGTCATAGCAATCTTGAATGAGACTCTTGATTAGCCCCACCTTATCCAATCGCTTTCTCATTTCAGACGGCGATATACCCATTTTTTGTGCCGAAGCCTCGATAGCCAACACCGTAAAGGCGAGGCGGTCAAACTCCGAGTCACTTTTCAGTAACAGTTCTCTATCTTCCATTCTTTACAAAACATTGTATTTGGGTACAAATTTATAGATTTTCTCTGATATTCCACTCTATTTCGGAGTTAAATAAAGAAAAATAGCCCGATTTCGCTAAAAACTTTACTGATGTTGGAAGAAGAATTGGGAAAAGTAGGAATAAACTTCTTTTTACTTTACCATTTCCATGTATTGGCAATTGTGCCAAAATCATGAACTTCATTATGCGAACTCATCCACTTCATTTCACGAGTTCATCTACTTCATTTCACGAGTTCATTTACTTCATTGAGTTGACACATACGGCTGCGGTGGCTGAAGGAGACGACTGAGTTAGCAGAATGAGACGGCTGCATTAGCTGAAGGAGTCGAATGCAGTGGCTGAAGGAGACGAATGCGATAGCTGAAGGAGTCGAATGCAGTGGCTGAAGGAGACGAATGCGATAGCTGAAGGAGTCGAATGCAGTGACCGGAGGAGACGAATGCGATAGCTGAAGGAGTCGAATGCAGTGACCGGAGGAGACGAATGCTGTGGCAGGAGGAGACACATTCTGAACACTTATAACTAGAGATTGCGGTATAATACTAAAGCTATCAGTACTTCTGAATTAATTCCATAAAGGTACGATTAGATTAGAACTTTGTTCGGAATTAACTCAATACATATTGTCTATATTTCAATTCCATAAAGGTACAATTAGAACTGCCATTCTTGTAGGCATCTTTCACCATCTGTGCCAATTTCAATTCCATAAAGGTACAATTAGAACTACATGATGATGATGGGCATGATGCGCTATATGTAATTTCAATTCCATAAAGGTACAATTAGAACTACCGATTTGGAAAAACTGATAGGTAAGAAACGCTTATTTCAATTCCATAAAGGTACAATTAGAACTTGGCATTTGTTACTTTTCTTCGACTCCGATGAGTATTTCAATTCCATTAAGGTACAATTAGAACTGTACGTCAATCTGTAAATCAAGCAGAGGATCTAATTTCAATTCCATTAAGGTACAATTAGAACCCTTCTGCTCAACCTTAGCCTTCAGGTCCTTGACCTCCATTTCAATTCCATAAAGGTACAATTAGAACTATCGGGTGTGCCCACGCTTCTTGCATTCTCCGTTATTTCAATTCCATAAAGGTACAATTAGAACTGGATTCACCGATTTACGTTCACGTAGCAGAGCATAATTTCAATTCCATAAAGGTACAATTAGAACTCGAGTTTGGCAGCAAAAAATATCGAATAAAATTATTTCAATTCCATAAAGGTACAATTAGAACGTCCTTGGATTCTATTCAGGGTGAACTTTATGTCAAATTTCAATTCCATAAAGGTACAATTAGAACTCGACAGAACCTGAGGTCATATCGGCAGAACCCGAATTTCAATTCCATAAAGGTACAATTAGAACTGTCTGTTCCACATCGTTCAGGTATTAGGATTCATTCATTTCAATTCCATAAAGGTACAATTAGAACAAATAGACAAGCATTTCAGTGAAATTGTTTCTTAATTTCAATTCCATAAAGGTACAATTAGAACTCTTGCTCAGGCTGATTTGGAACTGGCAGGTAAGAATTTCAATTCCATAAAGGTACAATTAGAACAGTTATTAATTAATTAATTAATCAGCCCTAGCGCAGCAATTTCAATTCCATAAAGGTACAATTAGAACTTTTATAATTTTGATTCTGATTTTGTTGATATGAATTTCAATTCCATAAAGGTACAATTAGAACTCATCTGCTGTTACTCAGCAGACGCATACTCTTATATTTCAATTCCATAAAGGTACAATTAGAACGTCCTAACTCCCACGGTACTAAGTCTAAGTTCCTTGGATTTCAATTCCATAAAGGTACAATTAGAACCTTCTGTACCGTCATCGGTGAAGGTGGTTCTACTAAATTTCAATTCCATAAAGGTACAATTAGAACTCTTTCTTCTCTTATTAGCGGTGCTGGTTCTCTTTTATTTCAATTCCATAAAGGTACAATTAGAACTTATGGCTAATCGTTCCAATGTTATGGGTCTCCAATTTCAATTCCATAAAGGTACAATTAGAACAAATAGCTTCAGAGGAAGGATATCTTGCTTTAACTCTATTTCAATTCCATAAAGGTACAATTAGAACAAAGAGAAACCAGGCAGCGAGCCGGAAGCGAGAATAAAATTTCAATTCCATAAAGGTACAATTAGAACACTCCCGTGTAACGTTAAAGGTTCTCCTTTCAGCGTATTTCAATTCCATAAAGGTACAATTAGAACTTTGCAAACTCATCGACCTTCGCAAGGCAGCTAAAATTTCAATTCCATAAAGGTACAATTAGAACCACTCTAGCAAAGGCTATCAGATTCCTTATGCCCTTATTTCAATTCCATAAAGGTACAATTAGAACCTTGTACTATTGATAAGACAGACGGCAAGGCTAGATTTCAATTCCATAAAGGTACAATTAGAACATTTAGGTTTTACCCCTAGACAATATTTTGATATTATTTCAATTCCATAAAGGTACAATTAGAACAATACTTGTCGGCAAAACCATATACATAAAATATAAATTTCAATTCCATAAAGGTACAATTAGAACAGAGCACCGTTGCCCGAAAGCTGATAGAAAGCTTATTTCAATTCCATAAAGGTACAATTAGAACTCGCCATCCTTTACCTTTTTTTCTTCCAAAGTACCTTATTTCAATTCCATAAAGGTACAATTAGAACGTGCAAGGTTTTGGGTGCACAACAACATCATCGGCATTTCAATTCCATAAAGGTACAATTAGAACAACACCTCAATACAGAGAAAAATTCACCCTCATGAAATTTCAATTCCATAAAGGTACAATTAGAACGCTACTGCTTTACAAAAGTATAAGGAAATTCAGTATTTCAATTCCATAAAGGTACAATTAGAACATGGCGTAGAGGTCTTAACCTTTCTGTACCTCAGTAATTTCAATTCCATAAAGGTACAATTAGAACTGCTTATCTTCTCAAGTTCATTAATCGTTCTGCTGTATTTCAATTCCATAAAGGTACAATTAGAACACATAATGTTTTGTATGCTAGTAAGCGCTTTTGTATTTCAATTCCATAAAGGTACAATTAGAACGGAGAACCACCGTCTAACATAAGATAAGGGTTTAAAATTTCAATTCCATAAAGGTACAATTAGAACGTTCTGCGTCTATTAAGTTTACTGCTAAGACCTAATTTCAATTCCATAAAGGTACAATTAGAACATTCTGATTTTGTTTCTCAGATTGAGGCTCATTTATTTCAATTCCATAAAGGTACAATTAGAACGACAATGGTTTGAGTTCCTTTTTGAGCACATACCAAATTTCAATTCCATAAAGGTACAATTAGAACCCGTTAATCCTTAGGCATAGATGCTCGAAGAATCTATAGGTTTGTGGGTGCAAAGATACAAAAAATCTTCAGAAAAAATGTCGATGCCTAAAGATATTTTTTCTGCGGCCTTACGACAACCTGCCTATTTATGGAGGTTTCAATAAGTCAAAGAACACTTTCGGAGGTTTTTCCGAACCTAGAAACGGAAAATTAGAACCACATCGACAACTCTTTATAAGAAATTATCGGTAGACATTCTTTCTTTTCCAAGAATCTGTTTGTTCATATTATACCCCATTTTATTGGTGAAAACAATGACACTATGGGGGTGTAAATTAAACTGTGTCAAGGCTTGTTCTTAACTTTCATTCCCACTCCCTGCTGGGGGCATGCCCCCAGCAGGGAAGCCTTTTCGGCTGCAAAGTTACATAATTTTAAATCTA
>NZ_JANDWX010000067.1:0-4261 GCF_024330485.1 Segatella copri | reverse complement strand
AGAACATATTCATAAACGCATATATGTATCTTCCCATATTGGGAAATCAATTGCTTAGTTCCATTTTTGCAGATTATATTTCTATTTTGTCTAAATTACGACGGAATACAGCAGATATTCAAGGGATTTGGATGGATTATCAAAATAAAACGTTATTTTTGTAGCATAAAAACGATAAAAAGATGAAGTTAAATCGCATAAGAGCAGTCTTAGAGGACAAAGGGATAAGCCAAACATGGCTTGCAAAGAAGTTGGGAAGAAGTTTCAGTACGGTCAATGCTTACGTATGCAACCGCTCTCAACCTAACCTTACCACACTTCTTGAAATTGCACAATTACTGTCTGTGGATATGAAAGAACTTATTACGAATGAAAAAGAACGTAATGTTTAAAGTGATTATGGGAAGAAGAAAAGCTATCATTTTGACAAGCATCACCATACTGTTTCTATGCAGTATGGGATGTCAATCAGCTACTTTTGGAAAAGGTATATGTTGTTATGTCGGAGATGTGAAACTTTCTGACACAACAATATCTGTAAAACTTACATTTGATAATGACACCACTGGCACATTGGAAATCTCCAAAAGTAACAAAGCACTTGGCAAAAATAAAATCGAAGAATTTTACTTTGCTTCATTAGAGGCTGATACGCTAACTGTGACTGGCGAAATCTTCTATGATATAAAATACTTGTTTAAAAGAGGGCGAGAAAAATGTTATATCTATCCACTAAACGCTTCTACTGATGGAGTCCTTTTCTGTGACAAAAGCATAAGAAGGATAGAATTGAAAGGCAAGAAAGAAACGAATACCGACAGCCTATTTCTCAGCCGAATCATAGATGGTGATTTCTTTGCCCAAGAACATTCCGAAGAGCAGGACTACATATTGGTGATAAGGCATTGCTTGTCGCATACCGATGAGACGTATGACGAGACCCTTTCTGAAGGATTAAGCCGAATGTTGCGGAAATATCCCCAAAAGATAGAAGGGCTTCGGAAAGCATTGAAACGATTGTCTCCACGGCAGAAAGAAAAGGCGAACTACGAAATGATGGTCTTAATCGTTTCGGCATGGATGATGGAGCAAGATTCTGACTCCATTGACCCGAAGGACTTTTATCATACATATCCCTTTTTCAAGAAATGTTCTATGATAGATAAAATTCTCATGGAACAATGCAATAATTTATAAATCCGCAAGGACAAATAAGGAAAGCTATGGGAAGAAAAATAGTTGTGGCTATGATAAACATAGCTGTCGGACTTTTTACTGCATATATGTTTATAGTATCTGATAGAGAAACTAAAATCTCTACAACACAAAGCAATATCGCTTGTGAGATAATAAATTTGGATTTGCGAAGTGGCTCAAGACATCACCCATCGGCAGACATTATTTACCAAGGTAAAAAATACGATACTGTCATAAACAAGAGTGACAGTTTACAGCTTGGGTTTAACAACACCACGTTCTTCTACGATGAGAAACTTGATAGAGTCTTTTGTCGTGATTCGGGAATAAATAGAGGAAAATATGTTGCTCTTATATGTTTCCTGTTGTCTTTCCTGCTTTGGTTAGAGGCAAATAAAAATGCCAACAAAAAGAAAAATAGACATTAATATTCACTTTCTGTGAACTGCAAATTCGTAAATTCAATTTTTCACGACTATGGAAGAAAAAATAATGCTAAGAGATAAACTTGTAGATATTGCTTTGCAATGGCAAGCAAGTTTTGGAGTTGCACCGTCTATTACAAGTTCCATTTCTGAATATGATGCAGCAATGTTGGTTAGTATGTCAGAAAAAGAATACTCTGATTACATGAGAGATAAAACTGCTGTTGCCAAAGGGACGGATTTCGTTTATAGAAATATAAGGTATCAAGTAAAAGCCAATCGCCCAAGCGGTAAAAAAGGAAGTAAAGTAACGATGGTTCCCAAAGCCTCGAACTACGAATGGGACAGGTTAATTTGGATATTATATGACAAGGACTATGTAATGCAAGAAGCATGGGAATGGTATATGAAAGACTATAAAATGGCGTTTGAAAACAAAAAAAGATTATCTCCCGAAGACTACAGAAAAGGGCACTGCCTGTATCATAGATAACAGAAAATCGTGGATTCAAAAAAACACAAAAACGAATAGCTTTATGATAGAAAAAATAATGTCTAAACTTGGAATGGTCGTTTTATGGTGCATTGTCATCATATATGGCATAGGTGTCATCACTCATATCTGCTCGGATATTATCGGTGTTGTCGTACTTGGCGTTTGGGCTGTTGTCTCGATTGCTTTTGTTCTCTTTGCCAAAAGATACAAAATATGGTTCAAGAGGCGAGTCAAGATGCTTAGTACGGTTTGTGAGAAGTCGCCCGATGATTCTTACATCATGCACGAAGAAAAGTTTACCGAATCTTTTGATTCTGCCAACTTCTTCATACAGTACAAGCCTGAGACGAAGGAGTTCTTTTTCAGCAGCTACTATTACCTTATTTTTCCTGATTACGTCGAGATTTGGAGCAAGGCGGTGAATGAAGTCAAGATACTTGTCTCCAAGGAAGCCCCAGAAACAGAAGTTGAAGTGCATTCCGTAGGTCAGCTTGGCAAGTACTTCACGCTGATAATGTCTCCAAAGGATGCCAAGAAAAGTTTTTTGTTGTCCTTGGCTCATTTGTGCATCCGTCTGAGAAAACAACTTCCATGCAACAATAGAATATTGATATACAAGTTCTATTTCAAGATAAAGGTGTTCGACACGGTTTGCTATGGCGAGTTTGATTGCGTGAGAGTATCAAGGGCTATTACAATTTCTGCGGATGGCAACTATTGCGTAGCTAATGTCGAAATAGATGGTTGCTTTCCAGAAGATTTCATCAAACACAATCCTCCGATGTCCATCATCCTGCAATATGACTTGTATTCGATAGAAACCAATATGTTGGTTAGCAAAGAGGAATTCGATGCCTATTGGGAGAAATGCAAGGATTTATGCGAATCATAATCATTGGAGAACGGTGAGGAGCTATTTTATTTGAAAGATTCCGGGGCAACTGTTTGTTCTCTACGAGTTAAAAAACTTCTTATAAGTAACACTATCTCAAATGTCTCTTTTGAAGACTTGGATAAAGGGTGTAGTCTATACAAGAGTAAAATGTCACATGACAGGTCAATAACATCATCCCCAAGCGTTACAGTTGACAGTTTCCAAAAACGATTTTTTTTGCTGTACAGATAACAAATAACAGATAACAGATAACAGTTTCCATAAACCATTTTTCGTTTCAAGCGTTAAATATTACTATTTGCACGGATAAACAAGTTAAAAAATGTGTTTTTTCTGGATAGCAAAGAAAAAAAATAGTATTTTTGTGATATTAAGTCAAACCGTAAAATAACATGAGTATGAAAAGACTATTTTTTATGTTTCTTGCCCTCTTGTTGTGTGTAATGGTACAAGCACAGGACAATGTTGAAATTACCTTAAACAACGGAAATGTGGTTAAGGGAGTCACAAAAACTTTATTTATGCTTGATGATGGTGATGTCGTTGTTACTAAAGATTCCAACTCTAAAGAAAAGAAAGAATACAAATCTACAGAGATAAAGAGCATTAAGTACTACGATTCAAAATCTAAAAAGTGGATAAAGTTCGTTCCGCTTATGGCGCAAAAATCATTGCCAAGCGTTTGGAACAAAAATCCAAAACCATACAAAACTCCGATATTCCTCAAACCTGTGTATGAAGGGGAAAATGTGTCTGCCTATATACACTATATCTCAACAATAACAAATACCAAAACATTACATTTGGAAGGCACAAACTATGTTTTCTATTTTAAGGTAAAGAATGAAGATGTGGCAAAGGGTTATTGTATGGGAAGTAGTATTGGTGCGAAAATGTTGCTTAAAATTGTATTTAAGCCATATCCTGTGATGAAAGAAACTGTGTCTAATTTAGATACGAAAGAATTTTATAAAGATCCTATTTCGTTAATAAGGACTTTTGATAGTCTGTTGAAATAGAATATCTGTTTTAAGTATTCTAACTGTGTATAATTGTCATAAGGCAAAGTGATTTTTCCTTATGACAATTATTTTCATCCTTGAAAAGAAATATACTATAAGAGTTCATATCTCTACATGTTAAATTATTAATTGCTGATAACTATGAGACTGAAGCCAAAACTCCTCAATGCAATAATATTAGGATTGACAATGTTCCTTTCAATGCAAACCACTTGTGCTGCTTGCA
>NZ_JANDWX010000066.1:0-4355 GCF_024330485.1 Segatella copri | reverse complement strand
TAGGGTAAAAACCAATCAAGTTCATGATGGCATCTGGAACACTTTCATTTTTGATGTTCTTTGTCACCTTGAAATCCTCCAACTCGTCATACACAAAGTTGATGACATACTTATCCTGTCGAGCATTCAAATCCTTCAATGCCGCAGAGAATGACACATTATTATATTGTCGGGTAATGCGTTGGGCAGAAACGCCCATACTTATCACCGAAAGCAAAATCAAACTTATCAGATATTTACTCATAGCCTATTCTCTGTTTTATAGTCCATATACTGTATATACAGTTGAGGGAATCAAAAAACTAAGCAAAACAACAACTTTTTTCAAAATTTACAGAAAAAACATTCAACGACTCCTTGTCTTCCACAAAGCCATAGGATGAAATTTGATTCTATTGACCATCTCTTTATCCTCGAACAGCAATTCTGGAATATACTTCTTGTCATTGAATTCCCGCACGTATTCTTTCTCTGATTCTGTCAGAACCAATAGCTTTGAGAGAAAGTCTTTCACTTCTGTCTTGGCTTTTTCAAAGTCAAAATGCTCACTGCGCCTAAGCACAGGCAAGAGTTGCGAACGAATCTGCGGAAAACGGATCTTGTCTATCTGCGGAAAGTCAGTATATTCCGTAGGCGTAGCGTTGTCTTTTCTGCTTGAGCCAACAGTCAGATAAAAGACGGTCGCTTTTCTCAGCAACGTTTTCTCTTCATCGCTCACGAATAGTTGATGCTTCACCATGTTATAGACATCATAAATGTCACGTGCAGCACTTCTACCTATCAAGGCGTTTATCTTGGTGGCAAACAATTCGACAGGTGAAAGAGAACGTACCTTCACATCGCTCAGAAACGGAATGGACACATGAGTCTCTATGGCAGGCTGGATATGGCAACGGTCGGAATAGTTGATTTCTATCTTGATGCCATCGTTGTTGCCTGCGGCATTGGTATAATGAAACACCCATGAGTCAAGCGTATGCGGTGTCTTGGAGCCAGGTGCAAGATGATAACCCTCCGACTCCATATAGCGTAGAATCTCGTTATTCACTTCTTGGCGAATGGAGAGCATGGATTCTCGGTCGCAATCCACCGTAAAGTCAAGGTCTATATCTACCGAGAGTCTTGGCAGTTGGAAAACGGTGAGATTGATGGCTGTGCCACCTTTCAGCACAAGAGATTTAGACAGCAAAGGACTGTCATGGAAATAGTTGAGTATCTCCACCAGTCGCATCACCTTTTCGAGGTTGTCGCGAATAAAGCCTTGCTCCTTGGCGATGATGTCAAGAGCTTGTTTGTTATATGAGTTCATATTCTTCCTTTGATGTTAGTTCTTGCGGCACATACATGCGCCATTTATTTACAAATGTATCCGACTCTTCGTTGTTAGTCAACCACTTGACGCTTTTGGTTCCCTTGGCTCGGCACAGCTCCAAGAGGGATTCTGAGATGTTGGCTTGTTCCTTGATTCGCTCCAACAGATAGCCTGTCTTCTGGTACAGGAATGCCTTGTCGTACCTTGCGAGATAATCGACGAGCCTTTCCTCATTGAGCAAGACGATACCCTCCATGCAATGCAGCAATTCCTCAATACCACCAGCTCGGTCGATGCGGTCAAAGCAATCCAACAACGTACTCTCCACATCCGTTACTCGCACATAAGGGTTTCCCTTGGGTGTCATCATACCAACGATTTCCTTTGTTTGTCGGCAATAGGTATAATCCACATCGTCGAAAGAAAAGGGATTGAAGCGAGTCATGCTTTTCACAAAAACCTCATTGAAGGGTTGATGAGCCAATCCATGAAACTCCAATGCTGTATGATAACTGATGCAAGCTGTAGGTGACAAGTGGCTTCCTATCTCATACTTGTCGCAAACAGGTAAACCCGACGCAATATCCTTCATGCAATAGGTATTGCGCCGTATAGCCACAATCCACCCTTGTTGCTTGTACCGAGCGAGCAACGCCTCCACCGCCTTCACCTTGTTTTTCAGAGCCTCAGAAAGTTCATCCAAAGTGAATATCCGCAGCTTGTATAATATACTCAATAGTTCTGTCATTGTTTCTAATTTTGCGCAAAGATATGGAATCTAATTTGTTTATGAGAAAAATCAGAAACTTTTTATGCTTTTTTATATGTTCTTTCCATCTTAATTGTCCGACTACGGAGGAACAAATCACCGACAGGCAAGTTCTTTTGAGAGTAACCCAAAAGGTTTCGAGTAACTCGAAACATACTTGTCACTGCCAACTAAAGCCAACGACTGCCACAACCACTTGAAACTCAAAACAAATGCTCTATTTTGCTATTTTTTGCCTTTTTAGGCGTTATTTTATGTTAAAATCAAATGCCTTATAGGTATATCGCTGAATAAAATCAATATCTGTACATCCAAAAATGCCCATATTATAAGCTTTGTTATCAATATGAAGGTCATATCGTTTCATTTCCTCTGGCATATAGCTGATAGCATGACGGATATCACGTCACATCTTTCCATAATAGTCAGTTGTAGTTTCTTCATTCTGGACAATGAGTTCAAGATCCCTTAGGCTTTCATCAATTTTTGTCCAAATGAAAACATCGCCATCAACATGGATAAATGGTTCCTTTATAGACTGGTAGGCCTTAATTTTTGCCAATGCCAACAAGTTCGGATTATAATGATTCAGGCAGTCAAGAGATACGATTACATCCGTATATGGCAAGTGCAATTTGTTGATAAGAACATCATATCCTTGACTGTCGGATCATCATAATAACGTCGTAACTGATTACAACTAATAATCCAGCTCAGATAGTTGAATATAGGTAAAAGCCATCCATAACTATCGGTCAGACTATTCTTGTTGCCGGTCCAAAAACTTTGTATAATTTTCATTTTTTTATTTCTTTATATCAGGCAAGCGATTAGTTTCATTGTTGCTGATGTTTATATCTGCCTTTTTAGCTTTTTGCTTGCCGAAATTATAAGTCAATCCCACACGGAATGAGGTGTTGTCATTGTTTATTCTGTTTCTAAAGACATAATCTTTATATTCAGTTCTGTTATTGCTCTTAGTACCACTAAAGATGTCTTGGGCTTGTATATTCAAAAGAAGTTTGTTCTTAATAATATCAATCTTGCATCCTAAGCCGACACAATCGATGTTTCCAGTGTGAAAGGATTCTTCTATTCCTGGAAGCACATGATAATAGTTCGCATAAAAGTTCAAAACTTTGTAATGGTAACTTAAATTGGCAGAAAAAGATGTATTCAGACTTCGCAAATCTTTGTCATCCAGCTCGTCAACGTAAGATTTTGCTTTAACGTAGAACATAGATACACTTGAATACAAATTGAATTTTCCAAATGAGAAATTATAACTAGCATCTGTACCAAAAGTATTAATGGTAAGACAATTCTTTGGAGAATACTTGGTGAACAAGTCATCCACTACCTGAGTCAGATTCTGTATGGCATCAGATGTGTGATAATAATACAGGTTAAAAGAGAAATTTCCTTTAAACACATAGTTAAACTCCAAATTGTCCATGACCGATGGTGTAAGTCTATCGTTACCTTCGGTGTATGTGTAGGTGTTACGAAAAACACGTGTAGGATTCATATCATTCATAGAAGGTCTGTCAATACGTTTGCTGTAGCTTAAGGCAAAGGAATGATTATCTGAAAGATTGTATGAGATTTCTGCAAATGGGAACCAGTGATCATATTTATTAGAAACGGACAGCCCTTCTAATGTTATTCCATCATCATTGGTGTGTTCATATCGTAAACCAGCTTTGGCGTAAAAAAAACCAAACATTCGATTGACATCTGCATAGAAGGCTGTTACCGTTTCTTTATATAAAAAACCATTTCTACTTCCAAACTCAGAGACGTTATTGGTCCTGAAATGGGAATATTTTCCACCTAACTCAAAATTTAGCCAAGTAAACGGAAGGTTTAAATCTGCGCTCAGGGTATTGACGATATAGCTATAATCATTATTGCTGTTCGAGAAGTTGTGTGCTGTACTCGAATCAAAATTCTGATTAATTTTGTCAATGACATGGATATAGTTGTAATTTACCGTTACTTTTTTGCCTAAGCTATCAAGTTTCCAGTCCACATAGGGGGAGATTGTCTCCAAACGGTATTTATCGTGATTCGACTCGGAATAAGAATTCGATGGACATGCGTCTGCATTGAAAGTCATCTGCCCCATTTGGTGGGCTTTACTGCGAGAATTATTTGGCTCTTCGCAAATTTTGGTGCACATAGTGCTAAAGCTTAAGCGCAACCTTTTTCTCCAACAAGGTGATGGAGGCTCGTCCTGCCATAATTCGTTTTACTGTTTTTATCTTGCATACC
>NZ_JANDWX010000065.1:0-4560 GCF_024330485.1 Segatella copri | reverse complement strand
CACCACTACGCAACTGCTGAGCTGCTTTCTTGTAATCAATTTCTAAGTTGTCCATAATATAAAAACTGTGTTAAACTACTTTTATTGTAGCTTGACACAGTTTAATTTACACTCTCAACTGCTTTTTTGAGAAAAATCTCTCTCTTTGTATTTTTTTATTTCACATCCTTCTTTTATTAAAATACTATCACCACTAAACAAAATAGCTTCATTAAATGAGCTCATATTTAAATTAGAACGCATACAATGAAGCACATGTTTTTTTAAATCATACCAATAGTAGTATCCTTCTTTGAAAAAAATAGCTCCATCGATATCCGATGACACATCTCTGCTTGTTGTATATTTATGAGTTATAATTTTATTAAATCGCTTATCTAAATATGACAATGTTATATACCTGTAGCTTGAAGAACCCGTAAGGAAAAATACATAATCAGTGCCAAATAAAATTTTTGGTACAGACTGTTGCTTTGTCTTGCTATTTAAATAGTAATCAAGAGTATCAATATAATTTGTAATACTTACCTGAAGTGAATAGGAGTTATCTTCTGCAGGTACAAGTTTAACAAATATGCCATTTTTTGCAAATACACTCTTAAATCCTACCTTATTAATGACATCAATGCTTACATTTGTTTCTTTGGCTACCTTATTAGAATCAGAACACCCTAATATCAGTAACAGCAATATTATCATAACACCTCGGTAAAAAAATACCGAAGCGTTATGATAATAAAGAGCATTATAAAGGTTTGTTTTTACTTCCATTTACTTTTCTAAAGTTTCTATTTAAATTTACACCTTTAATTATAAAGTTAGAAACAGGTCTCCAGAAAATAGTTCCGCCATATGCAGCCGAAGAATTATATAAGACCATTCCTTTCCAATACCCTTGAATTGCTGGACTATAAGTAAGTTTTTTACCTAACATTTGAAATTCAGGATTAAATATAGCATTTTGGTTTCCAGATGCATTTTTTAGCCTATTCCAAAACAATTCTATATACTTCATATAGACCACTCTTTCTTTGAATTGGTTCTTTTGGAAATAAAAGAATAAATGGCATACTGGATACAAATTGGCAGGAGATTAAATATCCCTAACCAAACAAACACTAAGATGCTCAAAGATAAGGCTGCCCCATTGGTTACAACTAAGGAAATAATGCCTATCAAAAACAACGTCACAAGACTATTCAATATTATTTGTCTTTTCAGCAAAAACTCCTTTCTAACAGATTTTGCCCAAAGCCAAGCAAGCAAAGCCATACTCAAGTTAAACAAGGAAATACAAATCGTAAGCATAATGCCCATAAAATATCCCAAGTACAAGACCACTGCAGGAATAATATAGGCAACAAATGTAGCCACAAATACTGTGAGCAAATATTTCTTTGTATCTTTATCTCTTAGTTTCATATTACGTTTATTATATTTTACTTTGTTTTATACATTACAATGAAATGCTGTTTTATACTCATTTCCTGCTACAAAAATAACATTTTGTAGTGATAATCGGTTATAATCCCTTGAAAATCTACGATATTCTATCGTAATTTAGACAAAATGAAAATAGAATCTGTAAATGTGGAACTTAAATAAATGGTTTTCTAACACAGCAAGATATATGTTTGCAATGAATATTTGTTCTTTTGCCATACTCTTGAAATGACAAAACCGGATAATTGCACAGAGTTGTGGAAAATAACAATGCTGTTATGCAGATTATATCCAACCTACACAACAAATAGCATAAAACTTCCAAAATCTGTACCACCATAAGGATATAAAATCCTTATATCTTTTTTATGCTGGCATATTGAGGACATAGAAATTATTACATCTTGGTTTTCCCCATACCTATTCTTTACGGGGAGCAAAGCCCCTTCCAAGATAGCCACTATGTCGCTTTTTACAAAAGTGGAACCATGTTGTATCAGGAAGTTTTGAGAATCATATATGCCTGAAAATAAAAATCTAATTGAAGTCTTTAAATCTTCAAAAGTTTCTATTAAAATATATCGCACTCTATCTGTTTATAAATTCATGAATATAAACGTCAAAATCATTAGGGCAATCAGCTTTACAAATTATTGTTCCACTAACCTTTGATGCCATCAAATAGTAATTTGTATCAGTCTCTATTATTTTGTACAATTTATCGAAAGGAATACTTGACTCTATTTCATTGCATGTCACTACATAGTGGTCATCATAGAACTTAACTATATAAATTGCATCTCTTATTGTTTTATTTTGGCGATAAACCTTTCTGGCTTTTTGTATTGGCGATTTGTAAAGAGACCAGTTGACTATAATAATGAGTAAAAACATCATTATTGAGCCTATAGGAAAGTCTTCCGAAGTAATATCATTTACTATCATACCCACTGTGAATAGCAGTAGTATTATATTGCAAATAATGACATTTCTTACATAATGAAACATATGTAATATTACATATTTGTTGAAACGCACTACTTCTTCTTCCGAGAATGTGCTGTTAATTGTAAAAAGAGGTTGTTTCATATTTCTTTTCCATCTATTGTTATTATGGATTCGCTTGGAAACACAACATCTATTGTGTGTTCTGTAGTTTGCAACATATAATGTCGCAAATCCAATTTTGATTCATATATTTGTTCCAATCCTGCAGTTTCTAACCATTTTATATAATGAGATTCTTTTACATTGACCAATGTCGCCGAGATATTTGGATTATGACAAAACTCCGCCCACCTAAAATGCTCTAATGTTACTCTGTATGAGAACACATTTGCAAAAACAATTTTTGTAACCCGTTTTTCCTTAAACGAGTCCAATTCTACCAATAAATCAGTAGCGTTATATTCTATTTTTGAAAGGGCATGTTCCCCTTCCATAAAAGGCAAAGGAGTCCATTCTTCTTGTGGTATTTTATTGCTCATATTTTATCGTTTTTATTGCACAAAGATAGTGTTTTATACTGATAATCAAGCAGAAATATTTAAGTATCTGCTGTTTTTAGTTACTATTTAGACAAATTGAAATTAATATCTGTAATTTATGGATATAGAAGCCTTTTTATCTCATCCAATAATCTCAAACAAGATATTTGCATGATGCTTTATATGAGGTGGTTTTACTCTTGTATAGACTACACTCTTTATCCAAGTTTTCAAAATAGACATTTGAGATAGTGTTACTTATAAGAAGTTTTTTAACTCGTAGAGAACAAACAGTTGCCCCGGAATCTTTCAAATAAAATAGCTCCTCACCGTTCTCCAATGATTATGATTCACACAAGTCTTTGCATTTCTCCCAATGGGCATCGAATTCCTCTTTGCTAACCAACATATTGGTTTCTATAGAATACAAGTCATATTGCAGGATAATGGACATCGGAGGATTGTGTTTGATGAAATCTTCTGGAAAGCAACTATCTACGTAGACATTAGCTACGCAATAGTTGCCATCCGCAGAAATTGTGATAGCCTTTGATACTCTCACGCCATCAAACTCGCCATAGCAAATCGTGTCGAACACCTTTATCTTGAAATAGAACTTGTATATCAATGTCCTGTTATTGCATGGAAGCTGGCTTCTCAGACGGATGCACAAATGAGCTAAGGACAACAAAAAACTTTTCTTGGCATCCTTTGGAGACATTATCAGCGTGAAGTCCTTGCCAAGCTGACCTACGGAATTCACTTCGACTTTTGTTTCTGGGGCTTCCTTGGAGACAAGTGCTTTGACCTCCTTAACCGCCTTGCTCCAAGTCTCAACGTAATCAGGAAAAATGAAGTAATAATAGCTGCAGAAAAAGAACTCCTTAGTCTCTGGCTTGTATTGTACGAAGAAGTTGGCAGAATCAAAAGATTCGGTAAACTTATCTTCGGGCATGATGTAAGAATCATCGGACGACTTCTCACAAACCGTACTAAGCATCTTGACTTGCCTCTTGAACAATATTTTGTATCTGTTGCGATATAACTTGAAAGCAATGAAGATAATTGCCAAAATGACAAGGATTGTCAACCCTATAATATTCGTAAAGAAAAGAAGGAGAAAGATATATACGCCATATATGATGACACAACTCCATAAAACTACCATTCCAAGTTTTTTTATCATAGGACTATTCGCTAACTATTGTTTGACATTATCTTTCATTTTTTATCCCTATACAGTCAGTACGCTCTTTCTCATCCGTAATAAGTTCTTTCATATCCACAGACAGCAATTGCGCAATTTCAAGAAGTGTGGTAAGGTTGGGTTGAGTGCGGTTGCATACGTATGCATTGACCGTACTGAAACTCCTTCCCAACTTCTTTGCGAGCCATGTTTGGCTTATCCCTTTGTCCTCTAAGACTGCTCTTATGCGATTTAACTTCATGTTTTTATCGTTTTTACGCTACAAAAATAATATTTTATCGTGATAATCCATCCAAATCCCTTAAATATCTGCTGTATTCCGTCGTAATTTAGACAAAATAGAAATATAATCTGCAAAAATGGAACTAAGCAATTGATTTCCCAATATGGCAAGATACATATATGCGTTTATGAATATGTTCT
>NZ_JANDWX010000064.1:0-4649 GCF_024330485.1 Segatella copri | reverse complement strand
GATGCCACATGATAGGCAAGCTAAAGAAGGGCAGCTCATTTGCTGGTTGCATCCGCTATGTTACAGGCAAGGACGAGGCGAAAATCCTTGCCTCTGATGGTGTGTTACTCGGCACGAATGCCGAGATGACGCAAAGTTTCGAGCTACAAAGGCAACTAAATCCAAGGATTAAGAAGCCTGTGGGGCACATAGCTTTGAGCTTCAAGCCCGAGGACAAGCCACGTTTGACGGATGAATTCATGGCTAAGATAGCCTTTGAATACATGCAGATGATGGGGATAAAAGATACTCAATTCATCATCGTAAGGCATCACAACACCGACAATCCACATTGTCATATCGTGTATAACCGCATCAACAATGAGGGCAAACTCATATCAGACGCCCACGATTACAGGCGTAATGAGCAAGTGACCAAGGCTCTAAAATCCAAGTATGGATTGACTTACGGAACGGACAAGAGCAAAACTAACACTCGCAAATTACGCAATGCGGAGCGTGCCAAATATGAGATTCACAATGCAGTCAAAGATGCCTTAAAAGTTGCAGATAGCTGGCAGAAGTTCAAGAAAGAACTTGCAAAACGAGGTGTTCACTTAGAGTTTGTCTATAATGACAAGGAGCGAACCAAGGTACAAGGCATCCGATTCTGCAAGGATGGATATAGCTTCAAAGGTACGCAGATTAGCCGAGGCTATAGCTTTGGCAAGCTGAATGCGAGATTTGAGGGAACGGAGAACCTTTTATCAGCAAGAGCCAGCTCTGCTCAGCAATATGAGCAGGGCTGTCGCAAGAATGAGCAGGTGCCATCCATATCGGAGAGCAGCCAGGACCCTTGGAACGGTATTTCTTCCATTGGACTTTTTGCTCCAGCCAATGCTCAGACCTTTGAGCCATTCCCAGAGGATGAATCAGTCAAGAAGAAAAAGAAGAAACGCAGAAGAGGCTTTAGCCTTTGATGCAAGTTACAAACCATTCAAACAACATAAGAAAGATGAAAGAAGAAATGTTAGAAGCCATCTACGGCACAGTTGAGAGATTGGAGCAGAAAGTCGATGAACTTTCTGCTTCACCAAAGTACGCAGGAGCGGAAACCGTTCCTGCAAGTAATGACACAACCAAGTTGGAGAAATCAATCATTGCTATGTTTGGCAAGGAAGAGGAAGTCAGAGGTAAAATATCCAAATTAAGAGATGCCATTGTTGTTTTTGTTGACCTTATCAAGGCTGAACTCGGCAAAAATGAGCAGCGAAGCAAGCTCTTGGTTGATGCTGTCAAGCAGATGAGACAAGAGAATGATGTTTCCTCGAAGGCATTGCAGGACAAACTTGAAGTGATGAACAATTCACCTCAGAAGAAACTTGTCACCCATCGCTTCGAGCCTACATCAAAGTATGTTCTTCTTTTCATTGGTGGCTTGGCTCTATCTCTTGTCATATCCATTTGGGGCAATCTAACCCAATGGCGAGAACGCCAAGATTGGGAGGAGGCAGATTTGAAGTATAGAGCTTTGAAGATGGTTCTGTCTGCTGATGACCCAAACTTCTTATATATAGAGAAGCACTTCTCTGCAAACAGAGACGAAAATATCATAGACTATGTCAAAAATCGTGTTGCAGCTTACGAAGATTCTGTTCTCAAATACAATGAAATGGTACGGATGGCTGCATACAAAGACAGTGTAGCTAATGAACTTCGCAGAGAGTCTAATAGCATAAAACGTACTATTAAAAATTACCAATAATTTTTATCCAATACCCCAATGAGATGGAATTTACATTCAAATCCATTTCATTGGGACATATAATTAAAACTGTTTATTTGTTTCTAATAACATATTCAAATTCATCAAAATTCTCATATCCTAATTCTATTAAGATTTGGCGACTGTGTTTCCTGTCATCTTCGGTGTTGAACTTGAGGATTATGGGGAGACGAAGGATGATCTTGTCTTTATGTTTGGCATGAGTGTTGAGCCAGATAAGGTTGTCGATAACTTGCCGGTTGGGCTTACCTGTGTAGGCTTGATAGATGGCAGGATTCATGTCCTTGATGTCGATGATAAAGGAGTCAATGTATGGGGTGACTTTCTCCAAGTGATGGCGAGGTACGTTTAGACTCGTCTCCATCGTAAAGTGCCATCCCTCTGGGCATAGTTCACAAAACTCCTTTATGAATGAACTCCACAGAAGCGGTTCACCTCCACCAAAACAAATGCCGCCTCCTGTAGCTAAGAAGTAGAGGTTGTCCATCTCCACGTTCGCCATCAGCAGTTCTGTATCCACCTCCTGCCATACGCCGTCAGCATCAAGGCATTGGGGATTGAGACAGTACTTGCAATGAAGAGGACAACCATGAAATGCTACGAGCGTAGTAACCCCCTCACCGTCAATTGTAAGGCGATGACGGTCGATACAGATAAGTGGAGCTGTATTCATCTTATTCAGGTCTGAAATTTACAGGAACAACATATTTCATTTTCACAGCTTTGCCATTTTGTTTTGCAGGATTCCATTTTGGCATACTTTTCACAACCCTGATGGCTTCCTTGTCAAGTTCAGGGATAATGCTTCTAATTACCTTTACATCACTCAGACTTCCGTCCTCGTTTACAATAAAGACAACATTAACTCTGCCCATAGCAGCACCTTCCCTACAAATTTCTGGATAGCGTAGATTATCCTTGATGTATTTCATCAATGCAGCCATACCACCTGGGAATGAAGGCATCTCCTCTACAACACCAAATATATTGCTGTTTTCTATGGAGTCTGTATCAACAGCTGATTGCATTAAAGCGGTATTGCCTTTTTTTGATTTCTTGGATGTGGTACCTTTCCTATCATTTGAAGTTCGCTCTTTTGTTATTTCCATTCGAGGATTGCTTGGAATCTCTCCTAATTTTCTATTTTCTTCTTCTGCATATTTAGCCTCATCACTAAACGAGATATCTCCTTCCAATTGTCTGTCTCCAGGTTTAGGCACTTCTTCTTTCACTATATTAAGTTCACTTTTAGTAGCATCCGAAGATATTCTTTGTACCTTTCCATCCGAACAAGCTGTCATAGCGACAAGTCCTGCTGCTATGCCTGCTACCTTAATGGCTTTTCCAGCCATTTGTCTGAGGTGCAGCTCATATTCCAAGTCTCTTACATCTTGCTCACATTTAGGGCAAGTTCCCATACATTCACCCTTATAATTACATTCTTCAGGTGAATAGTCTATCCCATTGGCATCCGCTATTTGCTTGCGGATTGCTTTGAGGGTATTGCATATGTTACGTCCTCTTGTTACCATTGCTTATTTTCTTTTATGCTTATGTCCTTTTTTTACAACAACTATTTCTCCAGTGAGTCCTCCACTTTCTGTCAAAGTGATAACATTGAGCTTTTCGAGGTTCATTTCAGAGAGTTTGATAATTCTGTCTTGCATACCAATGAACTTAATGGTGATGGTGTCTCCTTGCTCCACTTCAATGGTGAAGTTTCCGTCAATATCTGCTGCCGTTTTCTTTCCAGAAAGTTTAGCTGTGATGAAAGCTGTACAAATCGGTTCTTTTGTTTTTTCGTCAATGATATGCCCTTGGACAAAAAGTACTCCTTTCTTATTCAATGTTTCTCTTTCTTTTAGCAGGATGGAGTCTTTGGATGTATATTCCTGGAAGTGAATCGGAATAACTTTCTTTGGTAGTGGAGGGGTAGAGTTGTAATATCCTTTTTGTGTAGAGCACGACATAATAGATGTTGCAAGAGCTGTCATTTCCAATGCTACCCCTACGACCTTTATAGTCTTTCCTGCTTTCTTCCTAAGTCGCAATTCATGTTCCAAATTTTTCACATCTTTCTCACATTTTGGGCAAGTACCCTTACATTCACCATTGAAATGACATTCTTCGGGTGAATAGTCAATCCCATTTGCATCCGCTATCTGCTTGCGGATAGCTTTGAGAGTGTTGCAAATATAACGTCCTCTTGCCATAGTTTATTTTTTTTATGCTTATGTCCTTTTTTGATAACAACAATTTCACCCAGGAGTCCTCCACTTTCTGTCAAAGTGATGACATTGAGTTTTTCGAAATTCATTTCAGAGAGTTTGATGATTCTGTCTCGCATACCAATGAACTTTATGGTGATTGTATCTTTTGGCTCCACTTCAATTGTGAAGTTTCCATCAATGTCTGCTGCCGTTTTCTTTCTAGAAAGTTTAGCTGTGATGGAAACTTTAACATAAAGCCCTAAAGCACCCGAAAGCGAATAAGAGAATGAATTTTGAAGCGACCCTTTTAATATGAAGAAAACTTAAAAATGCTGAGCAGCTGCCCAAACTAACTCCACCTTTGTTACCTGCGGATAAGCTTCCTTATATTTATCTGTCAAATCCCAGAAGAAAAGCGAGCCTTCTTTTGGTTTCAAATAGAAATTCTCCAAAGTTCCGCCTTTACCATCTCCAACCTCGAAATAAAGTATACTGTGATCTTCATTATACGTAGTAGTATAATACCCATCCACCAACACCTTTCCACCAGCAAGGAACTGGATTCGGGATACTGTAAATACATCACCACGGCTCTTGAATTTAACAGCTTCATAAGGCTTACTTGCTATCGCATCCGATGCTATCACCAAAGAATCTTCCTTGGAAACACCCTC
>NZ_JANDWX010000063.1:0-5074 GCF_024330485.1 Segatella copri | reverse complement strand
GAGGGTGTTTCCAAGGAAGATTCTTTGGTGATAGCATCGGATGCGATAGCAAGTAAGCCTTATGAAGCTGTTAAATTCAAGAGCCGTGGTGATGTATTTACAGTATCCCGAATCCAGTTTCTTGCTGGTGGAAAGGTGTTGGTGGATGGGTATTATACTACTACGTATAATGAAGATCACAGTATACTTTATTTCGAGGTTGGAGATGGTAAAGGCGGAACATTGGAGAATTTCTATTTGAAACCAAAAGAAGGCTCGCTTTTCTTCTGGGATTTGACAGATAAATATAAGGAAGCTTATCCGCAGGTAACAAAGGTGGAGTTAGTTTGGGCAGCTGCTAAGCATTTTTAAGTTTTCTTCATCCTCAAATCCGCAACCTATAGGGTTTAGTGGGATTTTGCTTGCAAAACGACAAAATTCATTTTATTGTACATATTTCTTACACAACAGAAATGTCGCAGACACAAAATTCCCTTACCCCATAAAGCGACTTGAGGTAATACGCCGGTTTAACCAGAAAAGCATGGCCTTTAACCAAAGTCTGTCTAGAACAGGTTGGCATAAGCATAGTTGTCTGAGTAAATGTTCAATACATGCCTACGTGACGTCTTAATCCATTTTGCTGGAAAAGAGAGCGTAGAATCTCGCTATATTGATAACCATACAATGTGCATCTCAATCCCAAGGTGGAATCTATGGTTTGAACTAAAAGAGCATCAAATTGCTCCATAATCGAAAAAATTCCCCCAAAAGGAGTGAGTTTCTCAGATTTTATTTGTACTTTTGCCATGTTATTCAGAATTTTGTTTGTTTTTATTTTGCAACACTAAGATAAGTGAAATTTCTGACATGGCAAAATCCTGAGCAACTTTTTGTTGCTCAGGTGCTTATAAAAAATATTAAATTATAGTGTTGCGGAAATAAGGCAGACGAAAACGCAGAAGGGTGACGGCGTACACTCGGCCCTTACTTTATTATTTTTACTATGGCTTACTTATTTCTTACACTTGCCATTATTTTAGAAACAGCAGGAACGGTGTGCATAAAACTCTCTGATGGCTTCACAAAGCCGCTACCGGTAGTGGGGACCTGCCTTGCTTACATTGCTTGTTTCTATTTCCTCTCGTTGTCCTTGAAAACTATTCCGTTAGGAATTTCCTATGCAGTGTGGGCTGGGCTGGGAATTGTATTGGGTAATATTATTTCCGTTATATTTTTCGGGCAAAAATTCGATTTTGCGGCAGGCATCGGCATTACACTCATCGTTGCAGGAGTAGTCGTTCTCAATCTCTTTTCAGCGGCATCTGCGCATTGAGAAGAGGCGGCATGAGTATTTAGGAAAAAGTCGTGAGGTATAAAAGAACTTGCTCCGTATTAGTGGAGCAAGTTCTTTCTGTTTGAGGTGTCTTTACATCAATCTATCCAAACAGGTGAATTATGAGAGTTGTCGGACGGGATAAAAGACGCAAGGCGGACCGTATTGGTGGACAGAAAATAAGTCAACCATTTTCAGGAAACGACACCACAAGTCGTGTACCCCAGCAGGAGCAAAACTAACAAATGAGTACACTCACAGGACTAACAAAAATGTACTATTTCAGGAGAGGACACTTTCCTCTATAAAACAAAAATGAATATCTCCGCAAAAGGTAACTAAACAGCTGTATAATTAAAATGAGGCACACGAACTTTCAGGACCAAGCGCAAACAAGGACCTACTCATATAGTTATACTTTCCTCTTCGAGTTTGTACTCAAACTGGCTTCCATAGCCGTCCGTCAGTATGGTTAATTTGTAGACGAGGTGTTACCATCACAAAGGTAATAGCCTGCTGACGGTCGGTATATCGTGTTCATCCTCTTGTTTGGGATGTTTTACGATCAGTAGTGAAGTCAATATAATTTGTGTTGTCATGCAACACATGCCAAACGGCGATGAGCATCTTTCTTGCCACAGCCACCAGAACCTTCATCTTGTTCTTTTTCCTCACTTGCGTCTGATGATATGAGAACCGGCTAAAGAAACAGTCTTTCGTTCTGCTGATTGCCCATGCACACTCTATGATTGTCTTGCAGAGATATACATTTCCATGAGTGATGCTCCTTGACTTGATTTTCTTGTTAGATTCATCGTTTCTCGGTTTTAGACCGCTCCATGAAGCGAGGTGGTTGTCCGTTTCGAACTTGTTCATGTCCGTTCCGATTTCAGCGATCAATGATGTGGCCGCACGTTCCTTTATGCCGGGTATGATCTGTAATCGTTTCAACTCTTCGGGGAATTCCCTTTCGCAAATCTCAAGCATTCTGGCTTGGCATTTCTCCTTGTGTGCCTCCGCCATGTCAAGTTCATCACGCAATTGTGATATCATGTCAATCTCTGCAAGGCTTACCACACCTTTGAGTGATGCTGTGATGACATCTATGCCGTGGTGGTTGATGATGCGTCCATGTATTAGCCTCACCAACTCTTCGGGGGCGGTGACCCCTTGTGAGAAGGCTCTCACCACGGCTTTGTAGCTTTTGCTGTCAACATTGGAAACGTAGTTGCTCAGACGTATATTGCAGCGTTGCAGCACGGCATCAAGTTTTGACAGCTTTCTTATATCTCCTCGTTGAGGTCGAATATACGGCGGTCGTACTGACGCAGCTGTTGGATTGTCTCAGGAGGTACGAAGCTGCCGCGTATAAGCTCCTTCATCGTACACTCGGCAATCCACTGCGCATCCTTCACGTCACTCTTGCGATCAGGGAGCTGGGATTAGCAAGATTCAGCTTGAAGTGTGGAGACAGCACACGCCATATTGGAATCCAGTAGACGCTGGTGCTCTCCATTGACACCTCAACAACATGGTGATGAAGCATCAAGTCACTTAAGAACTGTAATGTTAAATTTATTAATTATGGTTAATAAAACAAACAACAAACTGTTTATGTTCTTAAATTTGTAATATCCTCAAATCCGCAACCTATTGGGTTTCGTGGGATTTTGCTTGTAAAAGACAAAAAATCATTTTATTGTACATATTCCTTGCATAACAGAAATGTCGCAGACACAAAATCCCCTTACCCCAGTAACCTCAATTCCGTTAATTCCGATTGTTGTTTTCAATAATTCAGCAGAGTTGAAAGTTCATGTCAGTAACCATATAGTTGTAAACAGATGTAATTTAAATTGGGCAATATCCCAATATCATGACATTATTCTAAATGCTACACAAGTAGATAGAATTATCAATACTATTCAACGATATTACACAATAGCTGACAAGGAAGAAATAAGACAGCACGAACATAATGTTCACGACAGGCAATATAGAGCAAAGAGTTTAATAAGGCAAGGCGTTTGCCCGCAATGTGGTGGTCAGTTAGTTTTACGCAAAGGAAGATATGGCTCTTTTTATGGGTATTCAAACTATCCTAAATGCAAGTTTACACTAAATAAATGAGAGGGGAATGTATTAAGTTTATTTCCCTCTCATTTAGTTTAGTTAGTTTCCAGAAACTTTATTTTGAGCTTTTCATAGCACGTTTTATGCGATTTGATTCTTGCAAAAGCTTATTGGCTATACTATCTTTATAAGTAGCCATTTCAACCATTTCATGATGATGGCGAATAGAATCCTCGTAGGCAGCAACACGATTTCTTACATCATCTATAACTTTCTCATCTCGGCAAACAGAAAAATGCTTTTCGATGTATCGAACATTGGGGTCATCGGATGGAAGCACCATCTTCAAAGCCCGATACTTCAAATCTGCCTCCTCCCAATCTTGATGCTCTCGCCATTGGGTGAGATTGCCCCAAATGGAGAGAACAAGAGATAGAGCCAAGCCACCAATGAAAAGAAGAACAGACTTTGAAGTTGGCTCGAAGCGATGAGTCACTACTTTCTTCAGAGGTGTGTTATCCATTGCGTGAAGTTTGTCCTGCACAATTTTTGATGTGGCATTCAGCTCTTGTTTCACCTGATTAACAGTATCAAGCAAGAGTTTACTTCGCTGTTCATCTTTGCTTGCTTCTTTTTTGGTAAGGTCGGTAAAAATGCAGATAGCTTCTCTTAATCTTACCAATTTGTCAATAGCATCCCCTTCTTTTACAGCCATAGCAAGAATAGCTTTTTCAAGTTTGCTAGTATCAACACTTACAGAGGCCGGAGTGCTTTCCGCCTCTGTATTCTTTGGTGAGGCAGAAAGTTCATCGACTTTTTGCTCCAATCTCTCAACTGTGCCGTAGATGGCTTCTAACATTTCTTCTTTCATCTTTCTTATGTTGTTTGAATGGTTTGTAACTTGCATCAAAGGCTAAAGCCTCTTCTGCGTTTCTTCTTTTTCTTCTTGACTGATTCATCCTCTGGGAATGGCTCAAAGGTCTGAGCATTGGCTGGAGCAAAAAGTCCAATGGAAGAAATACCATCCCAAGGGTCCTGGCTGCTCTCCGATATGGATGGCACCTGCTCATATTGCTGAGCAGAGCTGGCTCTTGCTGATAAAAGGTTCTCCATTCCCTCAAACCTTGCATTCAGCTTGCCAAAGCTATAGTCTCGGCTAATCTGCGTACCCTTGAAGCTATATCCATCCTTGCAGAAACGGATGCCTTGAACCTTGGTTCGCTCCTTATCCTTATAGACAAACTCTAAGTGAACACCTCGTTTTGCAAGTTCACTTTTGAACTCGTCCCAGCTATCTGCCATTCTCAATGCGCTCTTTACAGCATTGTGAATCTCGTATTTGGCACGCTCCCTATTGCGCAATTTGCAAGTATTTGTCTTGCTTTTGTCCGTTCCGTAGGTCAGTCCATACTTGGATTTTAGAGCCTTGGTCACCTGCTCATTACGCCTGTAATCATTCCTGTCTGATATGAGTTTGCCCTCATTATTGATGCGGTTATATACGATATGACAATGTGGATTGTCCGTGTTGTGATGCCTTACTATGATGAATTGGGTTTTGGTAATGCCCATCATCTGCATGTATTCAAGGGCTATCTTAGCCATGAACTCATCCGTCAAACGTGGCCTGTCCTCTGGTTTGAAGCTCAATGCAATGTGTCCCACAGGCTTCTTTATCCTTGGATT
>NZ_JANDWX010000062.1:0-5181 GCF_024330485.1 Segatella copri | reverse complement strand
AGCTTAGAGAACTATAAAGTTACTGATAATCAGCCACTTAACCAAATTTTATTAGTTATATTACGTTAATTAACTCTCTCATTTTCAATCGATTACATAAGAATTAACAGAGTATTGATACTTAAAACAGATATTCTATTTCAACAGACTATCAAAAGTCCTTATTAACGAAATAGGATCTTTATCAAATTCTTTCGTATCTAAATTAGACACAGTTTCTTTCATCACAGGATATGGCTTAAATACAATTTTAAGCAACATTTTCGCACCAATACTACTTCCCATCCAATAACCCTTTGCCACATCTTCATTCTTTACCTTAAAATAGAAAACATAGTTTGTGCCTTCCAAATGCAATGTTTTGGTATTTGTTATTGTTGAGATATAGTGTATATAGGCAGACACATTTTTCCCTTCATACACAGGTTTGAGGAATATCGGAGTTTTGTATGGTTTTGGATTTTTGTTCCAAACGCTTGGCAATGATTTTTGCGCCATAAGCGGAACGAACTTTATCCATTCTTTAGATTTTGAATCGTAGTACTTAATGCTCTTTATCTCTGTAGATTTGTATTCTTTCTTTTCTCTAGACTTGGAATCTTTAGCAACAACGACATCACCATCATCAAGCATAAATAAAGTTTTTGTGACTCCCTTAACCACATTCCCGTTGTTTAAGGTAATTTCAACATTGTCCTGTGCTTGTACCATTACACACAACAAGAGGGCAAGAAACATAAAAAATATTCTTTTCATACTCATGTTTTTTACGGTTTGACTTAATGTCACAAAAATACTTTTTTTTCTTTGCTATCCAAAAAATAAACACGTTTTTTAACTTTTTTTATCCGTGCGAATAGTAATATTTAACGCTTGAAACGAAAAATGGTTTATGGAAACTGTTATCTGTTATTTGTTATCTGTACAGCCAAAAAAATCGTTTTTGGAAACTGTCAACTGTAACGCTTGGGGATGATGTTATTGACCTGTCATGTGACATTTTACTCTTGTATAGACTACACCCTTTATCCAAGTCTTCAAAAGAGACGTTTGAGATAGTGTTACTTATAAGAAGTTTTTTAACTCGTAGAGAACAAACAGTTGCCCCGGAATCTTTCAAATAAAATAGCTCCTCACCGTTCTCCAATGATTATGATTCGCATAAATCCTTGCATTTCTCCCAATAGGCATCGAATTCCTCTTTGCTAACCAACATATTGGTTTCTATAGAATACAAGTCATATTGCAGGATGAAAGACATCGGAGGATTGTGTTTGATGAAATCTTCTGGAAAGCAACTATCTACGTAGACATTAGCTACGCAATAGTTGCCATCCGCAGAAATTGTAATAGCCCTTGATACTCTCACGCCATCAAACTCGCCATAGCAAATCGTGTCGAACACCTTTATCTTGAAATAGAACTTGTATATCAATATCTTGTTATTGCATGGAAGTTGGCTTCTCAGACGGATGCACAAATGAGCCAAAGACAACAAAAAACTTTTCTTGGCATCTTTTGGAGACATTATCAGCGTGAAGTCCTTGCCAATCTGACCTACAGAATTTACTTCGACTTTTGTTTTAGGCGCTTCCTTAGAAACAAGTGCTTGGATCTCCTTAACCGCCTTGCTCCAAGTCTTAACGTAATCAGGAAAAATGAAGTAATAATAGCTGCGGAAAAAGAACTCCTTAGTCTCTGGCTTGTATTGTACGAAGAAGTTGGCAGAATCAAAAGATTCGGTTAACTGTTCTTCGTGCATGATGTGAGAATCATTGGGCGACTTCTCGCAAATCGTACTAAGCATCTTGACTTGCCTCTTGAACCATATTTTGTATCTTTTGGCATAGAGTACAAAAATAATCGATATAACAGCCAAAATGACAAGCACGACAACACCGATAATATCTGAGCAGATATGAGTGATGACACCTATGCCATATATGATGACAATGCACCATAAAACGACCATTCCAAGTTTAGACATTATTTTTTCTATCATAAAGCTATTCGTTTTTGTGGTTTTTTGAATCCACGATTTTCTGTTATCTATGATACAGGCAGTGCCCTTTTCTGTAGTCTTCGGGAGATAATCTTTTTTTGTTTTCAAACGCCATTTTATAGTCTTTCATATACCATTCCCATGCTTCTTGCATTACATAGTCCTTGTCATATAATATCCAAATTAACCTGTCCCATTCGTAGTTCGAGGCTTTGGGAACCATCGTTACTTTACTTCCTTTTTTACCGCTTGGACGATTGGCTTTTACTTGATATCTTATATTTCTATAAACGAAATCCGTCCCTTTGGCAACAGCAGTTTTATCTCTCATGTAATCGGAGTATTCTTTCTCAGACATACCTATCAACATTGCTGCATCATATTCTGAAATGGAACTTGTAATAGACGGTGCAACCCCAAAACTTGCTTGCCATTGCAAGGCAATATCTGCAAGTTTATCTCTTAGCTTTATCTTTTCTTCCATAATTGTGTTTATTTGAGCCTTGCGGACTTGCAATCCGCAGAAAGCGATTAATCATCCCAATAATACGTAGGTCTGTTGAAAGAAGGATACCAATCCAAGTATAGCACTTGTACCCTGGTGCCAATCTTGCGATAATCACCTTCCTCCACAAGCGAATTTCCATCATAAGTTTTATCTCCGACTTGAAACTCATACAGATAACAGTTCGTAGTATAGCGATGGAGCCAAGACGAAGTATTAGGTGTAATGACGGGTTCTGTTTTCACACCATGCTTTTTCAGCATACCTAATAGTATAGGTACACCAATAACGGCATAAGCAAAAACACAAATACAAATACCAAAGTAAATCTTCCCTATTGTTTCCTTTACTGAGCTAAAATCAATGTATCTCATTTGATGTTCTTTTTAGTCTCTGCGGACTTGCAATCCGCAGGAAGTACAACTTTATCTTCTTTCAATCAATTCCCCATCCCATTTTACAAGGTTCGGACGATGGCATCCATGCCATTTCTCGAAGTAAGCATCAATATCGCAAACTCTTGACATCACTTTCTCTTTTAATTTCTCAACTTGATTGTTGTAACCAATTTCCGTGAAGTAACGCCCTACCTTCAACCCTCCAGACCAAAACTCCTTGGATAGAGCAGGCATTCCCTTTATAAAATCAGAGTCAAGCCTCATTTCCTTTTCACTGTTTGGAAGTATGACGTATTTCAGACCTTCCGTCTCTTTAAGTGAAGAAAGAGAGCCAAGTTGAGGGGTGACCTCAAAGGCATTTATAAATATCTTTATGTATCTGTCGCCTTGTGTTATCCTTACCGACACAAAATCCAAGAACTTGCCCTGTCTAAGACGGCACATATCATAAATATAACCAAAGCCATTCCATCCAAAGTTTGATGTCTTGAAAGGTTTCTCAACAAACCCTTTTTCTTTTAGGATGGGAAGGGCATCTTTGAGAAAAATATCTTTCCTTACTTTTAGAATATCTTTCCTTGTCGCTTGGTATTTCCGAACCTCTGGGCATTTCCATAACAGTAAAGAGAAAGCAAACAGCACAAAAAAGAACACGATATGCCTCATACATAGATAATCTTTCTCAAAAACCGTGTCATGCTGCATATCATAGAAGAACTCGGCTTGCCCAATATTTTTGCAAAGTTCTCTGCTTACACCTACATAATAGTCCTTACCAGCGTATGCGATTTTAACCGTTGAGTGCATTCTGTGCTCTCTACAATTTACCTCCAGGATGGAGTAATTTGTAATCGGCTGTTCACATGAAACAATATAGTTTTGCTGCTGATATGTCGTGGCAACATATAGAGCAAAGCATAATACCCCAATGTTTATCGCTAAGACTATAGGAATCCATTTGTTTATTCTCATACCATAGTTGTTTTACCTCCCATAATCGCTCTAATCATTACGCTCCTTTTCGTCCGTGATAAGCTCTTTCATATCCACAGACAATAGCTGCGCGATTTCAAGAAGTGTGGTAAGATTGGGTTGAGTGCGGTTGCATACGTATGCATTGACCGTACTGAAACTCCTTTCCAACTTCTTTGCAAGCCATGTTTGGCTTATCCCTTTGTCCTCTAAAACTGCTCTTATGCGATTTAACTTCATATTTTTATTGTTTTTACACTACAAAAATAACATTTTATCGTGATAATCCATCCGAATCCATTGAATATCTGCTATATTCTGCCGTAATTTAGACAAAATAGAAATATAATCTGCACAAATGGAACCAAACAATTAGTTTTCCAACACGGCAAGATACATGTATGCGTTCATGAATATTTGTTCTCTTTGCCATACTCTCATACTCTTAAAATGACAAAACCGGATAATTGCACAGAGTTGTGGAAAATAACAATGCTGTTATGCAGATTATATCCAACCTACACAACAAATAGCATAAAACTTCCGAAATCTGCACCACCATAAGGATATAAAACCATTATATCTTTTTTATGCTGGCATACTGAGGCCATAGATATAATTACGTCTTGATTTTCCCCATACCTATTCTTTATGGGAAGTAAAGCCCTTTCCAAGAGGTTCACAATCTCGCTTTTTGCAAAGGTACTACCATGTTGTATTAGGAAGTTTTGGGAATCATATATTCCTGAAAACAAGAATCTAATTGCAGTCTTTAAATCTTCAAAAGTTTCTATTTCTATAACGCCCAAGAACACGATGGTATTGTTGCTTATGGGAACACTCCAAGTTTGGATTTCTTCACTGAAATAAAATCCAGTCAAATCAAAATGAAAAGTTTTTCTTACCAACAAACTGTCTTTAAGTTCATTGGAATGCGTAACCAATATGTAATGAGCATTAGGATTTGCCTTATATAATTTCTCTGCAAAAGAGGTGTAATCATCATCTTTTGCATCTCCTATATAGTCATAGTCTATCAAGCGAACGTCAATTTGTGGGTTTATGCCAAACAATGCCTTTATTTGGGAGGGCATACTGACAGTAGCGTCCTCTCCTATGGATCTAAATTTCGTAGAAAGCAAAATATCGTTGTTCATGATTTCTTACTTGGTTTATTCTTCGTTTTCCTTAATTCCGCAACACTATAGTTTAACATTATTTATAAGTGCCTGAGCAACAAAAAGTTGCCCAGGATTTTGCCATGTCAGAATTTTCACTTACCTTAGTGTTGCGAAAAGAAGACA
>NZ_JANDWX010000061.1:0-5352 GCF_024330485.1 Segatella copri | reverse complement strand
CTTGATGTCGCCATCATGATCCTTGCCGTCCTCGGTCTTCTTGCCCTTCAGTCCTTCCGTGAAGGCACCCATCAGTCCGCCCATCACCTTCTTCACAGTCTCCTTTGGTATCACGCTGATCACCTCGCAGGAGATTGTGTAGTTGCCATTCTTCTCTAGGCTGGCATTGATATAAGTGTCGTTGGCGTAGCTATCCTTGGTGGCATCCTCGTGCTCGTGATGCTCGCCCACGGCATATTGGCTTCCGTGGCAGGCGAAGAGCAGTTTCAGCTCCTCCAGGTAGCCCTCCACCACCTCGTCGGTGTTAGCCTGGTTGCCTATCTTCATGATGTCAAAACCTATCGCCTTCTTCATTTCCTGCATGATGGGCATGGAGGCGATGTCCTTCATGCTCGCCTTGAAGAGAGCCTTTGCCTGCTTCTTGATTTGCGAGAGATTGGTAATCTTGGTGATGCTACCATATTCATCGGTCTCAAAGTTGATGGTGGTGCCTATCACGCTCTTGGCGGTGCGCTCCGCTACCATGGCCATCATCTTGTCCCGGAAGTTGTCGCCCACCGAATCGGCCTTTACGTCCAGGAAGGTGTAGCTCATCTTATAGCCCTTGCTGGTGGAATCGTTTACCACGAGGCGCACCTGGGTGGATACGCCGAGCGTCTTCACCGTATCCTTGCCGTTCACCTTCCACTCATTCTCATAGATCCAGTATTCGCAGGTATCACCCTTGCAGAAGTAGGCCACCACATTCACCACCGAGCCTTCGCCAGCTGTGTCCACTTCCAACGTGTCGGAGTTGTTCGATAGCCATTGACTATCAGTGATTTTCTTGGCAATCGATACCGTGTCCTCTACCTCAGGCGACATTTCTCCGCCCTTCACGATGCTGTGGTTGGCGAGCAGTCCGCAAGCTATCATGCAGCTCATCACTATCAACGAGATTTTCTTCATAAGTTCATTTTTTATGTTGTTTATTCTTCAAGTTTTTATTTCTCGCTGCAAATTTACGATTTTTTTTGTAAAAAAAGCCAAGCTCCTAAAAAAAACTGTAAAGTTAACCCAAGTTTAACAGTAAGTACGGTGCAACGAGTTAAGCGATTAATAAAAGTACAATCACAGCAATAAAACTATTAATTTTACGTTCTTTTCAAAAATGGGTTGTGCAATAGTGGCTTAAAGGCTAAAAGCACTACCTTTGAATAATAAGTAACAACACGTTTAAGGTCACAATTTGTGATCTCAAAAATAATAGAAATATGGCAAACAAAATAGACAAAAAAGAACCAGTCGCAATTTGCGACCAGTCCAAAATAGATGTTACAAAATGCGATACCCATGAACTCGCAGGTAATATCGAACCTCTAATAAAAGTAATTAGAGGGCAACAAGTTATGCTTGATAAAGATTTAGCAATGCTATATGGGGTAGAAGCTAAAGTTCTCAATCAGGCTGTAAAACGCAATGTTGAACGCTTTCCTAATGACTTTCGGTTTCAATTGACAAAGGAAGAATGTTTAAGGTCACAATTGTGACCTTAAACGAAAAACAAGGTCAACACCTCAAATATATGCCGTATGCTTTTACAGAACAAGGCGTGGCAATGCTTAGTAGTGTTCTCCGTTCACAAACAGCTATTGAGGTTAATATTCGGAAACAACAAAGAACTTACTTGTAAAGATAGATATATGAAAATATTGAATACTCGCATATTAAAGAAAAGCGTGATAACACTTAGTTTTTTGTGCTATCTTATAACCTGTGGGTTCGTACCATATTATTATGATGAAGCAACTAATCTCTGTTATGGTGATGGCTTTTTCGACTTGTTCTTTGGCTGGTTTTGTTTCGTATTTCCGGAAATATTTACGAAAATATATTCTTTAGCATGGTTTTCAAACATAACATACATTGTTGCTATAAGGCATCTAATAAAGGGAAATAGAAAACACTTCGTATTGTGGATTTGCATCACCATAATATTGAGTAGCCTTTTGATTATTTGTCCAAGAACAGAAACTGACACTTGGGGGAATATACACCATTTTACGTTGACGATAGGTTATTATTTGAGAATTATAAGTTTCTTTGTATTATTAATTGGTGGATTAAATGTCCTGTTTGTACAAAATAGGAAAGGGGATAAAAGGCTGATGAATGATGGACGGATGAAAAGTAAGCAGCAAATATTCTTTCTGACAAAATCAGATATAGTCAAGATTATGTCTATGGTTGAAATAAAAATTCCAATAGAATATACCCTGCTGGGGGCATTTAATCAGGAGACGATAAGAAGAGAAAACACCATATCAAATTTTTCTAAACTTGGTCATACAGGCTATGCCAATTGGATATCTTTGGATAATAGATACATGGTGCTCCCCTTAAATAATGAGGTGAAGTATAGAATTGAGAAACAAAGAAATGGCTCTTTTCATTACATTGTAGATCTTGCATCTAATCCTACAGGTGTTGAGTTAAGTACTGGAGGGATATACGACAATGCAGAAAATGTTTTAATCGCAGGTCGTGTTGCAGTCTTTACTGATAGCTCAATCGAAGCCATGCAAATCTATAAAGAAATATTGAGAGCTATGAATAAATGTTTTACCAGGAAAAATAACATCTTTGTATCTCAAGAGGTGTTATCTTTATTGGAAGATGGATGGCGATTAACATGTAATTATAATGCGCCTTGTGAAAATGATTTCAAATAGTATATGTTGCAAATTTCAACTTTGCTATAAATAAACTTCGGAAGGAGAAATATGAATTCACTATGTTTATGTCTAGAAAAAGAAGCAGGCAATGGAGAAAAGATTTTTTGATAATTTTATAAATAGCAAGATTCAAAAAAAATGGTTTAAAGAGATTGTTCTGCAAAAAAAACAATTCTCAAGATCAAATAATAGAAAAAATTGATCAGTGGTGGAAAATGTATAACGATTTAAAGTCAAACAACGAAAGATGAAAAGATTACTATATTGCCTTTCCTTTTTTCTATTATTAGGATGTAGAAGGGTTGCTGATTTTGATTTTGACACTCAAACTCAATCTCTGACTATCAATGATGGCTATTTTTACGACATTTGTTTTGAGAATGATTCTGTTACTTCTGATGGGAAACTATACGAAGGAGCTTTATTGCTAATTTGGGAAGATTCTACATGCGTTCCTCCAAAAAAAATTAAATTGAGCAATATTCCAAGAGGGTATACAATTAGTCGTGGTGGACTACCATCAAGAAGTGAAAAGATAAACTTAAAGGCTCACTCAGTCTATACGATTTCTTCTACTGGAATGGGAGCTGTAGAGTGCCGTATAAAAGTATGGACGAATCAGAATGGAAAAGTTGTTAAGACTATAAAACTTTCACAAACAGACGAATCTATAGAAGAGTAGTCTATGAAGAAATATAGGATGTAATAGTACGTTTTACAGAAATGTATTACACTCTATGGTCTTAGTTTTTTATTTAAAACTCATTAAAATCCGTAGATAGTAAGTTTCTATCTGCGGATTTTATATGATGATTACTATACAATAGTCCGTTAAAAAACGAAATAACGCAAAGAATCTGACAAATATCAACAATGCACTAAATATGCTGCAACTTGCTCAACGTCGTAGGAAGTATCATAGTTATCAGCCTATTTGAATGGCGCGACAGAAACAGGATGGAGAGCAGGATTGCAGAGACGCACCTTTGGCAGAAAAACATGTATGACTTGAACATGTGTGTCGCCAAATAATCCCTACTTGGTGAGACAATGGGAAAACATTGATAGACATATTATTGTGCGTTTTCTGATTAATACTGCAATTCAATGCAATAAATTCAATAGCCAGGCATCCTTCACCTTGTAGAAGGTATGCTCAGCACTTGAAGGATGCACAAGCATCAGAATGTTGTAGTCAAGCACTTGGAAAGTGCCATTTAACCTTTCCTGTTTGTTCTGCTTTTCATTGTATGACTGTATCAACAAATAGGTACCATCAGCATTTAACGTGAGTGTTGTTTCAACATCAGACGTTAATACACCGCAATATGTCCCAGCCACGGAATCCAAGCTGGCTCTATTTCCCGAAACTGCCGTATATTCTTCAAGCTTATCGGCACACCTGCCTCCAGCGTAATGAGGCTGGCGAACGAGTGTCGTCCCGAATGGTAGGAATAGGTAAGTCCGTTCTCTTTTCCTCAAGCACATCGAAAGCCTTTTGGATGGAAAGCAACAACTGCTCGATGTCCTTGTTGGTCTCCACGGCTTCCTTGCTCTTGTCCTCCTTTGGCTGCTTTAGAGCTTTATGTTAATAAAACTACAATCATAGCAATAAAACTATTAATTTTACGTTCTTTTCAAAAAAAGGGGTTGTGCAATAGTGGCTTAAAGGCTAAAAGCACTACCTTTGAATGCTGTTAAATATGGTAATGTTTAAGGTCACAATTTGTGATATTGGAAAAATGAATATAAATATGACAGATAAAATAGAAAAAAGAAGGCAACCTTTGCAGTGCCGTACAATGGCGAGGACAACAACGATTATGTCGATGGCAAGGGCTTCTGCTGCAATGACGGCAGCTTGGAGGCTGCGAAGGCACGAGCTTTGTCGAGAGCTGCAAAGAATAACTTCCAAGAGGGCGACGCATACGAGAAGATGCAGTTCTACTACCACCCAGACCATTTGGGTAGCAGTAGTTATATCACCAACCTTGATGGCGAGGTGGTACAGCATATCGAATATGTTCCTTTTGGTGAAGTGTTGTATTCAGAAAGCGAGTCTTATTCCTATATGAATAATCGGGGGCAAAGAGTCATGGAAACTCTAAGCAAAGAAGAAGCAGCAACTGTTGGTTTAAATCATGTAAAAAAGAATGATATTACAGAAAATGACATTCGTAAAGATCAAGGATTAAATCCACGAGGAGCATACTAATTTAAAATCAAGTCATTGGATGGAATTTATCCAGCCAATGGCTATTATAAAGACAAATGATTATGTTCAGACTATTTTTAATTATTAGCCTATTATTTACTATAGGCTCGTGTTCTAATACACGTCAAGATAAAAACAATCTCAAAATATCATCGCTATCAAACCATCTTCAAAAGAAGGGAAAATCTATAATCTTAGTTATGGATTTTGGAGATTCCGATTATCAAATAATTGAATATTGCGACACGATATTAACATATGGGATAGGATATGTTAAAAATGCAAATACAATATCAAATAATAAGGCTCTTCGCAAATTTTGGTGCACATAGTGCTAAAGCTTAAGCGCAACCTTTTTCTCCAACAAGGTGATGGAGGCTCGTCCTGCCATAATTCGTTTTACTGTTTTTATCTTGCATACCG
>NZ_JANDWX010000060.1:0-5725 GCF_024330485.1 Segatella copri | reverse complement strand
GTAACTGAACTACTTCAATATTCCTCACTCGCTTGCTTTATGCCGATTTGGCAACTTTGTGCAAATCTGCTCATTCCCAACTGTTTACGTTCCAACCTCTCTTATTCTCCTTTGGCTGCGTTAGAGCTTTATGTTAAAAAATCTAAGTCATAGTTTTGTGGGGTGGAAAACATAGGTTCTTATGTGCTAAATCATAGTTTCTCGGGTGCCAGGTTATAGCTTCTCAGATAACAGGTTCTCGTCTCAATCCGTAACCCCCTTTTTCTTCTTCTTCCTTTCTCATAAAAAAATAACACGGACAAATTGTCCGGAGCTTCATAACGTGTTGATTTTCTAGTACTTATAAGCCTATCGGACAACCATCCGGACAAATTCAATTTGTCCGTGTTTTAAAAATCTCCCCGTTAAATTCTTTGGCGTCTTACCCGTAATCCATTGACTATTAGTTAATTCGTAATAAAAATGCTAGTTTTAAACAACTTTGTTTCAAACAGCCTTGTTTAATTTGTTTTTTTTTGCTATCTTTGCAGAAGAAAAGCTGCACTCGGCAATTTGAAAGCAAGCTTACTTGCGAAATTCAGTATTATAAAATAAGGTAGTGATTATGAGAAAAAGTAAAGAAGCTCCGTTTGTATTCGGTGTTCGTGTGGAGGGAGATTCCTTTACCGACCGAAGAGAGGAAACAGAACGCTTGAAGGCGAACTTTACGTATGGAGTGAATACGATATTAATTTCACCTCGTCGTATGGGTAAGACTTCATTGGTGGATAAGGTGTGTTCGCTTGTAGAGAGCGAAGACATCAGGATAGCTCGTATAGATGCCTTTGGTTGTCGCTCAGAGAATGATTTTATCAATGCTTTTGCCACAGCTGTGGTTCGGGCTACTTCTTCAAAATGGGAAGAATGGATAGAGAATGCCAAGGTGTTCTTGAGTCGTTTCGTTCCGAAAATCAGTATTGGGCAAGATCCTTTGACAGATTTCTCTTTGGCTTTGGAGTATAATGCAGGTAACAATACAACAGAAGAGGTTTTGAGACTTCCGGAAATGATAGCTCGGTCAAAAGGTTGTCATATAGTAGTCTGTATCGATGAATTTCAGCAGATAGGTGATTTTCCAGATTCCTTGACTTTCCAGAAGAAACTCCGTAGCGTATGGCAATTACAGAGCCATGTATCTTACTGTCTTTATGGCAGCAAGAAACACATGATGGAACAGATGTTCCAGAATGCCAGTTACCCATTCTATCGCTTTGGTGATTTCTTCTATCTGAATAAGATTAGCGAGAAAGACTGGGTGGAGTATATCTGTCAGCGTTTCGAATCTACCGGCAAGCATATTTCTGAAGAGCTGGCTCGAGAAATCTGTCAGGTAACAGATAGATATTCTTCTTATGTACAGCAGTTGGCATGGTTTGTATGGTTGCGTGTACAGGATGATTCTGTAGCAACAGAAGAGGACTTGAAATATGGAATAGACCGGTTGCTGGATGCCTGTGAGCCCTTGTTTATCCAGCAAACCGAAGACCTTTCAGCCTATCAGATGAATTTCCTGCATGCCATCACTAATGGAGTACATACCGGTTTCACCCAGACGGCGATATTGGAAACCTATCGCCTGGGTACTGCTGCCAATGTAACCCGCTTAAAAAAGTCCTTGATGGTGAAAGATCTGATTACAATACCTGCTCCTAAGCATCTGGAAATGAGTGACCCCATCTTGGCGTTGTGGTTGAAGAGAAGAGTTTGGAAGTTAACGTAATTTAGGCTCAGGGGAGATTGTCCGTGGATAAGACAACCTCTTCTGAGCCTTATTCTTCCGTTACTTCCTCGCACATTACCATTTCTGCTCCTCGGTAGATAACTACGAGTTTGTGGAGCTTAGTGGTCTTGACCGACTCCTTGACGATGTCGCTATTGGCATAGCGGCAGATTTGGGCAGAGGCTTCCTTTAAGAGAACTTGCAGCTGCTCATCGGTGGTATTGGTCTTGCAGTATTTCAGTTCGATGATGTAACTGTCCACCATATCCTTGTAGATGTCGCAGAGCGGAGAAAGGAAGATGTCGGCATAGCCACCATCGTTGTCTAGCTCTGAGATAGGGCGATAGAACTGGTTCTGGCTGGTCATCGCCAAGGTGAAACCATGCACGAATGCTTCTCCCTTCTGCTTGTCACGCTGAGAAGAGTAACGCTTCAGACTGTCGGCGATGAACTCAAAGTATGCCTTGTAGTTGCCATCGTATGCCAATTGAGACTCTAATTTTCCCTTATTGAAACTATCATAGGTCAAATCGTTCTCCTTGTAGGTGTCTAAGAGATATGTATACATCTGGTCTCGTACTACCTCGTTTGGAATGATAAACTTGGTGACTCCCTTGTAATCACCATCTATCGTTACCATGCCGAAATAGAAGAGCAGACTCAGGAAGTTGTCTGGGTCGTTGATGCGCTCGGCAGGGAAGTTCTCTACGAGCTTACCTGTGACGAATCCTTGGGTTACCAACTGCTGGATGATGCTGGCATCATGAGCAAACTCCTTGTCATGACGGATAAGCATGCGTACCTTGTCATAGTCGATGCGTATATTGCTCTCTACCATATTCTTAGGAATGTCGTAGTTGTTGCGGATGTACTTGTCTAAGAAGTTAAGTACCATCACAGAATTGTACATTGTGGTTTTTCCGTACTCCTCTTCGGCAAAGCAATAGTTGTCATACCATGGCTTCATCACCTTGACGAGTTCATCCACGCTGTGATTGAACGGCAACACACTGGAGTAATAGCCCAGCATATCTCTTACTTCATTCTCTGTGAATCCTGTCATCTCATTGAATTCTGGTGCCAGAGAGTAATTGGTGCCGATATTGAATCCGCTTGTCAGGTCATCCATCGTTACAGGGCTAACGCCTGTTACGAAGACACGTGCTAGGGTATCGCCTGCTGCTCCTTTGATGGTATCAAAGAATTTTCTTAGATATCCTTCGCCATGGGTCTGTATGCGGTATCTCTGTTCATGCTCCTTGTGTGCGAGAATCTGGTTGGTGAAGTGGTCGTACTCGTCAATGAAGAGATAAATCTTCTGACCAGATTTTTTGCTTTGGGTGCAAAGATAGTTTAATTGGTTGACGGCATCTTCCTGTTGGTTGAGGCCTTCTTTGGTACCTTCTGGTAAGAGATGCGAATATACATCTGCGAAGTAATTAAACTGCGTCTTGCAATAATTATCCATGCCATGCTTGTAGTCGTTTAGGTCGCCTACAATAATGGCAAAGTTGAGATGGATGATGAGATAACTATTATGTTCGGGAGTTGGATTCTCACCAATATAAAGCTTGCCAAAAATTTCATCAAACTTGTCTTTCTTGTTTATGTCATAGTAATTTTCAAGCATGGAGATGGTAAGGCTCTTGCCGAAGCGGCGAGGCCTTATAAAGAAGAAGTACATATTAGAGTCTTCTATTTCTTCGATGAATGGGGTCTTGTCTACATAGTAGCAATCCCTTTCAATCATATCCTCAAAATTCTGCATACCATAAGGTATTCGCTTGCGATAGATTCGCTTTCTTCTTTCTCTTACCATAGTTCTTTACTTTTTGCAATGACTGAGTACAAAGTTACGAAATATTCTTGAAAGTCGATATACTAGTGGCATTTATTTATGAAACTTTATCAAAGTAAAGATGCCAGCACTTTGGCTGGCATCTTATTGTTATTTAAAGAACCTGTTGAGCTGCTTGATGGCATGATCAAATTGCTTCGCTGGCAGGCGATAGTTCTTTACCGGATTCATGTGGGCATCATAAACATCCAGGGCACCATCGGCTGTCTTTTCCAGAATGGTGTCGTTGTTGATGATGAAGGCATAGTTCAGATTACTGCCCACTACATGCCACAGTCTAGGTGTCTTATCCGTCATCATTCTGCCCATCGAATAATCGGCAGGATCGTTCTTTACGCCCAGATGATTCTTCATCAATGTAGGAACCACATCATAATGAGTGGTGCGATGCATAAACTTATGAGGCTTTGAGCCAGGAACATGCCAGATCATAGGCACGCCAATCTGGGCTTTAGAGAAGTTGCCGTTATGTCCCCAGTAATTATGGTGGTTCTCATTGAACTCCTGACTGTGGTCGCCCGAAAGAATGATGATGGTGTTATCCATCAGTCCCTCTTTCTTCAAGGTCTCGAAGATGCGGCCCAGCAGCAGGTCATCCTGATAGCAGCAGTTGCGATACATATTCCAGAAAGGAGTAGGATTCATATCGTTGCTGAGTTTGGTATAGTCGGCATACGCCCAAGCCGGCTGGAAACGCTTGTTCTTGTCAGCAGGAAGCCCAAAGCTATGAGGCAGGTCGAAGAACAGGAATGAGAAGAATGGCTTCCGGCTCTTTTTGTGCTGCTGCGAATCGCTGATGAATTCCTCTGCTATCCTTGTATCTCGCTCCAGCGGAGTATTGCCTTTCGTCTCGGTATGGATGCCTGGCACCCCACCAAAGATGACTCTCCCGAATGGCGGGTCGGCAAAGGTGGCACTCGGATAGGTCTGTATCTCGTATCCCAGTTCCTGCAGGCGCTTGATGAAGAGTGGCTGAATATGAGCAGGGTCAAAACTCTCCCAGTAATAGCACGATAATCCGAAGAAGAGGCTGAACACACCGCTTCGGGTTCCATTGCTGCCGCTCACATGATTGCTGAACCATTGGTTTTGCTGTGCAAACTGATAGGCATTCGGCATGCATTCGGCTGTTAAGGAACGGGTATTCCAGGAGTCTATCAGGATGAAGATGATATTCGGCAGCGAATCAGGGTTCATCTTTTCCTTCTGTAGCGGCTGGATAGGATATTGTATATCCGCACTCTGCTTGCCATTCATCTGTATCATGCTTTCTCTAGGAGGCGTACATCCTAACTTCAGCAACAAGCCATTCGAAGTAGTAGGGAAGTAATAAGGCAACAATGCGCTACTCTTCATCACAGAAGGCTGCTGATAGAAGGCTCCATAGATATGGCAGAGATGGGCAAAGAGGGTGCTGCCAATGATGCATCCTGCGATGGTCCAGGCGTATGCCTTCTGGCGTTTCTTCCATAGAAGATAAGATGCATACCAGGTGCCGACAACGATGGCTGCTACCACCAGGAAGAGTGCTATCTCCTTCAGATACAGCATTATATCGAAATTGAAAATCTCGCCGGCACCTTCTCCAAACACCATACTCAATACAAAGCCGTTGATATGGAAATGATAGATGGCATACACCTGCGAGTTGAGATAGTTGATGATGCAGAGCAGTATGATACCAACAATCTGTACGATTCTAGCCGTCTTGGTACATCTGCAAAACGTAAAGATGAGGCTGAGAAAATAAGGTATCAGCGCAAACATGGCTGCATGGCTGATGCAGGAGGTTATGAAGAATAACCATCCTTCTAAATCCATCAACCCGAGTATCGAAGAATCGGTGATGTAGAGCCCAAACTGTAGAGCAATTAATAATGTAGAGAAGGCATAAAACAAGCAACCTTGTTTTATGCCTTTTATAATCAGAGACTTATAATTCATAATTGATAGAATCCTTCCTAGACATTAATCCTTAGATTTTAACAGCAATAGTTCGTTAAAATTTGAGATAATGGCTAAGCAGCTTTACGTTGCCAGCCAAAGAGTTCTTTGATAGTATGACTAATTAACTTTCGGTTCGGTATTCTCCGACACTTGTTGAAAAT
>NZ_JANDWX010000059.1:0-5823 GCF_024330485.1 Segatella copri | reverse complement strand
GAGTATAAAATATAGGTAAAAGCGTAAAGCGTAATTAAACAAATGTAATTTCTCATTTTATGGTTACATTTACAGTTTGAGGTCTTTCATTCACATTTCACCCATGTCGTAAGTAGAGGTCGTTACATTGCCCTCCGTGTCGGTGACACGGACAAAACGCTGTATGGCGTAGTATGGAAAATGTTTCAAAGATGCTAACGGAATTATCCTCAGATAAGCCCAACTGAATTTTAAGGCGGTTTATAACCTTGTTTTGTTGATACTTTCATGTTGCTCGTTTTTTATGTTATAGCTAAAGAACGATAGGAATTTGAGAATATTGTATGGAATTGTTGAATTAATCAAAAAAGTGCTTTAATATTGGTATAGATTCCGTTATTGGAATATATTGCGGAATATTACCGCCTTATGTTGAGACAATACTCACATTAAATATTAACGGAACCTATTTGTTGATACAGACATACAAGGAAGAGCAAAATGAACAGGAAAAGTTAAGGGGAACATTTCAAGTGCTTGACGGAAATATCTTGATGTTCATACCTCCTTCGAGTGGTGACAATATATTATACAAGGTGAGGGATGGCAACAATATTATTTTGATTGACTCGTTTGGTAACGAACCTAAAAAAGAAAATCGGGAAAACTATGCCCTAATAAAGAAATGAAATGTAAATAAACTGTGTTTACCCATTGTAGTAGAACACAGCTTATTTTACACTCGAACCAAAGATGGACTTTTACAAATTATTGTTTACAAAGACATATTGAATAGTAAACACACTAAGATTATTGTTGTTTTTTGTAGTATTCACCTCTCCATTTTATACCATTTGGTGTAACTTGTATATACTCTCCTAATAAATAATATTGATTGAAAAGTTTATCTGTTACATCAGGTAGATTTATAATAATACTTTTCTCAGTATTCAAATCCACTTTATACGGATACTCGTAGTATAAGACACCAAAGTATTGGCCTGCGGGATTACTTTCGGTATAATACATTGGTTGCAATGTAAATCTGAAACTTTTTGGAGAATTAATTCTATTACGATTCAATACTATAGTACATGTCCCTTTTTCAGTAATCCCAGAATACGAAATAGTTCCACAATAAACATTAAACTTTATAGGCATAGTTGTATTCGGAACTTTGAAAAGTATTTCAGCAAGAGTTTTATTACCAGAAACTTCTTCGATAATTAAAATGTTTTTAAAAGCACTTTGCATCGGTCCTTCTATTGAATTTATCTCAAAAAAAGTATCGCTGACTTTAGTTATTTGACAAATAGCCAAAGGAAAACTCTGTTCCCCCTCTATAGAAGAGGAGGAATAGAACTTTAGTGTGTCATTTTTAATTTCTATCAATTTTGAACTGGTTTCATTATGATAGATACCATTTTCAAGTTTTTTAGATGTTTCACCAAAACTAACCAATCCTATAACTGACAAAAAAATACAAAATATAAATCTCATTTATTTTTCAATTTTTGTTGACCCTTCAAAAAATCAGAATAATCTTTAATCATTGGATAGCCATATCCACCATTCGGATCTTTTATGGAGCCTACATAATGAACATTTGAACGAACTGTTGAGTGCTTCAAACTATTGAACCGGTCGCAATTTGCGACCAGTTCTCCTTTATCTTGATGTTCTATATTATCTGCCATATTTCTATCTTTATTTTTGAGATCACAATTGTGACCTTAAACGTGTTGTTACTTATTATTGCATTCAAAGGTAGTGCTTTTAGCCTTTAAGCTACTATTGCACAACCCCTTTCTTTGAAAAGAACGTAAAATCAATAGTATTATTGCGGTGATTGTAGTTTTATTAACATAAAGCTCTAAAGCAGCCAAAGGAGAACAAGAGCAAGGAAGCCGTGGAGACCAACAAGGACATCGAGCAGTTGTTGCTTTCCATCCAAAAGGCTTTCGATGCGCTTGTGGAAAAGAGAACGGACTTACCTATTCCTACCATTCGTGACGACACTCGTTCGCCAGCCTCATTACGCTGGAAGCAGGTGTGCCGATAAGCTTGAAGAATATACGGCAGTTTTGGGAAACAGAGTTAACTTGGATTCCATAGCTGGAACATATTACGATGTATTACCGCCTGATGTTGAGACAACACTCACGTTAAATGCTGATGGTACCTACTTGTTGATAAAGTCATACAATGAAAAGTAGAACAAACAGGAAAGGTTAAGAGGAACTTTCCATGTGCTTGACTACAACATCCTGATGCTTGTGCATCCTTAAAGCGGTGACAACATATTCTATAAGGTGATGGAGGACAACAGTATTATTTTTATAGACTCGTTTGGCAACGAACCTAAAAAAGTGGTTAGGAAAAACTACATTCTAAAAAAGAGAAAAGGGTAAAATGCAAATAAACTGTGTTAAACCATAATATTATAGCCTAACCCAGTTTATATTACACTACCTCAAAAATGGGCTATGTTTTTACGTTTACCCAATTAAATCCTTGATTTTTTTTGATTGTTTTGTTAATCTAATCAGAACCGACTTAGCTAAATTATCATCTAATGAATTGTATCTATTGATTAAAAAATCCTTCAATACAGAGAAGCTAATAGTCTCACCACAATCCTCAAATATCAGTTCTTTTTTATTAAAATGGATTATTGAATTTATAAAATTTGATTTTCTTTTTCCTATTATTTTAAATATATGCCCACTTTGGTCAACATATTTTTGATTATTGTAGTATTCTTCAAAGATACTATTATCGCCAGGATAATCCCATAAGTCTCCAATATGGGTTTCTTCCAAATCCTGTGAACTTAAATTACTTAAGGAAATATTAAGTATAGGGAATTGTATTGACATATTACTTGATTATTTATTCAAAAATTCTAAACAAACCATACATTATAGACCCAAAACCAACAACATATCCTTTAAGATAATCAATATAGCTTATTGTAAACCTCGGTGGGTAATTACGCCTGTCTTTGTATGTGATATTTAGGAATGTAATACCAAAGGATATTGCACAAATACTATCATATCTTTTAAATAAGATGGTTGTTATTCCTAAGCATATCATCAAAATTGAAAAAATTAAGTAAGTGCCATTTTTTATGGCACTTACCGACTTTTTGTGCTTAATAACAGAAAACATTATTGCAATTCCTGTTATAGACGCTAATATTCCCCAAAGACAAATATAGTTCATATTGTTTTGCTTTTATGTTATAACTAAAGAACGACTGGATATTGAATTTATTGCATTGAATTGCAGTATTAATCAGAAAACGAACAATGATATGTCTATCAATGCTTTTCCATCGTCTCCCCAAGCAGAGACAACTTAATTCTTTACTTGTTTTTTTGCATAAACTTTGTGTTGATTTTTTAATACTGTCAAAAACAAAAAGGGCTGACTCCCTAAATTGAAATCAGCCCCAATTTTACACAATATGCCATTTGGAATAGGCATAACATTATGTTCTACAAACTTAATAAACCATATAAGAGAAAACCGATACCTGCTACGTATCCTTGAAGTGATGATATATAGGCATTAGTCCTCTTTGAAACTGGATTCTGTTTGTTATCATAATAGGTGTAGCAAGAGCAGATAATACCTAAATATATTGAAGTATAGGCATCATATTTCTGTAACACAATGTTCAATATCCCCAATGTTATACCACACAAAATCCATACATAGCAAAAATACCAAAATACTTTTCTATTTCTACTTTTTTTTAGGAGAAAGAGAATAAATGTACAACTAATAAGAAGTACACACCCCCACAATAAATGTACCATACATTATTCATTTTTATTCTGACTTTTGTTATTTTCTTGCTTTATTTTTCTATAACTATAATTCCTTCGCATTGAAAAGATAAGGTGTGTTTCTGATGTTGTTGCGTTCCTCTATAAACACCTCTCCGAAAGGTACATACTCAATATACTGTACCACCTCGCCGTCCACATAGTCGTTGTTGTCCTCGCCATTGTACGGCACTGCAAAGGTTGCCTCTTTTTTTTCTGTTTTATCTGTCATATTTATATTCATTTTTCCAATATCACAAATTGTGACTTTGAACATTACCATATTTAACAGCATTCAAAGGTAGTGCTTTTAGCCTTTAAGCCACTATTGCACAACCTTTTTTATAAAAATTCTGCCCAAATATTCAGAATAGCTTAAAATGAGCGATTTATGAGTATTTCACCTCAATTGAGGTAATAATTTAGTAATGGTTCTAATTTCTGCAATGTGCATATGTTTGCTTGTCAAACAACTTTTTTCAAAATTTATAGAAAAACATTCAACTACTCCTTGTCTTCCACAAAGCCATGGGATGAAAAGTCTCTCGTTGATAGGCTGTCTTGTTTGTTGCCAGCATTGGAATTCCAAATGTTCTCTGGTTCATGTACAGTTTGCAATGGTACTTTAACAATAGAGTCAGAAGCCACTTTCTCATAGTCATTTGGTGAGTGATTGGTTTGTTCCTTAAAACTTAAAAAGAAAAAATTTCTTCCCCAACCATTACCAAATATAACATCTAATGGTTCCCCTGTATCTTTCCATATTCTGACTCTTGCTGCAAATCCAAAATCAAATTTAACGGCAGTACTATCATATGTAAAAGTTACAGTATAGAACTTTCTTCCTATCTGTTTTCTTATTTGAGGGCGGCTGTCTCCTCCGTAATCCTCCTTTTTGAAAACTTGAACATCCGATACGTTAGCCTCTTTAAAATATGGAACATACGCAGGACCAAAGGTCAAAGCCACGTTTCTTGCGCTATTTACAAGAGTACTATTGTCTAAGACCTCTGGTCGCTTGCATGAACTCAAGAATAGTGTACATAATACCGCTATTCCCCAAACTACAATCCTTATAGATGGTATTTTTTTCATAATTCGTAATTTTTAATATTTATATTCTTGAAATATTGCGTATTGATTACTCTCTATTGATCCTTTCCACCAATTCGTCTGGTGTAAGTATCTCCATCTTGGAGAAACCAAACTACTTCTTGCCTAAGTCCTTAATGGATGCACCTATGTGATATACATAGTTCGCTGCTCTCCTTTTTTCTATTTTATCTGTCATATTTATATTCATTTTTCTAAAATCACAAATTGTGACTTTGAACATTACCATATTTAACAGCATTCAAAGGTAGTACTTTTAGCCTTTAAGTCACTATTGCACAACCCCTTTCTTCGAAAAGAACGTAAAATCAATAGTTTTATTGCTGTGATTGTACTTTTATTAATCGCTTCACTCGTTGTACCGTACTTACTGTTAAACTTGGGTTAACTTTACAGTTTTTTTTAGGAGCTTGGCTTTTTTTACAAAAAAAAAATCGTAAATTTGCAGCGAGAAAATAAAAACTTGAAGAATAAACAACATAAAAAATAAACTTATGAAGAAAATCTCGTTGATAGTGATGAGCTGCATAATAGCTTGCGGACTGCTCGCCAACCACAGCATCGTGAAGGGCGGAGAAATGTCGCCTAAGGTAGAGGACACGGTATCGATTGCCAAGAAAATCACTGATAGTCAATGGCTATCGAACAACTCCGACACGTTGGAAGTGGACACTGCTGGCGAAGACTCGGTGGTGAATGTGGTGGCCTACTTCTGCAAGGGCGACACCTGCGAATACTGGATATATGAGAATGAGTGGAAGGTGGACGGCAAGGACACGGTGAAGACGCTCGGCGTATCCACCCAGGTGCGCCTCGTGGTAAACGATTCCACCAGCAAGGGCTATAAGATGAGCTACACCTTCCTGGACGTAAAGGCCGATTCGGTGGGCGACAA
>NZ_JANDWX010000058.1:0-6174 GCF_024330485.1 Segatella copri | reverse complement strand
TTACGGACAAGACTCCTTTAAATGATTTGTTTAACAAAGCTGTTCCAACAGAAGAGACGGAGGATTGGCTATATCCTAGCCTTTTCAGCCCCGACGATTTCTAAACGGGACAGCAGTGAGTAATTGATATTTAACATATAACAAATTCCCAGAGAAGGACGTGATGTATTAGGCTCATCTGTATATTTTTCCTCTGTTTTGACCAAACATTTGGGGAATCTGGAATATTTTGGGTAAAAACATTTGGGGAATCTGGAATATTTGTTTATTTGACTTTTCCTGATTTCCTCTTCAAATAGGTTTGATGGTGTATCATTTTCGTTATAATGTTGGCTATCAAACCTATTTGGTACTTCTCACAAAGTATTTGTTATACCACGCAAAGTCTTTTTCAGCCTTTTCTGTTACTTTTGCCATCAGATTTGAGAAATTCTCAATTTTATAACTGGATTTATTAACTTAATAACAAATTGTAAAGCTTATGAAAAAGTTATTTACTTTGATTGTAGCAGCTTTCATGGCTGTAAGTGTGAATGCTCAGACAGAGACTCCTCTTGTTTTGGGTGGTGGCTGGAATGCAGGTTTTGCCTACGATGCTGATGTTTATGATTTCACTATCTCCAAGATGTATGGAGCAGCAGAGTTTGCTTGCAATGTCAACTCTGCAGATTATCCTAAGTATATCCTCGAGTTCGAAGATCCGCTTCCTGCCAACTGCCAAGTAAACTATACTTGGAAGGCTTCTGCTGATGCTGAAGGTGAGGCTACTCCTGCTTATGGTCGTGCTGTGGGCGATGGAACTACCAAGAAGTATGAATTGGTATTCGACCCGGAGCATCCTTACATCGTGGGTGTAAGCGTACAGCATACCGATGATGAAGAGGTGAACTTGAAGGTGAAGAAGCTGACTCTGGTGGGTGCCGACAATTCTGAAAAGCAGGTCTATGCCTCCTTCACCGATTGGGCTGGTACTGATAACACAGTTGCTAATAAGTATAAGGGTATAGTTTCTTTCGATAAACTGTGGCAGCAGCTTGCTATCAATGGCTTGGCTGGCAAGAGTAATGTTACAGTCAAGGTGAAATTGGCTGAGCCAACCCCAAATGTTCAGATGTGTGTAGATTACGAGGATGATAGTCATGAGTGGCCTTCATTCGGAGGCAGCGATGAGGTTACTTTCACCACCAAGGAAGGTGCTGTCATCAAGAACGTGGGTATCCAGTATACCGACCAAGAAAATAATCCAGCAAAGGTTTCTGTGCTCGGTGCCTGGTTGGTTGATACACCTACCGGTATTTCTAAGGTAGAGAATCTTGAGGTAGCTAAGGATGGCAAGTGCTTCAACCTCGCTGGTCAGCAGGTAGGTAAGAACTATAAGGGCGTTGTCATCAAGAATGGTAAAAAGATGGTTATCAAGTAATAGATGAGACGTTTTACAATGCTCGCATCTCTCCTCATGGTTCTGTGCCTACAAATGGCGGCACAGACCTGGGAAGATGTAAAAGTGGGGAATTCTACTCGCAAGACCCTCACTTATGTACCAAAGAATGTAGAGAAATCACCAGCTCTGGTGATTTCTCTTCATGGTATGAATCAGGACCCTGGGTATCAGCAGAATCAGACGCAATGGAATGCGCTGGCTGATACCGAGGGTTTTATTGTTACTTATCCGCTGGGTAATAACAAGATGTGGGACACTCACGGTATGGGTGATGTGAAGTTTGTGGTGGCTGTCATGAAGGATATGGAGCTGAAGCACAATGTGGATAAGAACCGCATCTATCTCTCGGGTTTCTCTATGGGTAGCTGGCTGGGGTATCATTGTCTGGAAACTCTAGGCGATAAAATTGCCGCCTTCGGACCAGTAAGCGGTGTGGACATCGGTAAGCAGCCTAAAGCTAACCGCATGGTGCCTATCATGCATATTCACGGAACCGCTGATGATGTGTTCAAATATACGGGCGATCCTTATCACATGGCTGGCGGTTATCCTAGCATTGAGGAATATGTAAAGAGGTGGGCTGCCTACGAAGGTTGCGATGCAAGCAATCCGCAGGTAATCCGTCCTTATCCTGCCGGTAGAAATACTGCAAATGATACCCGTACTATATATAATAATGTGAACGATGATGTAGAAGTGAACCTTATCTCCATTGACGGTAAGGGACATTGGCATTCTAATGATCCTAACGGGGTAAATTCTACCCAGGAACTGTGGAACTTCTTCAAGCGTCATCAGTTGAACCAGCATCCGGTACCTGTGGAAAACCGCAACTATTTCATCCGTTACGAGAGTACTGTGGGCGAGAACCTCTGGGACCGTCAGGCTGTCTACACCTTGCCAAAGGCTTTGGAGAAGGGTGCCAAGTATACGCTGACCATGAAGATGAGAACTTCTGCAGATTGCGCTGAACTGGGATTCTGGCCTATCTGGAATGCAAGTGCCAACAAGAACCAGTGGGGTGGAAGCGATGATGTGCAGTATGAGGCAGCCTATCATGTAGAGGCTGGCGACTGGAAAACGCTGACCTGGAATTTCACAGCCAACTTCACCTTGGATACCTTCCAGTTTGTATTTGGCAAATACGGTGGTATACTCGATATTGACGATATGGTGTTGGTGAAGGAAGGAACATCAGAGAATCTGATAGCCAACGCCGATTTCTCAGCTCGCAATATTCAGGGCTGGAGCACCAACTGGAATGGTCCAAGCTATTTTCTTGACAACGAAGCCTATGCATCAACAGGCATCGAGAAGCCAGCTGTGGCAACCATGATGAAATCTGCGGATAAGGCATACTACACTCTTCAAGGTGTGAAGGTTATTCGTCCTACCAAGGGTATCTATATTCATGGTGGTAAGAAAATCGTGATTAAATAACAAACAATTATAAATTTTTTAAACTGAACGAAATGAAGAAATTATTAACTTTAGTGGCAGCTGCTTTTATGGCAGTTAACGTGAGTGCAGCTAACAAGGTGCTGAAGATTACTGGCACCGCTGACAATCCTGGGGAACCTCATACTAGACAGTGCTTCATTAATCTGAAGAATGTTCAGAAGGGTAAGCCTAATGTGGTCAAGTTTGATGTATACACATCTTCTGATACAGAATTTGAGATAGGTACCGAGGCTATTGATGATAGCCAAACTGCTCATAAGGATCAGTGGAATAATTCTGCAGTGTTCAGCTACACAGATGGGTTGACTATTACTAAGGACAGGAAGGAGGTTGCTGTTCATTTCCCTGGGAAAACAACGGTTGATTGTGCCACTCACAAAGATAAATTAGAGAATTTTGAGTATGCTGCATCTGCTCTTTTGTTGAATATTGGTAAACTGCCTAAGGATGCGATTCTTTATATAGACAATGTTAAAGTGTATGATGAAGAAGATAATCTCCTCTTTTCTGAGGATTTTGAGAATGCAACAGTTGCAAAATATGATAAAACAAAGACAGCTTATTTTCTAGAATGGCAAGGTGGTGCAAACTTTGAGATAGCCGATGAAAATGCTACTTATATCCCATCTGTAGATTTGGCTAATCTTGATTTCTCTAACGGTGCAACAGCCATTGGTGGTTGGGGTGGAGGTTTTACCTCTGAAATCATCAAAGATGATGGCGTTGATGTTGATCGTATTACCTTTACCAAGCAGGAACTGCCTTATAATGTGCAGGTAGATTTCGAAAATGTTTATCCTAAGGATGCTAAGATTCAGTTAACAATGGAAGCAAAGGGGTCTGTTGCAGGCTCCATCAAAGCAGGTTTGCAGAATCCAGATAACTATCGGGGATGTGGCGATTTCGAGGATATCAATTTGACTACCGGCTATCAGACCTTCATAAAGACAGTTACTTGTTCTGGTGATAACGCTAGGCGTCTCTTGCTCAATGTGGGCACTTATGGTGGCACGATCTCTATCAAGAGTGTGAAGATTGTGGCTTTAGATGTTCCTGAGGAGATTGTTACCATTTCTCCTTCTGGCTATTCTACATATGCAGCTTATTATCCTGTAGATTATAGTAAACTTGATGATTTGAAGGCATATACGGTAAAACTCAATGCAGAGAAGACCGGAATCGTGATGAATGAAGTTGAGGGCGTTGTCCCTGCTGGTGTCGCTGTCTTGCTGAAGGGTAAGGCTAAAACTGATTATCGTTTGGCAAAGGCTGAAGGTTTGCAGGATCAGGATGTAACTTCTGACTTGAAGCTGTCGGATGGTACAATTACTTCTACTACCGAAAAAACAGTCTATGGATTGGCAACTGTAAAAGGTCAGGATGGTTTTTATAAGGCATCCAATGGTAAAACAATCCCTGCTAAATGTGCTTATCTTGAAGTTAAAAACTCTGCTAATCCGGCAAAATTCTATAGCTTAGGAGATCATTCTGGTTCTACTACCGGTATCACTTCTGTAAAGAATGAGGCTGCTGGCAACAATGCACCAATGTATAATCTTGCAGGTCAGCTTGTGGATAAGGGTTACAAGGGTATTGTAATCAAGAATGGCAAAAAGATTGTTTTGAAGTAATAGCAAAGCTTCCTTAATATGATCAATAGGAATACGAACTTTAAAAAAAAGAAATAATGAAGAAATACATCAAACCATCTATGGATATTGTTAAGTTGGAGAATGTGAGTCTGTTGGCTGCCTCTGGCTCTGGCAATGAAGTGAATACAACATTGAGTAATGAAACTCCAGAAGGTCCATTCCATGCTCGTAAATTCAGCCTCTGGGACGGCGCCGAAGAGTAACGAATTAATCTATATAATATAAATATTAAACAAATGGTATAAAAAAATCCCAGAATCGCTCTTCCAAGCGGTTCTGGGATTTATTATGGTGATATTTGTCATCAATATCTCCGCTATTATATTTTTTATGTATTGCTCAGATTCTTAATGATTTCCAAAGGTAGCTGGGTAGCTTTGGCAACCTGTTCGGCAGAAAGTCCCATTGCCAGCAATCGTTGTGCTGTTTCTGTGTTGGCCTCATGCTTGCCTTCTGCTCTACCTTTCTCCATACCTTTTTCCATACCTTTTTCCATGCCTTTCTCCATGCCTTCTTCCATTCCTTTCTGATATCTGTCATCCAGAAGGGTTCTTTCAACACTTACCGAATCCCAGAATTTATCATAGGCACGGAGTTCGGCATCAGTAAAGCCGGAAATCTCCAGTTCTTCTACGGCTTTTCCAATCTCTGGGTCATTAAGCAGGTCGGCAGGAATATCCTTCGTATTGGAATTAATTTCTGTGAGGAAACGGAGCCACAATACCATCATGCGCTTATCGGCAATGGAATGAGGAGTGAACTTAGGGAGTTCAATGAAGGTGAAATGCAAGCCTTCGATGACCTTATTGCTGTCCTTATCGTGCACGATGCGGTAGTTGTGAATGAAATCAGGAGTATCATGCGCAAAGATATCATTTATCAGGTTGAGAGAATACACAGGTTGGAGTTCACTGTATTTTCCTCCCTTTTTAGCTTGACTCACATAGAGCTTGGATGCATTGAACAGTACTCGCTGTTGGAATGCGTCAGACCATTCCATCTGCATTTCCACGCAGAACTTCCTGCCTCTGACATCGGTGCAGAGTACATCCACTATGGTGTTCTTGCCCCCTTCGAGCTGAGGCACAAGTTCTGTAGGCAGATACTTTATCTCGTGTATCTGCTCTTCTTCGCTGAGTGGCAGGAGGGCGTTCAGAAGGCTGATCAGTCTTTTAGGATGATTGCCGAATATCTTCTTGAACGTAAGGTCTGCCTTAGGGTCTAAGTACTTCATAACCATCTGTATTAAAAATCCATGCCGCAAAGTTACGGTTTTATTTTCATATCTGCAAGAGTTTTCTAGGATTTTTAAAGGTAAAAAAGTAAAAAGGTAAAAAAGTAAAGATTTTGCTATCCCCAATACTATCTGATAACTTTTTCTAAAACTTTTCGACCTGTACGGTTGAAATTACCCACACGCCCTTTACCTTTCCCTTCGGCCGGTGACCGTTGGTTCAGGGCGTATGGGGCTTACATGCGAAACTTCAGTAACGAATTAATCTATATCACTAGTGTCCCGTTAAAACGAGACGATTATTAAATAAGTTATTAATACTCAAAAGTTTACGGACTTTTTGTAGTGTATTCGATTTGATTTTGTATCTTTGCACGCATATTTAA
>NZ_JANDWX010000057.1:0-6180 GCF_024330485.1 Segatella copri | reverse complement strand
GCACATCAGAGAGCGTAGAATCTCGCTATATTGATAACCAAACATAGTGCATCTCAATCCCAAGGTGGAATCTATGGTTTGAGCTAAAAGAGCATCAAATTGCTCCATAATCGAAAAAATTCCCCCAAAAGGAGTGAGTTTCTCAGATTTTATTTGTATCTTTGCCATGTCATATTAGAGTTTTGCTTGTCTTCTTTTCGCAACACTAAGGTAAGTGAAAATTCTGACGTGGCAAAATCCTGGGTAACTTTTTGTTGCTCAGGCACTTATAAATAATGTTAAACTATAGTGTTGCGGAATTAAGAAACATGAAAAAAAACAGAAAAAAGCAAATCGTAGTTTTGTGTATAGCTTTAGTTTGCATCTTCATCTTGGTGTTCTCATTGTCCCATAAATCAGCTACAAAAGGTAGCGCGAATCCTCCATTAACAGATGTTTTGACTGATAGCATTTCTCAGATTGTCTCGGCTTGTCCTGGTGAAATTGGTGTGGCGGTTATTATTAATAACACAGATACGGTTAGTGTTAATAATAAAAGCATTTATCCTATGATGAGTGTATTTAAGGTTCATCAGGCATTAGCTCTTTGCAATGATTTTGACAAAAAAGGCCTTTCCCTTGATACCTTGGTAAAGATAAATAGGGAAAAACTTGATCCAAAGACATGGAGCCCTATGATGAAAGATTATTCAGCACCAGTTATATCGTTGACAGTAAGAGATCTGTTGCGCTATACTCTTTCCCAGAGCGACAATAATGCAAGCAATATCATGTTTAAGAATATGCTCAATACTGCACAAACAGACAGTTTTATAGCGAAACTCATACCACGTTCGAGTTTTCAGATAGCTTATACAGAAGAGGAAATGTCCGCTGACCCTGACAAAGCTTACTCTAATTACACATCTCCTCTTGGTGCTGCAATGTTGATGAATCGTTTGTTTACAGAAAGTCTTATCAGTAATGAGAAACAAGATTTCATTAAGAATGCATTGAAAGAATGTAAAACAGGTATAGATAGGATAGCAGCTCCACTTCTTGATAAAGAAGGGGTTGTTATAGCGCATAAGACAGGTTCAGGTTCTGTTAATGAAAATGGTGTTCTTGCAGCTCACAATGATGTTGCCTATATATGTCTGCCTAATAATATCAGTTATACCTTAGCGGTATTTGTTAAGGATTTCAAGGGAAATGAATCACAAGCGTCACAATATGTTGCGCATATATCAGCTGTAGTATATTCTTTATTAATCAATACTGCGTTAAATTAATATTTAATCGTCTGTAAATCAATAACTTATATTAAGAAATGCTTATGAAAACTTAACTGTAAAAAGTTGGTCAAGTCGCTGATTTTCAGTAACTTTGTAGATCACGACAAATACAATATTACATGAATACAGGACTTGACCAATATATGGATATCTTTAAAGATGCAGTTGAAGATTCAGCTGCAAAGATAACAAAAAGTTTCGAGAAAATACTCATCGAGGTGATAATTTTGTTCATGGTAATACCAAGAAAGATAAATTTCACCCAAATGGGGAGGTATGGCTTGCATGTTGAGCAAACCTATCGCAACGCATTCGGCTTGAAAAAGTCGAAGTGCATTGATTGGCTCAAACTTAATGTCTCACTTGCCAAGCGCTTCTTGGGTAAACAGGGAAGATGGGCTATTGCCATTGATCCCAGCTACATCAGTAAAGCTGGCAAGAAAACACCACATATCGGTCGTTTTTGGTCAGGATGTGCTCAGTCTGTTAAACATGGTCTCGAAATCATGGGTATTGGACTCATTGATATTGATACCAAAGACTGCATGATGTTAAGAGCCCACCAGTCGCTAAATAATAAAGAACTGAGTCTTAGAAACAAGACTATGGTAGATTTCTATATCAGCGTCATTAAGCGTTACCGCAAGGAACTTCTTAAACTCTCAACCCTCATAGTTGCAGATGCTTACTTCTCTACAAGTACATTTGTTAATGGGATAAAGAAAGAAGGTTTCTCTTTGATAAGCCGCTTTCGTGACAATGCTTGTCTCTTTTATGTCTATACTGGTCCACGTACTGGAAAACGTGATCGCCCCAAGACCAAGGATGGCAAGATTGATATGAAGAATCTTGACCTCACTCGAATGGAGAAGATGGAGATGAAAGATATAGAAGGAACAGCTTATACTTTGATTGCCTATTCCAAGGCACTCAAGTGTAAAGTTAGACTTGTCATCTGGCAGATGCCGAATGGCAAGAAGAAACTATTCTTCTCTACAGACACCTCACTTTCGGGTGAAGAGGTACTTCTTTATTATAGAACCAGGTTTCAGATCGAATTTTGCTTTCGTGACGCCAAAGGCTATACTGGTCTTATGGACTGCCAGGCTCGCGATAAGTGGAAACTCGATTTTGCTTTCAATGCTTCGTTCACATCACTAAATGTTGCCAAGGTAACTATGAAGGAGATGGGAATGGAATATTCTATGTCTTCATTCAAGTCACTGATGACCAACATTTATCTGGTGAAACGAATTTTTAAAGCAAGCGGGTACACCCCGAACCGAACTTTAATTAGCAAGATTTTCAAAGATCTCTCGTGCTTACAGCGTATAGCTGCTTAGCACATTATTGAATTATTAACGAACTATTGTACAAAATCAAGTCCGTTTCATTGCAAAATACTGCATAAAAGACTATAATTCAACTGTTTCAAAGATCGAATTGCCCTTTTTTATTGGACAGTAGTGAAATCGATTGACAAGACATAGTATCAGATTTAGCTATCTTTGCATCCCAAATGCATAATATAAAAGTACGCTACCACATTGTGGGAAAACAAGAAGAGTTGCAAGAGATATATGACCTCTATCAGACTTTCATACAGAAAGAACGCCCTGCTATGGAAGAAGACGAGGCCGATGATTGGGAAGGAAACATCATCTTAGCTCTTGGTGTGGACTATGGGACTTGCAATCTCTGTGGTAATATCAAGAAATGCGAACTTTCAGAAGGCTTTCTCTATATAGAAGCGGAAGAACTCGCATTGATTACTGACTTCCGCGTTCTTCTCAAAAATCGTTTCAAGGATTTGGAAATCTATTTCGCTACAGAAGATCCAGAAAACGAAACATATGTGACTAATGATGCAGATGGCAAGTATTTTCACGACCTGCCTGATGATCATTTCATAGCTCCATTAGATTATTGACGTATGGGACCAAAAACATTTCTAGCAGCTCTAATGTGCCTAATCATCGTAGCCCTCATGTGCTCACCCATTTTCCTCGTATGGCACGGTTTTACTATGGGTGGTTCAGTAATAGTCAGAATAGCATTTATCGTGATAGGGCTCATTCTATTGCGTTTATTCAAGCCAATTTCTAATCTTACTGGCAAGGACTACAAGATATTCTGATAGTTTCGACTATAAAGGCTACAAATTTGATCGAAGGTGGTATCACTCTGTTTAGCGTGATACCACCTTCTTTTGTTTGGCATTCATATCAGGAATGAAGCAGAAGCCAAGTTTGCTTACTACAGTCGCAAGGTTGTCTGGCAAGAATTCTGCATAAACTCGCTCTGTGACGCCTGTTGAAGCGTGACCTAACAATCTGCTTATCTCACTGATTTCAGCTCCGTGTGCAAGCGCTAAAACTGCCCAGGTGTGTCTTGAAACATGGAAAGTCAAGTCTTGATTCCATTTTAAATCATGAGATATACAGCGAAGCGAAGTATTGATGGTATTATTCCAGGAATTTCTACGACGGTATATCGCCTCATGGTCATTTATATCGAAGTTCTCTGGCAATAGATCAAAAACAAAGACTTTGTTTCTACCCTTCCATTTTTCAAGAATACGAATGAGAGGTTCACTCAAAGGTATGGTGTTTCGGTTTCTCGTCTTGACTTGTATTTTACTGATGAAATTCTTGTTGAAATCAATGTCTTTCCATCGGAGCGTCATCACATCAACCATTCGCATACCGCAAGCATGGAAGGCAAAAAGCCACATCTCCAAAAACTCTTTTCGTCGAGGTTGTTCGATGGTATTATAAACGGAAACTAACTCAGCAAGTCTCTCTTCAGTGAAATACTTGATATTCCTCTCTTCTTCATCAAGCCGGTCCTCTTCTTTCATATACAAGTCCTGGAGAGATGCATTAAGCTGATGAGAGATATAACCTAACTGACAAGCATATTCACACGCCTGAAGAATCGGACATAGAGTCTTGTTGACTGTTGTTGCTTTCTTTTTTGCCAAGAGTCGATACTTACGGAAGTCAAGCAATAAGTCTTCACTAATATCTGAGACATAAATGAATTCCTTATGCTCACCATGTGTACCTTTGTGTTCAAGCAACAGGTATTCCTCAAACTGATTGAGATATGAAATACCATTCTTGCAAGTACTGAAACCAATCTTACCTTTCTCATAACGTCTTTCCATCAACTCTTTAGCAAACTCTATGAAGTCTTTTCCTTCATCAGGTCGCAAAGCATTGTCATTGTCTTCGAGAAAAGATCGAATCACATCACAAGTAATATGTTGATGCATTTCATAATACTTATGTATCTTCACATCTATGTCTTCGATACGCTTATGAAGAGCATGATTATAATACTTATAGTCAATATCAGTCGTGGCACGTATTTCACCAATACCGCAATAGCCTTTCTCATTCCATTCCTTTACTGACACACTTATACCAGTTGATTTACGAATAGAATCAGCATGCCAATTGTATTCTATATACAATGGATACTTTTTACCAGACTGCACCATCTTTGGTATACGCAGTCTCAATCGTCCTTTCGGATAAAGTCTTGAAATTCTTCCCATATTAAAATACCTTTTTATTAATTATGGCACTATGTACGCGAAGATAGTAGAAAAGTTTATCATATCACTCCTTTTTTATAAACTTCAGATGATTTTAGTATGAAGTAAGGAGAATAATAAGAGAAGAAAAGATGAAATTAACCGATCAGAAAAGAAAGAATTTCAGGATATACCGATTATTGATCATTTAATTATGTAAAATAAGGCCATTAGAACGGTAAAATTGGCGATAAAAGACGGCAAAAAGCCATATAGGAATTTCATAAGAAATCACCTATATGGCTCATTTCCATTATCTTATACTGATAATCGTAATCGATGAACGATTAGTACTCGTCATCATTCCACAAGAAGTCATCCTTTGAAGGATAATCAGGCCAGATGTCTTCGATGCTTTCGTAAACATCGCCTTCGTCTTCTATCTCCTGCAAATTCTCTAGAACTTCTAGAGGCGCACCAGAGCGAGTTGCATAGTCAATCAACTCTTCTTTAGTTGCAGGCCATGGTGCATCTTCAAGCTTTGAAGCCAATTCAAGTGTCCAATACATAGCTCTATAATTTAACGTTTCTATTATTTTGGCTGCAAAAGTAATACTTTTATTTTAAATTCCAAATATTTATGGAACAAATTTACGCATAAATCAATAATTTACATTAAAATTCTGCTTAAATTTGGTTTTATCGAAGAAAACTATACCACAATCAACCAAATTAAAGGTTAAAACCGTACGATTATCTGTTACAAGTCGAAGCCATACTTTCCTATATTCTGCATCAAGATTGATGTCTGTAACTACTAAAACCATATCATCAGACACATTCAAGAGAAACTGCTGGAAATCCTCTCTCTTTAGCAGGGAAGAAGCAGAGAGTTCTACTACATTAGGATAAACAGTTCTGATGCGGAAGAGAAGACGTTTCAGTTTGGAGGCATCTTGGGGATAGGAGGAGGAGATTTCAGAATGAGTCTGACAATAGATTCTAAGAAATCCCTTTTCGTTAACCACCTTGCGCAGGAAAGAATAGGCTGTAGGTGACTGTACTCCGAATCCTCGGGTACGAGGCATCCGTAGCATACGCTGACCTAAACCAGTAAGCTTCTTTTTAATTCTTTTCCTATTCATGCTGCAAAGATAATAAAAATCTGCGAAATTCCAGACCGAATAGGTCTAAAATCTGTGAGCATCTGTGAAATCTGTGGGAAAAACAAAAAAGCCTCAGAAAACTTTCGAAATCTGAGGCTCTTGATAAAAGGAGGCGGCTACCTACTCTCCCGCATTGCATTGCAGTACCATCGGCGCAAGTGAGCTTAACTTCTCTGTTCGGAATGGGAAGAGGTGGGAC
>NZ_JANDWX010000056.1:0-6384 GCF_024330485.1 Segatella copri | reverse complement strand
TGACAACCCATATAGTGATAAAATTAAAAATGCGTAACTCATTTAGTGATAAGAAAAATAGATAGTAACATATTTAGTTTAACCATCCTAAAGGTGACAACTTTTTCACGTATAAGACAAACAACAAATAAAAATCCGAAGCCTAAGGTGACAAGAGCCGAAGGTCTTTCGACTTTTATCACCTATTATAGCATTGTGCAATCATCATCCCTATACATCCTACAATCACAAAAAATCCAATGGTAAAGAAGAACCAGAAGAACCACTGGGCATAGTGACCGAGATAGCAGCCATCATATTCTTTGTATCGTTCACGGACTTTTTTCCGTTCATCAGCAAACATGGAATTTACCTCACGGATATGCGTCTGCATCTGTGAGACCATCCATTGGCGTTCTTTGGTGAACAGTTCTTGGATTTTCTGCCAGTCAGCATCATTGACATTTACAGACACCTTTAATTTTGTGAGAGCATTTTCCAAGACTTTGTCTTGAAATCTTACTGACTGCTCGTAATATACCGATAATCAATACTAATTGGAATGACAAAATGACGAAAGAAACAAATTAGGAACAACAAAATCAAGAAACCCCAAAATGAAAGCATGAGAAAACAAAAATTAACACGGAAAACAATAGTAATTTTCCGATTTTGACATTTTAAGAATATGGCAAAAGAGCGATATTCATGAACGCATATATGTATCTTATCGTATTTGAAAATCAATTGTTTAGTTCCATTTTTACAGATTATATTTCTATTTTGTCTAAATTACGATAAAATATCGTAGATTTTCAAGGGATTATAACCGATTATCACTACAAAATGTTATTTTTGTAGCAAGAAATGAGTATAAAACAGCATTTCATTGTAATGTATAAAACAAAGTAAAATATAATGAACGTAATATGAAACTAAGAGATAAAGATACAAAGAAATATTTGCTCACAGTATTTGTGGCCACATTTGTTGCCTATATTATTCCTGCAGTGGTCTTGTACTTGGGATATTTTATGGGCATTATGCTTACGATTTGTATTTCCTTGTTTAACTTGAGTATGGCTTTGCTTGCTTGGCTTTGGGCAAAATCTGTTAGAAAGGAATTTTTGCTGAAAAGACAAATAATATTGAATAGTCTTGTGACGTTGTTTTTGATAGGCATTATTTCCTTAGTTGTAACCAATGGGGCAGCCTTATCTTTGAGCCTCATAGTGTTTGTTTGGTTGGGGATATTTAATCTCCTGCCAATTTGTATCCAGTATGCCATTTATTCTTTTATTTCAAAAAGAACCAATTCAAAGAAAGAGAGGCCTATATGAAGTATATAGAATTGTTTTGGAATAGGCTATATTATTGCATTTTTAACTGCGATAAGAAAACGCAAACTCTCTGAAATGAACCTCGAAAAGCTCAATGTCATTACTTTGACAGAAAGTGGAGGACTCACAGGGGAAATTGTTGTTATCAAAAAGAGACATAATCATAAAAGAAAATAAACTATGGCAAGAGGAAGAGACATTTGCAACACTCTCAAAGCCATTCGCAAACAAATAGCAGATGCTAATGGGATTGCCTATTCACCAGAAGAATGTCACTTCACTGGTGAGTGCAAGGGAACTTGCCCCAAATGCGAGCAAGATGTGAGAGATTTGGAGTATGAATTGCGACGTAGGCAGATTGCAGGAAAGGCCATCAAGGTCGTTGGCATTGCAGTAGGACTTGTTGCTTTAACGGCTTGTTCTGATGGAAAACCACAGCGAAATGCTTCAGACATGGTTACAGGTGATACAATCATTGTTAAAAAAGAAGAACCGAACCCAAGAAACAGACAATTAGAAGGAGCCATTTCTCTTGGCAACAAGGAGAAACTTCTGGAAGAAGAAAACAGAAAGGACGGGGAGGCTTCATACAATCCATCCTTAGAAACAAAAGAGATAAAAAAGAATATCAAAGGCAATTCCTCAAAAAATCAAGGCAGGAATGCTGTCACCAGATCTGCCATTGGTATAGATTCCATTGAAAGCAGCAAAATATTTGATAATGCTGATGAGGAAGCGTCATTCCCTGGTGGCATAGCGGCGTGTATGAAATATATTGCAGACAATTTTCGCTATCCAAACATACAGGGCGATTGCAGCATACAAGGAAAAATTGTCGTTACTTTCACGGTCAATGAGGATGGAAATCTAAGTGACATCAAAGTGAAGAAAAGCGTCTATTCTGACCTTGACAAAGAAGCAGTCCGGGTGGTGAAAAGTATGCCGAGTTGGATTCCTGCCAAGCAAAACGGCAAGGCTGTGAAATCAAGATACACGCTTCCTGTCTACATCCACGTGCAGTAACTATAAAAAAGGAATAATCATGGCAACAAGAGGACGCAACATTTGCAACACGCTCAAGGCCATCCGCAAGCAAATAGCGGATGCCAATGGAATCAGTTATTCACCCGACGAATGTCACTTCGAGGGTGAATGCAAGGGCACTTGCCCGAAATGCGAGCAAGACGTGAGGGACTTAGAACACGAATTGCACCTCCGACAGATGGCAGGGAAAGCCATCAAGGTCGCAGGAGTGGCTTTGGGCATCACCGCCCTCACCGCATCCGCCACATCGTGCGCCACGCAGAAGGGATATTACAAATCGACACCGCCTAAGTCTGAAAAGGTTATCCCTATCCTGTTCCAAGAATACACCACCAACGATACCGCCCTACTCCAAGCGAAAGATTCTCTCAGCAAGAAAGGAGTGCTCTTCGTCCAAGGGCATCTCATTAGCGACGAGGACAATGAGCCGCTTATTGGAGCCTCCGTCATCGCTAAACATTCGGGAAAGTATGCAATAACTGATGTCAATGGAAACTTCACTCTCGAAGTGGAGCAAGGCGACACGATAACCGTGCAATACATCGGCTTCATAGACCGAAGCATCAAACTATCAGAAATGAGCCGAGACAAGCTCAATGTCATCACTCTAATATTCAACGAAAGTGCCTTAGGGGAAGTCGTGGCAGGAATCGTTCCCGAAGTCAGAGTTAGAGGAACAGCTCCCGTCATCAAAAGAGAAGATACTTTCGAAGAGGCTTCATTCCCAGGCGGTTCGACTGCATTGACGCAATACATCAAGACTAACCTTCAATATCCAAAAGAATGTCGGGAAGGCGCGCCAATAGGCAGAGTCATCCTTGGTTTCACCGTCAACAAGGACGGAAGTTTGAGCAACATCAAGGTGGAGAAAAGTCTTGTCCCTATCCTCGACGAAGAAGCCATCCGAGTACTGAAAAGCATGCCGAAATGGACTCCTGCCAAGAAAAACGGCAAGGTGGTGAAATCACATGCCACCGTTCCTTTCACATTTAAAGTAGAATAATATGAAGACCGCCCCACTCATTTGCATCGACCGCCACCGCCTCACGATAGATGGCGAGGGCGTCACCACGCTTGTGGCATTCCACGGTTGTCCGCTTCGTTGCAAATACTGTCTCAATCCCCAATGCCTTGATGCTGACGGCGTATGGCAGGAGGTGGATACAGAACTGCTGATGGCGAACGTGGAGATGGACAACCTCTACTTCTTGGCGACAGGAGGCGGCATCTGTTTTGGTGGAGGTGAACCGCTTCTGTGGAGTTCATTCATAAAGGAGTTTTGTGAACAATGCCCAGAGGGATGGCAATTTACAATGGAGACGAGTCTAAACGTACCTCGCCATCACTTGGAGGAAGTCACCCCATACATTGACTCCTTTATCATCGACATCAAGGACATGAATCCTGCCATCTATCAAGCCTACACAGGTAAGCCCAACCGGCAAGTTATCGACAACCTTGTCTGGCTCAACACTCATGCCAAACATAAAGACAAGATCATCCTTCGTCTCCCCATAATCCCCAAGTTCAACACCGAAGATGACAGGAAACACAGTCGCCAAGTCTTAATAGAATTAGGATATGAGAATTTTGATGAATTTGAATATGTTATTAGAAACAAATAAACAGTTTTAATTATATGTCCCAATGAAATGGATTTGAATGTAAATTCCATCTCATTGGGGTATTGGATAAAAATTATTGGTAATTTTTAATAGTACGTTTTATGCTATTTGACTCTCTGCGAAGTTCATTAGCTACACTGTCTTTGTATGCAGCCATCCGTACCATTTCATTGTATTTGAGAACAGAATCTTCGTAAGCTGCAACACGATTTTTGACATAGTCTATGACATTTTCGTCTCTGTTTACAGAGAAGTGCTTCTCTATATATAAGATGTTTGGGTCATCAGCAGACAGAACCATCTTCAAAGCTCTATACTTCAAGTCTGCCTCCTCCCAATCTTGGTGCTCTCGCCATTGGGTGAGGTTGCCCCAAATGGATATGACAAGAGATAGAGCCAAGCCACCAATGAAAAGAAGAACATACTTTGATGTAGGCTCGAAGCGATGGGTGACAAGTTTCTTCTGAGGTGAATTGTTCATCACTTCAAGTTTGTCCTGCAATGCCTTTGAGGAAACACCATTCTCTTGTCTCATCTGCTTGACGGCATCAACCAAGAACTTGTTTCGCTGCTCATTTTTGCCGAGTTCAGCCTTGATAAGGTCAACAAAAACAACAATGGCATCTCTTAATTTGGATATTTTACCTCTGACTTCCTCTTCCTTGCCAAACATAGCAATGATTGATTTCTCCAACTTGGTTGTGTCATTACTTGCAGGAACGGTTTCCGCTCCTGCGTACTTTGGTGAAGCAGAAAGTTCATCGACTTTCTGCTCCAATCTCTCAACTGTGCCGTAGATGGCTTCCAATAGTTCTTCTTTCATATTTCTTTTGTTGTTTGAATGGTTTGTAACTTGCATTAAAGGCTAAAGCCTCTTCTGCGTTTCTTCTTTTTCTTCTTGGATGATTCATCCTCTGGGAATTGCTCAAAGGTCTGAGCATTGGCTGGAGCAAAAAGTCCAATGGAAGAAATACCATTCCATGGTTTTTGGCTGCTCTCCGACATGAATGACAACAGCTCGTCCTTGAAACTACCTTGCTCATATTGTTGAGTAGAAATGGCTCTTGCTGATACATGGTTCTCCGTTCCCTCAAATCTTGCATTCAGTTTGCCAAAGCTATAGTCTCGGCTAATCTGCGTACCCTTGAAACTATATCCGTCCTTACAGAAACGGATGCCTTGAACCTTGGTTCGCTCCTTATCCTTATAGACAAACTCTAAGTGAACACCTCGTTTTGCAAGTTCACTTTTGAACTCGTCCCAGCTATCTGCCATTCTCAATGCGCTCTTTACAGCATTGTGAATTTCATATTTGGCTCGCTCAGCATTGCGTAATTTGCGAGTGTTAGTTTTGCTCTTGTCCGTTCCGTAAGTCAATCCATACTTGGATTTTAGAGCCTTGGTCACCTGCTCATTACGCCTGTAATCATTCCTGTCTGATAAGAGTTTGCTCTCATTGTTGATGCGGTTATACACGATATGACAATGTGGATTGTCTGTATTGTGATGCCTTACGATGATGAATTGGGTATCAGTGATGCCCATCATCTGCATGTATTCAAGGGCTATCTTAGCCATGAGTTCATCCGTCAAACGAGGCTTGTCCTCGGGCTTGAAGCTCAAGGCGATGTGTCCCACAGGCTTTTTAATCTTTGGATTTAGTTGCCTTTGTAGCTCAAAACTTTGCGCCATCTCAGTATTTGTACCGAGTAACACACCATCAGAGGCAAGGATTTTCGCCTCATCCTTGCCCGTCACATAGCGGATGCAACCGCCAAATGAGCACCCTTTCTTTAGCTTGCCTATCATGTGGTATCCTCCTTTCTGCCCATACTACTTGGCTTCGGTTTATAACTTGCTTGGCGATACTCGCCAAGGATAGCTTTCAATCTTCTCAACAAGTCCACCACATACATATGGGTCTCATGGAAACCTCTCTGATGCGACAGCTTGGTAAGTTGGTTGAGGTTGTTCGCCATGCCAATGAGATTCTTGGCGATGGCTACCGTCTCTGCATTGTGTCCGCTGACCACCTCGCCGTTCAAGGCGGACTCACGGATGTACTCCGCCAACTTGCGGTTGGCTTTTCTCGCCCTCAGCCTCAGTGCCTCGTAGCTTGGCTTCGAGAACTTCACCGTGACAGACTTCGACAGCTTGTGAATCCTGCCTGTGGGCGGTCTTCCGCCCTTTTTCTTGTATTGTTCATGTATGCTTGTCATTCGATATACTGTTTACAGTTGGTACACTCACTTTCTGCGACCGCCGGGAGCAAAATTCCTCCGCCCTCATGGTGGAGCGAGGCGTTTTGGGGTTCCCAAAACATAACCTCGCTCCCTCTCAGAACACGTTAGTTGGAACTACAGCCTTTCAGCTATCCACGTCCAAGGTCGCAGACC
>NZ_JANDWX010000055.1:0-6884 GCF_024330485.1 Segatella copri | reverse complement strand
TCGGGAAAGAAAACTGTAACGACACGTACTATTGAAAGAGATATTGCTGCTCTTCAAGCCAAGGGAATCTTGAAACGTGAAGGCGGTAGAAAAAGTGGTAAATGGATAGTTGTAAACATTTTTAAAAAAAGAAATAACAAAGTCGAAACATAGCATAGAAAATTGAGGATTGGTGTAAAAAGCAATACATAGGCCAAAAGTATTATACCAAACAGAAACTATCAATTCTGAAATAGATTTCGCTCTAGAGAAAGCACCAAGTAAATAGGGTGGTTCTAGAATGAACTACCCTGATATCAAGTATTTGCTTACCTCCGATAACAGTCGAAGAATTCCTGTTATATTGAGGTAAAAGGTAAGAAGGGGGATTTGATAAAGGTGAACGAAAAAGGAGAGATCGATAATCTCAAAAAGAATTCTGATTCTAATGTGCTCACCGACGGACCTATCAGCCGCATTAACTTCTGTACCATCCCGGAGCGGAAAATCGGTGCCGAAATGCCAGTATATGGTGAATTCGACGATGATGCTGAGAAACTAGGTGAACCGCCATTATATCGAGAAAATTCCTCCGAAGGTAGCAAATGCCGACGGAGCTGACGGAAAGCAAGGTGGAAAACAAGGCGGAAAGGTGTTCAGTATTCAGTTATTTAGTTTTAAGAAGCTATTATTTCGTTACGACGGACTCGACCTGAGAGGTTTCAACGTTTTACAGCTCGAAAACTTAACACTTGATAATTTTAAAAAACGCTGACTTTCTCTATTTTTTAAGGAGTAAGTCAGCGTTTCATTTTCCTAAATTCATCGAGGATAGAAGAATATGACTATTTCAAGCCTTGGGCATTTTTGTAGTCCTCCATATCTGCAGGATTATCAAACTCCAAGCCATTGCAATGATACTTTTGTTTTTTGGATGAACTCGAGCGAGTAGCCTTCTGCTTAGCCAAATACTCTAAGATTGTCCAACCCATATCGGCATTCGTCTTGCTATTTAATATCTTTTTGTTGAACTCGATGATGTCTCCCGTAGGAGGCTCATAATTATGAGTGTTTTGGTGGCTAATGCTTGCACTCACAACATTGTCATGAATATTTTCGAAAGCATTATTGGTACACGCCATAACATTGCCATTATAGACTCTTAGATTCTTGGCAAAGTAGGCATTCATGATTTTTCTGTTGAGTTCCTTATTTGTATCACTGGATTTCAGACTGGACAAGATATCATCTCTGTCTGTTCCTAATGCTACCATTTCATAGACATTATAGCCCTTACGGCATGTGAACTTCAAGAAAGCGTTAGCTATCTCCATCGTGCATGCGTCAAGTATAGGCTTAACATACTCACTGATATCTATAGGTATATCATAGGCAGTTACGTTATAGCAACGAGCATCCGATGCTAAAGAATTTAACTGGTCTTCATACTGTATAGTAATATTACAGTCTCCCACACCATCAGGTGCCTGGGCAAAAACATACAATGAGCCGATGCAAGTTCCCTCCACGTTGTACACGTCAACGCTCCACGTATCTATCATATTGCGGTTCTCATCCACCAAAGTGACAGTTGTGCCCTCATAGCGGGGATATGCTTTAGTCAATTTATCAACGATACCCTCCAATGCCGCATTCATCGACTCGATATTAGGAAACAATTTGCTTGCCGTCACACCATAGATTTTGCCACCATCATTCCAGTCACCCAAAAGAGTGATGTCGAAATTTGGGATACCGCATACTGTGCCAGTGATGTCACAGTAGTCAGAACCTTCACGAATGTCGATATAGAAATGCTTGGCACGCAAATGTTTGAGGAAATTTTGGAATGAAATATTTAACGAGATTCCCTGAAAATGTAAATGCTGAGCAGGATTTGTCTTCATATTCTTGGAAGAAGCTGCTGTTGCAGGAATATCCCTATGTACAAGAATTGTACCATTGCCTAAATCCTCATACCTATTCTGTGCTGTACCTCTCAGCGAAAGCAGGCACAGTATTAATACAATATATTTTTTCATATAAATTCTTTATTAAGTATTTGGATAGGGACTTTTCACCAGCCTATTAGATGAGTTTATTGGTCTTAGCCGCCACATCCTTTTTTACCCCAAGATAGTGGAGTTAAATATTTAATTGCAAAAATAAGCAATTTTTTGATTTATCCACCATATTTAGTGTTAAAAGTTCTTTAAAACTAATTTAATGTCACTTTTTAACCACTTTGTGATAGAATTTCAGCTCTGCAGAATGCCATTGGAGAAACAGGTTGACATTCATGCAGTCCTACTTAATTAATTCTGTCTTTCTAGTTTGTTTGCATAGTAGATGTAAGTTTATACTCCATGTATGTTAAACTTATTATGATATTCAGAATGAGAAATTCAAGAAATATTTTGGTCTTGGATTATATATAGACTTCTATGTGCAAAATGCCAATTGTATATTATGTTTTTTTATATAACACCATGCACTTAGCGCTATGCTACTTTATTAGAAGTATTGTCCTTAAGAGCTGCCAAATGGATTTTTGATATTATGTAAGTTCTTCTCTAAGCCGTTTCACGAAATGCTCACATTATGGGTCATTAAGAAATATACAATAGCGACCACCTTCCTGCTTGTGTGGACAACGACACAAGATAAGGTGGCCGTCTAAAGCTTTACTATGCCAATCGTAACTTTTAGTACAATCCTTACAATGGTAGATTATTTCAGTTGCGATTGGCTTTATTTGTTTCTTTCTTGGTTTGGGCATAAAGCAATCTTTATAATTGTGTTATCGATGAAGACATCTGATTTCTTCTTTTTGTAGAAGAGTATCGCTCATTGCAAATGAAGCAACGGTTCCAAAGCCAAGTGTTCTGATAGCTGCCTTAGCGGTATTGCCTGTATCTACCACATTGTCTATGAGATAAGGAGTGCGATTCGATGGCAAGTTTTTATGTCTGTAGAACCCCATATCTTTGGCAGAAAGTGTTTGGTCTTTTTTCTTGGCATCATATTTGAGCCAAAAATACACTAAAATATTGGTTTCAGCAAATTACAAATGGAATGTGTTAAGACGAAAAAACACCTAAGTAGGTGGCTTGGCAAGTAGTTATAAAAATGTTCGTTTTAGAGCTGTCCAGGGGGTTACTTTCCGATGCAACATGTGGATGTTGCTGATAGTTAAGCTTTTATCTTTTAAACGGTACAACTACCCTTTTTACAAGTGCAGAGAAAATGAACAACAAATGTAATATGTTTATTCTCAGCCTGTTAGCGATGAAGTTGTACCGCTCCTTTTTAGCCTTTTTGTAAGATTCTGGAAACAAATGCAATGCATTGTTTCTCAGCCTCTTCCGTTTCTTGTGTTACAGAACGCTTATCTGGTTGCAAAGATACAGATTTATATTGGATTAGAGCAAACTATTATCTTAAAAAATATTATTTCACAGTTGCTTTTTGGATAACGTCTTTGACACTGTTACGAAATGCCTACTGCCACCATTCAAGAGTGTAGAACAAAGTAAGCTCCGTCATGCCTGTCTCTCCAAGAAGAAAACCTTTGTAGAGCAAACTAATCACTCACCAAATGACTATGAGAAAGTGGCTTCTGACACTATTGTTTAAGTACCATTGCAAACTGTACATGAACCAGAGGTTATTTGGAACGACAATAGTGACAAACAAGATGAACGGCTACGATAATAAGCCTGGATTGATGAAATAACACAAGGAATAAAATAATCTTGAAATCTCATGCAAGTTTTTGATTCCTTTTGCGTTTATTGAATAGTTATAACCCTTTAATATTGAAGAAATGTATGAAAATTAAAATGATTCTTATTGCATTAACCGCTTTGCTATCTTTGGCAAGCTGCGGTGATGATGACTCTGGTATTCAACTCACACAAGACGAAATCATTGGTGACATAAATACTGGTAAAAAGATTGTGATTACCTCTCTTATCACCTATACGGAAAGTAGCAGCAAAGTTAATGTAAATGGAGCTAAAGGCAAAATATCAGCAACATCTTCCGATGAAAGTATAGCCAAAGTCTCGTGCTCAACAAATGAAGCAGAGAAAGAAATCTATGTAAGTGGTGTTTCTGTAGGAAATACCACTATCACCATAACCGATTCCGATGGAAATACTGCTGTATTAAAGGTTGAAGTAAAAGATTGGACGACTCTTTGGGAACTTAGTAGAACAATGTATGTGGTAGATAGAAAATGTTTTGTTGAAGGTGTTTCTTCTGAGGATTCTGCAACTATTGCAGCTGATGCCATAGAGAAAGACTCATACAATAAATATTATACAATACGTACTCGTGTTTATATTCCTTCTGGCCCTTATGCAACCAAGAGACTAACCATTACAGATGATAAAGGAAATGTCCGCATGGATGGAATTCTTAAGATTCAACCAAATGCTGATAACTCCGAAGTTTGGCATTTATTACCTATTGGTAATTATACGGAAGTCGTTTTGGCTACATTTTACTATGACCAAAAAAGTATAGTCAAAGATGTGACAGGTTATTATAAAACGGCATATCCTAAGATTAAGAAAGTTGAGCTACATGCCATTTGCGCAATAGAGGAATTGGAGCCGGACAAATAATTGATAGAAGTAAGTTACATTTATATCTGAATAAATTGCAACATTGTGGCATTAACCTCTACATTCAAAATGAACAGCTTATATTATTGGACGAAGAAGGACATCCGTCCCTCTTTGCCCCGATAATGATAGCCACACTTTCGACCTGTGCGCAATTGGAACGTGATAATATCTCATTCCGATTACAGTCAGGAAGGAAGCGGTTTATATCTTTGTCGCAATAAAAATAAAAAGAAGTATGAAAAAGATAGTTTTTATTTTACTCATTTTTTGTAGTTTTCTTGTAGTATGGGGATGCAATAAGAATAAAACGAAATGTGTTCCACAGAAAGAAGCAACTTCTGATTCTTCTATGAGAAGTAATGACGACACTCTAAGCCTTATGATAGAGCATGAGGTTGACGATGTTGATTATGGAGTGATTATAAAACGTGGCGACAAGACCATTCATCGCTTCGGATACAAATATCCTGAAGACGATGATCTTGTACCAAATGAAGAACGTATTGATAGTTGTCTGTTGACTGACTTGAATTTTGACGGTATAAAAGAAGATGTGCTGTTTTATTTGGGTAGCTTTGGTGCTTCTGGCACTGAACATTTTGATGCATATGTTTGGAATCCTAATACTGAGCATTATGACAAAATTGAAGAATTCAAAGATATTCCAAACCCCAAAATCAGCGACAAATACAAGTGTATTCTTTCAAGAGTGTATATTTCTTCCGCAGAGAACGAATATGCAAAATATGTATGCACCAATGGACATCTCATTAAGGTTGCCGAATTGAGACAATATTGGAAAGGGAACATTTATCCAGAGCGAGACAGGGCTGTTTATGAAGAGCATTTTATTAAAGCTAATGTTTGGAAGAGAAACTTGAAACTAAATCAAATTAGCGATTTCTGGAAACCGGTCGTACCGTTTTGATTATATCCAATTGGAGTTGGTGGGGTCATATAAAAATAAAAGGAATTATGGGCAAATATCGCTTTCTATAATTCCTTTCTAATATTTTTTCTTTTTAATGAGTTGTAGATATTACCTTTTTCTCATTAATAATATATATGCGTCCGTTCTCTATGCTTGTTACCTTTTTTCCAGACAAATCATATATCTGGTCTTCCTTTTGTGGGCTTATTGTAATGTTATCGACTCCTGTTGTCGGGAAATCATCTGTTTAAGGGGTAAATACCGTACAACGAGTGAAGCGATTAATAAAAGTACAATCATAGCAATAAAACTATTGATTTTACGTTCTTTTCAAAGAAAGGGGTTGTGCAATAGTGGCTTAAAGGCTTAAAGCACTACCTTTGAATGCTGTTAAATATGGTAATGTTCAAAGTCACAATTTGTGATATTGGAAAAATGAATATAAATATGACAGATAAAATAGAAAAAAAGGAGAGCAGCGAACTGTGTATATCACATAGGTGCATCCATTAAGGACTTAGGCAAAAAGTGTTTTGGTTTCTCCAAGATGGCAACAAAATAGTTCAAAGAGCGAATCGCCCCGCTTTGGGGCTATATTTAGGCTACAGGAGGCATTTTCACGTTGCATAAACAACTCGTTCGCCAACTGGTTGTCAGAGTTAGTTAACGCCGAGGATTGCATAAAGGCTTTCCAAGGCATATGTTTAATTCAAATTTAATCCACTTTTTAAAGTGGAGTCATAGATAAAATCATATAGAATAAAGATGAAGGAATTAGTGGGTATTATATTATTGACAGTTTTGGTAGTATTTGGTTCATGCAACTCCAATACTAATGTGTCTCTTGTGGGAACATCTCCGCAACTATTTGATGTATGCCAAGTAAGCTCAGGTAATCCTGACTATAGAAATAGAGAGTTGTTCATAAACGAATTGGAAAAAAAGTGTAAATATCCTATTGAGTTTCAAAAAAATAATTTGGAAGCATACGTTGCTGTTGAATACACGACAGACCAACGAGGATATATTGTTAAAAAAAAAAGTGGTTGCTTGCGACAATAAAAAATTCAAAAAGATAACATTGGATATATTCGACGAAGTTAAAACTCTTAAAATAGCCACAACAGAGAAAATAGATACAATCTACTTCCAATACAAGATACAAGGTTCACCAACTTTAATCCATTCAAAAGTAGATGTCAAGATTATCGGCTATGGCAGCAATAATAAATCAATTTTAATGAAGTAACTCGATTTATCATAATTCACTACTGTCCAATAAAAAAGGCAATTCAAATACACGTTCTTCTTCAAGTGGGAATGGTTTTGGTTCTTTTGGA
>NZ_JANDWX010000054.1:0-7839 GCF_024330485.1 Segatella copri | reverse complement strand
TATGTTTTGGGAACCCCAAAACGCCTCGCTCCACCATGAGGGCGGAGGAATTTTGCTCCCGACGGTCGCAGAAAGTGAGTGTACCAACTGTAAACAGTATATCGAATGACAAGCATACAGAAACAGAATAGGAAAAAGGGCGGAAGACCGCCTACGGGCAGGGTTCGCAAGCTGTCGAAGTCTGTCACGGTGAAGTTCTCGAAGCCAAGCTACGAGGCTTTGAGACTGAGGGCGAGAAAAGCCAACCGCAAATTGGCGGAGTACATTCGTGAGTCCGCCTTGAACGGCGAGGTGGTCAGCGGACACAACGCTGAGACGATAGCCATCGCTAAGAATCTCATAGGCATGGCGAACAACCTCAACCAACTTACCAAGCTGTCGCATCAGAGAGGTTTCCACGAAACCCATGTGTATGTGGTGGACTTGTTGAGAAGATTGAAATCCATCCTTGGCGAGTATCGCCAAGCAAGTTATAAACCGAAGCCATGCGGAATAGGCAGAAAGGAGGATGCCACATGATAGGCAAGCTAAAGAAGGGCAGCTCATTTGCTGGTTGCATCCGCTATGTTACAGGCAAGGACGAGGCGAAAATCCTTGCCTCTGATGGTGTGTTACTCGGCACGAATACCGAGATGACGCAAAGTTTCGAGCTACAAAGGCAGCTAAATCCAAGGATTAAGAAGCCTGTGGGGCACATAGCTTTGAGCTTCAAGCCCGAGGACAAGCCACGTTTGACGGATGAATTCATGGCTAAGATAGCCCTTGAATACATGCAGATGATGGGGATAAAAGATACCCAATTCATTATCGTAAGGCATCACAACACGGACAATCCACATTGTCATATCGTGTATAACCGCATCAATAACGAGTGCAAACTCATATCAGACAGGAATGATTATAGGTGTAATGAGCAAGTGACCAAGGCTCTTAAATCCAAGTATGGATTTACCTACGGAACGGACAAGAGCAATACTAATACTCGCAAATTGCGCAATGCGGAGCGTGCCAAATATGAGATTCACAATGCTGTAAAGAGCGCATTGAGAATGGCAGATAGTTGGGACGAGTTCAAAAGTGAACTTGCAAAACGAGGTGTTCACTTAGAGTTTGTCTATAAGGATAAGGAGCGAACCAAGGTACAAGGCATCCGTTTCAGCAAGGATGGATATAGCTTCAAGGGTGCGCAGATTAGCCGAGACTATAGCTTTGGCAAACTGAATGCGAGATTTGAGCGAACGGAGAACCATGTATCTTCAAGAGCCAACTCTACTCTGCAATATGAGCAAGGCGATCACAAGAGCAACCATGAGCCATCCATGTCGGAGAGCAGCCAAGACCCTTGGGATGGTATTTATTCCATTGGACTTTTTGCTCCAGCCAATGCTCTGACCTTTGAGCAATTCCCAGAGGATGAATCATCCAAGAAGAAAAAGAAGAAACGCAGAAGAGGCTTTAGCCTTTGATGCAAGTTACAAACCATTCAAACAACAAAAGAAAGATGAAAGAAGAACTATTGGAAGCCATCTACGGCACAGTTGAGAGATTGGAGCAAAAAGTCGATGAACTTTCTGCCTCACCAAAGAATACAGAGGCGGAAAGCACTCCGGCCTCTGTAAGTGTTGATACTAGCAAACTTGAAAAAGCTATTCTTGCTATGGCTGTAAAAGAAGGGGAAGCTATTGACAAATTGGTAAGATTAAGAGAAGCTATCTGCATTTTTACCGACCTTACCAAAAAAGAAGCAAGCAAAGATGAACAGCGAAGTAAACTCTTGTTTGATACTGTTAATCAGGTGAAACAAGAGCTGAATGCCACATCAAAAGTTGTGCAGGACAAACTTCACGCAATAGGTTACACACCTCAAAAGAAGGTTGTCACCCACCGCTTAGAACCAACTTCAAAATATGTTCTTCTTTTCATCGGGGGCTTGGCTCTATCCCTTATCTTCTCTATTTGGGGCAATCTCACCCAATGGCGAGAGCACCAAGATTGGGAGGAGGCAGACTTGAAGTATCGGGCATTGAAGATGGTTCTTCCATCTGACGACCCCAATGTTCGATACATCGAAAAGAACTTCTCTGTATGCCCTAATAAAGAAGTTATAGAGAATGTGAGAGCTCATGTAAATACTTACGAGGACTCAATTCGCTACCATATCGAAATGATACAGATGGCAGCAATTAAAGATAGCATTGCTAATAGCCTATTTAAAGAGGCGAATGAAATTAAAAAGAAAATTAATCAGAAATAATAGACAACGACCATCGGCTACAAGCGCATCCTTTGCTTCGATAAAGTAAAGACGAACGGTCTCCGTATCGTGTTTGATAGTGCAAGAACTTGTCCAATGCATCAGCAACATAGCAGAATCCTGACTTTTCATTAACTCTCAACTGTTCATCCGTGTCCGTGATGCCACACGTTTGACATTGCGGTCACATTTTCTTTTATGATGGTTATGAAGAAGAAATAGATAATTATAGCAGTTTTGGTTATCTCACTTGTTGCATCTTATATCTTATGTGATACGAAACAAAATGATGCCGATATTGATTCCGTTAAAGCCGAAGAATATACGGCAGTCTAAGAAAACAGTATTGACTTGGATTCCATTGCAGGAACATATTGCGGTGTGTTGCCACCTAATGTTGAAACAACACTCACACTAAATGAAGATGGAACGTATTGCTTGAAGCAGGAATCTACAAACGATTCGGATAGTAGTGAAGTGTTGAACGGTATCTTCAAAGTGCTTGACGGCAGTATTCTGATGTTAGAACATTTGTCAAGTGGTTATAATATATTTTACAAGATAAAGAATGATAGTTGCATTATCTAATAGATTCATTTGGGAATGAGCCAAGAAGCGCAAAGACCGGTGTACTGAAGAAAAAATAATAAAAATAAAACCCGTGGGTTGTTGTGTCTCCCTCACGGATTTTATTGATATTTTCTCCTAACTAATTATATATTCTTTTTATAGCAAAAATCTTTATAATTAAGGCTCTTGTAATTTCCTACTAGACTTTTCATCACACTTATAATGTAAATTTCCAGAAGAATCTGTATAAAAATACTTTATTATATTTACTTTAGCTCCCATCCCGTTATGTCTTATTACATATTGAGTGTTTGGTAATAGCCTTATATAGGAAGGATTATACCGAAATTCTTGCTTATAAGAAGACGATTCTATCGCTTTAAATTTCTTTGATATTCTTTTTTTTAAACAAATAGTATCCACCTCTCTACATGTTCCCTTTGTCCGCAAAAAGAAGTCATATGTATAAGATTTGCTAAAGCTATCTAATGGCTCAATAGAAAAATGCAACAGATTGTAAATATAAAAAGTCTGTTCCTTTTCATTGAATTCTACATCATGATTGTCACATGAACAAATCAAAAATAAACACATGAAAATTTCTATTATATATTTCATTCTCAAAAATCTATTGTGAATAGCCAAATCTTGACCATTCTTGTTAAACTTGTTTGTTAAGACATTTTTTATATTGGGCGGTATTCACCAATTGTGAAACCGCCCAATTTGAGGTGTCTATAACAGGGTTTCATACAAATCTTTTTCTTCTATCGCAAAATTGAAGAAAATCAGATTCCAATATAAAACGAAAGCACGAAGTTGTTGCTTCCCAAGGAGGCCATGAAGTGGTGATGAACGGAGAATAACACTATTCACTCTCTCTCGGAGGGTGTGACAGAAGTTCTTTTTGTACAAACACTCCTTTCTCGAACTTCCATTTTCCAAACTCATAATCAACGGCAGAACCACGGCTGAAAGATTCAATAATCTTTTCTTTTTCGTTAAGCGTAGGATTGGGAATATCATGGAATGATGGAACAAACAAGAACTTCTGCTTGACTTCATTCCAGACATAAGCATCCCAATATTCCACACCTTGATTTCCGAATTGTCCCAAATATACCAACAGATCTTTATTGCCATCAAACGTCACATCAGCCATCAGACAGCTATCCTTCCGGCCACCATTTGGGTCAAAGGTATCGTCCTTTGGATAAGAGAAAGGTATAATTTGTACAGTTTTCTCCCCTCGCATAATAAATACTTCAAAATCGAAATCCTTGGACTTGGGAGATTGTGTTCTTATAACAGCGTTAAGCGTATCTTCCGATGCAATATCTTGCTTGGTAAAGACCTTGCCCGAAATCACACTATCGGTGTCAATAGACATGCTGTCTTTGGTAGGGTTTCCCTGCCCCACCTTACTTTCCTTGCAACCGAAGATCAACATCAAAGAAAGTATTACTAATGTACTATCGATAATTCTTTTCATTGTCTTTAAATATTTTGATCATTTCATTGCGTTATTTTTTATTATTGTATGCAAAGGTAGTGCTTTTAGCCTTTAAGCCACTATCACACAACCCCTTTCTTTGAAAAGAACGTAAAATCAATAGTATTATTGCGATGATTGTACTTTTATTAATCGTTTCACTCGTTGTACGGTATTTACCCCTTAAACGGATGATTTCCCGACAACAGGAGTCAATAACATTACAATAAGTCCACAAAAGGAAGAACAGATATATGATTTGTCTGGGAAAAAGGTAATATCTACAACTCATTAAAAAGAAAAAATTAGAAAGGAATTATAGAAAGCGATATTTGCCCATAATTCCTTTTTATTTTTATATGACCCCACCAACTCCAATTGGATATAATCAAAACGGTACGACCGGTTTCCAGAAATCGCTAATTTGATTTAGTTTCAAGTTTCTCTTCCAAACATTAGCTTTAATAAAATGCTCTTCATAAACAGCCCTGTCTTGCTCTGGATAAATGTTCCCTTTCCAATATTGTCTCAATTCGGCAACCTTAATGAGATGTCCATTGGTGCATACATATTTTGCATATTCGTTCTCTGCGGAAGAAACATACACTCTTGAAAGAATACACTTGTATTTGTCGCTGATTTTGGGGTTTGGAATATCTTTGAATTCTTCAATTTTGTCATAATGCTCAGTATTAGGATTCCAAACACATGCATCAAAATGTTCAGTGCCAGAAGCACCAAAGCTACCCAAATAAAACAGCACATCTTCTTTTATACCGTCAAAATTCAAGTCAGTCAACAGACAACTATCAATACGTTCTTCATTTGGTACAAGATCATCATCTTCAGGATATTTGTATCCGAAGCGATGAATGGTCTTGTCGCCACGTTTTATAATCACGCCATAATCAACATCGTCAACCTCATGCTCTATCATAAGGCTTAGAGTGTCGTCATTACTTCTCATAGAAGAATCAGAAGTTGCTTCTTTCTGTGGAACACATTTCGTTTTATTCTTATAGCATCCCCATACTACAAGAAAACTACAAAAAATGAGTAGAATAAAAACTATCTTTTTCATACTTCTTTTTATTTTTCTTTTTATTTTTATTGCGACAAAGATACAGAGTTTCTTCTTATTTTCTGCAAAAATGAGCAATTATCTTACTCCACCATTCTTCTTACTATTCAAAAATTCTAAACAAAGCATACATTATAGACATAAAACCAACAAGATATCCTTTAAGATAATCAATATAGCTTATTGTAAAACTCGGTGGGTTATTACGCCTGTCTTTGTATGTGATATTTAGGAATGTAATACCATAGAATATTGCACAAATACTATCATATCTTTTAAATAAGATGGTTGTTATTCCTAAGCATATCATCAAAATTGAAAAAATCAAGTAAGTGCCATATTTTACGGCACTTACCGACTTTTTGTGCTTAATAACTGAAAACATTATTGCAATTCCTGTTATAGACGCTAATATTCCCCAAAAACAAATATAGTTCATATTGTTTTGCTTTTATGTTATAACTAAAGAACGACTGGATATTGAATTTATTGCATAGAATTGTAGTATTAATCAAAAAACGCACAATAATATGTCTATCAATGTTTTTCAATAGTCCACGGATTTCTATTCTTTGTCAATTCAATGAATTTCTTATATTCCATTGAAACCAGTAAGGGTCTCGTCTTTTTTTATTTCATACAAATACGTGTACCCTGTTGGAATATTATAATTTATAAATACACATTTTTTCTTATGTCTTATAGCCTTTGCGTAACTCGGAGATTTATCGTCAAATAATGTAGTCTTAAAACTATAGTACATTTTTTTTATTGGTGCGCCAAACACAAAGATATATGTATGATTGTTAAAATCAAGTTTATTTGTATCAATAATGGCTTCTACTTTTATTGCATTATTAATTAATTTCATATTTAACAAAAACTCTTCTTTTGTATGTACAAATTTATAGGCATCTGGATAAAATGGAGTTTTAGGTATCGGAAGCTTGTAACAAGCACTATACTTAATATAATGCTTGTTACAAATAGTAAAAGATAGTCCAAAGACTATTACTACAAAACATAATTTCATATAAAGCATCCTATCTTTTGCCATTTTTCTCTCTTCTTAATGGATTATTTGAAATGTTATTGCGTTCCTCAACGAAAACCTCACCGAAAGGTACATACTCAATATGCTGCACCACCTCGCCGTCCACATAGTCGTTGTTGTCCTCGCCATTGTACGGCACTGCAAAGGTTGCATAATTATCCTTGACAACCTGCAACTATTGGACATATTTTTGCTTATATCATGTAATATAATATCACCATTATCCCATAGAACATAAAACCAATACCGCAATAGTAGCCCTTAAGAACATAAGGATGAGGAATTGTTATTTTGAAATAAGTCCTATTAACAGGACTCTTTTTCTGTTCCATATATGTATCAATGAATATTTCTATACCAAATAATATTGCACAAAATGCATGACAGATGTAATAAAAAAAACTTATCACACCTAAGAACAGTCCTATCAATGAAGCTATTCCATATATATATGTGGAAAAACTTTTTTTACTCCTATTTCTGTATAAATATATAAGTATCCATACACTACTCAAGAGCGTTATGCAATTAATAAATATTATGCACCATAGAGGTATCGTATCCATTATTTATTATCTTTTGTATTATTATTTTTAGAGTCCTTTTCTTCTATTACCTTATCGGTGATTTTTTCAGCTCCAGAGATTTTAAATTGGCGACTTTGATCTATCATGCGCTGTCAATTTGGAGTGTTTGAAAAATATAAAAACGTATGCCTCTGCCGCGCAGGGAGAGACCAGTGAGAGAGAACGGACTGTTACTACGGAGAAGAATTGTGATATAGGCTTGCTCCGTAAAGTCCTATTGTCACGTGGCAGGCCAATAGGCTTTACCACCAAACTAATGCTGCAAATATACAAAAATAATCTTAATAAACGGATATAATCTTTAAGAAATTTGCTGATTTGGTGTTTTTTTCTTATGATTTTGGTCGATTTTGCAGAAATCTTTTACATCTGTTGTATGTACTGGAGTTAGTTTGGCAAAAATACACAAATGGTCACGGCTTCACTTTCTTATATAAGAATGTAAATCATGGTTTGAAACTGTACACACTCGGAGTACAAACGAAAACAAGATATGCTTGTGTCGAAAAGGTATATATGAGCTGATGGTAGAGTCGTCATCAACAACAATGGCCCTTATTTGATAAACTCAGCAGGAATACTTGCTATTCATTTTATGATGGGGTTATGTTCACAAGTTTGAGATTTCATGTAAAAAAGTCCTAATTTCTATGTTTCTCTTCTTGCAAATTATGGGATATTAAGAAAAATATCGTATCTTTGTCCCCGAATTAAGGCGTTCTTTGCATATTGCAAAATACAGAAACGAGCAGAAGTCCGCTCGTTTCCATATTGTTACCTATATAATATAGGCAAACGCCC
>NZ_JANDWX010000053.1:0-8658 GCF_024330485.1 Segatella copri | reverse complement strand
TATTCGGATATAGCTTATCCGAATACCTGCTGCCATAACGTTTTGTTGCTGACGATGATTCTGACATCGGCTTTCATGTACTTTTGCAACACAGGGGACTTTTGTCCCTGTGTACTCACTGTGGCTATAGCCATAAAATAGTTACCATCTTCCCTATGTATGAGCCTGGCTTTATGGCTTGTGATGTCGCAGTTATAAGATGCATTATCGTTGCCCTCGAAAGATACATGAGCCGTCCTTGGCTCATCGAAAAGATACAAATACTTGTATGGCACAAACACTTGCACTGTTCTTTGATTGATGACCTCACCATTAGCCTCTATGGATATAGGATAAGGTATCTTGTAGAAAGCAACTGCGAGGGCGAGGACTATTATCGTAATGACAACCGTTCCCAAGCTGACGAGGCGAGGAGGAACTTTGCCTATCACGTTCCTCACCTTCTCGCTTCTCAACTCGATATTATCTGATTCTTTTTCATTCTGTTCCATATCAATAGCATTTTAGTTTCCCAATTCCAATTGATTCTTCACAAGATTATAGTATGCCCCTCGCTTGGCGGTCAAAGACTCATGGTTGCCAACCTCAACGACCTTACCATGGTCTATGACTACGATTTGGTCGGCATTCTTCACCGTACTCAGTCGATGAGCCACAATCACAACAGTCTTGCCCTTGTAGAACTTATCCAAGTTCTCCACGATGCTTCTCTCGTTGTTAGCATCTAGCGAGTTGGTTGCCTCGTCAAGGAAGATATAGTCTGGATTCTTATACACCGCCCTTGCTATCAAGATGCGTTGTTTCTGTCCCTGGCTCAGTCCCACGCCATCACGTCCAATCTTGGTGTTGAACTTCAGAGGCAAAGCCATCACATAATCCTTGATACAAGCTATCTCGGCTGCTTTTAGCAACCGTTCCTTGTCTATGTCACCATCATCAACAGCAATGTTTCGTGCAATACTCTCCGAGAAGATGACACCTTCCTGCATCACAACGCCACATTGTCTGCGCCACCATTTCTTGTTGAGCTTGTTGATGTCAGTATTGCCTATGTTGATTTGTCCCTCCAAGACGGGATAATAACCAAGCATCAAACGGATGAGGGTGGTCTTTCCACTGCCAGATGCGCCAACGATGGCTGTTACCTTACCTTGCGGAATGTGAATGTTCACATTGTCTATGGTCTTGCGCAAAGCATGTGGATCATATTTGAACATGATGTTCTTGATGTCGATGCCCTCGTCCTTGTCCTCAATATAAGTTAGCAAGCCTTCCTTTCCGTTCTCATCATCCATCTGGTGAATCTCGTTGATTCGTTCCAAGCTAATCTTCACATCTTGCAGAGAATAGAAGAAGTTCATCAGTTGCTCCACAGGCGAGTTGAGCTGTCCGATGATGTATTGCACGGCAAGCATCATACCGAGTGTCATTTGACCATGGATTACGGCGGTGGCTGCAACTACCGTGATGATGATGTTCTTCACCTCGTTGATGAAGATACTTCCAGCCTCCTGTGTCTGTTGGAGTTTGAGTGATTTCATCTGCACCCCGAACAAGTCTGCTTGCGTGTCCTCCCATTCCCATCTTCTGCGTTGCTCACAATCCTGCAACTTGATTTCCTGCATGGAGGTGATAAACTCGTAGGTCTTATTGTTGTTAATAGCTTGCTGCTCAAACAATTCATAGTCGAGCACCTTTCTCCGTTTCAAGAACAAGGTCATCCATGCGCCATAGAGGATGCTTCCCAACAAGAAGATGGCAAACACAAACTTGTTATAGAAGAACAACACCACCGAGAAGACCACGAAGGTGAGCATGGCAAAGGTAATATTGAGCGTTTGCTGAGTGAGGAAGTTGTTCACACGGCTATGGTCGTTCATTCTCTGCATCAAGTCGCCCATGAGCTTCGTGTCAAAGAAAGACATCGGCAACTTCAAGAGCTTGATGAAGAAGTCGCTCACCAATGAAATATTGATGCGCAAGGATATATGAAGCAATAGCCATCTGCGGATAAAGTCGATTGCCGTTCGGCTGATAGTGAGCATCAACTGTCCCAACAGGATAAGCCAAACAAAGCCGATGTCTTGGTTCTTGATGCCGACATCTACAATGGACTGGGTAAGGAATGGCAAGACAAGCTGCAAGAGGCTTCCGACTACCAAACCCAAGATAATTTGTCCGAAGTACTTACGGTATTTCCTCACATACCCAAAGAGAAAACGGAAAGACCTCTTCTCTTTGATGTTCTCTTCACCCTCCATCTTGTAAGTATAGAAGGCTGGAGTGGTTTCCAAGAACATGGCAATGCCCTTGTCCTCATCATTGGATTTTGTGCTTATCCAATGCTGCTTAAATTCTTCTAAGCCATAAGTAACCAATCCCTTCCCTGGGTCAGCGACATAGAATTTCTTGCCTTTCTTTACCTTATACAAGACAACAAAGTGATTCTGATTCCAATGAAGAATACAGGGTAGAGAGGCTTCACCTAACATAGAAATGGTAGTTTTTGTACTTATTGTGTGTAATCCTAGGATATTAGCTCCCTCATTGATGCCTAGCATGGACACCCCTTCCGTTGTTGCAAAGCAAAGTTTCGACAGTGAATCCATTGTGTACTCTCTGCCGAAACATTTACATATCATTTGCAAGCATGCTACCCCACATTGCATAGAATCATGTTGGTGGGTGAATGTAAAATTATTTTTCATCTTGAATATTAATCGTTTTTTTACAAGCGTTTTCTTTGTTGTATTCCCGCACCTGTTCCTTTGTATTTGTCTTTTTTTGCATTTAAAGCATATCGAACAGTCAACATAACAGAACTTGACGAATAAGATTTGATATTTGAACAACTCTGTTTACCAGAATATATGACACGTCGCAAATTGGCAGTACCAAAGATATCATTGGCATAAAGCTGTATAGTTAATCTATCTTTAAGTAATGTTTTATATAACGAAATGTCTGTATTCCAGTAACTATATGTAAAGCAATTGCCCATATTTCCTTCAGTTTGAACTGTCATTAAAAGTGAAGCCATAAACCATTTGGTATCAAAAGTATTATTGATATGAAATGTTCCAATGGGATTACTCAATGATTTCGAATTTGGGTTTGACATGTAAAACCATTGTTTGGATATAGCTGCCTTAAGTTGTGGATGCCAAAAACCAATCGAAGGGCTAAGGCTTAAATTCGTTTGAATTTTGTTATAACTTTCCATATTTTCTGGTCGCATTATTGATATTTGCATATTTTCACCATAAGGTTTTACAATACTACAAATTTCATCAGAAATATGGGAATAGATAGCGGAAAAAGCAATGCTACTCCAAGTGAAGTAAAATCCTAAGTTACGACTTTTCGAAGGAAGCAGATAAGGATTTCCAGACTCATAAGTATAGCGATTGTCATATTGAATACCATTTCTTAATTGATAGTATGATGGGCGATTTATATCGGAAGCATAATTAACTTGTATTTGTGAATCTCCTATAGGAAACGAAATAGACAATGATGGAAATAGGTCACTAAATCTTTTACTTTGAGATGGGACATATTCTTCATGACTATAATACTTAAAATTCGTGTTCTCATAACGTACTCCCATAAGAATAACAGCGTTTCCAATACGTCTATTATAATCACAAAAAGAAGAGTATGCCTTTTCCTCAACAGTGCTTCTTTCATTGTTGAGGAGATTTATGGGAAGTACATCATATTTGCTTTTTCGTTTGTTGTCAGAAAGCTCTCCTCCCCAAGAGAAATGCCCACCAAAAAGCGGTATCGTCAAATTGATTTTTGACGCAAGTTGGTAACTAAAAGAGTTGCGTGACGTTTCAACTTTTTCAGAAGTAGCGTCCATGTTCGCATCTATCCACTCATTATTATACATGTGCTCCTTTTTATTGTACCAATAATAGTCAATATTGAAGTCAACTGTCAATTTGCCAACCTTTCCTACATAGTACGCATTTGTAGTTACTGCTGTAGAATTTGCAGGAGACTCATAATAGCTATGAGAAGATTCTGATATGTTAGAATCTTTTGTAACTACTGCATCCATGGTTCCAGAACCGTAATTTTTAGCAAACCTATCATAGCTTGCTCTTACTCCTAACGAAGTACTGTCATTAAGCTGATAACTAATAGCCAACTTGGCATATGGGTTGACATTCGTATATTCTTGAATGATGTTGTTATTTTTCTCCCAAACGTTATCTAAATATGTAAACTGTTGGACCAGTTTGTCATCTTCCGTATTGGAATAATCACAATACAAAGAACTAGAAATGTCCATCTTTTTATAATGGAAATTTAATGTGGCAACATTTGTGGTACTAAAACGTTTTTCTTCATTTATACCATAAGATGAACTCATATCAACACCCCAACTGTCTTCCTTGCGAGTCTTGGTTGTAATACGAATTACACTTTTTGTGGCTGCGCCATAACGTGCTCCAGGATTGTTGATAACCTCTATGTTTTTTATATTGTCACCTCGCAAGTTTTTGAGTTCCATTCGGTCAATAACTTTATGACCATTAAGGTAAAAATCGGGAACGCCTCTGCCTAAGACTTGCACTTTTCCATCAATAATTATAATGTTTGGAATATAGCTCAACACATGCTCTAAAGTTCCTGCCTTTTCCAGAAAACTTCCAGCAATATTGGTTAACATTCCTTCGTCTTTCAATATAGTCTTAGGTAAATTACTTTTAATCACCACTTCACTTAAAGTATTCCTATCTTCGTTAAGTACCGCTTTTATCACCTGTTGTCCATCAACATTCATTACTAATGTAGAATAGCCAATTCGTGAGAAACGGAGAAAACCTTGTTTTCCCTTTGAGTCAATTGAAAATTTTCCATCGGAATCAGTTCCTGCACCATTGATAAAGGTCGTGTCTTTTCTTGATAAAAACACCACATTGACAAACTCTAATGGAAGTCCCAAAGAATCAATAACTTGTCCCTCTACGTTCTGGCAAAAAACATAGAGGGGCAAGAACTGAATGAACATAAATACTATTATTCTAAAACATTTCATTGTATGCTACTTTAAAGAATTGTAATAATTTTCAAGACATTTATCTAATAGCCCTGGAGCTTTCTGCATACATTGGCATAAGTTAAAATTGCCATTATGGTATATATTGCGTTCATTGTACCAAGCACACTTACCATTGCAGATAGGTAAGAAAAAACACTTCCTACATTCAGTGTCATTATACCATTCGCAGCCAATGTGGTATCTGTAGTAAAGTTCCTTGTTAACTATACCTTTTCTATTGATATATCCAACAACTTTAGTCTTGTCTGAAACATCATTCCAACATTTATAAATTTCTCCTTGTGGACCTATTATGAAAGAATTGATACAAGAAGCGCAACAGGTTTTGGATATGCCTAATGAAGGGTAAACTTCTCCCTTTAATATTCCCTTTGAATATATATCATAAAGAAAATTTGCAGTTTCCCAACGTCCAAATGCAGGCTCTACAGTATTAGTCATTTCTTTATTTTCTAATCTTATAATGCCTGGGTACACAATAACATTATTTGAGTTGACCATGTTGTTAATGTCTTCTCGAAGAGAAAAATAATCTTCAACATTGTTTTTGTCGATATTGACTCTAACATGCAACTCTGTCTGTGGCATATTTTCAGCAATTAATTTTATATGCTGTAGGATTGTATTAAAAGAAGGAGCTTTTGTACTTTTCATAGCTCTCAGCTTATTATGCCTGTCTTCTTGTCCATCTAAAGTTATTTGAATACTATCTAACGGATGTGATTCAAAAATTTCCATGGCTTTCTCATCAAAGTAATAGCCATTGCTTATAATTGAATGGTGCTTTAAAGTACATCCTATCTTGTCTAATCCTTTTAAAATTTTGTCTATTACCTTCAATCCCAAAAGTGGCTCGCCTCCGTACCACGTCAAACTCATGTTGTCCTTGCCTTTATTCCCTTTTATGAACTCTAACAAATCCTTGATAGTATCTTCACTCATAATGCCACCTCTTTTCCCATTTTCAAAACAGTAAGGGCAATCAAAGTTACAATTCAAAGTTGGAACTAAGACGAGATTTAATTTTGTTGTATCATGTTGAACTGTTTGAGTGACGAATTGGCTTTCCAAGACAAAATTATCATCAGATTCCTTAAATCCAACAAAGCCCTCTTTGCAAAGAGTTTCTAAAACTTCACTTGGTACAATCTCGTTAATCGGTTTTTCTTCTGTTTGGTGTACCTTCAACAATTCAAATACGTAGTCAGACAATTCTATAAAAGAATTTGCCTTTGACGAATATGCTAATGGTACCCCTGTCGTACTACGAAAAAAGTAACAATATCTTGAAACATATAAATTCTTCATATTTCATAGTTTTAATGTGCGCACCTATATTCGCGACTACAGATGCGCACTTTTTTCTTAGTTGTTATGCACAACTTCACTAATTATTTTTTTACAGATGTGGATGGCTTAGCTGGTGTTGTATTACTATTGCTGATCCAACAATCGCATGTACACGTTGTAGCAATGGAATCAAGTGATTCGTTCAAGCCACCTTTGATGTTAACCAAGTCTTCTGTGGTCATAACATCTTTGTTTTTGATAACTTTTATGTCCATAATTTTGATATTTTGTTGCCTACATTTTAGCGCATCGGCTTTCGCTCCTTGTTATAGTTTGGTCTATATATAATAATGTCGACTTTATTATTCTTTTTGCTGAATAAGACTAGTCATTCAAATTGACGACTGCAAAAGTACTGCTTTTTAATTGCAGCTTCATTACATCAATATTAAGAATTCGTTACATTGTAAAAATGTGACAACTGGTATAGGTTCTCTCTTACTTTTTAAGCCTTTCTTTTATATCATTAGCTTCTTTGTTCAATTGTTTTGCAAGACTATCTTTGTATGCTGCCATTTCTATCATTTCATAATGGTGGCGGACAGAATCATCATAAGCAATAACACGATTTCTTACGTTGTCTATAATATTTTCATCTCGTTGCACATTGAAATATTTTTCGATGTAGCGAATGTTCGGGTCATCTACTGACAGAACCATCTTCAATGCCCTATACTTCAAGTCTGCCTCCTCCCAATCTTGATGCTCTCGCCATTGCGTGAGATTGCCCCAAATGGAGAGGACAAGAGACAGAGCCAAGCTACCAATGAAAAGAAGAACTTTCTTTGAGGTTGGCTCGAAGCGATGGGTTACAACCTTCTTTTGAGGTGAATTGTTCAACACTTCAAGTTTGTCCTGCAATACCTTCGAGAAAACATCATTCTCTTGTCTCATCTGCTTGACTGCATCAACCAAGAACTTGCTTCGCTGCTCATTTTTGCCAAGTTCAACCTTAATAAGGTCAGCAAAAACGACAATGGCATCTCTTAATTTGGATATTTTACCTCTGACTTCCTCTTCTTTGATAAATATCGCATTGATTGACTTATCCAAGTTGGTTATGTCATTACTTGCAGGAACGGTTTCTGCTCCTGCGTTCTTTGTGGAGGCAGAAAGCTCATCGACTTTCTGCTCCAATCTCTCAACTGTGCCATAGATGGCTTCCAATAGTTCTTCTTTCATGTTCGATTCTAATTTTAAGTTTGTAACTTGCATCAAAGGCTGAAGCCTTTTCTGCGTTTTCTCTTTTTCTTCTTGGCGGATTCATCCTCTGGGAATGGCTCATAAGTTTGGGCATTAGACGGAGCAAACAAGCCGATGGAAGAAATATTACTCCAAGGGTCTTGGGTATGTTCTGTCGTTGGTTGAGTCTGTTCTACTTGGTGACAACTTAGTTGTCCTCCCTGCATAGATTCGGCTCTTGGCGATACACGATTATACTCTGTGCCAAGTCTTGCATCCAACCTGACAAAGCTGTATTCTCGGCTAATCTGCGTACCCTTGAAGCTATATCCATCCTTGCAGAAACGGATGCCTTGTACCTTGGTTTGCTCCTTATCCATATAGACAAGCTCCAAGTGAACACCTTGCTTTGCAAGTTCTTTCTTGAACTTCTGCCAACTATCTGCGACTTTCAAGGCATCTTTAACGGCATTGTGAATCTCGTATTTTGCACGCTCCGCATTGCGCAATTTGCGAGTGTTAGTCTTGCTCTTGTCAGTTCCATAAGTCAATCCATACTTGGATTTAAGAGCCTTGGTCACTTGCTCATTACGCCTGTAATCATTCCTGTCTGATATGAGCTTGCCCTCGTTATTGATGCGGTTGTACACGATATGGCAATGTGGATTGTCCGTGTTGTGATGCCTTACGATGATGAATTGGGTATCGGTGATGCCCATCATCTGCATGTATTCAAGGGCTATCTTAGCCATGAACTCATCCGTCAAACGTGGCTTGTCCTCTGGCTTGAAGCTCAATGCAATGTGTCCCACAGGCTTCTTAATCCTTGGATTTAGCTGCCTCTGTAGCTCGAAACTTTGCGTTATCTCGGCATTCGTGCCGAGTAGCACACCATCCGAGGCGATGATTTTCGCCTCGTCCTTGCCTGTCACATAGCGGACGCAACCACCAAAGGATGCACCTTTCTTTAGCTTGCCTATCATGTGGTATCCTCCTTTCTGCCCATACTGCTTGGCTTCGGTTTATAACTTGCTTGGCGATACTCGCCAAGG
>NZ_JANDWX010000052.1:0-8908 GCF_024330485.1 Segatella copri | reverse complement strand
ATTTTAAATATGCGTGCAAAGATACAAAATCAAATCGAATACACTACAAAAAGTCCGTAAACTTTTGAGTATTAATAACTTATTTAATAATCGTCTCGTTTTAACGGGACACTAGTGATTTTGACAGAAGATTTTTTACTGTCAAATGATAGAAAGCGTTTGATAGCTTATTTGGGAAATAAGAGTGTTCTTGTTATTCCTAATGATGTGGAATATATTGGAGAGCATGCCTTTTTTGAAAATTTAAGTATAAAAGTGGTCAAATTGCCAAAAAGTGTTCGTATAATAGAAAAAATGGCATTTTGTTATTGCGCAAACTTAAAAGATATAGTTCTGCAAGACGGAGTTGAGGTTATTAGTGAGATGGCTTTTATGTGCTGTTATAATTTAAGGTATATAGAGTTGCCTAATACTGTGTTGGTTTTAAAAAGGTCTGCTTTTAGTAGTAGTGGATTAAGAGATGTTTCTTTTTCTATAAATATGAAGCAAATTGATGATTTTGTCTTTGGTGGGTGTCGATTGCAATTGCATACCAAACTTCCAAATTCTATAACTTTTGTGGGTGTAAAAGCTTTGGGAAGTTGCCGTCTTGTAAATGAAGACATTAAAGCTGATTGTATTAAACGTTTTGGTGAGGAGGTATTTCAATATGATAATTATAGAATCTAAGCGAAAGAAGCGGGAGAACATCTTAAAGAAATATCCCGATGCAATAATTGCGGATGTAACGAGTCATGCTGAAGATGACTTGATAAAGTTGAGCCCATTCTATCCTCATGGTGGCATACCTGTGCCATTTAGCGAGGGGGTTACAGCTACATGTGTTGAGGCTGTGTGGCAAGGGCTAAAGGTATTTGAATCGGCTGATGTAGATATGAAAATGTTTAAGAATGAGTCGATGAAGAATATCAAGAGAACTGTTCGCAAGTTCGGTAAGCCTCTTGGACATCGCAAAGGAGTAAACGGAACAGAACTGCTCGGATATATTGAGGCTCGAAAGCAGATTTATATTCCTACTTACAAGTGGGTTCTTGAACATAAGGTTCAAAGTATTATCGAAAGATTGCGAGAGGCTAGCCAGACTAAGACCATCGTACTTTTGGATTATAATACAAATTGTGATGTGGATGACCCGAAGAAGCCTCTTTCGCATGCCTTTCTAATCAAGGCATACGTAGAAGGTCTATATCCTTTTGGTGATAAAAAGTTGAAACCGCAGACAATAGAACCAAAGCAACTATCGTTATTCTAACATACATATATTATTGGAGGACAAAAACAATGAACAGATCCGTAATATCTTTGGAGATAAGCAGGCTGATATCCGCTACCATGCTATGGGTGTAAATACGGGTATGGAGAGATTGGTTAAAATGATGAAGATTGGCACACTTTCGAGTATGCTGGTTAATCAGAATCTGTAATGATATAAAGAAAAGATATGAACAGAGGTGTTAGTATAGCAAAATTCAATGACCATGTTGCAAACGAAGATGCTTTCTACTCATCGGATACCTGTATAGCGGTATCCGATGGGGCAGGAGGCTGTGGTTTGTTTGCCAATGAGTGGTCGGAGTATCTTGTAAAACATCTTCCAAAAGATAAACCCGTCGTCTGCTTCAAAGAACTTGACGAATGGGTAGATGGCATTTGGGAGCCCTTTTATAATGAGCACGAGGAAAGAGCAAAGAAAGGCGATGGCATTCTTTTGAATAAATATTATAATGAGGGGTCTTGCGCCACCATTGCTGCTGCATGGATAACAGGGGATAAGCAATGTAAATGGATGGCATACGGCGATAGCGTAGTCTTTCATTATAGTCAGGATACAGGTGTCTTGGAACATAGTTTTACGAAATTGTCTGATTTTAGCAATCCTCCCAGGTTGGTTAGCTGTAAAGATCCCCTGGAAGAGGAAGGTTTCAGTTGTGGTGACTTTTATCTGGATGAATCTTCGGTAGTCTTTGCTGCCAGCGATGCCTTATCGCATTATATAATGATGATGTATGAATTGTCTAAAAGCAAGGAGTATGGTGCGGAGTTTGCTGAAGAATACCTAAAAGCATCTGGCAATTCCCAACTTTTGAAAACAGCAGAGACCATGAAGTTTGATTTTTGGAAGGATGTGCTCCAATCTTTGTTGGATGCAACATCATCCGACAGTCTATTTGAACAGTATCTGAAAAAACTGAACTCGGAAGGAATTTTAGATTTAGATGATTTCACGCTTGTTTATTTTAAAGGCTAGCGCCCATCTTCTTTATATTCCTATTTGTTGTCATTAAAATTTGTAGAAACAGATAAAATTACAGTACACAATATGCAGTATCCATTGATATCAGAATATGTAAAGGCCATTCAAGATGCTGGTGATAATCTTGATAAATTGGCTCACCTGACTCCCGTACTGGATGATCACGGAGAGCCATATCGCAGTAGTGGTGCTTTTGCCGTGGTGTTTAAGATGCAGGACAAGAGTACCGGGAAATATTATGCCCTCAAGTGTTTTACGGAAGAGCAGCAGGGACGAGCCGAAGCCTATCGTCAGATTGCAGACGAACTGGATTTGTTAGATTCTCCATACATTACATCAGTAAAGTATATGGAGAAGGAACTCTTCGTTGACAGTCAATGCGAGGAGGATAAATTCCCTGTATTGTTGATGGATTGGGTGGATGGAGAAACGATGGAAGCTTACATTGCTGCAAATTACCGGAATCAGTCAGCCATGTTGATGCTGAGTTATCGTTTTGGCAAGATGGCAGCTTGGCTCCGTACCCAGTCTTTTTCTCATGGCGACATTAAGCCAGACAATATCATAGTCCGTCCCGATGGTTCTCTTGCATTGGTGGATTATGACGGGATGTTTGTGCCATCCATGAAGGGCAGCCAATCTCCAACTATCGGTACCAGGGATTTCAGTCATCCATTGCGTACTGTAGATGATTTCGATGAAACGATAGATGATTTTTCATTGGCAAGCATCGCCTTGTCATTAAAGGCTATCTCGATGAAATCTACTTTGTTAGATATCTATGGTGCCTCAGACAGACTTCTCTTTTCAGAAAATGATTATCGCAATCCTTCAAATTGCAAGGTAATATCTGCCCTGCAGGAATTGATGTGTGATAAGGATTTCTGCACACTTTACTCTCTTTTCATGCTTGCATTGGCGAGAAAGGAGCTTTCAGCCTGTTCTTTTAGATTGTTTGTTGGCGAAAAGCCTCTCCTACCTCAAATTGTTGAAGACTTATCAACCGAAGCTACAGAGAAAGAGTGGAAGGAGGCTTTTGTTGATGAATGGGGAGTGAAATATAGCAAAGATGGAAGAAAATTGTTGAAAGCCCCACAAGAACTAAAAGGATGTTATTCTGTTAAAGAGGGTACAAGAATAATATGTGATGATGCGTTTTTTAAGTGTAGTTCTTTGACTAGCATTGTAATTTCGAATAGTGTGGTTAGTATTGGGGATAATGCATTTAAGGGTTGTAATTCTCTGTCCAACGTCGTCATCCCAAATAGTGTGACTACTATTGAAGCTGGTGCATTTTGGGATTGTAGTTCTTTGACTAGCATAGTAATTCCAAATAGTGTGGTTAGCATTGAGGATTATACATTTATGGATTGTTGTTCCCTATTAAATATTGTCATCCCTGATAGTGTGACTAGCATTGAAATTTGTGCATTTTCTGGTTGTAGTTCTCTTTCCAGTGTAGTAATTCCAAATAGTGTGGTTAGCATTGGAGGAAGTGCATTTTCCGGTTGTAGTTCTCTTTCCTGCGTAGTAATTCCAAATAGTGTGGTTAGCATTGGAGATAGTGCATTTGAAGATTGTCGTTTTCTATTATTTATAGACATCCCGGATAGTGTGACTAGCATAGGGAATTCAGCATTTTCTGGTTGCAATAATTTGTCATACAAACTTAAACAAGAATTAATATCTTGTTTTGGTTATAAGCTGTTTCTGGCACCATATGAATTACCTTTTTAAAGAGTTAGTACAATTAATCAGAGAAAAAATATGAAGATAACTAATGAAGAAAATGGTAACTATTCGTGCCTATAGAGGAGCTGCGTAATAACTTAACATGATTGATTTATTAACGAACTGTTAAATTACAAAAGCAAATGTTTTTATATAATTTTCTATAACTATAGCTAAGATATTTATTTTTTTGTAATCTTCCTATGAAGTTTCTTACTTAAGTTTGGGCTGTTTCTGTTGAAATGATTATCTTTGCAATATCTCTGAAAATACAGTCGTAGATAAAAAATTAAACAATAGCACACAATATGCAGTATCCATTGATATCAGAATATGTAAAGGCCATTCAAGATGCTGGCGATAATCTTGATAAATTGGCTTACCTGACTCCCGTGCTAGATGATCACGGAGAGCCATATCGCTGTAGTGGTGCTTTTGCCGTGGTGTTTAAGATGCAGGACAAGAGTACCGGGAAATATTATGCCCTCAAGTGTTTTACGGAAGAACAGGAGGGGCGAGCTGATGCCTATCGCCAGATTGCAGATGAATTGGATATGGTTGATTCTCCATATATTACTTCTGTAAAGTATATGGAGAAGGAACTCTTCGTGGACTGTCAATGCGAGGAGGATGAATTTCCTGTATTGTTGATGGATTGGGTAGAAGGGGAGACGATGGAAACTTACATCGCAGCAAACTATCACAATCAATCTGCTATGTCAATGCTTTGTTATCGCTTTGGCAAAATGGCGGCTTGGCTCCGTTCACAATCTTTTGCCCATGGCGACGTCAAGCCAGACAATATCATAATCCGTCCAGATGGCTCTCTTACATTGGTGGATTATGATGGAATGTTTGTACCTTCTATGAAGGGTTGCAAATCTCCAACTGTAGGTACCAAGGATTTTTGTCACCCATTGCGTACTATGGATGATTTCGATGAAACAATAGATGATTTTTCATTGGCAAGCATCGCCTTGTCATTGAAGGCTATATCCATGAATTCTACATTGTTAGATACCTATGGCGCATCAGACAGGCTTCTCTTCTCAGAAAAAGATTATCGAAATCCAGCTAGTAGCAAGGTTATATCAGCTTTGCAGGAATTGATGTGTGATAAGGATTTCTGCACTCTTTACTCTCTTTTCATGCTAGCATTGGCAAGAAAGGAACTTTCTACATGTTCTTTCAGGTTGTTTATTGGCGAAAAGCCTATCCTTCCTCAAACAATTGAAGACTTATCAATCAAAGCTACAGATGAAGAGTTGAAGGAGGCTTTTACTGATGAATTTGGCGTGAAATACAGCAAAGATGAAAGAAAAATATTGCAAGCTCCACAAGGACTTAATGGTACTTATTCTATCAGAAAAGGAACAAAGATTATTTGTGACAGGGCATTTGTAGACTGTAAATCTTTGCGTAGCATAGTTATTCCTGATGGCATAACTAGCATAGGGTATGGTGCGTTTAGTGGTTGTAAATCTTTGGCAGACATTGTTATTCCTGATAGTGTATCTAGCATTGGGGATTGCGCATTTGAAGGCTGCAAATCTCTGTGTAGTCTCGTTATTCCAGATAGTGTTACTGGCATAGGTGAAGGTGCTTTTTATGATTGCAAATCTTTGATCAGTATTGTCATCCCTGACAGTGTAACTAGTATTGGACGCGGTGCATTTAGTGGTTGCACTTCTTTGACTAACATAGCCATCCCTGATGGTGTTACCAGTATTGGGGATTGTGCATTTTGTGGTTGTGAATCTTTGAGTAATATTGTTATCCCTGATAGTGTAACCAGCATTGAGGATAGTGCATTTAATGGTTGTGAATCTTTGAATAGCGTTGTTATTCCTGATGGTGTTACCAGTATTGGGGAAAGTGCATTTTTGGGATGCGGTTCTTTGACTAACATAGCCATCCCTGATGGTGTTACCAGTATTGGGGAAAGTGCATTTTTGGGATGCGGTTCTTTGACTAACATAGCCATCCCTGATAGTGTAACTAGTATAGGGTATTGTGCATTTGATGGTTGCTATATCCCAACTGATCTTAAACAGGAATTAATCTCCCGTTTTGGGGAAGAAATATTTTGGTAACTTTTTAGATTATTTCTTGATTATTACGGCGAATAAGAGATACCGGCAAATCGATACAATCATAAATAGGAAGTCCTTCCCCCTAAGACATCCTTCTTTGCTTCTCCTTTTCCAGATATAAAATAAGAGGTGGAGAACACTCTCCACCTCTACCCTCTTGTTACAGATGTATACACGACATAGAAATGGATTTTCTCTCATATATTTCCATCGAAATAGAAATAATAAGCGATGATTAATCATTTTTCTGCAGTTTTCTTTGTCGGTTTTAATTTTAATGTGTACTTTTGCCATGTCGTCTGAAAATGCGACTTAAGATAGTCAATTAATAATCGTGTAAGCTATGCAGTATCCATTAATATCAGAATATGTAAAGGCCATTCAAGATGCTGGTGATAATCTTGATATGTCCACAGAAGCAACGAATGCAGAGTTAAATGAGGCCATTACGGATGAATTTGGTGTGAAATACAGCAAAGATGGAAGAAAATTATTACAAGCTTCAAAAGAGCTTGATGGTACTTATTCCATTAGAAAAGGAACAAAGATTGTTTGTGATAGGGCATTTAGTGGTTGCCGTTCATTGAATTGTCTTGTTATTTCTGACAGTGTAACCAGCATAGGAACTTGGGCATTTGCATATTGCGAATCTTTGAAGAGTCTCGTTATTCCAGCTAGTGTTACTAGCATAGGAGGTGGTGCGTTTTGTGGTTGCCGTTCATTGAGTAGTCTTGTTATTCCTGATAGTGTTACAAGTATTGGGGATAGTACATTTTCATATTGCGAATCTTTGCGTAGTCTTGTTATTCCTAACAGTGTTGGCAACATTATAGGTAATCCTTTTTCTGGCTGGAATGGAGAACTTAAATGTTTGTCACCTTACTTTATTTATGATAATAAGGTGTTGTTTGATAAGGACAAAAGCAAAATTATCGCATTTAGAGACAAAGATACTACATCATATATCATTCCTGATTATGTTACCAGCATTGGGGATAGTGCATTTAATGAATGCCATTCGTTGTGTAGCGTTGTTATTCCTGATGGTGTTACGAGCATTGGGGATAGTGCATTTGAAGATTGCTCTTCTTTGAGTAGCGTTGTTCTTCCTGATAGTGTAACTAGTATTGGGAATAGGGCATTTAATGAATGCGATTCGTTGCGTAGCGTTGTTATTTCTGATGGTGTTACGAGCATTGGGGATAATGCATTTCAATTTTGCTCTGCTTTGAATGATATAATTATTCCTGATAGTGTTACTAGCATTGGAATTTATGCATTTGGTGAGTGCTCTTCTTTGAGTAGCCTCGTTATCCCCGATAGTGTAACTAGCATTGGGGATTGGGCATTTTATTATTGCGATGCTTTGCGTAGCGTTGTTATTCCTGATGGTGTTACGAGCATTGGGATTGGTGCATTTATCGGTTGTAAATCTTTGAAAAGCCTCGAAATTCCTGACAGTGTTACCAGCATTGGATTTGGTGCATTTTCTTATTGCTATTTTCCATATAAACTTAAACAAGAATTAATTTCCCGATTCGGAGAAAAAATATTTGGGTAACTTTTTAGATTATTCCTTGATTATTACGACGAAAAAGAGATACCGGCAAATCGATACCATCATAAATAGGAACCCTTCCCCCTAAGACATCCTCCTTTGCCTTCTACTTTTTCAATATATAAAATAAGAGGTGGAGAGTGTTCTCCGCCTCTACTCGATTGTTTGGCCGATTTACAGATGTACACACGACATAGAAATGGATTTTCGCTCATATATTTCCATCGAAATAGAAATAATAAGCAATGATTAATCATTTTTTTGCAGTTTCCTTTGCGGTTTGAAATTTAATGTTTACTTTTGCCATGTCGTCTGAAAATGCGACTTAAGATAGTCTATTAATAATCGTGTAAGCTATGCAGTACCCATTGATATCAGAATATGTAAAGGCCATTCAAGATGCTGGCGATAATCTTGATAAATTGTCTTACCTGACTCCCGTACAAGATGATCACGGAGAGCCATATCGCAGTAGTGGTGCTTTTGCCGTGGTGTTTAAGATGCTGGACAAGAGTACCGGGAAATATTATGCCCTCAAGTGTTTTACGGAAGAACAGGAAGGGCGAGCTGATGCCTATCGCCAGATTGCAGATGAATTGGATTTGTTAGATTCTCCATACATTACATCAGTAAAGTATATGGAGAAGGAACTCTTCGTGGACAGTCAATGCGAGGAGGACGAATTTCCTGTATTGTTGATGGATTGGGTAGATGGAGAAACTATGGAAGCTTACATTGCAGCAAATTACCAGAATCAATCAGCCATGTCATTGCTTTGTTATCGCTTTGGCAAGATGGCAGCTTGGCTTCGTACCCAATCTTTTGCTCATGGTGATATCAAGCCAGACAATATCATTGTTCGTCCTGATGGCTCTCTTAGCTTGGTAGATTATGATGGAATGTTTGTTCCTTCTATGAAGGGCTACAAATCTCCAACTATCGGTACTAAGGATTTCAGTCATCCATTGCGTACTGTGGATGATTTTGATGAAACGATAGATGATTTTTCATTGGCAAGCATCGTCTTGTCATTAAAGGCTATATCTATGAATTCTACTTTGTTAGATACCTATGGTGCATCAGACAGGCTTCTCTTCTCAGAAAAAGATTATCGAAATCCAGCTAGTAGCAAGGTTATATCAGCTTTGCAGGAACACTGCTGTCCCGTTTAGAAATCGTCGGGGCTGAAAAGGCTAGGATATAGCCAATCCTCCGTCTCTTCTGTTGGAACAGCTTTGTTAAACAAATCATTTAAAGGAGTCTTGTCCGTAA
>NZ_JANDWX010000051.1:0-12268 GCF_024330485.1 Segatella copri | reverse complement strand
TATTTTTTGAACACTAATAAACTTACATTTTTTGTCGGACAATCGCTAACATTTTATATAAAACTTTCTTAAAGAATTCTGCAGTTGGGCATTATGCACCAAAATTTGCGAAGAGCCAATAATAATATTGTATGGAATTCATCATATCCCCTTATTAGAAGGAAACTTGCTGTTACCCAACAAGAAACAATACAAAATGCAATTTCTAAATTAAAAACGTGTTCATATTTTGATGCAAATATAGCTAAGGATAATGTTAAATATACATTATATGTGAATTATCATAAAGTGGCTTCTGGGTATAAGGCATTTATTGAGAATTTTCCTAATGATATACAGACTGTTATCAAAGAAATGTTGTTATTAGCTTCTCCGCTTTATTATAAAAATCATAAATCATGAGTTAGACTGGGATTAAAGCACTGTGTTTAGCAATAAACGTTATAGTTAGTAATGTTAAAAAAGAGAGTGTAAACTAAACTGTGTCAGGCTATAATAATTATAGTTTAACACAGTTGTCCAGAATTGTAGGAATAGGTAAGTCCGTTCTCTTTTCCACAAGCACATCGAAAGTCTTTTGGATGGAAAGCAACAACTGCTCGATGTCCTTGTTGGTCTCCACGGCTTCCTTGCTCTTGTTCTCCTTTGGCTGCTTTAGAGCTTTATGTTAATAAAACTACAATCATAGCAATAAAACTATTAATTTTACGTTCTTTTCAAAAAGGGGTTGTGCAATAGTGGCTTAAAGGCTAAACGCACTACCTTTGAATGCAATAATAAGTAACAACACGTTTAGGGTCACAAATTGTGATCTCAAAAATAAAGATAGAAATATGGCAGACATAACGGAAAAGACAGGAAACGGCGAACTGGTCACAAATCGTGACCAGTTGGTTGGTGTTGACAATATAGAGCCTCTAATAAAAATCATTAGAGGACAACAAGTTATGCTTGACCGTGACCTTGCCACACTTTATGGCGTTGAAACAAAGCGTCTTAATGAGCAAGTAAAACGTAATATTAAACGATTTCCAGAAGATTTCATGTTTCAATTGACCAAGGACGAATGTTTAAGGTCGCAAATTGCGACCTTAAACGAAGGACGCGGACAACATTTGAAATACATGCCTTACGTATTTACTGAAAACGGAGTCGTTATGCTTAGTAGTGTTTTACGTTCTGACACTGCGATTGAGGTGAATATTCGAATAATGCGAGCTTTCACTTCAATGCATCACTTTCTACAGAACAATGCCGAAGTGTTTCAGCGTCTCTCGACTATGGAATACCATCAATTGGAAATGCAACAACACTTGCTAGAATCCGACAAGTGTATAGAAGAAGGGTTCCGTAGATTGGACGAGGGCAATGCAAAGCCGAAACAAGGTGTGTTCTACAGAACTATCTTTTGGAAAGGAACTAAACAAAAATTAGTAATGAGATTTTGCGCGATATTAATACTTTCTGTGATTTCAATTCTAAACAGTTTGGAATTGAAATCACAGACTGTTGTAAACATTTTAAGTAATGGTTATAAGTTAGAGAGAAGTTTATTCCTACATGGGAAAAAAATCGGGGTATATAATAAAAAGGGTAGATTGATTAAATTGTCCACAGATGACAAAACGCGTCAAAAGATATTTTTAAATCAATCTAATAGCCTAACAGATTATGGAATAAAGCTAAAATATCCCGAGGTCATATATAAGGATGCATGTGTTATTGCTGATATTTTATCAAGTTATGACTCAAGCGAAATCTTGTCATTTACAAAGCCAATAGGGGAACAAAAAAAGATTTCTATACAAAATATCAATAAGTATTACACATATCTTGATGCCAGTGTTGACTATGTGTTAAGTATTGAAATTATAGTCAAGGATTGTCTTATTACTCAATATAGTTATACATATAAGCCAAACATGTCTGACGTCATTATTTCATATACATGTGTCTTTACTTATGATAAGAATAATAGGGTCGTAAAATTAAAAAAAGAATATAGGAAACACTATGAAACAATAGAATTCATATATGAAACCAAATAAGACATGTTTCTTGCCAAGTCATATTGTGACATAGGTAATTCATGAAGTTCATCCAGCATAGTGGCCCCGGATGGTGAGATTACCACCACATTCGAGTACGACGATCACATAGGTGCATCCATTAAGGACTTAGGCAAGAAGTGGTTTGGTTTCTCAAAGATGGAAATACTTACACCAGATGAATTGGTGGAAAGGATCAATAGAGAGTAATCAATACGCAATATTTCAAGAATATAAATATTAAAAATTACGAATTATGAAAAAAATACCATTTATAATGATTGTAGTTTGGGGAATAGCGGTATTATGTACACTATTCTTGAGTTCATGCAAGCGACCAGAGGTCTTAGACAATAGTACTCTTGTAAATAGCGCAAGAAACGTGGCTTTGACCTTTGGTCCTGCGTATGTTCCATTTTTTAAAGAGGCTAACGTATCGGATGTTCAAGTTTTTAAAAAGAAGGATTACGGAGGAGACAGCCGCCCTCAAATAAGAAAACAGATAGGAAGAAAGTTCTATACTGTAACTTTTACATATGATAGTACTGCCGTTAAATTTGATTTTGGATTTGCAGCAAGAGTCAGAATATGGAAAGATACAGGGGAACCATTAGATGTTATATTTGGTAATGGTTGGGGAAGAAATTTTTTCTTTTTAAGTTTTAAGGAACAAACAGATCATTCTGCAAATGACTATGAGAAAGTGGCTTCTGACTCTATTGTTAAAGTACCATTGCAAACTGTACATGAACCAGAGAACATTTGGAATTCCAATGCAGACAACAAACAAGACAGCCTATCAACGAGAGATTTTTCATCCCATGGCTTTGTGGAAGACAAGAAGGCTATTACTAAAGTTTTTAAAGAGTTCAGCAAGTTTTGCATGTGACTGAAGCTCTTTTCCAAGTCGTACATCTCTATTGATGGAAGCAAGTTTAAGGCTGTAAATGCTAAGGACAACAACCTTACTCTAAGCAACAGTCCAACAGACCATGGTCAGCTTACAAGCGTAGCATCTGAGGTGAAAGCCGATTATGGTGTTGACGTTCTAGAATCTACTGCAGACAAGGGGTACGAGTGTCCCGAGGATCATGCAGATGCATTGGCTAATGGTATCGTACCAAATTTAAAAAGTTAAGAAATAAAATTATGACAAAAAAAATATCGCTTATATTTTTCTTTCTCTTTTTTATACAATATTTCATAGGACATCAATCCAATATGTTAGCTAAAGGTATTAAATTTTATGTCGGAAAGTTCGAACTTTCCGACATGAAAATATCTTTAAGACTTACTATTGAAGATAATAGAAATGGAACGCTAAACATTTCCAAATGGATAAAAAGTAAGGGAAAGAAATATAAAATTGAAGAATTCTATTTTACTTCATTTGAAGCCGACACTTTGATATTGTCAGGAGAATTATTATATGATATAAAATATTTAGTAAAGAAACAAAAACGTAGTTGTTTTATTTATCCTATAAACTCTTTACCTGACGGCGTCCTTTTCTGTGATGAAAATACGAAAAGAATTGAATTGATAGAAAAAAAACATAGTAACAAGTAATATGTTTTTAACAATAAATCCGTGGGCATCACCTATGTTGTCCACGGATTGTATTTTAGTTTTCAAACTTTATGCTTTAATAGTGTTTTTTCTTTAGCTCATTGCTGAAATAAAAAGTATAAAATAAACTGTGCCAAGCTATATCAATTTTCCATTAATGGAATCCAAGCTGGCTCTATTTCCAAAAACTGCCGTATATTCTTCAAGCTTATCAGCACACCTGCCTCCAGCGTAATGAGGCTGGCGAACGAGTGTCGTCACGAATGGTAAGAATAGGTAAGTCCGTTCTCTTTTCCACAAGCACATCGAAAGCCTTTTGGATGGAAAGCAACAACTGCCCGATGTCCTTGTTGGTCTCCACTGCTTCCTTGCTCTTGTTCTCCTTTGGCTGCTTTAGAGCTTTATGTTAATAAAACTACAATCACAGCAATAAAACTATTAATTTTACGTTCTTTTCAAAGAAAGGGGTTGTGCAATAGTGGCTTAAAGGCTAAAAGCACTACCTTTGCATACAACAATAAGTAACAACACGTTTTAAAGTCACAATTGTGATCTCAAAAATAAAGATAGAAATATGGCAGACATAACGGAAAAGACAGGAAACGGCGAACTGGTCACAAATCGTGACCAGTTGGTTGTTGTAGATAATATAGAGCCTCTAATAAAAGTAATTAGAGGACAGCAAGTTATGCTTGACAAAGACTTGGCAACGCTATATGGTGTAGAGACACGAACTTTGAACCAAGCAGTCAAACGTAACATTCAGAGGTTCCCTTCTGATTTTAGGTTTCAGTTAACAATGGAGGAATGTTCAAAATCACAGATTGAGGAATATCATTCCTTCAGAGAAATTTAAAATAACAGGTATGAAATATTTAATGCAAATATTACTTGGTTTAATACTTTTACAACTGCTGCAATCATGTGATTACAGTAAGAGTCGCGATGTGTTGTGGATGAAAAAAAATTTTGAAAATAATGCAGAGCTTTTTTTTGATGTTACTAATTTATTTAATAACTCTATTCCAATAAAATTAAAAAAAGAAAATTATGTTAATTTTAATATTAATGATAAAAATAATAGTGTTGATATTATTATAATAAGCAAAAAAGTAATTAATGGAGAAAGAGTCACTCAAAAAGCTAACTCACAAAGGTTAGATAACAAGAATTTTAATCTATTATTGAAAAACTTAGGATGGAACTATTCAAAAGTTGATTCAATACGAAATATGTTACAGAGGATAAAATGCAATACCATTAGAACCGTTGATTATAAATATTTTGATGTTGAAATTTATGATAGCTCTAATTTATCGTATTCATATTTACATCTCAAACATAGTATAGAGTACCATAATATTAAAACAATATCAAATAACTCTAAATATGGTAATCTGTTTTCCATTTCTCTGTAACTAATAGCTTGTAGCCGAACAGTAAAAGAAAACAATTGCAAGCGTGTAAAAAAAAGAGTATCACGGCATTATATTGAAACAATGTCGTGATACTCTTTAATCTGTATTCTGATAACTATCTATTTGCGTCAACAATTTTAGCACTTCTATTGGTCATGCCTACGAGTATGAAGCCAACCTGGAGGTCGCACGAACATCCAGACCATTTGGGTAGCAGTAGTTACATCACCAACCTTGATGGCGAGATGGTGCAACATATCGAGTATGTGCCTTTCGGTGAGGTATTTGTTGAGGAACGCAACAACCGAAGGTGCCGCAGAACCATAAAAATCACGTTGATAGGGCAACTATAATCATTTTGTAAGCGTTCCTTGATACGCAAAACATTGAGAATCAGCGCAATAAAATCCGTTGATGCACAAAGTTGCCTTTCCGCAATGTTACCCGCTTTGCATAGGTAACTGTGGCTCACGATTTAGTAACTGAACTACTTCAATATTCCTCACTCGCTTGCTTTATGCCGATTTGGCAACTTTGTGCAAATCTACTCATTCCCAACTGTTTACGTTCCAACCACTCTTGTTCTCCTTTGGCTGCTTTAGAGCTTTATGTTAATAAAACTACAATCACAGCAATAAAACTATTATTTTTACGTTCTTTTCAAAAAGGGATTGTGCAATAGTAGCTTAAAGGCTAAAAGCACTACCTTTGAATGCTGTTAAATATGGTAATGTTCAAAGTCACAATTTGTGATTTTGAAAAAATGAATATAAATATGACAGATAAAATAGAAAAAAAGGAGAGCAGCGAACTGACCACAGAAAGTGACCAGTTGGTTGGTGTTGACAATATAGAGCCTCTAATAAAAATCATTAGAGGACAACAAGTTATGCTTGACCGTGACCTTGCCACACTTTATGGCGTTGAAACAAAGCGTCTTAATGAGCAGGTAAAACGTAATATTAAACGATTTCCAGAAGATTTCATGTTTCAATTGACCAAGGACGAATGTTTAAGGTCGCAAATTGCGACCTTAAACGAAGGATGCGGACAACATTTGAAATACATGCCTTACGTATTTACTGAAAACGGAGTCGCTATGCTTAGTAGTGTTTTACGTTCTGACACTGCGATTGAGGTGAATATTCGAATAATGCGAGCTTTCACTTCAATGCGTCACTTTCTACAGAACAATGCCGAAGTGTTTCAGCGTCTCTTCCTCTTGGAATACCATCAATTGGAAATGCAACATATCTATTTTTGACTTTATGTGCCTTTTAATGGCACGAAATTTATTTGTGTATAATCATTATTTGGTGGAAAATATGGTAAAAAAGATAATTTTATTATTGGTGGTCATTTTGCACCTTTGTGGTTGCAATCAAAAAGTCCAATGCACAGAAACCTCTGAGAATGACAGCATAGCGGAATTTTTCAGGAAGTTTTATGTTGGCTGTAATGACTATTATGCTCAAAGAGTTAATGTCGATGATTCTAAAGGCAGAGCCTACTGTCAAGCTTTGCAAGACGATTTTGTATCATTCCTCAAAAACTTCTGCTGTGATGATATTGTTGCTGACGTTAATAGGATGAATTTTGATATATATGGGTGCGATATAGATACCCTGAATGATAGTGTATTTGGTTCTTTGTATGTGGAAAAAATGAAATATGACAAGAATGTTTATATAGTGCATCTGCAAACAGATTCCCTACATATTCAAAGACCATATACACTTACCAAACAGGGTGGAAAAATGAAAATCTCTGCCATTGGCAAACGCAAACTTCCCATGGTATTTTGTAATGACACATTATGGATAAAGGATTGTCCTCAATGTATTGATGAATTTAATAAATGGCATGGAGTTGCTATCTCAACCAATTATGATGTAGTTGATAGCTTAAAGCTCGCTAAAGATTTTAGGGTGGCAATTTTGTCTCCTAATTTTGATAGTTGGAAAGATGCTCCTATACCTCCGATTTGCTCTGATCGTCTCTTGCTTGTTGAGTATAAAAATAAACAGGAGGTTTATGATAATGTGATAGGCAATGGAGAGCCTACTGGAGGGTGGTTACCATATGAAATGCTGGTTAAACCATGGAAAGACAAAACTACGGATTTTGTAGAACGCAGTGACTTCATTCTTTCATATGGTGATGGTAATGGGTACAAGATTTATTATACAATAGGTATCAAAATGATAGAAGGTAAGGCTTATGTGACGGGCATAAAGTGGGAAGAACATGACTCTGGACTTTTATTTCGCAAACAAATCGTACAAGAGTATGATGGCAAGCAAATGCCTTTATCTTCATATAGTAGGTGTATGCCTTGGGAGTTGTCGCAAGAATAGGAATCATTAATCGATGACATATATAGTAGAAAGAAAAAATTGGCTTTTTCTACTCATTCCATGTAAAACGTTTTATCATATGACATGCATATATATACGACAGTTAATCAATGAATCTATACGACAGTAAGTCATCATATATGCAATTCTCTGCTTACCGACAGGTTGATTTGATACTCGACTTTGGAGAGGTATCTACCGATAGGCAAGTGCTTTCGAGAGTAACTCGAAAGGTTTTGAGTAACTCAAAACATAACTTGCTATCGTCAGATACCTCGATTTTTCAAATCATCTCAGAGTCTGAAACCACGTTGCCTTTTAGGAGAGCGGAAACGTGGTTGAGGCTCGTCAACAATTTCGAGTTTGAAGACATCTATCAACTTCCGAATGGCAGGATTCTGTTTGAAGAGGGCTTGAAGTTTTGCTTCTGCAGGCTTGATTTTGAGCAAATAATCAGCAATGTCCAAGCCTTTCGCTTTATCTTCTTCGCAGGCTTGATGCTCTAAAAAGTCGAAAAGTGTTGCACGGATGCCGAGAACTTGCATCATTGGCAGCTTATCTTGCCAAACTGTTGTCGCTCCCAAATCAGGGAATAAGACCACATCTCTGTTTTTCAGAACAGATAACGACTTCGTGTTAAAGCAACCATTCTTACCACCACTTGCTATCCATAAGAATTGAGGAAGATAGTAGGAGGCTATCAAGGCTGTCTTCTCACTTTCAACCAATGCTATAGGCTTGGTCTTGACTGCATTGATAAGATGCTCACCAAAGAAACATTGACAGAGATTGAAATCCTTGTGGGGAATAAGCGAGTGTACCCATGAAATATGGTTGTATGGTTCTTTTACTCGCTTACCTGTCTCAGGATTATAGAGCATTACCTTACCAGTTCTCACCTTGCCTTGATTGTCAACTTGCCAAAATACCGTGGCACCAGTCCAGTGTTTGGAAGTTCCGACATGATATTTCTCCATCAAAGAAAGAGTAGCTGTTTCACCGAATTGAGAAGATAGAAACAAGAAAAGGTTGTTCGCCTCATAACATTTCTGAGAACTTCGCATGATGTTCTCGTCTATATAAGAAGTGGGTAATGGCTTCGGCATTTCTCTCTTCTTATATGAAATAGTATCATCCTTTGTGAATGTCTCATTCTTTTCGGGATTCTTCTCAAAAAAATCCTTGGGAGTGAAGTGATAACCACAACTTTGCTCATGGTTGCAGCGACCCACGTAAGGAGGAAACTCAATCTTCCCTTCTGTGTCAATATATCGGGCGAAGCTACGTTTCTTATGACATTCTGGACATGTATGTCGGGTAGCGATGCCTTTGTATGGCTCTAATATGAATCTATGTGTACTCATTTCATTTCTTTTTTATGTGGCGGTTCTGTCGGTTTTGTCGCTTTTGGTATTAAAACCGTCAAAAGCGACAAAACCGACAGAACCGTCACGAGTTAATCTTTGAATATTCTCCATGCTTCTCTTTGCGAAATAGGACTCCGATGTTATCATTCAGAAATCTTTCCAATGTCCTTGGCTTCATGTCGTTCTCTTTGGCGACATCATGAGCTTGGGCCGTGGTGAATGTTGCAGGAAGATGGTTGACGATTGCTTGTTGTTGAGCGGTGAGCATATTCTCGTTGAGGATATTTTGTACTGATATGGCAGAGTTCTTGAAATACTCTGTCAATCGGATGGCTCGCTCTACACTCAGCAGGTCGATGGCTTCCTTATCACATTCTCCACACGTCCATCGTGCCAATTGAATGATCAGACAGAAACGGATGATGTATATCTCCAACTTGCAATAGATGCTGACAATGGTATCATTTGTTTCATTGTCGCATTGCTCAGAGAAGTGATGCTGCCATTCATAGAGCCTTGCCTTAGCTTCTTCAGTGAATGATAAGACATGAGGCTCGATTTCCTGTTGCTCATTTATTGGACACTCCATATCAATAAGGTGTTGAATAATGGCTTGCCAATCTCGCTCTATATTATCGGGCAACTCTCGGTCACTCCATCTCGCTTTCTGCTGAAGGTTAGGCATGACGAACAAAATGCGATCGATGAAGCCGTTGCTGGAGCGTTCGCCTTTCGCCAACTCACTAAGTATCTTCTTTTGGATGGTTCCGATTACTGAGATATAGGGGCGTTTAATGAAGATGGAACTCTTGGAACTTCTTCTGTCTGATATGGTTGTCTTGGCGCTAAAGATAGATAGCCAGAACTGTTCCTCTGAACCATTGTTATAGCGGTTGAAGTTTTTGAACCATGCAGACAACTCGTCTGTCCATAGGCATAAACCCCTCTTGTTCTGCGCATGAATATAGCTCAAGCCTTCTGGTGTGACATCAGAGACCAAGAAACGTTTGCGTACAGGTTCTTGCGGAAATCCATCCTCTCCATTTTCAATGCGTTCCTTGCGAGACATGCACATCTTTTCCTCAAACTTACTGTATTGCTCCTCGAACAACTTGTTTTGCTCATAGTCGTAATCGAGGAATGGCTTCATAGCGAAGCTAAGTGGGTGACTCTTGTTGGCTCCTGGTCTTCCGATAAGAGCCATGTATAAGATAGGACTTTCAAGCCAACCTTGTTTCATCTGTGCCAAGTGCGTGTTGCCGATACCAACAGCCAATGCAGTGAGTATGGCTGCTGATATATAGTCGGTAGGAAAACTGTGGCATTCGTGTACCTCCTTGATGATTCTCTGAATCTTGGCAGGAAAGATGCTTACGGGAAACTGGCTACCTGATAGGCGAGTACTCATATCAATAGCCTTATCCATGATAATCATTGGATTGATGGAAGTTTCCTTATTGTTATTTAAAGCTGTCATTTGGCATAGAGTTAAAAATTATACATTGACTTGGGTTTGCGCTTCATTCCTCCTTGCATGGCTTTTAGCATTTCAGAATGGTTCTGCTCCTTGGTAGCTTTTCGACCATTCTCAATCCATGCAAGCAGCTCATCCTTATAGAAGTATAGCTTCTTACCTTTTTTATAGGATGGCAGAATGCCTTGGTTAACCAATCGATAAATGGTTGGCTTCGACTTCATTATAATAATAGCAGCCTCATCAATCTCAACCAATATATGGTTATTTGCTGATGATGTAGGTTGAAGTGCTGATACCATTTGCTTCAACTCGATAACTTGTTCTGTTAAATAAGATACCGCTTGTGGTAACTTATCAAAGGTGATACTTTCATTTATCATATCTGTTCATTTTTTATTATTCGGGTACAAAGTAAATGAGTTATGTAATGGGGTTAAATATCACTGAGATATAACCTCTGAATAACTGCTCAATGCTTATCAGCAACAATAATGTGTCTTGATTCCGCCTTGAACATCTAAGCTTGGTAGTAATTCTATGATGCAGGTACCTTCCATTCTTAACTTCCTCATAATAGTGGATATTTCCACATCAACCAGCGCATCAGCAAAAACTTGTTTTATAAAGGTTGCTGTATCAATGCCTTTCTTCTTGAAAAGGTTTCCTATATTCCAAGCATAATGCATTAAGTCTATAGTACGAATAGCCTTGTCAACAATCAATGAATGATGTCTCATGTGTGTAGAGGCACAACACTGGAAAATAGCGATGTTGTCACAAAGTTGGTTCAAATGCTCCTCTTTCATGTAGGCAGCAAAAGTTCTTCTGGTATAATCGATAGCTGAGTTTAACAAGACCTTTTCCTTTTTGGCTTTGTCTTCCAATGCTTCCTGTCTCAACTGTTCATAGCTTGTAATACAAGAAGAGGCTTCATCTTCATAGACGAAAGTTACATCTTCCAGGTTTAGCTCTTCCCCCTCGTCATATGTATTTGTTTCATTGATGGCAATAGAAGACAGACGCTTTCTTTCTGTATTGTTTACTGTATTACAAAAGATATGCTTAAACCATGGGGCAAGCAATCGTACGATACTATCTAATGCATGGAGATAAACAACCATCAGTATGGTGGTTGAGATAACGAACGTCAAGTTGCAGCTAAAGGTGTCTACACCATATTGCATAGCTTCGTTGCGAACAAGTGCACCAATGATAGACATTGCACACAAAACCAATAAATGTTGTGTCAAAAATTCTTTTTTAAACTGTTTCATATTGCGTATTATTAATCATTTGTGGCGCAAAAATAGGAAAAACTGCAGAAACTGACACGTGAGTCACGCATAACTCACGTAAAACTTTTAGGAGCCTTTAACTAAAAAGCCCGATATTGAACATTTTTTCAATATCGGGCACCATGAAATGAATGCAATGAATTTATTTAAGAGAAATCTTATTTGCTGTCTCTCTTTTCTTTGCGTTCACGAGGTCGGCATATATCTGTGTTGTGCTTACATTCTTATGGGTAAGCATCTTCGAAACCGTGTAAATGTCTGTGCCTAAGGCGATTTGGATTGTTGCATACGAGTGCCGGAAGCAATGCACAATTTAAGCAAAAGCAACGGAAAGTGAATATGAGAGGAATGAACTACAAGTGGTTGAAAATGAGCAATATTTCATAATTCTGCCAATTGGCTACAAAGCAAAGCCGAGCAGGATATTGAGTTATTTCAGTTACCAAACCATTAGCGGTCAGTTACCGAAACCAACACTGCTAACGAGGTGAAAAACAAATAGTTTGTCACCAGTGTTTGTTGCACTGTTCTGCACAACTTTCAATGACGGAGAATGCTTACTGATTGATTATTTTTGCAAACTAAAAAAGTAAGCAGATGAAAGTTGAAAAATTCAAGGTGCTGCTCTACCTCAAAAAGAGCGGATTGGACAAGAACGGTAAGGCTCCCATCATGGGACGCATCACCCTCAACCGAACAATGGCGCAGTTCGGTTGCAAGTTGTCATGTACGCCAAA
>NZ_JANDWX010000050.1:0-13791 GCF_024330485.1 Segatella copri | reverse complement strand
GGGTAAGGGGATTTTGTGTCTGCGACGTTTCTGTTATGCAAGGAATATGTACAATAAAATGAATTTTTGTCGTTTTACAAGCAAAATCCCACGAAACCCAATAGGTTGCGGATTTGAGGGAGAACAGGTCTTTCATGGAGAAAAATGGCTGTAGGATGCAATATTATCCCTTGTTTCTTGTTATTATGATATACAAACTGTTGTGGAAATGAAAAAGAAAATAGTTATAATGATGGTGCTGCTGCTTGCTGTTGTGGGAGCAAAGGCACAAGAAGTGGAGAATCCGGTAGGCAGATTCTCGGTAATTCCTCGTATAGGTGTATCTCTGGCTAACTGGAGCGGGTTGACTCTGGAAACTTTGGAGGGAACCTCACTAGAGTCTAAGTATCAGGCTGGATTCATGGGCGGCGCAGATGTGGAATATCGCATAAATAAGAGCCTGGGTATTACGCTGGGTGCTTATTATGCCCGACAGGGTATGCGTTTCCCTGACTGCGAGTTGACTGAGAATGCTGAAAAAGGGGAATATACAGGTATTAAGAATCATCATGTGAACCTCGATTATATTCAGGTACCGCTCATGCTGAAAGCCTATCTTGTAGAGGGTTTGTCGGTGAATGCAGGCGTTCAGGTGGGATTCCTTTGTGGTGACGGCAAGGTGAAAAGAGAGGAAACCGACCTTCAGAAGGACAAGAACGGGTCTATTACATACAAGGATATGCAGGAAACCGAAGCTCCTTGGCCTGCCAAGAAGGTGGATGTAGCCATTCCTCTGGGCTTGAGCTATGAATATATGAACGTGATTCTGGATGCCCGATACAACGTGAGCCTGACCAAGGCTGGCAAGGGCGATTGGGATAACTGTAAGAACAAGGCTCTGACCTTTACCGTGGGTTATCGTTTTACATTATAAAAGAATATTTGGATAGAAATAAGAAAAGCCTCAAATCCGCAAAGGATTTGAGGCTTTTACCTTATCTGATAATCAGATGATTCTATGATTCTTTATCCAACCTGGCTTCCTGGCTTAACCTTGCCAAGGAGAGAAGTTACGTTCAATGAGCCGTCGAAGTTGACAGCACTCAGAATCATACCCTGACTCTCGATGCCCATCATCTTGCGAGGAGCAAAGTTGGCTACGAACAATACATCCTTGCCGACCAGCTGCTCTGGCTCATAGTAGGCTGCGATACCTGAGCAGATGGTGCGCTCTACGCCAGAACCATCGTCGATGGTGAACTTCAGGAGTTTCTTAGACTTCTTTACCTTCTCGCAGTTCAGAATGTGACCTACGCGGATATCGAGTTTCTCGAAATCATCGAAGCTAACCTCTGGCTTGATAGGAGCAGCCTGATAAGAAGCCTCCTCGTTAGCCTTCTTGGTGTCAGCGAGCTTCTGGAGCTGTCTTTCGATAACCTCATCCTCAATCTTCTCGAAGAGCAATTCAGGCTCACCGAGCTGGGTACCAGCCTTGAGCAAATCTGTGCTACCGAGCTGAGTCCACTCGAAGTTAGGCATATTGATCATCTTGCGGAGTTTCTCTGAAGAGAATGGCAAGAATGGCTCGAAGGCGATAGCGAGGTTGGCAACCAACTGCAGGGAGATGTTCAGGATGGTCTCCACACGCTTAGGATCGGTCTTCCAAACCTTCCAAGGCTCACACTCTGTGATGTATCGGTTACCGATACGAGCCAGGTTCATAGCCTCTTTCTGAGCCTCGCGGAACTTGAATACGTTAAGATACTGCTCTACCTTCTCTTTCACGTCCTTAAACTCAGCGATAGCCTTCTCATCTACCTCCTGCAATTCACCACAGGCAGGAACTACGCCGCCCCAATACTTCTTGGTGAGCTGGAGGGCACGGTTTACGAAGTTACCGTAAACGGCAACCAACTCAGAGTTGTTGCGCTCCTGGAAATCCTTCCAAGTAAAGTTGTTGTCCTTGGTCTCAGGCGCATTGGCTGTCAATACATAGCGCAATACATCCTGCTTGCCTGGCAAATCTACGAGATACTCGTGCAACCATACAGCCCAGTTGCGGGATGTTGAAATCTTATCATCCTCCAGGTTCAGGAACTCGTTGGCTGGTACGTTGTCTGGCAAGATATAGTCGCCGTGAGCCTTCAGCATAGTAGGGAAGATGATGCAGTGGAACACGATATTATCCTTACCGATAAAGTGAACGAGACGAGTTTCAGGATCCTGCCACCACTTCTGCCATGTTCCCCACTTTTCTGGATGAGCATCGCAGAGTTCTTTGGTATTTGAGATGTAGCCGATAGGTGCATCGAACCAAACGTAGAGTACTTTGCCATCTGCACCCTCTACTGGAACTGGAATACCCCAATCCAAGTCGCGGGTCATGGCACGTGGCTGAAGATCCATGTCCAACCAGCTCTTGCATTGGCCGTAAACATTGGTACGCCACTCTTTGTGGCCTTCCAGAATCCACTTCTTCAACCAATCCTGATACTTGTTCAATGGAAGATACCAGTTCTTGGTAGGCTTCTTTACGAGACCATGACCAGGGTTGTTCTTGTTGGTAGGGTTGATGAGCTCCTCAGGAGAGAGGGTAGCACCACATTTCTCGCATTGGTCGCCATAAGCACCCTCTGCACCACAGCGAGGACAAGTACCCACGATATTACGGTCGGTAAGGAATTCGCCTGTTACCTCGTCGCAGAACTGCTCCTCTACTTTTTCTTCCAATACGCCCTTGTCATAGAGTGTGCGGAAGAAGTCTGAAGCAAACTTATTGTGAGTAGGCGAAGTGGTACGGCTGTAAATATCAAAAGAGATACCGAAGTCCTCGAAACTCTTCTTGATGAGGTTATGATAGCGGTCAACCACCTCCTGTACGGTAATTCCCTCTTTCTTGGCACGGATAGTAACAGGTACACCATGCTCATCGCTACCGCCGATGAAGACAACATCTTGCTTCTTGAGACGGAGATAGCGAACATAGATATCGGCTGGCACGTAAACACCTGCCAGGTGACCGATGTGCACACCACCGTTGGCATAAGGCAAAGCCGCAGTCACGGTAGTACGTTTAAAGTTCTTTTGTTCCATATTAGCTAATATATTTTTGTTATTTGGCTGCAAAATTACAAAAAATGTTGGAGATAAGAAAGAATTATCGTCGCTTTTTCTTACTTATATATATAATAAGGTGTAAAAAGCTGGGTTCTTTAGTGTTTTATGGTAAGGGAAAGGGGAGGACTAGATACAAAAAAGGCCCTTCGCATCTCTGCAAGAGCCTCCCATCTTGTACATTTCCATCAGACTCCTCCCTGATAGGATTGTACCTAATTATTATCATTTACTTTTTCTAAGAGTTTATTCGTTCTGACAACTTATGTTGTTGACCTTTTACAATCTAATTACCTTAGTATGTAGAAAACTTCCTCCTTATATATTTATATCTATAGAGAGATTTCTTACATTACGTTCATATAGGCGATAACGGCCAACTCTGCAAGAAGAATTACGAAACCAATCTTCTTTACTGCGTTTGTAATTTTAAAAATGCAATCCATAATCTTAATAGTTTTGTTGTTAATAATTAAACTAGCGTTGTGCTAGCGTTCTTTTTACGTTTGCAAAGGTAATGCATTTTTTTATCCTATATGGGGTAATTTTTATTAGAATTAGTGATTTTCGTAAATTTAAAAGCTAATTTAAATCAAATATTCCACCCTAGAGAACAGAATTTACCCTTTATTGGACGATTTTAGTATTCATCTTTGTCCGATTTTTATAGTGTTTTTGTGTTTATGGGGTAATATTTTTGTAGTAACAAAAGAAAATAGCCATTCTAAAACAGATTTGTAATTGTTTTAGAATGGCTATTCTTCTATTTTTCTCCCTTTTTCCCTTTATAAATCCAACTTTTTAGAGCGAATGATAGGAAAAAACGGATTTTTATCCTTTTACATATATCTTCTTTATGATTATAAATGTCCTCTTTCTGCCCAATCGCCTCTGTCGAGGGTTCTGTATCCCACGGCTTCTGCTATATGGTCAGGCTTAATCTGTTCACTTCCTGCCAAATCAGCAATGGTTCGTGCCACTTTCAGTATTCTGTTATAGGCTCTGGCTGACAAAGAAAGCTTCTCCATTGCCATTCGGAGCAGTTCGATACCTTGTTCGTCGGGTTCGGCAAACTGATGAATCATTCTTTCGGTCATCTGGGCGTTGCAATGGATGCCTTTATAATCTTTGAATCTTTCGGCCTGAACTTCTCTTGCCTTGATGACTCTTTCTCTGATCTTGGCACTTGGCTCACCTGGTGCTGCCTTCGATATGTCCTGGAAAGGAACGGGACTGATTTCGCATTGGATGTCGATGCGGTCGAGTAACGGACCCGAAATCTTGTTCATGTATCTTTGAATCTGGCCTGGCGTGCAGACACAACGATGTGTCGGATCACCATAATATCCGCATGGACAAGGGTTCATACTTGCCACAAACATGAATGAACATGGATAATCTGTAGAATATTTTGCTCTGCTGATGTTGATGTGGCGGTCTTCCAATGGCTGGCGGAGTACTTCCAGAGTGGTTTTATTGAACTCCGGAAGTTCATCGCAGAACAGAACGCCATTATGGGCGAGCGATATTTCTCCTGGTTGTGGTGAAGTTCCACCGCCTACCAGAGCCACTTGAGAGATGGTATGGTGAGGAGACCGGAACGGGCGTTGGGAAATGAGTGATACATTCTTGCCCAGTTTGCCTGCAATGGAGTGAATCTGTGTTGTTTCCAGACTCTCAGAGAGCGTGAGGGGAGGAAGAATGGACGGCAAACGTTTTGCCATCATCGACTTTCCGGAACCTGGAGGACCTACCATAATCAGGTTGTGTCCGCCAGCCGCAGCCACTTCGAGCGCTCTTTTCACGTTCTCCTGACCGCGAACATCGGCATAATCGTATTCACAATGTGTCTGGTTTTCGTAAAATTCCTTGCGGGTGTCAACAATTGTAGGAGAAGGATTGCTTCTGTCGCTCATGAATTGTATGACTTCGAAAAGCGTTTTCATGCCGTAAACCTCAAGATTGTTTACGACAGCCGCTTCCCGAGCGTTCTGTTCCGGCACAATCAGTCCCTTAAAGTGCTCTGCTCTTGCTCTGATGGCTATCGGTAGGGCACCTTTGATAGGCTGGAGCGTACCGTCAAGGCTCAGCTCGCCTACCATCATGTACTCTTTCAGATGATCTTCGGGAATGTTGTTGTTGGCGCCTAGAAGTCCGATTGCAAGCGGCAAGTCGAAACTGCTGCCCTCTTTCCGGAGGTCAGCTGGAGCCAGATTGATGGTGATGTCGGCTATCGGAAATTTGAAGCCGCTATACTGGAGAGCTGCTGAAATTCGGTTACGGCTCTCTTTGACCGCCTCGTCGCCTAAGCCTGTGAGGTGGTACATGACGCCTCTGTTGAGGCTTACTTCTACGGTTACAGTAGTTACTTCTAGTCCGTTAACTGCTGCACAATATGTCTTTACTAACATATAGGCGTGCTTTTTATGGGTTCTTGACTAGCTCGAAAGTATTTATTTTAGCAGTTGGTCGAGCTTATTGTAAAGCTCTTGCTTTTTCATGCCTCGGGCGATGATTTTACCATTTTGAAGTATGATGTTGTCAGGAAGGTTTTCCAATCCCAACTTCTTCAAGGTCTTGTCTTCCAGCATTTCGCCGTTGCAGATGATAGGGCATGTGATAGAGTCGCGCTTGATGTTGTTCTTGCATTCGCTCTTGCTGGCATCCAGACAGAAAGCCATCAGCTTAAGCTTGCCGTTCGATTTCTTCTGACGGCTCTTCAGTTCGCGCTGCATGTCCTGGCTGTCATAGTTATAGGTAGCCCAGGTGTAGAGTACGGCAACCGGAGCGCTGCTCATTTCTGTACTGGAAACGAGTTTTCCGTTGATATCGTATGCTGTAAATGAAGGCAGGGTTGCACCGGTGCCTACATTCTTCATGGTTTCTGCCAACTGCTTCATCTTAGCCAACTGTCCGTTTTTAGGCTGTTCCTTCTCTACGATATTGATGAGTGAGAGCGCCTTGCGGTAATCAGGTTGTGTAGAAGTGATGAAGTATTTTTTGATCAGATAGATGCTGCACACAGAATTCGGATGTTCTCTGACGAAGTCTTCAGCATGCTTTTTAGCCTCAGGTGGCGTATCTTTCAGGATGCTCTGGCGGAATTTTGTCATCAGTTCGTTATCCTTGGTTCCGCTTACCTCCATTTCCTTAAGGTGCGAAGCATCTGCCTTGATTTCTACTGATTTGCCCGATTTTGCGAAGATAGGCTGCTCAGAGAAATTAGGGAAAACAAGCATGATGGTAAAATCTTCCTTACATTCGGTTTCGAAAGTGAAACGGCCGCCTTCTACCTTGATGGTGTCAACGCCTTCGAAGCCCCCGTCAGGACTGTATACATAAAACTCGCCTTGATTCATGTTGAGAAATTTGCCTTCAAACTTGAAATGCCCACTGCTAACACCACATGATGTTAAGACCAGCGTAATGAATAAAATGAGGATGTAAGCAAATTTTTTCATAAGGAAAAATTTTAAGGTGCCGCGAGCGGGACTCGAACCCGCACAGCCATTACTGGCCAAGGGATTTTAAGTCCCTCGTGTCTACCAATTCCACCATTGCGGCATGGTAAACGTTAAGAGTTGAGCGGAAAACGGGACTCGGACCCGCGACCCCAACCTTGGCAAGGTTGTGCTCTACCAACTGAGCTATTTCCGCGTTATGTGGGTGCAAAGGTAATGCTATTTCTTTAAATATCCAAATGATTTACATTTTTTAAGACAAGAAAGCGCCATTTTTTTCGTTTGCCCTCCGTTTCTGCTTAGTTTCCCACGTATATATCGGTTCCTTTGCCGCCGTAGGTTACCCGATATAGCATCAGCGCCTTGTCGTTTTTGCTCTTTCCGCCGCTTGTGATGGTTCCGTTTTCCAGGCTGTAGATGCGTTTACATTTGTTGCAAATTACCGATTGGCGGTTGCCGGTCCATTCCAGCGGATAGTTGGTTCCACCATATTGTTCCAGACAGTTGGGGCATTGGCGGTCCCAGGCTACAGGTCCGCTGAAGTTGGATAATCCCATGATGAAGCCGTTCTTTTTGGCATCTTTAGGGTCGTTGCCCGCTCCCAGATAAGTATAGTTGGCATAATTCTCCTTCGCTGTAGAGAGGATGATGGTTTCAGTCTGGTTTTTCCCATCGTTTAATGTAGAATAGATATTCCAGGCTCCATTCACCTTTTTGGCGCTAACCATCGTGTAGACGCCCGTTCCGTTGAGGGCTGTTTCCAGACTTGTGCCCGGATGGTATTGCGACTTGAAGTAGAACTGGCAGGGATATTTGGTGCTGATGCTGTTTTCTGCATCGCACGAACAAAGTAAGAGCATAGCTATTCCAGCCATGCTCTTCACCTTATTATATATATATACCTTATTATATATGCTATTCTTCATGCAGAAACCTTTCTGTCTTTATTTCAGAAGATTCTTCTCGGCATTCTCCATGCGCTCGAAGTGGAACTCAGAGAGGGTCTGCTCCATCAGCGCCTGAATCTTGTCGTTGCAGAGATTGCCGATGCTGCCTTCGTGAGTATGATGAATATCCTTGTTTGGCTTGAATTCGCCAGCCTCGATTTCCAGTCCTACCTTCTTGTAAGCATCGCGGAATGGCATTCCGTTGGCTGCAAGCTGGTTCACTTCTTCTACTGAGAACATAGGGTCGTAGCGAGGATCGTCTAGAATATGCTCGTTCACCTCCATCTTGTTGATGATGTAGGCAGCCATCTGCAGACAGTCCTTCAACTCGTCGAAGGCAGGGAGGAACACTTCCTTGATAATCTGAAGATCGCGGAAATAGCCTACTGGCAGGTTGTTCATGATGAGCATTACCTGCTGTGGAAGGCTCTGGAGCTTGTTGCTCTTGGCGCGAATCAACTCGAATACGTCTGGATTCTTCTTGTGTGGCATGATGCTCGAACCGGTGGTGCACTCCTTAGGCAATTTCACGAAACCGAAGTTCTGACAGTTGAACATACAGGCGTCGAAAGCCATCTTTGCCAAAGTTCCTGCCACGGTAGCCATGGCGAAAGCCACGTTGCGCTCCATCTTTCCTCTGCCCATTTGTGCATAAACCACATTATAGTCCATGCTGTCGAAACCGAGAAGTTCGGTGGTCATGGTGCGGTTCAATGGGAATGAACTTCCATAGCCGGCAGCGCTACCCAATGGGTTGCGGTTGGTCATGCGGTAAGCAGCCTGAAGGAAGAGCATGTCATCGGCAAGTCCTTCAGCATAAGCGCCAAACCAGAGACCGAACGATGAAGGCATAGCTACCTGCAGATGGGTGTAGCCCGGCATCAGCACGTCCTTATACTGGTTGCTCTTCTGAATCAGCTCGTCGAAGAGAATCTTCACGGCGTCCACAATCTCCTTCAACTCATGACGGGTGAAGAGTTTGAGGTCTACGAGAACCTGGTCGTTGCGTGATCTACCCGAATGAATCTTCTTGCCCATGTCGCCCAGTTTCTGGGTGAGCATCAGTTCTACCTGGGAATGAACGTCTTCCACGCCGTCTTCTATTACGAATTCGCCCTTGTCGGCGATGGCGTAGATGTTTTTCAGTTCGGCAAGGAGCTGGGTGAGTTCATCTTTCTCCAGAAGTCCGATGCTTTCGAGCATGGTGATGTGTGCCATACTGCCCAGCACGTCATACTTGGCGAGATAGAGGTCGAGTTCGCGGTCTCTTCCTACGGTGAATCTTTCAATTTCCTTGTTTACTTCGAAGTTCTTTTCCCAAAGTTTATGTGCCATAATTTCTTTATTTATTAATCCTGGTAAGGAATCATCGCAAGCGCATCAGCAATTTTTTCGATGCCTTCCTGCAATGGCTTCTTCACCATACCCTTGATAAACATGTTAAGTTCTGCCTTGATGGTGAGTTTCATTTTGCATGAGAATTCGCCTGTAGGGAGCAGCTGAATCCAGAAGTTGAAAGGAACAGGGCTGTTTTCTGTTTCAAACTTGATGGTCTTAGGCTCCTCGCGGTCGATGATGCGCATCTTGATTTCGCCCACCATAGGTGCTGTGATTGAGATGCTGTCGCTATCAAACTTGAGGTCCTTCAGTTTTTCCATTTCCTTTCTCTTGTCCTCAGGAATCTGGTCTTTCACCTGCTCGAAGCGGTCTTTAAGCATCTGCAGGTTGTTCAGATCGCTCAATGTACGGTAAACAGATTCCTGCTTGTGAGGAATCTGTTTGATATTACTTTCGAATGTACTTGTACTCATTATTGATGGGTCAGCTTGATTACTTCTTCCAGTTAGCTGGGTCCTTGCGCCACTCGTGGAGCAGCTCTACGTCTTCCTGCTTGATATAGCCAGTCTCCAGAGCCTCTGCCACTACGTGCTCATAGTCGGTCAGAGTAACCAACTTTACGTTAGCATCAGCAAAAGCCTTCTCGGCGATAGGGAAACCATAGGTGTAGCTAGCTACCATGCCCACAATCTCGTTGCCGTTCTTGCGGAGAGCTTCTACTGCCTTGAGAGAGCTGCCGCCGGTAGAAATCAGGTCTTCTACTACCACAACCTTAGCCTTAGGGTCGAGCTGACCTTCGATGAGGTTCTGCATACCGTGATCCTTTGGTTTAGAACGAACGTATACGAAAGGCATGTTCAGTTCGTCAGCAACCAAAGCACCCTGCGCGATGGCACCAGTAGCTACTCCGGCTACAGCATCAGCCTCTGGGAACTGCTCCAGGATAGCGTGAACGAGCTCAAGCTTTACATAATTGCGGAGTTCTGGGAATGAGAGAGTCTTGCGGTTATCGCAATAGAATGGTGACTTCCAGCCAGAAGCCCATGTGAATGGATCATTAGGCTGCAACTTGATAGCCTTTACTTTCAATAACTTAGATGCGAATTCTTTCTTCAGTTTGTCCATAATCTTTAAAGGATTAAATTATTATTAATTATTTTGCAAAGGTACAATGATTTTTGCACACGGCGGCTATATTTAGGGTTAAAATGTTTTAACTCTCGGCAAAAAGGGCCTTTAGTCGTGTGCGAAACCTACTGTCAGCACGCTTATCTTCATCTTTCCGGCTGCTTTTATCAGGGTTTCCGCACAGGAGATGATGGTGGCTCCGGTGGTGCATACGTCGTCGATGATGAGGATATGTTTGCCCTCAAGTTGCGTGATGGGGTGTTCGCCCTGCCCATCATGATAGGTTGCTGCGGCTTCAAAAACCTGGCTCACGTTTTCCTGTCTTTCCTGCCGGTTCTTGTGGGTTTGGCTTTCGCTAAACTTTTTCCTTCTTACGGCATCCTTGATGATGGTCAGATGGGTGAGTTGCTGGATGCCTTTGGCGATGAGAAGGCTCTGGTTATAGCCGCGTTCTTTTTCTCGTTTTCGGGTGAGCGGGATGGGGATGATGGCGTCTATTCCGTCGAAGAACTGAATGCCTAACCCCTTCTTTGCCAGCATTCTGCCCAGATAGATTCCCATTTCAGGATGATGCATGTATTTCAGCTGGTAGACGGCTCTAGCCGATGTGGCATGGCTGATGTGCTGGAAGAGAGCGCAGCAGCGTTCGATGGGAATCAGATGCCAGAAGAGTTTTGCCATCTCGTTGTCGTAGGGCTGTTTCCAGGTATCTGTTCCCGGCATGCGGAACAGACATTTTATGCATATCATCTCCTCCCCGCCAGCGAGCACATTTCCGCAGATGGCGCAGGTTCGGGGGAAGAATAAATCTAATATGTCTCTTAACAGGCTGGTACGCATGGCTTTACTCTTAATTTTGAGGTTGGGATATTGAACTTGATGCTTTGTTTTAGAATTCCTCTTCGAAATCGATGTCTCCCAGATCTTCTTCCTTCATCCGGTCGATGCATTTGTGGATAACCTCCATGCTGTATCCTCTTCCCAGGGCAAAGCGAATGAGTTTCATCGAGCGTTCATAGTCGTTCTTTGCCTTGATGGTTTTATATTTGTTTTTCATCAGGGGCAGGAGGGTTTCCATATACAGGTCGTCTTCAATCTCTTCGAAGATAGGGTCGGAGATGTCCTTCGGAATATGTTTCATCCACAGCGCCTGTTCCACCTTCCGGCGTCCCCACTTGTTGTATTTTATCTTGTCGTTGATAAAGAAGCGTGCGAAACGTTCGTCGTCGATGAATTTCTTTTCGGTCAGGAATTCCATGTTTCTGGCGATGGCATCTTCGGGCAGTTCCCACTTCTTCATCTTGTCGATCATCTCTTGCGAGCAATGTTCGGCTTGGGTGCAGAGGGTGGTGAGCTTCAGGAGCGCCTGCTGCTCGGTCATCGGCTTTTTATACTTTGAACTTTGAGATTTGAACATGATGATTTTACTTTGAACTTTGAGATTTGAACATTGAACTTTATGATTTGCCGGCTCGCATCATTCTCTGCTTTCCGAAGGCATCTTCCTTTGTATCAATAGCTTTAAACCCCAATCCTTCCAGCATTTCCCTTGTTTCTTTTTCGTAGATAGGATTGATTTCGAAGTATAATGCACCTCCGGATTTGAGGGCAGAAGAGGCATATTCGGCGATGGCTCTATAGAACTTCAGAGGCTCTTCATCGGGCACGAAGAGGGCGATTCCGGGTTCGTGTTCCAACACATTCTTCTCCATATCCGCTTTCTCCTTTTCGCAGATATACGGGGGATTGCTCACGATGATGTTCCATCTTCCGGCATCCGATGTTTCCGCCAACTTCAGGGCATCCTGATATTCTATTTTTACGTTACCGGCATCCAGTAGCGCAACATTTCCCTGTGCTATCCTCAAGGCATCTTCCGAAATATCCCAACCCGTAACCTCCGAGCCGCCGATGTCCAGTCCCAGCGTAATGGCGATGCAGCCCGAACCCGTACAGATGTCCAGGATGCGGATGGTGTTTTCTTCCTTCTCTCCTTCCGTAATCCCTTTGTTTTCAGTCGCATCTTTTTCTATCCACTCGCAGAGTTCCGCCGTTTCGGGTCTCGGAATCAGCACGCCCGGCTCTACATGGAAGGTTCTTCCTGCAAAGTCAGCTTCGCCCAGAACATACTGTACAGGTTCGCCTTTTTGCAATCTTCTGATAATTTCTTCCAGTTTTCTTTCTTCATCTGCAGATAATTCATTAACTTTGCCGCAGATTATGTCGGTCAGCGTCATTCCGTACTTCACATCGAGCACGGTGCGGACGATAGCCTGTGCTTCGCCCGCCTCATATAGAGGGGTAATGGATTGCCAAAGTTGTTGATACGTTTTCATCTCTAAATCGTATATTATGATTTGATTTGAGAGCAAAGGTACGACATTTTATCGAAAAGTAAGTAAAAAACGAAGAAAAGTTTTAGATATGGAACAAAATAATGTTTCTTTTCAGAATGTGAAGACGGGCGAACCGTTGTCGCAAAAGGAAATAGACGAAATGTTTATGCGCCGCTGTCTGCAGCTGGCGAAAAACGGAAGAGAGAATGCCAAACCCAATCCGATGGTGGGAGCCGTTATCGTGAGTGGGGATGGCAGAATCATCGGCGAAGGCTATCATGTAAGATGCGGAGAAGGGCATGCTGAAGTCAACGCCTTTGCATCTGTTAAGTCCGAGGATGAGCATCTATTAAGTCAAGCTACCATCTATGTGAGTCTCGAACCCTGCTCTCATTACGGCAAGACGCCGCCTTGCGCCGATTTGATAGTAAGAAAAGGAGTAAAGCGATGCGTTTGCGGCTGCGTAGATCCCTTTGCCAAGGTTCAGGGCCGCGGTATCCGCAAGATTCGCGAGGCAGGCATCGAAGTAACAGTAGGCGTTCTGGAGGCGGAATGTCTCGAACTCAACAAGCGCTTCATCACCTTCAACACCCATCAGCGTCCTTACATCATCCTGAAATGGGCGCAGACCGCGAATGGCTTTCTTGACAACGGGGGTAGGGGTATGGCTATTTCCTCGCCTTTCACCAAGATGCTCTCCCACAAGTTGCGTGCTGAGAACGATGCCATCCTCATAGGCCGCGTAACCGATGAGCGCGACCACAGTCTGCTCAACGTTAGAGATTGGAGCGGCAAGGACCCGATGCGTCTGGTCATCGACCGCCATCATCCTTGTTTCGAAGGTCTGGATTTTTCACGGGGCAAGACGGAAGTGTTGCAGCAAATCATGCAGTACTTATATAATAATAAGGTGCAGTCGCTGATAGTAGAGGGAGGCGCCATCACCCATCAGGCATTCCTCGATGCTGGACTTTGGGATGAAATCAGGGTAGAAACGTTGTTGTCCACATCTGTGGAAAACTCCGTAACTTCAGGAACGCCAGCGCCTATGCTTCCTCATAACGTCCGGTTAATCAGCCACGAGGCGTATGATGGAAACGTTATCAACACCTATGAGCGCCAGTAGCTTTATAGGAGCAATAAAGCTAATCATAAAGTTCAAAGTTCAACATTCAAAGTTCAAAGTAAAGAAAATGAGTAACAGATTTACATCGCGCTTAAGCGATGATGACGATTTCAAGCGAGACGAACTGATACGTAAGATAGAGCATTCGGTAGAGCAGATGACGCTCTCAGAACTGGAAGCCCTGTCCTACGATATGTTTACCAAGGGCTATATGGAGGATTATTAGAAAATCCCCCATTATAGTGTACTTCCCTGAAAAAGGTTGTCACTTAGGAACAAACAGAAGTGACAATGAAACGTAAGACAAGAATTGAACGTGTGTATAATGAGGACACTGGTTGGTTTGAGACCCGTGAGGTAGA
>NZ_JANDWX010000049.1:0-15028 GCF_024330485.1 Segatella copri | reverse complement strand
GCGGTTCTGCTGAGGATGAGATTAATCGTTTTTAGAAAAGTATTGGTTTTCAAATCAACCTCTAAAATGCAATACCCAAATTCTGTGTGATGAATATCTCAGGATTTATTAACCGAGATGTTCATCCACAGAATTTTCACTTATCATTATCAATCGTTAAAAAACATACATTTTATTGTGTATCCAATAAATTGTTATATTTTTGCAAACGAAAAGAGTTGTTTGACAAGCAAACATATGCACATTGCAGAAATTAGAACCGTTGCTAAATTATTACCTCTATTGAGGTAAAACACTCATAAATCGCTCATTTTAAGCTATTCTGAATATTTGGGCAGAATTTTCAGATAAAATATATGCAGGGAAAGCCCCCGGTGCGTATAGCATCGGGGGCTTTCTGTTTTTAATGCTTCTGCCCTTTACCTTTCCCTTCGGCCGGTGACCGTTGGTTCAGGGCGTGTGGAGCAAAACTTGCGAAACTTGAGTAATTTACCATTTAATATTTTTCGAAAATGTCTTTAATAAGGATACCTTTCAAGGCATCATTCACATCAAAAAACTTTTGCATCATGTTCATCCAACAATCAACATAATACTTAGGTGAGCACTCTAACGACCACATTTCCCCGATGTCATCCATCAAAGCTTCATCAGGATGCTTTAGCAATGCTGCCCTCAAAGGTACGAAATGTTTTTGAAACAACCAAGGATTTTTGAAGATTATTTGTATTACGGTAATTACAATTTCAGTTATTACAGTTTTTTCCTGAGGGGGTATAAGGGTTTGAAGGTAGTAACAATCTGTTACTACAAATATTTATATATAAATATATAATTATATATTTATATATACTTTTCTATACTTACATTTTAAAAGCGTGATATTGGGTCAAAATAAAACTGTAATAACTGAAATTGTAATTTGTAATCGATTTTTTAGCGGTATCGAGATGCATACATTCATTGCCCCTAAAACTATGACTATCTCATCACAAAGCTATGAGTTATATTGTGTAACTCGCTCTAAATTGGACTTTGATTGAAAATCAAGAAGTTGGGAGTTTGCCTATATTATATAGGTAACAATATGGAAACGAGCGGACTTCTGCTCGTTTCTGTATTTTGCAATATGCAAAGAACGCCTTTAATCGAGGGCAAAGGTACGATAAATTTCTAAATTTTCCATAGTATGCAAGGAGAAAATCATTGAAATTAGAACTTTTTACGTTAAAATCCATATTTGATAAGTAGATTTTGAAGAAAATATTTGGAGCTTCCAATAAAAAAAGAGTATTTTTGCAGCAACAAATCCCACCACGCCTCTCAACGATGCGTACCACGGTGGGACTTCGCTTTTTATAAAGGGTATATGGATTACGACAAACAACTGATAAACGTAGAAGAACAGGTTGCCTTGCTCCAAAACAGAGGGCTGGTGATAGAGGATATTGCAACTGCCAAATTGCAGCTTCTAAATATCAGCTATTTCCGTATTGCCAGTTACCTACGATATATGGAGGAAGACAGGCAGTTTCATCATTATAAGCTGGGTAGTACATTTGAACAAGCCATCGACCTTTATCTCTTTGACAAAGAACTTCGACAACTCATATTCAAGGCAATTCAAGATATAGAGATTTCTCTTCGAACCAAAATGATTCAGGTGTTCTCTATGGAGCATGGTGCATTTTGGTTTATGGATGCATCATTGTTCAAAAATGCAGACTTTTATGAAGGCTGCCTTGACAATATCAAGAAAGAGGTGTCTCGTTCAAATGAAGATTTCATCAAGGAGCATTCCGAGAAATATACTTTTCCTTCTCTCCCTCCTGTGTGGAAAACATTGGAGGTCGTTTCGTTTGGTACGCTTTCCAAATTATTTTGTCTATTCAAGGACAATCGTCTCAAAAAGCAAGTGGCAAGAGAGTTTGGGCTTCCTCAATACACTTACTTGGAAAGTTGGGTAAGGTGCATAACCGTGCTTCGAAATTGTTGTGCCCACCATGCTCGTATATGGAATAGGCGTTTTGCCTTGAAGCCACAATTGCCAAATCGGCTTCCCCTTGCTTGGATAACTCCAACCCAAAAGCCTATCAAACTGTACCATCAGTTATGTACCTTATTATATATGGAGCAAACTATAACTCCTTGTATGGATTTGAAAAGCTCTCTGCTCAAATTTGCAGATTATCCCAATATTGATTTACATGCCATGGGATTTCCACAAGGATGGAGAAACGAACTCTTACGGAGATAGCAACAAATGTTCGGATATAAGCCTATCCAAGTGCTCTACATTCTTTCTTTATCATCTTCATTTGAATATGTCTTGCCATGTCGACTTGTGCGTTTTGCTCCTGCGGAAAAACTAAACGTCATGCCAACAAAGAACTTTCTTGAAAGAAAATCGAAGTTTGAATGGTGTTCAAAATCACCATTTTTGAATACTTGCCGATTCTTTCCCCTACTATTAAGTAAGTCTTTCACACCAAAATTGATATTCAGTTTGTCATTAAAGCAGTTGTAATCGCCCTCAATGTCAACGTTAACCAAATCGGTTTTCTGAATAAGATAGAGTTGCTTATAATGTTTCACATAGCGAATGTTTGCCATTGCCGTAAATTGTTTTGACAGTCTAAATCGACTTAAACTAGTCAGAGCAACCCCGAAGTCGTTAACATGTTTGATACTATTCTGATATAAACTCTGACTCAACTCTACATTATTTCTACAATTCCATATACCCCATTTAAAAGGTATACCCATATATAGCAACAATCTCTTTGTTGAGCCATCGTTTCTCAATGTATAGCGAGTTTGTCTTTCTCCAATCTGCTCGTACATTTCATTGATTTTTTTGTCTATGAAGAGTGCTGAAAGTGAGAAAACGTATCTTGATTTCAGAACGAATTGCAATGCTGCATTATACAGTAACTCACCTCTTAAATTAGGATTGCCTTCCTTATAAGATGTTTCAGACAAATGAAAGACGAACGGATTTACCATCTGGTACGACGGTCGATTTATGGATTGCGTATAACTCAGCGACAAAGCGTTTCCCTCTCCAATATCTCTTTTCACAAAGAATGATGGGAAGAGTGTGTTGCCATTCTGGTTATTACTCAATTGGTCTTTCACCTTTTGCCGAGTTTTCCACTCTGTATATTCATTACGCACTCCTATCTGTACCTCCCAAGGGTGAAAAGTATATCTATACATTCCGTATATTGCGAATCGTTGCTCAGAGTATTTGAAATTGTCTCGCTGTTCAATGGCTTCCGATAGTATGCCTGCCAAGGTTGCATTACCGAGATACAATTTGCTATTATAATTGATGTCTGCATACACGTACTTGGCTCCAAGGGTGAACTGATGATGATTTATAATCTTTGTAAAATCTACCTGTGCGCTATAAATGTCTATACCCTCGACTGAGGGTTGCGACTTTGATACGATACTGTCCGAACCTCCGTATAAAACATATTTGTTCTCATATTTATACAAATCTCGTTCTCTTTTTCCTGCATAATCGGCAACAATGTTCATCTTACTGCCTAGTGTATCTGTCGTCCATTCATAGTTTAAGGTAACGTTATTAGTGTTGTCCTTTAACGTATATGGTGCAAAACTCTTGATGCTCGTTGGGTGTGGACTGTTGTCAACAATCGAAGAATTAACCCAACAGTCGTAGGAATAGTCTTTCGAGTAACTGCCCGACCACTCGATACCCAAATATTGCTTGGGAGAGATGGTGAAGTCGAGTCCTATTTTTGGCATATAGTAGTTCCCTTTGTCTGAACTTTCCGATTGACTATCAATAATTACGCCACTTCCATAGTCGTTTTCTGCGGTTTTTGTTCTGCTTTTCGACTGTTCAAAGGACATATTGCCATAGAGAGCAAGTTTGCCCCATGAATATGTCAATCCAGTATATTCTGAGAAAGTATTTCTGCTTTTCCGTTCATACTCGCTACCAACATAACCCGAAATTCCATACTCATGCTTCTTCTGTCGATTGATAACAAGAATTGCAGTACCCCCTTCCGCATCATATTCGGCGGTTGCTTGAGGAAGAATCTCCAGGTTCTTAATTTCATTGCCACGCAAAGAAGAAAGATAACTTTTAAGTTGCGCACCTCTCAGGTTCAACAATCTTCCACGTTCGTATATCTTGACACTATTCCCCATAACGCTAATGCCTCCTTCTCCGTCATAATCTACGTCTGGAATCAATTGCAAAATGTTGGAAAGTGAACGAGCTTTCAGCATTTTACTGTGCTCTACACTAACTATCATTCTGTCCGCCTTACGCTGAACCAATGGTCTTTCTGCAGAGACGGTTACCTCTGAAAGTTTTATGGTGTCTGATGCTGCCATCAGATTACTTTGTGCAAAGCACGTTAGTGTGCATTGCACAAAGCACCAACAAAGAATATACAAGTACTTTTTCATAGACACTTCGGACAATTTACGTCTGGATAATCCCAATGTTTTGCACCGTATTTCCTTACAATATCTCTATAGCACACTTGTTTAGGAATTCTACATGCTTCGTAATCTCTACAGGTCTTACATGGACTAACATCTGAAATTTCTGATTGCTTTAGATGATAAAGATTCAAAGCTGCCTTAGAATTCCATATATCATTGAGTGATTGTTCTAAAATGTTGCCCACAATAAATTTTGGATGCCAGTATAATTCTTCACAAATGGTAACATTGCCATCTGGCAGGACAAACAATTGAAGATAATTGCCAGCGCAAACACTTCTTTCATTAAACTTGGCCCAAGTTTTAGCAGAAGAGGGCATCTCTTTTTCTTCAAGTCCTGAAGATAGAATCGGAAAGTTAGCATTTTTCTGTAATTTATTACATAATACAGATACAGATGCTTGAGCCTTTTTTGTGGGTACAATTGAACCATGAACTGCGGTATTTACATAAATTGATTCCGCTCCAACATCAGGCTTCCAATAAAGGATATTGGTAAAATCTTTTATAAAGTCAAATATTGATTTAAAATCCTCTTCTGTAGAATTCTTTTGCGTTAGAATCGAATGTATCGCAATTTTTATGCCATATTTATCTAATAGTCTTAGGGTATGTTTTACGTTTTCAACATACCCATCATTTACTCCTAACATTCGATTTAATGTTTGCGGGATTAGAGAATCTAACGAGAATTGCAATTGAGTGCAGTTGTTAGAAGAAAGAAATTGAATATCAGACTCTTTCAAACACATTTTTGTACTTAACAAAGGATAATAATTGTGCTCTACCAAGAATTTATACAGTTGTTTCCAATGAGAATATAAAAAGAATTCACCTCCAATTACATCAATTGCAACAACACCATTTATTTTTGCTTCTTCAATTATCTGTTTATAACGTTCAATGGATATCTTATTTTCTACTATCTTTCGCTTATCTGCATAACAATAATAACAATTTGTTGAACAAATATTATTAACCATTAATGTAAGTTTTGATACGGAAATAGGTCTTGATACAGACAAATCTATATTATCCAATAAGAAATCTTTAGGATTATACACAATATCTCTCGTCTTATCAGAAACAATGATAAGACGAGACGGAAATACTATGCTATAATTTTTGTAATGAATAACTTTAGAACATTCACAATCTACTAAATTGGTAATAAATTGAATAAGTTCTTTAGCATCTATTGGGATAAATTTTCTTATATCCTCAATGGTATCATCAATTTCCTTGCCATTTAAAAATGATAAAATAATAGCATGAAGAGGATGGATTGCTCCACAAAATCCCTCGTCATGTTGGTCTTCTGCACTAACAATCCCTCCTCTATGAAAGATAAAGACTTTACCTTTATCTACTTTTAGCCGATATATCGGATTAAAGAGAATTTTCATTAACTTGCTCTTTGTTTTGAACATCCAGAACTACAACTAACATTACAGCTTGCTGAACATGAATTTTGACATACTTGATCTTGTATTGTATCATTCACGTCATAGCCACCACCTGCCAAAGTTACCATTTCTGATTTCAAGAGAACTTCTGATTCTTCTAGAAATCTTTTTTTTATCACATCATTCATAATACAAATAATTATGCTTACTCTTTACTATTAGCTTTTCGGCAACCGCTCATGTTTGTCTTGTATGGTTTGTATATAATCTTGTGCCAGATTATTGTAAACATATCACTGTAGAGCAGTCCTCAATTTGAATCAAAAGTACAATTCGAAGTTACGGCTATAAACTTATCTTTAATGCCCGAACTCAATTTGACTATAGTGATTGTAAGTAAGTTCTGCATCATTTTCCAAGACACGCATAATTCTATGTTGCAAAAATAGTTTTTAATCTTTAATATTGCAAGAATTTGATTGGATTTTTCATAAAAATAATATTTTTTAACATAAAAGAATACTAAAAGATAACCTGCGAATTCAACAAGTAAGTGCAAAATCACGAAATGTTCTTTAAAATGGCTGATATAGGATATAGCTTACCCTAACATCTGCTGCCATAAGGTCTTATTGTTGACGATGATTCTGACATCGGCTTTCATGTACTTTTGCAGCACAGGGGAATTTTTCCCCTGTGTACTCATTGTGGCTATTGCCATAAAATAGTTGCCATCTTCCCTATGTATGAGTTTTGCATTATGGCTTATGATGTCGCAGTTATAAGATGCATTATCGTTGCCCTCGAAAGATACATGAGCCGTCCTTGGCTCATCGAAAAGGTACAAATACTTATATGGCACAAACACTTGCACTATTCTTTGATTGATGACCTCACCATTAGCCTCTATGGATATAGGATAAGGTATCTTGTAGAAAGCAACTGCGAGGGCAAGGACTATGATTGTAATGATAACTGTCCCCAAGCTGACGAGGCGAGGAGGAACTTTACCTATCACATTCCTCACCTTCTCGCTTCGCAACTCAATATTATCGAATTCTTTTTGTTCCATATCAAAAGCATTTTAGTTTCCCAATTCCAACTGATTCTTCACCAAATTATAGTATGCACCTCGCTTGGCTGTCAATGATTCATGATTGCCAACCTCGACAACCTTGCCATGATCTATGACTACGATTTGGTCGGCATTCTTCACCGTACTTAGGCGATGAGCCACTATCACAACCGTCTTTCCTTTGTAGAACTTATCCAAGTTCTCTACGATGCTTCTCTCATTGTTGGCATCGAGCGAGTTGGTCGCCTCGTCAAGGAAGATATAGTCTGGATTCTTATACACCGCCCTTGCAATCAAGATACGCTGCTTTTGTCCTTGGCTCAGTCCCACGCCATCACGTCCAATCTTGGTGTTGAACTTCAGAGGTAAAGCCATCACATAGTCCTTGATACAAGCTATCTCGGCTGCTTTCAACAACCGTTCCTTGTCTATGTCGCCATCGTCAACGGCAATGTTTCGTGCGATACTCTCCGAGAATATGACACCATCCTGCATCACAACGCCACATTGTCTGCGCCACCACTTTTTGTTGAGTTTGTTGATGTCAGTATTTCCAATATTGATTTTTCCCTCCAAGACAGGATAATAACCAAGCATCAAACGGATGAGGGTCGTCTTTCCACTGCCAGATGCGCCAACGATGGCTGTTACCTTACCTTGCGGAATGTGAATGTTCACATCGTCTATGGTCTTGCGCAAAGCATGTGGGTCGTACTTGAACATGATGTTCTTGATGTCAATGCCCTCACTCTTGTCCTCGATGGAAGTTAGCAAGCCTTCCTTTCCGTTCTCATCATCCATCTGGTGAATCTCGTTGATGCGCTCCAAGCTAATCTTCACATCTTGCAGAGAATAGAAGAAGTTCATCAGTTGCTCCACAGGTGAGTTGAGCTGTCCGATGATGTATTGCACGGCAAGCATCATACCAAGTGTCATTTGCCCATGTATCACGGCGGTTGCAGCCACTACCGTGATGATGATGTTCTTGACCTCGTTGATGAAGATACTTCCTGCCTCCTGTGTCTGTTGGAGTTTGAGCGACTTCATTTGAACGCCGAACAAGTCTGCTTGCGTGTCCTCCCATTCCCATCTTCTGCGCTGTTCACAATCCTGCAACTTGATTTCCTGCATGGAGGTGATAAACTCATAAGTCTTATTGTTGTTGATGGATTGTTGTTCAAACAGCTCATAGTCAAGCACCTTTCTCCGTTTCAAGAACAAGGTCATCCAAGCACCATATAGAATACTCCCCAGCAAGAAGATGGCAAACACTAACTTGTTGTAGAAGAACAGCACTACCGAGAACACAAAGAAAGTGAGCATGGCAAAGGTAATGTTGAGTGTCTGCTGTGTGAGGAAATTGTTTACACGGCTATGATCGTTCATTCTTTGCATCAAGTCGCCCATGAGCTTCGTGTCAAAGAAAGACATCGGCAACTTCAAGAGCTTGATGAAGAAGTCGCTCACCAATGAAATATTGATGCGCAAGGATATATGAAGCAATAGCCATCTGCGGATAAAGTCGATTGCCGTTCGGCTGATAGTGAGCATCAACTGTCCCAACAGGATAAGCCAAACAAAGCCGATGTCTTGGTTCTTGATGCCGACATCTACAATGGACTGGGTAAGGAATGGCAAGACAAGCTGCAAGAGGCTCCCGACTACCAAACCTAAAATGATTTGCCCAAAATAGTTGCGATATTTCTTCACATAACCAAAGAGAAAGTGGAAAGACCTTTTCTCTTTTACGTTCTCTTCCCCTTTCATCTTATAGGTAAAGAATGCAGGAGTGGTTTCCAAGAACATGGCGATGCCTTTGTCCTCGCCATTGGAACTTGTGCTTATCCAATGCTGCTTGAACTCTTCTAAACTATAAGTCACCAATCCTTTTCCAGGGTCAGCGACATAGAACTTCTTTCCTTTCTTGACCTTATATAAAACCACAAAGTGGTTCTGGTTCCAATGAAGGATACAAGGCAAAGGGACTTCACCTAGTACCATAGTTGTAGCTCTAGCGCATGTAGTATGCAAGCCAAGTGTGTTTGCGGCCTCATTGATACCTAACAGAGAAACTCCTTCCGTAGTAGCAAAACAAAGTTTCGACAAAGAATCCAAAGAGTATTCTCTGCCGAAATATTTACATACCATTTGCAAGCAGGCTATGCCACATTGCATGGAATCATGTTGACGAAAAATGGAAAATTTCTTCATTGTATTTATTTTTTTGACAACATCATAAGAAACTAACCAGAGTGCTTAATTCTAAATAGCTTTATCTTAAGATGGAGATACCCTCTTCCGTGCTATCCAAAACTTTGCCAAGCTTATGCTTCTTGTCTGCGTTTTTACGGAAAGTATATCTCAGAATCGCCCAAGGACGGAATTTCTGGTCTTTGTAATGATTCTCTGTCACGGAATGGAAAGAGCCATCTATGGTGGTCGTCTTGCTTTGGTATTCCCCAGTGATATGCTGTAGGCATATGCCAATGTAAAAGTCGGGGGTGATATTGTAATTCACTTGGAGGTTGGCAACGGAAAGTCGTATGTATTTTGTGCAAGCCAAGGCCGTGTAATCTCTTGAATTGTAATCTACATCGCCATAGAAAGAAAAATCCTTCACGTGTGCATTGAAGCCGAATGAGGCATAGGCGGAGTTCTTGGCATTTTGCCCAGTGAAATGGCTGGCCTTCCAGCCGCCACCTGCATAGACTCGCCCCCACTTGAAACGATAACTCAAGTCGGTTCCTGCTGAAGTTTGGGCGAAATGACCAGTGTTGGCGTAAGTGCTATAATAGACATCACCTTTGGAGTAGCCGTAATTTTCTATCATGTCACTTATGTATTTGTAATCGACTGTGGGCGTAAGATACAGCTTCCCTACATTCAACGTATAAGACACGGAAGCATACTGGGTCATTTGAGGCTTGAGCTCAGGGTTGCCGATGCTGACCAGCAAGGAGTCGGTTGACGTGTTGTAGGGATTGATATATGCCACATTGGGAGCTGTGTTCGTGAGCCTGTAGCTCAAACGCACGGAGTTGTGGCTGTTGACGACCCACGTCGTGCTCACATTGCCTCTCGGACGAAAATAGCAGTAACTCACTTCGCCAGCCTTTGCCCATATTCCCTCTAGCCCTATGGATGCATTATAGCGCAGGAACTTGCAAGAACCACCATATCCAACATACATGTATTGATTGTAATTATGGTGCTTAAAAAGTGGATTCTTACCCATCAAGTTGTTGATTTCATCCATGACAAGCGTGCTTCGGCTTCCTGCTATCAACGAACCGTTGTTGGCGAATTCCTTGGAGTAGTCTATGTTGAAACTTCCTGAATGGCGCTTGTTGTCGTAACGAGTATCGTCCTCGTCAAGTTGCTCGTCATAAAAAGACCTACGATTGGCGGTATATTTGTTTTTGTTGAAATTATAGGCCAAGCGCAATTCCAATTCGCTGTTTTTCGTAAACGTATGTTTGTAATACAGACTTGTGGTAAGAATGTTGCTTCTATTCTTGTCGAGGGATTTGAAGCCATATGCCTGTAAAATGTCCGTTTTATAGAATCCCCACGCCGAGCCATTTTCCTCCGTGGCATGATATGAATCATAGATTTGGGCGGCAAAATAATCTCTTGCCGTCATTTGGTACTTCAACAGCAATTCGCCTATCCATTTGCTGCCATCATTGCGAGTTGACAGATGGTAACTCTGCTTGTAACCAGTGTTCTCACGGTTCACGAGCGATTCCACGTCGTCATGATATTTGTAGTGGTAAGCAGCCCTGCCATAAAGGCTCACCTTATGATTTCCCACCTCAAAATATCCCACGCCAAAACCATTGTCAAGCGGGATTTCATGGCGTGTCGCCCCTTCAAGCCATAAATATGGCTTGGTCTGTTTTTTTAGTTTTATGTTCAAAATGCTCGTCACGCCTTCTTGCAAATATCGGGCAGAAACAGAGTTTACGACTTCCACGGACTCGATGTCGGCTGGGGAAATCGGACCGATGCCCGAATTGACCATGTTGCCATTGATGAGAATTAGGGGAGTTTCTCCATTTAGCATTTTCACCGACGAGGTGTTGGCGTCGGATATGATGGTAGGAATCTCTTGTAAAGCCATAAAGGGATTGTTCATCTTCTTGGCATCTGCCGACAGATAGAACACCTCGCCATTGGCAGTCCTCCTTACTATCTGGCTACGGTCTGCTACTACTGTCACCTCGTCCAATATTTTCGTTTCTTCCTCCAGTTTATATATGCGTTTAGTCGTTTCAGTTATGCAGAGAGAGTCACAAAACGTTTGATAGCCAAGACATGTCACCTCTACAGCATAATTTCCATCGGGAACATTGCTCAAGGAAAAATGCCCTTTCTTGTCTGAAGAGGTTGTCTTAAAAATCTTTCCGTCTTGTATGAGCAACACATATCCATTTGCTATCCCCACCTTGCCGTTCATAGAGACAATGTCTCCATGAAATACGTTCTGGGCATAAGCAAACGCAAAGTTAGCAAGCGCAATCAATAGTATAATACTTCTATTTATATAGCTCATTTTTAAGAATGTTATACTTAAACAAATACATCAGATACTCTTTTTGAGTAAGATTACAAGCGTCGAAAGTGCAAATTTTGTCTTTATTTACCAATAATTGCCTATTACATATGCCTAAACAAGCTGGAAACCATTTGCAAGTTTTGCAATAGCTTGGTTGCATATCTGAATACCAACTTTTCATTTTTTCTTCATTCCAATGGATTTTACCAGAAATCATATCAAGTTTTCCCAATGCGTTTTCGTCGTTAAATTTAGAAATTGTTGTGCATTTGAAAATTTTCCCATCATAATTAAATAGAACTTGATTTTTTCTTTCTGCAAAACAAACGCAACCCTTGGGCATGAAATAATAATCTACAAGAAATTTTCTCTCTAAAAAAGTTTGGATAGCATTTTTTAGAGCTTCTGTATTTACTTTTTCAGTTTTTAGCTGCCATACTTTCTTTATTATGACATACGTTTTTCTACGATCTAAGAAATCTATATCGTCAATTATTTCTTCTATATCTCGTAAAGTTCTATTATCAAAATTTACTCTAACAGCTACCCAACGCTTACCTATCTTCTCATTAATTTCTTTTAGAGTCTTGATGGTTTTTGCATAGGTATCCATTCCTGTTATTTTATCAACTTTAATTTTGTTATGGCTACTATGCCCCCCATCCAAAGTTATCTGAAAATGGCATCTAAACTGCTTAAGATAATTTATTTGCTCAGATGTAATAAGAGTGGAGTTTGTTGTAAAATCTGCTATTAACTCTATACTTCTTTCAGAACAAAATACATTTGAATAATCAAGCAATTGTTTTATCCCGTCAAAATACAAAAATGGTTCTCCACCAAAAAAAGACAATTTTAATGTCTTAAATTTAGTTGTTTCATAATGTAAATATATGTTCTTTTTAATAGCTTCTATAACACCAGAGCTTAGCTTGCTACCTACAATTCTATTTTCATAGCAATACCAACAACTAAGATTGCAATCTAACGTTGTGTTTACAACGACATTATACAATCTATCGCTATTAACCATTTTTTCCTTCCCAACAAGAATATTTCCACATTCGTCAATAGTATCGTCAATGATAAATTTATTCTCTACAAGTTTATCATACAGTTTGGGATTCCTTGCTTTTATAACTTCTACATTTTGGACGTTTTCTTCAAAAAGTTTATGGCATGCTTCATTTAATAATAAAAAACAATTGCTAACCGAACAATAATGAAGAAATTGGTGTGGAAGAATTTCTTCATAAAATTGGTATTGGGAATTTTTCATATATATATAATTCTTATAGTAAGCGTTGCCCACTGATGGTGAGCAACGCTTTTGTTAATAATACAATTTCAGTGCGAAATATGATCTTCTATAGACACATTGCATCTACCTGACCCATTGTTGGTGCCAGAACATTTTCCACTGTCATTGTTTGTACCCGAACAAGTACCATCTGCATTATTGGTCGTAGATGCTTCTTGTCCAACACTTCCACCTGCAACAAGAAGCATTTCTTCTTTTTGCAATGCATCTACCATGGACTTGGGTAGAGACATAAATTGCGAATTTCTTTCCATAATACCCTGTTTATGAAAGTTAATACTTAATTTACGAAAGAGTTGACATAATATATCACTCTTTTATGCTGGCAAATATATAGCGATTTTTTGAAGTTTCCAAGAAAAGCGCTCTATATTTTTTAAGAATTTATACATAATTAACAGTACCAAGAGCGTTTTGTCAGAAAAACAGTAATCTTTTCGATAAAAAAACATAATTCAAATGGGAATACTTTCTTTTTGCTATTTTCGTATGTCAAACTTAATAAAATTAATGAGTGCGAATAGAATCCTCATAAGCAGTAACACGATTTCTTACATTGTTGATAATATCTTCATCTCGTTGCACATTGAAATGCTTTTCGATGTAGCGAATATTCGGGTCATCAGATGGAAGCACCATCTTCAATGCTCGATACTTCAACTCTGCCTCCTCCCAATCTTGATACTTTCGCCATTGGGTGAGATTGCCCCAAATGGAGAGGACAAGGAAAAGAGCCAAGCCACCAATGAAAAGAAGAACATACTTTGAGGTTGGCTCGAAGCGATGGGTTACAACCTTCTTTTGAGGTGAGTTGTTCATCACTTCAAGTTTATCTTGCAATGCCTTCGAGGAAACATTATTATCTTGTCTCATCTGCTTGACGGCATCAACCAAGAACTTGTTTCGCTGCTCATTTTTGCCAAGTTCAACCTTAATAAGGTCAGCAAAAACAACAATGGCATCTCTTAATTTGGATATTTTACCTCTGACTTCCTCTTCTTTGATAAACAGCGCATTGATTGACTTATCCAACTTGGTTATGTCATTACTTGCAGGAACGGTTTCCGCTCCTGCGTTCTTTGTGGAGGCAGAAAGCTCATCCACTTTCTGCTCCAATCTCTCAACTGTGCCATAGATGGCTTCCAATAGTTCTTCTTTCATGTTTGATTCTAATTTTAAGTTTGTAATTTGCATCAAAGGCTGAAGCCCTTTCTGCGTTTTCTCTTTTTCTTCTTGGCGGATTCATCCTCTGGGAATGGCTCATAAGTTTGGGCATTAGACGGAGCGAACAAGCCGATGGAAGAAATACCACTCCAAGGGTCTTGGGTATGTTCTGCCGTTGGTTGAGTCTGTTCTACTTGGTGACAATTTGGTTGTCCTCCCTGCATAGATTCGGCTCTTGGCGATACACGATTATACTCAGTGCCAAGTCTTGCATTCAGCTTGCCAAAGCTATAGTCTCGGCTAATCTGCGTACCCTTGAAGCTATATCCATTCTTGCAGAAACGGATGCCTTGAACCTTGGTTCGCTCCTTATCCTTATAGACAAACTCTAAGTGAACACCTTGTTTTGCAAGTTCACTTTTGAACTCGTCCCAGCTATCTGCCATTCTCAATGCGCTCTTTACAGCATTGTGAATCTCATATTTGGCTCGCTCAGCATTGCGTAACTTGCGAGTATTAGTATTGCTCTTGTCCGTTCCGTAGGTCAGTCCATACTTGGATTTTAGAGCCTTGGTCACCTGCTCATTACGCCTGTAATCATTCCTGTCTGATATGAGTTTGCCCTCGTTATTGATGCGGTTATATACGATATGACAATGTGGATTGTCCGTGTTGTGATGCCTTGCGATGATGAACTGGGTATCGGTGATGCCCATCATCTGCATGTATTCAAGGGCTATCTTAGCCATAAACTCATCCGTCAAACGTGGCTTGTCCTCGGGCTTGAAGCTCAAAGCTATGTGCCCCACAGGCTTCTTAATCCTTGGATTTAGTTGCCTTTGTAGCTCGAAACTTTGCGTCATTTCGGCATTCGTACCGAGCAACACGCCATCTGAGGCGATGATTTTCGCCTCGTCCTTGCCTGTAACATAGCGGATGCAACCACCAAATGAGCTGCCCTTCTTTAGCTTGCCTATCATGTGGTATCCTCCTTTCTGCCCATACTGCTTGGC
>NZ_JANDWX010000048.1:0-16188 GCF_024330485.1 Segatella copri | reverse complement strand
TTATTGTTTAGCGATTGTAAAGATACTCATTTTCTGTGAGTTATACAAACTTCAGAGCCTTTTTTATTCCAAAATTACGTTAAATCACGCTTGTGAATTTTCACTTGCGAAACTTTAGTATGTAATTAATACGATGCAAAAATTCTTTATTGACAACGCCAAGATGATAACTGGAATATTCATCTTTTTGGTGGGTCTTTACGTACAACACGAGATGAATACCCAGCGTATAGATGAGCTGGAAGTTCAATATAAACAAATTGATTCCAGGATGGATCAACAATATCAAAAAATAGATGCCATTAAGTTGGATAAAAGTGTGTTTGAAGCTACAGTCAAGCAATTTTCAACAATGAGTGATGATATACGTGAAATCCGAAACGATCTAAAAGAAGTATTAAAAGATAAATCAAGATGATTGGTAAACAAGTAAAAGTTATTCCTTCAAATGCACTTGACGAGATTCACTTGTCTGCATTGGCTGGAAGCGAAGGTGAAGTCATGTCTGTGACTGACAAGGGAATGTGGGTGAAGTTTATGCACGAGTTCCAGGACCACAATGAGTGGTTTATACCTAAACAGTCAATACAAATGGTTTCGTCAGATGGTAAGTAAGTATAAATCAGAAATCGCTGTTGCATCCATTATACTTTCATTGGTTGCGGTGATTGTATGGCAATTCAACTCGTACCGTTCTTTAAAGGATGAGCGAAATTTGTACATGAGCAATACACATGCCTTAACAATTGGTATGGAACAGCTTAGAAAAGACTCTACCAGCCAGGCTGTACAAATTCAATCCTTAACACTTACAGTAGATGAATATCGCAAATGCTCAGAGAATGATTTAAAAACAATTGAGGATTTGAAAATTAAACTTAAGAACGTTAAGGCTGTAAGTAAGCAGGTATATAAAGTAGAGGCACCAGTAACCGCTCCTGTAACACACGAGACTGAAATGGTAGATACATTATATGTGCCATACCAAAAGGTTGAAATGCACAATGAATATATTGCATTTGATGGTGTTATACGAAACGATACATTAAAGGCCACCGTCAACGTACCTATTACAATCACCCAGGTATTACATAAGGTTCCGAAGCATAAATTTCTTTGGTGGACCTGGGGGTGCAAGGGAGTTAAACAGGCTATTGTTTCAGATAATCCATACGTTACTATCAAATACGCAGATTATATAGAATTAAGATGAAAATTACTGTAGAAAGATTTGCATTTAAAAAGAACTATACCATCGGTAGAATGTATCTGGATGGTAAGTTCTTTTGTGATACACTTGAAGATTATGACAGAAAACTTGATTCCACCATGTCGTTGGATGAAATCAAGAAAATCAAGGTTAAAAACGAAACAGCAATACCAACAGGAACATACAACGTTACCATTAACGAACAGTCACCTAGATTCAAGTCTCGTTCCCAGTACGCTTTCTGTAATGGCAAGCTTCCACGTTTGAAGGATGTTCCAGGATATGAAGGTGTACTTATTCATATCGGAAACAGACCGTCAGATACGTCTGGCTGCATTCTTGTTGGAGAGAATAAAGCTGTAGGCCAGGTGCTTTATTCTACCAAGACATTTGGGAACCTGTATGAAAAGTTGATTGAAGCAAACCGTAAAGGTGAACAAATTTTGATAGAAATTAAGAGAAAATAACATTTGAATAGAAACTATTGAGTAAACCTTATCCCTATTCTTTAATAAAAACGAAAAAGGATAAGTTTATGGAACTTCATATTAAAGATAGATTATTGATTCCGTCTTTGTTCCCAAGCAAGAACAACTTCATTGGTTTTCACTTGAAGAAGTCAATTATTGACAAGATTGCTATCACGGAACAAGACAAAAAGGATTATTCCATTGTAGAGAAACCAGAAGAGAACAAGATCGAGTGGGATGTTCACAAGGACATTGAAACCCCATTGGTTGTTGATTTCTCTACAGAAGAGCTTCGTTATATGACCCAATCATGTGAGGCACTTTCTGAACAAGAGATGCCAGATGAGATTTGGGCAGTAGCAGAGAAGATTTACAACGAGGCTCAACAATAACATGAACTTCTTTACTCAAATCATATCTTCCATTTTTTAAGATAGGAATGTGGCTGGCTTGTGATAAGTCGGCCACATTTTGTTTATATTAATTATAAAATATATGGCAACAGGATTAAAGGCTCCAAGAAATTTAAAGATTAATTTTGCCCCTTCTTCAAAACAATATGAATTATGGAAACTTTTACAGCCAGACTATTGTCCTCATTGTGGTGGACACATTAAACAAAAGGCAATGGGACATGATGTAAAAGGAAACATTATATACAAGCCGTACTGTGAACAATGTGGTTCAGAGGATCTTCCACAACTTATTTTAGGCGGTGGTGCCGCTGGAGGTGGAAAGAGCTATCTTGGAAGTTGTTGGCTTGTAAGTAGCTGCATGAGATTTTCTGATATTCGTGCTGTTGTGGCTCGTAAGACACTCAAATCTCTTAAGGGTTCAACATTCAATACAATCAAAAAAGTATGTAAGCAATGGGGGCTAATAGAGGGTGAGAACTATAAGATTAATAATATAGAAGGAACATTGACATTCTGGAATGATTCTGTAATAATCATGCAAGAAATGGTGGACCTGCCTTCAGACCCTAACTTTGAACGATTTGGTTCTTCTGAGTACACGATCGCATTTATTGATGAGGTATCTGAGATTTCAGAAAAGGCAATCGAAGTACTGTTCTCACGTTTACGATGGAATGTTGTAGATACGTTCAAGACATCCAGAATGCTTATGTCAACTAACCCATGTATAAACTGGGTAAGAAGCAGATTTGTTCAAGATGATGAAGGAAATCCAGTATTGTGTAGAGAAGGAGAAGCATACGTGCCTTTCTCCGTATTCGACAACCCAGATGTAAGTTTCGTACAAACATACGTAGCTGCATTAAATAAGATTACGGACCGTGCAACACGTGAGCGACTTCTTTATGGAAACTGGGATTTCGTAGAGTCAAATATTATGGCCGCATACAACTCTTTCAATGGAGAAGTGCATCTTGTCGAAGGATTGCGTGAAAAGAAATACAATCCGCTTAAGCCTATCATATCTGGATGGGACTTCAATGTAGCACCTTATATGAGTGAAATGGAATTCCAGATAGATTACGAAAAGAAGGAAATCTATCTCCTGGAAGAAAACCTTGGTAAACCAGAAGCAAAGGAGAACAATACTCCAGCACTTGCCAGAAAAATACGTGATAAACGACTGGCTTCACAACATGTCGGTGGTATGATAGTAACAGGAGACCCTGCTGGACTGTCTCGTTCAACACAAACAGAAGAGGGTACCAATAACTATACTATTATAACGAGCAACATGAACAATGCTGTTCTTAGGCCACGTGTCAAGCTATTGCAGAAACAACCACCACAACTTACTCGTTTGGAGTTTGTGAATGCGATCTTTAATGGATATGATGGATGGCACTTCTATGCCGATCTGAGATGCAGAAAGTTTACAGAAGACATGATCTATCAGCGTAAGAATGGAGACGGTACAAAATGTAAACAGAAGGTATTAAATCCAAAAACTGGTGGAAAGGAAGAGAAATATGGCCACTTGTCAGATATTCTTGACTATGTACTTGTTTACTTCCTAAATGAATCATGGAGAAAATTCCAGAACCAGAAGATAACAATTGAAACATATACAGCTCCAGTGTATAACACATTTGAATATTAATATGTATAGAAGATTTCTTAACAAAAGTGATTATCTTGGTATAATCACAGAAGAGGCACTGAACCAGCTTACTCGTGAGAATGATGATAAATTCATACCAGCAGAGCAAGCTGCCGAGGCTTCATTAATTGATTACCTGTCTGAGAACTTTGAGATAGAAAAAGAACTCGCAAAAGGTAAATATATAATAGATTACGATAGAAGAATTACCTATCCTATTGGTTCTCACTTCTATTTTGATGGGAAAATCTGTGAAGTTATCAAGTCTATTAACGGATATAAGGCACCATCATCAACAGTGTACTGGGAAGAGAGCGATAAGATGATTGACTTAAATTCAGTTCAACAGTATTCTCAGATGAAGACGTATCATCCAGAAGATTTTGTAGTATTCAACAATGTTCTATATGAGTGTGTTGAAGATAACGGCTTTGACTTCGACAATATAAGAATACCAGGAATTAACGCCTGGGAACACGTTGAAGTGTATGATTGGAACGCAATTGAGTACAATTTGTGGGATGTTGTAAAGTATGACGGTAAGTACTTCACACTTATGAATCTGAATAGTTATGACGCACTTGTTAACCCTATGGATTCTGATAATTGGGGTATGATTGGTAACTATGAAAGCTCATTGGACACATATCAAGTTGCAGACAATGAGTATGTAGTATATAACGATTCTGTATATCATCCAGTAATCAGTCCAAACGCAGATGAGCCAAAGAAAAACGTTAACATAACGTACAATGACCCAAGAAATTACAATATTAAGCGTCACATGGTCCAGCTTGCACTTTATGAGCTTCATAAGCTAATATCTCCAAATAATATTAGCGAAGTGAGAGTAAATGACTATAACAACAGCATTAAATGGCTCCAGGATGCCTCCAGATTGCGCTTGAATCCACAAATACCACGTAAGGTTGATGCGAATAAGATGCCTATTACAGACTGGCAAATGGCTGATTTTAGAACTGATTTTGATCCGTATAGAAACGAGTGGCAAGTATGATGGTTATATATAATAATATATTGCCTGTGAAGGGATTTAAATGTATCAATCTGTTTGGAGTCTTGTTTGTGAGAAAAGGCTTGAAAATGACAGATGTAGACTTTAACCATGAGGCAATACATACAAAGCAAATGAAAGAAATGCTGTACGTGTTTTTCTATCTATGGTATGTCATTGAATGGATTGTACGACTGTTTAAGCGTGGAAATGCTTACAGAAACATATCGTTTGAACGTGAAGCATATTCAAACCAATGCTATCTAAAGTATAATAAAGAACGTAAAAGGTTCGCTTGGCTAGAGTATTTAAGCGACAAATAAAACAAGCCCTGGGGGGTCCGTTTATGACTCTCCAGGGCTTGTTTGTATTAATGTTTGATATGATTGAAATAATGATGTTCCAGCATAGACACTGATGTTCCACCTTCTTTTGCCAACTGCATGAGGTTGGCACCAGACATAATCTTATGTGTAAATGTAGAATGTCTGAATGTATATATTGTGAGTTTGCTTACACCAAAGATGTCTGCAACCTTTCTTAAGAACACATTGATTCTTTCCTGGGTTGCTTGCTTTCTGTTGTTCCATTTGTTAAAACTAGCTGCATCTTTGAAATCCCAGTCATATTCGTTCATGGCAAATGGAAACACATACCCCTTTGAAGACTTTCCACGATACTTTTCTATGATAGCCTTTGAGGTCTTTGTTAATGGTGCCACAACAAAAGACGAACTTTCATTTATATAGTTCTTCTTTTTGGTGGCCCAATATATGATGTTATTCCCCTTAATATCTGAAACATTCAGTTTGACAACATCACATGGTCTCATTTTCATCTCATATATAAAGACACAAAAGTCCCTGTACAGTTCCATGTACTTAACCTGCATCTTATTTCCATGAGGAACCTCATTTAAGTCCATCTCAACGAATTTTTTGTATTGCTTGACAGTTAATATGTCAACACCATTTTGAGCCTTCTCAGCGGCCTTTATGATGTTTCTGGGAGCCTTCTCACGGTATGGGTAGTCCAATACATGAACTGTTAGCTTTTCTTTTCTTGCCTTAACAATTGTGGCATGAAACTTTTTCATAAGCCCCATGTAATTCACACCGTTCAGTTCATTTAAAACAAAGTTGCTAAACTTCATAAACTGGGTATCATCCACATCTTTCAATGGCACCTCAATCACATTTTTCTCCAGTTCCAACTTATGAAGAAGTGTGATATAGCACTGGTAGTTCTTGGATGGCATCTGCACCTTCTCAGACTTCATACTATCTATCAATCTCTGAAGATATGCTCCCAATGTTAATACGCTCGGTTTCTCTTGACGCTCTTCCAATGGGTTGTCTGAAAACAGCTGCTTACCATCCTGGATCTTGCCAGTATCTAACAATTTCTGGTAATGATCTCGCATCTCTTGCAATACCTTATTGTTATGTATTGCGTCCAAAGATGGCTGGTTAAAACACTGACTCTTGTTATCCCAGTATGAATAATCTGGGTTTCTAAGTCCTTGCACTTTCTTGTAATTAGCCTTAGAAGTGCCTTTTACAGTGGCCTTTAAGGAAAGACCCATTCCCTTCTCCGTAGTAAATCGGAGGTTTAAGATAATACGATTTGCCATATAGCTATGTATTTTGGCAAACGAGAATGAATAAATGAGATTTACTGCATAAAACTAGTGCATAAAATGCACATTTTTTACATTTTTCGCAGTGTTTTAAAGCAATTCTCAGATTTGCAAAGCTCATTCTCGTAACATCTAAAACTATGCAAAGTGCTGAGAACCAATCAATTAAATAAAAAACGCCTGTAATATTCAAAATTACAGGCGTTTATGGGTGGAGCTGGAGGGATTCGAACCCTCGTCCGCACAAGGAAACCATACGCTTTCTACATGCTTATTCCAGCCTTCGGTTTTCGAGGCATGACAGGACCTGGACCACCAATCATACCCTTATCCTCTAAAATTTCATCCATGCAACGAGGCGTACATGAACTATTTCCGATTTACCTGCACCGCTTGATCAACAAGATTCGGAACAACATCCGTTGAGCGATGTCTCGTTCCAGCACCCTGTGCTGGAATAAAGCTAGTTTACTATACTTCGACTAGGCAGCGAGAGCGTAGTTATTTTCGCCAATTAATTTTTTGTTCACTAGGATTAAGGAGGTAGCCAACGAGCCTCCGCATGCTTACGTACCATTTCATCTCGCCGTCAAATCCAGTCAACCCCGAGAATTTTCTGATATTGGGTGCAAAGATAAGGCGAAAATTTGAAACTACCAAATTTTTTAAGGAAAAAATCATACTAAAGATTCCAAATAGCTTAAAATGAGCATTTTATGAGTTCTTGCCTTAAACATGCTAACCAAACTCTTAGTGCAATGGCTGTAATAGCATCCTCATTATCATTATTTTTAGGTATTGCATACCTTCTTAGAAATATGTACCTTTGCAGCCTGATTCAAGATAGTAATAATGATTATGAATATGCTAAATAAGAAAATAACTTGGAGAAAACAACATAAATGGTTAGGCATCGGTATGAGTTTTTTCATACTGATGTTCTGCTTGTCGGGTATTTTGCTCAACCACCGTTCGCTTATCAAAGATGTGGACGTGAGCAGAAAATATCTGCCAAGCCGCTATGAATTCAAGAATTGGAATGGCGGGTTGCTGAGAGGAACGCTTGCTTTGGATGATGCCATATTGCTGTATGGAAACGGGGGAATCTGGCAAACGGATTCTACAGCATCCACATTCAAGGACTTTAATAAGGGGATTCCAGCAGGAGCAGACTGCCGACAGATAAGAAATGTTATCAGAACGGATGATGGTTCTGTCTGGTCGGTATCTCCATTTGCACTTTACCGGTTGGGGAGTCACAAAATATGGAAAAGCGTAACTCTTCCGACAGAGCCGGAAGAGAAGTTGAGCGACATTTCTGCTCATGGAGATACGCTTTTGGTTCTCAGCCGCTCCTATGCTTATGTTTCCTTGCCACCTTATCAGAACTTCCAACGGATAGAATTGCCTATGCCAAAGGAGTATGATGGGAAGGTTACAGTCTTTCGTACGATATGGCTGCTTCACAGTGGAGAGTTGTTTGGCAGCATAGGTAAACTCATCGTAGATGGCATTGCCATAATCCTGGTGTTGCTCTGCATCTCAGGTCTTATCTTCTGGTTAAAGCCTAAACAGAAGAGGTTGCTTCGCTTTTCGCTACAATGGCATGACAAAATAGGCCGATATACCATCATGCTTACTTTGTTGATAGCCCTGACAGGTTGGTGCCTTCGTCCACCTGTGATGATAGCCTTGGTGTTGAACAAGATGCCGTCTATTCCTGGGACGACGCTTCATAGCAAGAACCCTTGGAATGACAAACTCCGTGTGGTGCGTTATGATGAAAAGTTCGGTGACTGGCTCTTGTCAACTTCGGATGGTTTCTTTTCCGTGAATTTCCAGACCGGAAAATTGGAGTCCATCTCCAATACTCCACCAGTCAGTGTTATGGGATTGAATGTCCTTCAGCAAAGCAAAGATGGCAAATGGTATTGCGGTTCGTTTAGTGGTCTCTTTGTTTGGGATAGAGTAAAGGGGACAACCATTGATTATTCTACCGGGAAAGCTGCTTTAAAGAACGGTGGCGCACCATTCGGAAAAAAGGCGATAGCAGGTATGAGCCAGGATTTCTCTGATACGCCTGTCATTGCTGAGTATAATGAAGGAACCGACTTTGCGCCACAACCCGCTTATATGAACCAACTGCCCATGTCATTATGGAATGTGGCTCTGGAGGCTCATAGCGGTAGAATCTTCATAGGTAGTATTGCTACATATATATTTATCTTCGTGATGGGAATACTTGCCGTATGGTGCCTTTGGTCTGGATATGTCATTAGACTGGTGAAGAAAAAATAAAAAAAAAGTTTGAATGCGTTGTTTTAATTGCTATATTGCCATATTGTATGTGCAAATGGTTGATACTCAGCGTAAAAGTACGTATGGCAATTCTCGGAAAAGCGCCGGGAATTGCCATATATTGTTATAGTGAGAATTAGTACCCTCATTTTCGTCGCGACGTATCTGATGCTGCGTCGTGACGCAGTTGTTGTTACGTCGCGATGTATCAGATGCTACGTCGGGACGTAATTTCTTCCGCATCGATGGCGAAGTTATGAATAAAGATTGAAATCCCCAAGCATTGAACCGAAAAAATGCTTTTTTGCTCAATACTTTCTGTGTTTTTCTCAAAAAAACACGCTGAAATCTGCTAAATAGTTTAAAATGAACGAATTATGAGTCTTTTACCTCAATAGAGATAATGATTTGGCAACAGTCCCAATTTCTGCAATATGCATACGTTTGCTGTCAAACAACTCTTCTCAGCAGTAAAGATACAATAACTACACGAAATAACAATCGCTATATTGGAATAATTTACATAAAATAGCTTAATTTATAATGATTATCGCATAATTTAATGTATATTTGCAGCTAAATTCAGTGAATTTATGAAACAAAACAAGATAAGATAAAAGATATCTTGGCAAGTATGTTGTAGAACTTCTGATAATAAAATATTATTTGAATATGGGCATAAGCAAAGATTTAACAGAAGAGGATGTCAAGTTCCGCTATATCAACGAAGCCATCACAAGCAAGGGATGGTCAAAGGATAGTATATTCATGGAACAGAAGGTTAAATTTACTGACGGTAAAATTAGCCTTCATGGTAATCTTGTGCATAGAGAGAAACCGAAGTTTGCCGACTATGTACTTTATGCAAATAAGGCAACACCCATTGCTATTGTAGAAGCAAAGGATGCCAATCATTCTGTTTCACATGGATTGCAACAAGCCATGACCTATGCCCAAATGCTTGATGTGAAATTTGCATACAGTTCAAATGGTGAAGGGTTTGCCGAACATGACTTCTTGACAGGCAAGGAACGCACTTTTGCTATGGACGAATTTCCAACAAAAGAAGAACTTATCGAAAGATATAAAAATGAGGCTAACGATGGAAACGGACTTAACGAACAAGAGCTGGCTATCATAAAGCAGCCTTTTTGCACTGGTCAGAATATATTCCCGCCACGATATTATCAGCGCAATGCAGTAAACCGCACTGTCAATGCTATTGCGAGAGGACAAAACCGTGTGCTCCTTGTCATGGCAACTGGCACTGGCAAGACATATACTGCATTTCAGATTGTATGGCGTTTACTTAAAAGTGGTTTGAAGAAGAAAGTGTTGTATCTTGCAGACCGCAATATATTGGTTGATCAATCCATACAGCAAGACTTCAAACCATTAGAAAAGGTAACGCACAAGATAGACTACTCAAAAGACAAGAACCACTTGGAAGAATTGGGGTCTTATCAAGTGTTCTTTGCACTCTATCAACAGTTGATTGGACAGAATGATGCCAAAAACTATAAGGAGTTGTTTCCTAATCCAGACTATTTTGATCTTGTTATCGTTGATGAGTGTCATAGAGGTAGCGCAAAGGATGATAGCAACTGGCGAAACATCTTGGAATACTTTTCTTCGGCTACTCATATAGGTATGACAGCAACACCAAAAGAAACAAAGTACCAGTCAAGTATTGGCTACTTTGGTGAGCCTATATATACATATAGTCTTAAAAACGGAATTGAGGACGGTTTCCTAGCTCCTTTCAAGGTAATCAACATCACAACCAACATTGGCGATGAGTGGAGACCGACAAAGGGACAAAAGGATATATACGGCAACGAGATAGAAGACCGCATTTATAACAACAGTGACTATGATTATAACATTATTATAGAAGACCGTATAAGGGAAGTTGCGCAAGAGATAACCAACTATCTGAAAAGCACTGACCGCATGGCTAAGACCATAGTGTTCTGTGCTGATGAAACACATGCGGAGCGTATGCGTCTGGCATTGACCAATGCCAATGCTGATATGTGCAAGAAAAATCCTGACTATGTGGTTCGCATAACAGGTAGCGATGAGTATGGTAAAAGCAAGTTGGATTACTTTATTTCAGTATCTTCGGAATATCCAGTCATTGCAACGACCAGCAAACTGCTTTCTACCGGTGTGGATTGCAAGATGGTAAAGCTGATAGTGCTTGACCAACAGATTGGTTCCATGACGGAGTTTAAGCAGATTATAGGACGCGGAACCCGTCTTCGTGAGAATGAGGGAAAGACCAATTTCACGGTGATGGACTTTCGAAATGTAACACGCTTGTTTGCTGACCCAGATTGGGACGGACCTATCGAGATGGATCCCGATTATCCTATAAAGTCCAGAGAGGCAAAAACTCCAGTTCTGCCTGTAGATGATACACCGCCAATAGTTGGTGATCCTATCACTCGTCCAAAGCCTCTTGTAGATAAAGATGGCTGCCAGGTAATGGTTGTCAATAAGGTAGTGTCCGTTTACGATGCCGATGGCAAGCTGCTTCGCACGGAGAGTATTACCGACTACACGAAGAAGAATATCCTTGATTCGTTTGCTACCATTGATACATTTACCTCCAAATGGAATGAAATAAAGAAAAAGTCAGACATTGCTGATATGCTGAAAGAAAGAGGCATAGATCTTGCAGAATTAAAAACTTCACAGGAAATGAGCAATGTGGATGATTTTGATTTCATCTGCCATATCGCATACGGAAAGAAGACCCTGACGAGGCGGGAACGTGCTGAGCAAGTGAAAAAGCGTGATATATTTACCAAGTATGGTGAGCAGGCACGGCTGGTACTTGAGAATTTGCTGGAGAAGTACATGGAAGAAGGCATTTCTGAACTTGAAAGTCTCACTGTGCTTGAAAACGATCCTTTCCGCCGATTGGGCTCTAAGGCAAATATAGTAAAGTTCTTCGGTGGCAAGAGAGAGTATCTGAAGGCCGTAAAAGAGTTGGAGCAATCAATATATAATATAGCATAAAAAGAAACAATATAAAATGAGTTTATCTAATTTCGTAAAACGAGTACGCAATATCATGCGCAATGATGCCGGTATCAACGGTGATGCGCAACGCATAGAACAAATGGCGTGGATGCTGTTCTTGAAAGTCTATGACGAGAAAGAGAATGATTGGGAGTTGGACGATGATGATTACAAGTCAATTATTCCAGAAGAATGCCGTTGGCGCAACTGGGCACATGATGATGGAAGCGGCAATGCCTTGACAGGTGACGAGCTGCTTTCGTTTGTCAACAACACCTTGTTTGTTGAACTCAAAAACATAGAGGTTACACCTGACACCCCAATTCGTCAGGCAATAGTAAAGACCACATTTGAGGATGCCAACCAATATATGAAAGATGGTGTTCAGCTCCGCCAGGTGCTGAACGTGATTGACGGACTGAACCTTGGTGACTATGAAGAGAGTCATGCTTTCGGTGAGATATACGAGACTATCCTTAAAGAAATGCAGTCGGCTGGTTCCTCTGGTGAGTTCTATACCCCAAGAGCCTTAACAGAATTTATGGCAGAAATCGTCAATCCGCAGATTGGTGAGAAAATGGCAGACTTCGCTTGTGGTACAGGAGGTTTCATCACAAGTTGGTTGGGTGAATTGGACAAAAAGGTAAAGACTGCCGAAGACCGCAAAGAGTACAATCAGTCTGTATTTGGCATAGAAAAGAAACAATTCCCGTATATGCTATGTGTGACAAACCTGTTACTGCATGGTATTGACACGCCATTGGTATATCACGATAATTCGCTTACAAAAGATGTACTCAACTATACAGATGGAGACAAGTTTGATGTTGTTTTGATGAATCCACCATACGGAGGTAATGAAAAGGCCGACGTGAAATCTCACTTTCCTTCTGATATGCGCAGTAGCGAGACTGCTGACCTCTTCATGGTGCTTATCATGTATCGCTTGAAGAAAAATGGCCGTGCTGCTGTCATTGTTCCTGATGGTTTCCTTTTTGGAGCAGATAACACAAAGATTGCCATTAAGACAAAGTTGCTCAGGGATTTCAACTTGCACACCATTATCCGTTTGCCTGGCAGTATCTTTGCACCTTACACTTCGATTGCCACGAACATTTTGTTCTTCGACAATACCAGTGCGGATGGTGCTCCAGAAGGTTATTCTACAAAGGAAACGTGGTTCTACCGTTTGGATATGCCAGAGGGGTACAAGCATTTTTCCAAGACAAAATCGATGAAGTCGGAGCATTGCGATCCTATCCGTGAATGGTGGAACGACCGCAAGGAGATTATCATTGCCGATGGAGATGAGAAATCACGCTGCTATCCTGTACAAGAGTTGATTGATTCTGATTGCAACTTCGACTTATGTAAGTTCCCAAAAGAGGATGAGGAGATTTTGCCTCCTGCCGAACTGCTTGCCGACTATTTCAAGAAGCGCAAGGCTCTTGATCATGAGATTGATAAGACATTGGCTGAGATACAGCGTATCTTGGGGATAAATATAAATGTGGACGAATTGTAAAATGTGGGACGGTGTTCCACAAATCTAAAAGATTGGCATGGAGAATAAAGGTTTGACAAACATAAATGATGCTGCCTATCAGAAGTTGATAGACAACATAACCGCACTATGGGGTGAGGCGAAGTCAAAAGCGGTCAATGCTGTCAATACAGAATTGCTTGAAGCAAACTGGCAGACAGGTAAATACATTGTGGAGTTTGAGCTTAAAGGTAAAGATAGAGCAGAGTATGGAAAACATTTGCTCATGAATCTTTCAAAAGATTTGACTATTAGAAATGGCAAGGGGTTCAACCGTACTAATCTCACTTATATGCGTAAGTTCTATTTGGCTTTTCCAATTTTGGGGACAGCGTCCCCAAAATTGACATGGAGCCATTACTATGAACTACTAAAGTGTGATAATTCTCTCGAAATGAAGTTCTATTTTAATGAATGTATTAAGGAAGGCTGGAAAGTTCGAGAACTGAAAAGGCAGATGAAAAGTTGTCTGTTTCAGCGACTTGCACTAAGCACAGACAAGGCAGGAGTTCTTGCATTGGCAAACGAGGGGCATCAAGTACAAACTCCGCAAGACATCATCCGTGACCCTTTCGTGCTTGAATTTGCAGGACTTCCCAAACAGAAACGCTATAAGGAGAGTGACTTGGAAAAGGCTCTTAAAGACCACATGGAGCAGTTTCTTTTGGAAATGGGACGTGGTTTTGCATTTGTGGGCAGGCAATACTCCATGCAGATAGGAAGCCGACAGTTCAAGGTGGATTTGGTATTCTACCACTGTATCTTGAAATGCTATGTGTTGATTGATTTGAAGCGAGCAGAGATAAAGCATGGTGATATTGGGCAGATGAACCTCTACTTGAACTATTTCAAAACAGAAGTATGTCAACCTGACGATAATCCACCCATTGGCATAGTTTTGGGAGCAAGAAAAGATGAACTTTTGATGGAGTATGCCTTGGAGGGTATAACCAATCAATTGTTTGTAGCACGTTACCAACTCTATTTGCCAAAGCGTGAAGAACTGCAAGCGCAACTTGACAAATTGTTGGACGAAGCTGAGTAACAACAATAAAATAAGGACATTTCAATTTTATAGCATAATTATGAAAAGTAATATTGGAATACAAATCATTTTGTCTATTGTACTGACTATGTGCAGTATCAATATAAATGCACAAACGGTTGGATATACATATCGACCTTTGGCTGCCGAGGGATGTAACATGAAATATAGCGTTGCAAAGCAAGATACGGCATATTACATTATCGCAACCGTAAAGTCATACAGACTGAATTTCCTGAAAGAATCAACCATGTTGTTGAAAACATTCGATGGTGAAGTTATTAAACTTTATGGTTCTCAGATTGGTAGCAGTTCTGAAACGGCAGGTATTGTCTCTGGCAATATAGTCCTTCCAGTGACAGAAATCAGTTCTACAGCTCAATTCAAGATAAGTCCACAACAATTTGAGTTGTTGAAAAAAGGCGTGGCTAAGATAAGGCTATCTACCATACCTATTGAGCATGAGCGGACATTTGCCAAAGATAAAATAGGCAAGAAACTTTATCAGTTCTTCTTGAAGCAGAAAAATAAGGACAATGATTTCTAACTATAGAAAATTATAATGAACGGAAAGCAATTAAAGAATAGCATATTACAATGGGCGATACAGGGAAAACTTGTACCGCAAGACCCTAATGACGAACCTGCAAGCGTTTTGCTTGATAAGATTCGTCAAGAGAAAGAACGCTTGATTAAGGAGAAGAAAATCAAGCGTGATAAGAACGCATCTATTATCTACCGTGGTGAGGATAATTCCTATTATGAGAAGATACTTGCTACGGGAGAGGTGAAATGCATTGATGAGGAAGTACCGTTTGAGATACCAAAGGGATGGGAATGGTGTAGGCTCAATGACTTGGCTTTGTATAGAAAAGGACCTTTTGGAAGTAGCTTAACAAAATCTATGTTTGTAGCTAAAAGCAATCAAAGTGTCAAAGTTTATGAGCAGAAGAATGCAATACAAAAAGACTTTCGTCTTGGTGATTATTATATCAGCAAAGAAAAGTTTGAAGCAATGCAAAGCTTTATAGTCAAACCAAATGACATTATAGTAAGCTGCGCAGGAACAATCGGTGAGACCTATCTTCTGCCATTAGATGCTCCTATCGGTATTATCAATCAAGCGTTGATGAGGGTTACACTTTTTGATTTGAGCATGGCAGAATACTGGCAAATGTACTTTGCTTATACGCTTTTAAATGAGGCACAAATGAAAGGAGCCGGTTCTGCTATTAAGAATATTCCCCCGTTTGAATATCTAAAAGCAGTACTTGTGCCTGTTCCTCCTTTATCAGAACAAACTAGATTGGTTGAAAGATACAATTTGCTTTTGTCTCTAATTGCTAAATATGAGTCAGAAGCAGATAAATTGAATTGTCTCAATCTAAACATCTATGATAAATTAAAGAAGACCGTATTGCAAGAAGCAATTCAAGGTAAACTCGTCCAACAAATTGCCGAAGAAGGTACAGCCCAAGAACTACTCGAACAAATAAAGACAGAGAAGCAGAATTTAGTAAAAGAGGGCAAGCTAAAGAAGTCTGCCCTCAACGATTCTGTTATCTTTCGTGGTGACGATAACAGGTACTATGAGAAGATTGGGAAAAAGTGCGTGGATATAACTGAAGAAATCCCTTTTACTATTCCTACTAATTGGAAATGGGTAAGGATTCGTGATGTATTTCAATTAAATCCAAAGAATGAAGCTGATGATGAGACTTTAGCAGCATTTATTCCAATGGAAAGGGGGTGTAAATTAAACTGTGTCAAGGCTTGTTCTTAACTTTCATTCCCACTCCCTGCTGGGGGCATGCCCCCAGCAGGGAAGCCTTTTCGGCTGCAAAGTTACATAATTTTAAATC
>NZ_JANDWX010000047.1:0-21227 GCF_024330485.1 Segatella copri | reverse complement strand
TCACCACTACGCAACTGCTGAGCTGCTTTCTTGTAATCAATTTCTAAGTTGTCCATAATATAAAAACTGTGTTAAACTACTTTTATTGTAGCTTGACACAGTTTAATTTACACTCTCCACTTCAAGAAAGATTACTTAACCTCAATGTGCTTAACATCGTCTTTCTTCTCCTCCTTGGCTATCTTAGGAATCTCAATCTTCAAAACACCGTCACTGACCTCAGCGGAAATCTTCTCCTGATCAGCATCCTCTGGCAAAGCATAACTCTGAGAGTAGCTGCTGTAAGAGAACTCACGACGCAAGTAATGCTCTTCCTTCTTCTCCTCCTTCTTCTCATCCTTGTTCTCGATGGATACATTCAGATAGCCATCCTTATCGATGTTCATCTTGACCATATCTTTCTTCAAACCAGGAGCTGCAACCTCCATCGTATAAGCTGTAGCACTTTCCTTGACGTTGACTGCAGGAGCTGTTGCGTTCATGCGTGGCATCAAGTTTGCATCAAAGAAGTTGTCATTAAACCAACTGTTCAACCAATTTGAAACACTGTTATTTCTACGAGCTAACAACATCATGTAAAACCTCCTAATTCTATTTTTCTCGTCCTCTCTTCGCCTTCCGGCTCAGTCGGGATTTCTCATTGTTTTTAATTTATCCTTTTTAATAACGATTGCTTCGGCTTACGAGGTTCAAGGATTTCTAGAAACCCTCAACTGTCATTACTTAGGGTTCTTGTCGTTCCCCTTGCCCTTTCGGCTTCGGCTTTCACTCTATGTAGGAGCAAGTTACGTGCCAACCCGGTTTGTAGATTTGGAGTAAACAGTTTTTGCCAATTTTGACTAAATATTCTGCAAAATTGACAACAATGGATAATTAATTTAAACTTTGCTGCTAAAACTTCATGCTTTTTAAACCTGTTTTTCAATCCATGCCATCAGTACTGCTACAGCATACTGCTGTTCTTCTCCTGTCAGCTGTCTTCCGGCAGGTATATGATGCCATTTGAAGAAACAACCACGGCAACAGCAGCCTGTAGCATGCTGGGCAATGAATACAGGATGCCCTCTCATCGGTGTCTGCTTGCCGTCATTGGGAATCACGGCAGGAGCAAGGCGTTTGGCAACGAAATCCTCCGCATGCTTACGGATGGTAGCCAAACCCTTTTCTGCAATATATTCCTTATCCTTCTTCGAGAGATGGAATCGGCTGCGAAAAGCTGATTGGGAAAGTCTTTCAAACAAATCAGTCAAGTCATACTCTTTGTCTGGAGAAGTATCGCTTTCCATGTCTTCTGAAGAGATAGAGTCTTTCTGATGATCCTCTTCCTCCTCAGGAAACAAATTGAGTTCTACATATTTTGCTTGGTTAACTTTTGATTCTTTTTTCATTTCTATTAGCCTCCTATATCTATGAATCTCCTATTAATATTAATGGATATCAGACTCTTACGCTGCAATTTCATTACTTCTTGAATTTTCATACCAAGTAGTGTATTATATTGTACTTTTCCTGCAAAGTTAACAAAAAAATCTAGATTACGTAAGAAAAGGTGTAATATATTGTTCTTTTTATAAAAGATTATAAGTTTCTGAGATTTTTCTTGGTTTTTTGCCTTTGAATATTGTTTTTTTCTTAACTTTGCATGCACAATTCATTATAGAATAGCAGTTTATAGTTTACAGTTAATAGTTTATAGTTTACGGTTGATTTCGTGGTTATTTGCTGATAACTTGCAGATTTCTTGTTAATTGCTTGGTGGTTTCGAGAAAAAAGCGTAACTTTGCGGTTAGATATTAATAAAATGAATTATTATGGCACAGGTAGCAACAATGAATCAAGCTCAATTGCAAATCCTCGATATGCTGTCATTTATCAAGACTCCTGAGGCTTTGCGAGATTTGAATAAGGTAATCTCCGATTATTTTGTTCAGATGGCTGATGCTGAATTAGATAGGATGTGGAATGAAGGAACCCTGAATGAAGAACGTATCGAGAGTTTCCGGCATCTCCATGAACGTACTCCGTACAATAAACCAATATTATAATCTTTAGGTTATGAATATTGTATTGGATACAAATAGTTTGATTATGTCAATCGCCCCTAGAAGTCCGTATCGTAAGGTGTGGAATGCTTTTCTTAGTGGCGATTATAACCTTTGTGTGTCCAATGAAATAATAGAGGAGTATTCAGAGGTTTTATCTCGTAATATATCTCCTCAAGTTTCTGAGGCCATCGTTTATGCTATATTGACTAGACCCAATGTAATTCGCAAAGATCCTCATTATACTTTTGCTTTAATTGAGGCAGATAAAGATGACAATAAGTTTGTAGATTGTGCCATTGCTGCAAATGCAAAGTGTATTGTTACAGAAGACAAGCACTTTAAGGTCCTGGAAAATATTCCTTTTCCTAAAGTGGAGGTTATAGGTATAGAGGATTTTAAATGTTATTTGGATAAGTGGATATAGGTTTATGTACTGGTTTTGGTATATCACCATTACAGCGTAAGGTGCTAGATAAAAATCCTGAGCGTTGGCTTTGTTATGTGTTGAAGCACATAGATTCTACGCCTGAGGATAAGTATTATACTCTTCTTCCTGAGTTCTGGGAAGATGAGGAACAATAAAAATGAATTTAATTTATGGGGTGATTGGAACGTATGCACTTTCGAATTGCTCTGGCTCTTCTTTGGCAAAGAAGTAGTTTTTTCGAAAACCTACCCGTCCTTCCTTACCCTTAAGGAAGGCTCCACCTCTCATCTCGGTCTTCTTCAATGGTCTTTACACCCCCTTCGGTTCCCCCGTTAGCGGGGGACAGAAACCTCAGGGAAGAAGAGGGAAACCGCCCTACTCGGTGCTCAGAACCGCTACGCTCTAAGGTTGGCGGACCATCAAAGGTCTTCGCCATGTTGTGCGGGATGGGACCGCCTTATTACAACTTGCTTCTGGTCTGCGCCATGTTGTGCGGGATGGGACCGCCTGGGAATAGCAGTTTATAGTTTACAGTTAATAGTTTATAGTTTACGATTGATTTCGTGGTTATTTGATGATAAGTTGCAGATTTCTTGTGATTTTCTTGGTGGTTTCGAAGAAAAAGCGTATTTTTGTGGCAGAGTTAAACGTTTAAAAGGAGAAGATTATGGCATTAGAGATAAGAAGCATTCCTGTTTTGACAGGTGAGACCGCTGAACGATTTGTTCGTGAGGCAGAGGAGAATGAACGCAATCCACAAAGAAAGGCATTGCGAATGTCATTTGATGACGTTGAGAAGATTTTGATTCGCTCAACTGCTAATTTGAAAGCGCATGGAGGAAAGAGTCCTTTTGCAAAGTAATTGCTCTCTTTATCGAGTTACGACAAAAGAGGAGCTTGATACTTTTAGCTGTGGCGATAAAGACCTTGATGACTTCTTTCATCGAGAGGCTTGTCTCTATGATGGGCAATTATTAGGGAAGACATATTTCTTTGCAACTGAAAGAAGTGGTAAGGATGAAATAGTCTGTGCCTTTACATTAGCTAACGACAGTATCAAGGCAGCTTTAATTCCAAATGCTTCAAGAAATCGAATACAGAGGAAAATTCCTAATTCTAAAAGAACAAGGAGTTATCCTGCAGTATTGATTGGAAGACTTGGAGTAGCCAAGGATTTTCAAAGTACTCATGATGGTATTGGATCACAAGCGATAGACTATATCATATCTTGGTTTTTGTTACCAGACAATAAGACTGGTTGCCGTTTCATTGTTGTTGATGCTTATAATAAGGAAAATGTGCTTCATTTTTATGAAAAGAATGGCTTCAAATTCTTGTACTCTACTGAGAGTTTGGAGAAAGAGGCAAATCATATTCCTGAAGATGAGTGCTTAGAGTCAAGAATGATGTATCTTGATTTGTTGGGATATATAAGATAATAAATCCTAATGTAAGTGAGAACTCTATCTTCGAGGAAAAAGCGTGCAAGCCACATCATAGTCGCCTGCACGCTTTTTTTGTCATCTAAATTTCTGATGATTTCCAATCGAACACGATGGTGTTGTCATCTTTGATATTGAAGCTCATACCTACCTTGATAATTTCCTTGCCGCTCATGGCAAAGGCATCGGCATAATGCTTGCTTTCTATCTGCTCAAGAGCCTCCTGGGCAGTCTTTCCAAACTTCAGCTCCATTACATAGATAGTATCGTCCGTCTCCATGGTTATATCAATTCTCCCCTTTGACGTATGTTGCTCCACTATAATCCTGAAATTCGTGAGCAAGGCAAAGATGATATACATCGTTTGCTGGTAATGACCTTCGTAATGGGTGTTGTTGCAATAAGGCACAGTCTCCCAAAACGATTTCAGCAACTGTAATGCTTCGTCTATCTTGCCCTGTTTAATAAGCACCGACATCTTGGCGATGGTGGTATTGCACATTGCAGTCTTTGAGGTCAGATAATGAGGCAACAAACTTCTGTACAATCCAACTCTTATTTCCTTGTTAGGAATGGCTAGGGTATAGAGTTCCGTTTCTTCATCATAATCCTTGATGGTGATGTAGCCACTCTGATAGAGCAGCGGCATGATGGTGGTCATGTTTTCCGTGGCAGCATCAAAGTCATCCTTTCCGGCTTCCATACTCTCGCCCAGGTTCGCTGGCAGAAAGTTGAAATTGCGCATCATATTGATCAGATAAGTAGGAGTGCCTGATCCAAACCAGTAGGAATCAATCTTCTGCTTGGCAAAGCAGGTTAATAAGCTGAACGGATTATAAACGTCAGGAGAAGGCCATGTAAAATGATAGCCGTCATAATTATCCTTTAACTTAGCTAACGTCTGCTCATACGATAAGTTTAATTTTTCAGCAAGTGCATCTATGTCATTCCGCATTCCGTTCACCAGTTCATCTTCCGTAATTCCGCAAATGCCGGCATACGGCTCGTCCATACTGATATTGGTGATGTTGTTCAATTCGCTGAAGATGCTGAGCTGAGAGAATTTGGTGATGCCTGTGAGGAATACGAAGCGGAGCAATTTCTCGCATCCTTTTAGCGGACTGTAGAAATTGCGCATGGCGTTGCGAAGTTCTTCCAGTTTTTCATCCTCGTGCACCACATCAAGCAAAGGGGCATCATATTCGTCAATCAGTATTACCACTTGCTTGCCCGTTTCCCTATAGGCAGTCTGGATAAGTGAGATGAGGCGGACGTTGGCATCAACAGCCGGATTCGTAATGCCCCATTTCTGCTCTTGTTCTGCAAGTTGCTGGTCGAAATATCTTTCCAGCTGGGCTATCTCCATGTGTTTGCCCATGCTCATATCGAAATGCAGCACCGGATAGCTTATCCAATCCTTTTCTAGCTTTTCGATGGCGAGTCCTTTGAAAAGCTCCTTCTTTCCTTCAAAATAGCTCTTCATGGTAGTCAGCAACAGCGACTTTCCGAAACGGCGTGGACGGCTCAGGAAGAAATAAGTACCATCAGTATGTGCCATACGATATACATATTCCGTCTTGTCAATGTAGAACTTATCTTCCACTCTGATTCGTTCGAAAGTTTGTAATCCTATCGGATATAGTTTTCTTGCCATAATTGCTCGCCTTTCTTTTAAGTGATATTCTCTTTGTTGGCAAAGATACGAATAAATGGTGAAACCACCAAATTAAAAACATCTTTTCTTCATTTATGCCCCTTATCTCATTTCCTTATACCTTTTATTTCTTTTCTCCCTTCTCTTATTTCTTTTCTCTCCTCCTTTTATTTCTTTTCAGGCTTCCTCTTATCTCCTTTCTTCCTTCTTGCTGTATTAATAATGGGTTAATCTCGGGAAAAGTCTTGGTTGATTATAGGATAAAATGTTCTTTAACCCTATTGAAATCTCCGTTCATCGACGTTGAACCGCGGTTCAGCGTCTATGAATGGCGGTTCATCGACGTTGAACGGACATTCAGCGTCTATGAACGGAGATTTTATCTAAGTATAAATGTTTCTTTTCTTAGTTGAAAGAACTGTTTTAGTAGGTTAAAATCCTTGTTTTACCCCTCTTCTTGCTCTCATTCATTCGTATTCTTGCTCTCATTCACCCTCAATAAGCGATGGAAGCGCCTTTACCACGTCAGTACTAGCATAATAACCTCTCAGTGACGTCTTGACCCCTTGTCAGGAGTATCCTGACAAAAAGAAGGGCTGGACTTTCTCACGAAAATCCAACCCTTCTTTGTAAAACAGCTGTTTTTTATACTTTAATTATATAAGTAAAAGATGTTATTATATTTATCACTTATCTTATGTTTATTACAGAACATGTACCAGGCGGATTGGCATGGCCCTGTAAGTCCCGGTGTTTTTACCTGCATTACCGCTGACGAAGCGGAGATTCGACATGGTGCAAATCTTACCATACACATCTAAATAGCGATACCAGAAGCCATACTCAGGACTGGTGGTGTCGAAACCCTGATTTCCTGAGAGTAGCGTGCGGGTCCATAGGCTGACATGGGTGACATTTCTGAAAGCCTCACCCTCCACATATCCTGTGGCTGGCAAATAGATTACGGGCAGCTCCGAATTGTCTGTTGTTATCTCAACACTGTTGTACGCCTCGCCCGACAAGGTGTAGCGGGTCTCCTCTTTCAGATTACCGCCGTCTATGATGTCTTGGAACACACTATTCTCGGGAATAGTGAAACCTTGAGGCAGATTGCCGATAAGACTACCTGCATTTGCCTGATCCTGTTTCGCTTTAGCAATATGGAAGTATCCGCCAATAGCACCCTTGTTAGCTTCCAACGCCTTGGTGCCCGGAGCATAGCATCTGTCGCTGGAGGCTCCGAGGTTGCGGTCGAGCATGACGTATGTTTTACTATTTCCTTTCACCTTCACTACACCGTAGTAGAAACGGCCGCTGACACGAGATTGATCAACAGGCGGTTGTTGGTTGTCGGTGGCATCTATCTTGTGGAAGAGTCCACAATGATAAACGGGATACGTGATAGCAATGTCGTGTCCATTCTCCTGATAGGTGATGGTGAAGTCGCCGATCCAGATGTCATAGTTGTCAGCACCGCTGTTCAGCGTCACTTTCCAGTTGCCGTCTCCATTATCCGTTACCTTAAACAAGTTTCTGTTTGCGCCATAAGTCACATCATCACCCGTTTTCTTTGGAATCAAATAACTGAACTCGTTAGTTCCCACCCCGAAGTGCAGACCATCGTTTCTGACAATATCGTTCTGCATATCCTTCGGGCTGATACCTCGAGTACCTGGCAGGAATTTGTTGAAATAGTCCTCATATTCTTCCGATGTGCCCACATTGCTTGATGTCTCAAGCTTTACGATTCTGTCAGAACGCTTGAAGTCCTTACCTTTCTGGGTCACGGTTATGGTGCGGGTCAAGTCGCCCGACTTCACGATTACCTTTCCTGTGCGTGGTACCTCAGAGTATTCATTTTTTTCTACCGCAATCGAAATCTTATATTTCGTACCTGTAGTAGAGTTTGAACCGTCAGTATCCGGCACAGTGCCAATCTTCGTGATCGTCGTAACATCTTCTTTTATCCAGCCATCGGACGTAGAGCAAGTCGGCTTCTCGTCGTTTTTGATAGTTGTAACGACAGTGGCGATAATATTCTCATCATTCCATGCGCCGCTTACTTGGTCGCTTACTCCCAGATGGTAGTCCTTGCAGGCTATCATATCGTTAACCAAAGGATTATCATCTTTCACGTCCACCATCATTCGGTTCTCGGGATATGGGTCTTTAATAGCCTCTGCTTCTGTGGGCCATCCGTAGGTATTGACGTGCTTGATAGTCACCGTATAAGCATGGTTGCGCAGCAGTGCCATCGGTTTTGTCATGTCGTTGTCGGTAAGGAAGGATACTTTATAGAAAGACTCCACACTATTATATTTACCCTTCACGATGAGATAGGCTTGACCGGCGGCAGTCTCATAGAAAGGTGTTTCGCCTGTCTGCCATCCGCTATTAGCTTTGTTTGCATCATCTGGCACATTGACTGCTGCTGCATTATAGTCAAAATCCTTGGGAGCTATGGTTCCCTTGTTTGCAGCTTTATACAACTGGAAGCTTTCCAATTCAAACGTATTGTCGTCTTTGAAATCACTGGATGTAGTCTTCTCATACTTGACGTTTACCTTGGCAAACTGGCGCAGCAGACTGATTTCCGGATTTTCCTTCATCAAGTCTGACACGCTGATCTTTCCCCAGCAGACAGGATTCTCTGTGTTGATTGTTCCCGAAATGGCAGCCTTGTCCAAACCACTCTGACATTGAGAATCTGACAAATCGCCGTCATTGGCAACCAGATGAATCATTGTAGCCTTGTCCGTGACTGGCACTTTCACTTCGTAAGTGTTGTCGGTGCCCGACACAAGTTCGTAAGCGGAAACGCTTTGGTTCGACAGGAACACTCCTTTATCATCGTAAGCCACTACGTTCAGACTCTTCAATCCCGTATCGCCAGCCCTTGTCAGTTCCTCTTTTGAAAAGTCGGGAAGTGTGATGGTGAGCGTGATGCCCCCATCTTCCACCCCATTTTTGTTGCTTGGGTTGGAACCTTCGTTCAAAGTGTCGCTACATGCTGCCAATGTCAGCAGTGCCACTAAAAGAGATATTATCTTTTTCATTTCCTTACTTACTTTACTTGTTTATACACCTGATGGTTTACCAGGATGCCAGCTACCATTGTCATAATATCCTGTATCGTTATGCTTCTCATAACTTCTACCTCCGAAAAGGGTATATTTCTCATCATAGACATCCTTTTCAAACTGAAGGACTATACCCTTCTCATGATAGCCGTCAACCGCTTTTAAACTTATCGTTGTCTTCCACCAGCCTCCTTCTTGTACGCTTTTAAAACTCTTGGCACTGTGACCATCCCAAGTGTTGTCCCAATGTTCATATTGTTTATTATCTCCTGAGGATGTCGGATTGTCTGTTGCGACACCGAACTTAAACGCCCAGCCTAATACTTCTTTCTTGGTATAGACAACATAATTGATATCCTTAACTATCGGCTTCTCATCGAAAATACGATAATAGGGGTCTGTTGTCGGGTCGTAAAGTATCCAACCTTCTCTATCCTCATAGTTAAAAAGGGGGATACCAGGCGCCATGTGCTGAGGGCAGCGGTGAAGGTCCGCACCATCGTTGTTGAAGCTGTAGAATATCATCAATGTCTCGCCAGGCTTGATCGGTGTAGTTTTTTGATCGTCGCCGCTATAATCCAATCTATATCCTTTAGCATTAAAATCCATGTCCTTGTAGTACCATCCTGGATTATTCGTGTCCCCAGTCATACCGTTTAGATCTTTATATCTATTATTAAAGTACCACACATTTTCTTTAGGTATTGCTGTTCCTGTCGTTTCACCCTTTTGAGAATAAATATATACATTATGTCTACTTGTTTGTATCTCATTGTCCCAACCTTCTCCTCTCCAAGAATCGTTCCAGTTGTTATTGTTATCACCAGTTCCATAGTATTCTTCCAAAATACCTTGGAATTGGTTAGTATTAAACTTGTCTTTATTTGACGACCTGTCATTAATGGCACGGAAATAGATACGGTAATTGTCAACCGGAGGTCTTACTGTCACCTTAATGTCTCTGTACTTATTGTTGCTATTATACAAGTCTTTCGAGTGTACTCGGAATGTATGCACTGTAGTTGTTCCAGGGTCGGTTGTAGCCTCCACCTGGAATGTTCCCTTGGGAGCGTTTTCATCGGATGGCTTCGATATTTTGATAGTTGAGCTACCAATGATGGAAGTCAGATTGTCCGGAAGCACGATACCTCCCAAGTTTGTAACCCAAGTGAATACCTTTGTGTTGGTTTCTGCTTTTGCCTCATAATAGATGATTACCTCCAATGGATCAACCTCAAACAGAGGTTCTACATTGTAGTCTACATCCAGATACTTCTTCAGGTTGTTAGCCTTCAGCCATATCTTGGTCGTTCCTTTCGGATGAAATTGACCTTCCCCATTTCCATAAGCACTCATGGGAATCTCGGGATTAATCCTAAAGGTGATAATATGATTGACCTCATCTCTTTTATCTACAACGACGAGGGGCTTACCATCAACAATCGCATCGCAACCAAACTCCACATTCACCCAATTTGACTTGTAGGAAATAGAGTCTTCCTCTATGGAGGTTATTTGAGCGCTTGTCTTGTTTACCCACAGTGTGGTATGGCTGAAGTCTGCATCTATCGTTACAGTTTTCCAGTCCTTTACGCTCACATTACAGTCGAGAGTCATGTTTCCCAGACTCTTGATTTTGCCGATAATCTCATAATAGGTGCCACGAGGGAAAGTTGGAACTTCGGTGGAAGTTGGGCTCTCATCCTGACGATGTCCCAGCTTAATCTTATAGTTGTTCTCAATGTTACCATTCACAGAGCCAGTAACTTTGAGGGTAGACTGCTGAGAGGCATCGGCGATATAACGCTCAGGCAGATAGTAAGTGCCTTGGAAAAGCCACTTAGCGGCGGCATTCTGTGGAGCAGCTATAGGAGTTGCACCAGGAACAAGGGTGATGATGTCCTTATTATTCACATTGGCATTGGCAGCATCCTCTGTCCAGTTTTCATAATAACCACCCTTATTGCTTGCCTCAGGAGAAGTAGCATAAACTTTATTTTCAAAACCATTGGCATAATCTTGGCTAACACTAGAGGCTGGCTTGCTAAATGCTCCATCCCAACTCAGCGTGGTGCTAGGAGAAAGCTTTTGAGCCAGAATATCCTTGATGATATAGCTATTACCATTGAATGCAGAACCTTCAGCAGTAGGATCGAAGATAAGATTCAGCTTAACCTTTACGCATGTAAATTTCAGGTTAGCTGCCACCTCTGTATATTTATCACCACCTTTTTCTATTTTTGTATTGATGATAGTACCGTTTACATCCTTTGGCTCATAAATCATCGGGATGTTTGTAGAAACAGGCATTCCCGGTTCTCCTCCATCTACATAGTTCAGTACTATATCTTTGAGATCATCTTCTGTTTTGATAGGCTTACCACTCAACACCTTGTTCATGTTGGCAACCACATAGATATGGTAAGTGCCCGGCTCGATATTGAGCTGATAGTTAGCTACATGCGGCTCTACCATCATTGTAGCCAATGGGGCAGGGAGCGTCTCTACCAGGAGCTTGCCATCATTTCCATTTCCTGTAGGGACAGGGAAAGCATAGAGGGTCAGGTCGTTGATCTGGCATTCATCTACCGTAGCATTATAGGTAGGAAGGCCGGAAGCATCGTCGGCACGGGTGCCGCGGCTGCTGAGCACGGTTGGCACGAGTACATGCAAGTTGCTTTCTGACGAAATGGGAGCGCGCTCGCCTCCAAGTTCGTCAGAGCAACTTACTGTAACCAACAATATAAACCAACTAACTAAACTTAAAATGAAATCTCGTATTTTCATTGTTTCCAATTTTTAAAGTCAAATACTCTTATGAGCTAAATGCCCGGAAGGGGCTCTGACACCTGAAACGGTTAGAAATCGACACGCTGGATGCGCTTGCTCCAATCCAGGATGGAAATGCTGAGCTGCACATACTTCCACTGGTTGCCCTGGAGGAAGAAGTCGAGCTTATAGTCGTACTCACGGTCCAGGAATTCCTGTGCTGAATATTGGCGGGCTTCGAAGGCGCCACGGCCTTGAGCCAGACAGTCAGCAAGATTGATGCGTGCCACCTCTTCGCCTGTAGTCTTGTTCGTGATGGTGAGGATGGCGTTCTTGTCGTTTTCTGCTGCCGGATGCCAGATGAGTCGGGAGAACATGAGGGCGGCATGAGCGGTGCGCTCCTTTACATTGCCCTCGGTATCCTTAAACTCAGTGGTCCAGGTGTAGTATGGGGTATATGTCAACTCCTCGTCGGGGAGGAGAGAGTTGTCGTAACTGATATCGCCGTTGGCATTGGTTATCTGATAACTGAAGTCATCGGCATTGATGTTGGCAGGCTCGTCGGTCTGATGCAGGCTGATGGTGAGCTGCTTGGTATCACGAACCAGACCGATGGTATGGCGTGTAACCTGCAGGTCTTTTACTTCAACCAGTTCGTTGCTGAGTCCTTGCCAGAGTGTATCGAGCGGTTGGCTCTGGTTGTTCACCTTGCCCTGTTCGCGGTCGAGTCGTGCATGGAGGGCGGTGATGTTGTCACCCTGCTGTGGCAGAGCTATCTGGAATTTGGCACCTGGCTGCGCGAGTGCATCTTCGTATTTCTTTTGGAAGGCGAAGGTTGCGAATCGGTATTTGCCCGGTTCCAGATTGATTCGCATGGCATAGTTAGGGTCCTTGAGCGGCTGTGATGTCGCATCGTTATAGGCATCATGGCGAGCAATGAAGTTGCCCTGCTCGTCGTATACGAATACGCTGAGGCCGCCCACATGATCATTGAACATGTCGGCACGCTGCACGTTGTAGTCGTACTTGAACTGCAAGTCAACACCCATGTCACAAGGAGGCAGGTCGTCGTGCATCAAGTCGTTGCAGCTGCTGAGCATACTGCCCGCCATGATGAATCCCCATCCCATGCATATATTCTTGATCCAACTGTTAAACTTCTTGTTTGCCATGATGCTTATCTGTTTTATGAAAAAGTAAAGTGTATAAATTGATTCTTATTCTTCCGATATAGCCAGCCGCTCCTTAGCGCTAGAGCGGCTGAGCTATATATAATAATGTGTTATGGATTACAAATCTACGTTCTGTGTACGCTTAGCCCAGTCGAGGATCTTAACGCTAACGTTGATGTACTTGGTATCCTCATCGTCTGGGGACTTAGGCTTAACCTCTGGAACGTCAGGATAACCAGGACCGCTGATGCTATTGACAGTAAGGTCGTACCAGTTGTTGCGGAGCACACCGTAACGGCCGAGCCAATTCAGGTTCTTTCCATCATATGTTTCATTACCTGCTGTCCAAGGCGTCAAGTCGTCACCGAAGTGCTTGATACGGGCAATATAATAGCTTTCACCATTCTTGTAGGTCTTGATACCGATACCTTTATCCTTATCAAGACCGAGTTTGGTGTTGAGCGTGGCTACTAATTTATCATCAACCTTTTCTGTTTCTGTTTCTCCTTCCTTAATCTTAATCGATACATTTGATTTAGTCAATACATGTGTACCGGCAGTCAATAAATCACCCGTAAGTTCTACAGTAGGGTCGGTAGTAATACGCAGAGCCTCTTTTGCTTTACTGGCAATTTGATCTTTAAGAGTTTTCGTTGTCCAAATGTCCAAACTGTTACCAATCATAAAGAAGGTCTTGTCTGTCCCTGACTCTGATGCCAAAACATTTGGAGTATAAGTAGCCTTAACAAGTACACGGGTGGTCTGACCTTGTTTCATGTTATTGATGTCGAAAGTGTTCTCTAAACAATACAATGGGTGCTCAGAACCAGAGCCATCCATCCATGTGACTGCAGATTCTTCAGCTGTCGCTAAAGTGAATTGTTCCTTACATTTGTCTAAGTCTGTTAAGCCCATGCTGTAGTTAGGGTCGATACCCCAATATACACGCTTGAAAGTAGCTGTAGTAGAATTACTAACGAAGCGAGATGTTGCTGGAGCTGTACCTTGATCATTCTTCCAAATATCTGAGTAAGCTGGAACAGTTTGAGCTGTTGGATCTGTTGGAGCTGCCGGTGTTATACCAGTCTTCAAACCAGAAGTTACATGTACTGGGAATGATTTCTTGTTAGTAACATCCAAAGCCCAATTTGTGATTTTTACCTTGTCGCTTTTATAATTTGTTCCGGTTGCATTGTCACCCTCTGTTGCAAAATAATTCTTGCCTGTACTGTTTGATCCTACAGTAACCTTTGCCAAACCGCGTTCTACATGAATCGTTGTACCAGGTTTACTCTGTGCCTCTTCCTTTGTTCTATAGATACCCTTTATTGGCACGAGGGTTGTTGGCTCAACATCTTTTGTAGTAAATTCAGGAGCATTAGCCATATAGAAACCATTCGAATTATTTACAAGGTTTGTCGCATTTACTTTATCTGCAACATTCCAAGTTCCATATGTCTCTGTTGTTGCAGTAGGAATTGTAACCTTGTTCTCTGTTCCTACCTTATTGTTAAGAATGACCAATGCATAGTATTGACCACCAGCCTCATCTACTTTTGCGCTATTAAGTTCAGCTGTGATAGTTGCTTCTGTTGTAATACCATTGTTACTATCATTGTCTTTTTTCCAAGGCTCCAAATTACCGAGTTGTACAGCTTCGACAAACTTGAAGTTGTTTTCAGAAGTTTCTGTTCCCTTCTCAAAGATAAGGAGTGTAGCATCATTTACTGCATACTCAGAAGCTGTACCGCCATCAAACTGGTCATTTGTAGTAGCACGTGTACCATTTGCAGTAGGCAAGTTGATTGTGATAGATGCATAGCTTACACCTGCTTCATTAGTACCAGTACCTGAACCTGCGGTTCCCAGATCCTCATTGCTTGAACAGCTTGCTGACATAGCTGCGATGACAGCCAAGCCAAAAAAATGTTTAATCTTCATAATCTTTAAAAGTTAAGCTTGTTTATAATCGTTATTCTCTAATTTTCTGTTATTCCAATTCCTTTATCTGCTTGAAGACATCTCTTACTCGTTCTGCCTCTTTCGAGTTGCCTGCCTTGGCAAGATGCTTTTCGGCAGAAGTAAGATCACCTTTCTGCAAATCGGTGCAGGCGGCATTGAGATTCGCAGCCTCATCATCTGGGAAGAGGCGGACAGCAATGTCGAATACCTCGTTAAACTCTGGCGAACCCGGCTCGTAAGTCTGAGCCACCAGGAACATCTCCTGCAGAGAAAGCTGCTGAGGCTTGGTCTTCAATATCTCCTTTGCCTCTTCGATGCTGAACGGACGAACCGTGTAGGTTACCGTATAGTCGCTATGACGGAGACGAGGATAGATATAATCCAGGATATAGCGGTAACTTGCCGGATGGAGCTTTCTGATCTTCAGGTCCTTATCGTCGGGAGCCAGCGAGGAGTTAGCAATCTCGAGAATTGCTTCCTTGTCAGCCAGATTGCTAGCCTGAATCTTCTTCTTGAATCCTTCCCAGTCTTCCGGTGTAGCCTGATAGGTAAAGAGCTTGCTGTTTAAGGTGTAGAGGCTGCTCACATAGTTGCGGAGGGCAGCTGCACGCTCGTTGGCAAGGCGCTTGTTGTTGGCATACGAACCATCAGGCGAAGCAAAACCGTGGATATCAATATCTGTGATTTCAACGTTCTTATCGTTCTTCACCAGGTCGATGGTGGAAGTAATCTTCTTCAGCTCAGCTGCATTCTCACGGAAGTCGGCAAGAATATTACTCTTGTTGAGCTTGAAGCTCAGGTAAGCTTCACCCTTTTCGGCTCTCACCTTCTTGGCTTCCGCCTTCGGCTGCACGAAGAAATCCTTCGTAATCTTAGGTGTACGGTCGATATCCGCAATCGGCGTATTGTCCTGTTCTATCAGGTTGCCGCATCCGCAGAGATCTTCCTTTACCGAGAGTTTGAACTTCTTCATCCATTTCTGATAAGGAACAGACTGGGCGAAGTAAACCTGCTGACTGGTCTTGTTCTTGCGGGTAAGAACCTGTGCCTGCGGATTCTTCTTGCTTTCGGCAAGTCGGCGGTATCTTACAGCCTGGTTTCTACCCTGGATGATGATAGGGTTGAGAGCGATAGTATCAGTTCCTTCCATTACCGGTGTGAAAACAATCTGCTGCTCTGATTTCATCTTCAAATCGTTCAGGTTCATACGGAAGGCAACGTCCATCCGGTTGCCGTTCTTGCGTGCCAAGACGCTGTCTACCTGAATCTTACCCCCTGCCAGCTGTTGAGCCTGAGCAGGCATGATGCCCTGAGAAAAGAGTATGCAGAGAGGCGAAATGACCGCATAAAGCTTCATTTTATCCATATTATGATTTCCCTAAAATTTTTTGTATTCTGTCTAGTTATTACGTGTTTATATTGTCGGTTTAAAACAACAGTTAAATTAAATTCTTAGAACACGTATATGAGAGATAGTGCGGCTTTTGTAGGGCCCACATAGTTGCGGTGGTCTTTGTCGAGACATTTTTCGCATCGTCCGTAAAGCTTGTAAGGACTGTAGGCATATCCCAAACCGATAGACCCTTCGAAATTGAGGTGCTTATTGAGTAACCACTGATAGCCGTAGGTAAGGCCTCCACCTACATACCAGCCTTCATAATGCCTGCCCTCCAGAGTTTTCGGCAGGATGCCGAAGGGCATGTCAATGTTTTTAATGTTGTATTCACCGCCTAGGGCATGAATTCCGAAGAAATGGCCTCCAAACTTCTGGCAGGTGTACCATCTGTATTCTGGCATAACATTCCAGAATCTCATCTTCTTGTCGCCCGAGAACTTCCAGGGGTTCAGGGTGCCGAAGAGTTGGAAGGTTGTTTTCCTGCCCGTGCCGATTTCGATGCCGGCGTTGGCAGATGTGGAAGCCCATCCCAGTAAGTTGGTCTTCAGAGCGACCTCCTGCGCTCGCGTCGTTGCCGTTGAAAGGATCAGCAGCAGCAACATAGCTGATTTTATGAATGTTTGCTTCATCATATCTTTACTTTTATATATTGGTTCCGTTTATATTAAACTTAGCCTTCGTTCGCTAGTTGGTATCTTTTTTCGGCTGCAAATATAAGAGGAATTTCTATGGTAAGCAAGAAAATTTCTCAAAAAGGTTCTATTTATTTGTGCAAACGTTTGCACATTCATGCAATCTGTTTGCGCACACACATCATAAAACACATGATTATAAGTGTAATTTGCACAAATATGCGTAAGGGCAATAAGTTTTTTCTAAAATCACCCCGTCCCTCTTTACCATTAAAGAGGGCTCCACCTCTCATCTCGGTCTTCTCCCCTCAGGGAAGAAGAGGGAAACCGCTCCTCCTCGTCGCTCGGAACCGCTACGCTCTAAGGTTGGCGGGGCATCAAAGCCCTCGCCAGATTTTGCGGGATGGGACCGCCTTATTATAGCTTGCTGAGGTAGGGAATAGCAGTTTATAGTTTACAGTTAATAGTTTATAGTTTACGATTGATTTCGTGGTTATTTGATGATAAGTTGCAGATTTCTTGTGATTTTCTTGGTGGTTTCGAAGAATATGTGTAATTTTGGTGGCTGGATGTTGAACTAGAATAAATAGGAGGAAGAATATTTGGATACTACAAAGTTAACAAGAGAAGAGGCTCTACGCCGTTGGAATGCTTCTAAGGAAAACAAACGTAAAATGGTGGAGAAACTGGAGAACTTGGTTCGCAAAAGCTGTCTGGAACGTACTGGTAAAGAACCTATAGGGGTAGAAGTATGGTAGTAGAAAAAATGTCTCTGGCTGTGATTAATGCCAATTCCATAATTCTGATTTTTAAGAATTCGGATGCAAAGGTAAATACTTAATGTGTTGAAAAGCAGTTTTATCATCCATCTAACTATTAATCTTTATTAATTATACATAGAGATATACCATATATATGAAATATATTATGTATCTTTGCACCAAAGTAGAACCATTTAAATAAATACACTTATGAGTACAGTTTCAGTAACACCTTCTAAAAGAAAGATCATTGACTTAAAAGATGATACTTTTAAGACTCTATCCATTATGGCTATTCAGAAGGGAACCAACCTCAAAAACTATATTGAGGATATACTCAATGGCATAGCCGAAGATTACGAAGACGCAAAGCTCTATGCTAAATTAAGAAAAGAGCAGCCAGAGGGTCTCATCCGTGCCAACAAAGAAGAACAAGAAGATTTTGAAAAGTGGTTAGGCGTATGAATGTCGAATTTTCCAAAGCCTTTGTCAAAGCTTCCAAACGTCTTTCTGGCAAGATGCTCGATTCTTTAAGACGTACGGTAGTAGAAGTTAAAGCAGCCAAAGGTATTCAAGATATCTCTGACTGCAAGAAACTTGTTGGGTATCGTAATATATATAGAATTCGTTTAGGTGACTATAGAGCACTATTTACTCTAGAAATTGAGTTTTCTGGCGATACTATATTCTTTCAATATCTTGCTCCACGAGGCGAAGCCTATGGTAAAAAGATGAAAACAGAACTTAAACGAATAGACAAAGAATAATTATATTATTCAGTCTCCAATGTATCTCCACCATTAGCATGGCGGTCCCAGAAGATATTCAGATGCCAGGATTGTGGGTACGAGACCGAAGTATATGAGGGACGTGGCTTCATGGGACAGCATATCGAAGCCATGTCTTGTCCTGACTGCAGAAAATTAGCCTCCTATATCTAGGAATCTCCTATTCATATTAATGGATATCAGACTCTTCTGCTGCTGATGCTTTATTTTCCCTGGGTTGTGGGTTGGGTACGAAGCCAAGGATGGCAACCAGAAATCTCAGTCAGGATTTGAAGAACGAAATGCCAGGGGTGAAAGGATTCTCACCAACTAACTTGAAGTACATGAGCTACTTTTATAAGCTCTATGCACCATTACAGGCAAATTGTCCGCAGCTTGCGGACAATTTTATAGATGACTTGTATGTTGCAGATATTCAGCGAGTTGTAGCACAAAGTAAAAATCGTCCGCAGTTTGCGGACGATTTCAAATTGCTTTTTCTTATTCCTTGGGACCACCATCGTCGTATCATTGATAATTGGCAAATGCAAAAATCATGTTTGATAAGGCAGACAGGAAGCTTATGGTAAATAGAATGTTTGCAGTACACCCTATTGAGAAGAATCACTATAGACATCTTATAGTTCGTTGTCTAGGATTTCCATCATTTCTGCTGCTGTAATCACTTGCGGTTCTTTTGGAAAGTGTTTGAGATTTCCTGTTACTAAGAAGGAGTCTTCCTTGCTCAGGCAGACTTCGTAGAAGACTCGGTCGTCCTCATCTGGCATTTCGCCAGCATAAGGGAAACGAGAAGAATCAATTCCGTTTTGTTTTACAAGTTCTATAACTGTGCAGATTTGGTCGTCTGACAACTTGAATTTTGCGCGATGAAGCACTTCATCGTATTCTTTTATAATGTCATCATTATATAAAGGTATAATACGATGAAGGAACAAACTTTCAAGAACTCTTGCTGTTGAAGCATTTGAGTTGTGGGTGATAAGGGCTGATACAAATATGTTTGTATCAATGACTGCATATACCATTGCGTTCTTTTCTTAATCGTCTGACTTCTCTGATTTCTTCATTGATTTCATCAAGTGTGAGATCTGGGGTTTCACCTCTTTCTGCTTTAGCTCTAAGTTGCTTGAACGCAGCCTTTGCTTTCGCAGTCACTTCATCTTCTTCTTCATTCTTTGCCTGAATGGAGAATGGAATGCTCTTACTGCGAATTACTGCCTTAACAAAGATGTTAATGGCGGTATTCGCACTCATACCGAACTGTTCGCAGAGTTTATCAAACTGTGCTTTCTGCTGGTTGTCCATACGGACTGTCATTGCTGTCTGTGCCATAAGCCTAACATGTTTAATTAATAATCATTCTGACTGCAAATATACATCATTATGACGTAAAATGGTGCGACAGTATTAATAATTTAATAAAGATTAATAGTTGAATGAATGATATAACTGCTTTTTTCGCTTTCCTGAAGTATTGCCTTGGATATAAGGTTCCTTACCGTTAAAGAAGGAGTCTTTCGAATCCCTCCGTCTCCCTTTAGCCAAAGGGAGCTCCACCTCTAACCAAGCCTTCCTCCTCAGAAGGAAGGATGTAACCGCCCTACTCGGTGCTCGGAACCGCTACGCTATAAGGTTGGCGGGGCATCAAAGCCCTCGCCATGTGTTGCGGGATGGGACCGCCTTGCTAAAGGTGGATAGGATTATTGAAGTGCTGGTTTTGTGGTTATTTGATGATAATTTGCAGATTTCTTGTTAATTGCTTGGTGGTTTCGAGAAAAAAGCGTAACTTTGGCGGCAAAGTGGAACGTTTAATTGAAAATAGAATGGAACAGACTGTATTTAACCCTGCTCAGATGAAGATTCTTCAAATGATGTCTTATATCAAGACTCCACAGGAATTAGATAATCTTGAAAATGTTCTCTCTCAATACTTTGCAAAGAAGGTTGATGAGGGGATTGATGAGTTGTGCGATAATGGAAGTATAACTCTTGATACCATAGAGAGCTGGGGTAATGAACATTTACGTACTTCTGGCAAATGAGAAAGATTGTTCTTGATACTAATTGCTTATTGATGAGCCTTCCAAGGATAAGCCCTTATCGTAAGATTTGGGATGATTTCTTGAAAGGTAAATTGACCTTGTGCGTTACAAATGAAATTATTGAGGAGTATTTAGAAATCATTGAGCAGAAGACTAATGCAAATATTGCCAGTAATGTTGTGTCTGTGATTCTAAGTCAAAAGAATGTGGAATTCGTAACACCCTATTATAAGTTGCATCTCATTCAAGCTGATGAGGATGACAACAAATTTGTAGATTGTGCTTTTTCTGCTGGTGCAAGTTGTATAGTGAGTAATGATGCTCACTTTAAAATTCTCAATGAGGTTGAATTTCCTCGTATTTTTGTTGTAAATATAAAAGATTTCGTGGAGTTATTATTGCGGAATCAAGGAAATAATCATCTTAATTAATAGTTTAAGATGTCGTAACTATTGATTATTGCAAGTAGCAGAAGGAACTCATCTCGTTCTTCTTCAAGTCTTTACGACCCCTTCGGTTCCCCTTGTAGGGGACAGAAACCCCTGCGGGAGGGTCCTTAACCCACTCCCAAGCCCTCGCCCTTTCCAAAAGGGCAAGGGATGTAACCGCTCCTCCTCGTCGCTCGGAACCGCTACGCTCTAAGGTTGGCGGGGCATCAAAGCCCTCGCCAGATTGTACGGGATGGGACCGCCTTATTATAGCTTGCTGAGGTAGGGAATAGCAGTTTATAGTTTACAGTTAATAGTTTATAGTTTACGATTGATTTCGTGGTTATTTGATGATAAGTTGCAGATTTCTTGTGATTTTCTTGGTGGTTTCGAAGAATATGTGTAATTTTGGTGGCTGAATGTTGAACTAGAATAAATAGGAGGAAGAATATTTGGATACTACAAAGTTAACAAGAGAAGAGGCTCTACGCCGTTGGAATGCTTCTAAGGTGCTGCCCCTCAAAAAGTAGACACAGAAAGGTGGAAAACTGATGGAAAATGATTACCTTTGCAAGCAGATAGAGTTGTGTGCCCTGTAGAGAGGGCGTAGCCCGAACGTAAGGGCACAC
>NZ_JANDWX010000046.1:0-21388 GCF_024330485.1 Segatella copri | reverse complement strand
CACTGGAGAAATATAGAGACTTACTTCCTGACCGATGGAAAAAGCAGTAGCAGCATTTGTTTAATCAGCTGTTACTGCTTTTTTTGAATTATGCAAGGTATAAACGCGGAGCCGTTTACCACGATTTGGGGGTATCCCTCACGATTTTCTCACTACACTCTATCAGATACTGCATATCATTGTTGAAAAGCTTGCGATAGATGGCATCAGACCTTAAAGAATTAGATTCGTGTGATTGCCGGCATATGGCAGCAACCTCACAAATCAAGATGTTCAAACCAAATAAACGTGGATGTATGACTGTTTAAACTATGAATTATAGAGTATTAAGACAACACACCTTACGCTTCGGATATGTACGTATTAAAAGGAGAAACAAGAGTGTTATCAACATAAACAAAGAAACAAAAAAGTTCCGTTGCATTCCGCAAAACAACAATTTTACGTCAGCAACGGAACTAACTATATTTATTTAGCTTTCTTCGAAAGTCTTACCATCAATACACCATGAGCAGGAATGGTTGCCTTGGTATTCTGAGCAGTAGTACCAATGTCTTTATGTTTCCAAAGGTCTCTGATTACATATTCATTGGCATGAATGTTCACCTCGTTGGCAAAATAGATAGTCTGGGCTCTCCAGTTGTAGTCCAGTTTCCAAGGGAAATCTGTACGGTTTAGGAAGCAGACTGCCAGTTCGCCGTTGCTCAGAGGCTTTGCCCAGATTTCCTTCTCTCCCATATCCATGAATCGGCGTCCTTGCTCGCCCATAGGGTCCTGGTCTACGGCTATCACTTCCTTGTTGGTCAGAATCTCATGAGTATCCTTATCCATCTTGGTCAAGTCGTTACCCGCCATCAGCGGAGCAGCCAGCATACACCACATAGAAAAATGAGTAATATACTCATCCTTGGTCATGCCGCCATTACCCACTTCCAGCATCTCGGCATCATTCCAATGACCCGGTCCGGCATACGGATAAAGATCCGCCATCTTGTCGATGACGTTGAGCACTCCTACGCCACCCCAGTCGAAGAGACATTGGTAGCAATCTCTGATATCGGCTGTAACGCGCCACAGATGTCCGATACCCTTGCCCCATTTCCAAGGTTCATGTTCGCCCCATTCACAAATACTGAGAATGATAGGTCTTCCCGACTCCTTGATGGCATCGCTCATCGTAGCATAAGCAGCCTGCGCATTCTGTCCCTCATCAGAGCACCAGTCATATTTCAGGAAATCCACACCCCATTTGGCATACATCAAGGCATCCTGAAACTGATGACCACGGCTACCAGGACGACCTTGACAGGTGTAACTTCCAGCACAGGAATAAAGTCCAAACTTCAGACCCTTGCTGTGAATATAATCAGCCAGATATTTCATTCCGTGAGGAAAACGGTCGGGATCTGCCTGGATGAAACCAAGTGAGTCGCGTTCTACCTGCCAGCAGTCATCAATAACGACATACTGGTATCCCGCATCCTTCATACCAGTCTCTACCATCTTATCCGCCATATCCATGATCAGCTTTTCGCTGACATTACAACCAAACTTGTTCCATGAGTTCCATCCCATAGGAGGAGTTTGAGCCTGGGCCAGATAAGCAGAATCTGAAACTTCCTTTGGTTTACCAAAGAACATCTGACCATTTGCCGGCTGCGCCATAGCAATCGCTAATGACGCAGCCAATAAATACTGAAACTTCAAAATAATAAAAATTAATAAAGTTATACCTAAATCAACTTTGTACCATTAAACTTCACTTGATAAGGCCATTGTGCCAATGGCAACTGAGCCAAGCTCCAGTGTCCATCCTTTGGACCAGCCGTAACTACAAGCCACAAATGAGCCAATTGCTCATTTTTAGGCAACTCAAATGAAACTGAAGCATTACGATTATCAAAATCTGCAGTTCCTATTTCACCGTAGATAGATTTACCCGACTCTGTTACGCCGACAAATCCAAAACGGTAGCTACCACACCACCACCAATCACAAGTGTAATTAGGATCACCCATGATGTTATTGAAACTTACAGTTACAGTAGAACCTGCGGCTGGAACTTCTAATTTCAAAGCATTAAAACCATAGTTTTCTGGGCAATGGCTTGGATCTACCTGTAACCAACCATCACCAATCTCATTCATATACTCTTTAGCACTTGGAAAAGAGTTAGCATACTTACGGGTTACATCACGCACACGGTCGAAATCAAAGTTTACCAAACGAGCATAACAATCATACATCTCATCAAGGAACTGCTGCTGAGATGTTCCTGTCACATTCTGGTATACAACAACCGGATCCTGATACTCCTGAGCAGCCTTCCAAAGCTTCGCCATAATATCTTTGCCATGCTTCTGACTCCAATACTCTAATACATATGGAGAATGATAGATATTATCGCCATGCAAGAAAGCTTTGTGAGTCAATCCCTTAAAAGCATCCCAATGGTAAGTTTCATCATCTATCCAGTTTGGATTAATCTGCCAAAGCATCCATTGTGAAGTCATCTCATAGATACCACCAAACGTACTATCGAATCCATGTGCTCCATCAGCCTGCAATTGCAGCTGGAAACTATGTCCCAACTCATGGGCAACAGTATTGAGTTTTGAATCTTTCAGTCGGTTAGGAGCTGCCCAAAAAGCTCCTATTGTATTATCATAAGTACCACCATACGCAGTACCATCCAAAGAATACTGCAGCATCACCATCATTCGATACTTGTCAGCCTTAGAACCTTCTGTATGGAAGCCAAGGTCATCACGATAGAACTTATAAAATTTCTCCAACTGAGTTTTGAGATTTTCCAAGTCTACACTCATATCAGTACCTTCCAAAGAAGGTGGAGATGCTAAGTCCTTGCCAAATCCGCTCTCCCAAAAAATGGCGAGATTATCAGTATAAGCGGCACGGTCATAACAATACTGGAAAGTTTCATTACGCCAATCCTGACCAGAGAATTCTCTTGGACGATACAATGATTTGCCGTCTGGAATAGGATAAGTTACTGTATAAGGGTCGTGCTCAGTATAATCAGTACATGAGGCCATTCCCAAGAGTAAGGCAAAAGCCCCCAATATATATTTATTTTTTTTCATAAGTATTCATTTTAATATATTGTTTTATCGGGAAGGCATCTTGTCGTTTGCCAAGAAGCCTTCCCTTTTTATCTCTTTACTCATAAGGAGCTCCATCTATCAAATTAGAGCGACGTAACTCATAACGAGGAACAGGCATCCAATAGTGTGCTCCAGCAGGAGCTTCGCCATTAAATATACGATTGGCTACCACATTACCAGTTTGATATTCCTTATGTCCATCTTTGTATTTATAAATGATGACTCCCGTAACTGGCTTACTATAGCACTCTTCCATCTTCTTCCAACGGCGAAGATCAAACCAATGCTGACCTTCAAATACGAGTTCTATCTGACGCTCATAATAATAAGCATCCCAAGCTTGCTCTGCATTTGCAGCTGTGGCAGCAGGAAGAAGTGCACGTGTACGTACCTTATTTATATAAGTCATCGCCTCATCGATATTGCCCAACTGAAGTTCGCACTCCGCATAATTGAGATAAATCTCAGCCAAACGAATGAAGAACCAAGGCGTAACATGCTGGGTAGTTCCGTAGTTGTCATATGAAGGATCCAAGAACTTACGCATAGAATAACCTGTGTTGCTGGCATTCCACCATGATTCACCCTGATTACTATCCTTACCAGTTACAACACCATCCTCACCCGGAATAAAGGTTTCCACCTCACGGGCAGACTTGCCGTATCCCCATTTATCACCATCCAAGATAAATGCAGCATTGAAACGGATTTCCCGACCGCCCCATGGATAAGAGGTATAACGGTCTTGCAGAACAGGCTTGGTACCATCAGCCATTTGGAACTTATCTACTATTTCCTGGGTAGGGTCAAAGTTTCCCCAACCTTCAAAACCATTTCCACTGCCACAAGGAGCTTGGAATATATAAGAATTATTTTCTCCTGCACCATATTTCGGATCAAAGAGTTTCTCGAAGATAACCTCAGGATTTGTTGGGTCCAAGAACAAGGCACCATATTCCTCACTGTTACTTACCGATTTAAGAGAATATACTCCCAAATCCATGACAGCCTTAGCAGCATCAGCTGCAGCTTGCCATTTTTCACGTGAAGGAGTACCAAAGAGAGGACTTGCCTTATAGAGCAGAACTCTTGACTTCAAAGCCAAGGCTGCTCCCACGGTAGCACGTCCCAACTCTGAATCATCATATTTTTCGGGTAATAGAGTTGCAGCCTCATCCAAATCCTTACAGATAAAATCTGCAACCTCATCCAATTCAGCACGCTTCAACTCAAATTTTTCATTGAGTTGGAAAGTCTTGTCAACCAATGGTACACGACCATAGAGACTATAGAGCAAATGATAGTTCCAAGCACGAAGGAAGAGAGCCTGTCCTTTCTGGCAATTGCGCTCTGCCTCATCACCAGGCACATTATCAATTTTCTCCAACATAAGGTTCAAACTCTTGATATAGCCATAAATTGTGCCCCAAGCATCATAATTAGTCTTATCCCAACCAAAACTGTAGGTATCACAGTTAAGAAGACCTGCGGTAACAGTTTCAGAACCATAAAGGTGCTTTTGAAACACTTCTTCTGTATAATTTGAATATCGAGTACCCTTCATGTTTTCTGCCTCAAGATTGGCATACTGAGCATTCAGATAGATTTTTGACAGAGCCAAATCCCCCCACACAGCATCGTCGGAGTAGCTATTGAGCGGGCTCTGATCAAGTAAGCCGTCGTCACAACTAGTTGTGAGCGAAAGCGTCATTGCTGCGAAAGCAATCGACATAATATATTTTGTTCTCATTGTATGATCATTTATTTGTTAGAATGTGATGTTTGTACCTATGGTAACCATGCGCTGCAATGGATATCCAAGAATACCATTGGAGTTGATCAAGTAGCCATCATCATTGTAAGAAGAACCGATTTCAGGATCACAAACCTTCATTTTGTCGATAGTGAAGAGATTATTTCCATTGATATATACACGGAACTTCTCGATACCAATCTTTTGAGTGATACTCTTTGGTATAGTATAGCCCAATTCGATAGACTTCAAACGAAGGAAGGCTGCATTACGTAACCACCAGTCGGAAGCTGCACCATTCCAAGTGTCTCCATATGTCTGCTTGATAAAAGCCTTTGGCCATCGAGCCTTCATATTTTCCTCTGCGGTATTGTCAGCACGCCAACGTCCCTCATAGAAATCAGTAATCATATTCATGGTTGGCTGAACAAGTTGCACAGCCTCAGCCTGTCCCTGGAAGAAAACATTCAGGTCGATACCCTTCCAGCTACCATTCAAAGTCAATCCATATAGGATCTTAGGTGTAGCCGATTTATTGATTCGAACGGCATCATCCCATGTAATCTTATTATCACCATTGGTGTCTTGATAAATCAAATCGCCAGGCTTGGCATTATCCAGGTGAGGAGTATTATCCACCTGTTCCTGAGTCTGATAGATACCCAAAGCATGATAAAGCACAAGTCCATCTATAGGATGGTTGGTTGTGCGCTGCCAGTCTGGAGTATTAGCTGCCTCGTCCATGTATTTCACTTTGTTCTCGGCATAAGTAAAGTTACCAGTAACACTCCACTCAAAATCGCCCTTGCGATCACGATAAGTAGCCACAAGTTCGATACCAGAGTTGTTCACCTTGCCCAAGTTTTCATCTGGTAATACCAATCCAGAATATGATGGAATAGAAGCATTGCGTCTAATCAAAATATCACGACGGCGAGACTGGAACCAATCGATATCCAATGAAATTTTGTTATTAAGGAATGTAGAGCTAATACCCAAGTTGAGCGTATTGGCTGTTTCCCAAGTCACCAACGGATTGGCTGTTCTTGTCAGATAGAATCCTTTGTTAATGGATCCCTTCTCTCCAGCTCCGAAGTAAGCACCTGTTTGTGTAAACTGGTAAGTTGAAAGGTACTGATACTTAGAGATATTATCATTACCCATCTGTCCCCAAGAGCCACGAATCTTCAAGAAATCCACTACCTTCTTCAATGGTTTGAAGAATGGCTCATCAGAAATAACCCAACCTGCAGAGAATGAAGGGAATGTACCCCAACGATGACCTGGAGCAAAATTCATAGAACCATCCACACGCACCGTAGCCTCTAAAAGATACTTATCCATATAAGAATAATTGATACGTCCAAAATAATTCATACGAGTTGTAAGGTCAGAATATCCACCATTATCCTTATCAGCAGGCACGTCACTACCAGCAAAAATATCCATCAACTTATTTGAGAGGAAGTTTGTACGATAAGCATTCATGGTGTGATACTTGTACTTGCTCTGCTCATAAGCCACGAAAGCCCCCACCTTATGCTTTTCAGCAAAGGTTCGGTTATAACCCAAGCGACCATTCAATGTAATAGTATAGTAGTAAGAACTCCAATCGTTCAGACTTATTTTACTGGTATCATTACGGCGATTGTTATACTCTTGCTTGGCGTTATCATATTCGTAGAGATCGTAAGGCTGATTTATTTGTTTACCATTCTGTTGAGTATAGTCTAAACCAGCATATCCCTCCACATACAGACCTTTAGTAATCAAGTCAAGGTCAACATGCAACTTTGGCTTAGCATTAAAGATCAAATTCTTGGAGTTGTTGGAACCAGGAGCACTAGACACCATTACTGCAGCATTGTTAGTCAGTCCATCATAACCCGTACGTGGAAGTCCATTAGGGAAATAAGGTGCACTACCAGGGAAAGTACTCATCAAATAAGAGAAGAGATAAGGGGTGGAATAAATACCACGCTTACGCTCCTCTTGACGGAAATTCAAGTCAAGACTTAGCTTTACTCTCTTATTCAGCTTTGCATCCAAATTAGAAGCAAACTGATACTGCTTATAGCCATGGTCAGAATTCTTATAGATAGCATTCTGATTCATATATTGAGTAGAGAGATAATAGTTTACCTTGTCTGAGCCACCTGAGATAGAGAGGCTATGTTCTGTTTTGGTTGTCCAATCCTTTGCAACTTCGCCCCACCAGTCTGTATTTGGATAGTTGACAGGATCATCACCTGTACGATAATGTTCCAAAGCCTCAGGAGAATAAGTAAGACCGGCCTGACCATGACGGTCGTCAGCATCATACTCATTCACGTAGGTAGCATACTGATATGAGTTAAGCATCTTAGGAATACGGGTAGGCTGAGTGAAAGTAAGACTACCATTATATTGTACTCGTGTACGTCCACTACTACCACGCTTGGTTGTTACCAGAATAACACCATTAGCCGCACGTGCACCATAAATAGCAGCAGAAGCATCCTTCAAAACAGAAATACTCTCAATATCTTCAGGATTCAAACGGCTAAAGCTACGACCAGCAACACCATCCACTACTATCAGCGGTGAGGTATCACCCAGAGTTCCCTTACCACGTATGAGGATAGAAGCCTCATCGGCACCTGGTTCACCACTACGGTTGTTGGCTATGATACCAGCAGTCTTACCAGCCAAAGTATTTGCCACATTTGTAGCAGCCACTTTCTGGAGATCGTCACCCGAAATCTGGGAAACAGAGCCAGTAAGAGTTGCTTTTTTCTGTGTACCATAACCCACGACTACAAGCTCATCCAAGAGTTTATTGTCTGCCTGAAGTATAATTTTACCACCTTTCGCAGTAGTAACGCTCTTATATCCAATATAGGATATAACTACAGGAACCTTGCCACCTTTTTTTAAGTGTAGAACATAGTTACCATCTAAATTGGTAACCGTTCCATTAGAAGAACCCTGTTCTACAACGCTGGCACCTATAATAGGTTCACCATGTTCATCTACTACCACACCTTTAATGGTGGAACTATTCTGTTGAACAATTTGAACAGAAGAGCTTGATGAGGTCTCACTTGCAGCTAGAGTAGGTAATGCCCCCCCCCACATGCAAGGACCAAACACGCGATGGCTTTTACATAAGCTTGACTATGTACAAAGCCTGAGATTTTTTGTGTCTGTCTCATTTTCTATTTTTTGTTAGGTTTATTATTGTTTAAATTTCGATTGCAAAGTAACACAATATTTTGCATATTATGCTACATTATCGTCTAAAAAAGTGAAAAAATCGTCCAAATCTGGCGATTTAGACGATATTTTCGTCTTTTAAGCCGATTTTGTTACACTTAAATGTTGTTTATTCTAAATGATGTCTTTGTTGTCTTTAATGTTTTATTGTTTTGTTGTTTCTATGTCTTTATTGTTTCATCGCCTTCTTCAGTTTTTCCACAGCGGCATGAATCATGTCGTGGGTTCCACTTCCGTCGGTTACGTATTTCTGAACCATTCTGCCATAACTGATGGCATCTTTTAGTTCTGCGCTGGTATTTTCATCAGGCCAGCCGGCACGTCGAAGCAGACCGGAGAGTTCCCGGAGGTCTTCCATCTCGGCAAGATTGCCAGGGCGCATCGTGTTGATGGCACGGTTCAGAATGGCAGTAGTACCTTCCAGTTCATCCTGGGTTACCTTCTTCTTGCCCTTTGCCACCAGTTCCTGTGCCTGAGCCATTACCTTCTGCATGCGCTCATATCCGAACGGTGCCCATGGAGCATACTCCGGAACCTTCTGAGAGAGGGCATTCCACTTCTCCTGGTCAGCCTTACGCTCTGCGGCAAGATTCAGGAGAGAATTCAATTCACCGAAATCTATCTTCACCTTCTTGCTCTTCTTGCTCTTGGCATCGGTTTGGTTGATGCGGTAGTAGTGGGTACTGTTGGCGTTGCGGTAATAATCTGGCTGGAATTCCTTGCCATCCAGCTTCAGGGTAAGGAGATTGGCTCCCGCACCTGTGGTCACGCCGTTTGATTCGCCCACGGTGATATTACTCAACTTGGAGTCTATGTTCAGCGTAGCCTGGTTCCAGGTCTGTGCGCCTGTACCTGCCATCACCAATGGTCCGTACATCAGGGTTCCTACCCAGGATGTCTTCAGCGGAGTACCGTCCAGACTTGCCACATCGCTCGAAAGCTTGTCGGCACCATATTCGATATGCTTGCTGAACAGCATGTCGATTTCCACGACATCGCCCGCCTTCCAGTGCTTCTGCTCCAGTTCTACATAGGTGCTAGGCTGATAGCTCTTTGCCACTTCCTTGCCGTTCACCTTGATGGAGAAACCTTGAGTTGCCCAGTATGGTACACGGAGTTTCAGGGTGAAATCGCCCTCGCCTTCCGTAATCTTAATGGCTGAATGCTGTGCCGGCCACAGGCAATCCTGCTTGATAGTCACACCCTTCTCCTTCCAGTGGAGGGTGCTTGGCATATAGAGACCTACCCAGAGGGTATGATCGTTGGCAAAATATGCCGACTGCTGGTACTTGGTATGGTTTTCAGAACCTGTACCGCCGCAGCAGGTGCTCTGAGGAGTCTCGTTGCCGAACGGCTTGGTGGCATTCAGACCTACTGCATACTGATAGCAGGTTTGATACTGGTCCGGATTGAGCGAACCGATAATCTGATTATACAGCGTACGCTCGATATAGTCGAGATACTGTGCATTATCAGGGTTATAACAGTTCAGATCCTTGCTCAGTTTGACGAGGTTATACGCACAACAGGTTTCGTTGATATCCGGATAAGCCTCCGATTCGCCTTCCTGCAGTCCGTTGGTTGCCATACTCAGAATCTGGGTATATGGCTGGCGGAACATCTCTCCATTTCCTACACCACCCATCGCATACATGTATCTGCCCTGCACCAGTCTCCAGAAGTTCTCAGCCAGATTATAATAGTATGGCTTCTGATTGCTTTTGTAACTGCGCAGCGCTCCGATAATCATCGGAATATGCTGGTTGGCATGGCGGGTACGGATGTCATCGATGTTCTTGCTCAGCGGATCATAGAACTTAGGCGCATCGAAACAGTTGGCAGCCTCGAGGAGCTTTACCTTTTCATCCGGATTGGAAACCATCTCAGAAAGACGGGCGAGTGATTCACTCATACCTCCCACCTCACCGGCGATGTACATGTCCCACATCTCGTAGCGGTTGCCCGGCTTGGCTCTGCGCTCATCCTGGGTGCCGTCCTGCTTTACGTAAGTGCGGTAGTGCATGCGGTTCCATACCCAGAGTCCCATATCCTTGGCGATGAGGAGAGCCTTGTCGCAGATTTCCTTATCATCAAAGTAGGTTGCGATGTCTATCAGACCGGCAAGTTGCTTGTGTACGCTGTAATAAGGAGCCCAAACCCAATCAGAGTTGTTGTAAGCACGATACATTTCAATCAGAGCACAATGCTGAGCCGGAATGGCGTTGATATAGCCGTAGCCATAAAGTTCAGGGTGCTTCTTATACTCATCAAAAGCAGCCCAGGTGCCCTTCATCTCTCTGAGTTCAGCCTCAGGAGCGAAATCACGAGCCTCCCAGTTGCGCTTCAGTTCCTTATTATATACGAAGGTCTTCTCCTGACACTCCCGCAACTCATTCACCATTCGGGTGATGTTCTTGCGGAGGATTGCCTTCTGTTCAGGATTAGTTGCCACGGCGTATGCCTGTGCGATTGCCGACATATAGTGGCCTGATCCATGACCCTTGAGCTTGGTGTCTGGCGAATCCCAGCCATCACTCTTGGTATACCCTTCGGTACTGAGTCCGTAGGTATCGCGATAGTTGTAGAGTTGTTGGGTAACATCCCAGGAACAGATCTCACGGATAGCCTCATCACGGTTGTGGGTGAGTCGGTTGTCACCATCTATGCTCACATCAGCGAGCGAGAAGGTATGAGCCACTTCCTTTTCTGGAGTCTGATAGCCTTCAGCCACCACCTTGATTTGTGCCTTGACAGGATAACCATTGTCGGTAGTCTCATCACCAATCACAAAACCACCTATCTCATATTGGCTCCCGGCAGGATGTTTCTGCGCATCAGCTTCAGCCTGCTCATCAGCAAGCGGAGCGTTAGCCCAGCGCACCTGGCGATACTCTGAATAACCATCAGAATAGGTTACCCATACGAGATTAGGAAGTCGGGGAGCTGTGCCCACCGGACAATCCACTGATATTGCCTCCACCTTAGAGATGGTACGATAAACAGTGGCTGCTGTTGTCATGGATGGCAAACTGGCTACACCTATCAATAATGTAAACTGCTTTAAATCCATATCTTCTAGGTTTATTATTGTTTCATTTATTTTTCTGGCTGCAAAATAACAGAAAAAATCAACGAAGTCCTAAAATTATCGTACATAAAGATACAATTATCGTCTAACAGGATACTTGTGATACGATATTTTCATCATTTTGGACTTTCTTTGCATTACATAAACAATTCTATTCGTAAATTTGCAGCAGAAATAAAAACTTGTGGTAATCCGGTAATACAGGCATTGCCACCAAACGAATAACAAAACGGACAAAACAACAATAAACCTAGAAAGTTATGGTTAAGAAACTCTTTTTCATCGCCACCTTATTATATATAGGGGCAACAGTATCGGCAGAGAACTATCTGGTGAAATCACCAGATGGTAAAATCGTAGCAGAACTCAACACCAACAAGTCTCTCTCTCTTCAATTTAAATACAATGGCTCCATTCTTTTACAGGAGTCTTCAATAGGTGTAACGCTGAACGATGGAACGGACATGGGTAAGAATCCTAAGGTAGCAAGCCACAAGCTTAGCAACCATAAGGAAACCATCCATGCTCCATTCTATCGTCAGCAAAACTTTGAAACAGCATATCAGGAACTGAATCTGAAACTGAAGAATGGTTTCGGCATCATCCTGAGAGCTTACGATGAGGGAGTGGCTTACCGATTCTATACCCAGCGAAAAGGCAAGACCATCATACTGAATGAAACCGCCGCCTACCAGTTTGGCAAGGACAAGAAAGCATGGATGCCATACACGACGACACCAGAAAAGCCTTTTGCCATGGCTTTCCAGAATATCTATCACGAAACACGTCTCGATACCGCTAAGCAGGATATGGCTTTCCTGCCAGCTACCATAGATTGCGGAAAGGCGAAAGTCACTATCCTGGAGAGCGACCTGGAGAAGTATCCGGGCATGTGGCTGAAGGCTAACAGCAGCGAACAGGATAAAGAGAAGGGAATTCTGAGAGCCGCCTTTGCTCCCTACCCTAAGGAGATGGCTTACTACCCTTGGCGACACATGAGCCACGTAAAGAGCACCTGCGATTACATCGCAACCAGCACCGGCAAACGCAATTATCCTTGGCGCATCTTCGCCATCACAGAGCACGATACCCAGATGCCAACCAGCAATCTGGTGTACGCCCTGGCTGCTCCCAACAAGATAGGCGATACTTCCTGGATCAAACCGGGCAAGGTGGCTTGGGACTGGTGGAACGACTGGAATCTGAAAGGTGTGGATTTCAAGGCAGGCATCAATTTCGATACTTACAAATATTACATAGATTTTGCTCATAATCACGGCTTGGAATACATCATCCTTGATGAAGGATGGTACAACTCGAAAGAGGGAAGTATTCTGAAACCAATAGACGATATCCAGTTGCCTAAACTCATAGAATATGGTAAGAGCAAGGGCGTGGATATCGTACTTTGGGCTGTGTTCAACGTGATGGACGAGAACCTGGAAACCATCTGCAAGACCTATGCCGATATGGGTATCAAGGGATTCAAGGTGGATTTTATGGACCGCGACGACCAGACCGCCATCGAAATGGTGGAACGCCTGGCTGCCTGCACAGCCAAGCATCATCTCATCCTCGACCTGCATGGTATCTACAAGCCACACGGCCTGAACCGCACCTACCCCAACATCCTCAACTACGAGAGTGTTTTCGGTATGGAAGAGTGCCGCTGGACGGAAGCTAAGAATGATATGCCACTCTACGACGTCACCTTCCCATACATCCGAATGATGGCAGGACAGGTGGATTTCACACCGGGAGCGATGAGAAACGGAACCCGCGACAACTGGAAGGCAATCTACACCAAACCTATTTCGATGGGTACCCGATGCCACCAGGCTGCCTGCTACATCGTACAGGACAGTCCGTTTACGATGCTCGCCGACACTCCTACCAACTATGAGGCGGATGAGCCATACACCCGATACATTGCTTCATTGCCTGTAGTTTTCGACAAGACCATCGTGCCACAAGGCGAAATCGGAAAGTATATCGTTACCGCCAGAAAGAAGGGCAACGACTGGTATGTTGGCGGTCAGAGCAACTGGGATGAGCGCACACTCACCCTGAAGTTTGATTTCCTCGCGGATGGAGATTACGAAGCAATCGTATTGAAGGATGGCATCAATGCCAACCACGATGCCGAGGATTACAAGATAGAGAAATACGATATCCATCAGAATTCAGAAATGAAGATCCATCTTGCTTCGGGCGGTGGATTCGTCATCAAGGTTATCAAGCAATAAAAAAGCATTTAGAAAAAAGAAGTTCATATGGTTAGTAAGAATATAATTGTAACACTATTCGTAACTGCAGCTGCGGCAGCGCCTGAGACAGGTGCTGCCCAGAAAGCTGCTTACAACACTCCGGGAGCCGGCAACCCTATCCTGCCTGGTTATTTTGCCGACCCAACCATCAAGAAGTTTGGTGACACCTATTATATATATGCTACTACCGATGGTAGCGGAGCCGGTTTCGGACCGGCACAGCTCTGGTGCAGCAAGGATTTCAAGAACTGGACCCTGATGCCGATGAACTGGCCGGACAGCCACTGGATCTGGGCACCGGACGTGATGAAGAACGAAGCCGACGGCAAGTATTACTATCTCTACTGCCAGCCTTGCAAGCTCCATCTGGGTGTGGGTGATACACCTCGCGGTCCTTGGAAGAATGTGCTGGGCGAGAGCGAAGCCGTGCTCGTACCGGATAGATTCGTAAAGAATGCCATCACCCTGGATGGTCAGACCTTCCGAGATGATGGTTCGGTCTATATGTATTGGGGCACCTGGGGCATCTACAAAGGCTTCGGTTGCGGAGCAGGTAAGCTGAATCCTGATATGAAATCGTTCAGCGAAACCAAGCTCATCCCGAACACCGAGGTTACTCACTTTTTCGAGGCTCCTTTCGTCTTCAAGCGCAACGGCATCTACTACTTCCTCTACTCCTGCGAACATTGCGAAGATGCCAGTTACCGTGTGGATTACGCCACAGCCAAGAGTCCGCTCGGTCCTTATACCTACCACGGCACCATCCTCAAGACCAATGCCGACGGAACCGTTCACGGTCCGGGACACAACAGCGTGCTGCAGGAAGGCGACAACTACTACATCGTATATCATCGCCACGACAATCCGCATTCCAACCGTGGATTCCATCGTCAGGTGGCAATCGATAAACTCGAATTCAATGCAGACGGTACCATCAAGGAGGTCATTCCAACCCACGAAGGTCTCGATCTGAAACCGGAGATGAAGGTAGCAAAGAACCTCGCCTTCGGTGCCAAGGTTACAGCTTCCTCTTATTACGACAACGATTTCCGTCCGGAATATGCGGTTGATGACAACAACGGCACACTCTGGCGCCCTCGCACCACCGGACCGGCTTGGATTCAGATTGACCTGGGCAAGAAGCAGAGCATCAAGAGCATCTGGACTCAGTTTGAATACGGAACACAGTTCTATCAGTATCTCATCGAGACATCGAATGACGGCAAGCACTGGCAGACCTTCTCCGACAAGCGACAGAACCGTCTGGCTGGTTCGCCGATGGTAGATTTCGGAAATGCCAAGGCACAGTACATCCGCCTCACCTATACCGGCGGACAGAAGAATGGTTTCGGTGGCGCCATCTGGAACATCAAGGTTTACGGTTCCGTAGAAGATTCTGCCCCACAGCAGTGGCTAGGCCTGACAGCAGCCGATTTCGATGGTACAACCTGGCATAACAACGAGGGAATGCTCGCCGGCAAGTTTTCGCTCCTTCAGGGCACCGCTCTCAGAGAGCGTATGGCTGGCAAAGATGCCGTCACCCTGCAACCGGGCGCCCAGCTGGTGATGACTCATCCGCAGCTCAACAAGGCACGCAAGCACACCCTCACCGCTCAGGCTTTCGACAACGGAAGCTGGCATCAGATAGATGAAAACGATCCTCGTCTGAATCTTTCTGAAGGAAAACTTGAAATCCGTGCAGCCGAAAAGCAATTTACCCTCACCAATCTCCGTTATTATAACTGGGAACAGGAGGCTGCAGAAAAGGCTTTCGATGCCCAAAGCAACATCGTACGTGAGGCAGTAGCCGATAAGAACAGTCAGGGACTGGTGGTAGATATCAGCGCTGACTACTACAACGAGGGCGATACCGTGCCTTACATCAAGAACGGCAGTCCGCTGGATGTTCACCTCAAGGGCGAGTTCGAGACGCAACACGATACTGCAGCCATCATCAAGACCATAGAGGGCAAGAAGGCATTCGCCTTTACCGGCAAGGAGAGTTACAGAAGCAACTTCATGCTCCCAGCCACCATCCGCGACAACGCTCCATACACCATCGAGGCATGGATTCTGAATCCGGAGATTGCCGAGAATGAATGCGTTGCCGATTTCACCTCATCTCACGATGAACTGGAGAAGCTGATGCTGGTAAACGGCACCGAACCACGCTGCGGTGTGATGAACCACTACGGATGGTACGAGGATGCCGGCTACAAGGAGATGAAGACCCTGGAAGGAAAGTGGCAGCACGTATATGTCTGCTTCGACGGCAGAATCGAGAGCATCTACATCAACGACAAGCTCATCAGCCAGAAGGATATCCAGCTCCTCGTCAAGCCATCGCAGTTTATGCTTCTGGGCAAGAATGCCGAAGAGGCATGGCCTTTCTCAGGCTATCTGCACTCATTGAAACTCTGGGATGAATACATTCCTTACAAAAACCAAACAAAATAAACTAGCAATACATGAAGAAGATTTTAGTAACATCAGCCTTGGCAGCATTGGCATTGATGCCTGCTTCGGCACAGAAGGTGAACAAGAGCTCGGGTGGTTATCCTATCACTCCGGTGCCTTTCACATCAGTAAAGGTTTGGAACAATACGTTCTGGGGACAGCGTATCGAAACCTCTCGCAAGGTGACTATACCTTTGGCTTTCAGCAAATGCGAGTCGGAGGGAAGATACAAGAACTTTGAGCGCGCTGCACATCCTAGCGATAGTTACGATGTGGGCAAGTTGATGCCTTACAGCTTCGACGATACCGACCCATACAAGACTATCGAGGGCGCTAGCTACGTGCTCCAGACTTATCCAGACCAGAAGCTAAAGGCTTATATCGACAGTGTGCTCGACATCATCGCTCCGGCTCAGGAGGCTGACGGATATCTCTATACCGCCCGTACACAGAACCCGAAGCATCCTCACTTCTGGGCAGGCGACAAGCGCTGGAGCATGGAGGAAGACTTGAGCCATGAGCTCTACAACCTCGGTCACATGGTGGAGGGTGCCGTGGCTCACTGGCAGGCTACAGGTAGCCGCAAGTTCCTCGACATCGCTATCCGCTATGCCGACTGCGTGGTTAAGGAGGTAGGTCCTAACCCAGGACAGGCTTGCGTGGTACCGGGACATCAGATTGCCGAAATGGCACTCTGCAAGCTTTATCTCGCTACAGGCAACAAGAAATATCTCGAAGAGGCTAAGTTCTTCCTCGACTATCGTGGCAAGACATCTATCAAACAGGAATACTCTCAGAGCCACAAACCGGTTTTGGAACAGGACGAGGCTGTAGGTCATGCCGTTCGTGCTACCTATATGTATGCTGGTATGGCAGATGTAGCTGCCCTCACTGGCGACACCGCCTATATCCACGCCATCGACCGCATCTGGGACAACATCGTAAGCAAGAAGCTCTACATCACCGGAGGAATCGGAGCCACCAACAACGGCGAGGCTTTCGGCAAAAACTACGAGTTGCCTAACATGAGTGCCTACTGCGAAACCTGCGCAGCTATCGGCAATGTTTATGTCAACTACCGTCTCTTCCTCCTCCACGGCGAGAGCAAATATTACGATGTATTGGAGCGTACCCTCTACAATGGTCTCATCAGTGGTGTGAGCATGGACGGCGGCGGTTTCTTCTACCCTAACCCATTGGAGAGCATGGGTCAGCACCAGCGTCAGGCTTGGTTCGGCTGTGCCTGCTGCCCTAGCAACATCTGCCGTTTCCTGCCATCCCTCCCAGGCTATGTATATGCCGTAAAGGATAAGAATGTATATGTCAACCTCTTCCTCAGCAACTCTTCTTCTCTGAAAGTAGCTGGCAAGAAGGTGGCTTTGAGCCAGGATACACAGTACCCTTGGAACGGAGATATCGCCATCAAGGTGGATGACAACAAGGCAGGTCAGTTTGGTATGAAAATCCGCATCCCGGGCTGGGTAAAGGGTCAGCCAGTACCATCAGACCTTTACTACTACAGCGACGGCAAACGACTGGGCTATACCATCACCGTAAACGGCAAGAAGGTAGAGGCTAAGGTAACAGAGGATGGCTATTATACCATCAACCGCAAGTGGAAGAAGGGCGATGTGGTTCGCGTTCACTTCGATATGGAGGCACGCACCGTACGTGCCAACAACAAGGTAGAGGCCGACCGTGGCTGCATCAGCATCGAGCGTGGTCCTATTGTATATTGCGCAGAGTGGCCAGACAACAAGGGCTTCGACATCATGAGCATCCTGGAGAACCGCGAACCTCAGTTCGCTGAGGGCAAGCTCTCGTACGATGGTTTCATCGCCCCTAAATACAAGAATGTACTGACACTCTACAAGGGTCAGAACATGGAGACCTTGACTGAGAACGTGCAGACCCTCGCCTACGACAAGAGCGGCAAGCTGAGCACCAAGGACCAGACCCTGACTCTCATCCCATACTTCGCCTGGGCTCATCGTGGCAACGGCAATATGAAGGTATGGTTGCCACAGGATGTCAAGGCTGCAAAGCCATCAGCTCCTGCAACTCTCGCAGCTCAGGCTAAGGTAGAATTCTCTTCTCCAGTGCCTGCCAAGAGCAGCATCACCGACGGACTGGTTCCAGCCGATGAGAACGACCGTTCTGTCCCATACATCCACTGGTGGCCAAAGAAGAACACTACAGAGTGGATTACCTACACCTTCCCTGAGAGCAAGGAGATCAAGACCAGCACCGTATATTGGTACGACGACCAGCCATGGGGCGGTTGCAAGGTGCCAGACAGCTGGAAACTCTACTATCAGGACGAGGCAGGCAACTGGAAGGAAGTTCCAGGAGCCGATGCTTATCCATGCAAGCGAGGTGTAGCCTGCATCGTGAATTTCGACCCAGTGAAGACCAAGGCAGTGAAGCTCGAGCTGAAGCAGCCAGAAACTCTGTCCTGCGGTTTGTTTGAGTGGAGCGTGAAGTAACAAGACTTATTTTTGAATCTTTTTCTTTCAAGAATTGCCATATTGCCATACCAGCCAGTAATCTCTCTGACTACAAAGCTGTTAGGGATATGGCAATTCTTTATTTTTAGGGGTTATCTGCCATATATTGCCAATATGATGATAACATGATTTACTGACGTATTGATTTGTTGTCGTTTATATATGCATGTCATATGATAAAACGTTTTACATGAACCTTTATTGGCATTTTACCAAGTGATAACCTTATCTACTATTTCTTGTTGCTCCAAGCTACTTCTTCGCAGATAGATACGTGTTGTCTCTATGCTTTCATGTCCCATGAGGTCAGCAAGCAAAGCTATATCGTTGAACTTCTCCAAGAAATTCTTGGCATAACGATGGCGGAACGAGTGAGGGTACACCACTTTTTCATTCAAGCCATACTTCATCGCATAGTTCTTCAACTGCTGTGATATGCCTCTTGTCGTAATACGCTCGCCAAAGCGATTGAGAAAGAGATAGCCACTTGTACGGTTGAGTGTTTGCAACCACTTTTCTGTTTCTGTGCGCAATGTCTTGGGGATATAGATACGCCGTATCTTGCCACCCTTGGTGTAGATGTCGTAATAGCCTACTTGCACGTGCTCAATCTTGATTTGTACAAGTTCGCTCACTCTGGCACCAGTCGCAGCCAAGAAACGCACCACAAAGTACCACTCCAAGTTGTCTTCCTTCTTCAACTTGTTTTTCAAGAAGGTGTAGTCGGCATTACTGATGACATTCTCCAAATAAGAACGCTGCTGCACCTTGACCGACTTCAAACGGAGTTTCGTCTTGCCTACAAATACAAGGTACTTGTTCAACGCCTGAATACGGAGGTTCACCGTCTTTGGTTTGTAAGTCTCAATCAAGTAGGTCTTGTAAACCAACAAGTTTCTCTTGTTCAACTCTTTGTGTCGAGAGCCAAACTCCTTTACGGCATACAGATATGCCGAAATCGTGTTCTTAGCCATATTTCCTTGGGTTAAGAACTCTTCAAATTTTTCTAATTCCATTTCTATTCGTTTATTAGTAAAACATAAAGTTGTCCATATAAATAGGCATGGTATTGTTCTATGAGTTCCTATTATGAGAAGATACTTGCTACGGGAGAGGTGAAATGCATTGATGAGGAGATACCATTTGATGTTCCTAATGGGTGGGAATGGTGCAGAATGCAAGATGTTATAACTTTTGTAAATGGTAGGGCATATAAAAAAGAAGAGCTATTGCCACAAGGAAAATACAAAGTACTTCGTGTTGGTAACTTTTTTACAAATAACGAGTGGTATTATTCAGACTTAGAATTGCCAGAAGATAAGTATTGCTATAATGGCGACTTGCTTTATGCATGGTCTGCTTCTTTTGGTCCTCAAATATGGAATGGAGATAAAACGATATTTCATTATCATATTTGGAATGTCAAGTTTAATTTAATGATTTTGTTTAGAGAATACTTGTATTATTTCTTCTTGTTTGATAAGACGCAAGTAAAAGCATCAACAACAGGAAGTACTATGGTTCATGTTTCTATGGAGAATATGAAACCTCGCTTAATACCAATTCCACCTGTAAATGAACAAAAAAGGATTGTACATGAAATAGAAAATATTATTCCTCTAATCGAAAGATATGGAACATTCCAAAATAAAAAAGAAATTCTTGATTCAAATATAAAAGCATTTCTTAAGAAATCTATTCTCCAAGAGGCTATACAAGGCAAGCTCGTACCTCAAATACCAGAAGAAGGAACAGCACAAGAACTGCTTGAACAGATAAAAACAGAGAAGCAGAAACTCGTTAAAGAGGGCAAGCTAAAGAAGTCAGCCCTTAACGATTCTGTTATCTTCCGTGGTGACGATAACAGGTACTATGAGAAGATTGGAAAAAAGTGCGTGGATATAACTGAAGAAATCCCTTTTGAAATCCCTAATAGTTGGACTTGGGCAAGAATGGGAGGCATTGGAGATTGGGGCGCAGGTTCTACACCTCAGCGCACCAACCAAAATTATTATGGCGGCAATATTTTATGGCTTAAAACAGGGGAGTTGAACAATGGTATTGTATATGATACAGAAGAAAAAATAACGCAGAAAGCTTTTCAAGATTGCTCTCTGCGTATGAATAAAATAGGTGATGTTCTCATTGCTATGTATGGAGCCACTATAGGAAAATTAGCTATTGTTGGCAAGGAACTCACGACCAATCAAGCTTGTTGTGGCTGCACTCCATATATCATTTTCAATTGGTATCTCTTTTATTTTCTGATGGCAAGTAGAGATACGTTCATAAAGAAAGGAGAAGGAGGAGCCCAGCCGAATATTTCCAGAGTCAAATTGGTTGAGCACTTGATTCCTTTACCTCCTTTACGAGAACAGAAACGAATAGTCCAAAAGATAGAGCAATTAATGAAGTTGCTCAAATAGTTTTTCTATTTGAGCAACAATGCGTTGCTGCTCTTCCTTTGGCGGTAAAGGAAACAACTTGTTTTCCAAATACCCGACGACAATACGCTGTTGGTTTGCAGTTCCTTTAAACGTTGCCTCATCAATGAAATATGGAGACTCTAAGAAATACAACAGATACCATCTACCTATTGTATTTCCATAGGGTCTCAACACTTTTAATTCTGTAGTTCCTGCCCCGATACCATTAGGTAAGCCATGAAAAATTGCAGACTTTCTGTTTTGAAAACATGGCGTAATTTTAGCAAAAGCAACATCACCATTCGCAAAATGAGTAAATCCCTTTTTTATATTTCCCCATTTGACCAAATCAAAAGTGAAATCTGATTTATAACCTGCACTTATCTTTTCCATTGAGAGTGTAAATTAAACTGTGTCAAGCTACAATAAAAGTAGTTTAACACAGTTTTTATATTATGGACAACTTAGAAATTGATTACAAGAAAGCAGCTCAGCAGTTGCGTAGTGGTG
>NZ_JANDWX010000045.1:0-21789 GCF_024330485.1 Segatella copri | reverse complement strand
GTGTGCCCTTACGTTCGGGCTACGCCCTCTCTACAGGGCACACAACTCTATCTGCTTGCAAAGGTAATCATTTTCCATCAGTTTTCCACCTTTCTGTGTCTACTTTTTGAGGGGCAGCATTTCTTTTGAAAAACCACAAAAAACGTCCTTAAAAATGTGTAAAACCACAAAAGGTCGTCCTTAAAAGTGTGATATTTTACAACAAGTCGAACTAAAAAGTGCAAAAACAGCTGATATGCAAGTGCGCATACCAGCTGCTTTCTTAGTATGCTCGGCATACCTGCTGACTGCAGTGAGCAGACCTGCTGACTAGGCTCAGCAGAGCTGCTGAGCCTAGTGGCAACTTTCCAGAAGCAGTCTCCTTGAACTCCATATTCTATCTCTTTGAACCTGATCAGACGTCTTCTTTCACTTGCGCAGTCATCTTCTTCAGCTTGCGGAGCCGTATCCTTCGGTTAACGGAGCCGTATCCTTCGGTTAACGGAGCCGTATCCTTCAGCTTGTATAGTCATATCCTTCAAAATACTCAGTCGTCTCGTTTCGTTCACTCAGCCGTTTGCTTTAGCTCTTACAGGGCGCCTTGCTGGCTGCTATTATATCCTGAGTATTGCTCGGGACCAGGAACATTGGGTCCTTTTGTCTATTCTTGAACCGCATGCGAAGGTTCTGTATAATATAAACAAAAGAAGTCCGTGGACTTACACATTGTCCACGGACTTCTTGGAATATAATCTCAATGATTGGAATCTCTTACTTTCTAAAGTATTTTCCCACCACTGGCAGACTCTTTAATGGGAAATCCTTCTTCACGAGATAAGCGGCGAAGATGAGGATGAGCACCGTGTTGATGAGGCAGGCAATTCCACTGGAGAAGTATCTGTTAGCCTCGGTCATTCCGGCAAAGAGGATGAGGGCGAGAACCACATAAATCATAATCTCCTTCACCGGATAGTTGATTGGATACTTCTTCTGACCTACAAAGTAGGAGAGAAGCATGGCTGTTCCATAACCTGCGAAACCGGCCCAGGCACAGGCGATGTAACCATAAACTGGTACGAAGATAACGTTGATGGCAATCAATACCGCACAACCGATGCCCGAGAAGTAAGCACCCCAGATGGTCTTGTCGATGAGCTTGTACCAGAAACTGAGGTTGAAATATACTCCCATCATGATTTCGGCAGCCATTACGATAGGCACTACCTTCAAACCATCCCAGTAGTCGCGACCGATGATGTGGCGCAATACATCCAGATAACCTACTACCACCAGAAAGGCGAGCAGGGTGAAGATGACGAAATACTTCATCGCCGAAGCGTAAGTCTGTCGGTTGTCCTTATCCTTCGCCTTGCCGAATACGAATGGCTCGTAAGCATAGCGGAAAGCCTGGGTAATCATCGCCATAATCATCGCAATCTTGCTGGCTGCTCCGTAGATTCCGAGTTGCGCATGAGCATCGCCCTTCTCATAGATGTAAGGGAAGAGAATCTTGTCGGCTGTCTGGTTCAGAATACCGGCAATACCGAGCACGAGGATAGGCCAGCTGTAGCCCATCATCTTCCTGACGAGCACCTTACATTCACTCCAGGAGCATTTCTCGCCCATGAATCCTTCCTTCAGCTCCTTGTAGAAACAGAAGGTGATGGAGGCGGTACAAACGAGGTTGATGTAGAAAGCATAGCCCACATCGTGACCATCCATGATGACGTAGTAAACCAGGTTGAGCGCAATGTTCAGACCGATGAAGAGCAACTTGAAGGCAGCAAACTTCAATGGGCGCTTCTTGTATCTGAGGTAAGCGAACGGAATGCACTGGAAGGCATCAATAGCCACGGTTACGAACATGGTCCATACATAAGCCGGATGGTCGGCGTAGCCCATCGCATCGCTCAAAGGCGTGATGAAGAGGAATACCAGGGCGATGAAGAGTAGGGAAGTGAAGCCCACCATGCTCAATACCGTGTGATAAACCTTTTCTGAGTTTTCTCCCTCCTTGTTGACAAAACGGAAGAAGGTGGTCTCCATTCCGTAGGTCAGGATAACGAGGAGTAACGCCGTATAGGCGTACATGTTGGTGATGACACCATAACCACCACTTGCGGCGCTGATCTTAGCCGTATAGAGTGGTACAAGCAGATAGTTGAGGAATCTGCCGATGATACTGCTCAAACCATAGATGGCGGTATCCTTTGCGAGTGATTTTAAACTTGCCATTATCTTTCTTAATGTTGAATGTTAAGTGTTAAATGTTAAATTGGGCTTGCGCCGTCATTCAAAGATTATCTGTGTAAATCTGTGAAATCTGTGGGAGACTCTTATCCGAAGAATAAATAAGCTATAGCGATTGCTGCGATGACTCCTGCCAGATCGGCAAGCAAGCCGCAAGCCACGGCGTGACGGGTATTCCTGATGCTTACGCTTCCGAAATATACTGCCAATATATAGAAGGTGGTATCGGTGGAACCCTGGAAGATGCAGCTCAATCTGCCCACAAACGAATCAGGACCATAGTTCTTCATCGCCTCCAGCATCATGCCTCGTGCACCACTTCCCGACAGCGGTTTCATGATGGCGGTAGGCAGGGCGCCTACGAAATCGGCGTTCAAGCCGCATTGTTCTACCGACCACGAAATGCCTTGAATCACCATATCCATCGCTCCCGAAGCACGGAACACGCCGATGCCCACAAGGATAGCTACGAGATAAGGGATAATCTTCACCGCAGTAGTAAAACCTTCCTTCGCTCCCTCGATAAATGCATCATAAACATTCACTTTCTTCCAGAAACCCGCCAGGATGAAGCAGAGGATGATGCCCAGGAGAATCATGTTAGAAACCAAGGTGGTAACCGTGTTCATCGTATCCTTGTCCATCTGTCCGAATCCCCAGATGATGATGCCTACGAAGGCGCACATTCCCAACAGAGTAGCGAGTAAAACCGGCTGCAGGATGTTGATGCGCTGCCAGAGCGAAGTGATGATGATTCCGGCAAGCGTAGCCACGAGCGTAGCCATCAGGATAGGGATGAAGACATCCGTAGGCTGGGCTGCACCATAGGAGGCACGGAAGGCGAGGATGGTGGTAGGGATGATGGTGAGTCCTGAGGTGTTCAGAACCAGGAACATAATCATCGGGTTCGTTGCCGTATCCTTCTTCGTGTTGAGTTCCTGCATCTGCTGCATCGCTTTCAATCCTGTAGGCGTCGCCGCATTATCGAGTCCCAGCATATTCGAAGCGATATTCATGAAGATGCTTCCCATCACCGGATGGTTCTTCGGAATATCAGGGAAGAGACGGGTGAAGACCGGGCTGAGTGCTCTTGCCAACACATTCACAACTCCCGCCTTCTCTCCAATCTTCATGATGCCAAGCCAGAGGGCGAGCACGCCCGTCAGTCCGAGAGAAATCTCGAAGGCATTCTTGGATGAATCGAAGGTGGAATCTACAATCTTCTGGAAGATAGTCGTATCTCCCATTGCCAATCCGATGAGTGCGAAGATGAACGCAATCACGAAAAATGCTATCCAAATGTAATTTAAAACCATAATTGTTTCATCTTGCGGTTTTTTCAACCGCTTTTATTGTGATAATGTTCTTGTCACAGAATAATATAATACCTGATAATCGGGTGCAAAAGTACAACTTTATCACAAAATTCCAAAGAAATTCGGACTGAAAATCACAAAATTCCTATTGTTTTAAGGCGTTTTATCACAAAATTCCATGCTTTTCTCTCTTCGCTATCACATTATTCCCTATTCGTTATACTTTTTTAATCTCTCTTTTTATCCGATTTCAGAAAAAAGATGTACTTTTGCCGCTCAATTCATGAAAGACAGGAATTTGGTTATACAAAAACATTATTAAGGAAGCAAAGGACTTCTGTTATATTTTATAGTATGGACAAGAATGAGAGAATATATAACGAGCAAGAGATGCCCGCAGAAACGAAAAAGAATCATTCCGCAGATGCGGATAGAGTAAAGGAAGTATATAAGGTGACGATAGCGGGAAGCATCATCAATGTGGTGCTGCTCGTACTGAAGTTTGCTGCAGGTATTCTCGGACATTCTGCAGCCATGATAGCGGATGCCATCCATTCGCTTACCGATTTCGCTACCGATGTGGTGGTACTGGTATTCGTAAAACTAGGCAATAAGCCGAAGGATAAGGACCATGATTATGGGCATGGCAAATACGAGACGCTTGCCACAGCCATCATCGGTATTTCGCTATTCGTGGTGGGTGTGATGATCTGTTATTCTGGTGTTACCAAGACCTATCGTGCCATCTGCGGCGAGACACTCCAGCAGCCGGGCGTTGTAGCCTTGATTGCTGCCATCGTAAGTGTCGTGATGAAGGAGTGGGCTTATCAGTTTACTGTAAAAGCCGGAAAGAAATATCATTCCGAGGCTGTAGTGGCGAATGCCTGGCATCATCGCAGCGATGCTTTATCGAGTATCGGAACGATGTTTGGTATTGGTGGCGCCATCATCCTGGGAGAAAAGTGGGCGGTGCTCGATCCGCTTGCAGCCATCATCGTGAGTGCCTTCATCATCAAGGCCGCCTGGGGACTGGTGATGCAGTCTGTGAAAGAACTGACGGATGCCAGTCTTCCAGAAACTGAGGAAGATGAAATCCTGAAGATTGCAAATGAAGAAGAGGGAGTGGGAGAGATTCATAACCTGCGTACCCGTCGCATTGGAAACAAGATTGCGATAGAAATGCACGTCCGTATGCCGGGTTCTCTTTCGCTTTATGAGGCGCATGAGCATGCTACTCATATCGAAACAAAACTGAAGCAGCACTTCGGTGCAGATACCCATGTGGGAATCCATCTCGAACCGATAAAAGTGAACGGAAAATATCAGAAACCGGAATAACTGAAATAAAAGGAAATAGCCGGAATAAAAGGAAACGAGCCTTGACGGAAGGATGAATCCTCCATCAAGGCTCGTTTTTTTATTTGATATCCGAATCGTGTTTCGGATATTTATCATCTTTTGGGATGATTATTATCTGATTATATTATCGGCCGAGATTTACGCTGGCTCCTGCCATAATCCACAAACCTGGTTGCTTAACAGCTGTGAGGTCGTAGTAGTGGTGGCAAGTGATGTTGTCGGCTTTCACGAAGATATTGTATTTCTTCTCATCCCACATCAGCTTGCAATCCACCTTGGTGTATGGATGATAGCCATTCATTCTCTGCTGCCATCTTACGCTCCACGAAGCTGAAAGCTTGCTCCAGATCTGATGATCCAGGCCGAATACTGCCTTGTGCTTGAGATACTCCAATGCATAGAGTGATTTCAGAATGTTTGTCTCGGTCTTATGATCCTGATAGATGTAAGCATAACCCAACTTGATGCGGGTGATGAAACTGTTTGGTACCAACTCTCTCATGTAGATTGTAGCATCTACGTTGTAGCCCATGTTGTTGAGCTTTCCGATATTCATCACGTGATACTTGCTGTCATTCTGCTCGGTCACGGATGTCTGAACCCAGTCAATCATGTTGGTGCCGTGTGCGTAGAATCCGCTTACGGTTGCGGCAAAACCAGTCTGGCGATATTGAGTTCCCACCTTGAAGGTTGAGTTCTTCTCCGGGGTCAAGGTGAGGTCGCCCTGCTGTACTGCATTACTCATGTATAAGTCGGTGTAGGTAGGCATTCTCAATGCCTTGTTCCAGGAAGCGTAGAACTTCCAGTTGTCGTTAGGACGATAACTCATGTCCACACCAGGATAGAAACGGAAGTCGTTGTCAAGACCTGTATTCTTGTTAGCCAAGACACCAGCCGACAAGGTGAAACCGCCGAAGATGAAGTTGTGCTCCAGCATGATGTTGGTATTGGTGCGCTCGCCCTTTCGGGTATATTGACGGTCAGAACCCGAGATATCCTTATAGTCTTTCTCTGCGAGTTCCTCGCCCAATGCAGTAGAGTAGATGCACTCCTTGCTGATGTCGAAACCTACTGCAGTCTTACCCAAAGCCCAAGCCACGTTGGCATTCAGTCCACCACCATAAACATCGAGGTCGTGATAGTTCTCGCCTGCTGCAGCTCCAGCCTTTCCACGAATCAGCTGATAGTGATCCTTGAATTTGTTATAATAGAATTGAGGCGCAATCTCCCAGGTCTTCTCCTGGTTATGCAGACTCAGATTGAGCGAAGCCAGACCGTGGTCTGTCTTCTCATATTGGTTGTTATATTTGGCGCTGTAGAAAGTATTGGCACCATAGCTCTGGCTAGCAATACCCAACTGGGCGTTGATGTCGAAACGCTGGTCGTAAGAGAACGAGAGATTGCCGTAGCCCTGTCCCTTCTCGAAATCGCTGTTCTCCGTGCCGCCATCCGAGCGCTTGTAACCTCCGCTTACGGAATAAGCCTGGGTCCACTTGCCCGTTTCAAAAGCCGTCTGCACACGTCCCTGTGCTCCGAAACTTCCAAAGCTTCCGCCTTCTACACTTGCAGATACCCCCTCACTCTTAGCCTTCTTGGTTACGATGTTGATGGCACCATTGAAGGCTGAAGTTCCGAATAAGCGCGATGCTGCTCCCTCGAGCACTTCGATGTGGTCGATGTCAGCAAGAGCTACAGGAAAATCAGAAGCATTGTGACCAGTCTGAGGATTGGAAATGTTGACGCCATTCAAGAGAATGGTAATCTGGTCGAAGGTTCCACCATTGATGGAGATATCCGTCTGAACACCAAAGCCACCACGCTGACGGACATCCACGCCGGTAGCTAATTTCAATACATCGTTGATAGTCTGCGCAGCCGCACGATGAATATCGTCGCGGGTAATGACAGACACAATCTTAGGTGACTGCTCTACAGTCATCGGCGCACGAGATCCGGTAACGCTCACCGCATCCAGCTCGTAAGCCTTTCCGCCCTTGTAGAGGGTAGAGTCAACCTTGGCTCCCTCTGTGCTTACGCCTGCTGCCTTAGCATGGCTCAGGGTAGCAACGCTGAGTGCGCCAACAAGTACCTCTCTTCCCAAAACTGCGAAGAGTGAGTAGTTCTTGTTAGAGAATCGGTTGAACTTCAAGCTGTTGCGCTTGTTGAAAATTGTTTTGTACATTAAATTAAATGTTTATAAATGAATAATAAATCGAAGCCTTCCGCCTTCCCGGCTTTCGGCATTCGGGGTGCAAAGGTACTGCCTTTTGGGCAACTGACAAAATAAAATGTGAATTATTTTTTCAACTGCCGATGCAAAGTTAATGTAAATCAAGGTCGGTTTCCTACCTCACAAATCGTATTCAATTCAGCCTTCTTGTGGCATAAAAAAGTATTAATTAGGCATAATCCTCAATAGGGTGATGTGATTTTCTTAAAGAAACATTCGCTTTTTCAGATTATTCTTGTATCTTTGCAGTTGATATGGGCAGCATTCAGCAATCAGAATACTGCTGTCGCAAATTTATGGTAATTAGAAATTAAAAAGAAAGGAACAGATAAGATGGAAAAGATCAACGTAAAAGAACTGAATGACAACGTCTTCGAGACTATTGGTAAGGAGTGGATGCTGGTATGTGCCGGCAACAAGGATCATTTCAATATGATGACCGCCTCTTGGGGCTGTTTGGGATGGCTTTGGAACAAGCCGGTGGCTGTGGTCTTTATCCGTCCGGAGCGTTTCACCCACGGCATCATCGAGGAGAATGAATTCATGACTCTCTCTTTCCTCGGCAATAGCGAGGAGGCTCGGAAGATTTATAACTTCTGCGGTTCCAAGAGCGGACGTGATTTTGATAAGGTGAAGGAAACAGGACTGATTCCTGTAGAAACTGATAACGGCAGCATCGCCTTCGATCAGTCACGACTCACCCTGGAATGCCGCAAACTTTATAAGGACAGTATGACCGCCGAGAAGTTCCTCGACAAGGACCTGCTCCAGTGGTATGGTGCCAAGGGTGGATTCCACGATGTTTATGTTGTGGAGATTACCAATGCTTATAAAAAATAAGAATTAAAATATGGCTCAAGAACAAACAGCAATTCGTGAACGCCAGAAAACCAGGTTCAAGGAGCCGGGGCGTTACGTGGTAATGATGTTCAACGACGACTTCACGCCGATGGACTTCGTGGTAGAAATCCTCGAATCCATCTTCTTCAAGTCGCAGGCTGAGGCTGAAGCAATCATGCTCAAGGTTCATCACGAAGAGAAAGCCGTGGTGGGCACCTACAGCTATGACATCGCCAAGAGTAAAGTAGAGAAAGCGATGGAGAAAGCCCGTACGCAGAAGTATCCGCTGAAACTCACTTATATGCCGGAATAGGCGTTGATTTCGGGGAAATATCCCCAATATATGCTAAGAAAAAGAAAGGAAAAAATAGAATGGACAGTATGGGATTGACCCGATATATGAGTGTTCTGATGGACGATGCCATGAAGCAAGCCCGGTTCTTCGATCACGAGTTCGTGATGCCCGAGCACATGCTGCTGGCGTTGCTCAGGCAGTATGCATTCTGTCAGGCGCTGCAGGAAGAAGGCGTAGACAGCCTCAAAATGCACGAAGACTTGGTGGGATGGCTCGCCAAGCAGGAGCGTGTGCCTGAAACCATCAAGTATCTGCCAGAGCCGTCATCGCTCTTCAAAACCATGTTTGGAACGGCGTGCGCCCTGGCTGCTGCTGCCGACAGGCAACTGGTGAATGTACCCCATTTTGTGCAGGCGATGTTTGGCTTGCAGAATTCAGAAGCCGCCTTCCTGCTGTGCAAGAATGTGGGCGACCGGCAGGGCGAGTTCCTGGCGAGCGTTGACAGTTATTATCCTATTGGAGAAGATACTGGAGAGGCTGGCATGGGCATGGGAGCAGACTTTGATGATGACGATTACGCCAACGAGTATGACGACGACGAGGAAGAAGGCAGAAGACAGGTTGTACAGGATTGGCATCAGCTGGTTACCTGTATTTCTGACAAGGTAGAAGAGCACAATCCGCTCATCGGAAGAGAACAGGAACTGGACAGAACCATCCAGGTGCTCTGCCGTGCCGAGAAGAACAATCCGCTCCACATCGGAGAAGCCGGAGTCGGCAAGACAGCTCTGGTCTATGGTCTCGCCAAACTCATCAACGAAAACCAGGTTCCTGAACGCCTCAAGGGGGCTCGCATCTACGGCATGGATATGGGACAGATGCTTGCCGGTGCCCAATATCGCGGCGACTTCGAGAAACGCATCAAGATGGTGATGGAGGGAGCCGTGAAGGAAGGCAATACCATTATCTACATCGATGAGATTCATAATATGATAGGTGCCGGTCGTGGCTCAGATGGCGGACCTGATGCATCCAATATGCTGAAGCAATATCTGGAGGCAGGCGATATCCGTTTCATCGGTTCTACCACCTACGAGGAATATAACCGTTACATGGCTCAGAGCAAGGGCATTGTGCGCCGGTTCCAGCAGATTGACATCAAGGAACCTACCGAGGAGGAGGCTATCAAGATATTGGAGGGCTTGCAGTATAAATACAACAAGTTCCACAATGTAACCTATCGCAAGGACGCCCTGGAATATGCCGTCCGTGCCAGCGCCAAATATATCAGCAACCGCTGTCTGCCAGACAAGGCCATCGACCTGATGGATGAGGCGGGTGCTTATCTGGAGGTGCATCCGGTAGAATCTCGCCAGCGCTCTTATGTTACCAAGTCTATCATCCAGCAGATTCTGATTAAAGTCTGCAAGATTGATGCGGCTGCGATGAAAGATGAGAATAACGATGCTTTGGCTACGATCCGCCAGCGCATACTCGACAAGATTTACGGTCAGGACAAGGCTGTAGACAAGGTGGTTGAGGCTGTGATGATGGCAAAGGCGGGATTGACAGATGATGACAAACCATTGGCTTCGCTCCTCTTCGTGGGACCTACCGGAGTAGGAAAAACCGAGGTGGCACGACAGTTGGCCAAGGAACTCGGCATCGAACTGGTACGCTTCGATATGAGTGAATATACCGAGAAGCATACCGTGGCAAAACTCATCGGTTCGCCAGCCGGATACGTGGGTTATGAGGATGGAGGACTTCTGACCGATGCCATCCGCAAGACACCAAACTGTGTACTCCTGCTCGATGAGATAGAGAAGGCGCATAGCGATATCTATAACATCCTGCTCCAGGTAATGGACTATGCCCGTCTGACTGATAACAAGGGCCAGAAGGCTGATTTCCGTAACGTGATTCTCATCATGACCTCAAATGCCGGAGCACAATATGCTTCACGGGCTAGCGTAGGTTTCAATGGAAACGTAAGTCGTGGCGAAGCGATGCTGGCACAGGTGAAGAAGACTTTCAAGCCTGAGTTTATCAACCGACTTTCCGACATGGTGGTGTTCAACGATATGGATAAGCACATGGCTGAGCTGATTCTTGCCAAGAAACTTCGTCAACTTGATGCGAAACTGGCAGCAAAGGGAGTTACCGTAACGTTAACCGATGCTGCGCGTGAACAGTTGCTGAAATGGGGCTTTACCAAGGAATATGGTGCCCGCGAGATGGACCGTGTCATCGGTAACCGCCTGAAACCGATCCTGATGAAGGCGCTGCTCTTCGGCAAACTCAAGAAGAGTGGCAAGGCGCATGTCGACTTTGACGGAAAGGAACTGGTGATTAATTATTAGAATGAAAGTCTAGTCAAGAAATTCTTGATAAAAGATAAGCGTATGATATTACAGATAGATGATACTGCGGACGAGATTTACTTTCCCGATCCGCATTATGGCGATGAGGATGGATGCTTTGCGATTGGTGGCGATTTGAGTATTGACCGCCTGTTGCTGGCTTATAGCAATGGCATCTTTCCCTGGTATAGTTTCCGTGACCAGCCTGAAATACTCTGGTTCTGTCCGATGAAGCGTTTCGTCATCTTCCCTGATGAAATCCACATCAGTCATTCCATGCGTACCCTGATGAGAAAGAACCGATACAGCGTAGGAATCAACGAAGATTTCGATGGTGTGATACGGGGATGCAGCAAGACCAACGGACGGTATTGGGAAGATGGCGCATGGCTGGGAGAGAACATCATCCAGGCATTTACTGCCCTCCATAAGCAGGGCTTTGCGGCGAGCGTAGAGGTATGGGATAATGAAACCGATGAACTGGTGGGGGGACTTTATGGTGTCACCATCGGCAAGGTTTTTATAGGAGAAAGCATGTTCTCCAGGGTTCCGTCAGCTTCTAAGATTGCCCTCATCTTCCTTGCCAGATACTTGCAGGAGCACGGTGGTAAGATGATAGATTGTCAGTTGGAGACTCCTCATCTCAAATCGATGGGTGGCAGATATATTTCTTACGAGGAATATATGAAGATTATGAACGAAGAATAAGAGATGTTCTTCTCGGAATAGAAGAACATCTTCTTTTGAATAAAAAATAAAGGCTAGGTTTCCAGAATAGTGAACCTAGCCTTTGTTATTATCTGGCTTTTTGCTTTTTATTAGAATATCGGTGTGCCGATGCAGCCGTTAGGTGCCTGAATATGCAGCATCGCACAAACGGTAGCGGCAATATCTGTCATATAGTGAGGCTGGGCACTCTCGCCGTGCTGGATGCCCCAACCCATAAACAGGCAAGGAATATGGATATCGTATGGATTCCATGCTCCGTGGGTAGTTCCCTTGCTGCTGTAATAATCGTAGTGACCTGGTTTCAGTACAATCTGAACACCTCCGCTGCGCTCGCGGTTATAACCGTTAATGGCGCGGAACTTCAGCTCTTCAGGGATGCTCTCGATAGAGGTCTTCTCCATGTCGAAGGCATAGTGCACGTCCTTGTCTTTCTTCAGTCTGTCTACTACCACCTGCTTGATGGCTGCGTAATCCAGACCGAGTTCCTCGATGATGTCTGTATTGAAGAACACCTGGTAGTTCATGATGGTCTTCACGAGATCTTTGTCGGTATTGAACTTAGCTTTCAGAATCTGATTCAGCTCTTCTACCAATCCCTTTTTGTTCCAGATGCCGGCAGGGATTCGCTGATCCTGCAGGAAGGTAGCGTTGTTCACGCCTCCATGGTCGGCGGTGAGGAAGGTGAGATAATTTCCCTTGCCCACGGTCTGGTCGAGATAAGCGAAGAAATCTGCCAAAGCCTTATCTAATCTAAGATAGCAATCCTCTGTTTCGATAGCGTTTACGCCCACCTGATGACCGATGTAATCGGTGCTTGAGCAGCTGATGGTCAGCAAATCAGTATCTGTGTTTCTACCCAGATTTTCTCCCTCAATGGCAGCCTTGGCAATATCGAAAGTCAGGTTGCAGCCGAATGGGGTACTGCGGAGAATCTTGTAACCATGCTTTTTATATAAAGTAGGCAGATCGAGTGGCAATACAGCCTTCTCGCCTTCAACAATTCCATTCTCGTAGTTGTTGTCATCGCTGGTGCTTTCCTTATAGGAATCGATAGGGTAGAGCGTCTCCCATTTCTTGGAAAGATACTTGTTTGGGAGTTTCTGCTTGTTGAACTTGTTCACCCACTCTGGCAACTTATCCATATAGAAAGTACTGGTGATGAACTTGCCCGACTTGTCATCAAACCAGAAAGCGCCATTGGCGTGATGGCCCGCAGGGAGGATGGATGCTCTGTCTTTCAAGGCTACACCAATCACCTTAGAGCGGTTGTTGGTAGCCAGACGGAGTTCATCGCCGATGGTGGTTACCCACAGATTGCGAGGCGACATCTTGCCAGCCTTGCTGTCAGAACCTACCGGGTTGACGGTATCGTCGGCAGTACAATACACTACTTTTCCATCTTTCACGAAGTTATTTCCTGCAATTCCGTGGATGGAAGGAACGGAACCGGTCCAGATAGAAGTGTGTCCGATGGCTGTAACCGAAGGGATGTAAGGAATCTTGCAGTTTTCTACGCTGAATCCTTCTCCGAGCATTCTCTTGAATCCGCCTTCGCCGTAGCGGGCGTAGTAGCGATAGAGATAATCCCATCGCATCTGGTCGATAACGATGCCTACAACGAGCTTAGGGCGTTGAGGCTGAGCCTGTGCAATGCCGCAGAAGCAGCAGAGCACGAAGATGAGTTTGATAATCTTATTCATAGTCAAAATGTCTTTTTTATACATAACCATTCAGTATTGTATATTAGAATTCGGTTGCAAAGATACAACTTATTTTGGTATTTAACGATAAAAAAGACGATTTTTACCCAAACTTCTCATGGCGTTCAATACAGCCAGTACCGTAACACCTACATCGGCAAAGACAGCCATCCACATGGTGCCGAGACCAATGGTGGCGAGAATCAGTACGGCAACCTTCACTCCGATGGCAAATATCACGTTCTCGTGAGCGATATGAATGGTTCTTCTGGCTATCTTTACGGCAAGGGCAATCTTTCTAGGGTCATCATCCATCAGTACTACATCGGCAGCTTCGATGGCTGCATCGCTACCCAGTCCACCCATGGCTATGCCCACATCGGCACGCTTCAATACAGGGGCATCGTTGATGCCATCGCCTACATAAGCGAGCGTCTTGCCTGCTGGTTTTGTCTTCAGCAGTTGTTCTACATGCGAAACCTTATCGGTTGGCAGCAGTTCTGCGCGGCACTCGTCCAGTCCCAGTTTGTGGGCAACATCTTCTCCCACTTCTCTGCGGTCGCCCGTCAGCATTACCGTTTTCTCTACTCCCAGTTCTTTCAGCTCTCTGATGGCCTGGGCGCTTCCTCCCTTAAGGGTGTCGTTGATCACAATATGTCCCGCATACTTGCCATCAATGGCGACGTGGATGATGGTTCCCACCTGGTTGCAGTCGTGCCATTGGGCACCGATGCTTTCCATCATCTTCTTGTTGCCCACGCAAACCACCTTGCCGTTCACTTGGGCACGGATACCCTGTCCTGCAATCTCCTCTACATCGGTCACCTCGCAGCCATCCGTTGCTTCTTGTGGGAAGGCAGTACGCAGGGCTGCGCCGATAGGGTGGGTAGTGAAATGTTCAGCATGAGCCGCCAAATGCAGCAGAATCTTCTCCTTGTCAGAATATTCACCAATATGTACATTATCTGCATCGTGGAATGAATGGTCTGGGCAGGAATCATCAGCATGAACAGCTGCCACGGCAAACTCTCCGTGGGTCAGAGTTCCGGTTTTGTCGAACACAACGGTTCCCACCTTGGCTAAAGCATCCATATAGTTGCTGCCCTTGATGAGAATACCGTTCCGAGATGCTCCGCCGATGCCGCCAAAGAAGGTGAGGGGCACGCTGATGACCAGGGCGCAAGGACAGGAAACTACCAGGAATATCAAGGCGCGGTTGAGCCATAATGGGAAGTTCTCGCCAAAGGTTCCTTCACCTACGATTTCTGTTGCTGCCAGGAATGGAGGAATAACCGCCAGGGCAATGGCTGCGAAAACAACGATAGGAGTATAGACTCGGGCGAAACGGGTGATGAAAGCCTCGCTCTTCGACTTGTTCTTGTCTGCACTCTCTACCAGAGAGATAATCTTGGATACGGTACTCTCGCCAAAACTCTTGGTGGTACGTACACGAACTACTCCTGAAAGGTTGATGCAACCGGACATGATAGTATCGCCTTCATTCAAATCCCGTGGCATACTTTCTCCCGTCAGGGCAATGGTATTCAAGGCTGAGCTTCCCTCAACAACAATACCATCCAAAGGCACTTTCTCTCCCGGACGGATTACGATAGTTTCTCCTGTCTTGACGTCTTCCGGCGAAACCGACTCTACTTTTCCGTTTCTTTCAACATTCGCTACATCCGGTCGGATATTCATCAGATGCGAAATACTGTCGCGGCTCTTTCCTTCCGCATATCCTTCGAAGAGTTCGCCCACCTGAAAGAAGAGCATCACAAAGACTGCCTCCGGGAATTCTGTATCTGATCCTGGGAAGAATCCGATGCAAAGTGCTCCGATGGTTGCAATAGCCATCAGAAAGTTTTCGTTAAACATATCGCCCTTGGCAATACCTTCTGCAGCTTCGCCCAGCGTCTCATGTCCTATCAATAAATAAGGAATGAGATAGACGAGGAGCAACTGCCAGGTAGCCAGACTGTATTCCTTTTCGATGAAAACAGCGATAATCAGGAGGATGATGGTTGCTCCTATCAGAAAGAGTTTGGATTTCAAACCGCCTTCTTCATGGTGATGATGGTGGTGGCAACCGCACCCCTGGTGCTCATGTTCTTCTGTGGAGCATGAGCAATCATGATTGTGCTCATGATGATGTTCGTGAGAATTTTCACAATGGCATTCATGATGATGTTCGTGAGAATGTTTCATTTCTTCCATAATTTTGCAATACTTTTAGTTCTATATAATCAGGAACATTCAGTTCCTTTTTCTATTTCGGTTGCAAAATTACGAAAAGGTTTCTGCAACTTGGTTGCAAAAGCTCCAAATCGCCCTCTTAATGTTTTTTTTGTTTACGCAAAAACAAATAGACCAAATTCAAGCAAACCAGCAACGAAAAAAGCAGTTAAGCTCTTTTTGCTTAACTGCTTGATTTTCAGGGTGGACCAGCTAGGGCTTGAACCTAGGACCTCCAGATTATGAGTCTGTTGCTCTAACCAACTGAGCTACAAGTCCGTTGAATTTTTATTAAATTCGAGTGCAAAGATACTAGATTTTGGGCAAATAACCAAATAAAATCTTAAAAATTTTCTTAGAATCAGAAAAATAGCGTATCTTTGCACCAAATTATGTGCGCACACGTGCGTATGTACTTATTAATTGTACAAAAAAGGAAAAGAATTTCTATTCAGAAATGGACATAGACAAAAATAAAAGAATCGGTCTTACCGATGAACAAGTTAAACAGAGTAGGGAACAGCATGGCAAGAACGTGCTCACCCCTCCTCAACGTACTTCATTATGGAAACTGTATTTGGATAAATATCGCGACCCGATTATCCAGATACTTCTTGTGGCGGCTTTCGTATCCCTCATCCTTGCTTTTATCGAAAAGAATTTCATGGAGACCATCGGTATCTTCGTGGCAGTTTTCCTTGCTACTACCGTGGGCTTCTACTTTGAGCGCGATGCTGCCAAGAAGTTTAATCTGCTCACGGCGCTCAGCGAAGAGCAGCCGGTTAAGGTGCGCCGCAATGGTAAGGTGATGGAGATTCCGCGCCACGATGTGGTGGTGGGAGATGTAGTGCTCGTAGAAGTGGGCGACGAGGTGCCTGCCGATGGCGAACTCATCGTCTGCAACGACCTGCAGATTAACGAATCTGCCCTTACGGGCGAACCTGTTGCCGAGAAATCTCTGGAAGGTGGTGGCGATGGAGCCTATCCTCGCAACGTCATCCTCCGTTCTACCATGGTGATGAATGGTAGGGGCGAGTTTGTGGTTACTGCCGTGGGCGATGCTACCGAGATTGGTAAGGTGGCGAAGAAATCTACCGAGCAGACTTCGGTGGAGACACCGCTTCACATGCAGCTCGACAAGTTGGCTAAGATGATTTCCAAGGTAGGCTCTGTAGTATCTGTGGCAGCCTTCTTCATCTTCCTGATTCACGATATCCTCACCAATCCGGTATGGGGCGGCAAGGATTATTTCTATATGGCAGAAATCGTGTTGAAATACTTCATGATGGCTGTTACCCTGATTGTGATGGCGGTGCCGGAGGGATTGCCGATGGCGATTACCCTTTCTCTGGCGCTCAACATGCGAAGAATGCTGAAGTCGAACAATCTGGTGCGCAAGCTCCATGCCTGCGAAACCATGGGTGCCGTTACCGTAATCTGTACCGATAAAACCGGTACGCTTACCCAGAACAAGATGCAGGTGAGTGCCTTGGAACTCAAGCAGGGCGATGAGGCGCTGCTTGATACTGCCATTGCCCTCAACTCTACAGCCGAGTTGAATGACGGCAAACCTATCGGAAACCCTACCGAGTCGGCTCTCCTGCTCTGGCTCGATGCCCAGGGCAAGGATTATGAAGAACTCCGCAAGCAGGTGAACGTGCTCAAGCAGTTGCCTTTCTCTACCGAGAGAAAGATGATGGCAACCTTGGCAGAAGTTGATGGCGAGACCTATCTCTTCGTGAAGGGTGCGCCTGAAATCGTGATGAAGAAATGCATCATCGAAGATAGAATGCTGAGACAGTCAGCCGAAGAACTCGATGAGTGGCAGCATAAGGCGATGAGAACCCTGGCGTTCGCCTATAAGAAGATAGAAGCTTCTATCATGAGAACTTCCAGAACCTCTACTGCCGAAGTGGTAGCACTTCTCGATGCCAACGATCTTCAGTTGCAGGCCATTGCAGCCATTGCCGATCCTATCCGTCCGGATGTTCCTGCCGCCGTGCAGGAGTGCCGCCATGCGGGTATCGAGGTGAAGGTGGTTACGGGTGATACGGCTGCCACCGCCTTGGAGATAGGTAAGCAGATAGGTGTCTTCGAAGATGAACCTGAGAATATCGGAGCAGATGGCTCTCTGACCTCGCTCGACCAGCAGATGATTACGGGTGAACAGTGGGAGGCTCTTTCTGATGAAGAGGCTTACGAACGGGCAAAGGATATTCGTGTGATGAGCCGTGCCCGTCCTACCGATAAGCAGCGACTGGTGGCGATGCTCCAAAAGCGTGGCGAGGTGGTTGCAGTAACAGGCGACGGTACCAACGATGCTCCGGCGCTTCACTATGCTCACGTGGGCTTGTCGCTGGGTTCGGGAACTTCCGTGGCTAAGGAGGCTTCGGATATGACCCTGCTCGATGATTCGTTCAAGTCTATCGCCAATGCCGTGATGTGGGGACGCTCGCTCTATCGCAACCTGCAGCGCTTCCTCTTCTTCCAGTTGGTAGTAAACGTGGCAGCCCTCCTGCTGGTGCTTGGCGGCTCAGTTATCGGAACTGAAATGCCGTTGACGGTAACCCAGATTCTTTGGGTGAACCTTATCATGGATACCTTCGCAGCCTTGGCACTTGCCTCATTGCCTCCATCTCACGAGGTGATGAAGGATAAACCACGCAAGGCATCCGATTTCATCATCAACAAGAGCATCGGTTTCGGCATTCTGTTCTGCGGCATCGTCTTCTTCCTCGTTATGTTTGCCCTGTTGGTTTACTGTGAGCGCAGAGGCAAGGGTGGAGTAGATGTGCATGAACTGACCATGTTCTTCACCACCTTCGTGATGATTCAGTTCTGGAACCTCTTCAATGCCAAGGCGCTGATGAGCCATCACACCGCCTTCCGCCATTTCCTGAAGGATAAGGGAATGATTCTGGTGCTTGTACTGGTATTGGTGGGTCAGTGGATTATCGTAACCTTTGGTGGCGAAATGTTCCGCACCACACCATTGTCGCTCCATGAGTGGCTGCTCATCATCGGCTCAACCTCCGTTGTACTTTGGGCGGGCGAGCTGTGGAGAACTTTTAAGAGAATGATAGCAAAGAGAAGATAATCCATCGGAGTTCTTCTTCTGATATGAATGTTAAAGACAGTCCTTATGAATACAATACATTATAATGATATCGTGCAGTTGCCGCCTTGTGTGGCAACTATCGGTTTCTTCGATGGGGTGCATCGGGGACATCAGTTTCTGATTCATCATCTCGTAGAGATGGCACGAAAGGATGGCTTGCAATCTACCGTCATCACCTTTGATGCGCATCCCCGCAAGGTATTGCAGGCAGATTATCAGCCAGAGATGCTGAGCACGCTCGATTCCAAACTGCTGCTGCTTTCGAAGACGGAAGTGGATAATGCTGTGGTGTTGCATTTCGACAAGGCGATGGCTGCCATGTCGGCAAGAGAGTTTATGCAGCAGGTGCTCCACGACCATCTCAACGTAAGGAAACTCTTCATCGGCTACGACCATCGCTTCGGTCACAACCGCGAGGAGACTTTCGAAGATTACGTGCGCTACGGTAGGGAGATGGGCATCGAGGTAATCAGGAACGAAGCCTTCCAGATAGACGGCATCAACATCTCTTCTTCTGTAATCCGCTCTTTCCTGAAAGAGGGAGAAGTGGAGATGGCAGCCCGGTGTCTCGGTTTCCCTTATACCCTCATCGGAAAGGTGGTGAATGGATTCCACGAAGGCAGAAAGCTCGGTTTCCCTACTGCCAATCTCGACATCTCTCACTTCGGACAGCTGATTCCTGCCCCTGGTGTCTATGCCGTAAGGGTAAGACTGGAGAATACGGTGGTATGGAAGCGGGGAATGATGAATGTGGGCAATCGCCCTACCTTCAATGGCAGACAACTGACGCTAGAGACGCACATCTTCAATTTCGATGGGGATATTTATGACCAGCTCTTGCTCGTAAGCTTCGTGAAGCGAATAAGGGGCGAACAGAAGTTTGACAGTCCCGAGGAGTTGGCGGTGCAGCTGAAAGAGGATGAGCAGACCGTGCTGGATCTCTTTGAAAAGGAAGCGGAATGATAGCGAGAATGCTATTAAACTATAAACGATTAATTATAAACAGTAAAAGCAATGGCAAAGATTAATTTAAAGAGAGGTTTGACGGATATCGTCCTCTACCTGATTATATTTATAGTAGTACAGATTATCGTGATGTATGCTGGTGCAGGAATCTGGGCGGGCATTAAGGGCGAAGGTTACCAGGCAACGCTCCTGGCTATCAGTTCGGGCAGCAATCCTATCCTGATGGCGCTTACCTCAGCGTTCAGCAACGTTATCACCCTCGTCATCTTCCTGAAGACGAAGTGGACACCGCTGACCCGCGATTATCTGCTTTCCAAGCCTTGGGTAACGCTTCTCTGGGTGGCATTGTTCGCCCTGGGAACTATCATTCCTCTGGAGCTCATATATGAGCAGATAGGCATCGAGATGGACGAGAATACCGAGCAGATACTCGCATCGCTCATGAAGGAGCCTTGGGGCTATGTGGCTATCGGCATTCTGGCGCCTTTTGCTGAGGAGGTTGTGTTCCGTGGAGCCATTCTCCGCACCCTGCTGGGTCTTATGAGCAAGAAGAACCATTGGGTAGCCATCATGATTTCGGCTGCCATCTTCGGTCTGGCTCACGCCAACGTAGCGCAGTTTGTCAATGCCCTCCTGCTGGGCTTACTCCTGGGTTGGATGTATTATCGTACCAAGAGTCTTGTTCCGGGCATCCTGCTCCACTGGGTGAATAATACGATGGCGTATGTCCTGTCCAATATCATGCCTCAGAGCGATGGCAAACTCATCGACCTCTTCCATGGCGATGAGAAGACCATGTATTATGCCGTAGGCTTCTCTCTCTGCATCATGATTCCAAGTTTCATACAGCTGGTTATCAGATTAAAGAAGGTGAAGGCTTAAGAGATAAATAAACGAGTAAAAAGGTTACCTGGATGGGTAGCCTTTTTTCAGATATATAACCGGATAGATAAGTAGATTTTATGAAGATTATAGAAAGCAGTATCATAGGAAAGAAGAGCCCTGAGGCTTGTGAGGATGGAATGGTAGTTACCGATGATTTCATCGCTGTGATAGATGGCAGTACGAGCAAGACGCCGAAGCATCTCAATCCTGATATGAAGAACGGAAGATACGCCATGATGCTTATCTCGGAATATATCCGGGAGGAACTGAAGGCGGATGCCTCGGTAGATGATTTCTGCCAGGGCGTTACGGCGTATATATATAATAAGGTGTATGAAAAGCTTGGGGTGGAAGAGCGGTTGAAGAAGCATCCGGAAGAACGGCTTACCGCCTCGGCTATCCTTTATAGCCGGACAAGGAATGAAGTCTGGATGGTGGGCGATTGCCAGGCAATCATCGCCGGAAAACTCTATGAGAATGGCAAGCCTTATGAGGAGAAAATTGCCCGTAAGAGGGTAGAGTTGATAGAGCAGGGCCTTTCGTCTGCTGAGGCTAGAAAGCAGATAGAGCCATTGCTTATCAAGGCGATGCTTTCGGGGCAGAACCAGACCTATACGGTTATTGATGGATTTCCGATTTATCGGGAGGGAGTGAAGGTTGTCTCTGTTTCAGATTCTTGTTCTGTTCAAGATCCTGTTCCAGCATCAGATTCTGTCCCTTGCTCTGGCTCCGTTTCTGCATCAGGTACAATTTCTGTCTCTTCCTCCGAGATTGTATTGGCGAGCGATGGCTATCCGTTCCTGGAGCCAACCTTGGCAGCGAGCGAGGCGGCATTGGCAGAGCAGATTGCCAACGACCCACAGAACATCCATTCCTTTATCGCCACCAAGGGCATCGTAGAGGGCAATAAGAGCTTTGATGATAGAACTTATATCCGATTTTCGCCAGAAAAATAAAACACGGACAAATTGAATTTGTCCGGCTCGCTTGTCTGGCGGCTTGTAACTATCAAATAATCAGATCTTTATAAGCCTTCGGACAATTTGTCCGGACAAATTCAATTTGTCCGTGTTATTTTTTTAGCATGAATTTGTAAAGAAAAGCAAGGATTTCCATCCGGTAGGCGATGTATTCCCAAGAAGAAAACGATGACTTCTGCCCCGAGAAACGGTGAGTTCTGGAGGAGAAAACTATGAGTTAATATATCTTAACATAAAGCTCTAAAGCAGCCAAAGGAGAATAAGAGAGGTTGGAACGTAAACAGTTGGGAATGAGCAGATTTGCACAAAGTTGCCAAATCGGCATAAAGCAAGCGAGTGAGGAATATTGAAGTAGTTCAGTTACTAAATCGTGAGCCACAGTTACCTATGCAAAGCAGGTAACAATGCGGAAAGGCAACTTTGTGCATCAACGGATTTTATTGCGCTGATTCTCAATGTTTTGCGTATCAAGGAACGCTTACAAAATGATTATATTTGCACACTCAAAATGTAAGCGTTATGAAAATCGAAAAATTCAAGGTGTTGC
>NZ_JANDWX010000044.1:0-24154 GCF_024330485.1 Segatella copri | reverse complement strand
TATTCCTCACTCGCTTGCTTTATGCCGATTTGGCAACTTTGTGCAAATCTACTCATTCCCAACTGTTTACGTTCCAACCTCTCTTATTCTCCTTTGGCTGCTTTAGAGCTTTATGTTAACAAATATAACTCATAGTTTTCTTCCCCTCAACTCACCGTTTTCTGGAGCATAAGTCATAGTTTACGCCATGCCAAACCTGCATTTATGACCTAAAAATATAACACGGACAAATTGAATTTGTCCGGATGCTTGTCCGGTAGCTTTATAATCTTCTCATAGTCAGCGATTTATATCATGCTGGACAAATTTGTCCGGACAAATTCAATTTGTCCGTGTTTTTTTTCTTGGAAAGTTTTCCTCATCCCGATTAAAAGATAAACATTTGGGGGATTTGGAACATTTTAAGCAAAAACATTTGGGGGATTTGGAACATTTTAACAAAAAACATTTGGGGGATTTGGAACTTATATGTATCTTTGCGCTCAAAATCAGCAAGTTATGAGAAAAAGAACATTTAAAAGAAAAGTGTACGACAAAATGCTCGAATGGAAGCGAGAGAGAAATGGTAGCACAGCCCTCTTGCTCAAAGGAGCACGCCGTGTAGGAAAGTCAACAGTAGCCAAAGCTTTCGCAGAAAATGAATACAAAAGCTATATCCTTATAGATTTCGCACAAGCATCTAAGGAAGTGAAACAGCTGTTTGACAACCTCATGGACTTGAACTACATATTTTTACGCCTCCAATCAATCTACCAAGTAATCTTGGAGCCACGCAAATCAGCCATCATTTTCGATGAAGTACAAATGTGCCCACAAGCCCGGCAAGCCATCAAATACCTAGTAGCAGACGGAAGATACGACTACATAGAGACAGGCTCTCTTATCAGTATCAAAAAGAATGTAGAAAACATTTTGATTCCAAGCGAAGAAACACGTTTGGATCTCTATCCGATGGATTACGAGGAATTTCGATGGGCAATGGGCGATACTGCTACATTTCCCCTTCTCAAGCAGTTTCTCGATGCAAAAGTTCCATTGGGAGCAGCGCATCGAGAAGCTATGCGCAACCTTCGTCTATATATGCTTGTAGGTGGAATGCCACAAGCCGTAAACGAGTACTTAGATACCAACAATCTGAGCAAAACAGATGCCGTAAAGCGAGAAATCATAGAACTTTATCTTGACGACTTCAGAAAGATTGACAAAACAGGAAGAGCTGCCAAGTTATTCGAGAGTATTCCTTCCGAATTAAACAAAAATTCAGCCAGATACCAGGTAGCAAGCGTATTGGATGATGCAGGCAGAAAGAATCTCATGGGAGTCTTGGCAGACATGAAAGACAGCATGGTGGTCAATTTCGCCTATCACGCAAATGATCCCAATGTTGGTTTTTCATTACATAGTGACGAAGACTACTATAAAATGTTTGTTGGAGACACAGGGCTATTCGTCACACTTGCTTTTTGGGATAAAGACTACACAGAGAACACCATTTACGAAAAGTTGTTGAGCGACAAACTGAGTAGCGATATGGGGTATGCCTATGAGAATCTCGTTGCCCAAATGCTTACCGCATCAGGAAACAAACTGTTCTATTACACATTTCCCCATGCAACAAGTCACAAGAACTATGAGATAGATTTCTTGCTATCTCGTGGCAAGAAGATTTATCCGATAGAAGTGAAATCATCAGGATATAACAGTCACAAGTCGCTAGATGAATTTTGCCAGAAGTTCTCTGATAGAATCGACAAAAGATACCTATTATATACGAAAGATTTCAAAAAAGATGGACAGACCTTATTGGTGCCAATATATATGACACCTTTGCTATAAATAAAATATAACACGGGCACATTCAATATCGCTATAAATCGAAAAAGAGAGGCGAGCTTCACAGCCAGCCTCTCCCGAGAGATTTATAGAAAATGCCACTCATGGCATTCCTATATCTTGATTAAAAATATTATCAAAATCTATGAAACTTAGCTTATCCTTTTGCAATATTAATACTTAGGATTCTGCTGCAGTTCCTTATTGTAGTCGCGCTCAGCCTGAGGAATTGGTAAAATCGTACGATAATCGTTATATTTGATTTCTACCTCATTGCTACTTGTTACACTCTGGTGATTACGCCAATATGCATAAGTTATCTGGTTCTCGCAGAACAACTCAATCTCATATTGATGAAGAATATCCTGAAGAGTTACAGATGTAACATCCTCATATCCTTCAATACGATTTTTCTGAATAGCATTGATGTATTTAGCTGCGGCAGCACTTGTTCCAGTCAAAGTGTATGAACCAGGATTGTCAATGTGCCACTGAGCCTCTGCAGCAATCAAATAAACCTCAGAAAGACGAATAATCTTTGGATTATTTACGTAGATATTAGCATTCTGACCAGGATACTTGGCAGGATAATAACCTGCTGCAGCCTCATACTCTTTAGCATCTGTCTGATCTTTAATCAAACGAGAACGTATGTCTTTTGGATGAGTAGAAAGATAATTATACAAATAGCCCTTAGTATTGAAAGCGCACTCAGGATAACCTGTTGCATCTGTATAATAGCCAGGACCATAACGCTGAGCATTATACTCAGAAGAAAGTTTCATCTCAAAAAGAGTCTCTGCTGCGCCTTCGCTAGCCCATGAAGAAATATAATTACTTCTTGAAAGAAGTTCCAATGCGGAATTCTTGTCATTGGAATAGTCTATTACCTCCTTAGCATCAGCGAGAGCCTTGGTGTATTCACCAGCATAAAGGTAAGCACGAGCACGAAGAGCCAAAGCTGCATAATAGTTAAAGTAACCTACATCAGAAGTTTTGCTCAGCAAAGGAAGTGCATCGGTAAACTGCTGAATAATGTAGTCGTAAGTTGTTTTCAAATCAGTACGAACACCCTTATAACCCTGTGGGAAAGTTTTGTCTGCCAAAACCAAGCCCAAAGAGTTTGAAGGATTATCCACTGTTGTTGGAATGTAACAGAACATACGAGCCAAGTCGAAATGCAGCAAACCACGCCAAGCAATCAACTGACCTTTGAGATTGTCAATTGTAGCCTGCTTACCTTCCACATTAGGAACAGCTTCCAAAGCACTGTTTACATTTGACAATGCCTTATAGAAAATCTGATAACCTGCATCAGGATATGTTCCGTTAGGAGAATAAACATATTGACGGATTTCATCTGTCTGTCCCTGTGAAGAAGGGGCCATGAAATCGTTAGTACGCAAATCACCAAAAAGAGTAAACTCAGAGGCGTATGACATTCTATCATAACCAACCAAAGAACCAGAGAGGACATAGCCAATACCATTGACGGCATTCTGCAAATCAGAAGTACTCTTAATAGCAGAGTTGGCAGGTAGTTCTGTAGAAGGTTCTCTATCGAGGAAGTCGCTGCATGAAGAGAACATCATGCTTGCAGCAATACCCAATACTAAATATATCTTTTTCATATTTATAATCTTCTATTATTGTTTAAAAACTGAAATTGAGACCGAACAGGAACTGACGTGTTGTTGGAGTATCAGTCTGACGATAACCATTGACATCTACATCTGGATCCAAATCCTTGGCTGCATTGTAAATCAAGAAAGGATTGGTTGCACGGAAATAAACGCGCAAATTGCTGATATACTTCTTGAAATATGGCACAGTCCAACCAATAGTAATATCGCGCATACGAATGTTATCTGTAGAGATAATTTCACGTGAAGAGAACTTATCTGAACGATAAGGATTACTCATAATTGGCTTAGGGAACTCTGCTACATCACCTGGCTTTTTCCAATAATTACCTGCTACACGCTTAGACATATTGAATGTGCCCATACGAACACCATCGCTATAAGTCAAGAAGTAACCTGGATAATCGAACAAATCACCACCAAACTGATAAGAAATCATGAATGAAAGATCAAAGTCCTTGTAACGGAAAGTATTGGTCATACCACCAATCCAATCAGGAACACCCTTACCGACAATAGTTTTGCCTGCCTTTGAATACTCAGGTGTTACACCCTTAGACTCATCCTCTGGGTCTATCCAGAATTCCATCAAACCAGTCTCAGAGTTTACACCCTTAGCTTTTGGCAAATAGAATGTATGCATAGACTCACCCTCACGGAGCAAGTACATATTACCATCACCATACTGAACATCGTCACCATTAGGCAACTTGTTTACCTTGATGCTCTGCTTTGTCAAATTGAAATCTGTTGTCCAAGAGAAATCGTTGGTACGAATATTCTGAGAACTGATAGAGAACTCAAGACCCTGGTTCTTCAACTCACCAATATTATTCCAATAACTATTGAAACCAGTTACGTATGATACTGGCATTTGGAAAAGAAGGTCTTTTGTCAACTTGTTGTAATAATCGAAAGTCAATGTAACACGATTATACAAAGTCCAATCCAAACCGATATTGAAGTTGTGAGATTTTTCCCAACTCAACTTTTCGTTAGCCATCTGACCCCAGAAAATTGCTGGCTGTGAGCCATAACCACCAGAAGTAGAATATGTACCCATATAACCATAATAATCTGTAGGCAGGTTACCATTAGTACCATAAGAAAGACGAAGCTTCAAATCGCTGAACAAATCATTGTCCTTCAAGAATTCTTCACTGCTGATACGCCAAGCACCAGATACAGAGAAGAAGTCAGACCAACGGTTGTCTGCTGCCAAACGTGAAGAACCATCACGACGATAACTTGCAGAGAAATAGTACTTATTATCATAGTTGTAGTTTAAGCTACCCAACCATGACATCATTGCAGCAGTATAGCTCATGCTGGAGTTGCTATTAGACTGGCCATTAGACAACTCTGGCAATGCAGCAGCATAATTCTGAGCAGAAGCATACAATATCAACAGGTCACGCTTCTCTGTCTCAAAACCAGCCATTGCAGCAAGATTATGCTTACCAAATGAATGATTATAATTCAATGTTGTAGAAGAGGTAAGAGTCTTACTTGTATATACGCTACGAGAACCGATACCATTCTGAGCCTTACCATTTACACTCTTTGGAGCCCAGAACTCGCGGATACTGTTGCTCATATAGTCGAAACCAAAGACTGAACGTAAAGTCAAATCGTATGGCAACTTCAATTCACCTTCAACATTAGTCAAACTACGCATCAATTCTGCATCCAATGTCTCAGAACGATCGCCCTGATCTTTAACATCACCATACATCAAGTTTGGATTAGAGATTGTAGATGAGAAAGAAGCACTTGCATTATATGAACCGTCTTCATTCTTTACCTTGGCAGTAGGGTCCATTGAGAAAAGAACAGACATTGGTGAACTTGTACCAAATCCCTGTGCCTGGTCACCCTGATCACGGAAACCAGAAGTATTGGTAAATGAAAGCATTTCCTTTGCAGAAACCTTGAACCAGTCTGTTACTTTATGATCCAAATTCAAACGACCACTATAACGGTCAAAAGAACTACCCTTTACAGTACCATTCACCTTATTATAGCCAAAGCTGGTGAAAAATTTCGTACGGTCATTACCACCATCAATAGAAATCTGATGGTCTGTGGTGAAACCTGTGCGGTAAATTTCATTAAACCAGTCTGTTGTCTCATTAGAGTCATAATTACTAAAATAACCAGATTTAATTTCTGCTAAAGCAGCTGAAGAAGCATCCATACCAGGATAATATATATTCAATGCATTTGGATACATTTCAAAATAGTTCTTGACTGCATCAGTCCAATACTCCTTCAACTCAGCACTATTCATGGTCTCGAATGCACTCTTTTTGGCAATATTACTCCAACCCATCTGCATATCATAGTTGACATGTGTCTTACCTTCCTTACCTCTCTTGGTAGTAATGATAATGACACCATTGGCTGCACGAGAACCATAGAGTGAAGATGCAGCAGCATCCTTCAATACGGTCATGCTTTCAATATCATTTGGGTTGATAGAAGACAAGATAGACTGAGAACGGGTATGACCACCAGCATTTTCCATATCACTATTTGATACAGGAACACCATCAATAACAAACAAAGGCTGAGTAGAGCCATTGATAGAACCAATACCACGAATCAAAATACTCTGGTCAGAACCTGGGTCACCTGTAGAAGCACCAAGATTGACACCAGCCATTTTACCCTCGAGTGACTTAACAAGTGAAGACTTTGCTGCAGACATATCCTTGTCCTTCATTACAGCTGCAGAACCTGTAAAGGAAGCCTTAGTGGTTGTACCATAAGCAACAACTACGACCTCGTCCAGGGTTTTGTTGTCAGAAGTCAAAGCAATCTTCATGTTAGAACTTGCTTTAACAGTTTGTGGATTCATACCTATATAGGTAATCTCCAACTTGGAGCCGGCTGGAACATTCAAACTGAAGTTTCCATCGACGTCCGTAACAGTACCCGTATTAGTACCAGCTACTTTGATTGATGCGCCAATAACAGGCTCACCATCCTCTGAAGCTACTACCTTACCGGTAACAGATGTTTGGGCAAAGGCTACTCCACAACTGAGAATTGCCCCCCCACAAATAAAGCGATTCTTTTAAACATAATCTCTCTCTTTATTAGATAATAATTTATAAATTTATAATAATCGGCTGCAAAATTAGATTTTTTTTCGGATATTTGCAAATATTTTGAAAGAAAAATTTAATAACGCACATAAAAAAGTCTGTTTTTAACACTTCTACCTTGTCATATTGCAACAAAAAGGATATTTTTGCAGCAATAAGGCTATAATTTGTAAGAACAGAAATAAGAAGGTTCTTAAGTTATCTATACAGGCATCTGCCGGGTAAGACGTATTGCTTAAATACGTAGAACAAATAGATTAAATAGTCACAGTTCTACGATTCATCGGTTCTAACAACTGGTTCCGTATGGTTGCCGGCATTTGCCAACAAGGTTGCTGACATATGTCAATAACTCTGTTGACATATGTCAGGAACATTAGTGGCATATGTCAGGAACCCTACAAATCTAATTCCTCAGACCAACAGATACGTTATCTATAAGCATAAGATATATCTGTTTCAGGCTTATTATCTGCAAAGAATAAATAGAATATCATACTGACTGCAAGGAGCGAAATACTTGACATACCACAAAAAAGAAAACGTTTACGGCACTTTTTAGTTAAAAAATTTGGGTATATTGCACATTTTTCGTAATTTTGCGCACGATTTCAACGACTAGAACAAAACAAAGTGGTTTTACACCTTATTATATATATTGAGAATGATATATGTAGGGGATTGTCGTTAGTATAAACAAAAGTATTAAGATAACAATGACTCACAATTTGTTAAAAGGCAAGCGTGGCATCATCTTCGGTGCACTCAATGAGGAATCAATCGCTTGGAAAGTAGCTGTAAAGGCTGCTGAAGAGGGTGCTACTATCGCACTTAGTAATACAGCTATGGCTTTGCGTATGGGTACGCTGGATAAGCTCGCTGAACAGATCAACGCTCCTATCATCGCAGCTGATGCGACTAGCGTAGAAGACTTGGAAAAGGTATTCACAGAGGCTCAGGAGAAACTCGGTGGCAAAATCGACTTCGTGCTCCACTCTGTAGCTATGAGCCCTAACGTTCGCAAGCATCGTACATACGATGACCTCGACTACAACTTCCTGAACAAGACATTGGACATCTCTGCTATCTCTTTCCACAAGATGTTGCAGGTAGCCAAGAAGTTGGATGCTATCAACGAGTGGGGTTCTGTAGTAGCTCTCACATACGTAGCTTCTCAGCGTACATTCTTCGGTTACAACGATATGGCTGATGCCAAGAGCATGCTCGAAAGTATCGCCCGCAGCTTCGGTTACATCTATGGTCGTGAGAAGCACGTGCGTATCAACACCATCTCTCAGAGCCCTACAGCTACAACAGCAGGTAAGGGTATCAAGGATATCGAGAACATGATGGACTTCGCCGACAAGATGTCTCCACTCGGAAACGCCGTAGCAGAGGATTGCGCTAACTACTGCGTGATGATGTTCTCTGACTTCACCCGCAAGGTAACCATGCAGAACCTCTTCCACGATGGTGGTTTCTCATCAATGGGTATGAGCCTCCGTGCCATGAACCAGTATGCTAAGGATATAACTCCTTATGAGGATGAGAACGGTAAGGTTATCTACGGATAATCAGGCAGAAGAGAAAAAAATCTCACTAATATACAAACAGGTATGTTCGGTAAAAATCTGAGCATACCTGTTTTTTTATTCATATCCACCCTCTATCTTAAACTTGGCAACAAGCGGAAGATGATCGCTGTATCCACCCAAATATCGTGGACCGAGATAGGTGCGGAAAGGTTTCTTTCCGCCATATTTCTCATCATCTTCTAAGAGGAATGGCAAATCTCCTATCTGACAACTCATCTTAAGCCGGGAAAGCGAAGGACTGAAGAGAATCTGGTCAAGACTTCGCCAATCTCCATGCCAGCGATAAGTAGCCTTGGCACCATGAGAGCCTTTGACGCCAACAGATATATTAATAAGGTGATGCTGATAAAGATAACGAAGGGCCGGAGAATCGGAATAATCGTTGAAATCGCCGGCTACGATAATCCTTGCACTATCATTGAGCGCATAGATAGAATCTACGGCAGAAACCAGCTGGCTGGCTACCTGCAGGCGGTAGGGACGCGAAACCTGTTCGCCGCCACGACGGCTAGGCGCATGCAATACAAAGACATGGAGCGTATCATCATTCATAATCCGCCCCGAAGCGTAGAGAATATCTCTCGTAGGGCGAGTATCAGGCAGCGGCTTGATGCGGATGGAGCGGAACTGTATAAGCGCAAAAGAAGATGGCTGATAAAGCAAAGCCACATCTATGCCTCGTTCATCGGGCGAATCGGTCATCACATAATCATAATTCACACCGCGAAGAGCTGAACGTCGGGTTAAATCAAACAGCACACTATCGTTCTCCACTTCGCAAAGCGCCACAAAATCGGGAACATGCCAGGACTTCTCCGAGGGTCTTGAAGGATTATCTGGGGAGGCGGTACCAACAAGCGACAAATCTTCATAACCCAAAGCTACTATAGTCTTGGAAAGATTTGCCAGCTTGCGCCAATAGCGATAAGGCGTCCACTTGTAACTGCTCTGTGGCAGGAATTCATAGTCATTCTTCAGCGAATCATGCCTCGTATCGAAGAGGTTTTCGCAGTTCAACTCCACAAAAGTGAGGAAACTTGATAAGATGAGAGTGAAAAACATAACATTTTATTTTGTATTGTCAACGATTTGATGTATCTTTGCAGTCGGTTTACAATGGTCCTATAGTTTAACGGATAGAACGGAGGTTTCCTAAACCTTTGATCCGAGTTCGATTCTCGGTGGGACCACGTACTTTCCTTATCATTCCAGAGATGATAAAACAATAAAGGTCGCTCCTGACAATCAGGAAGCGACCTTTATTATTTTTATATTCTTTCCAGTATCTTTCTCTATCCGACATACATCGGACAGAGAAAGAATGAAGAGTTTCTGATTACTTAACTTCTGCAACCTCCTCAGCTGGCTCTTCCTTAATCTTACGACCAAGAACGATGTAAGCCATTGGAGATGCAATGAAGATAGATGACAATGTACCGAATACAACACCCAGAATCATTGCGAATGAGAAGCTGCGGATGCTGTCACCACCGAGGATGAAGATACAGAGCAACACGAGCAATGTAGATGTAGATGTATTGATGGTACGAGCCAATGTCTCATTGATAGATGCATTGAAGAGCTGCTGACGGTCGCCCTTAGGATGCAACTTCAAGTTCTCACGGATACGGTCGAACACAACCACCTTATCGTTGATAGAGTAACCTACCACGGTCAGGATAGCACCGATGAAGGTCTGGTCAATCTCCAATGAGAATGGAACGAGACCCCACAGGAGTGAGTAGAAACCGATTACTGTCAAGGCATCAAATGCCAAAGCTACAGTAGAACCTACAGAGAAGGCCACGTTGCGGAAACGTATCAGGATGTAGAGGAAGATAGCAATCAATGCGAAGAGCACACTATAGATAGCACCCATAGTGATATCCTTAGCTACAGAAGGACCTACCTTTGTACTACTGATGATAGAACCACCCTGACGAACATCTGGATTCTTGAATGCCTCAACACTCTTCTGAGAAACCAGGTTAGCCTTCTTCAAGGCATTGTAAAGGATGGTCTCAGCCTCATCGTCAACAGTTGGACTGTTGCTCTCAATCATATAGTTGGTAGATACACGGATAGTCTTACCGTCTGTACCGATAGCGATAGCACTTGTAGTAGCCTTAGTACCATCTGCATTGACGAAAGCACCGCCAAGAACGGTACGGATCTGCTCAGGCTCTACAGGATTCTCGAACTGTACTACATAGTTACGACCACCAGTGAAGTCGATACTCTTGCTCAAGCCACGAACAAAGAAACTACCGATGAATACCACAGCAGCAACGATAGCAACGGTGAAGGTAGTCTTGTACATAGACATGAACTTATACTTCTTGCCCTGCATCAGGTTGTGAGAAACTGGAGTATCAAACTTGCAGTGCATCCACTTATCGTGGTTCAACTTATAATCGTAAACCAGACGAGTCAGGAACACAGCAGTAAAGAATGAAACTACGATACCGATAATCCATGTAGTAGCGAAACCACGGATAGGACCTGTACCGGTAGTCAACAGGATAACACCAGTAATCAAAGATGTCAAGTTAGAGTCGAAGATAGCAGAGAAAGCGTTGCCATAACCGGCAGCTACAGCCTGCTTCATACCCTTGCCAGAACGAAGTTCCTCCTTGATACGCTCATAGATAAGCACATTGGCATCCACGGCAGTACCCAGAGACAAGACCATACCGGCAAGACCTGGCAATGTCAAGGCTGCCTGGAAGGACGTCAGAATACCCAACGTGAAGAATACGTTGACGAGCAAAGCCAGGTTAGCCATCATACCAGGAATGATGTTGTACATCATCACCATATAAACCATCAGGAGTACGAAAGCTACAACGAATGATACAATACCCATCTGGATAGACTGTGCACCGAGTGTAGGACCTACAACCTCCTCCTGAACGATACGTGCAGGAGCTGGCATACGACCAGACTTCAATGTGTTAGCCAAGTCCTTGGTATCCTCAATAGTGAAGTTACCGGAAATCTGAGAGCTACCACCGTCAATCTCGCCGTTTACACGAGGAGCAGAGTAAACTACACCATCCAGAACGATAGCAATAGCCTTACCTACGTTAGCCTTGGTCATCTGAGCCCACTTACGTGCGCCCTCAGTATTCATCTTCATGCTAACAACAGGTGAACCCATCTGGTCGAACTCGTCCTTAGCATCTGTAATCACATCACCCTCCAAAGGAGCACGACCTGTAGTGGTAGTCACCTTCAAGGCGTGAAGCTCAAAGATATTCTTAACCTTCAGGTTATCAGCTGGCTTAGCACTCCAAAGCAGACGCAAGTCTGATGGCAAAACGCGCTTAGCCACAGCAGAGTAGATAATCTTGTTGATAGCAGCAGTATCGCGAACGCTAGCATAACCAACAGTGCTCAAACCACCACCGAGCTGCAAACGAGCCAACAATGGGTGAGCCTTGATAGCAGCAGCATTCTGAGCCTCCTCGCCTACCTTGCTTGCAGCATCGTCCTTCTTCTTGATAGAGAACTTAGCCTCAGCCTTCTTAGGCTCAGCCTTAGCAACTTCTTTCTTTGCAGCAGTTGAATCAGCAGCAACAGAGTCTGTCTTCTCCTCACCGTTATCACCATTTGCGATACGAGTATCAAGCTGCTGGAGATAAGGAGCGATTTCCTCTGAGTTGTATGTCTCCCAGAACTCAAGGTTTGCACTACCCTGGAGCATCTTACGCATACGCTCTGGCTGGCTGATACCTGGCATTTCTACCATGATACGGCCCTGCTGACCTTCCAACTTCTGGATGTTAGGCTGTACAACACCAAACTTATCGATACGGGTGCGGACAACATTGAAAGAGTTGTCAATAGCATCCTGTACAGAAGCGCGGATAGCCTTCTCTACCTCTGCGTCGCTGCTCTGAGGAGAAACCTTGCCCTGCAACTGCTGGGTAGCGAACACTTCTGCGAGTTTATGACCTGGTGCGCTCTTATGATAAGCGTTAATGAAAAGTGACACGAAGTCACCACCGTTAGCTTCTTCCTGAGCTCTAGCTTCCTTCATGGCATTGGTAAAACCAGCGTCGGTCTTATGATCGGCAAGGTTTTCAAGTACATCAGGTACAGAAATCTCAAGAATTACATTCATACCGCCCTTAAGGTCAAGTCCAAGACCAATCTGAGTCTCCAAGCAGTTCTGGTAAGAATAAACACCTAAGTACTTAACAGAATCCTTATAATCCTGCTGAGCAATAGGATCTTTAATCTTTGCAGCCTCGCTGTCATAGTAACGTGTGGCAAACGAGAATGACAAATAGAAGATACTTGCGAGTGTCAGTAAGACGGCTACACAAATTACAATTCCTTTGTTTTGCATTTCTATTTATTGTTATTAATTATTTGTTTCTTTTCAATTGCTTTTAGGGATTCTTTCAAAAACCTCCATAAAGTTGTGCAAAAATAAGCATTTTTTTTCTTATATAAGAATAATTTGCTCTATTTTTGCTTTTTAGGGCGCATTTTTAGCTTACAAATGATAGGATAGTGGTCTGAAACGTCGATTTTATCATCAACTTTGCATTCATAAGGCTCCCAATCGTCTGAACACATGATATTGTCAATGCGAACAAAAAAGCCTCCATGATGATAGCTGATACCCGGTCCGTTACCACTTGCAATGTAGCAATCCGTCAAATCTTTAGCTATCGTTCGATGAGCATAAGAGATAGGACCATCATTAAAGTCACCGCACAAAATAATACTCTGTTCTTTATGCTGCTGAATGTATTTTGCTACAGCCTCAGCCTCCGGAGCCCGTTTCTTTGTTGCCTCGGCAAGTTTTACAACGAGCAGCTTGGACGTTTCTTCTGCAGTATCAACCTGCAATTTTCCGATAACCAGATTCTTGAACTGGCGTCTGTCCTCTAAACTTAAGCCGGTAGTTTCCAAATGATTATTGATGAGAAGGACCTCTCTATCTTTCACTTTCAGACGATACGCTACACTCATGTTTCCTTTCGATTCATAAGGAATTCGCTCTTTTGAAAGAATAGGGTATTTACTGAGCAACATAAGACAGTTTCCGCCATTCACGTGCATCGTTGTATCCTGATAAGCATACATCGGCTTGAGCATGCTATCTATCTGCTCAATATTCCGGGAAGTAGGACATGCTTCCTGCAGACAAACAATATCAGCATCCTGCTCCTGCAGATAAGCAATACAGATATTAGTTCCTTCGGCATCCTCTGTCTGTGCACCAAAATTCCAGGTATTATATGATAGAACTTTGATACAACCTTTTGGAGTTTCGCCAGAAAAGTTGATTGGCATATACTTGCGGACAGGAACAAAACAGATCAAGAAGCCTAAGAATGGAATAATGGCATACTTAGACCGGAAGAGCAACCAGAAAAGCAAAAAGCCTAAGTTAACTATAAGAAAAACCGGGAAAAGTAAGCCAAGATTAGCCAATGCGGCGAACTTTTCCGGCTGAAAGAAGTCAGAAAAGCCCACCAGCAACATGATGATGATAGTTGCCACATTAGCACCAGCTACCATCTTATATGTAAATTCCTTAAATCCTTTAAACATAGTTTCCTACTTATTACTCTGATCAAAGAGCATCTGCTTTTCACTCTGAGTCAAGCTATCATAACCGCTTTTCCTTATCTTATCCAAGATCCTATCTATCTCTTCCTGAGATACGACCTTTTCATTGGTCTTACATTCAGCATCCTGTTCATAAGTCGGATTATAAGATTCATTCTTGGTATAAGTAAAATGCGTTCTACCTGCCCGACGCTTTCCACCGAACATACCTTTCAACTTATCGAATGCATCAGCAGAATTAGACTGATAGTAACCATTACCAATCTGCTTACGCCAATAACGGATCAGGAAGAATCCAAAGACCATACCTCCCAAATGGGCAATATGAGCCACACCGTCATCAGAGAGAGAGAATGTTGAAACCAATTCAATGACAGCATAGCCTATCACGAAGAATTTAGCTTTAATAGGAACTGGCAACGGGAAAATGAAGAGACGCTCGTTTGGATAAATCATACCAAAGGCAAGCAATATGGCATAAATAGCTCCTGAAGCACCCACGGTAGTCCATAGGTTCAGATATTGCTCCATTGTTATTCTGGCTCCATTAACACTAACATAATCATAAGCTGCCATATCCTTTGCCACATAGGTAATATACTGTGCAGCTTCCTGGAACAAACCTGCTCCCACCCCACACACTATGTAATAAAAAAGGAATTTCTTTGGTCCCCAAACTCTTTCAACCACACAGCCAAACATCCATAAGGCAAACATATTAAAGAGAATATGCTGGAAACCACCATGCATAAACATGTAGGTAACTAACTGATAAATATGGAAATCGGATGCCAGGAAAAAATGAAGCCCAAACATATCTGTCAGGCCAGAACCGCCACCCATACTCTTGTCCATCAGCATGCATGCCAGGAATGCTACTACATTCACTATCAGCAAATTCTTTGTTACAATTGGAATATTGCGCATAACTTTATTTCTATAAACAGTTTAATAATCTGACTAATATTTGTATTTTGGCGACAAAATTACGAAAAATATCCGTGAAAACACCAAAAAATAGACTTATTACACTTAAATTTCAATAATTTCATCACTTTTCTGCTTTTTTTATTTGAACTTTCACAAGAAAAAGCTATATTTGTAAACGAATTCAACTAAGAAACAACAATATTATTCATTTAATAACGAAAAATTATGAACAAGACAGAATTGATTGACAAGATTGCAGCAGGTGCTGAGATTACAAAGGCACAGGCTAAGGCCGCTCTTGAAGCTACAACAAACGCATTGAAGGAAGCCCTCATTGCAGGTGACAAGATCCAGTTGGTAGGTTTCGGTACATTCAGCATTAACGAGCGTCCTGCTCGTGAGGGTATCAATCCAGCTACTAAGGAGAAGATCCAGATTGCAGCTAAAAAGGTTGCTAAGTTCAAGGCTGGTGCTGAGCTTGCAGATGCAATCAACAAATAATTGTAAAGATTATTTTAATTACAAATATAGGGCAGTCCTTTATGGCTGCCCTATATTTTTTTATTCTATTCAAGTTTATTCAAATTTAAATCTTCATGTTTCATCCTTTATTTTGGCTGTTTTCCGATATATGCCAAGATACCACCATCTACGTAGAGAATATGACCATTCACTGCATTAGAAGCATCTGAAGCCAAGAAAACAGCAGGACCAGCCAACTCTTCTGGTTCCAACCAGCGACCTGCAGGAGTCTTTGCACAGATAAAGCTATCGAATGGATGACGGCTACCATCTGCCTGACGCTCACGGAGAGGTGCTGTCTGAGGAGTTGCGATGTAACCAGGGCCCAAGCCATTGCACTGGATGTTGTACTCACCATACTCTGAGCAGATGTTACGTGTCAACATCTTCAAGCCACCCTTGGCAGCTGCGTATGCAGAAACAGTCTCACGGCCCAGCTCGCTCATCATAGAACAGATGTTGATAATCTTACCATGCCCCTTCTTGATCATACCAGGGATAACTGCCTTAGATACGATAAAAGGTGCTGTGAGGTCAATGTCAATAACCTGCTTAAAGTCATCTACAGACATCTCTGTCATAGGAATACGCTTGATAATACCTGCGTTGTTTACCAAAATATCAATAACACCAAGTTCCTTCTCGATGTCAGCTACCATGTTTTTCACCTGTTCCTCATCTGTTACATCACAGATATAACCCTTTGCCTCAATACCCTTTGCTTTGTAATCTGCAAGAGCCTGATCCATGTGGTGCTGGCTACGGCAATTGAAAGCAATCTTAGCACCAGCTTTGGCATAAGCCTCAGCCATAGCAAAACCGATACCGTATGCGGCACCTGTTACGAGGGCAACCTTACCCTCCAATGAGAATAGTTTGTTAAAGTCCATACTTTTATATATTTATCAATTGTTTGATTTGTTACGAGGGCAAAGATACAAAATAATTTTGAATATCACCCTAAATCAATACGAAAGATGCACCCTTTTTACTTATTTTCTCATTTTATTGACTGCTTTTCCTAAGTTTGTCCCTTTTTACTATGTTTTATTCACACACTTATCTTATCTGAACACCCAATGTTTCTTCTATTACTTGGATGACCTGTGGGATGGAATTCGTATCAAAATCACCCGTCAGACGCTTGCTCTCATCAGAAGCCGTATAGCTTGTACCAGATAATTTAGAAAGTTCCTCCAATACTTCGGATAATGGAGTGTTGTCAAAATGCAGGCGATGGGTAGCCCATGCCACATCATTGATATCATAATCTGCCAACAACTTAGGCTGGGCAGCCCCTTTCAATAGACGTGCCCGCTTGCCTTTAATCAGGAAGACACCCTCTTCAGAGTTACGAGCTGTGAAAAGCACCTTTCCGCTGGTTACCATCACTTCGGGAGCATCCGTTCTTTCATCCACCATAAACTGGGTACCGAGCACTCTTACGTGTCCATGCTCTCCCATCACATCGAAAGGATGCTGTTCATCATGCTTCACCTGATAATAGATGCAGCCCTTCATCTCCACCTTTCTGCAATCATCTTCCTGATAGGAAAGAGAAGAATGAGGCATCAACGAAACCTTCGTTCCATCAGGCAGATGATACGCCACTACTTCTGAATCAGCAGAAAGCGTCACCGTCTTTGGCTGCAAAAGCGTATAGGCTCCTATGGTGAAGATCACCAGAATAGATGCAGCCACAGCTATCCAGCGGATGCGACGCATGCGTAAAGATACAGTTGCTGCATGCGAAACTTCTTCATCAGCAATGCCAACCCGAGCCTTCACTTTCTGCAAAGCCTTTCTGGTATCCAGCTTGCCCGGCTGAAAATACTTCAGCACAAAATCCTGTTCATTCTTGTTGATCTTCATCATAGAATCCCTTTCTTCCTTTAAAATTGTCCTGTAATCTGTGCCTTGCCGGCAATGGCAAAGCACAAGGTACCTAAAATGATAAAAAGACTTCTTTTCATACTCCTCACTTTTTATTTGGTATATATTCCACCTTGATTATCCGATGGTGCCGATGGCAATGGGGCGATATATTTCGAAGCTTCACAGACATTAAATCCTGCCACTACACCGAAACCACCTTTTACGTTCGAATAAGTAGGTGTCACCTGCATCAATCCAGCGTCCGCCCAACTATTGCTCTGCGCATCGTTAATGCTCTTCAAGAAGCGATAGTACTCTGGAGTAACCTTGCAAAGTTGTACATTATAAGTAAAGCCAAACAAACGGTCCCAACCATCATACGTGTGCCAATAAGAATCATTACTGTTCACTTCCAAATGCATCGTATAGGTCTGTCCATTTATCGTCCGGTCATTGAAGATATAAACATCATCAAAGTATTTGTATTCGTCAAAGCCGAAATCATCATCCAACTCTGACTTCTTGTTAATCAATGGCTCACTGGTGGTCACCATCTCAGGCCAAACAATATTTGATGCCAAACTATCAAAACACCATTCATATTCATCCTCCCTACCCAAATAATTAAGGTAATCTTGGTAATTATTAGCATAAACATCATATTGCCATCTATTGCCTTCTTTGGGAACACCTTTCAAGTTTCCATATTTCTGCTTGCGAGTTACCTTCACAGAATAATAATCCGTGGTTGAAGCAGGGTCACTAAAAGTCGCTTCCAACTTATCTACCGAGAAATAAACATCATGATCCGACGATTTCTCTTTCAAATGGATGTCACCTATATTTACATCAACCTTCTCAGGAATGGAAGTCGAAGCAGAAACCTCGGAGAGACCATCTGCCGATACCTGGACCTCAATCTTATCTCCAGCCTTCTGCTTTCCTACGGCATAATACTGTCCTATTAGGGTAGAAAGAGACCAACTATCGGAAACTTGAGAAAAGGACTGCGCTTCCTTTATGTTTTCGATACGTTTCACCTCCTGTGGCATTCCATTTACCTTATATACGACACTTGCATCCACGGTTAAACGTGATTGGGTATCTATATCTCCTTTGAAAGAAGAAACGGGCAAGCTTTTCGTTACAACGATAAGTGTGGTATCTCCCTCCGTTGGAAAACAATAAAGTACCAATCGGGGAGTATCTTGCAGCTTCTTCACATCAAAATCATCTATGCAAGAAGAAAAGGCCACGCTCATCAAAAAGAAGAACAGTCCCCATTTCCAACTTACATTGATTTTTATTCTTCTATGATTTGTATTCATATCCAATGAGATTTCTTTTGTTTTAAAACTTGATAGTATAACTAAATGAAGGTATTATTGGAATAAATCCCTTGTTTTTCGCCTCAAACTGCTGCGTAACCTCATTATAGTCCACCTTGACGTACATCGAGTTGAGATGGCAATAAGCATTATAGATGCTCAAATTCCAAATGCGCTCATGTCCATGCTTGGTGACATGACGGAAATCGAATCCCAAGTCCAAGCGATGATAAGCTGGAAGCGTCAAATTATTGGGGATGGCATAGACATAAGAGGCGGAATTCCACCAATTCCTGTAATACTTGCCTTCTTGATCTGGCAAGCTTGGAAATGCCGCCAACTGGGTTGGCACCGTGGCATGATTGCCCGTGTGATAGTTCCAGACCGCAAAGCAACTCACCTTCTTGTTAAACGCATACCGCAAGGACAGATTCAACTTATGGCGGTTGTCAAACTTGTCGTAATACCAATCCTGATAGAAGTCATCATACTTTCGCTTGTTCCAAGAGAGCGTATAAGAACCACTCAAAGTCAGATGATTGGTGCGATAAGTGGCATCAGCCTCAACGCCATAGAAGAGCCCCTTGCCATCCATCACTTGCGAATCCCAATGCTCAGCAGGCGGCTCTATGCCTACCCAACTGCTGTATTGAAGCAGATGCTTGGACAACTTGTAATACCCTTCGAGCGACAGAAGCCAATGACGGTTGGGCTGGGCATAGATTCCTGCCGCAAACTGATAAGAACGCATTGGCTTCAGATTTCGGGTAGTCGGTACCCAATAATCCGTAGGCAAGGACAAGTAGCTGTTAGAGACCTTATGCACATACTGGGTCATCTGAGTAAAGGAAGCCTTCAGCGACACCTCATTGCTCAGTTGATATTTCAGGGCAAAACGTGGGTCGATATTCAAGAAGTTCTTGTTACTGATATGAAAAAGGCCCATATTGAAGCCAACATTCATACTCCAGTTGCGGTTGATATTGATTTCATCCTCTGCGTATACCGTCCACTCATGCGCCACATGACGATTACTACTATTCATTCGGATGGTATCAACTTGGGCTGATGCATTTCCCTCATATCCAGTATAATCCAATTGCATAGCTGTCTGGGGGCGAAAGAGATGCATCGTATAGTCGCTTCCAAAACGGAAATGATGACGAGGGTTCGGACGGTAATCGAATGCCAGACGATAGCCCGCATCATAAATCGTTGAGGTATAACCATGCTCCAAGTGAGTGACAGAAGTGGCATTCTCTCCCGAAGGATTGATATAACGATCATCATCAAAGGAATACAACTTGGAACGATTATGGGAATACACCGCTGTAATGTTTGAAAAGAGCTTCGGAGAGAACAGGTAGTTCCAGTTGAGTGCAACATTAAAGTTTCCCCAATCCAGCTGCGACTTCGTCAAGTCCTTGTCATAGCTTTGGTTGGGTTGATACCCATCTGCCTTACTTTGATCAAAATCATCCTTCACATCCCAGCTGTCTTTTCCGTGATAGAGACTCAAGTCTATCTTCGAACGGTCGTTGAAACGATGGGTTACCTTGGCATTCAGGTCCATGAAGTAATAACCTATCGAGAGTTTATCGTCTGGATCAGAGAAAGCCTTGGTCAAGGGACGGGACAGCAGATCCATCCAGGAACGGCGCATACCTATATTATAAGAGGTCTTGCCTTTCTGGATAGGTCCCTCAAACTGCACACTGGCATCGAGCAGTCCGATGCGATAGGCACCATGAAACTGATTCATGTTTCCATCGGCTGTACGCACATCCACCACCGACGACAATCTTCCACCATATCGTGCAGGAAAGCCGCTCTTGTAGAAATCCACGTTTTTCACCACATCGGCATTGAAACTGGAGAAAAGCCCCAGCGCATGATTCGTATCATAAAGCGGAGTACCATCTATCAGATAAAGGTTCTCATCACCATTGCCGCCATGCACATAGAGTCCGCTTGCCAACTCCTGTCCTTCTGCCACTCCACTCACACGCTGCAGGGTCTTCACCACATCCGGTGAAGACATCAGGGCAAACTCTGTCTTGATATCCTTGTTCGAAAAGGAGCGCTTGCCGGTTTGCGTTGTAAGAAGCGGAGAGTTCAAATCGCCATCTACCACCACCTCAGGCAATTTACCATCAACACGGAGTGCCATATTATGATGCATATCTTTCGAGAGATTCAATTTTTCTACCTTGTCGGCATAGCCCACATACGAAAAGCGAAGCTGGTGCTCGCCTTCAGGCAGGGTAAGCGAAAAGAAACCATATTCATTGGTGGTTGTACCGATGCCATCCGTCAGATCATAGATGGTGGCATTAATCAGCGATTCGCCACTCTCATCACGGACATATCCGCTGAGAGTGTGGCGACGCTGAATCTGCTGAACTTTGTGATTGATATTCGTGTAAGATGTTGATATTTGTTGTACGGGTTTTCGCTTCAATATCACATAGTTCGCATTGATATTATATAGAATATGAGTTTTCTCGAAAAGCGCCTTCAGTGCCTTCTTCACCGGAAGATGCTGAATGTCTGGTCCATGATACTTGATGTTCAATTCCCCATCAAGCGATGAATCATAGACGAAGTTGATTTTCCTGATGCGGTGCAGCCAATCCATCTGCTGACGGATGGTGGTAGAAGTCTGAGCCTCCACCATCATCTTCGGCGTGCCTGCCAACGTTGGAGCTGGCAAGGCAAGAATTGAGAGCGCAAAAATAATCTCTTTACCTTTCATAACTGTACTTTTATTCATTCTTTTATTGCTATAACGCAAGAATTACAGAATACCCCCATGGATGAAAGGTAAAATATAGAAAAAATCTGCAAGAAAATCATCTTTCTTGCCTCGTAAGGTCTTTAAAGCCTTGGAAATCTGATGCTCCACGGTCTTTTCCGACAGGTTCAGTTCTTCAGCTATCTCCCGATAAGTCATTCCGTCACGCTTGCTCATCAGGAAGATTTCCCTGCATCGTTCGGGTAATAGCTCGATAGCCGTCCACAGTTTTGCCTCCCGGAAAGAACTTTCCTGTGCCTGGTCATCAGAAATCACGCCACATAAATCGGTAGGAGAAATCTCCGTATCTATCGGAGACTGGCAGCGCAACCGGTCGATGCAGGCATTGCGCACAGAGATATATAAGAAAGCCTTGATGTTTTCCGGCATGATGCTTCTACTTATCAATTTCACAAAACAATCCTGCACCACGTCTTCAGCCTCATCGATATCATGCAGATAATGAGTGGCATAAAGACATAGCGGACGATAATACTGCTGAAATATCAAGTCTATCTCTTGCATAAACTTTCTCTACCTAAACTAAACTCTTATATAACAAAATAACCCTTCAAGTCTTTGCGGATTTGAAGGGTTATTTATGACCTGTTGTCCCAGGCGGATTCGAACCACCACTGACAGAACCAAAAACTGTAGTGCTACCATTACACCATAGGACAAGCAAATCGGCTACAAAGGTAGTGGATTTTTTCTCCACTACCAAATATTTTCAATACTTTTAACGATTACTTAACGGTAATCAAGAAGTAGTTCTTCTTACCTTTCTGAACCAAAAGATACTTACCGTCAATCAGGTCATCAGCAGTTACAACCTGATCGAAAGCAGCGAGTTTCTCCTTGTTGAGTGAAACGCCACCACCCTTAACGAGCTTACGCATCTCGCTCTTACTTGGGAAGATCTGCATACCTTCCTGGTTGAAGAGGTCAACAGCTGTACCACCGAGCAAGTTCTTGTCGAGGTCGTAGTGAGGTACATTGGCAAATACATCATTCAATGTAGCCTCATCGAGCTGTGCCAAGTTCTCCTTGGTTGCCTTACCGAAGAGGATGTTGCTGGCTGCGATAGCCATATCCAAATCCTCCTGAGAATGAACCATTATGGTAACCTCCTCAGCCAAACGCTTCTGAAGTACACGGCGGCCTGGGTCCTGCTTGTGCTCCTCTACGAGAGCATCGATAGTCTCCTTGTCAAGGTCAGTGAAGATCTTGATGTACTTCTCGGCATCATCATCGCTTACGTTCAACCAGAACTGGTAGAAAGCGTAAGGAGTAGTGCGGTTACGGTCCAACCAAATGTTACCGCTCTCTGTCTTACCGAACTTCTTGCCGTCTGCCTTGGTAATCAAAGGACAAGTGAGGCAGAAGCACTCTGCGTCGTTACCCAATGTGCGGTGAATCAGCTCAGTACCGGTAGTCATGTTACCCCACTGGTCGTTACCACCCAACTGGAGACGAACACCATACTTTTCATACTGATAGAGGAAGTCGTAGCCCTGGAGCAACTGATAGGTGAACTCAGTGAAAGACAGGCCGTCGCGAGCCTCACCGTTCAAGCGCTTCTGCACGCTATCCTTCGCCATCATGTAGTTTACAGTGATATGCTTACCAACCACACGAGCGAAATCAAGGAAGGTGAAGTCCTTCATCCAGTCGTAGTTGTTCACCAACTCCGCCTTGTTAGGCTCATTGCCATCGAAGTCGAGGAACTTAGATACCTGCTTCTTGATAGCTTCCTGGTTATGATAGAGAGTCTCTGAATCGAGAAGATTGCGCTCCTGGCTCTTGCCAGAAGGGTCGCCAATCATACCCGTGGCACCGCCGACGAGGAGATAAGGCTTATGGCCACAACGCTGCAAGTGGCGCAACATCATGATACCACAAAGGTGACCGATGTGCAGAGAGTCTGCAGTAGGGTCAGTTCCGAGATAGGCAGACACCATGTGGGTGTTGAGATATTCCTCAGTACCTGGCATTATCTGCGCCAGCATACCACGCCATTTCAATTCTTCAACAAAATTTTTTGCCATAGAATATGATTTTTTATTATATTATATAATATGTATAAGGGGCCCAACAATACAGTCGGAAACTTACGGTACGGGATCATAACCCGAACCACCCCAAGGATTGCATCTTAAGATGCGCCAAACAGCCAAAGCCAGTCCCTTAAAGGGACCATGCTTCAGGATGGCTTGTCTCGCATACTCTGAGCAAGTGGGCTGAAAGCGACAAGAAGGTGGCGTATAAGGAGTAATACACTTCTGATAAAACAATATCGGCAGTATAAGAATCCATACCAACACCTTTCTCATGCCATGTGCTATCATAAAGAGAATCTTCATCATAAACTGCTCTCTTTCATGACTGTTTCAGATTGCATCTCCTTGATATTATCAACCAATCTATCCAAAAGTTTAGTCATTTTGGTTGAAACCAGCTTTGAAGGCTGCAATTGTTCTGTTTGCCAAACAAAAGCCACAAGCAATTGTTTTCCAACATAATTCTGCATACAAGTCTCCAGCTCCTGTTTTTGATAACGAAAAGCTTCACGTATCTGTCGCTTTACCCGATTGCGCTTTACTGCGTGCTTAAAATAACGCTTAGATACACTGATAAGAACTTGAACAGAAGGGGCTTGCTCATCTTTCTTGTCAACAAGAAGAAACACCATTCTTATAGGCCATGCCGTCATTGCTTTAGCACCACCTCCAAAGAGCTGTTCTATAAGTGTCAGTTTACATAGATGCTCTTTCTTTCCGAATGTTTTATTTCTGTCTGTTGACATATCTATTCTACCTTAATTCCGCAACACTATAGTTTAACATTATTTATAAGTGCCTGAGCAACAAAAAGTTGCCCAGGATTTTGCCATGTCAGAATTTTCACTTACCTTAGTGTTGCGAAAAGAAGACAA
>NZ_JANDWX010000043.1:0-24876 GCF_024330485.1 Segatella copri | reverse complement strand
ATAGATGCTACAGAGTTGCTGGCAGATTTCATCGAAAGTAATCCTGTTGCCCATACGCTACGTAATATGCATATTTATAAACAAGCAAGTTGATATTTATTCACTTGCGAAACTTTAGTATGTTATCATTGACCGTATAAACCTTTATATATCTGTTTAAAGAATCAAAGAATTTTGTATAAATACCTTCAAAGGCCGAATTTGCAGAAAGTTTATCTTTCTCTTCTAAAAATTTTTCTTGCAAGCTATAAGATTTCAATAAATCGTTCCAATCAGAAGAATGCTCTTCAAATAACTCCGAACACAACTTTTCTAAAATAGTATTATTATTTGAAAAACTCTTAGAAGATATGGTATTGACTATTTTATCTGTTTGATCACTAGTTTTACCACTACCTATCAAGTCTTTTAAATAAGAAGCCAACAACGAAATATTTGCCTTGCCATTTATAACTTCCAACGACAACTTAAAAGAACTAATTCTTCTCTCAAAGGCAGGATTAATACTTGCAAGAGTACTACCACTTGCATCCGTTGCCGCAGTTAACAAACAATGCCCTTTGATTGCCCCCTTTAAATCTATCAACTCTCTATAAGAAGTCAAAAAAGAACTAAATCTTGCTTTTGACTTCTCATGAATTTTTTCTAATTCATCAATAGCAAATATGATATAGTTACCGCTAACTGCTAATACATTCAAGAAAAAGACTAAAACTTCTCGTCGATTATAATCAGACAGTTGCGGAATGCTATATTTTTGAAAAGCACCTTTAGTGTACTTTCGCCCTGTCCCTAACTCGATTAAATAGTTCAAATCATCAGAACTTTCCTTATGCGATTTAATTTCACTTACATACTCTTTGAGTGAAACAAAAGAATCCTTATATGAAAAGGCTGCTTTATCAATTTCTTCAGAAGACATCTGTATTAATGCATTGCGCAATGATTCATTAAACTGAACCTGAATAATATAAAGCAAAAAAATGATTAAGTCATATTTATCAACATCTGCTCTCCAATATGCAACTTTAACATTACGCTCTTTGAATACTTCATTAAAAAAATATTCAAGGTATCGCAATATATTAGTTTTACCATTTCCATAATTTGCTACAATATACGAAAAAGAAAATTGAGAATCTATTGCAGATATATTATCAGACAATTTTTTTTTCAATTCTTCATTACCAATAACAAAATATGGTAAATTTGGAACAAGACCTGCTTTGAGGTCCAACCGTATTGCCTCTAAATTACAAGGTTTAGGCTCTAACTTTTCCCATAAATTCGAAATATCCATAACTATATAATTTTAACTTTTAATACTGGCACTTGATTTTTAACATAGAATCTACGCCGTTTATCAATGGATTGCACCAAATTTGTAAAAAGCACTATTTTTTCTTCTTTTTTTTGTTCATAATATTGAACTATTATCTTATTCAATGTATTATATGAGCAATGCATCAATGACATAATATCATACAAATTAACGAAAAGAGCATCATGCTTCCCCTCCGAAACCAAAGTATGATACGAGCGTTCAAATTGCTTAAAAGCTTTGTTCATTTTCTCTTCATTACGTACAATTTGCTTTAAAAATTTCCTTTCGTTTTCATTGTGTTCAGCGAAAGCTTCTTCATTTTTAAGCCATTCATATTTCTTTAAAAGATAGCCCCGCTTTGATACAGCACCTAATTGCTTTATCCAACTAAGTCTAACTTTATCATAATTAGAAGTCTGACTTTTGGTGATATACTTAAAGAACGTTACATCACAACATTTCTCAATATACTTTAAATAGATTCTTGGCGCTTTTTCATTTTGCTCAAATGGAAGAGATATAATTAAAGGAATGAGCATATCTTTATCTTTCTCTACCAAAATCCGAAAAATCAAATCTTTTTGAAAAGAATCTAAATAAAAAAACGTAGTCTTATGGCGTGCTAATGATTTTGCCCGTTCGGAAGGATAATATCTTTCATTTATCAAATCCAACTTTTTAGCCAATGTTATGTAATACGACGTATTTTTATATGCACTATAGATTTTTCTGTCAACTTTCTCTTTACGAGATAAAAGTACCTTAGAGATAAGTTCTTTTAACTCTTTAATATTGAGTTTTTTGATCCTTTCATATATCAAATCTGCATTATCTTTTTGAATAACCCCTTCTATTTTCTTCTCAGATTTCATTTTATGATGCAAATCTTTTAAATGAGATTTAAAAAATCGATAATTGATTTCAGAAGCCATACACGTTAGCTGTTCATCCTTCCATAAAGAAACAATAAACTTACATACCCATACTAGTTGGCATAATGGTATATTGAAAGGTCTATGCAAACCTTCCAAACATACAAACTTTCCTTTTGATGTTTTATATTCTACCACGTCTATTTATTTTTTCTATAAAAACTTAAATAAAGAATGTTATTTATTCGTATTATAGCGCATTGAGAGCATCACATGCAATAGTACTATTGTCTATTCCATACTCATCTAACAAAGTAGATGTCACCATTGTAAAACGATTACGATACTTATATGTATCGAACCAATTCTTGAACAACCTTCCTCTCATCAATTGCTTGCCGTCACTTGTAGAGCATAAAAACAACATCGTCGCCTTATTGGCATTGAAGAATTCCTCTACAATTGCTATGACTGTAGCTTTGACATTTTTATCACGAGGTGATTTCACACCGTTGAGATTACCTATGATACATTCGTAGGACTCATCGGATCGAATCAAATCATCAGGCATAAAGCCGATTGAAAACTCAGCTCCTGAATCTGCGATAAAAGTATATGCACCTTCTTGCGTATCTTCTTTCACTGAATATGGTGCACAACTATTAATCTTGACTAAATCTAATTTTTTCATTCTTACAATACACAAAATGATTCTGCTTCCTTACCGGTTCTGCGGCGATAGTCATCACGCATTCGCTTTTCCATTTGTGCTGATTTTTCTACCTCTCCGTCTCTCCTGCAAGGAGAGCTCCACCTCTAACCAAGCCTTCCTCCTCAGGAGGAAGGATGTAACCGCCCTACTCGGTGCTCGGAACCGCTACGCTATAAGGCTGGCGGACCATCAAAGGTCTTCGCCATGTTGTGCGGGATGGGACCGCTTTGCTATAACTTTCTATAACATTTTACTCAGATAACTCATATTAGTGGGCTACCAGCCAAAAATGTCACTATGTGTACCTGTATCGGTTAAAATCAGAATCAATTCTTTATCATTTTGTTTCCAAACTAAAAGCCAATCGGAAGTAATATGACATTCCATACACCCTTTATAGTTTGACTTTAAAGGATGTGGTTTATATTCTGGTGGTAAAGTTCCAGTTTCTGCCAAAATAGAAATGACTTTACGAAATTTACCCTCAGAGCAACCTCGTTTCATACATTTTTTAAATGACTTTTTAAACAATGTTGAATACTTAACTGTATATTTCATCATTCAGCAAGACTCTTCATTAATTCATCCAAATCATTAGTAGCAAAGAGTTTTTCATTCTTTGCTGCTTCTAATGCCTTGTCTAATCTACAAGCCTTAGGGGCTTTTTGCTTTTTGGCAACCCACCCGAATTTCTTAATCAATGATTTGAAAAGAGAAATATCGGTTGCAGGGACATCTAATGTATATGTAGCTGTATTCATAATTGTATCTCCTTTTTATAGGTGAAAATATAAGGGTTTTCTGTGAAACTACCAAATTTTTGGGGTGTTTTTTCATCTCCGCCCAATTACTTGTGGAGATCTACGGTGATATCGAATGGTGAATCGAAATCGTTCAGCATCTCGGTCTTCTTTCTTGATTATTCCTTATCTTTTTTTATCTCGTCAGCAGGTTTCTCCACCAAATTTTGCTCAGCCTGGCTGGCAGTGGGCGCAATGAGATTGTTTCCGCCATGAATATTGAAGATAGCATGGGGATCCTGGCACTCCTTGATTTGATCGATGAGGCCATGATACTCCTTGGACATCATCTTGCGTAGCAGACACTGCACTCGGGAGACGTCGGCAAAGTGATTCTCATTCATGAACTCCTGTGCCTTCTGTATCATGTACAAATTTTTATCCTCCATACTAAATTAACCATCTAGAATCAATAAAAGCCAATTTTCAGCAGCAATTAACCATAATCCGCAAGTTTTGCGAGTTGAAAATCCTATAGTTGTACGACTGTAAAGCTACAGTTGTACGACTATACATGCTATAGTTGTACAACTCTGGAGTTATAGTCGTACAACTATAGGGGTCATAGTCGTACAACTATAGATTTTCAAGAGACCAAATATATTTTTCAACTTTTATACACTGCTGATTATCAGTAACTTATCAAGCCTCAACATAATTTCAATTCTACGAAACGAATTTGGATTCATTGAAAATTCTGAAATTATGGAGTACGTAAAAGTGCCTTTTGTCAGTATTTTTCCTCACGCTACTTCATTGGTGATCATTTCCACTTATACCAAGCTTCATTGATATACTTGCGGATATTACTGATGCCTGTAGTAACCTGAGGAGCCAAGGGCTGTAAGACTTCGATGAATTCCTGCTTCACCATAATATCCTGGTCAACCTTTACATCTGTATCATTCACCATATCCATCACCACCTGAGCCAATTCCTTGGCATTGGTGCATGCAGAGAGCTTGGCTACATATTCTGCTAATGCTTCCACATTATTAATATATAAGGAGAGACGGGTTGTTTCGGGTGAGAGAACAGGCTCTTGACTTGTGGTCTTCGCCTTCATCATCTCCTCTATGTACTTGTCGCCATAAAAGTTTTGCTCAGCCTTGATAGCATTGGGCAGAATCTGGTTGTTACCGCCAGAGATATTAAAGACGATATTTGCCTTATTGTTATCTTCCATTGCTATGATTTTTATTAAAAGTAAACGTATAGTGAATGAGTGGTAAACAGATGGTGAACGTCAGTGAAGGCATTTGTTTTCGCCTCGCCAATGTTGTATCTTCGCAACGTCAATCAGAACAAACGGGATTGCAAATCTCTTTGGACTGACGATGACTGAACTTTAGTATTAATCTTTTAAATGTTTTAATTATGAGTAAAAGCTACAAAGTTGCAAAGAAGACCATTAACATGGGTGAGAAGAAGGGTCAGACTCTCTTTTCTGTTAGACCTTACAGTTACGGTACCTTGACCACCGAGGAGGTTGCTAACCAAATCGCAGTGGAGTCTACAGCTACTCCTGCAGACGTAAAGGCGGTACTCGACCGCTATGCTTACTACGTGAAGGAGAACCTGAAGAAGGGTTACGACATCGAGTTGCTTGGATTCGGCAAGCTCTTCATCCGCTTCATTACCGGCAAAGCCGTAGAAGATGAGAGTAAGGCGAACGCTAAACTCGTCAAGAGTCTCGTTCCTGCCTTCCGTCCTTCTTTCACCAAGTTGCAGAATGGTACTCGTCTCTACAACCTGATTCCTGATTCCATCGAACTCGTCAAGTACGGTGAAGAGAAGAAGGATAAGACCACAGGCGGCGAGACCACTGACGGAAAGAACACTAGCGGTGAGACTACTGGTGGTGAAACCACTGGCGGCGGTTCCGGCACCGAGGCTGGCGGAACTGGTTCCGACAATGGTGACGGATTGGAATAGTCTCCAACTCTGGCAGTGCCTTACCTCTCTGAAAGGGAGGCACTGCTAAACTCTGATAACTTATTGTTTCATTTAAATTTTATTGATTATGAAAATGTTTCGTTCTAACTCTGAATCAAATCCAAACAAGATTTCCTGGACTCAAATCGTGAATGCCATCGTACAGGCGCTGATTGCTGCTCTCACGGCACTGGGAGTAAGCTCGTGCGCAAATGCCTTATAGCAATGTTGAATGTTGAGTGTTGAATGTTGAATTATTCCTATGACGAAAGATACATTTCCAATGAACATTGGCGGGGGGAAGGTACGCTCTGGGCGCATGCTCCTCGCCAAAGTGGAGAACGGCAAGAACATGATGTCTGCCGACTCTGTGAGATTTCTGGTACTGCATTGCTCGGCTAGCCGATGCAATCAGGACTATAGTGTGGAACAGCTGCGCCGTGACCATAAGGCTCGTGGGTTTTATGACATCGGCTACCACTTCTACATCCGTAAGGATGGTACGATGACGCAGCACCGTAAGCTGCTGGAGGTGGGGGCTCATGCCAGACCTTATAATAGATGCTCTATCGGCATCTGCTATGAGGGAGGGCTCGATGAGCAAGGCAAGCCTTGCAACACCATGACAACTGAGCAGGAAACGAGACTCATTGATCTTTTCAGGAATCTGAAGATTCTCTTTCCGAAAGCGAAGATTGTGGGCCATCGGGACTTGCCTGGGACTACTCCAAAGGAGTGTCCGTGTCTGGATGCTGGAAGCTGGGCTGCCCGACACCGCCTTGATTAACTCTTATAACTCCTTTTGGCTGGCATTGCTAGCTAAAGGAGTTTTTTTCTCTTACTGTTAAAGAAAGGTATCATATTATACAGATACCGCCATACGGGCTAATGGTGATTTACCTTCGACTCCCCTGTCCCCCTCTTGCGAAGAGGGGGTCCTTACCCTATATCCAAGCCCTAAATCCCTACCATAGGGATTAGGGATGTAACCGCCCTCCGGTGCTCAGAACCGCTACGCTATAAGGTTGGCGGGGCATCAAAGCCCTCGCCAGGTTGTGCGGGATGGGACCAGCATGTCTGTTGCTGGGGACAACTTGCTATTATATTGCAGAAAATAGGTGCATGGAGACGGCTTGCAGATTAAGACCATCAGGGTTATCAAGATTATAGTAATTCATATTACGTGTAACCATACGATTGCCTTCTTTTCTAACTGTTCGGAATTTCCGAACAGTTGCTGACTGCACCAATTCTCCTTACTGATAAATATTAGTAATGTGCTCACTAATATTAGCTTTACTAGAACCAAAACTTATATCACCCTCACCATTTTATTCAACTGTATAATGAGCCAAAAAATCCTTAGGGGTCAAGACTTGCAATTCCGAAAAAGGGAAATCCTTAACGTTTCTGGTAACAATACAATCCACACCTATTGCCTTAGCAGAAAAATATTGCAATGCATCTTCAAAGTCCTTAGCTTGCAAAGCTACTGCGGACTTTACAACATTCGTATCGACAGATGTTATTTCGGCAAATTCAAACAAACTTGCAAGTACTGCATATATCGCTTCACCAGGGAACTTCTTTCTGCCTATATACGCCATATTGGCACAAGTTAAAGAAGATACATACAATGAACATCCTTGATTATATCCATAAGCCAAGATGGCTTCAGCATCATCACTAAAGCCTTCACGGTCCAGATAATAATCAAGAACCACATTCGTATCTATAAATATCTTCTTCATTACTTGCTCAATATATAGTTTAATCTTTCATCCTCACTATCTTCCACACCAGCTAATACTCCTCGCATCTTTTTCAAATGCAATGGCAACTGATACCGAGATGCTTTCGATTGCGGCTTAGCAAACTTAAACTGCTCTATAAAGAAGCGAAAAGACTTCTTCACAACATCTGCTACATCCAAATTGTTTACATGAGCAAATGTTTCTATGTCGTGATATGTATTATTATCTATAGTAATTGTATTCATAATTGTCTCGTTTTTATGTTATAAACGATACGAAAATACACTTTTTCTATGAAACAGCCAAAATAATTAATAATATTTAAGACTATTCATCAGAACCGCCCTCCGGTGCTCAGAACCGCTACGCTATAAGGTTGGCGGACCATCAAAGGTCTTCGCCATGTTTTGCGGGATGGAACCGCCTGGCTGTTATGGGGATCATGCTTACGTCCTTTACCAAATAATTCAGAATGCGAACCTAAACGAACTAATTCTATTGCATTATTGTTCTTATCAAACCAAATCAAAAGTGTATCATTTTCTATATGGCATTCCATATAGTTCTTCCAGTTGCCTTTCAAAGAATGGGGATTATATTCTTCCGGTATCTGATTGCCTTCTGCCAAAAGCTTAACTATCCCCATAAGCGTTTCTACAAATTCTTTATCATTCTTAAAACGCTTATAATCTTTCTAGAACTGCGAGGTCTTTCGAATTTCTTTCATAAACCCTATTCCTCCATTGATGCCATGAAACTTTCTAAGCTATCTACTCGAACTACTCCCGCATCATGACCACTCTCAGCCTCTTTCATTGCTGCCAAAGTTTCTGCGTTTGGAACATCTTCCAAAGCAGCACTCCTTGAAACAGGGGAGTCTGAAACTATTTTAACGCCTCTCATAAGAGAGAGGACATTCTTTAATTGCTCCAACAAAGATGGACTATCTACCTGTAATGTTAACTGTGCCATAACTTCTATATTTAATTCGCAGCAAAGATAAGGGTTTTCCGTGAAACTACCAAATTTTCAAAGGAGTTTTTCTATCTTCTTTATTCATTGTTTTATATTGTTTCTTTTGGTACGCTGATCTGTTATGAATGCACCTATTAAAGTAACTATAAAGAGACATATCCCTTTAAACAAACTACTTTCAAGAATGTATACCAACGGTTCCATTTTTATGCAACAAGATCATTCTACAACTCAATCTTCTTCAACGACTTCGAGTAAATTTCTACTTATCGTAAGCGTTGCACCACTGATATACTTGATTTCGCTGCCGATGACGGCTTTCTTGCCATTATAGCTCTGTACGTATGCTTCCACACCTTTCATGCTGCCTGCTACCACTCGCACTTTGATTCCTTTCTTCAAAGGAACAGGGGCAGCAGTGACAGGCTCTTCATCATTCTCTACAAAATATCGATAGTTGGCAACAACCTGGTCGGGAATTTGATATATTTTCCTTTGACCTGGCATCGTCAGCATCTTATACACATCCGAACGGAAGCGGATTTTGTCAAGTTGTCTCGGAGAAACATTGCAAAAGATAAAGGTGGAAAGAAATAGCTTTTCTTTCACTTTTCGCTTATTGGAACGTTTGTCTATATAAACTACTTTTACCTTGGGAATCCAGTAATCAAACCAAACATGATTGTGATTAAGATTGATTCGTATAGAATCAGCTATTCTCGTTTCACAATTCACTCTCACTACAGCCACATACCATCCTGCATCAGCAGGTTTTTCAAGCCCTTCATTAGGCTTTTCCGGAACCTTTTTCTTAGCGTTTTGTTCACTTTTTGCCACGGCTTCGCCGTCGTCCCCTGCAATAGTGGACGTAACCTGTGAGTGTATATTTGTCTCTTTCATCATGCGAATCAAGCTCGTTTTTTGATGTCGTTCATCTGAATCTCTACATAAGAGACACAGAAAGTCTTTGCAAATATAAGATAATTGTTGGAAACTAGCAAATTATGCGTGTTAAAAAAAATAATTAAAATGATAGGGACACCTTCGTCTCTATCAAAGAAACAAAGATGCCCCTATATATAGTAAGGTATCAGATAATGTGGGTATTAAAAAAATAAGTATTGATATTTAAAAACCAGAATATACTATCTTACTGAAATCTTCTGACCCTTAGCCTGAGCACAGGACTGGGTAGATGCCTTCACGATGTAAATGCCGGATGGAACACTGAGAATCATTCTCTGCTTATCAGGCAACTGATAACTGTGAACCATCTTGCCATCCAATGTAAATACCTGAACCCTGTCGAGCTTCTCACCACCCAAGGCAGAAACAACGATCATGCCTGCAGCTGGTGAGTAAACCTTCACCGGTGCGCTCTGCTCTTCAGCCTCCATGCGGTCGATACCGGTTGAGGTACGGGTCTGGGTGAGGAAGTATCTTCCGTGATCACCCGCCTTCACCTTCACAGCCTCGCCTTCATGAACTTCTGTAAAGCTTGCCAATGCAGCATCGTAGAGATAAACCGGAGCATCGAGCTTGTTCATACCCTTCAGGGTGAGTGAAACCTCTTCAGCCTGCTGGCTCACGATACCGAGCGGAATCCAGGACAACTCAGGAACAGCATTCACAGCCACCGCCTCGTTGCCGGCAACGGTATAAACCTGCGGAACATCCTTGAGGTTCTGATCATACAAGAGTTCCACATCCTCCTGGTCATCATAGTCGGCAGAAGCCTCCGGACGCAAGGCGATGCGTGCCCTAGAAGTCTGGCCGTTTGAATTCTCAGTCGTTGCTTCAATGCTCTTTACATAGTCAGATGCCATCTGCAGGCCAGGAGTAATGGTGCGGTCAACACACATCGTAGAAGTGAATCTTACTTCTCTAATAGCAGCGCCAGCATTCTTCTTAACAAAGAACGACTGGGTAGGCTGGATAGCATAGTTCTGCTTATCCAATTCTTTAGAAGAAATAGGCTTTACCTCACCTTTCTCTACAATCCAAATAGCGTTCTGCAAACCAGTATTGGCCACGAAGAACTTCTTCAGAGAGATAGAGCAGGTATATGGATTGGCTACGAGATAGTATCCGCTGTTGTTACCATCTCCCAAGGTCTGAGTCTTCTCTGCAAGATGCTTCTCATCATTACTGAAAGCAACGAGAAGCTTGCCATGGCCATTGTTCTTACCAACAGTTGCAGAATCACCAGTAGTTGTTGTTCCATCATAATCAAAGTACTGATAGCTGGTATCTTCCTTTGGCAAACGGAGGAGCGCTTTCTTAGTCTTATCCTTTGGCAAGAGCGCATTACCAGCCTTGATAGCGAAGCCACCGAAAGTTCCATCTGCGGCATAGCTCTCGTCCACCTTATTATATACGTGGCTCCAGTAGCCGAGATTCATATCAACATCACCTGGAGCTGCTCCATCCGGATAATGATATGCATTATGCTTATCATCAGGGGTGATTTCCTTCACATCACTCTTCATCCAAGCTCTCTGATAAACCGGATACTTGCTCCGGCTATATACATTCGTATCAAACGTGATATCCGTAAACGCCTTGGTTTCCTGTCGTCCATCCTTTGCTGGCACATACATATCACCGGCGTAGATATACTGCAGAGGCGAAGCCATGGTGTACCACTTATTTGGTTCCAGCTCTTTCTCTACCCAAGCCTTGTCATATATCAGATAGCACTGGTCGCGAAGCTCGCCCTGAGGTTTGAAGTAAATCTGATGACAGGTATTGCCATAGAACTTCTCACACTTCAGATTACCTGCTTCCAATCCCTTATCAGCAGCTGCTTCATCCCAGTAAGTCATAATATCATACTGGATATACTTCGTAGCCTCATTACCCTTGCCATTGGTCAGCTTGGTAGCAATCTTATTGGTGCTACGGTAAACGACATTACCGAGGTCAGGAAATGGCAAACCATTCAGATTGCCTATGGTTACCTTGGTAAACTTCATTGGCACATAGCTGTTCAGCGTAGGAATATCCTTTGCAGAAGTTGGCGTACCCGACATACTGCTTCCATAAGCCAGATAATCTGTATACTTATCATCATACAATTCTGTAGAAGATGAGCGATGCCAGTTATCATCATTATTCCAGTTGGCGTTCATACCGCCATCGGCAGTAGGAGTCCAGGTAATGAACTCCGGTACAATCTTCACCTTGAGATAAGACTCACCAGGGCAGTTGGTAGTTGCCGCAGAAGCTGCTCTCTTCTCGTAAACGAATCGGAGAACATAGTAATATCCCTCGTTGAAATTCTCTACGGCATCATCTAAGAACTTGAGATTGAGGGTTGACTGAACTTTTGGATCAATAGCAGCCAACTCTTCGTTCTCCAATGTTGCAACTTGTGTATTCAGCTTCTTTTCCCATAAAGGATCGTTCGTAGATGCAACATACACCGATGTCGAAGGACCAGCAGGAGTTTTACTATTATCATCAATGAAAGTAAGTGGCTCAGTAATAGCTGTTCCATCTCTCATCGTAGCACTATGAAGAGGTACCTTCAAATATCCCTTAGAAGCCTTCAACTTCTCCAGCTGTGGCAAACCGATACGAAGCGATGCCTCATAACTGCCATCATTGAATGGATAATCCACATCATTGAAACCGAAGTTAAGCTGTGGTCCATCCTTCATCACACGTAAATCTACCGGTATAGCACTTGTACACAACAGATAGGTTGTACCATTGATTTCGTATGGAATATAGCCATCTTTATTCTGATCTCCCTCAGGCTGCATATAGATTTGATAAGTTTTACCCAAGGGAAGTTTTTCCTTGCTGATGGTGATTTCGTTGCTGGCTGTTTCGTTCAACTTAATTTTCCCAGCTGTACTACCAAGATACCAGAAGAACTTAACATTATCCAATGTTATCTTACCACCATTACGAGGGTCAGTTGTAATCAATTGTCCCTTGATTTTAACCTCATAGTTGTCGGCTTGATCGCAAGGAATCTTATAATCCGTTACGATATTACCTTTAGTATCAGTAATGACTGGATGCTGGCTAACCATTTCGAACCAGTCACTATATACCGAGCAAATTTCTGCAGGTGAGCCCCAATTAGCCTTACCCTCAGCAGGATTACCTGTAGATACAGATACATAATACTTCTTACCTGTAGTCAAAGGATAGTCTTTATTGCTAAGCACAATATAGGTTTCACCTTCACTGTCTACTTCTATCATATTAGTACCATCGATTTCAAAGTTCTTGCACGTTTCCTCTGAATCGTATACGTCTACAGTACCATATTCATCACCATCAACTTTCGTCGTCGTATTTTTATTTATATCATGTAAGGTATATGAATAAAGTCCTTTACCAGAAACAGGTTTACCATCTTCATCCACTAAACGGAAATAAATTTTGGTATCTTGATGCCCCAAGATTGCATTCAATGTCTCGTGGATAGCACGTATCTTCTGCTTGATGGTTCCAGTTGTAGCACCGCCACATACCGGCTTCTCCTGGAGTACCTGCACCTTAGCTGGTTCGATATAGATACGGATATCATCTACGGCATAATCGGCACCCTCGGTATTCTGACAATAGTTATCAATGACAACTCTAAAATCAGAGTAATTCTCTACACCAGATTCCTTCTGAATGACAATTTTACCATAAACCTGATACCATGTAGCTTTTTCTATGTTTCCGTCGCTATTTTTGTCGATATTATTTTTAAAATCTCCAGACGAGAAAGAATGAAGCAGTTTTTGACTCTGTATATTTCCTTCTGCATCATAATTCACTCCATAAAGTTTAAACATAACCTGAGGGAGTTCATCGGCATGAGTCATATCTGCGACATTAGCAGAAAATATCATCTGCATACCCGTACAGAGATTTGCCCTAAAATCTACAGCGGCAATCTGACGACTCTCATCAGAAGCATCCACATAAAGGAAGTGTCCGTTCTGAGATCCATTCGTCATTTCGTACGTGCGATCATGCAAGGTTTTATCTGTCCACCAAACATAACCATCCTCACCAGTAGCATAACTATGTCCTGAAATACCAGAAATATTAGCAGTTTTATAAAGTCCATAATCTCCATGAAGTGGGGAATGTCCAATACTTACAGAATAACCAGTAGCATCATAGTCTATCAAATCACGATATACGAAGCTATAGGCACGTCGATCCCATCTTGATGGCAATCGGTCTTGGTTGTCATCTGGAGTTGTTGGGGCTGCCACCGTCTGTTCATCATCATCATCGTCAAATGAAATAGGCTTGGTGGCTTTTTGATAATGCTCATCAAGATATGATATGGTTCTGTTATTATAGCCTTCAGCAGTTATCTGCTTATGCGTCATTGGATGGAATCCCATAAAACGAACATCAAAGTTAGCTACAGGACACATATCGTTTACTACTTTCAAATAAGCTACAACAAATACAGGAACACCTTTATCTATAACCGGCTTATCCTCAGCAGCAATAGGCAAACCTTTTAAATTATACCAGTCAGCATCATTCAATTTTTTTTCACTTAAATCAAGAAAGCGCTTATCATTATTATTCTCTTGTAACTCGCAATATTTTGTTTTAGAAACATCATAAATACGCCATACGATAGAACCGTACGAAGGAACAGAGACATATTTTGACTTATCAAAATCATCTTCAGTAATATCATTATTGTATACAACCTTTTTCAAGCCAGCAGATGTCATCGGATAAAATGAGTATCGAGAAATATCATTCAATTGCAAACGCAATGTTGTTACTGAGTTTTCATCCTTATAACCAAATGTAACCTTCTTATTATCTTCATAAGTATAATCACCATCCTCATGATTACATAATGCAGCCATGATATCATTAGCAATCTTCTTTTTGGGAAGAATATGGAAGATGTAACGAATAGACAAAGTTGGTTCATGGAGCAGATAAGTCTTTGACTCATCCATTCCGTCAATATATCTACTTACATCACAGGCAATGGTCTCCCCTTCCCATGAATCGCTAACATGGGAAGTAGTATAATTAACACCTATCAGATTCCTAATAGGATGTTTACCGATATTATTGGCGAATAATCCCCAATTTCCCTTCTTGAATAATTTTGTTTGTGTTTCATCAAAAACCTTAAGATGTTCTGATCCTTGATCAGTATTATAATCATACCAACGGAAATAACCACGAGGTTCAAGATCATTACCATTTCCATCATACCCCTGAAATGGCAGGGACAAGAGAATCTGCTTGTTGTCTTCTTCTCCATCAACATAATAATAATACTCCCATTCATGGGTCTTCTGATAGGCATGCCCATTCACCATGTCCCAGTCTCCCTTTTTATTGGCGATACCTTCGTAATGCTTGAATGGGAGATCATTTGGAGAATAGAGTTTTACATTTATCTTGCTCTTGAAAGCTGATGGCTCTTTTGTAATGACGCCATATTTCGCTTCATGGCCAGTGAGGTCATTAGTCAACAAGCAATATACCTTCATGTCTGAAGACCATGAAGAACCGGAAGGCAACTCGAAAGTTACATTCAATCCATTTGGCAATAAAGAAGAACCCTCGGTTGATAACAAGGTATAATACCCCGCACCATCAGAAGTTTTGCGCAAAGCCAAAGCACTATTACTGGAAGTAGCACTAATGATTTTACCATCCTTGTCTGCTAATACCCAACGCATATAGAAGTTGCTGACATCTTTCTTATCAGCAACGCCGAAATCAGAAAGAATCTCAGGAACTACATCTTTCAAACTTACCTCAAGTTTATAGTCTTTATATATCGCATCTACATCATGACTTTCTGCTGCAGCTCCATTGTCAGCAGAAAGCTCCAAAGGAAGCGCATCAAGTGTTTCTTGCTTTACAAACTTAAAGGAATATTCTCCATTAAGAGTTGGCTCTTGAAGAATATAAGTATTTTTATTATATGTTACCACCTTGGCATCATCATTATCATTATTTGCCCAAGTACACTTCAAGACATAGTTCTCTACATTATCTCCTTCTGGAAGATTCGAGAAATCAAAGGTCACAGTACGGGCTGCCTCATTGGCTATAGCGGTTGCATTAAAGAAAATCAAATCAGAACCTTTAACTGCTGATGAAGAATTACTCAATATATCTGTTATGGGAGCAACAGGATCGGTAGCAGTCTCAGACTTAAATAACTGCCAACGCAAATACTTTGCATTGAAATCTGGCAAAGTAACAACATGGGTTGAGGTCGCAGTTGTTGGGATTATAGAAATACTTTCTGCTGTGGAAAAATTTGATGATTTACTGCCAGGCTTAATCGCAGAAGACTTCAAGCCTTCTTCTGTATATAAATCAAATTCCTTCCTTGTGACGCCTGCAAGATTCTCTTTTTCGGTTAAGAGTTTGGCATCGTTTGAAAGAAGGAGAACGAGTTTTGAATTATGGATATCAGTACTATTAGTATCTAATTTATACTCAAAAATTTCTTTCCAAGGCTCCCCATATGAAAACTTAGTCTTATTATAATACACATAACTATTGTCTTTCAGATGACCATCCCATCCATAAGAGACTTTATTTATAGAATTACTACTATTATAATTATTAGAAATCACCCAATTTGATATATCAAGTTTCTTTCCATCTTTCTCAAAATAGAAACATGCATAATCAAATTTACCCAATATATAATCCCTCAATGATAATGGAGTGTCACCCTTTACTAATGAACCATCACTAGCCCATCCTTCCACTGGCATCAAAACCAATGAAAGGAGGAGGATGAGAGTACGATATATGTTTTTAATCTTATTCATAGCGATAGTATTTACGTGTATAATGTTTACGAGCAGCAAAGCTACTCAAATCCTTGGTGAAAAGTATCTTGTATATTAGAGACTTGCCTGTTACACCCGGTACAGGGACAGTGACCTGATAGAGGGCACTCTGCTTGTCGGCTTTGTCATCATTGAAGATACCTTCAAAATAGCCGGTGGTTGGATTCCATGATGGAAGACCTTTAAATACCTTTTTGGCATTCGTTTCGGCAGCAGTGGCATCTGACATACCATCTTCTTGGATTAACTCCCATTTTACTTGGGTATTGTCGATGTTGCCGGAAACCTCGGTGTCATCAGCCTTTACAACTTTTGGCTGGATATGGAATTCCTCTTCCGGGTAATAACAGGTGTAGGAAAGAGTGGTTCCGTTATCTGTTATGGATGGATAGAGACCGATGGCTGTGAAAGACTGAACATCAAACTTCAACTTGTAATCATCTAATGAGATTGGAAGAATGTGATGGTCGTTGCGAGCTATCGTTGTCCAATCCTTGAACAGGGCGTAACGCTTGACTCCTGCTGATGTATTCAGATTGATGATGAAATACTTGGAAGTATTGCCCGCTTCGCTTTCATTCACATAGAATGAAACCTCATTCTCTGTATTATAATCGTTTATATTTGCCTGTATCGTCATTGGTGAAGACAGCTTATAAGTATAATTCTCCGTTGCAGCCTGCTCTACCAGATTCGGAACACATGTAACCTCATCTTTATCTGCACCAGTTAGGCTAGATGAGCCAGTTGCACCAGAGGTTCCTGAAGCATCTGAATGCTTTGGCAACAACATGATATTACCCTCTTTATTGACATCAGTTGAAGGATTTGAAGTTACATCATTCAAAGTAATGTCCTTGATCTCTAAATCTGTAGAACTTGGATTCTTAAACTTTAAAGTAACCTTTGCCAGCATTCTTACTACCCAAAGGTTTGTGATATTTGGCTTGCCTTCAGCATTTATTGTCACTTCCTGCTTATTACTCATAGGAATACCTGTGCAGTTTGGGTCATTCACATCGAAGCCATTGCCATTCATCTTCCACTTCATGATGTCGAAATTAACTTCTGCATCTTTAGAGATGCCTAGCTCGGAGGGAGTAAGATTGGCGAAGGAATAAACCTGATAGGTGGCATTCTTAGGAAGATCTTTTATCGTAACTTCATCTTTAATACGATTACCCTCCGAAAAATTGGAGTTCTCTGCAAAAGAAACAACCTTGCCGTCTTTTACAAAGGCTACAACCCAGCTCTTCATGTTTTCTGCATCTACGCCATCGTTCCATGATAAAACAGCTCTTGTTCCGGAAGAAGAAGCCGTAGAAAGAGTCATGTGGACGGTAACCTTGTCGCCTCGGTTAACGCCTCCACTGTCTCCCTGTATAGGGTCTGCACTATCAGTGGAGCAAGCCGTCATAAAGGCTAGCACCATCAGAATCAATGCCGTATGTATCGTCTTAATCATTTTCATTGTTTTGAAAACTATACTTTCTGTTTATCTGTTTGTTTTGTTGTTACATTGTTGTCTCCTCGTGAGTATAGGTTGCCCATTTTCTCACATTGAGGGTAATCTTTATTCCATCCGGTCCCTTTCCAGTAATTCCGTCAATACGAACCCGATAGATGTTATTGCGGACAATGCCGTAATGCATTGGGTCAGAAGTTGTACCTTTACCCGTAGGGTCGCTATGCCGAATGACGTAGGTATAGCATTTTGGTTTACCGACTGCACCCGTTTTAGGACTACCGAATATACCATTAGCCATGTCTTCAGCTTTAGCAACTTGCCATTGATCTGCATCATAATATGTACCCTTAAACACTAATCCCGTTGCTGTTTCTTGAGAATTATCAAAGGAAGTATTCTCCATGACATAATCAAGAATATAGTACTTATAATTATACGGAGTGGTGGCTTTTGGATTATCATTATCGTTTCCATGACTTTTTTTGGCTTTCTTCACCTTATAAAAATTAGGAAAAGTCATTGACTCCCAATCTGCTCTACTTTTCTTTTCATTACGATAAACTACTCCTTTACGACCAACCGTCCATGGACAAATCACATAGTTCGTTGAATTATGATTTGCATCTTCTGTTTCCGGTGAAATGTAGTTTACGGTATTTTGGTCGTTAACATTAGTAACTCTTTTTATGAGATATTCACCTGAGGTTACATCGTTATATGGCATAACAGACTCTAAAACAAAACCACCAATAACATTATTCGATGCATCAGTTACATTATAATTATATGTATATGTATTTGTTTTCTTATTCTCCTGACACTTAGCATTTGGCATGATATCAATACGAGCAGCCAGTCTTTCTATATTTATATCCACAAGATACGGATCTTCCAGAGAACCTGTATGACCAGCAGGAGTTAGTTGAGCATCCGTTAAAGATGACATCAAGAAGTTACTTGAATTTGTTATATCTACACCGTCTCGTGTACAAACATTCATAATAAGTTTATCACGAATATCTTTCAACTTTTTACCTTGCCATTCGGAAGTCATATCATCAGCATTAGCAACTACAAGCAGATGATAGTTCTTTTCCATAATTTCATTTTGTATCTGTATCGGTGAAGATTGCCATATTGCAGAATTACCACCACTATTTGTAGAGAAGTGCTGAAAGTAAATAACCTTTTCTATAGTGGCATTATCATCACTCATATCATTCTTTTGTGATGAATAAAGCAATAAGTTTAAGTTGGTAACGGTTCGCTCATTAGTTTCACCTACATCATCACCATCGCCATGCTCTCCACCTGAAGGATTCTCTGTAAAATAATACTTATCATCTGCACCTGCCCTACTCGCACGTGTATCTCCATAACCATCCACTGTCACCCTTACCTGCAAATATGATTTCATATCCCCATTGTGCATTGGAAAGTCACTGATATTGTCTCTCACACAAGATGTGAAGGACATTACCAGTAAAAGGACAAGCAATGAACGGATTATCGATTTCATCTTAAACATATACTTTATATTTTAGGGCTTACAAGAAGCCAGTAGGACTAATATTTTTATTTTCGATTCTCTTTGGATTCAAGAGTTTTAATTGAGTTCTTCAAACTGGATGCGCTTGCTCCAACTCAGTACATTCACGCTGATGGTGATGTAGCAATACTTGAGCTTGCCACCCTGGATAAAGAACTGAAGTTTGTAATCGTAGGCACGGTCTAGGAATTCCTGTGCACTGTAACTGTACTCCTCGCTGGTGCGAAGACGACTCAAGAGGTCTGGTAAATCTACATTCACTACCGTATTTCCGGTCTCCTTGTTCTTAATCAGGAGGCGGCCATCCAGGTTGTAATCTTCGTGTTTCAGAATGCGGGAAGTCATAAAGTCTGCATGGGCTATCTTGCCCTGCTCGTCCTCATCTACCGTATTCCATGTAGCATGAGGGGTATAAATAAGTTTACGGCTCTCATCGAGAGAGTTATCCCAAAGGATGCGGGCATTATGATCTTCGATGGTCATCGTGTAGTCGTTGACATCCATATCCTGTGGAGAGTCAAGGTCACGAAGCGCCACATTGATCTTCTTGGTATCACGCACCAGAGGGATGGTTGCATAAGAAGGTTTTGAGGATGATACCTCTACTGCCTCCAGCAGTTTACCATGCCAGAGGGTATCAAGAGGAAGGCTGTTGTTGACAACCTCATCATACTCTCCCCTATTTTCATGGTCGAGATTCACTTCCAGTTTCTGCATCTTATCTCCTGTAGTCGATGGAGCGGTACGAACGAACTTGGCACGGCCTGAAGTTAACTGGTCGGCGTATGCATTCTGTCCGGCAAGGGCAAGGAACTGATATTTACCTGGCTGCAGGTTCTCGACGTGCATCATATAATTTGGGTCTTTGAGAGGCGATGATAGCGCAGAATTCGTCTCGGTCTGTTGGGTTATATAGTTTCCGTTCTCGTCGAATACATACAGCGTTACCTGTCCAACATGGTCATTGAACATGTCGGCACGCTGGAGGTTATAATCATACTTAAACTTCACATATACACCATTAGGACAATCGCTGTAGTCCTGGTGCCACATATCGTGGCATGAGGTTGCGACGGCCAGGGTCATGGCAGCTGCCATGACACCCTTCAACCATTTATTTATCTTCTGCGCTATCATATCGCTAATCAATTATTATTTTCAAATTTTTATCTTAAATGTATTTACATCTTAGTGCAAAGTTGCACCCTGTGTACGCTTAGCCCAAGAGAGGACGTTGATACGTACTGCAATATAAGACTCCAATTCATCATCTGTAGTTGTTGTAAGTGTAGGTCTTATAGGAGAACCTAATCCCTTAACACCTTCTACAGTAATATCATACCAGTTGTTACGGAGAACACCATAACGGCCGAGCCAGTTATTCTCTGCAGTCTTAGTACCATCAGGATAAATCTTACCTTCTGATACACCAAGTTGACCCTTCGCCCATGGAGTCAATTCATCACCAAAATGCTTGATACGCACAGTATAATAAGACTCTCCATTCTGATAATAAGTAATAGTACCTATAGCTGCTTTAACATTATCTAAAGCAGGATAAGTTACTGTTGTTGGATCAGTCAATTTTGAATCTGCAACCTTAATATCTGTTACAATAACAGCAGTAGGGTTAGTCTTATCTAATGTTACCGTAATATCGGTTGTTGTAATTGTTTCACCAGCCTTACCATTGGTTTTCAACCAAGTATCTTCCTCTGTAATGAACTTACCAGCAACCAAAGTTTTCAAATCATCCTCTGTATATAGAGTTGTCTGATCACCACCAAGAATATAGAAAGAAGTACCACCATTCAACTTAGCTTTAATAGTTGCTAATGTTGTCTGATTCTCTCTCTGCTTCTCAACGTTAAAAGTGTTTTCAAAGCAATACTGAGGATTTTCATCTCCATAAGTATTCTTGAAATCTGTAGCACGCTTCAAAACAGTACTAGCATCAGTATCATAATTCACATCCTTGGCAAAATAAGTACGATACAATCCTGGAGCAACTTCTGTATGTCCGACAAAGCGATAAGGTTTGGCTGTCACATTTTCATTAGCATAGTTCATCCATGAATTGAAACCATCTGTTGAACGAACCAAATATGTTGTCGGATTATAATTATCGATTGCCCAACCTGTTACTTCAAAAGAAACCTTATCTGTTGTACCATTATCTGCTTTATTAACAGTTCCCTTTTGAAGAGTTACCTTTGCGACACCGCGCTCAACATAAACTTCTGCAGGATCACCAGTCTTAGCAGCTAATTCTGAATCATAGATTTTATCTTTCAAATCAGTCAATGTAGTAACTTTTGTACCTGTAGCTGGAGCTGTACTACCACCATTGCTGCTAGCTAATGGAGCATTAGCCATATAGAAGCCCTCTTTTGTAAAGTCCTTGTCTTTTGTTGCATCAGCTTTTTCCAAGAAATTTTTGAAAGTTCCAGTAAATTTTGTACCATCAATAGTCAAAGAATTATCAGTATCATCAACAGTAAAGATACCATTCTTGTTAAGAATCACCAAAGCCTTAGCTTTGTTAATTGACTTTGTAACCTTCTGCACAATCTTCCTTGACTGAGTAGTAATGTTATCATCTGAAGGTGCAAGTTTTTTCCAAGGTTCTGTACTCAACTTATAAGCAGCTACAAATGTCGCACTATTTTCATCAGCACCATCGAACAAAAGAAGAGTAGCATCTTTCACAGCATACTCATTAGCCAAACCATCTTTAAACTGGTCATTGCTAGAATCAAAAGCACGAGAGCTACTACCTGACTGACTAGGCATATTAATAGTAAATGCTACATAGCCATCACCACTCTGATTAGAACCTGTGTTGTTACCACCACCATTCAGATCATCGCTACTTGAACAAGAACCGAGCATCAGCCCTGCCAATGCAACGGAAAATAATAAAGTTTTCTTCATCTTGTAAGTTATTATTATTGTTATTAATATTTTATTTCTTTACTTATAACCGCTCTTAAAAATCTAATTATATTACATTTTTATATATTTGGTTTACAATTCATCTAATACGTTATATTTGAGTTTCTTTCTATATTTGTACTTAGAAAAAATATGCCTGGTTCAGGAGACTGTCCCAAGCCAGGGCAGTGCCCTGACTCTAAGGAACAGCTATATTAACCTAAACAGACAGTATGTATAACTTTATAGATTCTGTAAATTTTCTTTTGCAGAAGCAACACCAGCCTTGGCAGCCTGCTCCAGATAATAACGAGCTTGCTTCTCGTTGCCCTTCAGTATCTCATAAACACCTCGGGCATTCTGGGCATCGGCACAGTTTCCTGCCTTGTCGAGATATTGTTTCGCATCATCTGCATCACCGGCATTCAAGCGGGTTATGGCTGCATTCAGATTCGCTGTCTCATTCTCTGGGAACATGCGGACGGCAATCTCCATCACATCATTAAACTCCTTGCTGCCTGGCTCGTAAGTCTGGGCTACCAGAAACATCTCCTCCTGGCTCAACTGCTGTGGCTTGGTCTTGATGATCTCCTTTGCCTCTTCCACATCAAAAGGTTTCACCTTATACGTAATGTGGTAGTCGGAATGGCGGAGGGCTGGATACCAGGTATCGAGCATAAAGCGATACTCTGAAGGATACAGCTTTTTAATCTTCAACTCGCGGGCATCCGGATTCAGACTCTTATCGGCAATAATCGCCAGAATGGCATCCTTATGCTCCAGGTTGCTACCTTTAATATAAGCTATCAGACCATCCCAATCCTCTGGAGTAGAAGAAACCGTGAAGAGGTTGTTTGGCAACTTCACCATCCGGCGGACATATTCGGTCAGCGTCTTGGCACGGTTCTTTGCCAGATAATCATTATGGGTGTAAGGACTCTCCGGTGATGCATAACCATGAATATTGATGCCGCTCACTTCGAGATTCTTATCTTCCTTCAATGCATTGATGGTACGGATAATGCTATCCAACTGTGCAGGATTACGGCGATAATCTGGATGCAACTCTATACGGTCTACCGGGAAATCGATATAAGCGCGCTTATCCAGATGACGGACCTTGATTGCCTCTACCTCCGGACGGACGAAAGAAGTTACCGGCTGGCGACGGCGAGAAACCGTGAAATCATTGCCATCCTGCAGATCACCACAACCGCAGAGGTCTTCGTGAATATCCAAATCGTAGTTTCTTTCCTTAGAAGAGAGAGGAACGGAGGCAAGATACTTCACGGTCTGCTGCTTCTTGTTGTCTCGCTTCACCACGAAAGCCTGAGGAGAAAGCTGCAACTGTTTCTTTCCAACCCCTCGGTCAAACATGATCTGCTGTCTTCTACCGTTGATAACAATCTCAGGCATCTTGAGCAACTCTCCCTTATGCTTGATAATCGGAGTATACACAAGCTGGTTGTTAGTAGGGAGATCCAGGGAATCGAGATTCAGATCCATCATAACCGTAATCAGGTCATTGTGATGCGACATCTCTACATGAGATACCTGTATCTTTTCAGCAGCCAACTTGAGACTCTTGCAATCCTGGGCTGCAAGAGGCATAGCCATCAAAAGAGAGCTGAATAATAATATGTAGTTCTTAAATTCTTTCATACTCATAGATTATGTTTAATGAGTTACAACATATAAATAAGAGAAATGGCTGCCTTGGTAGGACCCACATAGTTGTCATGAGATGACTTCTCCTTCTCGCCACAGGCACCACACTTGAACTTTTCGTACTGGATATAATCATATCCGAAACCTACTGAGGTTTCCAGGTTCCAGTGCTTGGAAAGAGGCCATTGATAACCAGCGGTCACACCACCACCTACATACCATCCCTCATAGCGATGATTACGTAGAGATTTGAAAATGCCTAGGGGTAGCTTCACTCCTCCTGCATTAAACTGTCCGCCCATGGCATGAACACCCAAGAACCAGCCATTGAAGCTCTGGCAGAACCAGTAACGGTATTCTGGTTGCAAAAGCCAATGACGAAGGCTTGACTGGTCGCCACCGGACTGTTTCCAAGGATTGAAGCCAAAGAATACCTGAGCGGTATGCTTCTTGCCTAAGGCAGTCTCGACACCGAGATTAGGAGTTGTTGTAGCCCAATATAAGAGGTTGGACTTCACTCCCATGTTTTGCGCATAATTAGCTAGTGATACAAATATGAGTAACACTAAAGCTAAAATTAATCGTTTCACCATCTATTAAAAGAGTTTAGTTAAGTCTATTTGTATCTTTTGTTCTTACTACATAAATAGGTAATTATATAAATTAACCGTTTACATGATAATTCGCATTTTCTTGGGGCAAAAGTAGGAAAAAGTTGTGAATAGGAGGTGTATAAAATGTATTTTTTTGGTGGAAAGAAACATTTTAGTACGTTATTTTACTGATTTTATAAATGTAAACCCCACAATTAAGCAACATTTTATACATATCATGATTTAGGCAAATGCTGCAGCAAAAATTGAAGAAAACAGATGATGTAGACAATAAATATACAGATTTGAAATCAGTATGAAAACAAAAAAGCCTCAGAAATCTTTCGAAATCTGAGGCTCTTGATAAAAGGAGGCGGCTACCTACTCTCCCGCATTGCATTGCAGTACCATCGGCGCAAGTGAGCTTAACTTCTCTGTTCGGAATGGGAAGAGGTGGGACCTCACCGCAATA
>NZ_JANDWX010000042.1:0-25242 GCF_024330485.1 Segatella copri | reverse complement strand
AAGCTTAGTAAACCTGACTTGTCAATTGCTTGACGGTTCGTTTCTTTTACCCAGTCAACTTTCTTATTTCTAAGAAGTTAACCGCTTCTTGTACTACTTGTCTGTTTATGTAAAATCTTCCAAAGAACTCTTTCTTTTGTTGCTAAGAGAAAGCGTATTTCTCAAAAGCGAGTGCAAAAGTACTAACTATTTTTCATTCCACCAAATCTTTTCGCAAAAAAGTTTCATTTTAGTCAAATATTTAACAGTTATAAACATTCAAGCTATTTTTACACCTTATTATAAATATAAATAGACTGAACTTTTGGCTATTCCAATATTTCTTCGTACTTTTGCCCTATCAATCAGTTAGGTTTAACAGAAAACGGAAATTCATCATGAAAATTATTGTATCAGAAGAAATCGAATCGGTATGTCCCACCTTTGTGGGAGCATGCGTGGAAGCCAATGTGGTAAACACCCCTTATTGTCAGGAACTTTGGGATGAAATCAATGCCCTCGGTGAGAAATACAGACAGACACTGAACACGGAATCGCTGAAAGAGATGAGTGGAATTGCCGCCACCCGAAAGGTGTACCGTGCCTGCGGCAAGGACCCTTCACGCTATCGCCCTGCTTCAGAAGCCCTTATCCGCAGAATGCTGCAGGGCAAGGAACTCTACCAGAGAGATACGCTGGTGGATCTGGTGAATCTGGCGAGCATAGCCTACGGCTACAGCATCGGCGGATTTGATGCAGACAAGTTTGAAGGCGACACCCTGACCCTGGGCGTAGGCAAAGCCAACGAACCATACGAAGGCATCGGCAGAGGCATGATTAATATAGAAGGTCTGCCTGTTTACAGAGACAAGACAGGTGGTGTAGGAACCCCGACCAGCGACAACGAGCGAACCAAAATGAGTATTGACACCACCCATCTGGTGGTTCTCATCAACGGATATGACGGAGACGAACAGCACGTTCGCGAGAATGCCGAATACATTATCCAGCTTCTGAAGAAATATTGCCAGAGTGATGGAGGCAGCTACTTCATCTACAAATAAAGAGGATGTGTCATAAGTTTATGATTCACCCTCTTCTATTTGTTGAAAGAGATAGGATATGTCGCTGAAAGAGATAGGATATGACGCTGAAAGAGATAGGATATGTTGTTGGAAGAGACAGAATAAGTTGTTGGAAGAGATAGGATATGTTGTCGAGACAGTCAGTATCTTCGGTCGCACAACAGCTGTTGTGCGCTTGCATAACAGCTGATATGCGCATGCACAACACCTGTTGTGCATGCGGTAGCCAACTGTTATACACCAACTATTATCCAGACTTATGACACACCCTCATTAACCAAGAAATCTCTCTTATAAATTCAAAAAGGGGACTGGCCACCGCCAGTCCCCAAGACGAGAGAGATATAAGTGTTGACTTTGTCAACAACGAGGCAAATCACTTTGCCTTATATCTTTAATATTATTCCTAGACAATATCATTAGAAACATCATCTAGGAATAATTCATGTATAGCAAAAGTATATTACTTGTTATCCTCAGCCCAACCCGTAGACTTAAAGCCTGTTACTCTGTAATGATATCCAGGCTGGTCAGAACGGGAATAGGTGAAACTGATTTCATCTGTCACAGTACCAGATACAGTAGTATAAGTATTGTGACCACACTTACCGCTAACAGTTACCTTGTCGGTAGCTGTAGCAGAGTTACCAATGAAATCATCCACATTCTCACCACCAAAAGTATAAGCACTCATATCAATAGATACCTTAGCATTGATGGCGTAAGCTGCCTTAGAGGCAGTTGAGCCTACACGAATCCATGCCTTATCCTTATCATAATCGGTAGTATTGCTGAGATAGGCATAGAGAACACCCGAAGTGGTTCCTGTACCATCAGTCTTAAAGATGAATTCAGCATCTGTTGGATTAGAAGCCCAATACTCTGCATCTGTCTTAGAAGCATCATAACCTCTCTCCACATTGATTCTATACTCACCACCAACAGGAGCAATAGGAGTATAATCGATATCGAAATCGTCTCCCTCAGAGCATGCAGTAAACAATGCTACGAAAACAAAGCTCAAAAAATATAATATTTTCTTCATGACTTTTCGTTTATTACATTAATAATCATTACTTCTCCCACCAAAGTTTCTTGGTCAGCGAGTTTCCATTCTCTTCTACATACTTGGCAGCAGCAGAGTTATACAATGTAGTAGCTGTAGGATAAAGCAATCGCATAGGATACTCACCGGCATTCATATTGCTAGCACCTGGATCAACCAAATTGCCTAACACATAACCATCAGACAATTCACGCTGCAAAGCAGTTGTTGATTTACGAACAGTAATATTAGCCTGCACCTCAGGAATACCCAAACGGTTACGGGTCATCCAGCCATCATAAGCATTCGCTCCAGCATAAGTTACCCAATACTGCATGGCGATACTATGAAGCATATCAGCCTTATCGAACTTGTAAGCACCATCAACGAATGCTGTACCATCAAATCCCCAACGGCTGAAGCCGGCAAGAACACCCCTATTATAATATTCCTCAGCCTTTTCAGCATTACCCAAACGAGCATAAGCCTCAGCAATCATCAATTCGCATTCAGCCTCGTTCATCAGATAGACAGCATCATCATAAGCCTGTTTCATACGAGAAGATTTAGAGATTGCAATACCACCCTCTGTAGTTTCATCAGTAGTTGGCTTATCTCCGCAAGGAAGGCCCTCGTAGCATTCATCCATGTGAGCAACCAGTTCCTCATCAGAAGAATAGCCGAGAGTTTTTTTGGCATTAGCAGTTACCTCATACAACTTGATGATACGAGGATCCTTCTTATCCAAAAGATACTCCAAGAAAGTATGACAAGCACGAATATTCTCAGTAGTATTCAACTGACGGATATTAAATTCATAAAGAGGATTACCCTTATTAGCGCCATCTTCCCAATTTACCCAAGCACAATCCTGCTCCAAAAGACCACCTGCACTAAGTAAAGCCTGAATATCAGATTTATGAGCGTCGAAGTCTTTGAGATACATCTTCAACTTCAAACTCTTTGCAAAGCCTGCCCAGCTATCCATACTGCCTCCCAAGAAACAGTCAGCAGTTCCTAAAGGTGAAGCTTTTTCTGCAGCTTTAGCATCATCGAGTTTGGCAATGGCAGCATCCAGCATCTCCAGAATACCCGGATATACTACGGTTTTGCTATCATCAAATGCAGCATGTGGATTGTTTTCGACATCAAGAGCACCTGTAAACGGAATATCACCATAAGTATCAGTCAATACCAAGAAATTATAGGCCTGAAGAATCTTGGCAACCATCCAATAGTTCCAAGCCTTACTTTCTTCAGCAGAAGCCAAAGCCAGCTTTAAATCTTCCAAACTGTTGGCATATGTATTCTGCCAAATCGTAGTAACAGGAGGAATAGAACCTGATGTTGTTACAGCATAATTAGACAATGTATTATACTGGTTTGTACTATTACCCTGTGTTACATACTGGCACCAAAAGTCACCAGTAATTTGCTGATAAAGACCACTGACAGCTACGATAGAACCTTCGGCAGCCGGAAGCAACTGCTTGTAGGAAGCTGTAGAAGGATAGTTTGGGTTGTAGTTGATATCCAAATAACCGGAATCGCTACAAGAAGTAACAGTGCCCATTGTCAAGAGGGCTCCCAGCAATGCTGCGCTTAAAAATTTATATCTTTTCATATAAGAAATCTCCTTTAATTAAAATACAACCTTCAAGTTAATACCATAGTTGCGAGTTGACACAGAACCCATAGTCTCACCAAACTCAGAGCTGATATCATTACCAAAGTTAGAAGACTCTGGGTCGATATAATTCTGATGCTTTGGAGTGATGAGCAACAAGTTATGGCCAACGAGACTCAAAGACAACTTCTGCATCTTCAATGCGCTTGTGATTGTCTTAGGGAAATCGTATGTCAAAGCCAACTCACGGAGTTTGAAGTAAGAACGGCTTACAACGAAATCACGACGCACCTCCGGGTTGTAGCTATAGTTACCCTGAACATAATTCATATAGTTGGAAGCAACTGGAATATTATTCTCGACATACTCTCCACCAACAATCTTTACAGAATGAGGATAAACAAAAGCATCACGCTCATTGAATACGGTCTCTGTAGAGTTACCATTGAAGTGAGTAATATAAGATGTCTCAGAATACATCAATCCACCCTTATGCCAGTCGCCCGTTGCAGCAAGACTCAAGTTCTTCCACTTCAGATGTGTGGTGAAGCCCATTACGAAATCTGGCTGAGAAGAACCGAGATAATCATAATCAGTAGTACTAGACTGCAAGAAACCATTACCATTTACGATTCTATAACCATAATATGGACTGTTTTTATCTGTTACCTTCTGTGTTGCTGGCAACTTGAAGATACCGATAGGCTCACCAACCTTCAATACGTAAGATACACCACGCATAGAAGAATACAAACCAGTACTTGTAGTACCTACAGGAATGGTATATTCATCAAGACCATCCCAAAGTTCCTTCACTTTACTCCAGTTCTTAGCGTATGTAGCACCTACACTCCACTCCCAATCCTTAGTACGGATAGGAGTAAAATTAACCATCGCCTCAATACCCTTGTTCTGAAGTTTACCTACATTACGGGTGTTAGAAGTATAGCCTGTCTCAGGAGCCAAAGTAGCAGAGATAATCTGATTTTTGGTTGTACGATCATAGTAAGCCACATCGAAGCTCAAACGGTTGCCAAAGAATGTACCGCTCAAACCAAGCTCATACTCAGTTGTAATCTCAGGCTTCAATGACTTATTTGGCAAACGGTTATACTCTGTCAAACCAGAAACACCGGAAATTGGCAAATATGTATAATAAGACTGGAATGGACGATAATATGAATTAGTCATATATACATCAGCATCATTACCTGTCTGACCTATAGCTGCACGAACCTTCAACAAGTCGATTTGCTTGACATTCTTCAAAGCAGGAATAGCCTGATTCAGAAGCACAGACATATTGGCACCGCCATAGAAGAAGCTGTTATCACCCATAGGAAGAGTAGAAGACCAGTCGTTACGGGCAGAAAGGTTCAGGAAAGCCCAATCCTTATAACCCAATTCAACCTGTCCCAAGAGACCCAACAATCTTCTATTCCATGAGTCAGTATCAGTAATCGAATAGGAAGATGTATTACTCAAGGAATTCCAACCTGGAATATCCAACTGCTCATTATAACCACCTACATTATCATAGTTTCTCTGGTTCAAGTTCCAACCTAAGGTTGCACCTACCGAGAAATCACCGAAAGTATGATTACCGGTCAATAAGAGGCTGGCATCAATCTGTCCACGCTGAGAACGATACTTAGAATAGTAACCCTGGTTACCTACAGTTGTACCATTACCAGTTGCCTGATAAGAACCCTCGGTATAAATAATACGTGGTTCGATGCGCTCGGTCTTATAATTGGTATAATCACCACCGAAACGGCCAATTACCTTGATATCCTTGGTAATATCGTATGACAACTCCAGCTTACCATAAATACGGTCGTCCTGATAAGTAGAATAGAAGTTATCTACCATATAATATGGGTTGGTAGCATACAATGTATAGTAGTTATCTACATTGTTACGCTCAAGGTTGTAATCCTTCATATCGGTGAAACGAACATCAGAAGCACCCTGAAGCAACTCCATATACATATCACGAGAACGGCGCATATCCTTGCGAACATAGTTCAGGGACATGTCCAGATGGAATCTGTCGATATTGGCGTAACCACGGAGTGAGAAGGTATTACGATGATATGTATCACCATCATTAGGAGTAATACCATTAGAACTTACATTACCGTAAGATGCAACAATACCTACTTTCTCATCACCATAGCGGAGAGATACGTTGTTGTTCCATTCCTTACCTACCTGATAGAAGTCACGGATATTGTTCTTAACATAAGAAAAAGGCTTGGTTAAAGTCTCGCCGTTAGAAAGACCGGTGGAACCATACCAGTGCTCACGACCATCGAGGCGAGGTCCCCAAGAACCATTCTCCTCATTAGACCAGGAACCCCATCCTTGACCGAAGAGATTTTGGGTCATTGGCACACGGAGCACATCAGTAAATGTCAAAGAACCATCGTAAGTGATAGAAGCCTTCTTGTTACCCTGTGGCTTCTTTGTAGTAATCATGATAACACCATTGGCTGCACGGGAACCATAAAGAGCAGTAGCAGAAGCACCCTTCAATACAGTTACCGATTCAATATCCTCTGGGTTAATGTCGCCTGCACCACTACCAAAGTCAACAGAGTTATCACCCAAACGGTCATTGTTGATAGGCACACCATCAACAATATACAATGGGTTGTTGCTGGAAACAGAAGAAATACCACGAATTACGACTTTCTGAGAGGTACCTGTAACACCACCACCAGAAATCTGCACACCAGCCATCTTACCCTGAAGACCACTCATCAGGGAACCAGACTTAGCAACAGTCAACTCAGAAGCGTTGGCTGTACTGGCAGCATAACCCAAAGTTTTCTCTGAACGTTTCATACCCAAGGCAGTAACAACGACCTCGTCAAGATTTCTTGCATCAGAAGCCAAAATAATCTTTATCTTAGCAGATGCTTTCATTGTTTTAGTCTGCATGCCGAGGTAACTGATTTCCAAGACAGCATCCTTGCTGGCATTAGGAAGCGTAAAATTACCATCGACATCAGTCGCTGTTCCAGTCTTAGTTCCTACAATTCTTACAGATGCGCCAATCACCGGCTCACCATCTTCCTGAGAAACAACCTTACCTGTAACAGTAGTTTGAGCGAGAGCCATTCCTGTTGAAAGAACGAGCCCCCCATGAGCATGGTCAATCTTTTTACCATAATTCTCTCTCTTAAAAATTAAACAACTTACAAATATCGGGTGCAAAGATACATACTTTTTGCTAATTAAACAATTTTTTAGCAAACAATTTGATACAAAATATAAACTTTATAGTACTTTATGTATATTTTTCGTATATTCTATTACTTTTCGCAAGTATTTTCGGTATTTATTCTCACAAAATGTAAATAATAAGAAGAAACTAGGTACAAAAGGGAGGTTTAAAAACAGAAAGGCAAACACGCCATTTATTACAATAAATAACATGTTTGCCTTTATTATTTTATTAAAATGAAACTCGCCTATCAAAAAGGCTTCATCAGGATTACACCTTATTATATATAGGGAGTTATGAAAAAAAAGTCAATAACGCCGGGAACTTAAATCACGCCAAAATGGAGGAGCGCATTCTTAACACCATCTTCATCCACATGAGTCGTAATGTAATCGGCTACCTGCTTGAGATTATCTCCCGCATTGCCCATTGCAACACCGGTGCCTGCCTCCCGGACGATGGAAATATCATTGCCGCCATCGCCGAAAGCCATGGTTTCTTCTATGTTCAAACCTAGATAATCAGCCATTGCATGCAAGCCCTTGCCCTTATCCGCATCGGCTGCCGTAATATCCGTAAAGGCAGGATGCCATCTGCCCGAAGTGCAGTTGCGGAGCGTAGGCATCAGGAGCGCCTCCTGCTCTACCGAACAGAAAGGAGTAACCTGCAGAACCTGCTCATCTCCCAGTTCATTCACATCAGTCAGGAAGATTTCGCAATCCACCCCCAGTCCCTTGGCAAAGATTTCATAAACCTCGTCGGTATAATGATGAATTGCAAGATGATGCTCTCCCACTACAATTGCCGGATAATCATCACGGTCGGCTGCCTCGATAATCTTCTTTACATCTTCAGGAAGGATGGCGTGCTGGCTCACCACCTTATCGCCTACAAAACAGCGGGCTCCATTGGTGGTGATGTAACCGTCGATGAGATGTTCTATCTGACCGAGGTTAGTAATGAGGAGCTGCGGACGACCGGTAGAAATATACACCTCTACCCCGTTCTTCTTAGCCTGCTCCAAGGCATCTACCGTACTCTGCGGAATCTTGTGGGTTTTGAAACTCACCAGGGTGCCGTCAATATCGAAAAACAATGCTTTTATCTTCTTATCCATACCAATATCTTCTATACCTTATTATATATATAATGCAAAATCGGCTCTGTAAGTACAGAAAAACCGATGCAAAATTACGAAAAAACAGATAAATGACAAAAAATATAAAGATTTATTAGATTTTACTTGCATCGAAAAGAGAAAAAACGTATATTTGCCACATCTTTATGCCCGAGGAAACTCCGAGATAACGCATAGAGCAACTAGTAAATAAGAACGGTTATGAGTAAGAAGTCCTATCGGTTACTGGCATCCCTGTTGCTGATGCTCGTAGCGACGCTTACTTCATGCGAGAAGTTTTCGATTGACGAAACAACCGGAAAATCACATGAGGCAAACGCCAATGTAACTATCCATGTGCAGAAAATAGAAGGCACAAGTCTGCTGACAACCAAAGCTGCCGACAAGCAGATTGCCCTGGGCGATGTGTGCTCCAGACTGACACTTGCCATCTTTGATGGAGAAGACAAACTGGAGTCAATCAACCAGCTTTCAACAGACAATGGCTTCGGAACAGCCTATGTAAGTCTGGACGAAGGAGAATACCGACTGGTGGTGATTGCCCATAACGGAAAGGGAAACTGCTCTATCAGCGCACCCGAAAAGGTGAAGTTTACGAGCAACAAGCTTACCGACACCTTTTATTATTACGGCAGGTTGAGCGTAACGGCAGACGGAGCCACCTCCAACATCAACCTGAAGCGAGCAGTTGGCGCCTTCAAGTTACATATTACCGACGAAACAATTCCCGAAGAAATCAGAAGCATCAAGTTCTATTATACCGGCGGCAGCAGCACCCTGGATGCAACCACCGGATTCGGCTGCGTGAACAGCCGTCAGACCGAGAATTTCAGTATGAAAGATGGCGGCAGAGACTTTACCGTCTACACCTTCCCACATGAAGAAGAGAAGAACATCAAGATGAGTATCAGCTTTCTGGATGCCGATGCAAAGGTGGTAAAGAGTTTTGAAAAAGCCGATTTGAAAATCCATCAGAACCAAACAACCTATACCGAGATTTCCATTGCTGACGGATTCGGTGGCGGAGACGACAGTACGGGTGGTGGAATAGGCATTACCGTAGACCCTACCTGGGGCGAAACAGAACGGGTGAATTTCTAAGAAACAGACGATTAAGGGATTACGGAAAACCAGAAGGTATGTTCTATTTTTCCACAATGCAATATAATTTTTGATTCTTAAAGATTTGATAAACAAAATTTCTTTGTCATTTAAGAATAATTCCATAATTTTGCATCCAATATTATATAATATTATAAACAAAGGATGAAAAAATATATAACTCTTATCATGCTGATGGGAGCATTGATTCCTGCTGGGGCTCAGGCACAAACGCTGAGCCTTGACAGTTGCCGTGCCATGGCGCTGCGCAACAACAAGCAGCTCAATGCCTCGAAGCTCAAGAAAGACGTGGCGTACAACATGAAGAAATCGGCACGTACCAAATATCTTCCTAAAGTAGATGCTTTAGGCGGTTACGAATGGTTCAGCAGGGAGATTTCGCTGCTGAACGACGGTCAGAAATCAACATTCAGCAATATCGGCTCTACCGTTACCGGAGGAATATCGGGAGGAGCCAGCAATCTGATGAGCCAACTTGTAAGTCAGGGAATGATTACCCCGGAGATAGCGCAGCAGATAGGCGGACTGCTGAATGAGAAACTGGGACCCCTGCAGCAGCAAGGCAATGCGCTGGGAGAGAAACTGGTAGATGCTTTCCGCACCGACACCCGCAATATCTGGGCTGGAAGCGTGATGGTTCGCCAACCTATCTATATGGGTGGAGCCATCATTGCAGCCAACAAGATTGCCGACATCGGAGAGCAGATTGCAGAGAATGATCTCGACCAGCAGACCCAGAGCACGCTCTACAGCATAGACCAGGCTTACTGGCTCGCCGTTTCGCTGAAGCAGAAGCAGAAACTCGCCATCAGTTACCGCGACCTCGTAAAGAAACTGAACGAGGATGTTCATAAGATGATTCAGCAGGGAGTAGCCACCAAGGCAGACGGACTGAAGGTAGACGTGAAAGTGAACGAGGCTGAGATGCAGATTACCCAAGCAGAAGACGGACTCGCCCTGTCGAAGATGCTGCTATGCCAGCTCTGCGGCATTCCGATGAACCAGGAAATCACACTTGCCGATGAAGATAAGGAATCCCTGGCTTTATCAGGAACTCCTGTTGACACCGAGCAGCAGAAAGTGGCAGCACAGGATTCGGCGCTGAACACCCGGCCGGAACTCCGCATGCTGCAGAATGCGCTCGACATCTCTAAAGAAGCTACCAAAATGGTTCGCGCCATCAATCTGCCTCACGTCATGCTGACAGGCGGCTACATGATTTCGAACCCGAACGTATTCAATGGTTTCCAGAAGAAGTTTACCGGAGTCTGGAACGTAGGCGTGATGGTTCATGTTCCGGTATGGAACTGGTTCGACGGCGCCTACAAGGTGAGAGCCGCCAAGGCTGCCAGCAATATCGCCCAGATGAACCTGGATGATACGAGAGAGAAGATTCATCTGCAGATTACTCAAAGCCAGTTTAAGGTAAAGGAAGCCCAGAAGAAGCTCAACATGGCAATGAAGAACATCGCCAGTGCAGATGAGAACCTGAGATGCGCCAACCTCGGTTTCAAGGAAGGCGTGATGGAGGTTACCGACGTGATGGCTGCACAGACTGCCTGGCAGAAAGCACAGAGCCAGAAGATTGATGCAGAAATCGACGTGAAGCTGACTCAGGTTGGGCTGAACAAGGCGCTCGGTATCCTGCAGTAATAATAATAACAAATTTAAATTCAGATTAAGCAAAATGTCTAAGAAATCACAGCATAACAACATATTGCTCGCTGTAATCGGTTTTACAGCAGTAGTCATTCTCGTAGGCGTCATCGGTTTCTTCACCCTGGAACAGAAGGATGACACCATTCAGGGCGAGGTAGAAGTATCAGAATACAGAGTGTCCTGCAAACTGCCGGGACGCGTAGTAGAACTCCGCGTTCAGGAAGGCGATTACGTTCATGTGGGCGATACACTCGCCATCCTCGAAGTGCCGGAAATGAAATCACAGGAACAGATGCTCCAGGCTACCAACGCTGCAGCCGAGGCAATGAAGGACCTGACGGATGCAGGTGCACGCAAGGAACAGATTCAGGGCGCTTACCAGTTGGTTCAGCAGGCTGAAGCTGCCGCAACCATCGCCAAGAAGACCTACGACCGCATGCAGAACCTCTTCAACGAGGGCGTAATCAGCGGTCAGAAGCGCGATGAGGCTTACGCAGCCTACAAGGCTACAGAGGCTCAGGTGGCTGCTGCCAGAAGTCAGTACGATATGGCGAAGAATGGCGCCCGCGAACAGGAGAAGCGCATGGCTGCCAATAACACCCAGGCTTCGAAGAGCGCTGTGGATGTAGTGAAGAATCTTCTGAAAGAGACCGTTCAGATTGCCCAGTGCGAGGGCGAGGTAAGCAATGTCTATCCTAAGGTAGGCGAGTTGGTAGGTCTCGGCTCTCCTATCATGAGCATCTCTATCATGAGCGATATGTGGGGAACCTTCAATGTTCGCGAAGATCATCTCAAGGGTCTGAACAAGGGCGATGAGTTCACCGCTTACGTTCCAGCCTTCAACAAGGACATCAAGATGAAGGTTTACTACCTGAAAGACCAGGGCTCTTACGCTACCTGGAAGGCAACCAAGGATAATGGCGACTACGACCGCAAGACATTCGAGGTGAAGGCCCGTCCTGTCACCAAGCTGGAGGGATTGCGCCCGGGAATGTCACTCATCATTAAATAACATCTATGTTTAAGAAATTATATCATATAGCCCTCAGAGAATGCGGCATCATGTGGAAGAATCCCATTTATCTCTTCTGCATGGTCATCTTCCCCATCGTGGTGGTGATTTTCTTCACCACGCTGATGAAGGGAGGAGTGCCTACCGACATGCCTGTGGGCATAGTAGATCAGGACAACTCCGCCACATCGCGCCAGCTGGTGCATAAGCTCGATGCCTTCCAGACTACCAAGGTAGTGGCTCATTACGAGAACATGGCAGAGGCAAGACATGCTATCCAGAAGAACGAAATCTACGCCTTCCTGCTGATTCCTGACGGAACGGAGGCAGGCCTGATGGCCCAGAAGCAGCCTAAGATTTCATTCTATTACAGCAGCGTATCGCTGGCAGCCGGCTCCCTGCTCTTCCGCGATCTGAAAACCATCTCTACCCTGGGAGGTGCGGCGGCAGGAATGGCGAAACTTTCGGCGCTGGGAAAGACGAACGATGAAATCATGACCTTCCTGCAGCCTATCGCCGTAGACCTGCACATGATAGGTAACCCATACGCCAACTACAACTATTATCTTTCGAGCGTAATGGTGCCGGGACTCATCATGCTGTTCATCTTCCTGATTACACCTTATTCTATAGGTACGGAACTGAAGTTCAACCGAGCAAGAGACTGGATGCGGATGGCAGGCAACAATCCTTATCTCGCCATTGCGGGTAAGATGCTGCCACAGACGCTCATCTTCCTGAGTATCTTCCTGCTGTTCGAATTCTACATCTATTATGTATTACAGTTTCCACATCCGGGCGGCGCGCTGCCTATCATCCTGTTAGGCGTTCTGAGCGTACTCTCCTGCCAGTGTTTCGGCATCTTTGCCTTCGGACTGATGCCTTCATTGCGCATGTCGATGAGTATCTGTTCGTTGTGGGGCGTGGTGAGTTTCTCCATCTGCGGAGCCACCTATCCGCTCTTCTCGATGGATTCTCCGATCCAGGCTATCGGTCAGCTCTTCCCGATGCGTCACTATTATATGATTTACCAGATAAACATCTTCAATGGTTTCCCGATGGGCGATGCTGTGCTCCACTGGGGCGCAATGGTGCTGTTCTGTGCCCTGCCGATGCTCACTGTCTGGAACATCAAGAAGGCAATGCTGGTATATAAATACTTACCGTAATGAAGAAAAGTAGTTTATTATATAAGATTATCAATGGCATCTGGGATATGTGCTACATCTGGAAGACGGAAATGCGCAATGTTTTCCGCGATGAGGGTGTACTCATCTTCTGCATTCTGGTGCCGCTGGGTTATCCGCTGCTCTACTCTTGGATCTACAACAACGAGGTGGTGAGAGAAGTGGATACGGCGATTGTGGACCTGAGCCACAGTCACAGTTCTCGCGAGTTTATCCGCGATTATGATGCTTCGCCAGACGCCAAGGCTACCTATTACTGCAACAGTCTGGACGAGGCGAAGGAACTGGTGCGCAGGCAGGCGGTTCACGGAATCCTTTACTTCCCTGCCGACTTCGATACGAAGCTGAACCGGGGCGAACAGGCGCATGTGGGAGTTTACTGCGATATGAGTCTGATGCTGACCTATAAGGCGATTTATCAGACCTCGCAGGCCGTAGCCAGCCACATCAACTCGGGCATCCAGATAACACAGGCTGGAGGATTTACGGATAGAGACGACGAGATTACCACCGAGCCGCTCGCCTTTGATGAGGTTCCGATATTCAACACGACAGGAGGTTACGGAAATGCCATTCTGCCGGCTGTGCTGGTTCTTATCCTGCAGCAGACGATGCTGCTGGGCATAGGAATGGCAGCGGGAACATCAAGAGAACTCAACAGAAACCGCGAACTCATACCGGTAAGCGAGCATTATGGCGGTATTTTCCGCATTGTTTTCGGCAAGGCATTGGTTTATTTCATGGTTTATGCCGTGATGGGAATGTATCTTACGCTGGTAGTTCCCAAGCTGTTCAGTTTTGTAAGTATGGTAACGTGGACCACTATTCTCGGTTTCCTCCTTCCTTACATTCTTTCGTGCGTTTTCTTCGGTCTGATGCTGTCGTGTCTGGTAAGATATCGTGAAAATGTGATGCTTCTGGTGGTATTTACCTCCGTTCCGTTGCTTTTTATGACGGGAGTTTCATGGCCATTGAGCAATATTCCGGGCTTTTGGCAAGGATTTTCGTGGGTTTTCCCATCCACTTTCGGCATCCGCGGGTTCCTCAGAATCAGCAGTATGGGTGCTTCGCTTTCAGATATTCTGCCGGAATTCAGAGCACTCTGGATACAAACAGGTGTCTATTTCCTCGCTACCTGCCTGGTTTTCAGGCAGCAACTGAGATCGGCAAGACTCAAGGCAAACCTTACTGCCGAAGTAGCAGAAGAAGAGGATGAGGCGGAAGAAATAGTTGATAGTTAAGAGTTTAGAGTTAAAAGTTTATAGCAATCTTGCTAACGGTTAAGCCCTATAAATTATAAACTTTCAACTATAAACTATAAAAAATGGGCTGTTAACTGTTAACCTGTTAACTCCTCTGATAAAAAAAGCTAGGACTGCTTGAGGGCAATCCTAGCTTTTTATTTTATATGACCTTTCCAAATAGGTCATTTACTTATGAGTACTAACAATCTTGGTTGGAGCCTTCTCGGCATTTCTGCGGTTCACCACCGTTACTACGCTTTGGGCAAGGCTGAGGAAAGCCTGACCGGTAATGGAATCAACCTTGGTAGCAGCAGGCGCACCATCATCACCACCCTCGCAGATGCTCTGAACGATAGGAATCTGGGCGAGCAGAGGCACATTCATTTCCTTGGCGAGATTCTTGCAACCCTCCTTACCAAAGATATAATATTTATTCTCAGGCAGCTCGGCAGGCGTAAAGTAAGCCATATTCTCGATAAGACCGAGGATAGGCACATTCACCTTATCATTCTGATACATGTCAATACCCTTTCTCGCATCGGCAAGCGCCACCTGCTGAGGCGTACTTACGATAACTGCACCCGTAATGGAAAGCGTCTGGAGCAGCGTAAGATGAATATCGCTTGTGCCAGGAGGCGTATCGAGGATAAAGTAATCCAACTCACCCCAGTCTGCATCAGCAATCAGCTGCTTCAGGGCAGAACAAGCCATTCCGCCGCGCCACAGAGTAGCCGTAGTAGGACTTACGAAGAAACCGATACTCAGGAGCTTCACGCCGTATTTCTCGACAGGTTCGATGAGGTCTCTGCCGTCCTTGTGAACAGAATAAGGACGCTCCTCCTCCACACCGAACATCTTAGGCATGGAAGGACCGAAGATATCCGTATCGAGCAAGCCCACCTTGTAGCCCAACTTAGCCAGGGCAATGGCGAGATTGGCAGAAACGGTGCTCTTGCCTACTCCACCCTTACCAGAGCTCACAGCGATGACGTTCTTCACCTGTGGCAGCATCTTTCCCACCTCAGGACGAGGAGCCGACTTAAACTCAGTAACGATTTCCACCTCTACATTTTTCGAAATATGATAATGGATAGCAGCCTCAGCCGCCTTCACCGTACTCTTGAGGAAAGGATCCGTATCACGAGGAAAGAGAAGAACCACCTTCACCTTCATACCATTGATGCTAGGCGTATCTGCCAGCATCTCGCTCTCTATGAGGTTCTTCTTGGTGCCTGGATAAATCACCGTAGCAAGCGCCTCTTCAATCAATTTTGGATATAATGTCATCATTTCTTTTTATTTATTTGGTGCAAAAGTAACAATAAATAATGTAATAAGCAAATAAAAACTAAATAATTTCAGATATTAAACACTTTTATGTATCTTTGCAAATTGCAGAAATGTGTAGTTTCAGCAAAAAGCGAATCTACAACCGAACAGACAAAAACGGAAGAAAAATGAAATATAAAAAGATTATATTAGGCGTAGCCTTGGCTCTGGCCTGCTTCTCTAGCCTGAATGCCAACGCGCTGACCGAAACCAAAGTGAAGAAGACGGAAACTCAGACCGCAGCACCCAACGTTTACTGGACCGACGGCTACGGAAGAGTATCTTATACCACCAACTCTATCATTTCGCCGGTAGTGAAGATTGCCCTCAAGGAGTTTGCGGGCGATATGAAAGCCGTAACCGGATTCGATGCGAAAGAAAAATCAGGTGCCCCGATACAGATTTACCAGCTCGACCAGCTCACCAACAAGGAGTTTTCGGCAGTAGAAAAACTCGGTGCGCCGCTGCATCTTATTATCACCGCAAAGGATGCTTTCTACATCGGTACGAGGAAAGGGAAACTCATCGTTATCGGAAGCAACGCCCGCGGAACGGCTTACGCCATCATGAAACTCTCTGAGCTGGCTGGCGTTTCGCCTCTGGCGGCATGGAACGACCTGCAGCCTGCACAGCGCAAGAGCCTCTATACACCCGTAGACCAGCAGTGGATAGAGGTTCCGAGAATAGAATTCAGAGGACTTGCCCTGAACAACAGCCAGTGGATGAAACCGCAGAACTACAGCCGCATCGCCCGATTGATGCTGCGCCTGAGAGCCAATACGCTGTGGCAGGTAGACGGCAGGCACGAGGCTGCTTACAACAAGGCTGTGGTAGACAGTTTCGACATCTGCGTGGCGGAAAACTACAAGGTGACGGAGTTCGTGGGCAAGAAGCACAAGAAGAAACACCGCAAAACCATCGAGAATGTGAAACTGGTATGCTCGGATGCACAGATGGAGATGAGCAATCTCTCTCCGGGCCTGCTGCTCGAAATGCTCAACAGCAAGGATTATCTGGAGAGCAAGAATGCCCAGCACGGCAAATCGCACCGCTCTGCCGCTCACAACGACGAAGACTGTGCCTGGATAGCCAACATTACCAATCCGAAGCAGTCAACCTTCCAGCTAGCCATGATGATGAACCTGGCGTGGAATAAAAACGCCCTGAAAGCAGGTTGCAAGACGTATATCCAGAACACTCTCAACGCATTCTTTGGCGCCATTACGGGCAAGAAAATCATGCCTCTGATGGAAGAATATTACCGCCTTACCAGCATCCGCCATTCCGCTTATATGGCGATGCCTTACGGCGATACTGAGTTTCATTCAGGCGAATTCGGCAACGAACTGGAGCGTTTTCTCTACCGCTACGACCTGCTGAAGGCGAAGACTGAATCCATCGAACGCATGCTGCCTCAGAACCAGAAAGACGGTTTCTTCGAGGTAGTGAAATATCCGATATTCCTGGCTGCCTTCGTAGCCGAAAAGGAGCTGGAGGCACAGGAAGCAAGACACATCGCCCGTCCGGGACTGTTTAATAAAGACGATGAGGCGAAGGCTGCAGCGGCTGTGAGCATCGATGCTTACAACAAACTGAAGCAGCTCAATGCCTACTACAGTCGCATCAGAAACGGCAAATGGAAGAATTTCATCCTTACCAACGGTACAGAGATGCAGGCTCCGCAGATTCCGGGCACACTGCCTGCTGCCGACATCAAGCAACTGAAAGCTGATGCCTTCGACCGCAGCAACGATCTCAAGCCGCTCTCTGTAGTTACCGGCGACATCATTGCCAAGAATGCCTACGAATGGAGCAAGGCTACCGAATCGCCGCTTGCCCAGGCTGCCGTAAAAGGAGCCGAGAAGATTACCGTCCGTCCGCTGTTAGGTCACAGCAGCAAGGCTGTGAAATTGCCGAAGGGAGCCAGTCTGAGCTATGATTTCTACTGCGACAAGAGCGGTGATGCGCGTTTCACCATCGCCGTTATTCCTTGCTTCCTCAACGCTGTAAAGAATATGAGGGTGAGTGTGAGCATAGACCGTGGCGAACCGGTAATCTGCCAGTTGAAGGAGGTTTACAACTCTAAGGACTGGAAGTTTGACCTGTGGCGCGGACAGACGCTGAAGAGCTTCTACGTTACGCTGCCTGGCGGCAGCCACAACGTAACCATCAAGGCTTTAGACGATAATGTGATGATTGACCAGTGGGTTCTGGATTACGATGTAGACAGAGAATATTACGTATTCCCAGTTGTAAAATAAGAGGCTTTTCTGCAGTTTTCAGGCTTAAATGAAGACCGGGCTGAGGCTTAAATGAAGACCGGGCTGTGGCATAAATGATGCTGGGGCAGAGGCTTAAATGAGGGCTGTCATGAGGCTTTTACGTAGCTTTTCATGAGGCTTTTATGATGCTGAAATGTGTTAAAAATCCTAACTCGCTCTAATTTGGACTTTGATTGAAAATCAAGAAGTTGGGCGTTTGCCTATATTATATAGGTAACAATATGGAAACGAGCGGACTTCTGCTCGTTTCTGTATTTTGCAATATGCAAAGAACGCCTTAATTCGGGGACAAAGATACGATATTTTTCTAAATATCCAATGATTTACAAGAGGAATTTTATGGAAATTAGAACTTTTGCGTAAAATCTGATGCTTAGCAACACAATATGCATCCTAAAACAAACGGCAGGTGTTCGGACATAGACTATCCGAACACCTGTTGCCATAACGTTTTATTGCTGACAATGATTCTGACATCAGCTTTCATATACTTTTGCAGTATAGGAGTATTTTGTCCCTGTGTGCTCACTGTGGCTATAGCCATAAAATAGTTGCCATCTTCCCTATGTATGAGCTTGGCATTATGGCTTATAATGTTGCAGTTATAAGATACATTGTCGTTACCCTCGAAAGATACATGAGCCGTCCTTGGCTCATCGAAAAGGTACAAATACTTATATGGCACAAACACTTGCACTGTTCTTTGATTGATGACCTCACCATTAGCATCTATGGATATAGGATAAGGTATCTTGTAGAAAGCAACTGCGAGGGCGAGAACTATTATCGTAATGGCAACCGTTCCCAAGCTGACGAGGCGAGGAGGAACCTTGCCTATCACGTTCCTCACCTTCTCGCTTCTCAACTCGATATTATCTGTTTCTTTTTCTTTCTGTTCCATGTCAAAAGCATTTTAGTTTCCCAATTCCAACTGATTCTTCACAAGATTATAGTATGCTCCTCGCTTGGCTGTCAGCGATTCATGATTGCCAACTTCAACCACATTTCCATGGTCTATGACTACGATTTGGTCGGCATTCTTCACCGTGCTTAGGCGATGAGCCACAATCACAACAGTCTTGCCCTTGTAGAACTTATCCAAGTTCTCCACGATGCTTCTCTCGTTGTTAGCATCTAGCGAGTTGGTTGCCTCGTCAAGGAAGATATAGTCAGGATTCTTATACACCGCCCTCGCTATCAAGATGCGTTGTTTCTGTCCCTGGCTCAGTCCCACGCCATCACGTCCAATCTTGGTGTTGAACTTCAGAGGCAAAGCCATCACATAATCCTTGATACAAGCTATCTCGGCTGCTTTTAGCAACCGTTCCTTGTCTATGTCACCATCATCAACAGCAATGTTACGTGCGATACTCTCCGAGAAGATGACACCTTCCTGCATCACAACGCCACATTGTCTGCGCCACCATTTCTTGTTGAGCTTGTTGATGTCAGTATTGCCTATGTTGATTTGTCCCTCCAAGACAGGATAGTAACCAAGCATCAAACGAATGAGGGTGGTCTTTCCACTGCCAGATGCGCCAACAATGGCTGTCACCTTGCCTTGCGGAATGTGAATGTTCACATCGTCTATGGTCTTGCGCAAGGCATGTGGGTCATACTTGAACATGATGTTCTTGATGTCAATGCCCTCATTCTTATCTTCAATAGAAGTTAGCAAGCCTTCCTTTCCATTCTCATCATCCATCTGGTGAATCTCGTTGATACGTTCCAAACTAATCTTCACATCTTGCAGGGAATAGAAGAAGTTCATCAGTTGCTCCACAGGCGAGTTGAGCTGTCCGATGATGTATTGCACGGCAAGCATCATACCGAGTGTCATTTGACCATGAATCACAGCGGTAGCAGCCACTACCGTGATGATGATGTTCTTCACCTCGTTGATAAAGATACTTCCTGCCTCCTGTGTCTGTTGGAGTTTGAGTGATTTCATCTGCACTCCAAACAAGTCTGCTTGCGTATCTTCCCATTCCCATCTTCTGCGCTGTTCACAATCCTGCAACTTGATTTCCTGCATGGAAGTTATGAACTCGTAGGTCTTGTTGTTGTTGATGGCTTGCTGCTCAAACAGTTCGTAATCAAGCACCTTCCTCCGCTTCAAGAACAAAGTCATCCATGCACCATAGAGGATGCTTCCCAATAAGAAGATGGCAAACACCAATTTATTGTAGAAGAACAGCACCACCGAGAATACCACGAAAGTAAGCATGGCAAAAGCGATGTTGAGTGTCTGCTGAGTAAGGAAGTTGTTCACACGGCTATGGTCGTTCATCCTCTGCATCAAGTCACCCATGAGCTTCGTGTCAAAGAAAGACATCGGTAGCTTTAAGAGCTTGATGAAGAAGTCACTTACCAATGATATGTTGATACGTAAGGAAATGTGAAGCAACAACCATCTGCGGATAAAGTCGATTGCCGTTCTGCTGATTGTAAGCATCAACTGTCCCAACAGAATAAGCCAGACAAAGTCGATGTTTTGGTTCTTGATGCCGACATCCACGATGGATTGGGTAAGGAATGGCAGAACTAGTTGCAAGAGACTTCCAACTAACAAACCCAAGATGATTTGCCCGAAATACTTGCGATATTTTCTCACATACCCAAGGAGAAAGCGGAAAGACCTCTTCTCTTTGGTGTTCTCTTCGTCCTCCATCTTATAAGTGAAGAAAGCAGGAGTGGTTTCCAAAAGCATAGCAATGCCCCTGTCCTCACCATTAGACGAGGTGCTTATCCAATGCAGTTTGAATTCTTCTAGATTATAAGTTACTAATCCTTTGCCTGGGTCTCCGACATAAAACTTGTTCCCTTTTTTGACATTATATAAAACAACGAAGTGATTTTGATTCCAATGTAGAATGCAAGGTAATGGCATTTCCATTGTATCCTTAATGTCCAACCTTGCACAAAGTGTATGGAAACCTAATTGTATGGCAGTTTCGTTGATGCCATGCAAAGATACACCTTCCGCTGAAGAAGTACAAATACCCGACAGATAAGACAGAGAGTAATCTCGTCCATAATATTTGCAAATCATCTGCAAGCAGGCTATACCACATTGCATTGTGTCAAATTGATATGTTATTGGAAAACACTTCATTTCCATATTATTGTAAATAATTTATTGTTACTTAGCCGTGTTAAATTGGGTAAGACCTGCATCTTGATCCTTATTTCTCAAACGTTTACTTCCCTGATTATGCCCTTTTCCTTTTGTAAAATAATAGGTAAAGTTAACTGCAATTAAATTTTTAAAATTATTCCATTTTGTTTCTTCTTCAAAAGAGAAGTTTTTTATACTTGCATAAGTCCTATTTGGTTTTGGATTATGTATATACTCTACTCCCAAAGAAATTGATTTAATCTTATATAATATGGAAGTTGTTGTCTGAAAACCTGTTTGCTGAAAAATGTCGCCATTTGCAGTTGTCGTAGGAAAGTTTCCATTCCATGATATTTGCCATTTTTTAGGTAAGAGATTGACACTGACACCAGTGTTATGCATAGAATGCCGAATACATTGGTTAGGTGTGTCATACTTTGAATATTGATAATTATAATAGGGTTGGATATTAATCCAAGATGCTGGTTGATACCTAAAGGATACTGACGTACTTAGTTCATTTGCATTTTTTATTCTTGATATACTTTCTATCATATCATCTCCATAGCTAGCTATAACAGGAACGTTCTTACTAGGATAAAAGTCATTACTTACAGAAGCTACAAAATACCATTTTCTATCATTTGAACTATATTGATATTGTAGATTGGTTCCATAAACATAATATGGCTTTAAGCCCATGTTCCCTTGGAGGAAAAAATGTTCGTCAATCGCAACTTTGCTATCTGTAAGATTGCCTACATTAGGGACAATTGACCTTATGGAAGAAGTGAAACGCAAAGAAGACAACTTTGTACATTGTAAACTTAACGCTAATGAAGGGCGAAGAACCCAGTAGTCAAAGCTTTTTTTATCTGCGGTATTATAGTGATTATTTTCAATCCCAACTCCAAAAGTATAAGAAAAGTTACTTACACCCTTACTATATTCGCCATAAAAATATTCCTTTTGTGTGCCAACTTTCGAGAAACTATCTACATTATATGTTTGTGAAAAGTTTTTGTACAGATAATAGGCACCTAAGCCAAAACTGCCGTTAAATAATTTACAATTATAAAGCAACTCTGCAATTATAGAATAAGATTTATTATCTATATTGTTTTCTAATTTTTGAGAAGAACAATCATTTAAAATATTGTTGGAATTGGATTTGTAGAATGTATTGAGGACATTCAGAGAAATGTTTTTATCCTTATTGAAAGAATAGTGATAGTACAAATCTACAGAAAGTCCATTATAGTCACTTTTTAGCCTTCGAGAATTAGAAATATTTTCCGCATCATTGATATTTTGCTCATATTTCTGAGTGCCTGGATTTTTTGTGAATTCTATTTGAGAACTAAACAGACTTTTGCCTTGACTATGTTGGTAATTTACCTGCCCAATATGAAATTGTCCGACATATACTCCAGAAGTGCCTTGGTAAATGTTACTTTTATTTCCATAACGGTAGCTATTATTCATAAGGTTACTATTCAAATCACGATAGTCGATAAAATAAGCCGCTGAAATGGTGTTTAATGAATCTTGATAGGTCATGGATGCTAAATTGGTTCCATATCCAGCATTTACTCCATTTTTAGTACTTAAATAAAATGTATATAGCGTATCATTTTGCTTTTTTGTAACAACATCAATCACAGCTCCAATACCTTCATGTGCATAACGTGCTGGAGGATAACTATAATAATTAACATATTTGATGTCATTCGGTTTGAGTAACATTAAATCTCTAGCAGTTCTGCGAATTCCGTCAATAAGGACAAGGACGCTTTTGTTATCTACAGTCGTAATACCTATTTCTGCTGGGTTGGTCTTAAACTGTGGCAAACAACTAATTGTTTCTAAGGCATTCGTTCCAATTTTCCTATCGTTTTCCGACAGAAAGATTTGGTCTTTATTACCAAAACTTCTTAAAGATTGTGACGTAATGACAACTTCATTAAGCTTCAAAGAATCTTCTTGAAGTTCAATAGTCCAAGTCTCAGAATTACGAAAAGTTCTGAAAAAGTTTTTGTAGCCAATTGATGAGATTTTCACGATTCCCTCTTTGCTTTTTGAGATTAACTCAAAAGTTCCATCAGTTTTACTAGTCGTTCCTTGTATAAAGGATGAATCTCGTGTGTTGAGCAGAGAAACGTTCACAAACGACAAAGGGTCACCATTGTTATTGATGACCTTTCCTTTTATTACAGTATTTTGTGCATAACTTAAAATGGGTAATCCTATAAAAAGTAGAAATGCACACAGTCTATTTAACACTTTTCGTTTCATAAATTGTATCAATATAGTTTACTAAAGAATCTTCTATATGGAAATCTACATTTTCAAGTTTGCATGCTTTTGTATAATTGTCACGGGGACAAACTCCCATGCACAATGGCAAATATTTACATTGCAAGCATCTCTTATTTTCAAAGAAAACCATTTTGTATTTCTTTATAAAGTCATGATTCCATTTTATGCTTCCATCTGGCTCAATCTCTCCATGAGTACACTTCTCATACAAATCGTTTGAAGCGGTACATTTTACGACATCCCCATTATAATTAATTGCATTGTAGTATTTACGATTAGCATAACAAGGAATAAACGTATTTACCGCATCAAAATGGACAGTATTATATCCAGATGCATGAAATTTTTGCAGTATTGTCTTTACGCTTTCATATCTGCTTTTACGAACATTTTCTTGCCATACTTTTTTAGGCATAACACGGACTTTACAACGATTTTGTGGAGAAATAATTTGGTTTACTTCCTCTACAATAATTTGATCTAAGTTTTCTTCCGTATAGTTTATTCTCAATAAAATTTCTATTGATGAACTATTGCTAAGAATATATTCTATATTATTCAAGACATGAGTAAATGCAGATGGACAATTATTTTGAAATTTTACTTTGTCATGTTGCTCTTTAGGACCATCAAGAGTTATTTGAAATCTTTTAAACCCTAAAGTTACTAAATCTGGGCATATTTTAGGAAGTAAATAGTATCCATTTGTAGTTGCTGTGGTTGAATAAGGTATTTGTTTTTGTGCACAAAGTTTCTGTGCATATTCACAAATAGGCAATATGACTTGCTTGAAATATAGGAAGGGTTCTCCACCAAACCACTCGATTTGTAATGACTTTATTTTTTCAACATTTATCATGTAATTTATATGTGTCTTTACTTTATCAATGGTGGCAACAGACATCTTTGAACCAACATGGTCTTGAATGCAATACCAACATTTAAAATTACAATTAAGTGTTGGCAGTATTGTTAGCAAATAGTCTTTACGACAAACTTGTTCATTATATTTTTCCCGAATAATATCCAATTCTTTGGTGTTGTCAGAAACTATAAAACCTTTTTCAACAAGACGAGAGCAAAAGTTTGTAGGAAGCATATTGATGTTATCATTCATGATATGCTCCAATTTCTTTCCCAAAGAAATTGGTACTTTGAAAAAAGTATGATTAATTCCATTGTACCAATAAGAATAGGAGTTTTTATGTATAATGTAATTATAATTACTTACTTTCATATTCTCTATATTTTAATAAAAAGGTAGGATGAAATTTCATCCTACCTAAAATTTTTCATTTTTACAAAGCTTTTGTACCATCACCAACAGATGGCTTTTGAATTGGCACTTGAATGATCGTACAATTACATCCTACAACATTGTTTGAACAACCTGTTTGTGATGCTTCTGCGCTTGCTGTACCACCCATAATATCTAATGTTTCCAAGGTGGACAACTCACTTTGAGTGAAAAGTTTTAAATCTTTCATGCTTGTAAGTTTTAAAATAATCTACTCTATACACTTTTCGATTTCTGTGCCTTTTGTCAGAACGGTCTGTATTTATGTGCAAAAATAAAAAGACTTTTTGAAACAAAGTAATTATCAGAGAATATTTAAACTACATTAAGCAATGTTATACGTGTTTACACTTTGCATAATAATACAAAAATAACGTTTTCATTTACTTTTCTTACTGTTTATCTGCATTTTTATCCTATTTGATTCATCAATAAGTTGTCTTGCTATACTATCTTTATATGATGCTACCTCAACCATTTTATGGTGTTGATAGACAGAATCTTCATAAACATCAACTCTGGTTCTGAGCTTGTATATCACATCTTCATCTCGTTGCACATTGAAAT
>NZ_JANDWX010000041.1:0-25581 GCF_024330485.1 Segatella copri | reverse complement strand
TGTCAATTGCTTGACGGTTCGTTTCTTTTACCCAGTCAACTTTCTTATTTCTAAGAAGTTAACCGCTTCTTGTACTACTTGTCTGTTTATGTAAAATCTTTCAAAGAACTCTTTCTTTAATCGCTAAGAGAAACCGTATTTCTCAAAAGCGAGTGCAAAAGTACTAACAATTTTTCATTCCACCAAATCTTTTCGCAAAAAAGTTGCTTTCTTAGTCGGTTTTTAACATCTATAAAGACTTTGCGCAATCGATTTTTTGTGTATACATTATTATATATATGCATGCGTGCGCTTGCGTGCATATGCGCTAGTGCGCGCACATGATAAAATTATGGTATAACTCAAATCATGCTTAGTTTTAGACAAAAATAGAAACAGAAAGATGAATTTTCCTCCGATATTTTTTGTCTATTCACATATTTATATTACTTTTGCAGCAGAATTACATAAGAAGCATTAAAACAAGAACAAGCATCATGAAAAGATTTACGATTATCATTTCTTTCATTATGCTCACCTTCATGCCGCTCATGGCACAGGTGAAGCAGACCGTTGCCGTTCTCGGTGACTCGTATTCCACTTTCGAGGGGTTCATTCCTAAGGGTTATGCCACCTGGTACTCACCTACTACTCCACCAGAAACTACAGATGTAAACAAGGTTGAGCAAACTTGGTGGTGGCAAGTTATCAAGGAAGGAGGCTATAAGATGGGAAATATCAATTCCTATTCTGGTGCTACCATCTGCAACACTGGCTATCGTGACGAAGATTATACCGACCGTTCTTTCATCACCCGAAGTTCTCTTCTTGGCAATCCGGATATCATCCTGATTTGCGGTGCTACGAATGACAACTGGGCTGATGCCCCGCTCGGCAACTATCAGTATAGCGACTGGAAGCGCGCAGATTTGTATTGTTTCCGCCCAGCCATGGCCAAGCTGCTTTCAGATATACGACAGCATTATCCTAATGTAGAGGTATATTTCATCTTAAACTCTGAACTCAAGGATGTAATCAATGAGTCGGTTAAAAAGATCTGCAACAAATATCAGGTTCCTGTCATTGCTCTTCATGATATTGACAAGAAAAACGGTCACCCTACTATCAAGGGAATGAAAAGTATTGCTGACCAGGTTCTGAAAGTTATAAAAAAGTAAAGAAATAATAAGGTTTAAATAGATAAATGATAGATTCAATACAAAACATTTTAGTTCAGGTTAGCGATTTCCTTTGGTCGTATATCATCATCACCGTCTTGATATGCTGTGCCCTGTTTTTCACTTGGCGTACTCGTTTCGTCCAGTTCCGCCTTATCAGAGAGATGATCAGGCTGCTGATTCATCCCGACAAGGTACAACCGGAAGAAATAGGACACGATGAACTGTCGATGGAGGTGAAAGTGGATGGCGAAATGAAACACATTTCTTCCTTCCAGGCTTTTGTGGTAGCATTGGCTAGCCGTATTGGCACCGGTAACCTTGCCGGTGTGGCTACTGCTATCAGCATCGGTGGTCCGGGAGCAGTATTCTGGATGTGGATGCTGGCTTTACTGGGCTCTGCATCCGCTTTCATAGAATCAACTCTCGCCCAACTTTACAAGCGAAAAGGCAAAACATCTTTCTATGGCGGACCGGCCTATTATATGAAGTATGGTTTGAGAAAAGGATGGATGGGTATTCTTTTTGCCGTGCTGATGATCATTACCTTCGGCTTTGCCTATAATTCTGTGCAGAGCAATACTATCTGTCTGGCATGGCAGAAGGCTTTTGGCATCGAACCTGCCACCATGGGAATTGCCCTCACTGTACTCACCCTGCTCATCATCTTCGGTGGCATCCATAGAGTGGCTAAGTTCTCTTCTACCGTGGTTCCTGTGATGGCTGTCGTTTATCTTCTGATAGCTGTAGGTGTTGTTGTTTGGAATATCACCAGTCTGCCAAAGGTTCTGTTTACCATTGTTGAGAATGCTTTCGGATTCAATCAGGCTGCTGGCGGAGTTCTTGGCGTTACTGTGATACAGGGTATCAAGCGAGGTCTGTTCAGTAATGAGGCAGGTGAAGGTAGTGCACCGAATGCAGCTGCGGTAGCTACAGTCAGTCATCCTGTAAAACAGGGATTGATACAGGCTTTGGGTGTTTTTACAGATACGTTGGTGGTATGTTCCTGCACCGCATTCATTATCCTGGTGAGCGGTGTGGATCTTACGGCTTCAAATGGAATTCAACTCACCCAGGATGCCCTAACCCACGAAATCGGAAACATCGGCAATCCGTTTGTTGCGGTAATGATATGGCTGTTTGCCTTTAGCAGCATCATCGGCAATTATTATTATGGAGAAACCAACGTGAGATATATCAGGGACTCCAAGCTGGGTGTATTTGTCTATCGTCTTGCTGTAGCAGCAATGGTGATGGTCGGAGCGGTAGTATCACTGGATTTTGCATGGAGTTTTGCAGATATCACGATGGCTCTTCTCACCCTCTGCAATCTCGCAGCCATCGTCCTGCTTTCCCGTCAGGCCGTCTTCCTGTTGAAAGACTATCGCCAACAGAAGAAGGAAGGTAAGAATCCTGTATTCACCAAGGAAAAGATGCCAGAGATTGCAGATAAACTGGAAGCATGGTAAAGTTACAATGATGGATTTTCAGTAGGTGAAAATCTATCCTTCATACAAATCATCAACAAAATTCCCCGATACGAATCCTGCAGGAATACTGAGGATTCATATCGGGGAATATTTTTATGCACTAAACTATTTTATTTCTTATAGTAATCGTATAAGAAAGCATCAAGATAAGCACCACGCATGTTGGTCTTATAGAAATTGCCATCCTTATCTAGGATGAGACAGGCTGGTATACCATTGATGCCATACTCGCCCATCACCATACCGCCAAAACCTTCAGGATTGCGAACCTGTATCCAGGTCATTCCTTCCTTGGCCATTGCCTTTTTCCAGTCGGCATCTCTCTCATCTACGGAAATACTGATGATGTTGAAATCCTTGTATTTCTCGTGTACCTTCTTGAGATGTGGAATCTCCTGACGGCATGGACGACACCAGGAAGCCCAGAACTCCAACATGGTGTATTCACCCTTCTTGATAAGTGAAGAAAGCTTCACCTGCTTGCCCTCAGGAGTGACAACGGTACCATCGATATAATGGTTGCCGATAGCTGTATGCTTTGCCATCTCTGCCTGCATCTGCAGCATCGGATATTGTGCAGAAGAACTCCAGTCGTTCTTCAACCAGCCCATCATCTCGTCAATCTGCTGAGAGGTATATGGGGTTGGTAAAGAAGAGAAACTCTCGAGAAGCAAGTCGAAGGCTACCAGAGAAGTGGTATGCTGCTGAATAAACAGACTGGTCTGATGGCGCATTTCCTCCTGCAACTTGATGGCTTCCTTGGCAAGGGCTACACGCTGTGCCAAATCGGTAGTCTGGTTGATACTATCATCCATCTTGTGCATCTTGTCCTGAATAGGTGACATCAGCTCAAGATAAGCCTGATAAATATCCTGAGTGGTAGAGCCCTTTACAACAGGCTCTATCATACTCATGTCACGCTCTGCAGGGAAACCGGTAAGATCTACATCGTAGGTCATCGGCTTATTCTCTACATAGACTCTTGTTGAGAATATTTTCTGATAGTCAGGCTCAGCTGTACCAGGCTTGTTCATATCAATAACCATCTGATACTGCTCAGGCTGGTTAACTACCCCCTTGAGGGTGAACTCACCATTCTTGATTGTAACACTATCCAGATTGGTAACACCTTCCAATCCATACTTCTGCAACATGACAGAACAGCCGTCCACGTTACCTTTAACCTTACCTTTCATCTCAAAATTCTGCGCACTGGCAGCCATTGCAAGTACAAGACCGACAAGTGTCATCATGCAAGTTTTCATTTTCATCTTATTCATTTTTTCTCGATATTATTTATTATATAATGTTTATTGATTCACATATTCCGGATTCTGAACCAGAAGATTATTGGCTCCCATAGATGCCTTTGGTATAGGAAGAAGATATCGGCGGAAGCTAGGAAGTTCAGCTTTCTCATCTTCTGTCCAACTCTCGAAACCACCCTGACGGTTATAACGGCAAAGATCGAACCATTCTTCCAGATTTTCGTTACTCATATCACACAACTTATGCTTGAGAATTTCACCCAGAAGATCACTATCGGCAATAGCGTTCACATCGTCCTCAGTATATCCAGCACGTTCGATGACTGTAGCCAAGAGCGTACGAGCCTTAGCATACTGACCCTGACGAGCCTCTGCTTCGGCTGCGATATAATAGACTTCGGCAAGGCGCATGAAATAATAGGAGTCAGCATAGAACATTTCAGGAGTCAACTTGTTATATTTTCCAATACCGTTCATGGCATCTCCCTTATAGGCCCATGTATATAGCGCATCGTAGGAAGCTGCATCATCTTCACCTGGAGGGAATGGGAAATCGCCACCATCACCACCAGGGATAACTACGCCTCCATCACCGCCTGGGATGACTACTCCACCTTCGCCGCCTGGAATAACAACACCACCATCGCCAGAAGCACTACCATCTGAAGAACCATCAGGATCAGGAACAACAACGTCCCCACCATCTCCTGGGTTTGGAATAACAATATCTCCACCTGTTTCATCATCTGGAACTAAATCATCTGCCACCTTCTTGAGGAGTGAACCTGGAGAAAACATATACCAGTTTGAGTCCATCAACTCACTTGGATTGGCTGTATAAGGAGCAAAGAGCATCTCCTGAGAATTAAACTGTTCGTCGAAGATCTTGGCATAATCGCTTTCCAAACCATAACCAGCTGCTTCAGCCCCACTGATCACTTCCTCTGCCAGTCTTGCAGCTTCAGCATAATTATCCTGAGCCATATACATTTTGGCTTTCAAAGCCCTGGCGAAAACAGAACTCATGTGATAATGATCTGCCGGATGCTGTTCACAATGGGCGATGGCATAATCGAGATCATCAGATATCAACTTGTAAGTTTCAGCCACAGAAGAACGCTTGCGTGGTTGGTTATCTCTTACCAGTTCGTCCTGGAAGATGCAGACACCATATGGTGAATCCTGCTTCCAATATTCTCCGAAGCACTTCAGCAGAGTAAGGTAAGCCAAGGCACGCTGGCAACGAGCCTCTGCAATCATCTCTGTACGTTTCTCCTCGCTCAGTCCTGGTATATTCTTGTTGATATGTACCAGGAAGGTATTGGCCGTATTAATCACATTGTAGTAGGCGGTATAAGCCGTCTCCACATTACTGTTATTGGTCTCGATATTCTCGGCAGCAAACTCATCCGCCCCCATTGCCATCGCCTGAGTCTGGGTATGAGCCATAGACGACATTCCATAGCGCAGGTAAGATACACCCGTGCTGCGCCATGAGGCATAGACACCATTGAGCGCTGTCTGTGCTGTTGAGACATCAGTGATATAATTGTCATCAGTAACCACATGTTCTGGTTCGATGCCGTCGAGGCTACCTATCAGGTCACACGATGTAAGAGTCAGTGCTGTGGCTGAAAGGAGCGTAAGAAATTGAAATCTTATATGTTTCATAATCTACAGTCTTTGTATGAGTTAGAATTGTAATTTCAAACCGATAGAGAAAGAACGGCTCATTGGATAAACGTCCTTGTTCTCTGTTGTCTTTAAGAAGGCATTTGTTGCCGACATGTCTGGATCCAAACCTGGCCAGTTAGTAATGGTAAACAGGTTGGTGGCTGTGAAGAACACAGATGCTCCGCTGATGTGCAGGCGCTCCAGAAGAGATGGCTCGAAATTATAGGAGAGCGTGATATTTCTCAGACGGAAGTATGAGTTGGAATATACATAGCGGTAGTTGGTGTATGTATTGCTCATGCTTGTTGGCAGCCATACCAGCTGGGCATACTTGGCATCCGTACGGTCCGGTGTCCATGTATTGCCATACATTTCTCTCAGAATACTCTGGCCCAGACTGCCGGCAGCAGATTCCTGCATAGTACCGTAGTATGCATGACCTCCAAACTGATACTGGAAGAGCATTGACAGGGTGAGGTTCTTATATGATAAGGTATGTGACCAACCTCCGAACACCTTTGGCTCCGGATTGGCGATAGCCGTACGGTCTGCCTCGGTAATATACCCGTTGCCATCTGTATCCACAAACATATAGTCGCCTACGTGAGCACCATCCTGATAGAAATCATATCCGTTTGCCTGTGCCTGAGAATTCAGTTCATCAATCTGTTTCTGACTCTGGAAAATACCAGCCACCTTGTAACCCTTCACGGTTCCCATCGCATGACCTTCCATGTAGAGATCCTGGTGCATCATGTCGAGTGTAGAACCATTGAGCTTGGTTATCTTATTCTTGTTGGATGAGATACTGAGCATCGTATTATAGGTGAAATCCTTGGTGCGAACCACATCTCCTCCGATAGAGAACTCGAAACCATTATTGGTAAGGTCGAGAATATTGCTGTAGAATGTACCGATACCAAACTCCAAGGCGATAGGAGCTGGAGCCAAGGCGCCATCTGTCTTACGGTGATAGATATCAAAGCTACCGTTCAGTCTGCCATTGAAGAACGAGAAGTCAACACCGGCATTGTACTCTGTAGTCATCTCCCACTTGATATCCTTGTTAGGATAAGTAGTGGCTAAGGTAATGGCACTCTGTCCACCATAGATATTGGAGTTGAAATACTGGATGTAAGAGAAGTCGGATACATTGGTGGAACCAGTCTTACCCCAACTCAAACGGAACTTCAGATCATCAATATCTCTTACAGATTCCAGGAAAGGCTCTTGATTGATGCGCCAGGCCAGAGAAACTGCAGGGAAAGTACCGCGCTTGTTACCCGGTCCAAATTTTGATGACTCATCGGAACGAAGACTGAAATCAAGCAGATAACGTGAGAGGAAATCATAGCTCAAACGGCCATAGAGGGAATTGAGTCCACTCTTGGAATAAGTCTCCATAGGCTTGTTGACGGTAGTTGCAGAACTGGCATTGTTGAGCACATCGTCATTAGGGAATCCGCTGTAAGCCTGGTCGTGTTCCTTGCTCCAGTATCTGTCAGCACTATAACCAGCCATCACGTCGAAGCGATGGTCGTCAGTAATCTTGAATTTATAGTCAGCACGGAAGTTGATAGACGTATTCGTGTTGCGATAGTTAGCCTCTGCGAGCGTAGAAGTTGGTTCTGTCTCATACTGTTCCGGCAAGGAAACTTTCGGAGAGAAATAGCTGTTGCTGAAGATGAAACGGGATATGTTGGCATCAGCATGGAGGGTAAGACCTTCAATAGGCTTGATGTCAATATAGGCATTTCCGGAGAACTGGTCGTTCTCATACTGGGTCTTTCTCTGGAGTTTGCCCACCGGACTTGCATCCATATAGCTACTTGTATATTCGCCAAACTTATCTACTCGATTCAGATTACCGTCTGCATCGCGTACGGTCAGGTCTGGGCGACTCTTCCATGAGTCGTTGTCATAACCCAATGCAGGATCGTTGCTTCCGCTCTTGCGAGAAGAGTAGGTATAGTCGAGCACACCACCCACGGTGATATACTTATTGATTTCAGAATCCAAAGAGAGTCTCGCACCATATCTTTCCATACGGTCATTGATGAGCAGACCTTCCTGGTTCATACCGTTGAAGGAGAATGAATAGTTGGTCCTGTTGCTGCCACCTCTGATGGCTACATTATACTGGTGAGTAGGCGCATTCTTGTTGATCACCTCCTTAGCCCAGTTGGTATTCGTCGTACCAAAGAGACTCTCATTGAGTCCATTATATGTATAGACACCCGTCTCGGCATTATATCCGATGTTACCAAATTGACTTAGATAGTCGGCTACGCCATATATACCTACCATCGAACTGCCGTCATTCATGCCGTCTACAGTATTACGCAGAATCTCGTCCTGCACATTCTTGTATTCAGAAATGTTCAATGGCTTATAGTTCTTGATAGGATTACTGAACGAGAATGTGTAGCCGAAATCTACCTTGGTCTTTTCATTGCGCTTTCCGTTCTTGGTCTTGACAATAACGACACCATTGGCTCCACGTGATCCATAAATCGCAGTAGCTGCGGCATCTTTCAGCACATCAATACTCTCAATATCGTTTGGTGAGATATTGATGAGCGGGTTGATGCCGGTATCCTCCATAAAGGTAGGAACGCCATCAATGACATAAAGAGGCTGGTTGTTGTTACCTTTACCCGATTTAGGATAAGGAGATGTAATACCGCGGATGTTTAACTTGAGAGATGAACCAGGCTCACCATTTGCGGTAGTAGCCAATACGCCCTTTACAGTACCCTGAAGAAGACCATCGAGGGTTGGTGTGGTAGCAGCCAACTTGCTTATCTGTTCCTGACTCACGGTAGAGATAGCGGTAGTTACATTCCTACGGCTCTTGCTGCCGTAACCGATGACAACGAGATCATCCAGCGCAACATGATCCAACTCCAGCATCATGTTTTGCTCTTTTACGCCACGAAATTCAATACTCTTCGATTTGTAACCAATGCTGGAAAATACAATTTTAGGATGCGCCATAGATGGAAATTCCAGTATGTAGTTACCATCAGCATCAGTGATAACACCATAGCTTGTGCCTTCGATCTGCACCGTGACACCTACCAGAGGATTTCCCTCGGAATCAATCACTCTTCCTTTTACAAAGGTATGACCTTTTTCTTGCACATTTTCAATACCAGCCGCAAAACTGGTATGAACTGGAAGGGCTGCCTGCACAAAGCTGGCTGAAGTTGCTGCCAAGAAAAGCAACAAGCTTTTTTTCTTCTTCATAATAACTGAATGTTAGTTAAACTTCATGTTCATGGCACAAAAGTATAAAAAATATCTAAAACTGTAGCATCATGTTACAAAATTAACTTATTTTATACACATATTCCTGCATTTTCTCCTATTTTCCTTACATTTTCCCGGTTTTTAAGTCTTTTTCTCTAAAAAAATGCTATCAGTAAGCGTTCAAATCAAACAAAGTGTATTCTGTTCTCCGTAATACATTATTTAAAGAGGATTCCATAGCTTTTGTGTTATGGAACCCTCCCCTACTCTACTTAGAGTATCATTTCTTCATATTCCAGTCCGAAGACATCCGCTACGGCCTTGAATACCACCTTTCCATTTACGATATTCAAACCCCTATACAGGGCTTTATCCTCCTTGCAGGCCTTTCGCCAACCCTTATCAGCAAGCGCCAATGCATATTTCAGCGTAGCATTGGTCAAGGCTGTAGTAGAGGTATTTGGAACAGCACCAGGAATATTAGCAACTGCATAATGAACGATTCCATCGACCATATATGTCGGCTCAGAATGTGTGGTTGGATGCGATGTCTCGAAACAGCCACCCTGATCGATTGCTACATCAACAAGTACAGTTCCTGGCTCCATCAATTTCAACATATCTTTCGTGATAAGATGCGGCGCCTTATCGCCTGGTACGAGCACACTACCCACAACGATATCCACATTTGGCAATTCTCTACGAATATTATGCTCGTTGGAATAGAGCGTGTGTACATTGATAGGCAGCTCCATCTCTAACTGACGAAGACGAGGCAAACTGATATCTGTAATCCATACATCAGCTCCCATTCCTGCAGCCATTCTTGCTGCAGCTTCTCCTACGGTTCCGCCGCCCAATACCAAAACCTTGACGCGGTTCACACCAGGTACACCACTCATCAGTTTTCCTTTTCCTCCCTTTGTCTTCTGCAGATAAAAAGCACCATTAATAATGGCCATTCTTCCAGCTACTTCACTCATCGGAATGAGTAAAGGCAAATGGTGGTTATCTGTCTCCACAGTCTCGTAAGCCAGACAGACAGCACCACTCTTGAGCATGGCATCGGTAAGTTCCTTGTCACAGGCAAAATGGAAATAAGTGAATACAAGCTGGTCTTGATGGATAAGTGGATATTCCTCAGCGATAGGCTCTTTCACCTTTACTATCATTTCCGCCTCACGATATACACTCTGAATGTCGGGTAAGATTATGGCTCCTACCTTTTCATACGCTTCATCAGCAAATCCGCTGTTCTCTCCAGCCGTATGCTGAACCATCACTTCGTGACCATGTCGAATGAATTCTGCTACTCCTGCTGGTGTCATTCCAACACGGTTCTCATTATTCTTAATCTCTTTTGGAATACCAATTTTCATGATGTTATAGTTTTAAAGGTTCGACATCAGTTTAACTCTGTAAAGATACTGAAATTTTCAATAGGTTGTATGCACTTAGAGGAAAAATTAACATATCTTATACAAACTATCCTGTCGAATATACGTATTTTAGTTTATTAGGCAATTAGACTAAACTAACATTCTAACTTTATATATGATAGATATTCTACAAAAAGGATAATTAAAATGCTGAATTATAAAGTGTTAACATGTTAGGTTTGTAATATACATGCTTATCTTTATCTCGCCAATCATTAGATTATTATAATTGCTGGCAATTGGTATATTTGTTTAATCGTATTTTTATTTTTTTCATCTATTCTAACATTCGTTTTTACGGCTATTAGTTTATTGGTTCTTAGGTTTATATGACTATACGTAGATATGTTTATTCATATATTAGTATAGTCATATATAAGTATAATCATTTATTAGTATAGTAGTCTATACAAATATATGTTTAACAGAATATAAGTATATAAGTTTAATCAATTTGTCCGTCTATTAGAATATTCATATTTTCGTTTAGTAGCATATTCGAAGTGATGCTTATTCTTCATGAAGATTGTTAGAAAAGTATAAAAAAAAGGATATTTACAAAGAAATAGGAAGATAAATTCTTTTATATCAACTATTTTGGCTATTTTTGCAACCAATATTAGAACTAAAGAACATTAGATAATCCAGAAATAAGACTTTTAGTCTTTCCGAATGAAAGAATATAAGTCAATCCGTTTATTCTAATTGCCAGCAATTCTAACATAAGTAAATTGTATTAAACAATAACGTGAAATAAGGAAAAAAGAAATATGAAACATGAACTACAGGAAATTGTTGCAGTAGTGAACAACAAGGGTGGAGTAGGCAAGACGGCTACTGTGCAGTCTCTGGCTTCTGGCATAGTCCGGTTGAATCACAATCTCAGGGTTCTGGTAATAGACTTAGACCCACAATGCAACCTCTCTTCGCTTTTCGGAGTGAGAGATAACGAATATGATAACATATACAACGCCATGTGCAAACAGAGTGGTGTGCCAGTCTACAAATGTAAAAATGGAGTATATGCAGTTCCAGGATCCGCTCAGATGGAAAATATAGAACAACACCTTCCAGGAGGCCCTTCACTGAGAGAACAGATGAAGAGCTACACGGTATTACTGGGATGCTTGCAAGACAACGATTGCCATGACATGACAGGAGAAGGACTGAAAAACGTATTTGATGATTTCGACTACATTTTCATCGACTGTCCTCCAGCACTTTCCAAGAACACTTATAATGCTTTGGTTGCAGCGAGCAAGATTTTGATTCCAGTACAGATGGAAGCATTATCTGTCAAGGGAGTAAGTGAAGTACTCAGCGTAATGGATGAAGTGAAAGAGTTCCACATGAACGATAATTTGGAATTACTTGGACTCCTGCCAGTTATGGTAGATGAACGAACCAAGATTACCAAGCAGTTGAGCAAACTTTTAGGCGAAAAACATGGCGACTTAATTCTGCCTTGCCGTATCCGACGCTCTGTAAAGTTCCTGGAAGCTCAGGCACACGGACAAAGCATATTCGAATATGCACCTTACTCAAGTACAGGTATCGATTACGAAATTGCTATCAAGCGCATGTTCAACATCAAAATCTAATCTTAGTAGGGTAGGTTGAAACATGTAATAATAAAACAAAAGAAGATAAACTTATAAAATATAAGAATTATGGCTGTAGCAAAAAGAAATTTAGAAGAAATTGGTGAGTCTCTTGAAAATATGGGTATGAACGACCGACCAAGTTTATTAAACACAGAAATGGCAAAAAGCGAAGAGGATAAAAATATATCTAAAGGTGGTCGCAAGAGAAAAAGTTACTGGACTGCAGAGGAAAGACGCACTAGAACGAGTGTGGCTACATATCTTAACAAGGAAGAACTCCTTCTCCTGAAGATGAAATGCCTCTCAGATGACATCCCACAGGAAAACCTGCTCTACAATATCCTGATGGATTACTTGAAAAAGTAAGCAAACAAAAAGTAGTTATTAAAAGGGTGAAAACCACAAAACTGTTTACCTAAAAAAGCGCTAAGCTTAAAAATAAGGTATAAGTTCCTACAAAAACCACATTTTTGTTTACCAAAAGAATGATAATTATAGATTATTCTTTATAATAAATTATATATTTCTTATTTATTACAGATAGCATAATAGCTTGATTAATAATGAGTTATGTTTGAAATGGTAAATAGAAAAGTGGTTTTAGGTAAATAGGAATATGGTTTATGGTAAATAGCTTGGTGGTTTCGGGTAAATATTTATGTGGTTTTAAGTAAATAAAAAAGTGGTTTTAGGTAAACAACTTTGTGGTTTATGGTAAACAGAAATGTGGTTTTTATATGAGTGAACCAAAAGGAAACAAGAATCTGGTGTGGATTAACACACCTTTTTCGCTGACAAAATTGGATAAGCAATATACATTATTGCAACAAAACATATTGATGGTTGCAAGTACCCATCTGCAGAAGTATGTTGAAGAGTATTTTACCGAGAAGAGAGTGCTTGGAGATGCACGCTCCGACTATCTTTTCGAGAAAGGAATAGAGCATGCTGTTATGGAGATTCCGCCCATCAAAATAGACATCAAGGATTTTCAGGTATCAACGGAGTTTCATAATTATAAGAATCTGCGTGATACGCTGAAGAACGATATCCTCAACCTGTCGGTGCGTGTAAAGACGGATAGCAAGACAGAGAAGATACAGCACGTATTTTCAAACATCGAGATTCCGACAACGCAGAAAGGCTATACAAAGAGCGATGGTGAGAAAGTAGAACGCATCAAGGGTGAAGTAATACTTGAGATAGATCCAAAACTCACTATGAGCCTTTTTGACATGCGTCAGGGATATATTCACCATATCTCCATGATTGCTAAATATTCCAAGAAGGTGAATACACCTCGACTCTATATATATCTGCTTCGTCAGATGGGACTAGACAAGAGCTTGGATGTTAAGGTTGAGTTTTTGCCGATGAAACAGTATTTGGGTCTGGTAGAACTTGATGAACATGGCAATATTCTGCTTGACGACAAGGGGGAGCCTGTGATGAATAAATATCCTAAATTCTCGCAATTCAGAAAACAGGTACTCGATGTGGTAAGGGAAGATCTCAACAGAATGGCTAGTCGCAGTGAGACAGATATCGTATTTGATGAATTTTCTGAAGAAGACTTTGTTTATCGGAACGGAAAGCATAAGGGAGATCCTGAATATGTTATCTTCCATATCAAGCGGACGGATGTAGGTATCAATCATATCGGAGATAAAGATGCAGATATTGCTCGTCGTCTGAATGAAAAAATAAACCGTAATAGGGGAAAGAAAACATCTGATGATGCCACGCAGCAGGGAGATCTTTTTGCGCATGTATATCAGAATCCTGACAAGAAGATAGAAGTAGACACGACTCAAGGTTTTGAGCAATGGAATCAGTTTATTTCGATGGTACAGGATACCAGTCAGCAAGCCCTGTTGGGCAGATGCAAATTCATAGGAATCAAGAATGACAGATTCTGTATTGCTGCTAGTGATGATGATTTTGCTGCTTTGAAAACGTCGGGTCTTGAAAGGCTGGCACAAGAATTTTTTGACTGTGTCGGTTCATTCATGCCTGTATTCTATAGAGGCTAAGCAGAACAAGAAAGCAGAAGAGGAAGTAGGGGAGTACCGTACTTCCTCTTTTTGATATATAAAACCACATTTCTGTTTACCTACTTTTAAGAATGGCTTATTATCATAACCACAAAACTGTTTACCTAAAATGTCATGTATATAATTCATTCCATTTTGAGGTTATATTAATTATTTACCAAATCCCATGTTATAATTTGATATGTAATAAGTTATATCATTTTTATATCAGTCTTTTATTCTTAGGTAAACAGTTTTGTGGTTTCTGGTAAACAAAATAGTGGTTTCAGGTAAACAGTTTTGTGGTTTTTATCTTGATAAGATACTATTTTTTATCTTATTCTATTTGAAATCAGGCATCTGAGTATAATTTGAATATGTGTATAACTATCAGTATATTAGTATGTTATGTAAAACGCCTAAAGGAGTTGTCTAGACTTTTTGATTTTTTCTTTAGTAGTAACTGAATAAGAATTTAAAAACCACAAAACTGTTTACCTGGCAGAACGTTCATCGATTTTTCTCATAAACCACATTTCTGTTTACCTGTTTTTCTCATGAATTTAACTAGGTAAAAACCACATTTCTATTTACCTAAAGAGGAGCAACTGCTTTTTACTAGGATAGGTAAACAGTTTTGTGGTTTTAGGTAAACAGAATAGTGGTTTCAGGTAAACAGTTATGTGGTTTAGGTAAATAGAATAGTGGTTTAGGTAAACAAAAATGTGGTTTGTGCTACAAAATGCAGTGATTTTTGGTAAACAACTTTGTGGTTTATGCGTAGTTTTTGGGTTTTAGGTAAACAGTTTTGTGGTTTTCTCCTTATAGAGAATCAAATTCTTAATTGTCTAATTGTAGAATTGACTAATTGCCGGAAAAACTACAAGTAAGTTTCTTTTTAGGTTATTATTTTGCCATTGAACTGCTTTCAAGTAAGTTCTCACCGCATTCACAAGTTCTATGATGGTTATACCAGTCATGGCCCAACGTGAAGCCAGAACCATCAGCTTTTTGAGGTCAGGAATGAACTGTTTGCGCCTGATGGAAAACTCTTGCAAACTTTCAAGAAAAAATAGTGCCAAGAAAATCCAATGGTCTTTTAGCCTTTGGATTTTCTTGGCACAAAATTTAGCCTTAATCTGTTTCCTTATGTTTATGTAAACGGCTAATTATCTTGTAGCCTCTTCCGTATCTTTTGCCTTTTATTCCAATCAGTCCACCATTATAATAATTCAGAACTTCATTTTTATGGAGTCTTGATAGGGTGGTGTTGAAACAGTTTATCTTGAGAGTAGGATAGAGTTGCATAGTCTTATCAATAAGACTCTCTTTGGTTTGCGGGAGGGACTCCTCTGTTAAGACTTTTACCATCGTAGATGCCAAAGAAGGTTTGGAATTATCTTTCAGGATAGTCTTTTCTTTTTTCTTTTCCTTCTTCTCCTTCTTATGGTTATCTACAGTTGGAGTGGCAGTCTTTTTCTCTTCCTTCTTTGCCTGTTTGGCAAAGGATTCCGCATTGATGTCAAGCTTCAGTCCCAGAATTTCCGAAATGATGTTCTTGAGGACATAGATGAACAACTCGCTGTCTTTACTCTTGAGTGAGGTCTCTTGTTTCCAGTAGCGACTCTTGAAAGCAAGTTGGGTCAACTCTTCAATCTCCTGTTCAGAAATATCTTCTTTGTTAGCGAGACGTGCATTGGCCACATTGAGGAATGAAGCAAAGGAGAAGGTGGAGAATTGACTTGGAATTACGTATGTGAAAATATGATTGTTTTCTCCCTTTGCTGAAGGATGTTTGAGATTAATCATACTCATCCCTTTTACCAGAGCAATTAAAAAAGCCATGCTGGCGTATGAGAGATTTGTATTTTCAACCTCACAGATTCCTTTATAGTCGAGGTTCTTATCCGAGATAAAGTTCATGGTAAAAATACCATAGTTAGTCCATTCTGTAGAATGGAGCAACTGCTGGAGTGTGGGATCTTCCGGTGCACCCAAGCCTCTGTTAACGCTATCTATATAGCGACGCATTGTTTCTACTTCTTCCCATTGGAGAAGTGAATCATCTCCCGGCTCATGGTTTCTGATGCAGCCGATGGTTCCCAGTCTGATAACATCAGCAGAAGTTGAAGTTCGCAGGTGATTTGCGAGCTTGGCAAATAAATTAGGCATCCAGTCGAATTCATCAACCGGTGAATCTATATAATCTTCCTGATAGTGATTGTTATCAGTAAAATCTAAATCTTGATACATGCTATATTTTGTAAAAAATTGAATTCAAATCTTTCATTTGCAAAGGTAAGAAAAAATATTCTATTCTCCAAATTTTTGGCTAACTATTTGAACATCAGAGTATATTTTATGGTTTTGTTTGCTGAAAAATCACAAAAAATGGTCTTACTTGTAAAAAAAGACCGACTTTTTAATAGTTTACAGGTCAAAAGGTGAGAAAGACTCTGTATTGATGTTTTCGAGAACCGCAGGGATGGAGTCATTAAGGTAGCGATATTTCCGGGTTAAACTAGAGAGAGGGTGTGCAATTAAGTCTGGATAATTGTTGGCGCATAACAGTTGACCAACGCATGCACAACAGGTGTTGTGCATGTGCATATCAGCTGTGATGCAAGCGCACAACAGCTGTTGTGCGACCGGAGATACTAACTGTCTCAACAACATATCCTATCTTTTCCAACAACATATCTTATCTCTTCCAACAACAAGAAGAGGGTGAGTCATAAGTCCATGACACACCCTCTTTTTCGTTTCTTTATCGATTTTCTTCATCAGATTACGCGGAGTTAACGGAACATTCTTGCTTCACGGATTACGCACGGAATTTAAACGGATTTGGCCTTACGGCCATTGGGCTAGCGCCGTATAGGCTGGCTTTTTCCAGCTTTAGGGGGTATCGCCACGACCGTCAGGTCGAGTTTCCGTTTAAAATCCGTGAGTAATCCGAGGAAGGCGGTTAAGGTTCCGTTTATTCCGCGTAATCCGATGAATAATGACACACCCTCTCTTGTTAAAATGCAATGTTCTGTAAATATTAAGCTTTACTGCCAGGAATGGCAGAAGCAACACCTTGGTGCATCATACGCGATTTTTCCTTAGCCAAGGCTTGCATGTCTACAGCCACATCGTCTTCATCTACGATTTCTACGCCAGTCATCGTTTCGATTACGTCTTCCATGGAAACCACTCCTCTCAGACATCCGTATTCATCCACGATGATAGAGATGTGTTCTCGTTTTTCCAACATCTTTTCCCATATCTGGTATAGAGATTCATCCTCGTTGAAGGAAAGAATAGGACGCATCAGCTCGGATAATCTGGTTTGGAACTCATCGTCTGAAACCAATTTGAGAACCATATCTTTCAATACGTATCCCACAATGATATCCTTGTTGTTGTCATAAACGGGAATGCGTGAGAATTTCCATTCTTTCTGTTCGTAAAACTCCTTGGTAGTCAGATTCATGTTGGCTGATTCTACTACGATGGATGGAGTCATCACCTCCTTGGCCTTTACTCCTGCCAGGCGAATGCAGCTTTTGATGATCTTGCTTTCCGATTCGCGGAAGATGCCTTCAGTAGTACCTACGTCTACCATGGCCGATACCTCTTCGCGACTCACGGAAGCCTGGTGGTTCTTCGGAGTAAATACCTTAGTGATAAGTTCCGAAAGCAGTACCAAAGGATAGGTGATAAAGATGAGCACACGGATGATCTTGGTAGATGTCATGGCAAGAGAGCGCCAATATGAAGCTCCGATGGTTTTCGGGATGATTTCTGAAAGTACCAGAATCAACAGAGTGAGAATGGCGGAAATGATACCGAAGTATTCTTCGCCAAAGAGTTTCATAGACTCGGCTCCTACACCGGCAGAACCGATGGTGTGGGCGATGGTGTTGAGCGAAAGGATGGCACCCACCGGACGGTCTACGTTATTCTTATACTGTTTCATCAGTGAGGCAGTCTTGCTGCCTTGATTCTCCTTCATCGAGATAAACGACATCGGAGTAGAAAGTAATACCGCCTCCAGGACGGAGCATAAAAAGGATAGTGACAGAGCACCTAAAAAATATAAAATGATTAAACCCATGTAATTTTAAATTCGTTAATAATATGTTATCTCAAGCAAGATAGATATTATTTCCGAAGGCTACAGTTGAGGATGTAATGGGGAACATTACATCTATGTTTATCCAATATCAGTGTATTTATAAGTCTCATCACAATATGTTTCAATTTTCTGCAAAGATATAGATAAAAATACGAATTTACAATGTTTTTGTTGAAAATTAAATTGTTTTAATATGATTTTGGTAAATTTGTGTAGAAGTATAAAAAAATCTAATTTTAACAATAATATAATGTATAATTCATCAAGTATTTATGAATATTAGGTATTTTTGCAACCAGCATTTAGAAAATTGATTCAATATGAAAAAGAAAATACCTATCATTCTCCTTAACTTTACCGGCGTATACGAATTGGAGGCATTTGCCTCAAATAAGAATATTATTCATGTAGATTGCCGGGACATGAAAGGGGTAGACTGCTATTGTGACGAAGAGGGTAGGGAGGAACTGCATCGCCGATTGGCTCCTTTTCCTGCCAAAGCCGTTCATTTCATAGATTCCGGAGATTTCCATTATCTTACGGAATATTGGGTGTCAAGAATTCATGAACCTTTCTCGCTCATAGTTTTCGACCATCATCCGGATATGCAGCAACCGGAATGGGAGGGTGTTGTGTCATGTGGCGGTTGGGTGAGAGATGTTTTGGAGAAGAACCCGTTTGTCAAACACATTATCATTGTGGGGGCATCGGACGAGTTGATAGCCCAGGTGCCTGTTCACTTAAGAGAGAGGGTGTTGTTCTACAGTCAGGCAGAGATAGACCATCACCAGGCTTGGCCGTCGAAGGCAGGTAAACTTATACATGAGCCGGTTTACATATCCATCGACAAGGATGTATTGAGAAAGCAGGATGCCATCACCGACTGGAGCAATGGAGATATGACACTTATGCAGCTCCAAGCCGTGCTTCGCATCATCTATGCCCATGAAAAAGTGATAGGGATAGATATCACAGGCGAATGTTCTGCTACGCTTGACTATTTCTCTGAGTTGGAGGATGCAGAGATTAACAACGAGGCAAATGAAGAATTGTTAAGGATGATTCTGGAGGAGAACCATCCTTAGCCTTCTTAAGCGTAAGCTTGAAGAATACGGTCTAGCTCGTCGAGTTCTTCCTCCTTTGTTGCCCAGCTTGTCACGAATCGGCAGATGATTTCATGTTCGCTCTTTCTTTCCCATATCTCGAATGCTACTTTTTGGGAAAGGGCTTCGTAGAGGGTAGGTGAGAGTACTACAAACTGCTGGTTGGTTGGAGAATCGTAGGCAATGGTGATACCATGCTTTTCGAAGATGCTGCGGATGCGGGTAGCCATAGCGATGGCATGGCGCGATATCTTGAAATAGAGCTCATCCGTAAACAGTGTGTCAAACTGGATGCCGAGCATTCTGCCCTTGGCAAGCAAGGCTCCATGACGCTTCACGTTGGTGAAGAAGTATTTCGGTGCCTTCATGCCCGAGAATACCACAGCTTCTCCCATCATGGCACCCACCTTGGTTCCGCCGATATAGAATACATCACAATGTTTTGCAAGGAATGGCAAGTCATAGTCGCATGCCGCTGAAACCAGACCGTATCCCAGTCGTGCACCATCGATGAAGAGACGGAGGTCATATTTCTGGCAGGTTTCATACAGCGCAGCCAGTTCTTCTCTGGTGTAGACCATTCCGAACTCAGTCGGCATCGAGATATAAACCATGCCTGGCTGTACCATGTGAGGATGCGATTCGTCGGCTAGGAAGGTATCCATATAGGCTGACAGGGTGCCGGTTGTCAGCTTGCTGTTTTTTCCTGGCAGGGTAATGACCTTATGCCCGAAAGCTTCTACTGCTCCTGATTCATGTACCTCGATATGACCGGTTTCCACACAGATTACTCCTTCGCATCCCATGAGGACGGAGTCGATAACGGTGGTGTTGGTCTGCGTACCGCCTATCAGGAAGAACACTTCTGCATTCTCATTGTCCACTGCCTTGCGGATTTTCTCTTTTGCAGATTCTGAGTATGGATCAAAACCATAACCAGATGTTTTATCACTGTTAGTCTTGACAAGAGCTTCTAGAATCTCTGGCAGCATACCATTGTTGTAATCACTTTCAAATGAAATCATATTCTTAATATTACGTGTTTTAATTTAAACTAATTGCAAAGGTAATGATATTTGCTAAAATGTGAGTAAAATAACTATTAATTAATCAAAAATAGCCCTATTTCAGGTATAAGTGATCATTATACAGATGTCATGTTCCGTCAGTTGACCAGGCTTATTTTTTTTTACAAAATCATGATTTAAATCCTCTGAAAATCACGAATTTCCGCTCGGAAAATATTTCTTGAAGAATATTGGAAATATGGCGAGATTCGTAATCGTCAGATATTCAACGTGTTATAAATCCCACTAATTTCTTCGGAAATCCGGAATTCTGTAGTCGTACAACTATAACCCCTATAGTTGTACGACTATAACTCCAGAGTTGTACAACTATAGCCTATATAGTCGTACAACTGTAGCCTTACGGTCGTACAACTACAGGTGATTCGTCTTGCAGAGAGCAAGTAATACGCTATCAAACCAAAAGATTTTTATCATCATGACCTTCTAGATTGAAAATACGGAAATTGCGATAATTAAGAAACAATATTTGACACCCGCATATTTCCGTAGTACAAATTCCAAACTGATATATACGTACCGCCTATTTACCATAATCACCCTTAGAAAAATGGGAAAGTACTAACCAAGAAAAATCTCAGGAACTTATAATTTTTTATAAAAAGAATATTATATAGGACCTTTTCTTGCGTAATCTGGAAATTTTAGTTACCTTTGCACGAAAAGCACTACTTGGCATGAAAATTCAAGAAGTAATGAAATGATTTGTGTTCTTCAGCGACCCAGATGGTTTGCCGATAGAACTGTATGAAAAATAATAATTTAAATTAATACAATGAACATCAAGTCAATAGGTAGTAAAATCAAGGGAAATCCTAAGATGGTAGAGGGTACGGTATATTCCATGCTCATCATCTGTAGCATTTCCCATTTCTTGAATGATATGATTCAGTCGATTATCCCTTCCATCTATCCGATTGTGAAGGATAAGTTCGACTTCTCGTTTGCACAGATAGGTATCATCACGCTGGTCTTCCAGATGACATCTTCCATCCTGCAACCTTTCACAGGACTTTATGCCGACAAGCATCCCCGTCCCTATGCTCTTTCCCTCGGCATGTGCTTCACCTTGGTGGGCTTGCTCCTGCTGGCTTTTGCCGAGAATTATTTTCTGATTCTCCTGGCTGTGAGCGTCGTAGGTCTGGGCTCATCCGTGTTTCATCCCACAGCTTCAAGAGTGGCACAGATGGCATCGGGAGGCAAGAAGAGTCTGGCACAATCTATCTTTCAGGTGGGCGGCAATGGCGGATCGGCAGTAGGTCCGCTGCTGGCTGCCATCATCATCCTGCCTTTCGGACAGCATGCCATCTCCTGGTTTGCCCTTGCAGCCCTCCTCGCTGCCATCATCATGGTAAGATTGGGAGTCTGGTACAAGGCACGACTGGCTTACGTGGTGAACCATCCGCAGAAACAACCGCTTCTCAATACCCATATTTCTAAAAGGGTGAAGTATTGGGCACTGTTTATCCTCATCATGCTCGTGTTCTCCAAGTATTTCTATACGGCATGCATCACGAGCTACTTCACCTTCTTCCTGATGGATAAGTTCGGAGTTTCGGTACAGACTTCACAGCTGTGTCTCTTCGTGTTCCTTGCAGCCTTTGCCATAGGAACTGTGGCAGGAGGAATGCTGGGTGACAAGTTCGGCAGAAAGTATGTCATCTGGTTTTCCATTCTGGGAGCAGCACCTTTCGCCATCGCCATGCCTTTCGTCAACTTCACGTGGACCATCATCTTTACCTTCCTGTCAGGATTGATCATTGCCTCGGCTTTCTCTTCCATCGTGGTATATGCCACCGACCTGATGCCAGATAAAGTAGGACTGATAGCCGGCATTTTCTTCGGACTGATGTTTGGTTTGGGAGGTTTGGGCTCTGCTTTCTTCGGCTGGTTAGCAGACAAGACGAGCATCGAGTTTATCTTCCAGGTGAGTGCCTTCCTGCCATTGCTCGGCATCATAGCAGGATTCTTGCCGAATACACAGAAGAAAAGCGTTGAAGAAACGGATGAAAACGCAAAGTAAATGAAAGACTAAAATGATAAGAGAATATTAACAAATGGAACAAGAAGAAAAGAAACAGAAATCTCAAGCTGCAGAGAATCAGGCATCCTGCTCGTCTCTGCAGCCAGTTGAACCACATCCTTTTATTTCTGTCATACCGCTGGCAGTACTTATAACCCTCATCGTCCTGGTTGTCAAAATCTTCCCTGATGATGCCCTGGCTGGTGCCTCTCAGGTGGCCCTCATGATAGCCACAGCCGTTTGTGTAGCACTCGGTATGGGCATCTATAGGATGAAATGGAATATCTTTGAAGAGATGATCAAAAAGACCGTGGGCGATGCCGGAGTATCTATCCTGATCCTGCTGCTCATCGGAATGATGTCAGCTACCTGGATGATCAGTGGTGTGGTACCTACATTAATATATTATGGTGTACAGATCATGTCGCCAACCTTTTTCCTTCCCTGCGCATGCATCATCTCCAGCATCATTTCTGTGATGACGGGAACCTCATGGACCACTATTGCCACCATCGGTATTGCTCTGATGGGAATCGGTGATGCCCTGGGAATACCAGCCCCTTACACCGCTGGAGCTATTATCTCCGGTGCCTATTTCGGGGATAAACTCTCGCCAATGAGCGATACCACCGTCCTTGCTTCGAGTATAGCCGGAGCGGATCTCTTCTCACATATCCGCTATATGCTCTATACTACCATACCAAGCATCCTGCTCTCGCTGGTACTTTATCTCATCATCGGACTCTGTTATGATTCCCATCCAGTGGATATCAGCCAGTATCTTACCGGTCTGAGTCATGGTTTCAATATCTCCTTGTTTACGATGCTGGTTCCGGCTTTTACAGGATGGCTCATCTACCGCAAGACTCCATCTCTCATCACACTTCTTCTTTCAGCCCTTTCAGCATGCATCTGTGCCCTCATTCTCCAGCCGGAAGTACTTGTAGGGATAGCAGGTGAAGACAGCATCTCTGCCAAAAGCCTCTTTGAAGGAATCATGACCACCTGCTATACCCATACCCAGGTAGATTGCGGCATGGCTAACATCAATGATCTCGTAGCCACCCGAGGTATGGCTGGCATGCTCAATACCATCTGGCTCATCCTCTGTGCCATGTGTTTCGGTTCATGTATGGTAGCCAGCGGCATGCTCCACGCCATTACCCACATGCTCCTGAAAAGCATCCACAGCACCGTATCACTTGTCTGCAGCACCGTGACATCAGGTGTCTTGCTCAATCTCGTTATGGGTGACCAGTTCCTGAGCATTATTATGAATGCATCTATCTACAAGGATGAGTATGCCGAACGAGGCTATCGTCCGGAACTCTTGAGCCGAAGTACAGAGGATAGCGCTACCGTAACGAGCGTATTGGTTCCATGGACAGCCTGCGGTATGACGCAGAGTACGGTTCTTGGTATCCCGACACTTGTCTATCTCCCCTTCTGCTTCTTCAACATCATCAGTCCTTTGATGAGTTGTCTGGTTGCCATCCTTGGCTTCGTACCCAACCCACGACCCAGGGAAAACAAAGCATCTGCAGCGCAAGAGTCTGATATCCATTAATATGAATAGGAGATTCATAGATATAGGAGGCTAATTTTCATTTGATATCTTGCCAATCTATACCATCATCGACATGATAGAGACTGTAGAATAACCCATAATATAATGAAAGAGAGTCCTTTAAAAAACCGGACTCTCTTTTAATACTGAGCTCCTTTAAACCAGTCCGCTTAAATCAATGGAATATTTGGTAGGCAGCTTCTGCTCCTTCTTGATAAACATCAGCATGTAAATAGGGAGATAAGTGATTTTTCCCACCTTCTTCACATTATCATTACACAGCACATAGGCTTTAGAAATCTGATAAGTTGTTGAGTTCACCACATTCGTAAGCGCTTTGTGACGCTCATAATCCTTGCCCGATTTAACCTCTATCGGCAACACCTCACCATTTTGCTCTATCACAAAATCCAGTTCACCCTGGCGCTTGTTGTTATAATAATACAACTGGAAACCGTGCGCCCAGAGCTCTTGTGCTACGGCATTCTCATATACCGAACCAAAGTTGATGGACGGTTCGTTATCCAAAATCTTCAGTTGAATGCCATCCGCATAAAGACTTGCCAAAAGACCAATATCTGCCATAAACAGCTTGAATAAGTTTCTGCTGCTCGACAAAATCAACGGCACAGTAGGCTCCTCAACATTATATACCGGCAAAGCTACACCGGCATCCTTCAACCACAAGAAACTGTTCTGATAACGTGCAAACTTGATGTTTTCATTCAGGTTCTTCAATATGAAACGCTTGTTCTTGGCATCAAGCTCAGCAGGGATCCTGTCAAAGATTTCCTGAATATACAATTTATGGTCAGGGTCATATTTCGCTATATCCTGCTTATAGAGACGTATGATAGCCTGCTGCTCTGCCATTACATCTTGCAGATTATTGGTAGCCAGATATTTATCAACAGCTGCAGGCATTCCACCTACTATAAGATAAAGGCGGAATACCTCCATCATCTTTTCATGGATGAATTCATCTACAGCAGTCCCTTCCGTAAAATGTTTCCTCAAAGCATCTATAATTCTATCGTTGATACCAACTGCAGTAGCAAACTCCTCCAAATCAAGAGGATACATATCTTTCACATCCATATATCCCACTGGTGCAGAACGGAGATTCTTGATCTCCACACCCAATAGGCTACCGCTTAAAACATAGCGATAGCTCCCCTCTTCCACCAGAAATTTGATGGCAGTTACGATTTCCGGGCATTCCTGCACTTCATCAAAGAACACAAGGGTACTGCCCTTGATCAAATCCTGGCTGGTCACAGTGGAGAGACGCAACAAGATGTCCTGACTATTCTTCGCCTTGCTGAAGACCTTTACCAAGCCTGGATTTTCGATGAAGTTGATTTCTATGAATCTTTCAAAATGTTCATGACCGAAACGACGGATAGAATATGTTTTTCCTATCTGTCTTGCTCCTGTCAACATCAAAGCTTTCTTATTCGCTTCGAAGAAATCAGCTAAATATCTGTCTATCTTACGTTTAATCATATCCTTGTCCCCTTTTCTATTATTAAACGGACGTATTTTGTCCGCTTTTCCATGGCAAATATACGATAATTTGTCCGTTTTTCCAAGGTATTTACGCATCTTTTTGTCCGTTTTTCCAAATTTTAACAGTTTCCCTTGTAGCAGTTCCCCAAAGTGGACACAAAAAATGATTATTAATTATTTATATTTTTAAAAGTACACATATCTATCAAATTTCGTTCCTTTTCATTTGCAAAAGTAGACAATCTCATCCA
>NZ_JANDWX010000040.1:0-27723 GCF_024330485.1 Segatella copri | reverse complement strand
CACTGGAGAAATATAGAGACTTACTTCCTGACCGATGGAAAAAGCAGTAGCAGCATTTGTTTAATCAGCTGTTACTGCTTTTTTTGAATTATGCAAGGTATAAACGCGGAGCCGTTTACGTTTGATTCCTTTTTTAAAGGAACGGCATGTAAGCCATCGCTCGATGCATAGATGGATGTCAGAAAAAGGTTATTCTGTTAGGTTAGCCAAACAGCAGATTCGTCTGCTTCAGGCCGAAGCCCGTAAGGAATGTTCCGAAGCAACAGCCAAGGACACTGGGATGATGTTCCTTCCCATGGAAATGCCATCCGATTCCGTCTGCCCGGAAAATTATCTTTTCGGCATAACCTTAACCTTTCCCAATGGAACGATAGTCACCATCAAGAAAGGTAGTGCCAAATCAGTCATGCATCTGATGAAACTTTACGAGAAGGAGGACTTGCTATGTTTGGATTAAACGAAAACACCCAGTATTACGTCTGCCAGCGATATGTCCGAATGAACATGGGCATAAATGGCCTGTACCAGATTGTGAGGACGGAGATGGAGCTGCCGCCACTCGGTGGTGCCGTCTTCATCTTCTTCTCAAAGAATCGCCAGCAGGTAAAAATGCTAAAATGGGATGGCGACGGTTTCTTGCTGTATCAGAAGCGACTGGAGCGAGGAACCTTTGAATTACCATTCTTTGATCCCCAAAGCAAACAATGCAAAATGCCGTACAAGACGCTATCTGCCATCATGAGCGGAATTTGTCTGAAAAGTATGAGATATAGGAAACGGCTTAATCTATAGGCGCATAAGGTTGTATTTAATAAACTGTGTATCAGTAAGATAGTAAAAACAAATATCTAAAAATCCTTGCATATCTCGATATTTTTTCGTACCTTTGCACTATGAAAAAGGACGAAATTATAGTACTTTTAAAGGAACAGCTTCAGCTTGCAAACGAACAGCTTCAGCAAGCTAATGCTACAGTGAGTTCGTTGACTACACAGGTCAACGAACTCATTGAACGTATAAAGTCATTAGAAGAACTACTCGTCCAGAAAGGAATCGCCATTGACAAAGCGAATCGTCAGAACAAGGCACTCGGCAAGCTCGTTTCAGGCAAGAAGTCCGAACGTCAGGAAAAGAATCCACAAGCCTCGATGACGCAGGAGGAATTTGACAAGAAGAAAACAGAGCAGGCCGAAAAGAGAAAGGCACGCAAAAACAACGGTGCCAGGCGTGACATGCATTACGAGATGAAAGAGGTGCATGTTACGATAGATCCAGTCATGGATGCAGAGTTTTTGAAGACGTTGCGTCTCTTCGGAACTCGTACCTGTATACGTTACAGCATGGAACCCATCAAATTCATCAAGACCGTGTATCACATCAACACTTATACTGATGGAAGTATCATGTATCCGGGGAAAACTCCGCCGGCTCTGTTGTTGAATTCTTCCTATTCACCTTCCTTTGCAGCAGGACTCCTGCAGATGCGATACATCTATTCCATGCCGGTAGAGCGAATTATCAAATACTTTGCCGACAATGGGTTTACGTTAAGGAAAGCCACGGCAAACAAACTGATTGCCAGAAGTGCCGATGTACTGGAAAACTTCTATAAGGCTATCTGCCAAGTAGTGTTGCAGCAGGATTATGTCTCGGCAGACGAGACATACCATAAAGTGCTGTTAACCAAGACAAAGCCTACAGACAAGGGTTCGAAGAAAGGCTACTTCTGGGCTGTAAGTGCGCCTAAACTGGGACTTGTCTTCTTCGTATATGAGGATGGATCACGCTCTGAGCAGGTCATACTTAACGTATTCTCTGATTATAAAGGTACCATACAGAGTGATGCATATGCTCCTTATCGAAAGCTGGAATCGGATGCTTATCCGGACATTATGAGAATCGCCTGTCTGCAGCATGTCAAAAGAGGCTTCATCGACTGCGGAAAGGAGGACAAGGATGCACAGGAAGTCGTAAATATCCTCAACAGGTTTTATCGAGAAGACAAAAAGCATAAGGTTGGGGTAAATGGATGGACCGTTGAAGACCATCTAGCCTATCGGCAGTCATATGCACCGGACATTTTACAGGATTTATTGGAGAAACTGGAGGAAATATCTTCCAGGAAGGATTTGCTGCCCAAGTCTACCTTGGCGCAGGCGGTCGGTTATGCCCTTAATGAATATAATGCCATTTGTGACATCTTCAAAAGAGGTGATACTGCTCTCGATAACAACTACATTGAGAGAATCCAGAGGTACATATCACTATCAAGAAGAAACTCAATGTTCTTTGGTTCGCACGAAGGAGCAGGACGTGCGGCTATCCTATATTCCATCGCCATCTCATGCAAACTGAATGGCATCAATCTGTTTGAATACATTAGCGATGTCATAGAAAAGACCATTGAATGGCAACCGAATACCCCACTGGAGAAATATAGAGACTTACTTCCTGACCGATGGAAAAAGCAGTAGCAGCATTTGTTTAATCAGCTGTTACTGCTTTTTTTGAATAATGCAAGGTATAAACGCGGAGACGCTTACAGAAGTATCATGAAATTGCCATAGAAGTATCACCAAACAATCATAAAACCATCACAAAATCGTCATAAAGCATCATGCATAATATCGAAGCCGCCGACTTGCGAGAAGTGCCCAAAAATTGTCCGATACTTTGGGCACTCGAAGCTTACTATATGGGCAATGAGTGCCCGTTACTTGTTCTCTCAATGCCCGACACTTGGTCCCTGAGTGCCCACTTGATGGTCTCTTACAGACCGCTTAATGGTCTCTTACAGACCACTTTATGTGCTTTTATTCCTAATTCTGGTTGTCAATCTTTTCTCTTATTCCTAGTTTGTATTGACATTCTTTACATTCTGAAAAAGTAGACGCTATTAATTTTATAAAACTGGAATAGTAGATATTTCTTTTTAGCCTTTTAATTTACCTCAAAGCCGAAATTTATGATACTTCTTGCAATTTTATGATACTTCGATGATACTTTTCTGTAAAATATTTCGAAAGTCTCATTTTTGTATGTCGCAATGTATCAGATGTTTAGAATGCTATTTTCTCTAAATAATGATACTTTGATACTTTTCTCACAAAAAAAACTTTTATGTGCAGGAAATAAATGTGAAGAAAATGCAGAAGCTGAGTGCTATTGTGACCACGATTTCTGATAAGCAGTATCAAAATGATTAGCTGCCTGGAGAAGGTTGTAGATAGGGTTGATTTAGCAGAATGAGTTGGTTCTACAGGATGACGGAGTCGGCTCGATGGGGTGAAGGAATCAACTCTATAGGTTGAAGCAAGCGTCTTCGTGAGTTGAAAGACATTACTTCTCGGGTTCCAGAAGATACCTTCTCAGCGGTTGCCACTAGGCTCAGCAGGTCTGCCGAGCCTAGTCGGCAGGTTTGCTGACTGCAGTCAGCAGCTTTACTGAGCCTAGTTGCAACACTTTATTCTTACCGATATTTCTCTCATATCATCCGGAAGATAAGAGATTGCCTTCTCTTTCATATCTTGCGGAATGCCGAATCGGGCTTCGCCGAACATCTCGAAATCATAATCAAACGTATTGTTGAACTCATATTTTGAGCCAGCAATATCTCCTATTATTGCTCCTAACATAAGCTGCTAATTCTCTATAACTTTATTCTATCACCTCCCAGAAACTCTCCGGCAAGCTGATGTTCTTCATCTCCTTTGCCTTCTTGAACAATGGGGCGATGTCTTCGACTTCGAAGCCGGCGATGCCGCAACCTATTGGGGTTACCAGGAAATGAAGCTCTTGATGATGCTTGGCATAGGCGATGAAATCATCCACGTATGGACGGATGGTTTCTACGCCGCCCTGCATCGTTGGGATGGCGTAACTCTGGCCTTGCAAGCCTACACCCTTGCCCATGACGGCACCGAAATGCAGGCGGGCAATGCGGGCTGCTCCACCACCATGCATGCCAGCCAGATTGCTGCCAAACACAAAAATCTCGTTCTCTTTTAATGAATCAATCCAGCTAGGAGTGATTCTTCCCTTCTTCATATCTTCCATATTACTATTATTTAATGTGTTATTTTCTTCAGCCGCTTCCTCATAGCATATTCTCGAAGCCATCATGCTCGGCATCCTTGAAGTCCTGAAGAATCTCATCATCCGATAAACTTTCTAAATTCTTTTCTTTCTTCATATCGATATATCTTTTTGATATCCGCAATTCGATTGCAAATATATACTTTTTTGATGCGAAAGTACATATTTTTTACAAGTGAATGAGAATGAGATAAGTTTTTATCTCATAAAAAGAAGAGGTTACGAATTAGAAATAAACAGAATGTAGCATCTTGCTGTGATTTGCATAACCACCCAAAGAACTCTTTCGGTTGCAAAGGTACGATATTTAATCGGGGATAAAGAATGTTTTAAGATATTTTATCCTCGATTTTTTGGATAAAATACAACAGGATTATCATGATTTCACTGTCTGACAATGAGACAGAACGCCTTCTACGCTTGATGTCACTGCTGTCTTCCAGCAAATTTCCTGCGTTTTCTGCTTCAAAATATTTGCAAAACTCGTCTATAATACAAAATAATTCTGTAACTTTGTAATCGGTAGTCATATCAAATATTTTTATAACTGTTTGATTTTTACCTATAAAGATACAAAATATTTGTGAGACTACAAACTTTTTATTGAACTTTTCTTATCCCGAACTGGGGGTAAATTTTAGTAAGGATAGTATCGAGTCGGCTTATTGCTTCTTTCATCAGAAGCTGCGTGTGTATGAATTTTCTCATAGTCATACGCAGCGTGATAATATAGAATATGCCATCAGCCAATATGTAGATGGGATGACCCCTGCGCTCTACCAGTTGTTGGCTAATGGCACTCCGCATTATCTGCTCGACCATACTGCTTTCGAGCAAGATATGCGCCATGCCATCGAGTTGCTCGATGGCATGATGTAGAATAAATGTATGTTAGTTAATTATTTATTGGTGTATTTCTTTCCATTGGCAATGATGATGCCTTTGTGTGAGGGTTTCACTTGCTTGCCGTCGAGCGTGTAAAACTTATCGTTGCCTGATGGCTTGCTGATAGTTGTCTGCGCAATGCCCGTGGCGTCGGCGCTGAGGCTGATAGAATAGACGTTCATGGCGTTGGTGCAGCCAATGACGATGTCGCCGTCGTTCATCACTTTAGCTTCGCTGGTTTGTTCTTCTAATGTGGGCTCCATACCGCTTGTCACCTCGAGGTTTTCTTCTGCTGTAAAGGTACGAGCTTCTTCTTTGCTTCCGCTCACTCCCACGATAGTGATCTTCTGTCCCTTCTTGAGGTTGCAAATCTTGATTTTAGTTTTTGAGGAGTTCAGTTTGAAGTAGTTTTTGTTCTTGCTGCTGATAGAGAAAAGCAACTTGCCTGCATCTCCAATAAACATAAGCCCTTTGGTTGCTGGAATCTCTTCGCCATTGGCTTTTAAGGTACTCCATTCCGTAAAGGCGATTTTGTTGCTCCACTGTACAGGGACATCAGGAGCATCTGTTTTATACTTATCAACATTCCAGTTAATGTTATCTGCCTCGATGAGAGGGATAGATTCTCTCAGGTCTAAAAAGTCCCATGTTTGTTGTGCTTGCGCACTGAGCGAGAGCAAGCATACGGTCATTAATGATAATAAATGTTTCATAATCGTTTATATTTTTTTGGGTAACTAAAAACGGTGCAAAGATAAACAAAAAACTGGTAAACCAATTAATATTTAATAATATTTAAGTGTATTGTGGTTTAATTATAGTTAATTAGTATACCAATATAGCCAATTGTGTTTTTATTATAATAGGTTATGAAGCAAAACAGCACCCCGATTGTCAGGGTGCTGTCAGGTGTTTGTTCAGTCTCTTCTTTGTGACTTAGCAAAGTTTATCTGATTAGCTAAGTGGCTTAGTACCAACTCTCTCATGCCTTCTGTGTCGCGTGCTTTCATCTTAGCAATATAGTCTCTGTGTTCTGTGATTACCTGTCGCTCAGGCACGGAGCAGAATCTATATTTATGATAGAACTTCATGATGTCTGGTGTGATGATAAGCAGTAGAGAAGCCAATACGGGGTTATGGCTACTGCAAGCTATGGCGTGATGGAATGCAAAATCCTTCTCGATCCTTTTCTTAGGATCTTGGCAGTCCTCCAACTCTCTGAGTGCCTTTTCCACTTTGTCGATGTCTTCGCTTGTGCAGTTGGTGGCTGCAAGGGTGCAGGCATCTATTTCTAATAGTACGCGCACGTGTACAAGACTATAAAAATCGTACTTGTCAACCTTCAGTGTTTCGTTGAATAGATTGTCAATTTGACTTTTAGAAAATTCGGTTACGATGGTTCCGCTCTGTGGCCTTGTTTCTACAACACCATAAGTTTCAAGCTTTTGTAGTGCTGCTCTGATGTGCGGTCTTCCTACTTTCAGGAGCTCTGATAGCTTTCTTTCAGAAGGCAAGCGGTCGCCAGGGTTGACTTGTTTCTCTGCAATCTGAGTTTTGATGTAGTCTACTACTCTGTCGACTGGTGAGTGGTTGGTTTCTTGTTTCATAGACATATTCTTCTTTATTTGTATTTTTGCGCAAAGGTACATAATTATTCTGTATATTTCATGAAACCGGAATTGAATTAACGATAATTCACATAAAGGCAAGAAAAAAATAACAAAACGTTAAACTAATATAATTGGTATACCAAAAAGTTTTATTTATCATATTTAAGTATTATCTTTGCAGACGATAAGCAGCATCTCAGCATAACATTCAAGCGAGCTTGATGATTCTGCATTCGATTTGCATTATCTTTGCAGAAGATAAACAGCATCTCAGCATGACATTCAAGCGAGCTTGATGATTCTGCATTCGATTTGCATTATCTTTGCGCATAGAAACTAAAATATCTATAATTCTTAAAAAGAAAGCCTATGAGACTTTTAAAAACAAACTTATTGATGACAATGATAGCGCTATGTCTTAGTGCTGCTGTCAATGCTCAGATAGTGATACATGGTACCGTCACTGATACAGAAGGACCTTTAGTAGGTGCTACTGTTGCTGTGAAAGGTGATGCAGGTAACACTGCTGGCACTATTACCGATATGGATGGTAAATATTCCATAGAGGTGAAAAGCAAGAAGACTGTTCTTGTTTTTTCTTATATTGGTTACACTGACCAAATGGTAACGGTTGGTGACAGAAAGAAAATCGATGTAAGATTAGAGGTGAACGACACACAGCTGGACGAAACAGTGGTGATCGGTTATGGCGTACAGCAGAAATCTCACCTTACGGGTTCTATTTCCAAACTGGATGGTGGCTCGTTGACCAAAGCTCCTGTTAGCGATGTCACTCAGGCGTTACAGGGTATGATGACAGGTCTTACCGTGAGCAATGAGACTTCCGAGGTGGGTGTTACACCTTCTATTCGTGTGCGCGGTACAGGTTCTATCTCAGCCGAGAGTTCTCCATTAGTGATTATTGATGGATTCCCTGTAAAGGGTGGTTTGTCGCAGGTAAATGCTTCCGACATTAAGTCTGTAGAGATTCTGAAAGATGCTGCTTCTGCAGCCATCTATGGTTCACGTGCAGCCAATGGTGTTATTCTTATCACCACGAAGCAAGGTACTCCCGAACAACCTAAGTATAAGTTCAATTTCTATCAGGGTTTCAAGTATGCTTACCAGTTGCACGACATGATGACCTCTACCGATTGGTTTAACTTGATGCAGCAAGAAGAAGCGTTAGGTGGACGCCCTGTTATGTCTCAGGCACGTAGTGCGGCTTATCTGGAGTCGTTGTATGGTGCTACCGACTGGCAGAAGGAGGGTCTTAACGATGTGGCTTCAATGACCAATGTGCAGTTTAGCGTATCTGGTGGCAAGAAGGACACTAAGTATTTTGTGTCGGCTGCTTATATGAAGGATCAGGGTATCATGCGTTCCAATACACTCGACAAGGTGAACTTCCGCGCCAAGTTAGACACACGCTTATCTAAGAGTGTGGGCTTCGGTGTCAATTTCTCTGGTACTTACAAGCGTGCAGAGCGTCCTCGCAACAACTTTATCGACTTCTATCGCACACCATCATTCCTGCCTGTTTATCACAACGACATCACAACAGCACTTACTGGCTATAGTGGTTTTGCTCGTGGTAGCCACTTCAATAATATAGAAACCCCAACAGGCGAGGTAGACGAAGAAGGCAATCCTTTGACAGAGCGAACCTCACCTTTCTCTTCTTCCAACAACAATCCATGCAGCGTGATGGCCAACACCATGCGTTGGAGTGAAGATTTCCAGGGATTGGGCAACTTGTATCTGACGGTAGAACTGGCTAAGGGATTGACCTTTAAGACTTCTAATGGTTTTAATGTGCGCTTCTCACCTTCTTATACTTATGATAATAAGAATGCAACCAAGGATGGTGAAGCCAGCCGTGCTACTTATTTCAGCAACTTATACATCGACTTGTTGACAGAGAATACCCTTTCTTATCACCTCAACTTGGGAAGTCAGAAGCAGCATAGCATTGATGCCCTCTTGGGCTATACAGCAGAGCGTACACGTGTACAGCGCGTGGCAGAGACAGCCACAGGTTTTGCTACCGACAACATCAAGACCCTGAATGCAGCTACTATCTTCGAGTTGGCTACATCGGGCAATGGCGATAAGGCTGGTACTGGAACCTTCCGTTATCCAGACGTCGTTTTAGAATCTTATTTAGGTCGTATCAACTATAGTTATTTGAGTCGCTATTTGATGTCAGCATCTTTGCGCCTTGACCGTTCATCGCTCTTCGCTAAGGGCAATCGCAACGCTTGGTTCCCTTCTATATCTTTGGGTTGGCGTGTCAGCGAAGAAGCCTTCATGAAGTCTATTGAAGCTATTTCTAATCTGAAGTTGCGTGCCTCTTATGGTATGACAGGTAACAATCAGATTTCTTATCAGGCAGCCTTAGAGGTGCTCAACTCTGCCAATTACGCTTTGGGCGCAGGCAATGGAAGTTTGGTGAATGGTATGGCTAATACATCTTCTACTTTGGCAAACTCTAACATTACTTGGGAGAAGACCAATGAGTTTAACTTTGGTTTCGACTTAGGTCTTTTCAGAAATCGCATCAACTTGTCGCTCGATGCTTACTATTCTGAGACCAAGGCATTGCTCTTTGCACAGCCTACGCAGTCGTTTACAGGTTATTCCAACTATTGGAACAACATCGGAAGGGTGAGCAATAAGGGTGTGGAGATTCAGATTGATACACACAATATTCGCAATAGAAACTTCAGTTGGGAAACCAACTTTAACTTCTCGCTTTCACGCAATAAGTTGTTGGAAATCGGAGGAGAGAGCCAAATCATCAGCCAGGGTGAGCGCAATGAGTGCTACATCGCTAAGGTGGGTTCACCACTTATCCAGTATTATGGATATAAGACCCAGGGTGTGTGGAATTCTCAGGAGGAGATAGATGCTAACCCACACTTTGCTGACGATGTTCCAGGTGGACTCCGCATCGTAGACACTGACAACAGTGGAACACTCGATGCTAACGACCGTGTGCCTCTCGGAAATCCTTATCCAGACTTCACATGGGGTCTTACCAACAACTTGCGCTACAAGAATTTCGACTTCTCTATCCTGATTCAGGGCGTGCAGGGTATTACAGTTTTCAATGGCGACGTGTACTATAACGAAACTTTACGTTACAACAAGGCCTACGCTAAGAACCGCTGGATTAGTGCAGAGCACCCTGGTGACGGCAAGACTCCTTATGAGAAGAATGGTCATAACCTCTTGCTTACCGACTATCCTTTGCAGAACGCTTCGTATGCCTGCTTGCGCAACCTTACCATTGGTTACACCATGCCAAAGGACATTGTCAAGAAAATGCATCTCAACGACTTGAGATTCTATCTCTCGGGCAACAACCTGCTGTATATATGGAGTGGCGACTATCGTGGTATCAACCCAGAGTCAAGATTCACGACAGGACCTTACACCAACACCCTGATAGATGGTTATCAGCGTGGAGGTTTCCCTCTCACATCAACCATATCTGTAGGATTTGACGTAAACTTCTAAAAAACAACTAACAATATGAAAACAAGAATATTTGCAATATTAGGTATCGTGGGAGCCCTCAGCTTCTCCTCATGTAACCTTGACCAATATCCTTATTCGGAGGTCGCTTCTGACGAGTATGTGACTGATGACAACTCTGTCAACGATCTCGTGATGGGATGCTATAATGGTCTTCATGACGTGATGTATTACGAATGGGCGATGACAGAACTGCGTTCTGATAATGCCAGAATGTACAATAACAACTCTTCCTCCAACACGACTAAACTGATAGAGCAGCTCGACCAAAACGTCATCAATACAGAGCACGAGTGGGTGGAGAGTTATTGGAAAGCATGCTATGCGCTCATCTCAAGAACCAACAATGTGCTTGCCAGTGTGCAGGTGGTGAAGAACGAAACCAATAAGAAGATGTATGAAGGTGAGGCACGATTCCTGCGTGCGCTGGAGTACTTCAATCTCGTGCGACTTTGGGGACCTGTATTTATCGTAACCAGCAAGACTCCGTCTGACGTGGCTCGCAATATGCAGCGCTCTTCTGTGTCTGATGTCTATGCGCTCATCGAGGGCGACTTGGAGACAATCGTCGACCAACAGCTGCTGCCAGCCAAACAGACTGACGCCCTTCTCGGTAGAGCCGATATGAATGCAGCCAAGGCGCTCTTAGCTAAGGTTTATGCCACCCATTATGCAGTGGGCGATGAGAAGTATCAGCAGGCGCTCAACTTGTGTAAGGATGTGTTGGGAAGCGAGACGGTGGGCAATCCACAGACTGCTGCCGACTTAGTACCTTATGCCTCTGTCTTTGACATCAATAACGAGATGAATAAGGAGATTATCTTTGCTGTGAGATACCTCTCTGGCAAAATAGGTTTGGGCTCACCTTTCGGCAATCTCTTTGCACCTATCAACAATGGAGCTAACGTCATCGTAGGAACAGCCAACTGGTTTAACTCTCCAAGCGACAATCTCATCAATGCCTATATTATGGAAGGTGACGAGACAAGACGCAACGTCAATATCGCTCAGAAATATTACAATGCAACGACTGGTCAATGGGTGGAGGCTACTTACTGCTGCAAGTACACCAACCCTGTGACAACAAATTTTGATGGTGAGAGCGATTGGCCTATTATCCGTGTGGGCGACATCGCGCTGCTCTATGCTGAATTGCTCAATGAGACAGCAGGACCATCTACCGAGGCATTGAAATATGTCAATATGATAAGAGAACGTGCTGGTATTGCTCCTTATGCTTTAGAGCAAGTAGGCAACAAGTATGACTTCCGTATGGCAGTGCGCAATGAGCGCCGTCTGGAGTTGGCTTTCGAGAATCAGCGCTGGTTCGACCTGAAACGTTGGGATGTTGTCACTGAGACCATCAACGAATATCTGAGTAGCGAGTCGTTCTATGCTGGATATACCTATCGTGTAAACCCCATCAGCAACTGGCAGACCTATCTTCCTGTCCCTGTTTCTGTGACTAATATCAATCCTGATGTAGCTCAGAATGCTGGTTATTAATATTAACGAATAAAAAGAGAATCTTATGAAAAAGATGAAATATATATTCACATTCCTACTTGCAGCATGCTTTCTCGTTTCGTGCGATGAATTGTCGATGAACGAGACGATAGCTAGTGCTCCTGTTATAGAGAGTTTTATGCCAGCACAAGGCAGTGTGGGAAGCAAGATAGTTGTCACAGGAAAAGCTCTGAACGGAGTCACCACGGCTTTGTTGGGAGAGAAAGAATGTGAAATCGCGGAAAGACTCTCTAACACGAGTCTCACGATAGAGGTTCCTAATGAGGCGCGTACTGGCAAGATAACACTTGTCAATGCCGAGGGTGAGGGTGTTTCTGAGAGCGAGTTTGCTGTGGAATATCCTGCTCCTTTGGCTACGGCATCTTCGGTACAGAGAGAGGTGGAGATGGGTAACAAAATGCTCATCAGCGGTAAGAACATGAATGTCATTTCTGCTGTGTATTTTACGGCTAATGGCGGTACAGTGAAGCACGAGGCTACTGTCATCAGCAAGAATGTCAACGAGATTGTGTTCACGGTACCTTATGTAGAGAAAGACGATGCTCATGTCACCTTTGCCTACTACGATGGTACCACCACTCAGGAAACAGCTGCCGACCTCTTGCCTATGCTCAATGTGAAGCGTTATCAGCCTGAGGTAACTACTACAGAGTTTGGTGACAACAGTGTGGGCGATGAGATAACTCTCACGGGTTCTTATCTGAACAAGATTAATAAGGTGTTCGTGGGTGATGTAGAGTGTATGGTAAGTTTGCAGACAGAGAATACGTTGAAGTTTGTGGTTCCTTATTCCGATAAGTTTGTAGACGGACATAACCAGACTTCGCTGTCAATAACTTATTTCGATGGCATCGAGACACGCACCCTTACCGAACAGTTTGGTGTGAATGTGCCTTTCGTTTACTTCTGGAAGGACAAGGTGATTTACGGACAGGGACGTGACGTAGAGTCATTAGCCTCTTTCTTCTCGCCAGAAACAGGATTGGTTTATGCCAATAGTTTATGGAGAACAGCTGTCGACCCTATATCTTATAAGTATCAAGCTAATACCTGTGCTGGTAAGAATCTACCTAAGGTAACTGAGGAGGAATACAATTCGGTAAATCCTTATTTCTTCTTCTCTGGTGTGAGTGCTGGTACGTTGCAGATCAATACGCCTGCTGGTTCTAACACACAGTTGCGTAACTTCTACATGATCAACAATTCTGCCGACGAATATCGTGTGACGGGAGCCAATGGCAACTGCTATGGAACTCCATGTCTCAGCTTTGTTTATCTCAACCCTACAGAGCCTACTCACAAGGCGATCATCGACCAGATTAAGAATGGTGCTTTGGAGAAGATTGACGAGCATACATTCCCTATTGATGTAGCCGGAAAGAAGATTGGCAATATCAGCGTCGGGGCAGTTAAGCAGTCGGTTAATAATACTGTGTTTGCTCCTGGAGTCTTTGCTGTAGGAGCAGAGAAGTCAGCCGATGTAGATGCCTTCATCTTGGTTATTTATTATAATGTGAAGGGACAAGCGGCTAATGCTGCCGAAAATATCAAGCGCATTGGTTTCTTGCACATCAAGCATGTTGATTTTAAATTGTACAATAATACTAAGGCGCCTTCTTCAAGTAGAGTCACCTTTGATATGTATTGGATGAAGCACGATTATCAGTATTAAGTATTGTTTATATAACGAAAAAAGAATGGAAGTAAGAAAGCATTTATATGAAGGTGTGCTGGCTCTTATGTTGGCAACTCCTATGACAGGCGAGGCACGTGATTATGTGACCTCTCTGCCAGGGGTGGCTGACTGTCTGAAGAAGGCTGTGGCTGGCGACCGTGTCATCATTGAGGCTGGTACTTATCGTGACGTCGACCTCAAGTGGAAGGCTGTAGGTACGAAGCAGGCTCCTATCACTGTGGAGGCAAAGCCGGGCACAGTGCTTATCACAGGGCGTTCTTCGCTCGTCATGAGTGGCAAGCATTTGGTGGTAAGCGGACTGGAGTTTCGCAATGGTTATCCTTCTCGCCGCTCAGTAGTGGAGTTTGCTGGTGGCAAAGATTTCGCACAAGATTGCAATTTGACTCGCTGCGTGATAGACAACTATAATACCGAAGACCGTTCGCAGTCAAAGAGTTATATTTATCTATCTGGCCAGCGCAACAGAGTGGATCACTGCGAATTGCTGCGCAAGTACAACTTGGGTGTAACGCTCCTTGTCAACCTCAATGGTGCCAACAATCTGAACAATCATCATCAGATAGACCATAACTATTTTGGTCCTCGTGAGGTATATGGTTCCAATGGTGCAGAGACCATGCGTATCGGTACTTCTCAGCAAAGCTATGAAACCTCAGCAACTACGGTTTGTGACAATTTCTTTGACAGATGCTCTGGTGAGGTGGAAGTGATATCTATCAAGTCTTGCGACAACATCGTGCGCGGCAATTACCTCTGGGAGTGTGAAGGCGTGGTGGCTTTGCGTCATGGCAAGCGCAACTTGGTAGAGAACAACACCTTTGTAGGTAATGGCAAGCGCAATACGGGCGGTGTGAGAGTGATAGATTCCGATCATGTCATTCGCAACAACATTTTCGTTAGTTTGGCAGGTCAGCGCTTTTTCTCTGCTTTAGGAGTTATGAATGCTGTACCCAACTCTCTGCCCAATCGATATGTGCAAGTCTCTGACATTACAATAACCGACAATGTGTACGTCGACTGCACGAATCTGGAGTTTGGTACGGGTGCTGATGCCGAACGCACTTCGGCTCCTCGTAGCATCGACTTCAAGAGAAACCGTTTGTTCGTTAGCGGCACGCAGAATCCTTTCCAGATGGTAGATAAGGCATCTGAAGTTCGCTTCGCCGACAATATCATGAATAAGAATCTGGAAGGTCTGCCTTCAGGAATAAAAATAGCAAAGGTGAAGCTGCCTATGGTGCCTACTTATCAGCAGATGATTAGTAGGACGATAGGTAAGCTGAGTGAGACAGCGAAAACCGCTAAGGCAGAGGCTCGCACTGTCATGGTAGCCAAGGATGCCGACCTTCCTCAGGTGTTGGCTCAGGCTGAGGATGGCGATTCCTTTGTGCTGCAAGGCGATGAGTACAAGTTGGTGAAGACCGTCTTGGTGCAGAAAAATGTGACTATACGCTCGGCTTCTGGCAAAACGTTGCTTCGCTCGGTGGGGACCTCAGTGCCCCATCTCATGACCATAGATAATGGGGGAAGTCTTGAAGTAGAAGGCCTTGTCTTTGATGGTCGCTTAGAACCTGGCGGGTCTTCGCCAGAGACAGGTATCTCTACAGCCAAGACCATGACAACTCCTTATAAGTTGAAGGTAAACAACTGTAAGTTTATCAACTTTGGTGAGAATGGCTGTGCTGCTATTCGTGGACAGAAATCCACCTTTGCCGATAGTCTGATTGTTACGGGTTGTCTCATTGCCGACTGTTCTGGTGGTGGTGTCGACTTTGCATCCGAGAAGGATGACAAGGGACGTTACAACGCCGAGAATATGCTGATCGAAAACTGCGAGTTCCGTCGTTTGTTGGGCACACCTGTCAATGTGTATCGTGGCGGTAGCGACGAGAGTACGGCAGGACCTTACGTCACTGTGCGCAACTGTTTCTTCTACGATTGTTGCAACAAGCAGCGTGGTAGCGTCTTGCGATTGATGGGGCCACAATACTTGCGTGTTTCTGACTGCCAATTCTTCAATAGTGGTAGAGGCGGAGTAAGTGTTCGCCTGGACGAAACTTCTTGGGAGGATGTGGTGATAGAGCGTTGCAAGTTCGAGAACTCAGGTGCGGTACTTGCCATGCGAAAAGAAGTATATTTGAATCGACAAAATCAAGGTTTGTAATATGAAACGACTATTATTAATCTTTTTCTTCTGTGCTTTGGGGCTTGTTGCTACCATGGCGCAGCATCCCAAACTCTTGCTTACTCAAGAGGAGTTGGGATATATGAAAAAACATATAAACGAAGTTCCTGCTTTCGGACGAGTGGTAGACGACTTGGTGCAAAAAGCTGATGAGGCTTGTGCTGCAGCCATACAAGTTCCTACTCCCATCGACGGCGGTGGAGGTGCAGTACACGAGCAGCATAAAAGCAACTACTATGCAATGTTTCATGCAGGATTGGCATATCAGTACACGGGCAACAAGAAATATGCTGACTTCGTGGCTCAGATGCTTATGGAGTATGCGCAGAAATATCCTAAGTGGGGGCTCCATCCTGTCAGCTTGTCGCCAGTACCTGGTCGTCTCTTCTGGCAGACGCTCAATGAGAGCGTGTGGCTCGTTCATACCGCAATGGCGTACGACTGTGTGTATGATGCCCTGTCTGCCAAGCAGCGTAAGTTCATAGAGAAAAACTTACTCTTTAATATGGCAGACTTCATTATGAACGGCTATGGGGAGCATAAGCGCAACCATGAGATGTTCAACCGTATGCACAACCATGCCACATGGGCCACTTCGGCAGTGGGTATGGTTGGCATGGCTACTGGCAACCAATCATTGGTGCGCAAGGCTTTGTACGGCACGGATGAAACAGGCAAGAATGGTGGATTCTTGCGCCAGATGGACTATCTCTTCTCTCCTGACGGCTATTACACCGAAGGGGCTTACTATCAGCGTTATGCCATCTGGCCCTTTGTGGTGTTTGCTCAATGCATCGATCATTGTATGCCCGAGCTTAACGTCTTCCATCGTCGTAACGGAATCCTTGTGAAGGCATTAGATGCTTTGGTGCAGATGTCATACGAGGGAGAGTTCTTTCATATCAACGATGCTCTGGAGAAAGGTCTTTCTGCTCAGGAGATGGTTTATGCTGCCAATATCATCTATGGTAAGTTTCCTGAAAACAAGTCGCTGTTGGCTGTGATGAAAAACTATCAGACTTATGTTCTGCCTATAGCTGGAGGGTTTATGGCGCAGCGCGATATGGCAAAGGAGGAATCTCATGCCCTCGTACAGCGCAGTTGTGTGTTGAGCGACGGAAGAGATGGTAAGGATGGCGGTTTTGCTATCATGCGACCACGCAGTTCTGAGTACAATAGTGCCATCACACTGAAGGCTACATCGCAAGGTATGGGACATGGACACTACGACAAACTTGCCATGGCTTACTACGACAATGGGCACGAAATATTGACCGACTATGGAGCTTCGAGATTCCTCAACATAGAGGCAAAGCATGGCGGACATTACACCAAGGAGAACAATACCTATGCCAAGCAGACCATTGCCCATAACACGGTGGTGGTGGATCAGAACAGCAACTATGGCGGTAAGCTGAAAGTGGCAGAGCAGTATCATGCTAACATTGTTGAAGCTGACTTCTCTCATGAGGGTTGGCAGATGGTGATGGCTCGCGATACCAATGCCTATCCTGGTGTAGACATGCTGCGAACTATCGTCTATGCCAAGGTGCCTTTCCTCGAACGCCCTCTGATATGCGATGTGTTCAGATTGAAGTCAGACAAGGTGCACGACTACGATTATCCGTTGTGGTATAATGGTCATCTGGTATCGGTAAATTATCCTTATCAGCGTAACTTAGATCAGATGGCGCCTCTGGGTCAGAAAGCGGGTTATCAGCATCTATGGCTTGAGGCTACAGGACAGAATACCGCTTCATCGACTTCATGCCTTACGTTCTTTAAGGCCAATCGATTCTATTCAGTCAATTATGCCAGCAGCCCTACTTCTGAATTTAAGTTTGTAGACCTGGGAGCTAATGACCCTGACTTCAACTTACAGCATCGTTCGGGCTATATCATCCGCGAGAAAGGCAAGAAGAACCACACCTTTGCGGTTTCAATAGAGACTCATGGAGAGTATGATGTCTTGCGCGAAACCTCTCGCGATCTCATCACCTCCTGCGAGAAACTGGAGATTCTGTTTGAGGACGACTCTCAGTTGGTGTTGCATGGTGTGTATGCTGGTCACGACCTCTTCTTGCTGTTGGCTGACGATGAGGCTCATGAACATACCGTACAGGTAGGCAACAAGATATTCCGATGGAATGGAAGAGTAGATATTCAGTATAATTATTAATAAAAACGAAAAGATATGAAAACAAAGAGTGAAGTATTTCAGATTGCAAAGGAAATGGGATGGGAAAATCCTGGTCCTGGTATCAAGCGTCAGATTATGGGCTATGATGGTCAGCTGATGATGGTAAAGGTGGTTTTCGAAGAGGGAGCCGTAGGTACCATGCACGAGCATTATCACAGCCAGGCTACTTATGTGGCAAGTGGCAAGTTTGAACTCACCATTGGCGATGAGAAGCGTATCTTAGAGGCAGGCGATGGTTATTATGTAGCTCCAGATGAGTTGCATGGATGTGTTTGCCTGGAGGCTGGCATCTTGATAGATACATTTAGTCCGATGAGGGCAGACTTTTTAAAGTAATAAGTGCATGAAAATAAAAGGATTGCGATGGTATATCATCGGACTTATCATGATGATAACCATCATCAACTATTTGGATCGTGGCACCCTGAACTATATGTGGGTGGCTAATATCGATTATGAGCTGGTGGAAAAACAGCCTATCGATATGAGTTCGAATGTGGCTGTGAAAACAGATAAGGGCTATCGCCTTTTCTCTACGCGTGGCGATGACATGATAGTAGATGAGGGTAGTGTGACCATCAAGCAGAAAGATGCTGTAACGATAGTTACCAACAAGGAGGGAATAGCCATTGATCTGGGACTCATTGACCGCAACGATCCAGACGCTTCGAAGAAGGCAAAAGATATCTTGGGCGATATCACTATCTTCTTTATGATAGCTTATGGTATCAGTCAGCTCGTGTCGGGCAGATTATATGATAAGGTGGGCTGCCGTAAGGGATTCTTTGGTAGTGTGCTGATATGGGGATTGGCTGACGCACTGGCAGCATTCTCTACTGGCAAGTTCTCGCTGACGGCTTTCAGAATGATGCTCGGACTGGGCGAGGCAGGACCTTGGCCTGGCACTACAAAGAGCAATGCGGAATGGTTCCCACAGAAGGAGAGAGCCTTTGCACAGGGACTTTTCGGTGCGGCAGCATCTATAGGTAGCATCTTTGCTCCTGTATTCATCCTGATGCTGTTTATCAGTTTCGGCTGGAAGGTAACCTTTGTCTGTGTTGGTTCGTTGGGTTTGTTGTGGCTCATTCCTTGGCTCGTTATCAACAAGAAAGGTCCTAAGGAGCATCCTTGGATTACAGAAGAAGAGCGCCATTACATCTTGAGCAATCAACCGGAGAAAAAGCCTCAGGCAGATACTCATTGTAAGACATGGGGTGAGTTGCTGAGCGAAAAGAAAAACTGGTCGGTCATCTTGGGACGTTTCTTCCTCGACCCTATCTGGTGGATGTTTGTCACCTTCTTGCCTCTCTATCTGGCTGATGTTTTCCACCTTAATATTAAAGAGGTGGCTTTCTCTGCATGGGTTCCTTATGCGGGAGCAGCTTTGGGAAGTATCGTGGGTGGTTGGTATTCTTGTTGGCTTATCAATCGTGGACATACCATCAACTACGCACGCAAAAATGCCATCTTAGTGGGTGGAGCTATCATCATTCCTTCCATCATCTTGGCCATTATGTCTTCCTCAGCTGTGTTGGCTGTAGTATGGATGGCGTTTGTGCTGGGTGGATTCCAGTTCTTTATGACCAATCTGCAAACCATTCCGTGCGACTTGCATCGTGGTAAGAATGTTGGTTCGTTGGCAGGACTGGGTGGTGCATCTGCTGTGCTTGGCACCATCTTGGCAATCTTGTTCTCAAGCTATATCACCAACTGGGCTGTTTTGTTCAGCTTGTTGGGAGCGCTGGTTCCATTGTCTTGGCTTGCCATCTTCCTCACAGTGGGTGAAATCAAACAAATAGATAAATAAATAGAAAAAATACAATTAATACAAATAACCAAATTATTAAATTAATATGAAAAGATTTGAAAATAAAGTAGCCATCGTTACTGGTGGTTCAAGAGACTTGGGTAGAGCAGTATCAGTGCAGTTGGCAGCCGATGGTGCCAAGGTTTGCGTTAACTATTTCGGTAATGAGGCAGCTGCCAAGGAGACTGCTGAGTTAATCAGTCAGGTAGGTGGCGAGTGCATTCTCGTGAAAGGCGACATGACCAAGGTGGCTGATGTGAAGAATCTTGTAGCAGAGACTCAGAAAGCCTTTGGCGAAAAGATTGATGTCTTGGTAAACGTAGTAGGCGGTATGGTTGGCCGTAAGAAGATTGCCGAGCAGGAAGACGACTGGTATGACATCGTAATGGATGTTAATATGCGTTCTGTATGGTTGGCTACTCGTGCTGTTGTGCCTTTCATGACAGCTGGTGCTTCTATTGTAAACTTCTCTTCTTTGGCTGCTCGTGATGGTGGTGGTGCTGGTGCTTCGCTCTATGCCACATCTAAGGCTGCGGTTTCTACCTTTACTCGTTCTATGGCTAAGGAGTTGGGTCCTGATGGCATTCGTGTCAACGCTGTTTGCCCTGGTACGATAGCTACATCTTTCCACGACATCTTCAACACTCCTGAGAATCGTGAGCGTATGAAGGGAAACTATCCTCTGCGTCGTGAGGGTCAGGCTGATGAGGTGGCTGACTTGGTATGCTACTTGGCAAGCGATAAGGCTTCTTACATCACAGGTGCCAACATCGATATCAATGGTGGTGTATTCTTCTCATAATAAATCGTAGATAATAAATGAGAAAACTCATAGTATTACTGGTCTTTGCAGGGGCTTTGGTCTCTGCAAAGGCTCAGATTCTGCCTCTTGACAAGCAGCGACTGTCTGCTCTTAAAGAGGCTTATCTGCACAACAATGAGCAGGCTGTTAAGATGGTTGGCTTCTATGAGGGGATGGCGGTTAAACTGATGAAGGACAAGGCTCCTACTGTCAAGTCGAAGATATTACCTCCCTCTAATGATGCTCGTGATTACATCTCTTTGTCTCGCTACTGGTGGCCGGATACGACAAAGAAAGACGGACTCCCTTATGTGCGACATGATGGTAAGGTGAATCCTGAAATCGATTCTTATATGAGCGAGAAGGCTATGGTGAAAATGGCTAATGCCGTAGACTGTCTTTCTTTGTTATATTATGTCACAGGCAAAAGTTTGTATGCTGAACATTGTGCGCGTTATCTGCGTGCATGGTTTACCGACAGCATCACGGGTATGAATCCCAATATGACTTATTCACAGTTCATCCCTGGACGCACCAAACTTCGTGGTACGGGCATACTGGATGCGCGTCATGCTTGTAGAGCTCTGTGTATGTCGGCTCTCATCAAGGATTATGCTGGATGGACAGAGCATGACCAGACACAACTCACTGAATGGGGAAAGGCTTTCTTGTATTGGATGGAGCACAGTACTCAGGGACAAATGGAGCGTAGAACTAAAAACAATCATGGCTTGTGGTTTGACGTGACGCACATGGAACTATTAGCTTTCTTGGGTTACGAAAATCGAATCAGAGAAGTGCTGCGCGACGACTTCATGCAGAAACTCAACAATCAGATAGCTGAGAATGGTTCACTGCCACAGGAGTTGGCTCGCACTTTGTCCTTGCACTATTCCACCTTTGTTTGTGAGGCATCTTTGCAGGCTTCTTTTATAGCTGCAGGTATCGGTGAAAATCTCTGGACTATGAAGACTGCTTCGCAAAAGTCATTGGCAGATGTCGTCGCTTTCTTGTATCCTTATTACAAGTCGCCAGAGAAGTGGACGTACAAGCAAATCAAAAAGTTTGATGCCCAACGTGCTACTCCTATCTTGCTCGAAGCAGGAAAGGCTTTGGGAAATAAAAACTACACCAAACTGGCTTATCAGCTGGGAATGACGGATAAAAGTGCTCTGTTGATGCCTTATTACGACGTTCAGATCAGTCGCTACCCCCATTTGGTAGAACTGCCGAAACATAAATGATTTATTGATAAGATTCAGAAAATGAAAAAATATTTATCTTTATTATGCTTGGTTTGTGCCATGTTAGGCACTGCTATAGGTGTGAAGGCACAGACCACTCAACTCACCAATCACTATGCCATGAAGCTGATAGAGGATGGACAGGGTGGGTATAAACTCTTGCAAGAAGCGCGTTATGCCAAGGCACGCATGGACATGAGTAAGCTTACTGATGTGCTGGTGCCATATAAGTATGAACCGCAAAGACTGACAAGCAAACTCTACAAGGGCGTAGAAACAGTAGACATCGTCTACAAGAAAGCGAATGGTTATGAACTGATTCTTTCTGTAGACAAGGCGGTTTCGGACAAGCCCGCACCTTTTATGATTTATCTGCATGGCGGGGGATGGCGCACTAGTAACAATGGTTCTTCTAAGGTCTTGTCGCAATATCTTGCCAAACAGGCTGGAATCACAGGCGTGAGAGTTTCTTATACCTTGGCGCCACAGCCAGGAGCCACGATTCAGGTCACGATACAGGATGTGATGGATGCGCTGAAATATGTGCAAAACCATGCCAAAGAACTTCATGTAGACCCCTCTTGTTTTGGATTCTTAGGTACGTCAGCGGGAGCTCATCTGGCAGCTGTGGGTGCCATGAAGTCGCAAGCCAAACTGCTGGTGGGCTATTCTGGAATCTATGATCTGCAGAAGGCTAAGATTACGGCAAAGACGAAGGATGCTCAGCGCATCGCTTATTTCGATCAGCTCAATCCTAAAACGCTCGCTGCCGTGTCGCCCATCAACCTCATCCCCCAGAAGAATATTCCTGCTTGTCTGCTCGTCTGTGGAACCTACGACTTGACAGTGGAGTGCGAACAGAGCAAGATGTTGGCTGATGCTGTAAAGCAGAAGGGTGGTGAGGCTGTGCTTTCCGTCTATCCTTTCTATGATCACAACTTATCGTCGAAAGGTTCAGACAAGATGGAGGAAATCTTTTTCAAATCGGCCGATTTCATACAGAAGAACTTGAAGTGATAGAAGCTTCTCTATGACGTGATAGACAGTTCTCGACGAGAATACTGTAGTATTAAGAAACTATACAAGCGTATCTTAAAAGATAGTCACATTATAACATAGTAGGTAACGAACAAAAAATATTAACGAACAAAATAAATATATATTTATGGCAAAGATTATAACCCTAGGCGAGATTATGCTTCGCCTTTCTCCAGTCGGTAACGACCGTTTTATCCAGTCAGAAACTCTTCGCGTCATCCCTGGTGGCGGTGAGGCTAACGTAGCTGTTAGTGTAGCTAATTATGGTCATGAGGCTTACTTTGTGAGCAAGCTTCCTAAGCATGAGATTGGTCAGATGGCAGTTAACGCATTGCGTCGTTATGGTGTAGATACAAGCTTCGTTGCTCGTGGTGGCGATCGTGTGGGTCTATACTATGCTGAGACAGGTGCTTCTATGCGTCCGTCAAAGGTTGTTTACGACCGTGCTCACTCTGCTATTGCAGAAGCTAAGCCAGAGGATTTCGACTTCGATGCTATCATGGAAGGTGCTCAGTGGTTCCACTGGAGTGGCATTACTACTGCTATCAGCGACAATGCTGCCGAGCTTACACGTCTTGCTTGTGAGGCTGCTAAGCGTCACGGTGTAACAGTGAGTGTTGACCTCAACTTCCGTAAGAAGCTCTGGACATCAGAGAAGGCTATCTCTGTAATGCGTCCTTTGATGAAGTATGTTGATGTTTGCATAGGCAACGAGGAAGACGCACAGCTCTGCCTTGGCTTTAAGCCAGACGCTGACGTTGAGGGTGGACAGACCGACGCAAGCGGCTATCACAAGATTTTCGAGCAGATGAAGAAGGAGTTTGGCTTCAAGTATGTTGTTTCTACTCTGCGCGAGAGCTTCTCGGCAACACATAATGGTTGGAAGGCTCTTATCTATAACGGCGAGGAGTTCTATGAGAGCCGTCGTTATGACATTATGCCTATTATCGACCGTGTAGGTGGTGGCGACTCATTCTCAGGTGGTCTTATCCATGGTTTGCTTACAAAGCCTACACAGGGTGAAGCTCTTGAGTTTGCCGTTGCAGCTTCGGCATTGAAGCACACTATTAACGGTGACTTCAACCTTGTTACAGTTGATGAGGTAGAGGCTTTGGCAGCTGGCAATGCTAATGGTCGTGTACAGCGATAAATAAAGGCTAAAAGCCTCACCTACGTCCCATCCCAATAGTGGACGATTTGTATGCTGATATTGCTTATAAAAGTTTTAATACAGCTTTTATACCTATAATATATAGCTGATAAAAGGAAGGAGAGAGCTTAAGCTTTATATAATAATAACTTTATTTTAAACAATAATTTGCCTAACATACCACTCCTCTCCCTATGGGGAAGGAGATGGGGGGAGGGCTTTTCATTTATCATTATGGCTAAATTCAACAAACAGCAGGTGCTTGCAAAGATTACCGAGACTGGTATGGTGCCTGTATTCTATAATAACGACGTAGAGATAGCAAAGAACATCGTAAAGGCTTGCTATGATGGTGGTGTTCGTGCATTCGAGTTTACCAACCGTGGTGACTTCGCTCACGAGGTATTCGCTGAGGTAGTTAAGTTTGCAGCTAAGGAATGTCCAGATATGGCAATGGGTGTAGGCTCTATCGTCGACGCTCCTACAGCATCTCTTTACATTCAGCTTGGTGCTTGCTTTGTAGTAGGTCCGTTGTTCAACCCAGACGTAGCTAAGGTTTGCAACCGTCGTCTTATTCCTTATACACCAGGATGTGGCTCAGTAACAGAGGTCGGTATGGCTCAGGAGATGGGTTGCGATCTTTGCAAGGTATTCCCTGGTGACGTTCTTGGTACTAACTTTGTTAAGGGCTTGAAGGCCCCAATGCCTTGGTCGCTTATCATGGTTACAGGTGGTGTATCTCCAGATGCAGATAACATAGCTTCTTGGATTAAGGCAGGTGCCAACTGTGTAGGTATGGGCTCTAAGCTTTTCCCGAAGGCCACTATCGCTGCTGGTGATTGGAAGGCAGTGAGCGACAAGTGCCGTGAGTCTTTGGCTTTTGTTGCACAGGCTCAGTAACTTTAAAAATAGGAGAGTAACAAGTATGAGTGAACAGGAAGAAAAGAAAGATATAAATTTCCAAGTGGTAAACGAGGGCTTCTCTACCCGAGAGGCTATTGAGGAGGCCAAGCGCTGTCTGCACTGCAAGATTCCGCAGTGTCGCAAGGGCTGTCCTATAGAGAATGATATCCCCGACTTTGTACACGAATTGTCCATGGGCAATATGGGTGCGGCGATGAGCATCATCAATGCCAAGAGCAACCTGCCTGCCATCTGCGGCCGTGTGTGCCCTCACGAGAAGCAGTGCCAGGGTCACTGTGTGCTGGGCAAGAAGGGCAAACCGGTGCAGATAGGCAAGTTGGAGCAGTTTCTCGCCGACTTCGATACCAAGATGAATCTCTCTCGTGAGCGCTTGCCACAGAAAACTCGTGGCAGGGTAGCCGTCATCGGTTCAGGACCTGCAGGTCTGACCGTAGCGGGCGATTTGGCTCGCCAGGGCTTCAATGTAACCATCTTCGAGGGACAGGCAGAGCCGGGCGGTGTGCTGATGTATGGCATTCCTGAGTATCGACTGCCTAAGAGCGTGGTGCGCGATGAGGTGAGCAAGATTGAGGCATTGGGCGTACAGTTTATCACCAAAAGCATGGTGGGTGAGAACAATGTTACCATCGACAGCCTGTTCCGTGCCGGCTATGATGCTATCTTCATGGGCACGGGTACCAGTGTGCCACAGAACATGGATTCCACACCGGGCAGCAAGCTCCATGGTGTGAGCCAGAGCACCTACTTCCTGCACAATGTGAATGCCTATAATGAGGGTGCCTTGACTAGAGAGATGGTGCCTCTGCGTGATGGCGAGAAGGTAGGCGTCATCGGCGGTGGCAATGTGGCGATGGATGCCGCTCGTACCGCTATCCGACTGGGAGCCGACGTAACTGTGCTCTATCGCAAGACCCAGGAAGAGATGCCTGCCATCCAGAGCGAGTATGAGGAGGCTGTGAAGGAAGGAGTGAAGTTTGAGTGGAAGACCACCATAGAGGCTTTCCTCAAGGGCAAGAATGGTAGACTCGGCAGCTGTGTGCTCAATACCCCAGAGGGCGAGAGAGTGGAGAAGTTCGACCGCATCTATCTGGCCATCGGTTCTCGTCCAGCCAATCGCATCGTGTCTACCACGGCAGGTATCGAGGTAGATGAGAAGGGCTATGTCAAGGTGGTGGAACGTCCATACGGTATGACCACTCGCCGAGGCGTATTTGCCGGAGGTGATGTGGTGCATCGTCCTCAGACTGTGGTTCTTGCGATGAAGGCAGCCAAGGAGGTGGCACAGGGCATCGCCCAGTATGTGGATGCCATCAAGCTCTTGGAAGAGGCCAAGCGCATTGAGCAGCAAGGCACCGTGGAATAGGTGCTTGCTTAAAATAATTGTTCAATTTATGCCACTTGATGGGCGAGCCACAGGAAACACGCCCATCAAGTGGATGGACAACGAGCAGGCTGTTATCTCTCCGCAATGGTCTATCCACTGCGCTGCTGGTACAAGCAACTACACCTTTATCTGGGGTATGGCAGGCGAGAACCTCGACTACACAGATATGCAGAAGATTAAGACTACTGATTTAAAATAAACAATACTACTATGGACAAAATGTTTTCACTTGAGGGCAAGGTAGCTCTCGTTACCGGTGCCGCTTATGGCATTTGCTTCGCTATGGCGGAGGCTCTTTATAATGCAGGCGCTAAGATTGCGTTCAACTGGCGTTCACAGCATCACATGGATCAGGATCTTGCCGACGATATGAAATATCTAATTTTGGCAGTTGTGATGTTACCATTGTCGGTGATGGCAGGTGAACCTGACGGAACACTCATTGCCGATGGTAAAAGCTCAACGACCTATCAACAGATTACTTCTTCGGGATATATGTATGAGTGTCCTGATTTCTCGCGCGACCATGCTTCTGAGCCTTTTCAGCACATACAGCAAGTCATGGATGAGACGCTGAAAAAATATGTGTTTCAGTTTTTCATTCATGCCCAAATAGATGATGACCGGGGCATTGAGAGTACTACCGATCGACAGCGCAACGAAATCAAGACTTTCGATAATTCGCCAGAGGCTATGATTGGCTTTGAAGGCGAAACGATGGTTTTCAAATGGAAGTTTCTGCTGCCTAAGGGATTGCTGACAACCAAGAATTTTACACATATCCATCAGTTGAAAGGCATCGACAATAAGGCTGGAACGGCTGATGTGTCTACGCCGCTCATTACGTTTACTTGTCGAACCACGGGTAGCGGGAAGAAAGAGAAGCAGGTGCTACAGGTAAGACATCATGATAGGCATACGGGGGCTCTGAAGACTATGGCTTCGGCAGACTTAACCTTACTGATGGGCCATTGGGTAGAGGTGACCGAAAGTGTTCGTTTTGGGGAGAAAGGGCTGTATTCGGTGGTTATTAACGATGTTAAAACTGGCGAGCAAGTGCTTCGCGTAGACGCAGAGTCTTGCGATATGTGGCGTACTGACTGTGCTGGACTACGACCCAAATGGGGAATTTATCGTTATATCGGCGATAATCGCTCGATGGAAGACCTGTTGCGTGACGAAGAACTCAGATACGCAGATTTCTCCATTCAGAAAATTATGCAACCTTCTCATATCTGTCAGACAATAGTGAAGAGAGTGTCTGAGCACAAGACTTATGATGCTTTGGGAAGGCGGACAGCTCAAGTCAATCGACAAGGTCTTATTATTATAAAAGGTGGCAAATACTTTTCAAAGAAATAGCAACTTATGATAACTAATCAGCCTGCGTGTGTCAATATTACCATTGGCACACGCTTTGTTATATAGGTATCGTAAACATTCAAGGGCGAGGCTCCCGATAGTTACATATCTTCGGCAAACTTCCAGTAAGGGTGTTTATTATCATCCTCAAATCAGCAACCTATTGGGTTTCGTGGGATTTTGCTTGTAAAACGACAAAAATTCATTTTATTGTACATATTCCTTGCATAACAGAAACGTCGCAGACACAAAATCCCCTTACCCCATAAAGCGA
>NZ_JANDWX010000039.1:0-28784 GCF_024330485.1 Segatella copri | reverse complement strand
GTATTTTAAATATGCGTGCAAAGATACAAAATCAAATCGAATACACTACAAAAAGTCCGTAAACTTTTGAGTATTAATAACTTATTTAATAATCGTCTCGTTTTAACGGGACACTAGTGTTGCAGGAATTGATGTGTGATAAGGATTTCTGCACTCTTTACTCTCTTTTCATGCTCGCATTGGCAAGAAAGGAGCTTTCTGCATGCTCTTTTAGATTGTTTATTGGCGAAAAGCCTAATATAACTTCTGTGATGGATGAAGATTTATCGACAACGCCAACAGAAGAAGAGTTAAAAGAGGCTCTTGTTGATGAATGGGGAGTGAAATATAGCAAGGATGGAAGAAAACTGTTGGAGGCTCCACAAGAACTTGATCTTACTTATTCAATAAGGAAAGGAACAAAGGTTGTTTGTGATAGGGCATTTTGTTGTTGTTACTTTCTGTCAGAGATAGTCATTCCTTCTAGTGTTACTAGCATAGGTAAAGGTGCATTTTCTAGTTGTAATTCACTGTCAGAGATAGTCATCCCTTCTAGTGTTACTAGCATAGGTGATTGGGTGTTTTCTAGTTGTTCCTCGTTGAAATGTATATCCATCCCTAAAAGCGTAATTTGCCTAAACGGCAATCCATTTGCTTATTGGAATGGCAAATTAGAATGTTTATCTCCTAATTTTGTTTTTGAGGATGATATCTTGTTCAATAAGGATAAAAGTAGAATTATTTCTTTCAGGAATCAAAATATAAAATCGTATGTCATCCCTTCTAGTGTTACTAGCATAGATAAAGGTGCATTTTTTAGATGTCATTCTCTGTCAGAGATAGTCATCCCTTCTAGTGTTACTAGCATAGGTGATGGTGCATTTTCTTGTTGTGATTCTCTGTCAGAGATAGTCATCCCTTCTAGTGTTACTAGCATAGGTGATTGGGCGTTTTCTTTTTGTAGTTCTCTGTCAGAGATAGTCATCCCTTCTAGTGTTACTAGCATAGGTGATAGTGCATTTCATAAATGCAAATTCCCAGACTATCTTGAAGAAGAATTAATCTCCCGGTTTGGATATAAAATATTTAGTTCATGGTAAATATAGTTTAATAATTATGATATTAATAGAATCTAAGCGTAAGAAATACGAAAACATATTAAGGAAACATCCCGATGCAATCATTGCGGATGTAACTAGCCATGCCAAAGATAGCTTAATCAAATTAAGTCCATTCTACCCACATGGTGGAATTCCAGTTCCATTCAGCGATGGAGTGACAGCTACTTGTGTAGAGGCGATATGGCAGGGGTTGAAGGTGTTTGAAGGAGCAGACGTAGATGTACAGATGTTACAGAATGATACGATGAAGAATATCAAGCGAACTGTACGCAAGTATGGTAAGCCTTTGGGACATCGCAAAGGAATATATGGCAAGGAACTTCTTGGATACATAGAAGCTAGAAAGCAGATATATATTCCAACCTACCAATGGATGTTGGAGAATAAAGTGCCAACAATCATTGAACGGTTGAAGGAGGCAAGTAAAACGAAAACCATCATCTTGTTGGATTATGATACCAACTGTGATGTGGATGACCCAAGCAAACCTTTGTCTCATGCCTTTTTGATCAAGGCATACGTAGATGGTATTTATCCTTATGGAGAAAAACCGGATACGGAGGCAATACTACAGGTTGATAACCCACAGGAATTAGAACTTTTTTGATAGAATAACAACAAAAATATTAATTATGAGTAAACGAAATAATTGGGAGGATTTTAAAAAGATCCTTGAACAGCATCATATTACAACGTTGTATCATTTTACTGATCGTGATAACTTAGAGAACATCATCAAGAATGGTGGCCTCTTTTCCTGGAAGGATTGTGAGGAACGAGGAATTACGATTCCTAAGCCGGGAGGCGGTGGACCTGGTTCTACTTCCTGGTCACTTGACAAACGAGATGGGCTGGAGCATTATGTGAGAGCGAGCTTTACCAAGCAGCATCCGATGATGTATGTAGCGATGAGCGAGCAACGTATATCTAACCCCGTAATTTTGGAAATAGACCCAGAGGTGATATTTGATGAACAGACTAAGTTTTCTGATAGAAATGCTACAAGAAGCGGTGCCAACGTTGGCGGAAACCTGGAAGATTTCAAGAAAATTCATTTTCAGACAGTCAAGGCAAACAAGCATTTTGACCTGGATATAAATGAACAGCCTTTCTATCAAGCCGAGATTCTGGTAAAGAACAGCATTCCCCTGAAGTATATCAAGAACATCGGCAACTTTGGTATTCCAATTCCAAGCCAGCCACAGATATTACAGAGCAAGAATGCATATACGGCTCGTGTTGATCGTGAGCATCCTACAGCATTCATCTTCCTGGTGGACCAAAGTGTTTCTATGCGCCGAATTACTACCTTCAATGGTGAGGATATGACTTTATCTGAGGCTGTTGCCCGTATTGTAAATGCCCAAATCAACGAGTTGGTGGAGCGATGTGTGAAGAATAATGAAACTCGCCATTACTTTGATATTGCCATGATAGGTTATGGCATGGAGGCTTATAGTGCCTGGAATGGTAACTTGGAAGGACGAGACTTTGTTACTCCAGAAGAGATTCGTGATAATCCTTACCAAAAGAAAATGGTGAAGGAAGAGGTGCGTACCCGTAAGGGTATAACCATCAAAGAAGTAGAGAAGAAACAATGGATGGTAGCTCGCCATGATGGTAGTTGGACACACATGGATAAGGCTTTCAAACGTGCGGAAGGTTTGCTTGAAAATTGGATGAAAGTGCATCATGACAAGGATTGTTATCCTCCTACAATTATCAATATTACTGATGGTGAGTATAATGGAACTTCGCATGATGAGATGCAACAACTTGCCAATCAATTAAAATCGATGTTTACCAATGATGGCAATGTCTTGCTCTTCAATATTCACGTTGTGCCAGGACATGCAGAATCGGTTGTATTCCCTGCAACTGCAGATGAATTGAACGGAAATGGATATGGTGAGAAACTTTATAATATGTCAAGTCTTTTGCCGCTCAACTACAATGAGCAGATCCGTAATATCTTTGGAGATAAGCAGGCTGATATCCGCTACCATGCTATGGGTGTAAATACGGGTATGGAGAGATTGGTTAAAATGATGAAGATTGGCACACTTTCGAGTATGCTGGTAAATCAGAATCTGTAATGATATAAAGAAAAGTTATGAACAGAGGTGTTAGTATAGCAAAGTTCAATGACCATGTTGCAAACGAAGATGCTTTCTACTCATCGGATACCTGTATAGCTGTATCCGATGGGGCAGGAGGCTGTGGCTTGTTTGCCAATGAGTGGTCGGAGTATCTTGTAAAACATCTTCCGAAAGATAAACCCATCGTCTGCTTCAAAGAACTTGACGAATGGGTAGATGGCATTTGGGAGCCCTTTTATAATGAGCACGAGGAAAGAGCAAAGGAAGGCGACGGCATACTTTTGAATAAATATTATAATGAGGGGGCTTGCGCCACCATTGCTGCTGCATGGATAACAGGGGATAAGCAATGTAAATGGATGGCATACGGCGATAGCGTAGTCTTTCATTATAGTCAGGATACAGGTGTCTTGGAACATAGTTTTACGAAATTGTCTGATTTTAGCAATCCTCCCAGGCTGGTTAGCTGTAAAGATCCCCTGGAAGAGGAAGGTTTCAGTAGTGGTGACTTTTATCTGGATGAATCTTCGGTAGTCTTTGCTGCCAGCGATGCCTTATCGCATTATATCATGATGATGTATGAATTGTCTAAAAGTAAGGAGTATGGTGCGGAGCTTGCTGAAGAATACCTAAAAGCATCTGGCAATTCCCAACTTTTGAAAACAGCAGAGACCATGAAGTTTGATTTTTGGAAGGATGTGCTCCAATCTTTGTTAGACGCAACATCATCTAACAGCCGGTTTGAACTATATTTGAAAGAACTGAATTCGAAAGGAATCTTAGATGTGGATGATTTCACGCTAGTTTATTTTAAAGGCTAGCATCCATCTTCTTTATATCCCTATTTGTTGTCATTAAAATTTGTAGAAGCAGATAAAATAACAATACATAATATGCAGTACCCATTGATATCAGAATATGTAAAGGCCATTCAAGATGCTGACGATAATCTTGATAAATTGGCTTACTTGACTCCCGTACTAGATGATCACGGAGAACCATATCGAAGTAGTGGTGCTTTTGCCGTAGTGTTCAAGATGCAGGACAAGAGTACCGGGAAATATTATGCCCTCAAGTGTTTTACGGAAGAACAGGAAGGGCGAGCCGAAGCCTATCGTCAGATTGCGGATGAATTGGATATGGTTGATTCTCCATATATTACTTCTGTAAAGTATATGGAGAAGGAACTCTTCGTGGACAGTCAATGCGAGGAGGATGAATTTCCAGTATTGTTGATGGATTGGGTAGATGGTGAAACGATGGAAGCTTACATTTCGGCAAACTATCACAATCTATCAGCCATGTCATTGCTTTGTTATCGCTTTGGAAAAATGGCGGCTTGGCTCCGTTCACAATCTTTTGCCCATGGCGACGTCAAGCCAGACAATATCATAATCCGTCCAGATGGCTCTCTTACATTGGTGGATTATGATGGAATGTTTGTGTCTTCTATGAAAGGCAGTAAATCTCCAACTATCGGTACCAAGGATTTCAGTCATCCTCTGCGTACAGTGGATGATTTTGATGAAACGATAGATGATTTCTCTTTGGCAAGCATCGCCTTGTCATTGAAGGCTATCTCGATGAAATCTACTTTGTTAGATATCTATGGCGCCTCAGACAGACTTCTCTTCTCGGAAAATGATTATCGCAATCCGTCAAATAGCAAGGTCATATCAGCCTTGCAGGGGTTGATGTGCAATAAAGACTTCTGTACACTTTACTCTCTTTTCATGCTCGCCTTGGCAAGAAAGGATCTTTCTGCATGTTCTTTTAGATTGTTTATTGGCGAAAAGCCTATCCTGCCTCAAACAATTGAAGACTTACCAACCAAAGCTACAGAGGAAGAGTTGAAGGAAGCTTTTGTTGATGAATGGGGCGTGAAATATAGCAAAGATGGAAGAAAATTGTTGAAAGCTCCACAAAAACTTAATGGTACTTATTCTATTAAAGAGGGTGTAATGATAATATGTGATAAGGCATTTCAATTTTGCTCTTCTTTGCGTAGCATAGTTATTCCTGATGGCATTACCTGCATAGGGGATATGACGTTTTATCGTTGCTCTTCTTTGACAAGTTTTGTTATTCCTGACAGTGTGACCAGTATAGGTGATAGGGCATTTTGTGGTTGTGAATCTTTGACAAATATAGCCATTCCTGATGGTGTAACTAGCATTGGGGATTATGCATTTAGTGGTTGCAAATCTTTGACAGATATAGTTATTCCTGATGGTGTAACTAGCATTGGGGCGTGGACATTTTGTGGTTGTGAATCTTTGACTGGTATTGTTATCCCTGATAGTGTGACTAGCATTGGGACGTGGACATTTTGTGGATGTTCCTCATTGAAATATATATCCATTCCGAAAAGCGTAATTTGCTTAAACGGCAATCCGTTTTTTAACTGGTATGGTAAATTAGACTGTTTGTCACCTTACTTTATTTATGACAATAAGGTATTGTTCAATAAGGACAAAAGCAAAATTATCGCATTTAGAGATAAGAATACGACATCATATGTCATTCCTGATAGTGTTTCCTGCATTGGAAGTGGCGCGTTTTATGATTGCAAATCTTTGCGTAGCGTTGTTATTCCAAAGAGTGTTATCAGCATAGGGGAAGGTGCATTTAAATTTTGCTCTTCTTTGCGTAGCATAGTTATTCCTGATGGTGTTATCTGCATAGGGGAAGGTGCATTTCAATTTTGCTCTTCTTTGCGTAGCATAGTTATTCCTGATGGCATTACCTGCATAGGGGAAGGTGCATTTAGTAATTGCAAATCTTTGACAGATATTGTTATTCCTGATAGTGTGACCAGTATAGGTAATAAGGCATTTTGTCGTTGCACTTCTTTGAGTAATATTATTCTTCCTGATAGCATTACTTGCATAGGGAAAAGTGCATTTAGGCATTGCTCTTCTTTGCTTAGTCTTGTTATTCCTGATGGCGTGACTCGCATTGGGGATGGTACATTTTGGGGATGCTGTTCTTTGACAGATATTGTTATTTCTAATAGCGTTACCAGTATAGGGGATGGTGCATTTAATGGTTGCACTTCTTTGACAAACATTGTTATTCCTAATAGTGTTACTAGTATTGGGGATGGTGCATTTTATGAGTGTAATTTCCCAAATGATCTTAAACAAGAATTAATCTCCCGTTTCGGAGAAAAAATATTTTGGGTAACTTTTTAGATTATTCCTTGATTATTACGACGAAAAAGAGATACCGGAAAATCGATACCATCATAAATAGGAACCCTTCCCTCCAAGACTTCCTCCTTTGCCTTCTCCTTTTCCATATATAAAATAAGAGGTGGAGAAATTCTCCACCTCTACCCTCTTGTTTGGCCGATTTACAGATGTACACGACATAGAATAAGTTCTGTGAACGCCTGCGTTTACTTGTCTGCAAAGATATTTCTTTTCTTTGAAGCAAGCAAACATTCATCATATTTTTAAGCGCCTCAGTCATACGCTGTTCCAGGTCACGCAAGACATGAGCCAACACCATCACAAACAAAACTACATGTGGCTCAACGTGTGCGACCTGCCCGAAAAAATAATCCTAGCTAAAAAAACTTCAAAAAAAGTGGATTTCTAAGAATTTATTTATACCTTTGCAAGCACAAATAAGCCCTCGACAGCACGGTTAAGTCAAAAACAAATGAGAACATTCAATTTTATTGGTGACACCACCTATACAACAAGAGAAGGAATATCATACAGGATAGACAACAAGGAACATAATATTCAGCGAGTTGGCAAATCCTGGGTAGTGGATGGAAAGGCGAGTTCTCTTGAAGAAATGGTGAAGATGGGCATAGCTAAAAAAATATAGCACGAGTTTACAACAATACCGCTATTGATAAAGTTGCGAGGGAGGTGGTCAAATATTTCGACTACCTCTCGATTTTATTAATACATTGGATATCACAAACTGTGATTTCCAATGTTTAAGGTCGCAATTTGCGACCTTAAACATTTAATATTTTAGGAGTATGAAAAAGCCATATTTAACATACGCACTTAGTGCTGAAGGGAAATTGGTACATATCGATAGTGTGGCGAATGGAAAAGAGTGTGGATGCTTTTGCACCTATTGTGGCGAACCTCTTCAGGCTAAACAAGGTGCAAAGCGCAAGCACCATTTTTCTCATTTGTCAGGAACAGAATGTGAAGCTGCTTATGAGTCAATGCTTCACCTGTTGGCTAAAGAGAAAATACAGGAAGCATTCTATAATAGAACATCATTATATATGGAGTTTGAGTATACTTCCTTTTGCAACCAGGATAAATGCATTTTCATGTCCCATTCAAGAAGATGTTCCAATAAGGAGAAGAGGAGGATTGATATTAAGGAATGGTATGACTCTTGTGAGCAGGAAATTTCGTATGACAATATTAGAAGGCGTAGCGACCTGAAATTTTTCTCTAAGGAGTTCCCGGAACGTAAGCCTATCTATATAGAGTTTTGTGTAACCCATGCAAGCGATGAAGCCAAGCTACATAGCGGAAACAAAATAATAGAAATCCTTATAGAAGATGAGGACAGTATTTCTTCCTTGATAGAATCCGGACTTGTCGAGAAGTCTAAAACCGTTGGCGAAGAGTGGGAAGGTAGGAAAATAAAAATTGTTGCATTCTATGGCTTCAAAACCAAAGATTATAACAACTCCAACATAAATGAAAGTGTATGGCTCACTCGCTGTGCATTTATGCCATCCGGGAAAATATATCTTTCTAATGAACATTGCAATTGCAAACAAATAAAGAGAAAAGACCATCGAGCATTATGTGAAGTTGTATTCTCTGCACATAACAGATATGAAGCATATAATTATGCCTATACCATTTGTTCTCAGAAATACCATATCTCTAATTGTAACTCATGTAGGAATTTCGTAACAGTTTCTTCGTGGTTTGATGCACCTTATAAAATGTGTAAGATGTATAAAAGTCTCCAGCTACATCTCGAAGACTTTAGAACCACAGGATCTTTTGATACTTCCAGGGCAAAAAAATGCAGGTTTTACTCCCAAGTAAATGTTATATTGGATGATACTGTAGAATATTTTATCATATAATATAGGTTTATAGCATTTGTAAAATGAAAACAGAAAACATGATAGCGATGTTAATAGATGCGGACAACGTATCTTACAGAAATATCAAGGATATGACCGATGAGTTGGCGAGATTTGGTAATCTCACCATCAAACGTATATATGGCGATTTCACGAAGTCTTCCATGAATGGATGGAAAGATGTACTCTTGGAAAATGCCATTAACCCGATTCAGCAGTATAATTACACAACCGGGAAAAACGCCACCGATTCTTCTATGATAATCGATGCTATGGATATTCTCTATTCCAATTAAGTGGATATCTTCTGTCTGGTATCTAGCGATAGCGACTTTACACGTCTTGCTATGCGTCTGAGAGAGGCAGGAAAGGAGGTAATAGGTATGGGGATGAAGAAAACACCTCAGCCATTTATTGCTGCATGCAACAAGTTTGTCTATATAGAGGTTATTTCGCATTCTCTTGAATCTGGACAGGTAAAAGAAGTCTCTCCAGAATCTGCTTCTATTGTGGAGAAAGAGTCTGTTTCACCGTTAAAAGAAGGGATACAAATACTTCAAGCATCAGATAATCAATTAACGTTTGAGGAATATCTAAAAGGATTATATCACCAAGGAGTGATTGATATGGATGATTTTACGATTTGTTGGTTGTATGAATAGAAAAAATATGGAAAATGAAACTATAAAAGAACGATTCCTTGGTACTATCTTTGGGCAAGCTGTAGGAGATGCTTTGGGACTGAGCACGGAGTTTATGTCCAAGCAAGAGGTGGATCGTTTTATCCTGATGGGATAGAGGACTATTCACAAATCGTGCAGGATGATCATCGTCGTCGTTGGCAAAGAGGCGACTGGACTGATGATACCGACATGATGCTATGCATCTTAGATTCCTTTGTGGCTTGTCAAAAGGTAGATATTCTTGATATTGCCAGAAGGTTTAAGGAATGGATGATGAACGGAGGCATGGGAATTGGCCGGCATACCTATAATGTAATGGCTCTTGGCGACTATACTTCGAATCCACAGAAGGCTGCAGAGATTATCTGGAAAATGGGAAAGAAAAAAGCTGCAGCTAATGGAGCCGTCATGAGAACTTCGGTGGTAGGACTTTTGAAGGACAATGTGGCTAATAATGCAGAGAATATCTGTAAGCTAACTCATTATGATCCACGCTGTGTGGGCTCTTGCGTTATCGTTTCTTCTATTATACATGCTCTTGTCTTTGAAGACATGATATTGGATTATAAAGATGTGATTGGCATTGCCAAACAATATGATGAACGAATTGTTCCATTTGTTGACTTGGCATATCATGAAGGTCTGGATTCTTTGTGTCTGGATGATGAAAAGAGTATGGGATATACGCTCAGAACTTTAGGGGCTGCCCTATGGGCTTATTGGCATGCAACCTCGTATAAAGAGGGTATTCTGAAGATTGTTTTATCGGGAGGAGATGCGGATACAAATGCAGCAGTAGCAGGGGCTATCCTGGGTGCTAAATTTGGAATATGCCATATTCCTGAAGAATGGAGGAATGGTCTTCTCTATGCTTCTATGCTTCATGACAAGGTGCAGAATTTCTACGCAATGTATCGCTAAAAGAAAGGATTCGATAATGAATGTGATGCAATTGAATACTGATATTTATAATAGCTTGGGCGTACTTTCTAATGACGAGAGCTATTTGGAAGAAGCCCTTGCTAGTATCAATCAGGCCTTTACGGAATTGAAACTTCATCGCGAAGGAAAAATGGATTTTATTCCTGCGGAGGATTTGCTTAATGAGTTATAGGATAGAGGTTGCACCTGAGTTTGCCCGTAGATTGAAGAATTTAAGTAAGCGCAGTCTGCATTAGAGTATTATAACGCAGAATCCTGCCGGCATCACTGCCAGTAGGATTCGCTTTCAAAAACCGAACCTAAAAGTCTACCTTGTAATTTCTATCTATGCAATATCTATTGTAACCTGAATAAGCCTAACAACTAAGAACTATGGCAGTAGAACAAATGGAAAAATAAAAAAATATTGAATTATAGTTAATTTGAGTTTGAAATCATTGTAGTTTAAAGTAAAACTATTATATTTGTGACTGATAGATTTCGAATCTGTATCATAGATATTGGTTCTAGAGATTATGGTATAAATATAGTAATTTTAAATGATAACATTATGAAAATGAAACGAACATTTATTACTGCATTCTTTGCGATGTTACTTGTAGTTTTTTCAGTTTCATGCAGCAGTGAAGAGAAAGAGTTTGATTATGCAGCATTGCCGATGTCGGCACAGCAGTTTGTAAAGCAATATTTTGCTGATGCATCATACAGCCGTGTGGAAAAGGAGAAAGATAATGGCTTTTGGGAATATGAAGTATTGCTCAGTGATGGCTCTAAAGTGGAGTTTAATGAGAAGGGAGAGTGGACGAGTGTTGAGTGCAAATACTCTGAGATCCCTGTAGGCATTATTCCTACTGTCATAGCTGAGGATATAGCAAAGAGGCATCCTGATTTGAAGCCTTATAAAATTGAAAAAGAGGTTGGCGGATATGAAATTGATATTCCTGGCTACGATCTCTATTACAGCAATAACGGTATATTCATACGTGCTGAAATTGACAAATAACAGAAGAGGGTGTGTCATGGATTTATGACACACCCTTATGCATTTAAGAAAGTTTTAGTATGAATCGTCCTAAACCTTTTTATCTATCCCCATATTTAGGTATTTCTGCGAAACCATCATTTTTAGGTATTGCAGATGATGGAAAAAGGATGTATCTTTGCACCCGAAAATAAATGTAACTAAAAGTAAGATAGACAAATGAAAACAACAATCGTAATTTATGGCTCTTCTACTGGCTCATGCCAGTCGATTGCCGAAACCATCGCCTCTAAGTTGGGCGTGGAAGCTGTAGATGTAGCTAACATCGATGACGCTACTATCACAAGTCATGAGAATCTTCTTCTCGGTACTTCTACCTGGGGTGCCGGTGAGATGCAGGATGATTGGTATGATGGCGTGAAGACATTGAAGAGTGCCGGCTTGGCTGGCAAGACTGTGGCCCTGTTTGGTTGTGGCGACAGCGAGTCTTACCCTGATACATTCTGTGGCGGCATGAAGGAACTCTACGATGCTGCCGTTGAGGCTGGCGCTACCGTATTGCCTGGTGTTTCTACAGACGGATACACCTATGATGACAGTGAGGCAATCGATGGCGACAAGTTCCTGGGACTCGCACTCGACGAGGTGAACGAGGACGACAAGACAGAGGAACGTATCGATGCCTGGCTCGAGGACATCAAGCCAGCGTTATAATTTTATAAAAATATTTTTCAAGAATTGGAGAATGATGGAATTCTCTGATTCTTGGTTTAAAAACAGATAAATTCGGATAGTATGCAGCAGGAAATCGCAACACCAGTAGATTTGAAGGTTCTGATGAATCATATATATGAATATAAGAAGGGCGTGCGCCGCCTGGTGCTCTACACCTTCAACAAGAAATATGAGTCTTTTGCCATAACTAGATTAGAGCGTCAGAACATTGATTATATCATCCAGCCGGTTGGCAACGACCGTCTGAATCTCTTCTTTGGTAAGAAAGAATGTCTGGATGCTATCCGCATGATAATCACCAAACCGTTGTGCCAGCTTACGCCGGAGGAGGATTTCATCTTGGGTGCCATGCTGGGATATGACATCTGTGCCCAATGCGAACGCTATTGTGAGCGGAAGAAGAAGGTTTGCTAAGCTTTTCTTTCATCTTCGTAATGTTTTATGTTTATAAGTAGAAAGAGCGTGATTGCCGTAATGGTGATTACGCTCTTTCTGCATTGAACGTTTCCATCTTCTTCAACCTGAAAACACTACTTATTTATTAGTACAGACTATATCAATTCGTTTAACCTGATACCAACTTCTAAGTATAAAAAATGTGAAAATCACAATTTCTCGGTATTGTACAATTTCTAAATAAGCCTTACCTTTGCAGCCCGAAAAAAGGAATAGATATGAAAAAAGGATTAGGAAAAATCAGAAAGATTAAAAAGAAACACATCTTCCTGGCCTTATTGGCTGTGATTGTTCTGGGAGGTCTGGCGAAGGCTTACTCTGCCTGGGTGGGTACTACCCGCATCGCTTTCCTCAACTATCAGGCTATTGCGCTGGGACAGATTTCGCATGCCAACGACAATGCGATGATTAAACTGAGTGAGATCACAACCGATGATTTCGATCATCTGGATGATTACGATATGATTATCGTGAATGGTATGGGACTCCGAATTGACGAGAACCAGCGCAAGCAGTTGGAAGAGGCTTCCTACAAGGTGCCGACCCTGACTCATGCTGCTACCAACCCTGCCAACAATATCGTATCAGTAGATAACTTCGATGCAGATTATCTGATGCAGTACATCGAGAATGGCAGCAAGAAGAATTATCACAGTATGCTTGCTTACATCCGCAAGTTTATCGACGGAAAGAAGTTCATGGCTCCAGAACCGGAACGTGTGGATGAGCGACCAAACTATCTCCTGACTCATTTTGACCCGAAAGATGAGAAGGGTGATGAACTGGGTTTCAACAGCATCCGTGAGTACAATGCCTTCCTGGCAAAGAACGGTTTATATAAGAAAGGTGCTCCTACCATCTTGCTCACCGGTTTTATGGGTGCGGCTCCAGATATGGAGAAAGCTTTCGAGAAGAAGGGATTCATGGTGTATCGCATCAACCAGCTGCAGAGCTTTATTGCCGGTCATCATGCCGACAGTATTCAGGCGAATGCCGTAGTAAATATGGCGCACGGCAGACTGGGCGATTACTTCGTTGAGTTCCTGAAGCAGAAGAATATTCCATTGTTCTCACCTCTTAATATCAACCGCTTGACCACCGATTGGGAGAACGACAAGCAGGGAATGAACGGCGGTTTCATGTCGCAGAGTATCGTGACTCCGGAGATTGATGGTGCTATCCGTCCATACGTGGTTTTCGGACAGCGCATCAACAAGGAGGGCTTGCAGGAGGTTTACGGCATCCCAGACAGAATGGAGAGTTTCGTGGAGAGCGTGCAGGGCTATGTGAATCTGAAGAACAAGAAGAACAGCAGCAAGCGCATCGCCATCTTCTACTTCAAGGGTCCGGGTCAGAATGCACTTACCGCTTCGGGAATGGAAGTGGTTCCATCGCTCTACAATCTCCTGGTTCGCTTGAAGAATGAGGGATACAATGTAGGCAAGTTGCCTGCCAATCCTCAGGAACTGGCAAAGATGATCCAGGCTCAGGGTGCCGTCTTCGGAACCTATGCCGAGGGTGCTTATACCCAGTTCCTCCAGTCTGGACATCCTGCCCTGGTTACCGCCCAGCAGTTTGCCGGATGGACCCAGAAGGCTTTGTCTAAGAAGATGATCAAGGAGATGAATCAGCTCTATGGTTCCTTCCCTGGCAAATATATGGCTACCGATGACGGTAAGTTGGCGGTGGCAAGATTGCAGTTTGGCAATGTGGCCCTGCTTCCACAGGTGATGGCAGGCGTGGGAGGCGACTCCTTCAAGATTGTGCATGGCACCGACCAGGCACCTCCTTACACCTATGTTGCCTCTTATCTCTGGGCTCGTTATGGTTTCAGTGCCGATGCACTCATCCATTTCGGAACCCACGGATCTCTGGAATATACCCCTAGAAAGCAGGTGGCACTCGGCAGCAACGACTGGAGTGACCGATTGATTGGTGTGGTTCCACATCTTTATATATATACCATCGGCAATGTGGGCGAGGCGATGATTGCCAAGCGCCGCACCTATGCCCAGACCCAGAGCTATCTCACTCCTCCTTTCAAGGAGAGCGAGTTGCGACAGACCTATAAGCAGTTGAGTGATGCCATCCAGTCATACGAGAAGAAGGCATCTGCCGAACAGTCGCTCAAGGTGAAGGCGCTGACCGTGAAGATGGGAATCGCCCGTGAACTGGGACTCGATGCCAAGCAGATGAACAAGCCTTATTCTGCAGATGAAATTGCGAGAGTAGAGAACTTTGCGGAAGAGTTGGCAAACGAGAAGATTACCGGCAAGCTCTATACTCTGGGTGTGCCATACGATAACGATGATGTCCGCACCAGTGTCTATGCGATGGCTACAGATCCTATTGCCTACGGAATGCTGGCAGTAGATAAACTGAAAGGTCGTGCCCAGGAGGGTGTGGAGAAGCACAAACAGCTTTTCGACCGTCTCTATCTGAGCAAGGCACGCAATACCGTGACCCAGCTTCTGGGTTCAGCCTCGGTTTCTGATGAATACATCTGCCGTTATGTAGGAATCACTCCTGCCGAACTCCAGATGGCGCGTAAGGTTGAGGCGATGCAGGCTGCTCCGGATCCTATCCAGATGATGATGCAGATGGCAGACCAGATGGGTGGAGCGAAGGAGGCGAAGCCGAAGAGGGTGGATCACCGTACGGTAAGCGAACTCCGTGCTGCCAAGGTTTCTCATAAGAAGAAGATTCCGCAGATGAGTCGTGAGGCTTTTGAGAAGATGGAGCAGACCGGTCACTTCCCTGACAAGATGATGGAAGCCATCAAGAAGGGACAGAAATGGTATCAGGAGGATTTGAAGAAGGCGAAGATGGCGAAAGCCGGCAAGGCGTCTCAAAAATCTTCTAAAGATAAGGGTATGATGATGTCGAAAGCACCTAAATATACCCGTCAGCAGATTCATCTGGCTCAGGCGATTACTACCGTAGAGCATGCCTTGCAGAATGTGGGCAAGTATTCGGAGGCGCTCCGTCAGAGTCCGCTCAACGAGATGTCTTCTCTGATGAATGCCCTGAATGGCGGCTTCACCGCCCCATCTCCTGGTGGTGATCTGATTGTGAATCCAAACACCCTGCCTACTGGTAGAAACCTCTTCTCCATCAATGTGGAGAATACACCTTCGGAGGATGCCTGGGAGAAGGCAAAGGAACTTTGCGACAATACCATCAAGATGTATTGTGAGCGACATAAGGGTGAATATCCTCGCAAGGTGAGTTACACGCTCTGGAGTAGCGAGTTTATCGAAACAGAGGGTGCTACCATCGCTCAGATTCTCTATATGCTCGGTGTAGAACCGGTAAGAGATGCCTTCGGCCGTGTTACCGATCTGCGTCTCATCCCATCCAAGCAGTTGGGCCGTCCTCGCATCGATGTCGTGGTTCAGACTTCCGGTCAGCTCCGCGACCTGGCAGCATCCCGTCTCTTCCTCATCAACAAGGCGATAGAGATGGCGGCAAATGCCAAGGGTGACAAGTACGACAATCTGGTGAAAGCCGGTGTTACCGAATCGGAACGAGTGCTCGTAGAGAAGGGCATGTCGCCAAAGGAGGCACGCGAGGTAAGTATGTATCGAGTGTTTGGTGGCGTAAACGGCAACTATGGTACCGGTATCCAGGAGATGGTAACCGCAGGCGACCGCTGGGATAAGGAGAGTCAGATTGCCGAGGTCTATCTGAACAATATGGGTGCCTTCTACGGTGATGAGAAGAACTGGGAGACTGTTCGCAAGGCTGCTTTCGAGGCAGCGCTGACCCGTACTGATGTGGTAGTTCAGCCACGACAGAGCAACACCTGGGGTGCCTTGAGTCTCGACCACGTATATGAGTTTATGGGAGGTATGAACCTCGCAGTGCGCAACGTAACCGGTAAGGATCCGGATGCTTATCTCGCCGACTATCGCAACCATAGCAATATGAGAATGCAGGAGGTGAAGGAGGCTATCGGTATCGAGGGCAGAACCACCATCTTCAATCCAGCCTATATCAAGGAGAAGATGAAGGGTGGAGCCAGCAGTGCCAGCACATTCGCTGAAATCGTAACCAATACCTACGGTTGGAATGTGATGAAGCCAAAGGCAATCGACAAGGAGATGTGGGACGAGATATATAATGTATATGTCAAGGACAAGTACAATCTCGGCACCAAGGAGTTCTTCGATAAGCAGAATCCGGCAGCGCTGATGGAGATGACCGCCGTGATGATGGAGAGTGCCCGCAAGGGAATGTGGAAGGCTACTCCTCAGCAGCTCAAGGACATCGCCAAGCTCCATACCGAGACCGTGAACAAGTATAAGCCTTCATGCTCCGGTTTTGTTTGCGACAATGCCAAGCTGCGCAACTATATCGCTAGCAAGACCGATGCTGCTTCTGCCAAGGAATATCAGCAGAATGTAGAGCAAATCCGCGATGCTGAGGCTGCGAAGAACAGCAGCGACAAGGGTATGGTGATGAAGAAGGAGACACTGAATGAGGATGCTCAGAAGACCACCACTGTGGTGAGCGGCATCGTTGTAGGTGTCATCGTCATCGTAGCGTTCGTTGTGCTCGCAGTATATTTGCGACGTCGTCGCAAAATGATGAGTGAAGAATAATTCAACACTTAACAGTGAAGAATAATTCAACATTCAACATTTAACATTCAACATTTTTAAAAAAAGTGGAGACATTAGTTTTAGTAATGATGATATTGGTTTGCTTCAGTTTTGTGCTGAAGCAGACCTTCCACGGAGTGAAGGAGATTATGATCATCTCGGTGCTCGTAGCCTTCTTCGTGGGAATGACCTGGCCATTTGCCATCGAGCAGTCGAAGACGCAGATTGCGGCTTGGATAGCCGACCAGAAGCTGATGCTCGATATGGCGGTGCTGCTGAGTATCGACGTGGCACTTACGATGCTTTTCTGTGTGCACCACGTAGATTTGAAGACTTCGGAACATGTGGACCGCCGCAAATGGGTGTTCTTCATCTTCCTGAAGTACTTCCCGGGTTTGCTGGTTTTCCCAGTGCTGTTCAGTGTTCTGGTGATGACCATCTTCCTGCTTCCCGGCGTATCGTTCCAGGTTGTGGCATGGGTGCTTGCCGTAGTATTGCTGGTTTTGACTCCGGTATTCACCTACGGTTTGAGATGGCTCTTGCCGGAGCGACCAATCCGCTTGGAACTGCTCTTCCTGGTAGAGGTGCTGCTCGGATTGATGGGCATCATCGGTACAGTGAATGGCAGGACAGCCGTGGCAGGCTTCAACAGTTTCGATGCCCTCTCGCTTCTCGGCGTCATCGCCATCGTCATCGTAGGAATGGCGATAGGATGGGGCTGCTATCGCATCAAGATGCAGCGCTTATCACAGAAACTGTAAAGGCGCAAGCCAACTTAACATTCAACATTCAACATTTAACATTATAAAAAAGATGAATTACATATCAGACGTATTGTTTTGGATTTCCACAGGCATGCTGGTTCCTGTGATTATTTTGTTGATTTTCTTCTTCCTCAGAGCCTTGCTGCTCCTTGGAGGTTTCTTCGGACAGTATCTTGTAAAGCGCAAGTCGGGTGCGGAGATTCGTGAACAGATGAACACCCTGACACTCGATAACATCGATACCCTGGGCGATCGCTTGCCGAAGAACAAGCAGGCTGTCATCGTTTCCTATATGAAGAAACTCGTGGACAACCGTCAGAGCAAGGCGCAGGTGAACCGCATCCTCGACCAGTATGCCCAGTTTGTTGAGAAGGATCTTTCTCTTCCTTCTACACTCCTGAAGATGGGTCCGATGCTCGGTTTGATGGGTACCTTGATTCCGATGGGTCCTGCCCTGGTAGGTCTTTCTACCGGTGATATTGCTTCGATGGCTTACAACATGCAGGTGGCTTTCGCTACCACCGTAGTAGGCTTGTTCTCTGCAGCCATCGGTTTCGTAACCAAGCAGACCAAGAACCGCTGGTACACTGAGGATATGAGCAACCTCGAGTTTATGGCAGACCTTTTGGAGGAAAAGTAAAAAGGCTTTTAAAGGTAAAAAAGTAAAAAGGTAAAAAAGTAAAAAAGGCTTTTAAAGGTAAAAAAGTAAAAAAGTAAAAAGGTAAAAAAGGCTTTTAAAGGTAAAAACTAAAGATAAATAATTTATGAGACAGAGACGCAGAAATAGGCTTGCACATGATGGCGAGGATGATGATCCGATGAGCGTAGTGAGCAACCTCTTCGATGTGGCGATGGTGTTTGCCCTTGCCCTGATGGTGGCACTCGTTTCGCGCTATAATATGACGGAAATGTTCAGCAAGGATAACTTTACGATGGTGAAGAACCCTGGCAAGGAGAATATGGAAATCATTACCAAGGATGGACAGAAGATCAATCGCTATACTCCTTCTGAAGACCAGAGCCAGAAGTCGGGCAACAAGGGAAAGAAGGTAGGCATTGCTTACCAGCTGGAGAATGGAGAAATCATCTATGTTCCGGAAGATAAATAATCGGGGATTGCAAATCCCCTTGAACTAGCGAGGATTACAAATCCCCTTGAACAGAATAAATATTATTGTAACTAAAAGAAAAATAAAGAAAAATGAAAAAGTTTAAGACAATGATGGCCATGATGTTGGCTTTGGTTTCTATGTGTGTAGCATTCAGCTCTTGCAGCAGTGATGATGATAATAATACTGTGGCAGCTGCCAAGGAGATAGCTGGTTCATATACCAGCACTCTGGACATGACCGTAATGGGTCAGGCTTTTACATACGAAAACCTTACTCTGAAGTTCGAAGCTGTAGATGATGCTACAGTCAAGGTTACATTGCCAGCTTGTGGCGAGGGCATGATGGCTCTTCCTGCCCTGGAGGTTCCTACTGTGAAGGTTTCAGGTTCTAACGGTGCTTATGCTTTCTCTCAGGAAAACTATTCCGGTACTGTTACCGTAAATGGTGCTGAGAAGAAGTATACCGTTACTTTGCAGGGTACATTCAAGGACAACACCCTGACCGTCAACTATTCCGTGCAGTATGGCAAGATGCCTGCGGCGATGATTGGTAAGTTTGTTTGTAAGAAGTAAGCTGATTGTTTCAGGATAAACTTTGATATAATTCGATGAAACAAAAGATATTCGCACTATTCCTAATCCTTTGCGGATTGTGCCTGAATCTGAAAGCCGAAACCCAGGGCGATGTCGTGGGTAGAGTGCTCGATGATTCGGGCGCACCTCTGGCGGGTGCTACCGTCCAGATTTTGCATGCAAAGGGTGGGGTAACAACTGATGAAGACGGATATTTCCGCATTCCTTACAGCAAGGATGGAGCGGTGAGAGTGAAGGTGAGTTTTGTGGGCTATCAGACTCAGACTTTCGTACTGAAGGCGGATGAGAGAAAAGGGGCGCAGCATGTCTTGCGTCTTCAGCCGGATGCTACTGCGCTCGATCAGGTGGTAGTAACTGCTACCCGTACTCCAAAGGCGCTGAAGGATGCTCCTGTGGTAACCCGTCTGATTACCGCCAATGATATCAAGATAGCTGATGCTACCAATATCCAGGACCTCCTCACCGAGCAGATGCCGGGTCTGGAATTCGGCTATGCCATGAATCAGGAGACTTCTCTCAACATGAATGGTTTCGGTGGAAACGCCGTGCTCTTCCTCGTAGATGGCGAGCGATTGGCTGGCGAAACCATGGATAATGTAGATTATAGTCGTCTGAACTTGGATAATGTAGGACGTATCGAGATAGTAAAGGGTGCTGCTTCAGCGCTCTATGGCGCCAATGCCGTAGCCGGAGTAGTCAACATCATCTCCCGTGAAAACAGCGAGCCTTGGACTGCCAATGTCAATACCCGCTACAACGACTTCAACAAGGAGTGGCGCCACGGTGGAAGCTTCAGTTTCAATGCAGGAAAATGGAATTCGCAGACCAGCATCCAACGCACCACATCGGATGAGGTTCAGCTCACCAGTCCTTTCGATACAGAATCCAACATCCTCCATATCTATGGTGGAGAGACCTTCAATGTGAAGGAGCGTCTTACCTACAAGTTCTCTGATAAGGTAAAACTGATAGGTCGTGGCGGTTATTTCAATCGTATCAGCAAGCGCAGCAACTATGATGATCATTACATGGATTATTCTGCCGGACTGAAGACCGTGATGAATCTTTCGGAGAATGATAATCTGGAGATTTCTTACGGCTTCGACCAGTATGACAAGGCTCGATATGTGAATGATGAGCGTACTCACGACCACGATTATACCAACCGTCAGAACACCGTCCGTGCCCTCTATTCCCATATCTTCGGCAAGAATACATTGACGGTAGGTGCAGATTTCCTGAACGATTATCTTACCACCTATCAGTTTGAGGATAATGAATCAAAGAATCAGAATTCATGTGATGCCTTCGCCCAGTTCGATTACAATCCTTTGCAGTGGTTGAACATCGTGGCAAGTCTTCGTCATGATTACTTCTCTGCATCCAGCCAGCATGCTACTACCGGTCGTCTGGCTCTGATGACCAAGTGGAAGGGTTTCTCCATCCGTGCCAACTATGCCGGTGGATTCCGTGCCCCAACCCTCAAGGAGATGTATATGAACTTTGATATGGCAGGTATGCAGATGATTTACGGTAATCCGGATCTGAAGCCGGAGAAGAGCAACAACTACAACCTGGCGCTGGAGCATACCGGAAGGGTGAAGAATGCTGGCTTCTTTACCGGTCAGTATAGTCTTACCCTGATGGGCTATTATAATAAGTATGATAAGCGCATCACTACCGAGGATTATGCCGATTATATCCCGGGAACCGGTCAGCCGGATGTGGCTTCCCGTTATTGCAACGAGGATGGAGTAGAGGTGAGCGGCATCGACTTCAGTGCCCAGTACCGTTCGGATATGGGACTCGGTGTGAAACTCGACTACAGTTATCTCCATGTGGGTGGCAGAAGCGTAGATTCCCAGTTCTCCCAGCCTCGTCCGCATTCAGCTACCTGGCGTCTCGACTACGATCGCCAGCTCTGTTCGTTCTATCGCATCAATGCCGCTCTGTCAGGCAGATACCTGTCTGCTCCTGATACGAACATCAAGAAGCATGACAGCAGTTATCAGTTGTGGAAGTTCACGCTTCAACAGCGATTCCTGGATGCCGTCAATCTGAACTTTACGGTAGATAATCTTTTCGGTTATACGCCAAAGAACTATTATTGGAGTTCTGCGATGACCACCGGCCGCACCTTCTCAGTAGGTCTTTCTATCGATATCGACCGTTTCGTAAAGGTATTCTAATAAAAATAGCAGGGTGGACCAGTCTTCCATCCTGCTTCTTTTTTATTAATAGCACCCCTCTAACTGTATGAAAACAGGTAGTTAGGGCGGTGCTATCGCATTTTTTTTATGTCCGTTTTCAAAACTGATACTGCCCCTATGAGATAGGGGAGAATGTAGATGAAAACGTTGAAAAATCGCCCTAGAAATATTTCTTCTTCATTTTCTTCAAGAAATCCTTGGTGATAGGGAAGCCGGAGGCATCACCTATTACGGAGTCGGTATGGCAGAAGGGACATTCGGCTGTAGGCGGCTCATCAGGGAGGTAATCCGTGATTTCGGATGGCGAGAAGATTTCGCCGCAGAAGAAGCAGCCGCACTTTTCAGACTTCTCTATCTGTTCCTTGTTGCTGAAGCTGCAATCGTGAGCCTGGCGGAAGATCCTGTCTTTCTCCTCCTCTTCTTTCTGCTTTTTCTCAGCCTTCTCCAGATAACCCTTGAATCGTCTTTGAAGATAGAGCGGCACATGATAGTGAGGGGCGAAGACATACAGTGACGGAACATGGTCGTGGTATTCGTAGCCGGAACCATCTATCACGGTATAGCTGTCATCCGTCTCATCATATGGCAGTTCATCCAATCCCCTTTTATCCTTGGCTGCCTGGTTTCTCTCCCAGATCCATTCGGTGGTAAGCGGAGTTCCGACAACGATGGCAAGTCTCACCTCATTGCCCCGATATACTTCCACGATGTCACCTTTCTGGAATCTGATCTGTTCAGCGCTTCTGCCTCGGAATGTCTCGTCAGGATGACGGTCGTATGCAGGCAAATCGCAGACTCCGGGATAGTAAATGCTGAAACGCGAACAGCAGTAAGACCGGTCGATCTGTTTTCCCTCACCGTCATACACTCTTTCAGAAAGACATTCGCGGTCGTAGTGCAACAGTCCCAGCGGAATTTCTGAGATATAATAGCAGAAGGTATCCAGCGGATAGTCGTCTTCCTCCTTCATCTTTTTGCGGTACTGGATATCCTGGTGCATCAGTCTCTCTGCCTCCTCCAAAGTTGTGGCGAAGGCTTGCGGACAATAGGTGTTCACCTTATATTTCGGATAGTGTGAACGCTTTTTCTCCTCCAGCTCTTCCGTTTCTAAAACTTCGAGCTTGAAGATGGCAGGAACATCCCGATGCTGTGGATGCTCAGCCAAATGCTTGAATTCTTCGTATGTCATGGGATGGTTATTTTAAGAAGTTAAGGTCAATCTTGGGGCTAAGTTCAGGTATTCTGATACCTTCAGAGTCTTTGCCTTCTTGATTGTTAAGATTCCTTTTGCTGATAGTTTTATGAATTTTCAGTTTTCTCATGTCCGACTTGCCGTTAGCTTTATGGTTCTCCCAAGGCTTGGGATATGCATGTCTTTTTTTGTATCTCGTGCCATCGCAGTTCTGGATAAAGATTTCCAATACTAATCCATCCATTTGACAATCATGCGGGATGTTGACGGCACGGCGCAGAATGTCGCTTTCGTAGAAGATGCTGCCATCCTTCTTGCAGAGCACGATGTCCAGATAGTCTGGCATATCAGGTATAGTTCCAGGCTCTGACATTTGTGGTCGAAACTCCCCAAACTCTTCCTTCACATACTCGAATAGTCCCCGAGTATATTTTTCGATATCCACCCCTACATATCGAGTATAGGTGTATTTGATAATACATAAAGACATTTTATTTGCCATTTTATTCTTTCTTTTTGGTTATACCTTTATAATATAGTAATATGAAGGGAAAATTTCAAAAAAAAAGCGCCAATATTTTGAAAAAAAAGTATTGGCGCTTGATTATTGAATTAGCGGCTTATAAGTCCGCCCTAACTATGTTAAAAAAGGTAGTTAGGGCGGTGGTATCCTAAGTGAGGTAAGGATGAGTGCCCTTTTCTTAGTCTTTTAATGTAGCCAAAGGTATAACCTTTACTCCATCTTCCCTGGTATAAGCCATTTCGCCTCCTGTCATGACAATCAGCAGGTCTGGCTCTCTGAGTGGCATCTGATGCTCTGTCTTGTTCTTCTCACGAATCAAATCCCGTAGTTGCAGGAGATGCTTGGCACCATCTTCTATCTCCCGACTACCCAACTTGCATTCTATCAAGGCATAGCGGCCATCTGCAAGATGAAGCACGATGTCTGCCTCCAGGTCATAGCGGTCGTGATAGTAAGAGACTCTACCTCCCAAGGCTTGCGAATATACCTTCAGGTCGCGAATGCACATACACTCGAATATGAAACCAAAGGTTCGAAGGTCTAATTCCAGATTTCTTGGTGACATACCCAAAGCAGCAACAGCTATGGAAGGATCTACAAAGCAACGCTTGGCTCCCGAACGGATTGCAGCGGCTGAGCGGATTGCCGGACACCATGCCTCCACATCTTCTATGACAAACAATCGTTGCAGGGCAGAAACATAATCATCAAATGTTGGCATCGACGTTTTCTCCATTTCTACCGTGATGTCTGCCAACATCTTGGATTTCTTGACGAGGGTGCAGATGTTCCGGGCATAAGAACGCATGATGAGTCGAGCCAAAGCTGGCTGTCTTCTTACGCCATCTACCCTCGATATATCTTCATCGCAAATCACATTTACGTAATCCTGTGCTATCAGTAATTGTGCCTCCTGCGAAGTGACGTCCAGTGATGCTGGCCAACCGCCTCGGCAAGCAGCGAAAATCAGTTTCTCCACGGTCATGTCTGACAGAAATCCATCAATATCGTAAGCTGGGTCATCAAACAATAAACGTAAAGATATGGAGCCTGTTGATTCCTTTGACTCATAAAGGCTCATAGGATACATGGGCATCTTGGAGATGCGACCAGTACCCGTATGCATGATTTCTCCGTTTTTGTCTTCGACGACTGTAGAACCGGTTAAGATAAACTGACCTTTCTGTTTTCGCTCATCTACGGTATTCCGAACAGCATCCCATAAAACTGGTGCTACCTGCCACTCGTCTATCAGTCGTGGTGTTTCGCCTTTGAGCAGCAAGGATGGTTTGGTGCGTGCCGTCGCCAGATATCCTTCACGCTTATCTGGATCTTGCATCTTGATTACGCTCTTTGACTGCTGCATGGCCGTAGTGGTTTTTCCGCACCATTTTGGTCCAACAATCTGTACTGCTCCAAAGGCTTCCAGACGAAGTCGGAGCATTCTGTCTGCTATTCTATCTAAATACTTCATGTTCAATATGTTTTTGTTTGCAAAGATAGTAATAAATAGTGGAATCTACAAATAATTTTGTATTTTTGTGGTATTTTATTTTGTGTTTTAACGGTATTTTACTTTGTATTTTTGCTGTACTTTATTTTGTATTTTTGCGGTAAACGGTATTTTAATGTCCGTTTCCAAAACTGATACTGTCCCTTTTCTCGACTGCCACTTGTCAGTTATGAAGACCGGGCGGTCTTCAAGATTTTCGTCCTGGATGTCGGGCTTCTAGGTGCGATGTCTAATCTCAAGGCAACGACAGTAGTGGACGGCAACAGTATTTTTACCGAGTTTAAAGGGGCGTTGACGGAACAGTATGTTTTGCAGCAGCTCGTTCTCAGGTATGAACCGTATTATTATGCCAAGACCAACAGTACTCAGGAGATTGATTTTCTGCTCCAGGGTGAGGAGGACGAGATTGTTCCGCTGGAGGTGAAAGCCGAGACGAATGTCAAGGCAAAGAGCCTGCGCCAGTTTGTTGCAGACAACCAGTCAAAGAAGGCCTATCGCATCTCCATGAATGATTATCAGCAGGAAGATTGGGTTACAAACGTACCGCTCTATGCGGTAAATGGTCTCGAATTTTAGCGATAGCACCCCTCTAACTGTATAAAAACAGGTAGTTAGGGCGGTGCTATCGCATTTTTAATGTCCGTTTTGGAAACTGATACTGCCCCTATGAGATAGGGGAGAATGTAGATGAAAACGTTGAAAAATCGCCCTAGAAATATTTCTTCTTCATTTTCTTCAAGAAATCCTTGGTGATAGGGAAGCCGGAGGCATCACCTATTACGGAGTCGATATGGCAGAAGGGACATTCGGCTGTAGGCGGCTCATCAGGGAGGTAATCTGTGATTTCGGATGGCGTGAAGATTTCGCAACAGCTGAAGCAGCCGCACTTTTCTGACTTCTCTATCTGTTCCTTGTTGCTGAAGCAGCAATCGTGAGCCTGGCGGAAGATCCTGTCTTTCTCCTCCTCTTCTTTCTGCTTTTTCTCAGCCTTTTCCAAATAACCCTTGAATCGTCTCTGAAGATAGAGCGGCACATGATAGTGAGGGGCGAAGACATACAGCGACGGAACGTGGTCGTGGTATTCGTAGCTGGGACCATCTATCACGGTATAGCTGTCATCCGTCTCATCATATGGCAGTTCATCCAATCCCCTTTTATCCTTGGCAGCCTGGTTTCTCTCCCAGATCCATTCGGTGGTAAGCGGAGTTCCGACAACGATGGCAAGTTTTACCTCATCGCCACGATATACTTCTACGATGTCACCCTTCTTGAATCTAATCTGTTCTGCGTTTCTGCCTCGGAAGGTCTCGTCAGGATGATGGTTGTATGCAGGCAAATCGCAGACTCCGGGATAGTAAATGCTGAAACGCGAACAGCAGTAAGACCGGTCGATCAGTTTTCCTTCACCGTCATACACTCTTTCAGAAAGACATTCGCGGTCGTAGTGCAACAGTCCCATCGGAATCTCCAAGATATAATAGCAGAAGGTATCCAGCGGATAGTCGTCTTCCTCCTTCATCTTCTTGCGGTAAAGGACATCCTGGTGCATCAGTCTCTCTGCCTCCTCCAAAGTTGTAGTGAAGGCTTGCGGACAATAGGTGTTCACCTTATATTTCGGATAATGTGAACGCTTCTTCTCCTCCAACTCTTCCGTTTCTAAAACTTCGAGCTTGAAGATGGCAGGAACATCCCGATGCTGTGGATGCTCAGCCAAATGCTTGAATTCTTCGTATGTCATGGGATGGTTATCTTAAGAATTTATGAAACTTGAGAATCTGAGATCTAAGTTCAGGTATTCTGATGCCTTCAGAGTCTTTGCCTTCTTGATTGTTAAGATTCCTTTTGGTGATAGTTTTATGAATTTTCAGTTTTCTCATGTCCGACTTGCCGTTAGCTTTATGGTTCCACCAAGGCTTGGGATATGCATGTCTTTTTTTGTATCTCGTGCCATCGCAGTTCTGGATAAAGATTTCCAATACTAATCCATCCATTTGACAATCATGCGGGATGTTGATGGCACGTCTTTGGATATCCATTTCGTAGAAGATACTTCCATCCTTTTTGCAGAGCACGATATCCAGATAATCTGGCATATCAGGTATAGTTCCAGGCTCTGACATTTGTGGTCGAAACTCCCCAAACGCTTCCTTCACATACTCGAATAGTCCTCGAGTATATTTTTCGATATCCACCCCTGCGTATTGAGTATAGGTGTATTTGATAATACATAAAGACATTTTATTTGCCATTTTATTCTTTCTTTTTGGTTATACCTTTATAATATAGTAATATTGAGGGAAAATTTCAAAAAAAAAACGAGGGTGTGTCATAAGTCTGGATAATAGTTGGTGCATAACAGTTGACCACCGCATGCACAACAGGTGTTGTGCATGCGCATATCAGCTGTTATGCAAGCGCACAACAGCTGTTGTGCGACCGAAGATACTAACTATCTCAACTACATATCCTATCTTTTCCAACAACATATCCTATCTCTTTCAACAACTTCAACAACAAGAAGAGGGTGAATCATAAACTTATGGCACACCCTCGCTTGATTATTTAAATGATGTCAACCATTAGAATTTGGTAAGTTGTTCCACCTTGCCGAATTTGATGGTTGTTCCATCTATGATGACCTTTACTTTGTTTTGAGCCTTGTTACCCCTGTCGTAAATATTGATACAAGGAATTGCCGAGAGGTTTGATACTGATGATACCATGTTTTTTACTAGGTCCTTCTAGCGCACTACTTTGGAACAGCCAAGTGGCATAACCTTCTTCAACTAATTCAGAACTGCTCAGATACTCGAGAAGAAACTGCCCCCATGAGATAGGGGAGGAAGATAGATGAAAACGTTGAAAAATCGCCTAATCCCAAAAATCACTATGTTTTTTGGGATTGTAATCCTCAAAATAGGTATAAATTTAGGGATTAGGGCGATTTTCCTTATTTTGCCTAGAACCATCTCTTCTTCATTTTCTTCAAGAAATCCTTGGTGATAGGGAAGCTGAAGGCATCACCTATTACGGAGTCGGTATGGCAGAAGGGACATTCGGCAGTAGGGGGATTATCAGGCAGGTAGTCTGTGATTTCGGATGGCGTGAAGATTTCGCAGCAGAAGAGATTGTCCTATACAATACACAAAAGCCCAAATGCGACAATATCTTCATACTTTCCACCTCAAAAATTGAAAAGTAAAGTTCCATGTCTATGACTTTAGAAGAATGATAAATGTGATATTATAAGTGTTTTTGGTCCGAAAATATCATTCGGACTAAAAACACTTTTCTTATTAATATTAAGTATTAGTGTTCCAATTTTAACTAGATACTAATGTCTTTATTTATTAATACCCTTCACCCAATCATCAGAATTCCCTATATATAGGTGATTGAAAAAAATGTGGGTGTGTCTTATACGTGAAAAAGTTGTCACCTTTAGGATGGTTAAACTAAATTTGTTACTATCTATTTTTCTTATCACTAAATGGGTTACGCATTTTTAATTTTATCACTATATGGGTTGTCAGCGAATACCCATTATACCTAACTAGGTTACTCTTTTTAAGGAGCTATCCCTAGAAAGGTTACGGTGATGATATTCTTTCAAATGCAAAGATACACATTTTCAACTAATTAGAAGAATTTTCCCAAGGATTTTTCCACATTTTCTGCTGTGGCCCCACTTGAGTATGTGCAACTGATGGTGTTTGATTACCGATACTCATATGCGGTCTTTCGTCGTTATAAAACGCAATAATCCTGGTCAGTTCCTTCTTACATACTTTACGAGTAGGAATTGTCATTCTATAAAGCCATTCTGTTTTTAAAATGCCGTTTGCACGTTCTGCTATAGCATTCTCCAAAGGATCTCCTGTTTGAGTCATACTTATTTGTGAGCCATGACTTTTTAGGATAGATACATAATTCTGACTGCAATACTGGCTTCCTCTGTCAGAGTGATGAATGAGTCCTTTTGCAGTTTCTTCATCAATGCTTTTATATGCCATTTTAAGCGCTTCTAATGGATATACAGTTTCTAATGTTGGACCAACAGCCCATCCAACGATTTTATGGGAATACAGGTCTGTTATAAGCGAGAGATAGCACACACCTTCATTGGTTTCAACATAGGTGATGTCACTTGCCCAAATCTGGTTCGGATGGGTAGGAACTACTCCCTTAAT
>NZ_JANDWX010000038.1:0-29338 GCF_024330485.1 Segatella copri | reverse complement strand
AGGTAACTGTGGCTCACGATTTAGTAACTGAACTACTTCAATATTCCTCACTCGCTTGCTTTATGCCGATTTGGCAACTTTGTGCAAATCTGCTCATTCCCAACTGTTTACGTTCCAACTTCTCTTATTCTCCTTTGGTTGCTTTAGAGCTTTATGTTAACAAAACTTACTCATAGTTTTCTGCCCCGCAACTCATAGTTTTCCGCTCTAAAAAGCCCTTTTTTCTGCATCGCGATGCATTCCCCGTTCCGTCGCGACGTAACATTTCTTCCGTCGCGATGCAATATTTCTTCCCTCGCGATGCATGATCCATCCCCTCGTGAGGCATCATTTAGCCCCCTTTCCAGCCATCATTTAAGCCTCGTATCAGTCATCATTTATGCCTCGTGCCTGCCTTCATATAAGCCCGTAAAACGGGCTGTAGCAGGGCGTTTGAGCTTTTTCAGCCAAGGCTCAGCCAGCCATCTTTAACAGGCATCGGGAGAACACGCATTTCTGAAGGGAGAGGGGCGCTCTGAGAGCAAAAGGTTAACAGGTTAACAGTTAACACCCCAAAAATGCATACTTCCATCCACACACTTATATAAAAATAAGTATATATATATTATTATATAATAAGGTACGCGAGGGGGCCATGCAAAAAACGGCTGTTAACTGTTAACCCTGTTAACCCCCTCGGCTTCTCTGCCACTTTTAGGAAATTTAAACAAGAATGCTTAGTGGTTTCACCGAAAAACCTTACTTTTGTAACCTGACTGCAAACAAACGTAAAAACAATAATAACAACATAAAATGAAGAATCTCACATTCCATATCGTAGGACTCACCCATAATGACGTGAAAGGCCATGAGGTAGAGTATGCTAAAGAAGCAGAGGGGAGAACCATCTGCCTCGTGCCCGATGACGCCAACACCTTCGACATGCTGGCGGTGAAAGCTTATGACAAACAGCAGCTCATAGGATATGTTTCAGCCCTGGAAGGCGAGGACGTACGTGCCCTCATCATCGCCCGTAAGGAGCGGAACCTGCGGGCGATAGAGGATTTCATCGTATGGAGCGTGAAGTATGATTTGTGGTGCAAGATGCGTTTCTTCGGTAATCAGATGCAGGAGGCGATAGATGCAGACAGCCGCTCTGTGTGTCATACTTCCGGTGTGAGCAATCTTCTTCTCTACGTTCATGACACCTTTGACAAGACTGAGATTCAGAACATCTGTCAGGTTCATGGCACCAAGACGAAGCTTGCCATCCTGCTGTGCAACTGGAAGAAGCGTGGCTTCATCATGAAGAACGAGGACGGCACCTTCACCAAGACCGCCCGTTTCATCGCCAAGTATGGGCACTATGGAACGCCAGGAGTGGCTGCGTAGCGGTGATAAAGGAGTGGGCGTGGTGAAATGCCACGCCCCTCACGTTTTTAGCAGCACGCCCTGAAAGAGCTGAAGCTCCTAGCCCAGGGCACCGCCTTGGGTAATAATGGCAGCACGCCTGTCGCCCTGAAAGGGCAAAAGCTTTAAAATAGCTCGTTTTTGTAATGAGAATGTAAATGTTCTTGACCTTAATCAAGAAAAAAGGGCTTTTTGAAACATTTCTCCTAAAATATTTGTGTGCGCACACAAAAAGTTGTACCTTTGCACCAGAAAAAGAAAAAAGGATAAAAGATTGATTCAGTAAGGATAACTTATGAAATCGATTCGAGACAAGTTTGAGGCCGGTTCGGAACCTGGTTCTGAGATTCGGACGAGGACTTCTGGAAAATCTCGAAGAGACTGATTAAGAGGTTAAAAGAAAGGAAAAAGATTATGGCAATATTCGGGATAATGACAGTAGCAGTAGTAGCATTCGCAGTAGTAGCTTGCGCAGGTATGAACCTCGGAATGAACTGCGGCAAATAAGCTACGAAGCTAAGAGAGCATAGAAATCCTCCTCCGGGAGGTAAGAAATAAAGAGAGTTAAGATTTTGTTAGGTAAAACTACAAGATTGTATATTTAAGATAACAAATTTAAGAAAGGAAAAGATTATGTTAGTATTAGGAATGATTATCGCAGTAGTTGTTGCATGTGTAGCTGAAGTTGGTGCTATTAACAACAAGTTGGCTTAATCGGAGATTAGCCATGCGAAGGGCTCCAAAAGAGCCGAGATTAAAAAATGGCTGGCAGCAATGCACAGCTGAGTAACAGTAGGGAGCCGAAGGGGCTTCCGAAATCAGAGAGGAGAGTAAAAACTCCTTTTCATTTGAAATTCATACTGTCCCCTGAGAGTTTTCGTGATAAATTCTGATTGGGGATTTCATATATAGATTGTTAAAAATTCGTTTTAGGTTTTATAGATTTTCATTTTAGGTTTTTAGGTTTAAGTTTTTAGGTTAATTGTTAGTTGTTTTAAGAAAAAAGCAGTTTTAATTCATTAAATTACGAAGGCAACAACGAGGGAAGTCGCATGACGACCCAAGTTGTTGCCTTCTTTGTTTTCTTATTATTTGAGCTATTTGTTTGAAAATCAACATTATCTGAAAATCAGCGTGGTGAGCCTGTCTTTATCAAACAACTCCTGAGCCACAGCCTGTATCTGTTCGGCAGTAATCTCATCCACCTGCTCGTAGAGTCGGTCTACGTTCTTCTCCCAGCCATAGTGAAGGAAGCTCTTGCCGAAGTCGAGGGCAAAGTTCTCGCGGTTGTCGCAAGCCACGCCTATCTGTCCCTTAATCTGCTTCTTGGCGGCCTTGAGCTGCGCCTCGCTCAGCGGTTTCTGCATGAACTTATCCAGTTCCTTGCGAACCAGACGGAGGCAGCGCTTCACGTCGTGCTCATCGCAGCCGAAATAAATGCTCCATACGCCCGTATCGCCATAAGCCACCATCGTACTCTCTACGGTGTAAACCAGTCCGTTGTGCTCGCGCAGGGCTAGGTTCAGCTTGGCATTCATTCCCGGTCCGCCCAGCATGTTGTTGACCAGATAGAGCGGCATTCTGCGGCTGTCGTTCACATCGTAGGCGCGGGTTCCAATCATCACATGAGCCTGATGCGTATTCTTCTGCATCACAATCGTCTGCCCCTCGAAGGAGTGTTGAGTGTTGAATGTTGAGTGTTGAATGTTGAATTGGGCTTGCGCCTCTGGACTATTGAATTTTTCACTCTTCACTCTTCGTTCTTCACTTAAAAAGCTCTTCTTCAAGAGTCTTACCAGCTTCTTGAAGTCAATGTCTCCGTAAGCGAAGAATATCGCATTATCCGGCCGGTAAAGCTTTCTTGTAAAGCGTAGCGCATCTTCTGTCTTGAACGAGCGAACCTGTTCGGCTGTGCCTAGAATATTGTGGCCCAGCGGCGAACCCTTGAAGATGATATTTTCGAATTCATCATAAATCAGTTCGGCAGGCGAATCGTTGTAACTCTCTATTTCATCGCAGATTACCTCTACCTCCTTGTCGATTTCCGCTTGCGGATAAACCGAATGGAAAACGATGTCGGTGAGCAGATCTACGGCTCTTGCGATGTGCTCCTTGAGGATGGCGGAGTAATAAACCGTGCCTTCCTTGTTGGTGTAGGCATTCAGGTCGCCTCCCACGCTCTCCAGACAGTTGAGAATGTGCCACGCCTTGCGGCGCTCTGTGCCCTTGAAAGTAACGTGCTCGCAGAAGTGGGCAAGTCCTTCTTCGCCCGGCTCCTCGTTTCGGGTGCCGGCGTTAATCTGGTAACCGCAATACACCACCTTGCTGTCTGAAGGCAGGTGGATGATGCGGAGTCCATTATCGAGTGTATAAGTATTGTATTTCATTTCAAGGTGCAAAGTTACACTGAAAATGTAATTTATCCAAAAAAATAGTCATTTATTTTGCATTATCGCCAAAAAGACTTATCTTTGCTCCCAAAAAATAAATATAGACATCAAAAAACAATGCGCAAAGTAATAGGAATAGGAGAAACCGTGCTTGACATCATCTTCAAGGGCGGCAAGCCGATAGAGGCAGTACCGGGTGGCTCATCATTCAATGCAGTCATCTCGTTGGGGCGTGCGGGCGTAAATGCTTCGTTTATCAGCGAGGCGGGCAACGACCGCATAGGAGAGTATGTGATTCAGTTTTTGAGAGATAATGGGGTGAATGCTGACAATGTGAGCATCTTCCCGGAATCGAAGTCGCCGCTCTCGCTGGCTTTCCTCGACGAGAACAACAATGCCGACTACATCTTCTACAAGGATCATCCTCACGACCAGCTGGAGTTTGCCACACCGGAAATCAATCCTGGCGACATCGTGCTCTTCGGTTCGTTCTTCGCTCTGAATCCTGTGGTCCGTCCTCAGGTTGCCGGCTTCCTGGAGTATGCGAAGGAGCACGGCGCCATTCTTTATTACGACATCAACTTCCGTGCTTCTCATCAGAACGAAATCATGAAGATTACGCCTAATCTGATAGAGAACCTGGAGATGGCTGATTTCGTACGCGGAAGCCACGAGGACTTCGGAATCCTCTACAAGAAACCGGAGGCGGATAAGGTTTATAATGCCGAAATCAGTTTCTACTGCAAGAAGTTTATCTGCACTCAGGGCGCTGAGCCTGTAGAGGTTCGTGCCGAGAACGGCTTTGCCAAGAGTTATCTTTCGAAGAAGATGAAGCCGGTGAGCACTATCGGAGCCGGCGATAATTTCAACGCAGGCTTCGTGTTCGGACTGATCAAGGATGGAATCACCCGCGAGGACATCGACCGTGGATTGTCTGAGGCGCAATGGGACAGTCTCCTTGTTTCGGCTCAAGAATTCTCCACCGAATGCTGCAAGGACATCTACAATTATGTTTCCAAGGAATTCGGAGAAGAAAAGAAGAAGGAATTATAAAAATATAAAAGATATGACAGAAATTATAAACAAGATTTATTACGTAGGCGTAAACGACCGCAACAAGCATCGTTTTGAGGGCCTCTGGCCTTTGCCTAACGGAGTGAGCTACAACTCTTATATCATTGACGATGAGAAGGTAGCGCTGGTAGATACTGTAGAGGTTGATTTCTTCACCCAGTTCCTCGAGAACATCCACGAGGTGATTGGCGACCGAGAAATCGATTATCTTATCATCAACCACATGGAACCTGACCACAGCGGCTCCATCGCCCTCATCAAGAAATATTACCCTAACATCAAGATTGTGGGCAACAAGAAGACCCTGGGAATGCTCGAAGGCTTCTATGGCGTAACAGATGACGTGGTAGAGGTGAAGAATGGCGAAACCCTTTCATTGGGCAACCACGAGCTGAGCTTTGTTCTCATCCCTATGGTTCACTGGCCAGAGACCATGGTAACGCTCGATGCAAAGAACAAGGTGCTCTTCTCAGGTGATGCGTTCGGTTGCTTCGGTGCGCTGAACGGCGGAATCATCGATACGGAAATCAACTGCGAGACTTTCTGGCTGGAGATGGTTCGCTACTACTCAAATATTGTGGGTAAGTATGGAATCCCTGTTCAGAATGCCTTGAAGAAGTTGGCTGGCGTGGAGCTGGATTACATTTGCTCAACCCATGGTCCGGTTTGGCATGAGCACATCGAGAAGGTAATCGGCATGTATGATAAGATGTCGAAGTACGAGACGGAGCCGGGCCTCGTTATCTGCTACGGCACCATGTACGGCAATACCGAGCGCATGGCTGAAATCATCGCCCGTGCAGCAAGCAAGGCTGGCGTGAAGAACATCGTAATGTACAACATCTCGAAGACTCACCACAGCTACATCCTGCGCGACATCTTCCGCTACAAGGGCCTTATCGTGGGTGCTCCAACCTACAATGCCGGTCTTTATCACGAGATGGAGGTTCTCCTCTCCGAGCTTGCCAATAAGGACGTTAAGAACCACCTCCTCGGTTGGTATGGTTCTCATTGCTGGGCAAGCAAGGCAGTAGCAAAGATTCAGGAGTGGAACGAAACTAAGCTCCACTACGAGGCTGTAGGCGAGCCTGTAGATATGAAGCAGGCGATTACTCCAGAGGTAAAGGCGCAGTGCGAGGCTCTGGGTAAGGCTATGGCAGAGAAGCTGCTGGCAGAATAAAAGATTTCTTGTTAGAGATTATTATAAAAGAGCGGAATGGCAGCTGGGGTTAACAGAGTTAACAGTTAACAGTTGTTTTTCCGCTCTTTCTTTTGTTTTTTAAGGAACTAATCGAAAACTATTCATTCTAAATGAAAGGTTTTAGATAAAAGTGTTCATTCAAAATGAAAGATTTCTGAAAAATTATTCATTCAGAATGAAAGATTTTTGTTTTTCTCTTGCTACTTTCAGATATTTTTCTTATTTTTGCCCACGAATCATAAAATAGTAGAGCAATGAAAGAACTGTTGAAACAAATAATATTTGAGCAGCAGGACAACTGCAGGCATCTTATGCAGGATGCCATCCCTCGACACATAGAAGAGGAATGGCTTACCACCTCGGAAATCCTTATCATAACTGGTGTAAGACGATGTGGAAAGTCGGTGTTGCTGCAGCAACTGCGTGATAAGTTGGAGGAGAAAGATTTCTTCTTCAATTTTGACGATGAGCGTCTCGTAAACTTTAAGCTTGAAGATTTTGCAACCTTGCAGGAATGCTTCTTTGAGCTTTTCGGCGAGCAGCACACCTATTACTTTGATGAGATTCAAAACATTGCGGGTTGGGAAACCTTTGTGAGGCGCCTTTACAATGAAGGCAATAAGGTGGTGGTGACAGGCTCCAATGCCCGGATGCTGAGCAAGGAGATGGGCACTCATCTCACAGGGCGTTATATCTCTGTGGAGGTTTATCCTTTCTCTTTTGCCGAATACCTGCAGCTGGAGCATATTGAGCCTTCGCAGAAAGATTTCTATCTGATGGCGAGCCGTTCCAAACTGCTGGGTCATTTCCGTGATTTCTTGGAGAGGGGTGGTTTCCCGAAATATCTTCAGACGGGTTCCGTCAGTTACCTGTCCTCACTTTATGAGAGCATTATCTTCCGGGATGTGATGGCTCGCAATGGTCTTACAAACGACAAGGAAATTAAAGAACTTGCATTTTATCTTGCCAGCAATGCCACCAAGCGTGTTACCTATAACTCGCTGGGAAAGATAGTGGGCATTCGCCATCCCGAAACCATCAAGAACTATCTGGAATATATTCAGCAAACCTACATGATATTCCAGTTGTTGAAGTATGCTCCATCGGTAAAGACCCAGATGTTGAGCCCGAAGAAGGTGTATTTTATAGATAATGCCATCATCAGCAGGATGGGTTTCAATGTCACGGATAACAATGGTGTAAAACTGGAGAATGCCGTTTTCATCGAATTGCTGCGAAGGGGTTGTGACCTGTTCTATCATGCCGACAAGAAGGAGTGTGACTTTGTGGTGAGAGAAGGTGTAAGGATTACCCAGGCTTACCAGGTTACGGTGAAGATGGATGATGAGAAGACTCGCAAGCGTGAAATAGAGGGCTTGCAAGAGGCGATGGAAATCTATGATTTGTCTGAGGGTTACATCATTACGCTAAATGAGAAAGAGGAGCTTACCGTGGATGGGAAGACGGTGCATATAATTCCTGCTTGGGAATGGATGCTGAAGTAAACCGTGTTTTTACTCCCCAAAATTGTGTCTGACACAAAAAAACGTCATAAAATGATGTATTATGAAGTAAAGCTACCTTCTACCGAGAAGTCATTCGGCAGAAGGTAGCTTTACTTTTCTATAGAGGGTTCTATCCCTCGCAGAGCTTTGCCAGCTCTTCCAGGTTATCCGCCACTTCAATCACATCCCGCCAATTGCCACGAATCATCCTTTTTTCTGCCATATCGTCCAAAAGGGCGATGGTTGAGTTCCAGAAGCCTTTCATGTTGTAGAGAATCACCATTTTGTGATGGTAGCCGATGGTGTGGGCAGCAGCGATGGTGAAGATTTCATCCAGGGTGCCGACGCCGCCAGGAAGGGCTACGAAGATGTCGCTCTGGGCAAGCATCAGGTCCTTGCGGTCGCTGAGATTATCACACGGAATCTCGATGTCGGGATCAGGAAAGGTTCTGCCGCCTCGCTCTACAAGCGTAGGAACCACACCGATGGTTCTGCCGCCATTCGCCTTTACTGCCTTGCCGATGCAATCCATCAGACCAGAGTTGCAGCCGCCGAAAACCAGGTCGTGGCCGTTCTCAGCCATCCACTTTCCCATCTCTTCAGTCAATGTGAAGAAGTCGGGGTCGATATTCTTATTTGCTGAACAAAAAACTGCTATTTTCATATCTTTATTTTCTATTTGATGATGTTTTATCTGTTGTTATGAATGTTTTATCCGTTTTTTATAAATGTTTTAGGCAAAGGTACGCAAAAATATCGAGATTATTGGGCTCTTTTTGAGGATAATTTCTTAATTTTGCAAACAATAACTAATCTTATAAACAGGAAGAAAGATTTCTAACAAAACAAGACAAGAGAATGAAAAGGATTATCACATATAGTATCATCGCATTGGTGCAGGCGTCGGTGGCGCTTGCACAGACCCCTTCGAAGCCGAAGCTTCAGAAGCGGGAGAAGTATGAATGGCAGGGAGAGATTCCTACCTATGTAGAAACGCTGAAGAAGGAACTGACCTATCCGATGGCTTGGGGAAACAGTCCGATTAAGAATTTCAAGAAGTGGAAGAAGGCGGCAAGGGCGAAGGTGTTTGAATGCATGATGACACCTCCGAAAGCGGCTGCGGCTTGGAATATGGAAGTATTGGGCGAGGAACAGAGAGACGGATATAAGGCGCAGAAAATCGCCTTTAATATCAACGCCTATTCCCGTATTACGGCTTATCTCCTGATTCCGGATGGCAAGGGACCATTCCCAACAGTCAATGCGCTTCATGATCATGGTGCCCATCTCTTTATCGGAAAGGAGAAGATGATTCGTCCTTTCTTTACTCCGGAAGAAAAAGATTCCCCTACGAAGCAGGCGCTCTGTCAGGAGATTCTGGATGATGCGGATGCGTGGGCAAAGCAACTTTACGATAATCAGTACGTGGGCGATTATCTGGCGAAACATGGTTACGTGGTCTTTTCGGCAGATGCTCCGATGTGGGGAGAACGAGGCCGCAAGGAGGGCGTGGATAGAAACAAATACGACCTGATAGCCGGCAACATGATGATGCTGGGTAGAGACCTCTCTGCCTTCATGACTTACGATGATATCGCCAGCACCGAGTTCCTGGCTTCGCTGCCGATGGTAGATGCGAAGCGTATCGGATGCGTGGGGTGTTCGATGGGAGCCTATCGCTCGTGGATGCTCTCGGCTTTATCGGATAGAATCAAGGCGGGTGCTTCCATCTGCTGGATGATTACCACCGACGCTCAGCTTACCCGGAGATTCGGAAGAAAGGAGAATGGCGGTTTTGCGAATTGTATCCCCGGTCTTCGCCAGTATCTCGACTATCCTCACATCGCCTCCCTCGCCTGTCCGAAGCCGATGCTCTTCATCAATGGCACAAAAGATAAGCTCTTCCCTGTGCCTGGTGTAAAAGATGCTTTCGCCGAAATGCACAAGGTTTGGAAGAGTCAGGGAGCAGATAATCTGCTGGATACGGAGCTTTGGGACATCCCTCATTCCTGCGGATTGAAGGCGCAGGAGAAAATGCTGGAGTTTCTGGACAAGAATCTGAAATAGGGGTTAACAGAGTTAACAGTTAACAGCTGTTTTTCTGTACCTTCTTCTCTTAAATATTAAAAGTCTACTACGCTAACGCCATTTTTTAAGGGGTTAGCGTAGTAGACTTTTGTGTTTTTACTACAACCAAGTTTTAAATCATTACCTTACGGAACATAATTTAGGTTAGCTCAATGATGCAGCAAACTTGCCACTTCTTCTGGCAATATCACCTTGCAAGGCTGAGGACCAGGTAGGGGCTTTTCTCTTAGGAAAAGGAGGTATATTACATTCTTTCCCTGGGCAAATGGGGCGAGAGACACCTTTCTCTTCAGCTTTTCCAGGAGTCGGTCGGCATAATCAGGGGCTGTCCATTTACATTCTCCTACAAGTATTGTGTTCTTGTCAAAGAGGTCTTCTGCAACAACATCAAATTCAAGTTCCTCGTTGCCGACAGGGGTTTTCTTGCCTTCTTCAAAGATGGGAACCTTGCCCCACCAGCGTGAGGCTTCACCCCATGTGTGACCTTCTATGTCGCTACCACAGACAGCCAACTGGCACAGTCTTTCCCAAACCTCGGCAACATGACCGTTGAAACCGTCATTGATGAATTTCTTTGCAATGTTGCCACGTCCCAAGGCAATCATAGACTTGTTTGGTTCGATGAATCTGTAGTAGAAAGCCATGAATGGGTCATCTATCCGATAAAGAATCTTCTTTGTCTTCTGCGGATTTTCGCCAAATGGTACTTCCTTTCTGAGGAAAGCCATTTCAGTCAGAATTTTTATCGGTTTGGCAAGCTCTGCCGTAGTCTTGCCAAGAGCATCAGAAATGCTGGAATACTTCTGTTTTCCACTACCCACCGCAAGCATGATTGACGAATAGGGTGCGATATCTGATACCTCATCCATAAACAGACGGGCAGGCTCGTCATAGAGATTTCCCATTTCGTCTAATATCAGTTCTTGAATGGCTTCGTCCAAAGAGCAGAATCTTTCTCGTTGACTCCAGTACTGAGGCACTCCACCCCATATAGAGTACTCTTCTACAAGTTCCTTGGCTGAGGTGTTGATGATTTCTTGCCACCAAGGCAACTTGACAGGACGTAGGATGAAAATACGGTCGGCTCTGCCATAAAGAGGTTCTGAACCTTGTAAGAGACCGTGCATCATTCTCTGTGAAGAGCCGCAGATGATGATGTTGCAGCGCAATTCATTTACTCCGGTAATACGCCTATCGAGGATTCGTTGTAGAGTAGAAGGTAATGCTGGATCTTTCTGAACTAGATATGGGAACTCGTCCAAGACAAGTGTTGCGTTTTCCTTGCAACGGTAGTTGAAAGCCATGATGATGTCTTCCCAGGAAGAATACACAGGGCTGTCGAAGCCCGGATATTCCGTGCCTATGGTGCGTGCCAACAGACTTAGCTGGGTAGTTTTCTCGCTTAGGTTGGCTTCAAAGTAAATGTCTTCATCTTTCAACACTCTTCTGATGAGAGTTGATTTTCCAAGTCTCCTTCGTCCGTATATCACAATGAAGCTTGAAGCTTTAGACTCCAAAGCTGTCTGTAAAACAGCTTGTTCCCTGATTCTATCTACGAATTTCATAATTAGTGATTTTAGAATTACTAACTGCGAAATTACTAAAAAATAATGATGGATATGTACTTTATTACATATTTATATGGAAAATTACGTATATTTAATAATTGCTGCAAGCTGATAGCTCTTTAATATTGTTTGAAGACAGCAAAAGAATGTCTGTCAACATTTATAATAAAAAGAGCGGAAGAACAGCTTGGGGTTAACAGCTGATTTTCCGCTCTTTCTTCTATAAATCTGTAAAAGTCTGCTACGCTAACCCCTTAAAAAATGGAGTTAGCGTAGTAAACTTTTTGAGTATGCTGAATGCATCTTTACCACAACTCCTTAGGCGACAGGTCTTTATCCTTTCTACCCATCAGGTAGTAATCGGCAAGGAACTGGAGGTTTGCCTGCGTAATCTTCAAGCCTTCTTCCTTTACATACTGGCTTGTAAAGATGTTTGCGTCAGGAATCAGGTTGTTTTCTATCAGTTTGCAGACAATTTCGTAAGGGAATGGGAGACCATTGCCGCTGATAATGCCAAAGCTGTCGGTCTCTGCACGCTCCTGTACATAGTATGGGTTCTCAGGCGATGCGATGCAATGAGCCAGACCGAAACTGATGTTGATGCCTGTGTATGGACTTCCGCTTAAGATGATGCCTTTCTCGTATTTCTGAGGGAATCGGATGTCCTTTGGCAACTCGAACTCAATCTCCTTGAGGAATTCCTTCAGCGTCTTCACATCTTCCAGGAAGATGAACTTGTCTTCGTATCCCTTCGCCTTGAGCAGATTGTAGTCGTGAATCGCCTTCTCATGATCTGCCTTTTCATGTAGCTCTATAGCCTTCTTCCTGAACTCCTCATCCTCCCAGAGCTTGTGGGTAGGCATGTTCCTGCAAATCTTGCGGAGCCATTCGTAAGAAGTGAGCGCCAGGAGATTGTTTCTGCCGGCGATGGTCATTTCCATCTGCACAGAATAAGCGAGCGGTTCGGTGAGACCCTGAGGCGAGTTTGCCATCTGCTGGAGGGTAAACTGCAGGCGCTTCTGGTTGCCTATGTTGAAATAGCAACCATAATGGAACCACGCCAGGGTGTCGCGACGGTGAATCTCATCCAACTCCTTGTTCTTCTCGATTTCCTCTTCGGTCGTTTCAGCGTTGCCCTCTATCTCAGGCATTTCGCTGAGATAAGTCAGAAGACGCTCGTTTTCCGGAGCCGTTTCATATTCTCTGTCGAGAATGTTGTAGGCAAGTTTGGCAGCCAGTTCCAGGGTTCCGAAGAGGAAAGGAACGGCTTCCTGTACGAAACTGCTCTGCTGGTAATGGTGCCAGAGCAGGAACTTGACATCAGCGATGTTGATTTCCTCAGGGTCGTAAGCCGGGTCATCTTCGTTGAGCGTACTCTTGATGAATTCGCTTTCTTTCTCATAGAAAGGAATGTAGGTGCCGTAGCGCTGCTTGCATTCTTCTGTGAAAGTCTTCCAGATGCCTGTGCCCGAAATCACATCTTCGAAATAACCGGCAATGCTGAGTGCCAGCTGCTTGGCTTCATCCATATTCTTGAAGTTGTGGGTGTAGCACGCCTCGTCAAGAGCGTGGTATATTTCGTTGGCGAGTTCTGTATAATACAGATCAACTTCGTCTGCTTTTTCGTATGGATGCAAAGCAATCCATTCTTGGGTGAAAATAACTTTTTTCATATATTTCAAGTTTTCTTGGTTATCTGTTTGTTGTAACTTTCATGCAAAGGTAATAAAATATTGCAGAAATCTGCAAGAAACTCGCATTTTTTTCGTATCTTTGCACCCGAATTTAGGCAATCTTAATAAATGCGTGGGATTGCCGCAAGCGTTTCGGAAGGATTTTGCACCCTAATTCATGGCTGGGAGGGTGAATTCGGCCTTCCATTTAGATTATAATGAATTAAGGTTAAAAAGATTTGAAGACATTTGAAGAATTAGGCGTGAGCGAGGAGATTCGCCGTGCCATCGAAGAGCTTGGATTTGAGAATCCAATGCCAGTTCAGGAAGAAGTAATCCCATATTTGCTTGGTAATAAGAACGACGTGATTGCGTTGGCGCAGACCGGTACGGGTAAGACTGCATCTTACGGTATTCCGGTTATCCAGAAAACTGATGCCAAAAGCAAGCAGACACAGGCTATCATCCTCAGTCCTACACGTGAGCTCTGCCTCCAGATTGCAGACGATTTGAACAGTTTTGCCAAGTACATCGACGGTTTGCATATTGCCGCAGTTTATGGCGGTACCGACATTGGAAGCCAGATTCGCACCCTGAAGCATGGTGTGCAGATTATCGTGGCTACCCCTGGCCGTCTGCTCGATTTGATTAATCGTGGCGTGGCTCAGTTGGAGAACGTGAACAACGTGGTGCTTGATGAGGCTGACGAGATGCTGAACATGGGCTTCTCAGAGAGCATCAATGCCATCTTTGAGAACGTTCCGGAAGATAGAAACACCCTGCTCTTCTCGGCTACCATGAGCAAGGACATCGAGAAGATTGCCCTCAACTACCTGCACGACCACAAGGAAATCGTAGTGGGTTCGCGCAACGAGGGTGCTGAGCATGTAAACCACATCTACTATCTGGTAAATGCCAAGGACAAGTATCTCGCCCTGAAGCGTGTGGTGGATTTCTATCCACGCATCTTTGCAATTATCTTCTGCCGCACCAAGCTGGAGACTCAGGATATTGCAGATAAGCTCATCAAGGATGGTTATAATGCTGAGGCGCTGCACGGCGACTTGAGTCAGCAGCAGCGTGACCTCACCATGCAGAAGTTCCGCAACCATACCGTTCAGTTTCTGGTGGCTACCGATGTGGCTGCCCGTGGTCTGGACGTAGAGGATCTGACTCACGTTATCAACTACGGTTTGCCTGATGATGTGGCAAGCTACACCCACCGAAGCGGCCGTACCGGTCGTGCCGGAAAGAAGGGAACATCCATCTCTATCATCCATACCAGAGAGAAGTTCAAGGTTCGCCAGATTGAGAAGCAGATTGGCAAGGAGTTCGTGGACGGCGTATTGCCAACCCCAGAGGAAATCTGCAAGAAGCAGCTCTTCAAGACGATGGACGACATTATGAAGACCGATGTGGACGAGGATCAGATTGAACCATACATGGCTGAAATCAACCGCCAGTTTGAGTACATCGACAAGGAGGACATCATCAAGAAGATGGTAACCATCACCTTCGGTAAGTTCCTCGATTACTATAAGAATGCTCCTGAGATTATCAAGCCAGAAACAGGCAAGGGTTCCCGTGGCGGCGAAGGCCGTGGAAGCCGTGGCGAGGGCCGTGGCAAGGTTTCCAATGGTCGCAGAAAGCATGAGACTGAGGCTGGTTTCAAGCGCCTGTTCATCAACCTGGGTAAGGCGGATGGTTTCTATCCGGGCGAAATCATGCAGTATCTGAACAAGCACGTGAAGGGTCGCCAGGAGGTGGGTCACATCGACCTGCTGAGTAAGTTTGCCTACATCGAGGTGCCTGAGGAGGATGCGAAGCGCGTGATGAAGGCTTTGAACGGTACTGAGTACAAGGGCAGAACCGTAAGATGTAACGATGCTGATGAGGAAGGTCATGGCAGAGCAGCCCGTGGCGGACGCAGTTCTGAGGGCAGAGGCGGCCGTGGTTCAGAAAGAGGCGGACGCAGCCGCAGAGGTTCTTCTGATGATGCAAGAGACTCTCGTGATTCTCGTGGAAAGGGAGGACGTGGAAACCGTGGTGAATCTCGTGGTGGCAGAAAGTCTCGCCCTCAGGAGGATACAGGCGATTGGCGCCAGTTCTTCCAGAACAACGACAACGTGAAGTTCAAGGGTGAGGAGCCAAACTTCGAGGAAGAAGGTTGGGCTCGTCGCAGACCTAAGAAGAAGTAAAGCATTGCATGATGAAGTAAAGTAATTCATGTGGCTATAGTTATCATAGTAAAGAGCATTCTTTCTTGTAAATCAAGGAGGGGTGCTCTTTCCGTTATGATTCTTGTGGGAAACATCAAAGTTACTATGCTTTTATGAATAATCTTCGATATTTAGACTTTTTCTTTTGATGTTTTTTGTGTATGTTGTTGATTACCAGCTTGGTTGCTGTAGATGAAATTTTCTTATATTTAGACCTGGTTTTTACTTCTATCTAAAAATAAAATTGTATTTTTGCAGATTAAATAACTATTGATATATGAGAAAAGTAACTTTATACATGATCTTGGCTTTTATGGTAGCACCAATCTTTGTTTCCTGCTACCAAAGTCATAAGAAAGAGTTGGGCGTGGCTTATGCACTAGCTGAGACTGAACCGGATAGTGCCTTGGCGTTTTTGAACCATATAGAGCAGAGAAAACTTTCTGAAGAGGATATGGCGAAGTATGCCCTCATTTATTATATGGCACAGGATAAGTCTGGTTTGAATGTGGATAACGATTCCTTGATTCGCATAGCATATGATTGGTATGAGGAACACCAAAACGATTCGCTCTATGCTACAGCCTTGTATTATATGGGAGAATACTATAGGCTTGTTGATAGTATAGTACTAGCGAAGGCTTGTTTGGAAAAATCCTATAATTTGGCAAAAAAGAAAGATGATGATTATTTGATTTCGCTTTCATTAGATAAGTTAGTGAGAGTAGAGGGAGAATTGAATCCACATAAAGCTATGAAACTTGCAAGAAACTTAGTCGAATTCTATGATAAGCGACCTCAATTACCTCTTAAGAATAAAGTGTATGCTAGACTTCGTTTAAGTACAAGCCTCTTAGATATCGATAGTTTACACTCTGCATTAGATGAAAATTTGCTAGCTCTCAATGATGCAAAAGCGTTGAAAAACAAAGAGGTTATGTCTGATGTTTGTCAAGATTTGGCTTTTGTTTATGGTGAACTTGGTAAAAAAGATAGTAGTTTGTATTATGCAAAAATCGCAAGTAGTCAAAGAAACCCAGAAGATGTTACTTGTCAATTAGAATTGGCTTTTGCCTTTTACGATGTTGATTCTCTAAATGAAATGTTTGCAATTTTAAATAACCTTAGTCCAAAATCAAGGGAAGACAAGAATAGTATCCTTTATCTAAAAACTTTGGGGGCAATAAAAAATAAAAATATAAATTTAGCCATATGCTATACCGATTCTGCAAGTGATAATTACGAAAATGCATATCGCAAAGCTGTACAAGGGAAATACAACTATTATGCCTCTTATATAAATAACGTAAAGGAAAAAGCAGAACTAAAAGGTAAGGCGAAAATGCAAAGATGGGTGTTACTGCTATCTCTTCTATTACTTATTTCTTTACTTATATTTATTGTGTACGCTTATTTCACATACAAAAAGCGGATTGCCCTTAAAATACAGCAAGAGAAAGAGCTTGCTGCGACGAAGTTGATTCATGAACAAGAGTTGCATGAACAGGAAATGCTGATGACAGACAAATTACATAAGGAAGAGATTGCTCATAAAGAAGCTCAACTGGTAACCATGCGTGGTTATTTGCTAAAGAAAATAGAAATTGTGGAGAAATTGAATTCTATCGGAGAAAAAGGAATTAAACATTTAGTCTTGTCAGAGGATGACTGGGTGGAATTAGAGATGTTTTTGGAGGGTGTAGAGGATTTGTTTGTAACAAGGTTGAAAAAACAACATTCAAATTTGACTCAAAACGACATTAGGCTTATGATGTTGCTACGCCTGAAGTTGCCTCAGAAGTCTTTGGCTTCAATTTATTGCATTAGCGAGAAAGCCATCAAGCAAAAATTGTTCTTATATAAGGAGCGAGTAGGCATCAAAAATGAGCATATTTCATTGCGAAAATACATTGAAACATTTTGAAAAATCCATTCGAAAAGTATTTTTAGACCTTGTTAAAACTGGGGGGGGTGAATAAAACCTATTGTATATAAAGTTGTTGTGCGATTTTTGCCACGTTTAATAAATAGACCCAAAAAGTTTGTGTTATAGCCAAAAGATAGCTAATTTTGCAACCGAAATTTTAATTCATTAAAAGAGAGTCGTTATGAGAAAGATGATTATGGTAATAGGTTTGTCACTGCTTTTGGTTGTTCCAACTCATATGGATGCCAAAGAAGTCTACTTCCGTCATGGAAGTAAGGATAGTGGAAAAGCACGTACTGTACTTCCACAAGTAACTGGTGATTTAGAAGCAGAAGAGTTAACTCTAGATATCTATAGATATGCTGGGATTGCTCAAATCTGCATATCTGACGATAATGGTAATATGGTACAAACATATTCTGAAGTAATCCAAGGCAAGAATACTATGCATTTGCTGTTTGGTGATTTGTCTAGAGGTCTGTATACAATTGTGGTGACTCTAGGTAGTAATATCTATATAGGAATAGTAGACATAATTTAGTCAATCTTTTGGAAACATTATTATAAGTATAACTAAAATTATCACGCTTATGAAAAAGTATTTGAGTGTTTTGATGTTGGTAAGTGCTATCGTTTTGTCAGCTTGTTCAACAAACGATAGTTTTGATTCTATCTTAGCAAAAAGTAATCAAAGTGAGATAGGGCAAGATTATGCTGTTGGTACAGGTTCTGGTTGTATTGTTCCTTTAGACTCGACGTGCGTGAGAAAGAAAGTACAAACAAGAGCCTATAATGACAACGATGTTAGTGAAGAACTTAGCCAATTGGACGAGGTTCCTATATACTTACAAGTTGCAGGAAATACATCAAACCTACAATTTCTTAGTGCCTCTAGCCAAGGTAAAGAGCTTTCACTTGCAGCATTTAATGAAGAAGATGAAGGTCTACAGTTTTATCTGAAGATATTGCCTGCTACAGCTGGTATCCCATACTTAATTTATTCCACGAAAACAAAGACCCCAATAAGTATTGGAGCATATTCTAATGCTCCAGATGTAAAGGTTGTGTATGCAATGAAGGAAAGTACAACATCTTTGTTTGGAGCGTCATGGGATATAAAAAAGCGGATTATTCAACAGATGCATATATCTTGGAAAGTCAAGATTATCCTCGACAAGGTAGTAGTGGTAATTGGTATGACATATATTATAGCGTAATAACTGCTAATGGAGCGAAATTATCATTGGAAAAATATTCCAAAATGGCAAGACAAGAATTTAGAATAATTCCTGTTGAGAAGTTTAATGTGGAGAGTGTGGAGTTTGATACAGATGCGGGTGTTTTAAATAAAGTTCCTAATGTGCTATATTCTGAGAAATATACAAATAAGGGTCCGATAGCTCAAACTTATTCTTTCAAGGTGCAAGAGTCATATAGCAAATCTTCCAGTTTTAATAAGAAAACCTCTTATAATGTTTCTGTTTCAACGGAGATAAAGACTAGGGTTCCTTTTATTGCAGAAGGTAAAATTACGACCTCTGTCTCCGGAGGGCAAGAGTTTACATATGGAAAAACTGAGGCAAAGACAGTTACAATAAGTAGGGAATATCCTGTGAGTGTTCCTGCAAATTATACTGCTCAATTGTCTGTTGTATTCTATAAATATAATATGGATGTCGATTATGTTGCAACTTGTGTTGGTGTTACTTCTGGCAGACGAATAAAGATTAAAGGAAAATGGAGCGGTGTAGATGCTCAGTTTGTAGATGCTGTTCTAAATCTTACACCTATAGATTCTTCTACAGCTTCTAGTCGAAAGATAATAATCACAAAGCAAATGTTAGATTCAGGTAAGATAATTAAGGTAGAATGAAAAAATACTGTTTTGTAGCATTTAATTTGTTGGCTTCTTGTACAGTGATTCCTACAAGTTCGCATTTTGCTGATGGACAGTTGACTTTGAACCTAGACAAACAGACAGTAATAGAACGATATGGAAATCCTTTCTCGATGGATATTTCTATTGATACGGATTCTGTATTAAAAGAACATTTGTATTACAAAGAAGCAGTAAGAGTTAAGAATTGTCCTTTTATTGTTACGACAAAGTTGGATTTCCATAATGGTAAGTTGTATAAAATGTACCAATTTGATAAAATGGTAGGAAATGTCGCATTAGAGGCTGATTCTGTAAAAGTAGAACATTAAATAAAATAATTATGGACAAAATGAAAAAGTTTGTAGACTCTTTGGATTTAGAAGAGTTGTCAAGTCGTGAGGAACTTGTTGAGATGGTTTCTGCACAAGAGTTTGACAAAAACCAAGATGTGACGCTTCTTGCTTGGAACATCCCAATTTAATTTAAATGTAGAACTAGATGAGTGGGCAAGGTTTTGCCCACTCTTTAAAACTTGGAACATGAAGAGATTTTTATTTATTCTAATTGTTTGTGAACAGATGGCTTTAGCATGTGTTGCTGCAAACAGAACCATTAAAGGCCATATTGTGGATGAATCTGGTCGGAATGTAGAGTTTGCAAGTATACATGCGGATAGTATTTATGCCGTGTCTGATAAGGATGGAAACTTTTCATTAGTGGTACCTGATGGTATGAAAAAAGAAATAGTTATTAGTCACATCAGTTATCAAATGTGTAGAATTCCTTTTGGTGTTTATAGTAAGAATAATGAATTAAACATTACACTAAAGGAAAAGATTAGTAACTTGTGTGATATAACAATTGTATCTGGAAAAAAGCAGAAAAGTATTGTTGATAGGGGTGTGCGCGCACCTGGTGATGTAGCTTTTCATAATGTTCAAAATACTCAATACGAAACAGGACCATTGTTTTCAGTAAACAAAGATTGGTTTGTGAAAAATGTCAAGTTGCGTGTGCAGAAATGCTCTTTTGCATATTGTACAATTCGTTTAATTGTCTATGAAATTATAGGCACGCAATTTGTCCCGATTCAGCATCGACCAATCTACATACAAGTGTCTAAAATCTCCGATAAAAAAGATTTTTTTGCATTGGTAGAAGAACCTTTAAAACTGAAACATAATCATAAATATTATATTGGTGTAGCTGTTATGGCAAGTAGTGGAAATGGTGAAATACATTTCCCAGCTTATTTTAAGAAGGGATGTGTGAGAAATCTGTGTACAGATAGAAAAAAGAATTTCCCTGTAACATTGGGAGTTTCTGTTTATGGAATGCCGGCAAGACACCATTTAGCCAAATAACATGGGTAGTCATAAAAATAATTGTACTTGCATTTATTGTGCCTTTTTCTTCGTAATTTATATTTTGCGGTAAAAACATAGCAATTTCTTTGGTAAATTGCGGTGTTTTTACCGCAATTTTTGTATATTTGCAGCCGTAAACATCAAATAAGGCAAGAAATATGGAATTATTGAAGCAACTTTCTGACAATCTTATCAAGCGTACCGATACTCGATACCTACGATATATGTATCATCAGATTCCTTGGTCGAATCGGATGACGGCTCTTGTTGGACCTCGTGGAGTCGGCAAGACAACACTTCTTTTGCAGTATATCAAATTGAATCTTCAGATGAAAGACACACTCTACGTGAGTGCAGAATCCATCTATTTCGCTAATCATACTCTCTTTGAAACTGCAATGAAGTTTAGCCAACTTGGCGGCAAGCATCTTTTTATCGATGAAATACATAAATATAAGGGATGGGCTACAGAACTTAAAATGATATACGATAATCTGCCAACCTTGCAAGTGGTATTTACCGGTTCTTCTGTGCTTGATATTTATAAAGGTACAGCAGATTTAAGTCGCCGGGTATTGGTCTTTACGATGCAAGGTTTGTCTTTTCGTGAATACATCGGTATGGAAAAGGGCATAGACATTCCTGTCTCTACATTGGAACAAATCGTAAACAATGAAGTTGTGTTGCCTGAGGAGATTGAGCATCCGTTGGCATTGTTTAATGAATATTTGCGCAAGGGCTACTATCCTTTTTCTAAGGATGAGGGCTATAGGATGCGACTGAATCAAGTGGTGAGTATGACTTTGGAGACGGATATTCCACAATATGCCAATTATACGGTGATGGTGTCCAGAAAATTGAAGGAACTGATGCAGGTAATAGCTGATAGTGTGCCTTTCAAGCCAAACATGAGTACCATTGCTACAACTATCAAGGTAGATCGCAATAACCTGCCCGATTACTTCGAACTTATGGAGCGTGCAGGTTTGATAGCCCAACTTCACGAGTCCACAGGAGGAGTGCGTGGTTTGGGTAAGGTAGAAAAGGTGTATCTTGATAATACCAACCTCTCCTTTGCTCTCTCTTCTTCGGTGCCTGATATTGGCAATCAGCGAGAGACTTTCTTTTTTAATCAGATGCGTGTGAATCATGCTGTCTTCAATTCTCCAATTTCTGATTTTCAGATAGAAGACAAGACATTTGAAATCGGTGGTAAAAAGAAAGGTCAGAAGCAGATTTCTGAGGCTAAAGAAGGATATGTTGTGAAGGATGATATAGAGACAGGCATGGGCAATGTTATTCCTCTCTGGGCTTTTGGTATGAACTATTAGACAATTATAAGTTAATGAAGAAAACTATTCTTATCGCTTGTCTGGGACTGGTAAGTTTGGGCTTGCAAGCACAGAGCATTTCGCTCGCTGGTGAATGGAATGTGGAGTTGGGAAAGAGCGGTAGTGCTTTTGCCAAGAGTAAGCGTGCCTCGCAGGGTGAGGTGAAGCGTGCCATTCTTCCCGGTACCATCGATACGAACCGTCTGGGATTCGCTCCGAAAGATACGATGGAAACAACGCATCTTACGAGACTCTATGCCTATAAAGGAGCTGCAAGATATTCCAGAACCATCAATATCCCGAAGGACTGGAAGAAGAAGCCAGTAGAACTCTTCCTGGAGCGTACCCGACCGACATGGGTGTATGTGGATGGAGAACTGGTGGATTCCTGCAACTTCATCTCTACTCCCCAGCGCTATCTTCTGCCAAAGAAGGTGAAGCCGGGCAAGCATTTTCTGGAAATCGTGGTGGATAATGGAAGAGGTGTGCCTGAGCAGGTTTACGGTTCCAGCCATGCTTACACGGAAGATACGCAGACCAACTGGAATGGAATTATCGGAAGGATAGAACTCCAGCTAGCCAGCTCTGTAGAGAGCAAATCTGCAGAAACTCTAACAGGAGCAATCCCTAGCCGTTCTGTAGCTTCTCCTTCCGCCCTTCAGATGCCTGATTTCGCCAAGGATTTTCATATCAAGGGCGCCCACTTCTACGCCAATGGTCATAGGATATTCCTCCGTGGCAAGCACGATGCGGCTGTATGGCCGCTGACGGGACATGTGGAAATGAGCGTGGAAGGCTGGATGAAGTATCTCGGAATCTGCAAGGAGTATGGAATCAATCATGTGCGCTTTCATTCCTGGTGCCCACCGGAGGCGGCTTTCGTGGCAGCGGACAGCCTGGGAATCTATCTCCAGCCGGAACTTCCTTTCTGGGGTTCTTTTGACAAGAAGGATGAGAAACTCATGACCTTTCTGCATCAGGAGGGAGTGAATATTCTGCGGGAGTATGGTCATCATCCATCTTTCAGAATGATGGCGCTGGGTAATGAACTCTGGGGCGACATCGACAAGATGAAGGAGTTTGTGGATGATTTCCGCAAGATTGCGCCAGATAAATACTATACCTTCGGAAGCAATTACTATCTCGGTTATCAAGGAATAAAAGAAGGAATGGATTACTTCACCACTTGCCGCATCGGAGGCGAGGGATGGGGCAAATACAATACTCATACCCGTGGTTCTTTCTCGTTTGCCGATGCCTACGATGGAGGAATGATCAATCATTTCCATCCTAATTCTACGATGAATTTTGATGAGGCTTGCGATAAGGCAGGAATCCCAATCATCTCTCACGAAACAGGACAGTTTCAGACCTATCCTGATTATCGGGAAATGAAGAAATACACCGGAGTGCTTCATCCTTATAACTTTGAAGTCTTCCGCCGTCGTCTGGCTGCAGCCGGAATGCTCTCGCAGGCAGATGATTTCCACAAGGCTTCGGGCTTATGGAGCGTGAAACTCTATAAAGCCGATATAGAAATGGATCTTCGCACCAAGAATATGGCGGGCTTCCAACTGCTCGATATTCAGGATTATCCCGGTCAGGGAAGTGCTTTCGTAGGCATCCTCGATGCTTTCATGGAGAGCAAGGGAATCACTACGCCCGAGGAATGGCGCCAGTGGTGCTCGCCTGTGGTTCCTCTGCTGGAAATGAAGAAGTTCTGCTTTGAGGATGGCGAGAAGATTCAGGCTAAGGTAAAGGTAGCCAATTATGGCGGTTCTTCGCTGAAGGGCAAGAAACTGAAATGGCATCTGGCTGAGGATGAGGGAGTATTGAACATCTTTTCATACGATGAAGGTTTGGTGGATGTGGGTGAACTGAATGGTGTTTTCCACGTGCAGAAACCTACCAAGCTGCTTCTTACATTAAACATTGAAGGAACAGAGGCGAGAAACTCCTACGAACTTTGGGTTTATCCGAAGAAGGCGATGGAAAAGAAGGGCGTCATCATAGCCAAGGATTTGAATGAGGAAGTGGTGAAAGTCTTGGAAAAGGGCGGAAAGGTGCTTTGGATGCCTACGGCTTCCAGCCATTTTGTGGCTGCCGATGATACGCTTTCGCAGGCAGATAATGCTACTCCTTATACTGTTGGCGGACTCTTCCAGACCGATTACTGGAATTATCGCATGTTCAAGACCATCTGCGAGAACAACAAGAAGAAGGTTTCTCCAGGAGCTCTAGGCATTCTTACGAATCCGGAACATCCGATATTCAAGGGTTTCCCTACGGAGATGCACACCAACTGGCAATGGTTCCCGGTTATCAAGGAATCGCATCCGCTGGTGCTTGACAACTTCGCCAAGGATTATCGCCTGATTGTTCAGGTGATAGATAATATTGAGCGGAACCATAAACTTGGCTTGGTGATGGAATGGAAGGTGGGAGCAGGAAAGCTTCTCGTCTGCATGAGCGATTTGGAGAAGGCTGCCAAATATCCGGAAGGCAAGGCTTTCTATCAGAGTGTAATTGATTACATGCGCTCTGTGGATTTCAATCCTCAGGTGGAGATGACAGCCTCTGATTTGCTGAAGACATTGAAGGAAGAGCCTAGAAAAGTTAGTTTGAAAGAACTGAATAATATCTCGCAATATTAGTTGCGAACCTATAAGAAAAAGTAAGAGCGGAAAGCCAGGAGTTAACAGGTTAACAGTTAACAGCTGATTTTCCGCTCTTTTTATATTATCCTGAGATTAATCTTTATCCCAGGATAAACCTTTATATCATCTCTATTGATTTAGAGATAGGAATTACTTTGCATTGATCTCCTTCAAGAGGCGGTCTGCGTGTCCCCACTTATCCATCAGGTAGAGCACATAGCGAATATCCACACCAATGCAGCGAGCCAGGCGCTTGTCGAAGTTGATGTCTGAGCTGAGGCTGTCCCAGTTGCCATCGAAGGCAAGACCAATCAACTCGCCCTTGCCGTTGAACATAGGGCTACCAGAATTACCACCGGTAATATCGTTGTTGGTGAGGAAGCAGAGCTGCATCTTGCCAGTCGCCTTATCCTGATACTTGCCGAAATCCTTCTCAGAGAGAAGCTCGTGCATGATAGGCTCAGCGTAGTAATCGATGACCTTGTCGCCCTTCTTCATCTTCTCAACGATGCTCTCGGCTGTGGTGTAATAACCAGATGGCTTGCCACCGAGGTCGAAACCGCCTACCTGACCGTAGCTCAATCGCATGGTGAAGTTTGCGTCGCTGTAGTGAGGCATGTCTTCCTCCATACGGAGCTTGGCAGCACAGAGATACTTCTCCTGCTCGGCGATGCTGTCGTTGATGCTGCCCATCTGAGCAGCGAAATCACCATATACATCGTTCAGATCCATACCGAAGCTTACGCCTGGATCCTTCTCATATCCCTTCTTGTTGAAATAGAGCTTGGCGCCCTTCTTCATGATGAGCGACTTCTCCCAGAGATAATCCACATACTTGGCGTAGTTGCCGCCAAACTCAGCGTCGATGGTCTTGTAGAACTTTGGCAACCATTTTGCATCTACGTGCTCCTTGTAGTTCTTCAAGAGGGTAGCGAGCACTTCCTTATCGAGCGCCATATCCCATTCTGCAGAGTTATCTTCAAACTCATGATACTGCTTCTTCTTGTTCTTCTCAGGGCCCTTCACCTCCATGTTGGTCTGGAGCTTGATGGCACGGGTAGAGAACTCGATGTTGCTTCTTCTTGTGAAAGATTCAGCAAAGTTGGTCCAGGCGTATTTCACGTCTGCGCTCTCCTTGTAGAGCTTGGCGAGCTTGTCGAAATCTACCTTGTGGGCGAGGTCGTTGGCTGCCTTGGCTGTGTCCTGCCAAGCACGGAGACGGGTTTCGTACTCACGCTTCAGATTCACGATGCCGATAGAGTCGATACACTTGTTCATACCGATGGCATTCTTCCAATAGTTGGAGCTCTGGGCGTACTTGCTGTCATACTTGATGCGTACTGCCTCGTCGGCACGCATGTGCTTCTGCATCACCTCCTGCTTTACGCCACGAACCTGGGCACGAGGAGCATTCTCAGCATCGCGCATAGTCTGGATTCCGTAGCTTGAAAGATAACGCTCTGTGCTGCCTGGGTAACCCATGGTCATCGCATAGTCGCCATCCTTATAGCCCTGGAGAGAAACCTGAGCCCAACGCTTTGGCTTGTAAGGCACATTGTCCTTGCTGTAGGCAGCAGGACCGTTGGTCTTAGGGTCGGCATAGATACGGAATACAGAGAAGTCGCAGGTCTGGCGAGGCCACATCCAGTTGTCTGTATCGCCACCAAACTTACCCATAGACTTTGGTACGGTGAAAACCAGACGCAGGTCGGTGAAGTCGCGATAAGTAGTAGCGTACCATTTGTTGCCCTCGTAGAAAGGCTGAACGGTGATATGGAGGGTAGAATCGTTCTTCTTCGCCTCTTTAGTCATCTCGTTCTCCAGAGAATCGATGAGTTCATCGCGCTTCTTGTTGTCGAGTTTCTCGTATCCGAGGCTCATCACCTTATCGGTTACATCCTTCTGTTCAACCATAAAGCTGACGAACATATTCTCGTTAGGCAATTCCTCTGCGTAAGATTTAGCAAAGAAACCGTTGAGCATATAGTCGTGCTCCACGGTAGAGTGGCTTCTGATAGCCTCGAAACCGCAATGGTGGTTGGTAAATACCAAACCGTCTGGAGAAACGACTACGCCTGAGCAATAGCCAGAGAAGTTAACCACAGCATTCTTCAAGGCGTTCTCGCCGTTGTAGAGCTGGTCGTAAGTCATACTGAAGCCTTCGCGCTGCATCATCTCATACACAGCGTTAGGCAAGTTGTAAATCGTCCACATTCCCTCGTCAGCGTGAGCGGTATTGATTCCGCAGAACGCCATGATAGAGGCGATAAGGACCGTTGCTTTTTTCTTCATTACTTGTTTTTGTTTTCTATTTTTATTATGATGTTATTTATTCTTTTTCTCATACCATTCTTTCCAAGTCTTTGCCAGCTCTGTCATCCGATATTGCTGGCGTGGATGTCTTGGGGTGTTTGGATATTTCCTTTCAATAGCTTTTTCTGAGAGGGCAGCGTTTAAATATAGTTCACTAAAACTTTTTCTGTCCTTTAGTCCGATTGCACCCATAATTTCCGCAGATGTCATATATTCATCGTTAAAGGATAGAATAAGAGTCTCCACATGTTGACTGAACTTGTGGGGTACCTATTCTTGGCTGCTCTTTCCAATCATCAGTCGGCCGAATATGCAAGTATCTGTTCTTGAGAACCCAACCATCTTTTAGGAGTAAGTTCCTGAAGAAACGAACCAGGTAGATAGGAGAGTAATCAATGCCTTTCTGAATGTTGCGATAGTTGGCACGAACCAGGGCTTTGCGGAAATACCAGGAGTGTTTGGCGAACATTTCGTTGTTCCCGCAAGCGCTTGAATTGAGCTAAGCACTCCTCCAGCGAAAGCGGATGCTCTCGCCAATAAGCCATGCTTTTTTGCATTTGGGCATTGACTTTCTTGTGATAATCGTTCAGTTGTATCTCCATCCATTTATGTATTATATTGTTAGAATATTACGTTTGCAAAGTTACGACTATTTCCCGAATTTTCCAAGGCTTCGCTTGATTTTCTTCATAATTTGCCTTTTTGCCGACTGCAATCCTGGAGAGAGAACCTCTTGCTCCAGCATATCCAGAGCCATTCTTAACTCTTCGAGGAGTTCGGGATAGTACTTCATCTGCTCGTAGGCGAGCTTCATGCAGTAGCAGCGGATGGCGTAGGGTTGGGAACAGGCAGTAATCTTGGCGATGCAGAAATCGATGAAATCGGAGCGGAGTGATTCTTCCTCGAAAGGCTGACGGAGAAGGAGTTGAAGCATCAGGCGGCGCTTGGTCTCATTCTTCTCTGCGAGAACTCGGTCTATTAAGTCATCGTGCTTGGCATAGAGCCACTCGTTGTTCTGCATGTCGAAATGAGTGAATACCCACAGGGCATTTGTGGATATTCGCTCGTCCTCATCAAATGTTAGTTGATAAAGATGAGCTTTTTTACGGTTATTACCATGGGTAAGAATACAAATCTCATAGATGTCATCCATGCAAAGTTTCTTATTCAGTTTCTTCCTCATGCTTCTATGGCTTATTTGATGATGAAACTCTTCTCTACCTTGTGTTTAACAAATTCTCTAGCTGCGAATAGTGGTACATTTTCCATCCATTTTTGGTCTTGGAAACCTCGCATGGAGAAACGGATACCTTTGAGATGATAGGAGGCAAAATCGTGAGTGATAAATGCTGCTAGTGATTTTGCCTTTACATTCTCCTCAGCCTTTACTTCTATTGGTAAGATTTCGCTGCCGGCTTGTACTATGAAATCGATTTCTTGGGTAGAGCTTGGCTTACTGTAATAATATATGGGTAAGTAAGGAAGAGATTTCAGCTGTTGAAGCACGAAATTCTCAGTAAACGCCCCCTTGTATTCGCTAAACACGTTGTTGCCAATGAGAATCTGGTCAGGTTGTGCCATTGTGAGTGCTCCCAACAAACCTACATCAAGCACATATAATTTGAAAGCATCCATGTCTGCATAGAATTTTAATGGAGATTTGGCATCTCTTGTTCTTTCTACCTTATGGACGAGTCCTGCGTCAGTGAGCCATTGTATTGCAATCTCGAAATCTTTAGCCCTAGCTCCTTTTCTTATTGCACCATAGATGAACTTCTTATTCTCGCGAGCCAGTTGGGCTGGGATTGATTGCCATACCATTCTTACTCTTTGTGTCTGTTCTTCGGTGTGTTTGCTGATATCTGCCTCGTATGCATTCAAGATGTTTTGTTGAATTTGCCTTACTTGCATTGGGTTGTGATTTTGTGTAAATTCCAATACTGCTTCGGGCATACCTCCAACAAAGTAGTATCGTCGAAGGTATTCTATGAATTTTGGGGCGAGGCTGTTGATAAGTTCCTTATCTCCGCTTTGCAATAAATCCAAAAGTTGTTTCTCTCCATTGGCAAGTAGAAATTCCTCATAAGTCATGGGGTAGAGGTGCATGATGTCAACTTTACCGACAGGGAAGGATTCTCCTTTCATGTTCATGACACCGAGCAATGATCCTGCTACGATGATATGCAATTCTGGCTTGTCTTCACAGAAATATTTCAGCGAGGACAAAACAGGTGGAATCTCTTGTATCTCATCGAGAAATACAAGGGTCTTGCCAGGAGTGATGTCTTGGTGTGCATAAGCAGCAAGGCCGATGGAAAGTCTTTCTGCATTTGCGTCACCTTGAAAAAGTTGAGCAATGCTTTTGTTTTTGTAACAGTTGATGTAAACCATATTCTCAAATTCGTTGTCGCCAAACTCTTTGATGATATAGGTCTTGCCAACTTGTCTTGCTCCATACATGATGAGTGGCTTCCTGTTACTGGATAATTTCCAGTCTTTCAGATAGTTGTATATGAATCTTTTCATGTTTACTACACTTTTGTGAGGGAATAATATTTGTGTCTGTACATTTTTGTGAGGGAATAATGCCTTATTACCAACACTTTTGTGAGGGAATATTGCTGCAAAGATACTGATTTTGTAGCAGTTCCCCAAAGTGGACACAAAAAATGATTATTAATTATTTATATTTTTAAAAGTACACATATCTATCAAATTTCGTTCCTTTTCATTTGCAAAAGTAGACAATCTCATCCA
>NZ_JANDWX010000037.1:0-31876 GCF_024330485.1 Segatella copri | reverse complement strand
GTCGTTTTTCAGATTTTAGGTTTAACTTTGCATCCGAAAAGAGTTGTTTGGCAAGCAAGGCAAACTTATGTAGAATGTAGAAGTTAAAACTATTGCCAAGTCATTACCTCTATTGAGGAGGAACACTCATAAATCGCTCATTTTAAGCTATTCTGAAGATTTTGGCAGAATTTTTCGGAAAAATACTACCCAACGGTGTGGAGATTTTTTCGAAAACCGAAGGCTCGACCTTTTATTTCCAAAGCCCGCTGCCATACCTTTGCACCTGCACGATAACGATTGATGCCATAGGAAAGACCATGTGGAGGAAAGAAAATCAGAGCGGCAATGAAATGATAAATTTCTGTGAAGTTTTTGGGTTACACGATTATCGCATACTTATTTCTGAGAAATGGATACAACTTCGTCTTGCAAATGTTTTGGAAAAATGGAAATTGTATATGTTGGAACATGCAAAACAAAATTGTACGGCAAATCAAGGAATGGTGTTTCTTTTAATCGGTTAGCCTGCAACCGACAAAAAGAAACACTTTTCCTCATGCCGTACTACTGAGACATGAAAGGGTGGCGTGCCACTGTTCCATGTCGTTTGGATTGTGCGATAAAAAATGGAACTGCGAGTTGTGGCTATAAAAATCAGCCGTTGTCAGCACGGCAAACAAAGAAAAGTCCTTGGCAGTATAGTCTTGAAGTATTTCAAGGCATACCGCCAAGGATTTTTCTTGCCGTGCCATAGTCGGAGGAAGTTAGTCTGAGGTACGAGGACTGTCTTTCTTCGACGACGGCTGACTTTTATACAAAACACACGAAAGGATGAGAATATGCAAACGAAATAGACCATTCAAAAAACAGAAACCATTGCCACATAAGTTTGAATGGATTGAAATGGAAATAGCAAAGAATAGAGAAGAATATGGTTTAATGAAAACAGATTTATCCAAGCAAAAAATCGAGGATAAAAAATCTTAAAACATTCTTTATCCCCGATTAAATATCGTACCTTTGCAACCGAAAGAGTTCTTTGGATGATTATGCAAATCACAGCAGGATGCTACATTCTGTTTATTTCTAATTCGTAACCTCTTCTTTTTATGAGATAAAAACTTATCTCATTCTCAATCACTTATAAAAAAATACGTACTTTCCCAAGTCAAAACACATAGCTTCCCAGATATTACCACTAGGCTCAGCAGCTCTGCCGAGCCTAGTGACAAATCCCAGTAAAAGCAGTTCCGTTACTGCAGAAATAATTCACTTAATTCTATTGAATTCATTTGATTATTCGACTATTCCACGTTGCTCGATTCTCTTAGCCTCTTCAAGAAGCTTGATGGCATCTACATACTGAGCGATGCCCTGAGCCACCTCCTTGGCAGCCTTCATCGCCAAAACTACAGTCTGCGGACGGTGTACCACATCACCTCCGGCGAACACACCGCGACGGGTGGTCATACCGAACGGACGTTCAACAACTTTAACATATCCCTTCTCATCCACCTCGATTCCGGCTGTGGTAGAAACGATACGGTTGGCTGGTCTTGAACCGATGGCGAGATAGATTCTGTCGAATTTTTCTACCCTTTCACCCTCAGGAGTGTTCAGCACACAGCTTCCCAGACGGCCGTTTTTGCCCTTCAAGAAGGCCTCGACGGTAGTTTTCCACTCAAATTTCACGCCTTCCTTCACCGCATCTTCATATTCGCTCTTGATGGCAGGCATCTCTTCCTGGGTCTTACGGTACAGCACGGTAACGTCGGCACCCAGTCGGATAGCGGTACGGGCAGCATCCATGGCCACGTTTCCGCCGCCAATGACGCCCACCTTCTCGCCGTCGCGCAGCGGAACCATATCGCGGGGCAAAGCGCCTTCGTTATAGGCATTCACGTTATGCAGAAAGTATGTACTCTGGCTCACACCGTGGAGCTTTGAGCCCGGTGTAGAGTCCATGTTCTGAGGCACGCTGGTACCTGTGCCCATAAAGATGGCGTCGTAGCCTGCACGGAACAGACTGTCGATGGTTATATTGTTCTCGCCCACCATGCAGTTGGTGATAAACTGCACGCCGAGGGCAGCAATCTTAGCCACCTCATCGCGCACTACCGACTTAGGCAAGCGATACTCAGGAATACCGTACATCAACACGCCTCCCGGCTCAGCCTGGCCCTCGAAAATGGTAACGTTGAAGCCCTGGCGCGCCAGATCGCCGGCTACGGTCAAGCCCGCAGGACCCGAACCGATAACTGCCACGCGGCCACGTGTTTTCTGTGGCAACATCTCGCGCGAGAGGTTCATCTTGGTATCAAAATCGGCAATAAACTGCTCGAGTTTGCCTATCTGTACCGGTTTTCCCTTCTTTCCGAGCACACAGCTGCCCTGACACTGTTTCTCGTGAGGGCACACACGGCCGCAGATGGCCGGCAGGTTGCTCTTGGCATTGATGATGCTCATCGCCGCACCCATGTTACCCATAGAGAGTTCGTGTACGAAATCAGGTATGTCGTTACCAATCGGGCATCCCTTCTTACACTGCGGAATCTTGCAGTGTAGGCAGCGTTTAGCCTCCTCAATGGCCTCACGGGTAGAAAAACCCTCGTTCACTACCTGGAAGGCAGCAGCATCCACCTGCTGTTCTGTTGTATCAGCCTGCTTAGCATCATCCGCCTGCTTAGCTGCTGTTTCTGTTGTATTCTGCTCAGGGGCCTGCGCCTCTGCAGCATTCTTCACATTCTTTGTTTCTTTCTGTTCGCTCATAATAGAACTGCTCTCTTTTTACTGATTCTACAATCTGTTTATTGATTCTACAATCTATCCTTTGATTTGTGGGTGCAAAGGTACAAATAATATTTCAGAAATCGCCCCTATCTCCTTACATATTTTCATTTTGCCCTTTTTTTTCCTTATTATCCACCTGCTGGCGCCTTACCGGGGACGCACGCCTGCCTAATCACTAATCACTAATCATTAATCACTAATCGGGGGTGGTCATTAAGGTCATTGGTCATTAAGGTCATTAAGCTTTTCCGCTTCCGGCAACATATAAAAAAGACCCTACATTCACATGCAAGGCCTTTAAACAACTTAAATGTTCTGCATTCACATGCAAAACACCAACAACTGGAGGGGGAACATAATAATAAGGGCTCCCCCATTAAATCAACATTTTTATTTTTCTTTAATCTCAATATCTTCCTTCACATGATTACGTATCTTGGTGAGGAAGAGTTTCATACGCTTCGCATCCTTGTGGTCAATGATGTCGATGAGCTCAGCAAGCTCCTCTCTGATCTGTGCCACCTGACCCGATGTGTATGGGTTGAAGAGGATTTCCTGCAGCAGATAATCATCTTCATTGAGCACGCCCTTGGCTATCTGCATGTGGCGCTTGAAGGTGGTGCCCGGAGCATCCTGGTGCTTCATCACTGCCGCAAAGGCAAAGGTGCTCACGAAAGGAATACTCAGCGAGTAAGCCACCGTCTGGTCGTGCTCATCAAATGTATACTCATGCAGACTCAACCCCAACTTCTGGTAGAGGTCCTTGAAGAATATCTTGCCCATGTAGTCACCCTCCTTGATGATGACTGCATTCTCCTCTGAAAGCTGGTTCAGATTGGCAAAGGTCGGGCCGAACATAGGGTGCGTGCTCACGAAGCGGAAACCGCTCTTCTCGTAAAACTCCTGCAGTCCGGTCTTCACGGATGCGATGTCGCTGATGATGCAGTCGCTGGAGAGATGCGGCAGCAGCTCCTCGAACACCGGAATGGTGTATTTCAACGTCACGGCATTGATAACAAGTTCCGGACGGAACATCTCCACCTCCTCAATCTTGGTAAAGCGGTAACAGTTGTAGGTGAAGCGCAGGCGCTTGGCATCCTTTTCGTAAACTGCCACCTCGTGGTCGAAGCTGAGCAGGTCGATGAAGAAACTTCCCATCTTACCTGCTCCCATAATCAATATTCTCATCGCCAGTATCCTTTACTTCTGGTTCAGAATTTCCAATTGCTGGCGGACACTCTCCTCATGGATGTGCTCGAAAATCTGAGCGGCAAACTCAGGGCTCATGCCGCAGAGGGCAGCCTGGGCACCACGCTTGTCGAGAATCTCGTTGTAACGGCTGGTCTGAACGATGGTCATGTTGTGCTCCTTTTTGTAAGTACCAATCTCGCGGCAAACGCGCATACGCTTAGCCAGGAGATCCATCAGCTGGTTGTCGCACTCGTCAATCTGACCGCGCAGCTGGTGCAGACCCTCTGTAGAATAATGCTCATCGCGCACTACGAGGAGGCTGAGGATGTAATCCAGCACCTCTGGGGTAACCTGCTGCTTGGCATCGCTCCATGCATCGTCTGGGCTGCAGTGGCTCTCAACGATGAGGCCGTCGAAACCTAAGTCCATTGCCTGCTGGCAGAGAGGAGCGATGAGGTCGCGTCGGCCGCCGATGTGGCTAGGGTCGCAGATGATTGGCAACTGTGGTATGCGGCGGTGCAACTCGATAGGAATCTGCCACATAGGAAGGTTGCGGTAAATCTTCTTGTCGAAGCTGGAGAATCCGCGGTGGATGGCACCGAGCTTCTTGATGCCTGCCTGGTTGATGCGCTGCAGGGCGCCAATCCAGAGCTCGAGGTCTGGGTTTACCGGGTTCTTAACGAGCACAGGCACGTCTACGCCCTGAAGACTATCGGCAAGTGCCTGCATGGCGAATGGGTTGGCAGATGTACGTGCGCCTACCCACAGAATGTCGATTCCATATTTCAGTGCGAGCTCTACATGCTCTGGGGTAGCCACCTCAGTAGCTGTCAGCATGCCTGTTTCTTCCTTCACCTGCTTCATCCAAGGCAAGGCCTGCTCGCCGTTACCCTCGAAGCCTCCCGGTTTGGTGCGTGGCTTCCACACACCTGCGCGGAACATGTGGCAACCTTTGGCAGCCAACTGCTTAGCGGTAGTCATAACCTGCTCTTCTGTCTCTGCCGAGCAAGGGCCGGCAATGACGCAAGGGCGTTCCTGATCACTAGGAAAATTCAATGGTTCTAATTCTAATTCCATAGTCGTATATTTTTATTTTTTACTTTTTACTTTTTTACTTTTCAAAAACCTTCTTGATTCTCTCCAGGGCCTCTTTCATCTTCTCATCCTTGGCACAGAGGCTGATACGGATGTAACGCTTGCCGTTGGTTCCGAAGATGAAGCCAGGGGTGATAAAGACGCGTGCCTCATGCAGAATCTTCTCTGTCAGGTCTTCTACATCAGCATATTTCTCAGGTATCTTGCCCCAAAGGAACATGCCTACCTGGTTAGGGTCAAACTGGCAGTCGAGCACCTTCATGATCTCCTCAGCAATGTCGCGGCGGCGACGGTAGTTCTGGATGTTGTTCTCGCGGTGCCATTCATCCGTGTTGTTAAGCATCGCCTCGGCAGCTGCCAGCTGTATGCCTCGGAAGCTTCCGTTGTCGATGTTGCTCTTCACCTTCAGAATCCATGAGATGAAAGTCTTGTTGCTCGAAATCATCGCCACACGCCAGCCTGGCATGTTGTGGCTCTTGCTCAGGGAATTGAACTCGATGCAGCAGTCCTTAGCTCCCGGCACCTGCATAATGCTCATAGGGTGCTCGTTGAGGATGAGCGAATATGGGTTGTCGTTCACCACCACGATGTTGTGCTTCTGGGCGAATGCCACCAGCTTTTCGTAGGTTTCGCGCTTTGCCACACCGCCTGTCGGCATGTTAGGATAGTTGGTCCACATCAGTTTTACGTGGCTCAGGTCCATCTTCTCCAGGGCGTCGAAATCGGGCTGCCATCCGTTATCCTCTCTCAGATCGTAGTAGGTAATCTTGGTACCCAGAATCTTGTTGATGGCGGTATAGGTAGGGTATCCCGGATTCGGGATGAGCACCTCGTCGCCAGGGTTGCAGAAGGCGAGCGTTACGTGCAGAATGCCTTCCTTGCTACCTATGAGGGGCTGGATTTCTGTAGCCCAGTCGAGGTCTACATCATACCAGCGCTTATAGAAACCAGCCATTGCTTTGCGCAACTCTGGTATGCCCACCGTAGGCTGATATCCGTGTGCGTTTGGATTGTTGGCTACCTCGCAGAGCTTGTCAATGGTCTGCTTAGAAGGCGGCATGTCTGGACTTCCGATGGCCAGACTGATGATGTCTTTGCCCTCGGCATTAAGCTTAGCCACTTCCTTCAGCTTGCGGCTGAAGTAGTATTCCTGTATTTCCGTTACTCTATTGGCTGGTTGTATCATAATTCTTATTTTCAACTATTAACTGTTAACTATCAACTATTCTTTCTCCTCATATTCTCCCAACACCTTTATTTTCTTCACGAGTGGCGTAATGGCGTCGATGCTCTGGCGGTATCGGGTCAGGTTGTCGAAGGTGAGGTCTACGTAGAAGAGGTATTCCCACTCATGTCCGATGTTTGGCAGCGACTGGATCTTGGTGAGATTGATGTCGTAGAAACTCAGGATGGTGAGCACCTTGGAGAGCGATCCCTTATCGTGAGCCAGACTGAAGACGATGCTCGCCTTGTTGGCCTTTTCGATGGGACGGAGCAGGGCTGCCTTCTGGGGATTGCAGACCACGAGAAACCGGGTGTAGTTGTGCGGATTGTCGTGGATGTCTTCCTGCAGCACCTTCATGCCGTACATGTGGGCAGCGTAAGAAGAGCAGATGGCTGCCCATCCCCTTACCTTGTGCTGGGCGATGTAGGCTGCCGAGCCTGCGGTATCTTCTGCCTCCACCGCCTTGAGGTCGGGATGGTTGGCTAGGAATTTGCCGCACTGCATGAGGGCTACCGGATGGGAGTGAACCTCCTGCAGGGTGCTCCAGTCGTCTTCTGGCAGACAGCAGATGCTGTGCTCTATATGGAGCTTGTGTTCGCCTACCACGGTGGTTCCGCTCTGCCGGAGCAGTTCGTAATTGTGGAGCAGGCTGCCCGCAATGGTGTTTTCAATGGCGCAGATGCCTACTACAGTAGGGTCGCGCTTGATGTTTTCGAACACCTCTTCAAAGGTAGCACAACAGATGATTTCAATCTGTTCGCCCTCGAAATACTGGTGGGCGGTAATGTCGTGGAAAGATCCCAGCTCTCCTTGAATTGCTATTCTCTTCATGTTTCTTTTATCTTGTCTAATGTTACGAAAAACGGTCCTACTCAATAAGAGCGGGACCGTTTCGATGATTTCAAGAATCTAATATCCTAAGTTGAAATTTACACGCAACTTCCCGCTTTACAATTATTTGCAAAGTAAAAGTAATAGCTAAAAAAGAATGCGTTAAACTTCTTCATTGTCTTTACATTTTATATGTTACTCACTTTTGTTCTTTCCGAGCCCGTTTCTCCTTTATTATATAAGGAGCAGGCAGTGCTCAGATTTCGAGTTTCGACTTGCAAAAATCTCAACTCGACTGCAAAAGTAACATTTTTCTTTGATATTGCCAAACAATTTGATATATTTTTCTTCATTTTCCTTATATTTTATGCTAAAAAACATATTTTCGCCCGATTTTTATCATCAGAATACGGAAAAATGCAGAAAAATGTACTCAAAAGCTAGGCGCTAGGGAGAGACGCAACACCGGAATCCGTGAGGCAAGCCCCTTCCTTTATCTGCAATGTTCTCTGCCTTCAGCCTTGAATTCTCCTGTCAGCTCCCCTACTTTCTCCGGGTTCAGCTCCAGGTAGCGCTTCATGTCCTTTCCGGCACCATCCTTGTCGCCCATCTGCATCAGCAGATTGCCGCGCTTCAGGAGATTCGCGCTCAGAGAGGCTTTTACAGACGAGTGTTCCGCAGAATCCTTCTGTTCTGCCAATTCTTTCTCCTGCTCTACAATCTGCTGCGTCAGCGTAGCAAGCAACAGAACAGGGTTTATCTGGTTCAAATCCATAACCTTATATTTTTACGAAAAGTTATTCTATTGTATATCATGGAGTTAACCCACTTGACACCCTAAAACAGGGTGTCAAGGTATGAGCCACTCCTTATTATAATAAGGTGTCATTTACTTGATGGCCCCGATAATCTCAGTCACACTCTTGCATCCGTGAGCATCAAGCCACTCGTTGATTCCATCCTTCACCTTCTTCGTAACCGCAGGATCAATGAAGTTGGCTGTACCAATCTCAATGGCCGTAGCACCGCACATCAGGAACTCAATGGCATCCTTGGCAGAAGAAATGCCGCCCAGACCAACAACCGGAATGTTTACGGCATGAGCCACATCCCAAACCATGCGCAGGGCAACAGGCTTAACGCAAGGACCACTCAAACCACCCGTGCGGATGCTCAAGAGAGGCTGGCGCTTCTCAATGTCCACCGCCATACCCATCAGCGTGTTGATGAGCGAAACAGAATCGGCACCCTCAGCCTCCACGGCACGGGCGATGTCGGCAATGCTGGTAACATTAGGCGAAAGCTTCACGATGAGGGTCTTCTTATAAACCTTTCTCACCGCCTTCACCACGCTGGCTGCACCCTCGCAGGTTACACCGAAAGCCATGCCGCCATCCTTCACGTTAGGACAGGAGATGTTCAGCTCTATGGCAGGAATCTTATCCAGCTCGTTGATGCGCGCCGCACACTCAGCATAACTCTCAGGCGAATGTCCGCTCACGTTGACAATCATATTGGTATCAATGTCCTTGATCTGAGGATAAATGTGAGAGCAGAAATACTCCACACCCTTGTTCTGCAAACCTACGCAGTTGAGCATGCCCTGAGGCGTTTCAGCCATACGCGGATAGTCGTTTCCCTCGCGCGGTTCCAGGGTAGTGCCCTTCACGATAATACCGCCAATCTCCTCCAGAGGAACGAAATCGGCAAATTCCAATCCGTAGCCGAAAGTACCCGATGCAGTCATCACAGGGTTCTTCAACTCCAAATCCTTTATCTTTACACTTAAATCAGCCATAATCTTCTGTTTTTACTTAAAAATGTTTTACAAACAAAGACAAGAGAATTCTTCGTTCTTCACTCTTCGTTCTTCGTTTCCAAACGAATTCTTCACTCTTCGTTCTTCGTTCTTCACTCAATTAGATTTCCCAAGTAAGTTTCTTGATGTTGATGACAGGTCCATCCTTGCAGACGCACTGGTTACCCTCGGTAGTTTTCTCTACGCAGCAGAGGCAAGCGCCCACGCCGCACGCCATCTTGTTCTCGAGAGAAACCTCACACTCCACGCCAGCCTTCTTGGCAAAGCGAGCCACGCTCACCATCATCGGCTTAGGTCCGCAGGTAGAAATCATATCAAACTTCTCGTTCTCCAGAACAGAGTGGTTGGTAACGAAACCTACCTCGCCAGCCGAACCATCCTCGGTAGTGATGCATACCTTTCCGATCTTGGCAAACTCATCCAGTTCGAGCAGATCCGTAGCCTTGCGTGCACCCAGAAGGAAAGTAACATCAGCCCCGAAATCCTTGATGAGTTTTCCGAAATAGAGGAGCGGAGCCACACCTACGCCACCACCTACGAGCAGATATTTCTGGCTCTTCTCGGTAGGCATGGTGAAGCCGTTGCCGAGAGGCAGCATACAGTTGAGCACATCGCCCTCCTTGAGCTGTCCGAGCTGACGGGTACCGTCGCCCACCATTGCTACAAGCAGCCAGAGCTGATTATTTTCACGATCCACGAAATTGATGGAGATAGGACGGCGAAGCATGGTAGTAGGCGAATGGTCTACTCTTACTTCTACGAATTGGCCAGGCAAGATTTCAGGCAAAGGTTTCTCATCGGTAAGCTTAATCAAAACATGCTTATCGCTAAGCGCCTCTACAGAAACCACCTTGAGGTCGAGAACATATTTTTTCATCTTATTGCTAATTTTTAAAATGCTTATTATATAATGTACGTATATTATAATAGGTACGCGTAGCTTCCGGTTACGCCCACCTACGTTTCTACGATGCAAAGGTACATCAAAAATCCGAATTTACGAAAAGAAAAGAGATATTTTTTCTCTATCGCCGCTCCTATGTGTTTGTTTTAGGGTTCTCCAATCCCTACTTTATTTCTTAGGAACGAAGGTTTCCCAGGTCTGATCATCGTAGAAAATACGGATTTCGGTAATCTTTCTTTGCGGTTTGTCTACATATTTTACCGCCGCTTGGGCGATATTTTTAGGTGTACGATTTACACCCTGCATTTGAGGCTGGTCAAAGAGCGAGGGAGAAGTAGGGGAGGCTGCGGCTCCTTCGGCTCCAAAATCGAGCATAGGCTCGGCAGAGGCGGCTCCAGAAGGCTGACTGCCCTGCTTCATCCCCTCAGCACCACCGGCTGCTCCATCCGTAACGCCCTGATACATGTCTGCAGCACCCTCTTCGCTGCCACCCTGGGAAGCCTGGTTCTGATACATAGGAGGAGTACCGTAGAGTACCCAATAAACGTTTACCTGAGGAAAACTCTTATGGATGCCATCCACAATGCTGAGCGATGGATTGGTCTTCCCGTTGAAAATATTGCTCAGCGTAGCGGTCGAGATTCCGATCATCTGAGCGAAGTTTTGCTGAGTGAGGTGTTGGTCCTCCATCAGCTGTCTGATTCTATCTTTCATGCTCTAAAATTTTTAGCGTTCATTTTTCTACTGATACGATGTTTTATTTCCGAACAAGCCACTTTTGGGCCCTTTTTCGGTTGATTTTACAAAGATAAAGCAAAAATTTAGAATAACCAAACATTTCTGAATAAATTTAGATTTTTAAACTTTAGATTTCTATTTATAAATTTAAATCGCACTCACTTCACCATCCGGTTTTTAGGTTTAACTTTATAAATATAAACCTATCAATCAAAATATATGACGAACCTTTTCTTTATAGATTTAGGCTAAATCACTGGTTATTCATACCATAAACTGCCTAAATAAAGGCATATAGAGCGATTTATGCAATATTTCCCCCACACCTATGTAAAAGTTTATGGTTTATAAAACAACCAAAAATACATAACTAACTGAGTTTCCGCTACTTACAAATTTAAAATATAGCATGAATATTTATTCATTCATAACCATAAACACCCTGTTTTACCTTTATTTTTATAAATATAAAACATAAATTCGTGTATTTAGTTTTCTTGTATTTATGTTTATAAACCAAAATCACACGTTCTGATTTATGAATTTAAAAACATAAACTTAGGAAACGTAAACCTTAACAAATGCAAACGACCGATTTCAGACAACAGGAAATGGCTAATTTTTCCATTTCTAGCGTATTCCAGCCCATCGGCAAGGAAACGGGCAAATTCGCGAATAATGAAGAGGGTTAATTTAGCTAAGTTACTGATAACCAACAAAGTTAAGTCTATTTTCAGGCGAAGCAGAAAAATGGGCATCTAGCTCAAAAAATCACTTAAATCCCCCATTTTTGCCCAAAAATCGCCCAAAATGAGCCCAGGTAAGCGCCCCAAAAAGAGCCGAAAATCACCTATTTGGGGCAAATTTATAATGCTAAACGCTAGTTGGCTGCTTTCTGGAAACAGGCGGCAAAGAAGGCCGAAAACGAAAACGAGCTCCTGCCGAGAGAAAACTCTCAGCAGGAGCTCGCCTACTCTCCCCCACCACGCTCTTCAGCATCAGTGAAGGATAAAAAAGATGAGTTCTTTCATCAGTTCACCCACCGGAGTGGATGGATTATCCAGTCCCTTTATCTTCGCATCCACCTCCTTAAACTTCTCAATAATCGCCATCACTTTCACGCCCGTATAGTTCCTCATTCCTGTAATATATTCGCGCGCCGCCCAAGCTCCGCGCAAATCCAGGAATTTTGCGAGCTCATTTTCGTTCTGCCTGTTGGGTGCATAATAAGCAATCATCAGGTTTTGGAAATAAGTAAAGAGCATCGGGAGAAGCGTGAAGAGAGAACCGCTCTTCGGATTGCTGTCAAAATAATTTATTATCTGATTTGCCTTGAACACATCGCGGCTGATGATGGCACTTCTCAGTTCGAAGGCATTGAAGTCTTTGCTCACCCCTATTTCTCGCTCCACAATCTCCGGAGTAACACGCCGGTCATTCTCTGGAAGAGAAATGAGCAGTTTGTCGAGCTCGGAAGTGAGTCGGTGCAAATCTGCTCCCACATGATCAGCCACCATCTGAGTAGCCTTGGGTTCTATGGTTGCCTTGCGGGTCTTGAGATATGTCTCGATGAAGCCCGGCAGATTTCGGTCGTAGAGTTTCTTGCTCTCAAAAACCACACCCGCCTTGGCAGCGAGGGCAGAAAACTTTTTACGACTGTCGAGCTTGCCGTTTTTATGACAGAAAACAAGGATGGTTGTTTTTACCGGATTTTCGAGGTACTTCTCGAGCGCTTCCAAATTCCGCAAATTCTGAGCCTCTTTCACAACCACCACTCTATACTCCGCCATCATCGGGTAGCCCTTGCACAAATCTGCCACTTGCGCACCCGTAACATCAGCTCCGAAAACCACCGTCTGATTGAAGTCACGCTCCTCGGGCTGGAGCACATTTTCAGAAATGTAGTCGCAGATCTTATCTATATAAAAAGGTTCCTCGCCCATCAGAACATAGACGGGCGAATACTTTCGAGCCTTCAGATCTTTCATGATAGACTCGTAACTTATTGCATTTTTCTTTTCTACCATTGGATTATTTTTTGTAACTTTGCACCCAGCAAACTCGGAGGTGCGGACAAGCATTTGCTCCGCCTCCTGGTTCGCAGTTTTCTGAGGTGCAGTTTTCTGCTGCACTTCGACTGCAAAGTTACAAAAAATAAATTGAACTGCCTATATAAAATAGGTAGTTTTTAAAAAAGAGATATGGTTAAAAGACCAAAAGAAACCCTATCATAAGACGGGGGAAGAAACATCATCATATATATAATAAGGTATAGAAAAAATGATTCGCTTAAATTTGCCATCTTTCGACATCAAGGTTTCGGGCTCAAAACAGCATCCCCAGATACTGGATGTGCTGCGCCGGAAGTTCATCACGCTCACTCCCGAAGAGTGGGTGCGCCAGCATTTCGTTCATTTTCTCATCGAGCACAAGGGGTATCCTGCCTCGCTGCTCGCCAACGAAATCCAGCTGAAATGTGGCGACAAGGTGCTGCGCGCCGACAGTGTGCTCTACTCCCGTGAGCTACAGCCCCGCATGATTATCGAGTACAAAGCACCCCATATTCCCATCACACAGAAAGTGTTCGACCAGATTTCGGTCTACAATCTCCTGCTCCATGTCGACTTTCTGGTGGTGAGCAACGGGCTGGAGCATTACATCTGCAAGATGGATTATGAAAGTAAAAAATATGTATTTTTAGAGACCATTCCCGATTATTCCGATTTATTGACATTATGAGAGCATCGGGGCCAGTCCGGAAGTTTTTAAACAGAGTTTCCCCAGCCTTCAAAATTTGCGAATTTCCGCCCAACCGGCCATCTGTTTTAGAATTCGCGAATTTTGGAGGCCTTTTTCTGCCTCCTTTTCCTCTCCCTTTTTGAGTACTCCTTTTCCTCCCCCTTTTTGAGCACTCCTTCCTCTCCCATCCCCCTTCTCGCGTTATTTTTTAATAAAAAACCCATTTTCATTTTGTAGTCTCCTCCTTTTATACTATCTTTGCATAAGATAAGCTGCACTCGGCAATTTGAAAGCAAGCTTTCATTGCTCTCGTTTGCATTATCTTTGCAACTAATATATATATATTAAGGTATAGACTGCCTAAAAGAACAGAAAGAAATGGAGAATAAAAAGATAAAAATAGCCGTAGCCGGAACAGGATATGTAGGCCTGAGCATCGCTACCCTGCTGAGCCAGCATCATGAGGTGGTGGCAGTAGACGTGATTCCCGAAAAGGTGGAGCTCATCAACTCACGCCGCTCGCCTATCCAGGACGAATACATAGAGAAGTATCTGGCAGAAAAGGAACTCAACCTCAAAGCCACAACCGATGGAGAAGAAGCCTATAAGGATGCCGACTTCGTAGTGATTGCCACACCAACCAACTATGATCCGGTGAAAAACTACTTCGACACCTCGCACGTAGAAGAAGTCATCCGCCTGGTGATGCAGGTGAATCCCGATGCCATCATGGTCATCAAGAGCACCATCCCGGTAGGCTACACCGAAAGCATCCGCCAGAAGACGGGCAGCAAGAACATCATCTTCGCTCCCGAATTCCTGCGCGAGAGCAAGGCACTCTACGACAACCTCTACCCGAGCCGCATCATCGTGGGCAGACCAAACGGTGACGAGCGACTGGACCAGTCAGCCCGCACCTTTGCAGAACTGCTGAAAGAGGGAGCCATCAAGCAAGACATAGAAACCCTGTTCATGGGACTTACCGAGGCAGAGGCGGTGAAACTCTTCGCCAACACCTACCTCGCCCTGCGCGTGAGCTACTTCAACGAGCTGGATACCTACGCCGAAATGAAAGGCCTCGACACCAAGGCGATTATCGACGGAGTGGGTCTGGACCCTCGCATCGGCACCTTCTACAACAACCCTTCCTTCGGATACGGCGGCTACTGTCTGCCGAAAGATACCAAGCAGCTGCTCGCCAACTATGCCGATGTGCCTGAGAACCTGATTCAGGCGATTGTAGAGAGCAACCGTACCCGCAAGGATTTCATCGCCGACCGCGTGCTGAACATGGCCGGCTACTACGATTATGCCAACCAGAACAACTTCAGCGAGGAGGAAGAGAAGCCTTGCACCATCGGCGTATACCGCCTCACGATGAAGAGCAACAGCGACAACTTCCGCCAGAGCAGCATACAGGGTGTGATGAAGCGCATCAAGGCAAAGGGCGCGCAGGTCATCATCTACGAACCTACGCTGAAAGACGGAACCACCTTCTTCGGAAGCCGCATCGTAAACAACCTGGATGCCTTCAAGCAGCAGAGCCAGGCCATCATCGCCAACCGGTATGACAAGTGTCTGGATGATGTGGAAGAAAAGGTTTACACCCGCGATATTTTCAGAAGAGACTGATCTGAACTGAAAGTTAATAGTTAAAAGTTAACAGTTGAAAGCTGGAAGCTGAAGACGGAATATAGGAAACAATAATATTTATAATAAAGAGAAAAATAAGAAATGGCAAAATTAGTAATCAATTCCTACGAGGAATTTGCATCTCACCTCGGTGAGAAGTTAGGAGAATCAGACTGGTTGCAGATTGACCAGGACCGTATCAACAAGTTCGCAGACGCTACACTCGACCCACAGTGGATCCACGTAGACGTAGAGCGCGCCAAGGTAGAGAGCCCTTACCACAGCACCATCGCTCACGGTTACCTCACCCTCTCTGTACTCCCATACCTCTGGCAGCAGATTATCGAGGTAAACAACCTCAAGATGCTCGTAAACTACGGCATGGACAAGATGAAGTTCGGTCAGCCAGTCATCACCGGTTCACGCGTGCGCCTGGTAGCCACTCTCCACGACATCCAGAACATCCGTGGCATCTGCAAGACCAGCATCAAGTTTGACATCGAAATAGAAGGTCAGCGCAAGCCAGCCCTCTCAGGCATCGCTTCTTTCCTCTACTATTTCAACAACTAAAAGATGGCAGCAGGTAAATGGATTGGTGGTGTGCTAGGTTTCATCACAGCCGGTCCGCTGGGAGCCCTGGCAGGTTATGCCCTCGGTTCCCTCTTTGAGCACGGGCTGGATGCGGTAAACCGCGACGGCGACCACCATTACAACAACGCCTACGATGCCTACAGCGGCCAGCAGCACAACGGCCGCCAGGGCTTCGGCAACCAGGGCTACAGCCGCCAGCAGAGCTATGAGGGAGAGCGAAACTCCTTCATGTTCTCGCTGCTGGTGCTCAGCTCCTATATCATCAATGCAGATGGCAAGATCATGCATTCCGAGATGGAGATGGTGCGCCGCTTCCTGCGTCAGAATTTCGGCGAGGCAGCCAAGCAGCAGGGCGAGGAAATCCTCCTCAAACTCTTCGAACAGCAGAAGCAGATGGGCATGCAGCAGTACCGTTCGGTGATACAGGACAGCTGTCATCAGATACGTTCCAACATGATGTATGAGCAGCGCCTGCAGTTGCTCAATTTCCTCGTCATGATAGCCCAGGCCGATGGAGTTGTGAATTCTCAGGAGATTCAGGCACTCAAGGAGATGGCCATCCACATGGGTCTTTCTGCCGAGGATGTAGACCAGATGCTGAACCTGGAGAGCGGGGCTTCTTCAACAGGCAGTCTGGATGACGCCTACCGTGTTCTGGGAATCAGTCCTGACGCCTCAAACGATGAGGTGAAGGCCGCATACCGCAAGATGGCGCTCAAGCATCATCCTGACAAGGTAGCAGCCCTAGGCGAAGATGTGCGCCGTGCAGCCGAGAAGAAATTCCAGGAAATCAACGACGCCAAAGACCGCATCTACAAGGCTAGAGGAATCTAAAAAAGAGGAATCTAGAAAAAAAGACAGATTTCTCATCTGCCTGAAACGGGAAAAAATAAAGGCTCGCCAAGCAATTTTGGCGAGCCTTCATTGTATTTTTTAATCCTCATCCTCTGTCTTTCTTCTGCGGATAGCGCGCTTGCGCTTTGGCTTCTCCTCAGTCTTAGGAGACTCAATCTTAACACCAGCCAATTCTGGGTCGATGAGGATACGGCCACAATACTCACAAGGGATAATCTTCTTGTGCATCTTGATATCGAGCTGGCGCTGAGGTGGAATCTTGTTGAAGCAACCGCCACATGCATCACGCTGCACGTAAACGATACCCAAACCGTTGCGGGCACCATTACGGATGCGCTTGAAGCTCTGGAGCAAACGTGGCTCAATCTTCTTCTCGAGCTCGAATGCCTTCTCCTTCAAATTCTCCTCTTCCTCACGGGTTTCAGCCATGATTGACTCAAGCTCAGAACGCTTCATTACCAAGCCCTTCTCGCGGTCTGCCTTCTGGTCCTCAGCCTTGTGAAGGTCGTACAGGCGCTCGTTGATTGTCTGCTGCGCCTCGCGGATCTTCTTGCTGCAAAGTTCGATTTCCAGCTCCTGGAACTCGATTTCCTTGCTCAAAGTATCATACTCGCGGTTGTTGCTAACCATTTCGAGCTGCTTCTTATAACGCTCCACGCTAGCCTGAGCCTCCTCAATCTCGTGCTGCTTCTGATCGATGGCGCGGTCAAACTGCTCAATATCGGTCTGGATTTTCTCGATACGGGTGGTAAGACCAGCAATATCGTCTTCCAAATCCTGAACTTCGAGAGGCAACTCACCTCTCAACGCACGCTTTTCATCAATTGCAGACAAGGTGGTCTGAAGCTGATAGAGAGCCTTCAACTTCTCTTCCACTGTCAAATCTGTAGGATCTTTCTTTGCCATAACTTTATTTTTTTTAATGTTGAATGTTAAATGTTGAATGTTGAATGAGGCTTGCGCCCTTCCAACTTATAAATACAATATCGGATTCGTATTTATCTCCGAGATGCAGCATTTGGCATCTGGGAAATTCTCCTGGATGATGCTGCGGAAGATTTCGCCCGTAAACTGCTCACTCTGATAGTGGCCGATGACGCAGATCTGAATCTCCTGTTCGTGGCCGAAATACTCGTGATAGCTCATCTCGCCCGTGATGAAGGCATCGGCACCTGCCTTGATGGCTGCGTCGAGCAAGAAAGCACCTGCTCCACCGCAGAGTGCCACCTTCCTGATAGGACGGCGAAGCAACTGGTTACACTGCACGCACTCCACGCCAAACCGCTCCTTAAGCATCAGCACCAAATCGTCGGCTGCCAGGTCCTCAGCCACCTCTCCGATGACGCCCTCGCCACCTTTCACGCCGTCCACTTCCTTCTCGCCAGCAAAGAACTGCACGTTTCGCAGTCCCAGTTTCTCGGCAATTTTGAAGTTCACGCCGCCCGCAGCCGCATCCATGTTGGTATGCATCGCCACGATGGTAATATCATTCTTAATCGCCTTGCGCACGGTACGCTGCACGTAGTTCTCGTCCGAGATTCTCGCCAGTTTGCGGAATATCAGCGGATGATGACTCACGATGAGGTTACAGCCCTTCTGGATTGCCTCTTCAACCACGGCTTCAGTAACGTCAAGACACAACAATGCCCCTGACATTTCTACCGCCTCTGTCAATCCAACTTGCAGGCCGGCATTATCATATCCTTCCTGCAAGGGCAGAGGCGCGTAATGTTCAAGGGCATCAACTACCTGTTTTATTTTCACGCTCCTATTCAATATTTTATTTTTAGACTGCAAAGTTACTCATTTTTCCCCGATTTTATCTCCATACAGCCCTCTGTTTAAACTTTTTTAATACAAAGTTTCGCTTTTGCGCAAAATATTTCACAAAAACAGCCGATAGTTGTAGATTTTTTATTAATTTTGCAAGCATACTTCATAAAAGCAGAACGGAGCCCGTCCCCCAAGGAAAGGTTCCCGATGAAGAACAGAGTATAATAAATTGGTATAGAACATCGTATCATAAAAATAGTATAGCTTATGCATCAATCTACATTACCCTGCGATTTCGCACTCCCTGCCGAATGGGAGCCACAGAGCGCCATCATGCTCACCTGGCCACATGCCGGCACCGACTGGAAGCCGTATCTGCCTGAAATTACAGATACTTATCTCGAACTGGCAGATATCATCACGCGCTACGAGCAGCTGCTTGTGGCTACACCCGATGTGCCTGCCACCCGATACCAGCTCAAGAAAAAGCTCTCTGCCGAACAGATGAGCCGCGTGCTGCTCTACGAGGTAGAAAGCAATGATACCTGGGTGCGCGACCACGGCCCCCTCACCATGGTGCTGCGCAAAAAGCAGAACACCTGGATGGTGCCTTACCGCATACTCGACTTTAAGTTCAACGGCTGGGGCGAAAAGTTCAGATGGGAGAAGGATAATGCCATCACCCTGCAACTATACTATCAGGCAGCCTTCAATGCCGATATAGAGAACCACCAGGGCTTCGTGCTCGAAGGAGGCAGCATCGAGAGCGACGGAAAGGGTACACTCTTCACCACCTCTCAGTGCCTGCTGGCGCCTCACCGCAACCAGCCGCTCGACCACGACAGCATCGACCATCTGCTGCAGACTTTCTTCCAGCTCAAGAGAGTCGTCTGGCTGGATCACGGCAATCTGATAGGCGATGATACCGACGGCCACATCGACACCATCGTGAGAGTGGCTCCACACGACACCTTATTATATGTAGGCTGCGATAATCCGGAAGATGAGCAGTATGAAGACTTTCAGGCGTTGGAGAAGCAGCTCAAAGGCCTCTTCACCTGGGAGGGATACCCTTACCGCTTGCTCAAACTGCCGATGCCCGACCCTATCTATGATGAGGGCGACTGCCTCACCACCAACCCTGAGAGCGAGGGAGACCGACTGCCAGCCACCTACGCCAACTTCCTGATACTCAACAAGGCGGTGATTTATCCCACCTACAATCAGCCGGAAAAGGACGAGGAGGCACGCAAGCAGATTCAGCTCGCCTTCCCCGACCGTGAAATCATCGGCGTAGATTCGCAGACCATCATCCGCCAGCACGGCAGCATCCACTGCATCACCATGCAGTTGCCCGAGGGAGCCCTCAGAGACTCAAAATTCAACACTCAACACTCAACATTCAACATTTAACATTAAACATTTAACATTAAAAGTAAAAAATGAACGTCGGTTTATTACAACTTCATAATACGGCAGATATCGCCAACAACAAGCAGCGCCTGGCAGAAGGCATCATCGACCTCGCCCATCGCGGCGCAGAGCTCATCGTGCTTCAGGAGCTTCATAACTCCCTCTATTTCTGTCAGGTAGAGAATGTTGACCTCTTCGACCTGGCAGAGCCTATTCCGGGCCCTTCGACCGATTTCTACGGCAAGCTTGCCAAGGATCTCGGCGTCGTCATCGTCACCTCCCTCTTCGAGCGCCGCGCTCCGGGGCTCTACCACAATACGGCGGTAGTGATGGAGAAGGATGGAAGCATTGCCGGAAAATACCGCAAGATGCACATCCCCGACGATCCTGCCTACTACGAGAAGTTCTATTTCACACCGGGCGACCTCGGTTTCCACCCTATCCAGACCTCTGTAGGCAAGCTCGGCGTGCTGGTTTGCTGGGACCAGTGGTATCCCGAAGCAGCCCGTCTGATGGCGCTGCAGGGAGCCGAAATGCTCATCTATCCTACCGCCATCGGCTATGCTACCTATGATACCGAGGAGGAGCAGCAGCGCCAGCGCGAGGCGTGGACTACCGTGATGCGAGGCCATGCAGTAGCCAACGGATTGCCAGTCATCGCTGTAAACCGCGTAGGTTTCGAGCCTGATCCTAGCGGTCAGACCGAGGGCATCCAGTTCTGGGGCAGCAGTTTCGTAGCCGGTCCTCAGGGCGAGCTCTACTACCGTGCCAGCGATCAGGAAGAAGAGAGCCTGGTAGTAGATATCGACCTGAAGCACAGCGAGAATGTGCGCCGCTGGTGGCCATTCCTCCGCGACCGCCGCATCGAGAACTACGGGGATATTACCAGGCGATTTATCGATTAACCCATTTTTGCCGGAAATTCCGAGAGAATATCGGGATTCCGGCATACATATATATATATATAAGGTATAGATTTTCAGGATAAATGGAGAATTTGGAAGTGATGGTGATACTTTTCATCATCGTGATTTTAGGTTACGTCGCCTGCAAGTTGGGATATATGGGCGACAAGTTTGACAAGAAGCTATCCAGCATGGTGGTAGATATCACCTGTCCTCTGCTGGTGCTCTCGTCAGTAATGGGCGATGAGCTGCCCGACCGCACGCTCATCCTTCCCCTCCTGGGCGTAGGTTTCCTTACCTACATCCTTTTGCTGGTATTCGGTTTCTGGGTGCCGCGTCTCATCACACGCAATCATGATGACCAGGGCATGATAGGTTTTGCGCTGATGTTTGCCAACGTAGGTTTCATCGGCTACCCTATCGTTTCGAGCATATTCGGTCCGAAGGCCATTTTTTATGCCGCCTTGCTCAACATGCCGAACACCTTTTTTATTTTTACGGCAGGTGTCATGCTCATCAAGGGCGAGTACTGTATCAAGCAGTTCAATCCTAAGGTGCTGTTTTCTCCGGCTCTTCTGGGTGCCTTTGTTGCCGCCCTCCTGGTAGCTTTCGGGGTTCATACGCCTGATATCATTGCGCGTCCGGTAACGATGGTGGGCAACATTACGGTTCCGGCAGCCCTGATGATTATTGGTTCCTCGATGGCTAAGTTGCCGGTGAAGGAGATTATCGGCAGTCCTAAGGTATACCTCTCCTCGTTCTTGCGTCTTGTGGTAGTACCTCTGAGCATTTATTTTCTGTTCAAGGTATGTGGTGTAAGCGATCAGGTCAACGATATCAATACGGTGGTTATAGCGATGCCCGTAGCGAGTTTCGGCACGATGTTCTGTCTGAAATACGGCCGCAATCCTTCGCTCATCACCGAGATGACGTTCATCACCACGGTTGGCAGCATCATCACCATCCCACTGATCACCCTTCTCTTTTCGTAACGAGAAAAAATCCCCTGATGCCACAAAGTCACCAGGGGATTTTTATATAATTCATTAATCACTAATCATTAATCACTAATCACTAATCATTAATCACTAATCACTAATCATTAATCACTAATCACTAATCATTATCTCACGCAGAATTTCTTGCCATTCTTGATGTATATACCCTTCTTCATAGCCCCCGTAATGCGGCGGCCGCTCAGGTCATAAATGGCATCATTTCCGGTCTCCTGATCCGATGTTACAGAATGGATGCCGGTAGACTCCAGGTTGCGGTAAGTCCTTACCTCGAGTTCATAAACCGGTTCAAGACCTCTTACGCTGTTCACGCTTCCAGCACCAAACACGATGTTTTCAGCCAATTTACCATCCACCAGTGCATAATACTTTGATACGCCTTCATCCACCGTCAGATAATAGTAATAAGTGGAGCCGATGACAGGTTTGCCATTATAGAAATTGCGGGAAGGATTATACTGGCTTCCTGCTTCCTCGAATGTTACACCTTCTCCTATTTTGGTTCTCACCTCAAATGTGCGAGGTTCGTATCCGGTTGCCGGCAGACGCAGTCTCTCAAAGTCCTGACCATACAGTTCCATATACTCCTCCGAGCCATTTCTCTTAGCCACAACAGCCAGATAATCACCCGGTTCTGCATCTACAGTACTCAGAACCGTAAAGACCAATTTAGGATAGATGTAGCCCCGTCCAAAATCTTTAATCGTCTTGGTGCTGGATGATATAATCTCCCGAATCTCGCCCTTAGCATTCATCAGAGCCATGGCAAGTACTCCGTCAAAGTTCTGTTTTCCTTCATTTTTGATTGGTACTGAAAAGACGATACATTTCTGTCCCTTCTTCACATCAGTAACATTCATATTCATTTCCTGAAGATAGTCAGTCATCTTCGTGAATCTCATATCAGAGATTTTTTCCTTTCCGTCAGATGGCTCCATGCCGAATACTGCCATCTAGCCAACGTTATACCGACTGGCAACTGGCTTTCCTTCTTCGTTTTGCGGATTGAGGGCTCCTATATGGTAGAACCCGTTGCAAAGACCGCCCCAGCCCCAGTTTACGCTGAAGCTATCGTCCTTGTAACCATCTATCACGAAGGCATGACCGCCACCAATAGAGTCGAATGCAGCATAGAGCACAGGACGGTTGGCATCAATCTCTCCGCGCAACTTTTCGTTCCATTCCTCTGCGCTCCCAGCTTCTATTGACATCTGATGCGAAATCTTGCTGTAGCCGAAATACTTCTGCATGGCGGCCACCAGATCGCTTATATACGAACCGCTACCGTCTTCAGCATACTGCATATCCACAGCCACACCGAGGTCTGACATGAGCCTTGCCACGCCGTCGAAGTCAGCAGCGTTGGTTCCGTCATATCGCGCAGGCATGTTTGCCCAATCATATTCGTGCTCGAATTGGGCAGTCAGGGTCTTGCCGTCCCATTTATAGGAATGGCTTCCGGTGCCCTTGGCAGGATAACCGTGATACTGCATCACGATGGCACCAGCCGTAGCCGCACAGCCAACCGGATATTTGTTTGGCGTGTACTTGTTGAATGGAGCCATCTGGTCCCATTTCGCGGTATTGAGCAGCTTTTCGCCGCTGAAACCGGTTCTTGTGGCAGTCTGGTTCGCCTGATTGCTGTTAGCCAGCGCTGCTATCTGCCGTTCATAACTCTTGAGCAGGTCCTTCAATCCGTCGGGCAGATTTCCTGCATCAAATGTTCCTGTTGAGGTATACCCCAAAACTGGCGCTACTGCGTCGTCACCTGCTATAATGACGAATCCGCCTGCGTCATTGTTGAAAACATAATAAGCATCAGAGCGCGATGCGGTATTAGCCGTCCGGCTCTTGGCTCTAGCTTTCTGCGGCATCTGTTTTCCCCAGAAGCTATAAGCCTGCTGCTGTGCCTGCCATTGAGTTATCCGCTTAGCCTCCGAAGGAGAATATACCAGCAGCAGCAACAATGCCAATATGTTTTTAAAGTGTAATTTTCGTTTCATTAGTTCTTGTTGTTTAATAATTTACTAAATATTCTCTATATATCCTAATATATATCCTGATATAAGTTCACTTGTATAAATCCACCTGAATAAGCCCAGCCTGAATATCGGGCTTCTGTAGTTTTTTAAATACTTTGTTCTGCTGCAAATATACGAAAAATATTCGTACCAAACAAGTTTTTTCGCACTTTTTTTCGTCCCTACCCTCATTTTTTATGTATTGCCCCCCTCTTTTTACGTATTAAGCGAAAAAAATCCCCTGATGCCACAGAAAGCACCAGGGGATTCCTATCTTTTAATTGTAATATTCAACACTCAACATTCAACACTCAACACTCAACATTACTTCGCGCTAATTTTCTTGCCATTCTTGATGTATACGCCCTTCTTCATAGCCTCAGTTATGCGGCGGCCGTTCAGGTCGTAAATGGCAGCATTGCCTGGCTTCTTATCCAATGTTACAGAATGGATGCCGGTAGGCTCCAGATCCTCTACCACATTATCAAAGTATACAATCCAGTTCTGGGTATACTGATGAGCCTCATACTTTGCCTTGCTGCCCGGATAGAGATGCAGCGTGCGGGTTATATCACCCTTGGCGGCAAATACACACCAGTTTATCCAGTAAGGTGCCTCCTTATGACGCATATATACATTCTTCAATTCGAAGCAGGCATTGAATGTGTTGCGGCCGAATTCCTCTATCGTCTCAGGTAAATCAATTTCCTTCAGTTTGGTGTACATAAAGGCATTGGAACCTAACTCCTTGACACCTGCAGACATCTTGAAACTCTCCAGAGTGGCATTGCCTTCAAATGCATATTTAGGAACCATATCAGCCTTGCTGTCCTCATAAGCCACCACCTTGGCACCGCTCAGGTCGATGCTCTTGAAATAATGGCTCGCCAGCTCATCAAAGTCGCGCTTGTCTATCTCGCCGTTCACCTTGATATTTCTGTAAACAAGATAGTCAGGGTTTTCCTTGGCAAGTGTTTGCTTCAGCTGTCCCGCCTTCTCCAGGTTGATAACCAACTCCTTCTCCTGATAGTTGCGATAAGTGGTCACCACGAGATCATAAACCGGTTCTATTCCTCTGAAAGAATTCGGATAGACTGTAGTACCCAGTTTAACATCATCCATCAGCTTTCCGTTCAATTCTACGAAATACTGTGAGATGCCCTCATCTACCGTCAGATAATAATAGTACCAGGCACCGATAACCGGCTTGCCATTATAGAAATTGTAGGAAGAATTATATCCCGTGCCTGCTAGCTGGAATGTAGCCCCGTCGCCCATTTTCGTACTTACCTCAAACGTAAGAGGCTTATATCCGGTTGCCGGCAGACGCAATCTCTCGAAGTTCGAATCATACAACTCTATATATTCCGAAGAGCCATTTTCCTTTGCCACAATAGCCAGATAATCACCCGGTTCTGCATCCACTGTACTCACAAAATTGAAAGACGGAGACGAATAATAATAACCAGGGTCTAAATCATCAATAGTCAGAGGGCTGGATGTTACGATTTTCCGCATCTCGCCCTTCGCATTCATCAGCGCTACGTCTACTTTTCCGGTAAACGGCTGGTCTCCCGTATTACCGATTGGCGCACAGAAGATGCCAACCTTCTGCCCCTTCTTCACATCGGTGATATTCATATTCAGTATATGAAACCGACCTACATTTGTCATGAATCCCATGCCAGAGATTTTCTCCGTGCCATCAGAAGGTTCCATGCCGAATACTGCCGATTGACCTACATTATACTTATCGCCCGTCGGCTTGCCTGCGCTTTCCGGATTCAGGGCTCCAATCTGGTAGAAGCCATCACAATAGCCACCCCAGCCCCAGTTTACGCTGAAACTTTCGTCCTTGTATCCATCAATTACGAAGGCATGACCGCCACCAGCTGGGTCAGAAGCAGCATAGAGCACAGGGCGGTTGGCATCAATCTCCTCGCGCAGTCTGCCGTTCCATGCCTCTGCACCCACATCTTCTATTGCCATCAGATGCGAAAGTTTGCTGTAGCCGAAATACTTCTGAAGGGCGGTTACCAGGTTGCCGATATACGCACCGCTTCCGTCCTTATTATACTGCATCTCCACTGCCACACCGAGGTCTGCCATCAGTCTTGCCACGCCGTCGAAAGCGGCATCGTTGGTGCCGTCATATTTGGCAGGCATGTTTGCCCAATCATAATCGTGCTCGAAATTGGCAGTCCAGGTCTTGCCGTTCCAGGTATAAGAATGGCTTCCGGTGCCCTTGGCAGGATATCCGTGGTGCTTCATTACGATGGCACCAGCCGTTGCCACACAGCCTGTTACATAGTTGTTTGGCGTATACTTATTGAATGGATTGCCCTGGTTCCATTTTGCGGTATTGAGCAGGTTTTCGCCTGTAAAACCGGCTCTCGTGGCAGTCTGGTTCGCTACATAGTTGTCGCCCAGCGCCGCAATCTGCCGCTCATAGCTCTTCAGCAGATCCTTCAGTCCGTCAGGCAGATTCTCGGCATCAAATGATCCCGTTGAAGTATAGCCCAAGACTGGCGTTACGGCATCATCACCAGCGATAATGACGAATCCGCCTGCATCGTTGTTAAATACATAGTAAGCATCCGAGCGCGATGCAGTAGTAGCCGTGCGGCTCTTCGCCCTTGCCTTCTGCGGCATCTGTTTTCCCCAGAAGCTGTAAGCCTGCTGTTGAGCCTGCCACTGTGTGATTCGCTTGGCCTGCAGAGGAGAGTATCCCAGCGCCAGCAACAATACCAATAGAAATTGAATGTGTAATAGTCGCTTCATAAGTTCTTATCTTTTTAAGGGTTATTATATAATATGTATAGTTCTTAGAAAATTCTTTGTTCTTTTGCAAAGATAATGTTTTTTTAAATACCACGCAAGTTTTACGCTCTCTTTTTTGCCCCGTTCTCCACTTTTTTACGCAATGACACCCCTTTTTACGCATTGAACGGAAAAAAAATCATCCAAATTTCGTTATTCCCCGATTTTTGCCTTATCTTTGCAAGTAAATTTGGCACGAAGCAATCCTTTTTACCAATAATATAAATTAGAAAAAAATGAAGATAAACAACAGTACGAAGAAAAGCCTGCTCATCATCGCACTCGCGATGGCCAGCACTACTTACCAGACTCAAGCCGCCCCGATAGAACATATCGGCGACAGATACATCATGCATATTCCAGAAATGGAACTCACAGGCGAAGAATCACTCCTCGATGTGCTCATGATGTGCCCGGAAGTCATCTCACTCGACGGCAACAACATCATCGGCGGAGATCCATTCTCCAACCTCTACGGCAAGTTCGTCATCCGTATCGACAACCAGGAATACGGACTCGATTACGCCACCTTCCTCCACCATTTCAAGGCGCGCGAGATTGAAACCATCAAGGTGTGCCAGAACGCCGAAGTGATGAAGGGATGCAGCAGTCTGAAGAAAGTCATCGACATCACACTGCGCAAGAAGGAGAACGGAACCACCGGCAGATGGGGACTCTTCGGTGATACCTACGGCGGCGCAAAAGGCATCGCCAGCGTCATCAGCCAGCAGGATAAACTCCGTGTGCTCAGTCATGTAGAAGGCAACTTCCAGCGCACCTCCAGCAGCGATAAGGATGCCTACCAGGGCATCTCAAGCACCACCGTGAACCACTACTCCCACGAGGGCGCCAAACTCAATCTGCTCTGGACACCTACCGCGAAGGATGTGCTCGAAATAGATGCGATGCAGACCTATACCCGCAACCATTTCACCCACACCCCAGCCGATTACGTGCGCGCCTATCATCTGCAGGCCGACTATACCCGCACGCTCGCCGACAACGGCTCCAGCATCCTCTTTACCCTCGGTGCCGAGCATATCAGCGACAACGGACGCACGCAGGAAGAAACCCAGACTGCGCCCTACCAGAACCACTCTACCTACCCCTTCATGGTGATAGAATACGCCACTCCGGTCATCACCTCTGATCTCTGGATTACGGCAGGTTTCGAGGGCGGACTCTCCATCGAGAAGAACTGCGTCGCCGATTACATCAACCATTCCAACTACCAGGATTTCTACGCCCAGCTGGATTACAACATCGGCAAGTGGGGATTCATGGCAGGCGACCGCTTCCGCATCATCAACTTCCGTCCTAAGCAGATTGCGCCGGAAGAGCACTGGAAGCATACCACCCACAACCATATCTACTCGGCGAGCGCCTATTACCGCTTCACGCCGGGTCATACCCTGCAGGCCACCTACTGCCGCCGCATCTTCAATCCCGAGTTTGGCGATTTCGTAACCGCGGGCGATATGGAGGGCGCCTGGCAGCCGGTTTATACCGCCGATATCGTCAACAGCATGGCGAATGTGGTAGAGCTCAAGCATACCTACAGCCGCCCAGCCTTCGTGCTCAGCACCTCGGTAAAGAACATCCACCAGCACCTGTTCAGCGCCATCCACGACAATACACTCGGCATCGGCTCCACCGCCTTCTGGCATAAGGGCATCCTGCGCCTCACAGCCGGTGTCAACTACTTCTGGCAGCGCAGCGAAACCCCTTCAGAGGAGGCTCAGCAGCGCAATGCAGAATACAACCATTTTGCCGTATTCAAGTTGGCACCGCAGCTCACAATGGCCGATGGCTGGCGCTTTACGGGCAATCTCATCTGGTGCACCCGCCGCCGCAGCGATGCCTACACCCCGGCTAATCTCTATGCCGAAGTAGGGGTATACAAGAATCTGGGCAAGCACTGGACGCTCGAAGGCCGCTTCCACGATATGGCGAGCCAGCACTTCGGCAACCGCGCTGCCACCATCGGCTGCACGTATTATTTTTAATTGAGCTTTTAACAATCTTTTTCTAAATCAGAAGCAAGATTTCTGTTCCTTTCTTATTTTATTATCAGAAAGTGAAACAATAAAAAGAAAGGAACATTATATATGAGAAAAATTGATTTCAAGAAGATCGGGCTGGCAGCGATGATGCTCCTGTCGGCCCTCACATTCCAGTCGTGCGATAACGATAACGATACCGACTGGGACCGCGTTTTCCCTAACGCACTGGTAACCGTGAAGAAGAGTGGCGATGCCTGCTATCTGCAGCTCGACGACAACACCACGCTGCTCGCCAAGAACCTGAAACCTACCATCTTTGACGGCAAGGAGGTTCGCGCCCTGGTTAACTACACGCAGACCTCGGAGAAGAGCGAGAAGTATAACCAGGTGATTCACGTCAACTGGATAGACAGCATCCTGACCAAGAAGCCGGTTCCGTCGCTCGGTTCAGATACCGAGAACAGCGAGAAGTATGGCAACAATCTGGTAGAAATCGTGCGCGACTGGGTAACGGTGGCAGAAGATGGTTATCTCACTCTCCGTTTCCGTGCTCTCTGGGGCGGTCAGAAGGTGCATTACATCAACCTCGTTACGGGTGTGAATCCTGAGAATCCTTACGAGGTAGAGTTGCGCCACAATGCCAATGGCGACCCTCAGAACTACTGGCGTGATGCCCTCGTAGCGTTCAATCTGAACGGAGCCGTGCCTGATACCGAAGGCAAGACAGTGAAGCTTACCATCCGCTGGCGTTCCAGCAAGGGCTATAAGAAGGTAGATTTCGACTACTGTTCGCGCAAACCTATCAGCAGCCCGAAGATGCTCGAAGGATACAGCCAGGAAGGAAGAGATATCCGATAAACGAAGAAAAAGCAGATAAAGCAGATAAAAGCAAAAGCCCCGATGCATCGATGCATCGGGGCTTTTTTTTACCTTTTTACTTTTTTACCTTTTTACCTTTAAAAGCTGCTGCAGCTTGTTACACCGAGGGTGGTAGCGATGGCTGTAAGGAAGGAGATTGCAATCTGCAAAATTGTTTTCCAGGTACTTGCTTTCATAATGTTGAATGTTGAATGTTGAATGTTGAATGTTGAATGTTGACTTGGTGGGGGTTGGCCTCAGGCGAGGGCTTTATTCAAGCCCGTCGCCGCCTTCCTGAGAGCCGCCTGGCTGAGAGCCGCCGCCGGTAGTTCCGGAGCCGCCCTGGCTGGTGCCGCCTTGTTCAGTGCCGCCAGAGGTACCACCAGAAGTACCACCAGAGGTGCCACCCTCGTCGGTGCCGGTATAGCCGCCGTACTCCTGAATCTTGCACTTCTTGCGCAGCTCGGAGTTGCTCCAGCTTTTTGTGTTTCTCACAATCAGGTGTACACCCTCTACGCTGGCAGCCGTTACCTTCTCCTTGGTATCCTCCGCCTTCGAAGTCATACCGATAGAGAACAGACCGAGATCAGAGAGACGCACGCTCTTGCCGTCGAGAATCAACTCCTGCAGATGGTCGAGTGCATCCATCAGCACACCGTGGATAGTACCTCGGGAGTAAGGCGAACCGTGGTCAGAGATGTGGGATACGAATCCCTCGAAATCCACCTCGCGGTCGGTTACCGCAGTGGCATACCACTTTTTCTTACCTGCGTTCTCGCCGCTCTGTGGTGTACGCTGCAACTTACGATACTTCAATGTTCCTTTCTGTTCCATGATCTTAAATTATTAAAGGGTTAATATAAATGTTACTTGTTTACTTGCTGCTTGGGGGTGCGCAAGCCTTTCTTCTAACGACAGTGCAAAGGTACAGCAATTTTCTGATACTACCAAATTTCACCCTGCAGAGTTATGTTAAACGAATTTAACACTTCGGGCACATCTGGTTAATCTTGCCAACTCATAATTTATCGGGCGAGAAAACTATGTGATGTAAAAAGTTTCTCTATGCTTTCTTATCCCGAAAACAGCAGGAAGCAAGAAATCCATCATCAACAACCGAACCCATTTCCACCTCCCAAGTGTGACAGTTGTGACAGTTGTGACAGTTTTCAGCGCCTACCCCCACCTCCCTCTCTTTAGAGGTAACTTATTATATATATAATTATATATATAATAAGTTAAATATAATAATAACAATTTGAAAGCAGCCCGATTTCATATACCCCTCCCCTGAAAACTGTCACAACTGTCACAACTGTCACAACTGTAACGCCTCTCTCAATCCTTCTCCTCTCCTTCTCCATCCATCCTGTTTTGTAAAGAAAAAAGGAATCACCCTACCCCCTGGAGGTTATTAGGGGGATACGCTCATGCCCATAGGGGGTGCTGCTGAGTAGATACTTCATTTTTCATCCTTTAAAATCAGTTAAAAAATGGGTGTTCCCCCATAAAATGTGCAAAAACATGATAGGATTCCCTCATAAAATGTGTATATTTGCAGCGTTATTCCCTCATAAAATGTGGGATAATAGGTGATTATTCCCTCATAAAATGTGATTTTAAGATACGGATTATGGAAAGATTAGCTATCAATGAACTTCTGAAATGGAAGAATAAATTGGGTTACTAACGTACCGCTCTATGCGGTAAATGGTCTCGAATTTTATTCGATACAAAATTAATCTTTCTCACGAAAACACAAAAGAAATCCCCCAAAAACTTGCAGAAAAGAGAAATATTGCTTATTTTTGCATTATCTTTGCAGGAAAGGACGAAAATATGAAACAAGAAAACAACAGAATACAATTACCCCTAGAAGAAATCAAGCTCGCATTCGCTGCTTCATGCGTTGAGGGAGCTGCAAGAAAGCTCGGGGTACCATATATTGAAATATACGAAAGAATGAGAAAGGTTGATTTAATCAACAAGTTCATTCTGCCCCACTACGATACGCTCCACACCGAAAGTCGAGAGTATCTTATAGAAGATATCATTGAGTGTCTAACTAATTGGGAGAAGAAAGACAGATGAAAATAACTGTTTATCATGGAGCTACAGAAATTATAGAAGCTCCACTTAATCATGTTGTAAGACCAAGGTTAGACTTTGGCCAAGGCTTCTATGTAACCGATTTAAAGGATCAGGCAATCAAATGGGCTAAAACCATAGCCGAAAAAAGAGCAGCACAACCCCTACTCAATATCTACACTCTAGATAGGGATGCTATTCTCGCAGAAGCTCGCTGCAAGATATTTACCGCATACGATAAAGACTGGCTAGACTTCATTGTTGCCAACAGACGGGGCGAAAACCCTGCCAGAGATTACGATTATGTAGAAGGAGGTATCGCTAACGACCGAGTAATCGATACCGTAAACCTATACATGACAGGGTTTTACGATGCAGAATCAGCCCTACAGCAGTTAATATTTCATAAGCCCAACAATCAGATTTGCTTACTCAATCAAACTCTCATCAATAAATACTTAGTATATAATCAATACTCTGTTAATTCTTATGTAATCGATTGAAAATGAGAGAGTTAATTAACGTAATATAACTAATAAAATTTGGTTAAGTGGCTGATTATCAGTAACTTTATAGTTCTCTAAGCT
>NZ_JANDWX010000036.1:0-32994 GCF_024330485.1 Segatella copri | reverse complement strand
CTTCACCACTACGCAACTGCTGAGCTGCTTTCTTGTAATCAATTTCTAAGTTGTCCATAATATAAAAACTGTGTTAAACTACTTTTATTGTAGCTTGACACAGTTTAATTTACACTCTCCATTGGTCTGCCTTTTATCGAATAATAGCTATTTTACAAACAATTCCTTTTTCACCACTCTCTGTCGCAGTTTCTACCATGTAGATACCGCTGGCTACTTTCTTGCCGTTTAGGTCACAACCATCCCAGGAATAACTGCCTCCTGCACTTCTGCCTTCGTTTATTAAAGTTCCATTTGTTGATACAATTTTAATATTAGCATTGAAAGATAAACCAACGATGTTTATTTTGCCAGTATAATCTGGTTTCACCGGGTTTGGATATGCGTAGACATTATCTTTGATCATTTCAGAGTTAGAACCGACAATTCCATTATTGAAAGAGCACAGTCCTTTATCTGTAGCAAAATATACCTTTCCTGTATTGTTATTGACAGCAATACTATATACAATATTCGATATTAATGGAGAATTATCTGTATCAAAATGATAAATTTGTGTATTGCAATCATCACTAACCAAATATACTCCATTATCGGTACCGAACCATTTCTGGTTTGCTCCGTCTACTGCTATACAACGTATATTACTATTATCTAATAGATAGTCTGCATAATTAGTATTATCATTACGAGGTACTTTATGTTGTGTAAATATATTGTTACCATTTTTGATGTCTGACATTGAAAAATAAAGAGGACCAGATGTTGTTCCTATCCAAATATTACCATTTCTGTCTTCTGCCAAACTATGTACGTAAATTGGGGTAATATTTTTTCCATCCTCATTGGTAAATGTAGCTCCATACATTGTTAATTCATCTGTATTATAGTTATATTTATATAGTCTATTCTTTTCATAAAAATTGTTTACAAACCACATATTCCCATTATTCTCATCGATAATTAATCCTGTCAAATTATATCTGTCATTAGAACCTATTTCTGTATGAGGATAGTTTTTCCATTCTTGAGTAGATTGATCAAATGACAGGATTGAATTATCTCCTAAGCTATTTAAAAGCCATAATTTTCCTGTTGTATCATATTTTACAGATGAAATAATAGTATAACTTTTACTCAAAGGTGATGTAATAACGCTTGTATTGTCTTTATTGTAACACTTAATGAATTTTCCATCTTGAAATTCATATAATCCAGCCTTTGAACCTACCATGATATGTCCTTCTTTTGATGGATCAAAGTCAAGACAGAGCAGGTCTCTGTATCGATGTCCTAATGAAGCATCTGAAGGTTGCTCAAATTCTTCCCATTTTTCTCCATTCCAGACATGTACTTCTCCCATGTTATTACAGTTTTTTTCTTGTGACCAAGCACCTGCTACTGCATATAATTTATTTTTATTAATATATAAACGGTAGAATTTGTTAGATGCAGGCCCATCAGGAATAATACCTTCTGTTTGATATATTTTTTCCTTATCTGTATTCAGGGTATAGTAAGTCAATTTACCTTCTTTTACCGTCCACCAATACTTATTAGTTGTATCATAGACGTTAGTAGAATTCATTGTTTGTTCTTTGAAATTACCGGCTTTTTCCCAATTATTCTTATCTATCAAGTTATTCTTTAAAACTCCTCTGTATAAGCCAGCTTCTTTCGAAGCAGCATAAAGGCAGTTGTCTTCTATATAACTATAGTTAACATTAAAGCCCAACTTGTATGTATCGAGTATTTTTCCTTCTTTTGTATCTAATTTAATAATTCCAAAAGGGAGAGATAAATAAGCATTTGTCCCACTTATATATATATGGTTTATCTGTTTATTATCAGTCATACTTTTCAGATACAAATCAGGTATATTAATTATATTTCCATTGGCATCCAATAAGTCAATATTTCCATTGGTATATGTGATTACCAACTTTTTTGTATTTTTATTCCAAGCAATATGATTAATATCAAAGTCAGAAAGAGTGTTTGCTTTATCGTATGTAGTAACTGAACCATTTTTTATATGATAAGAGAAAAGTCCGTTAGACGCTAAGGCAAACACTTGGTTTCCTGCTGGTTCGATTTCTGTTATATCGTTATAACTGGTGTATATTTCCCAACTTCCCTTATCTATGGCCGATAAGGGAAGTGTCATGAATAGTATTGTAATTAATAATGTTATTGTCTTCATTTTCTGTTGTTTTAAAGCCTAATACTATATTAACTGCAAATATAACTATTTATTGTGAAATATAATATTTCTTTCCATTAATAATTTTTATCCCTTTATACGAAGTATTTACCTTCAAACCTAGCATATTATAGGTTTCTGTGCTCTTTGTTTTTTTGAAAGATAGGACTTTTTGAATTCCATTTGTACTCGGAAATTGAGTTGTATCAAGATAATTGAGTCTTTGGATAATCCAATTTTTGATATATTCTATTTCTTTTTTAAAATTAAGCGGATAACCTCCTATGTCTGAATCTTCTGACCATTTTCTCTCTTCTCTGTTGGCAGCACCACATTTTGCCAACATATCATAATGATTCTGATATTTGGCTATAAGATTTTCCTCGCTGAAATAAGTTTTTCTTAATTCGTGGTATCTGTCAGCTACTTTCTGGTTATAGTTATCCACATTTAGTGTGGAAAGCCTTGTATATAAGTTGAAAGCTTCTTTTATTCCTAGTTCAGTATCAGGTGAAACATAGTCAGGATGGAGTGGGGTAGAGCAATGCCAATCTTGTCCAACACTAGCATCTAAGTCCCAGATGGCAAGTGTTAACTTTTTGTCTCTCGCTACATCATATATCCCCCAGTACATATTTTTTCCACAATTGTCTATAGGCTTAAGAACCTCAAGAAATATCTGATAATCAATGAGTACTGGAATATCAAAGTATTCTGACACTTCTTTCTTAAATATTTCGTCATTGCTGTTTGCTACAAAGTTGATAGCATTATAAAGATGAGTATAATCAGTAGGATTGACATCTTCAAAATCTGGATATTTGGTTTCGAAAGCATGCCAAGTTTCTTTTGTATTGTCATAGTCTTTATCTATATTCCAAAATTGCGCTTTATCCCAACTGCTTACCTTCCATAGCTGACCATGAAACTCCTGATTGATATCATCATATTTCTTTAACTTAAGTTCCTTTCTATCCATTGTTTCTGTCAATGAATAAATTCCTCGGTATTCGTTGTTAAGAATTACTTCTACAACTTTTCCTGCTACTCCACTCTTGGCTTTTGGTTCTTTTGATGTATAGTATGGTTTACTGGCAAACTCATTCCAAATTTCAGTAGCGATACGATTTCTTAAGCGAAACAAATCCACTTGTCCTGCGTCTAATATCCAGTTGTTATCTTCTCGCATTCCTAATAAAGAAATTTCCTGTTTTTTCCCCTTTTCATTAAGGGTTTTAATTTTATAGTTTCTCTTATGTTTATCAGCAGTATTGGTAGAGCCTCCTCTCCATTTGGCCTTGAGAAATGTTGTTACAGGTTCAGTTTCTTCTGGGGCTAACAAAGAGAGTTTTCCATTTGAATAGTTATAATCAAATGTTCCCTTTAAGTCGATAATAGGCAAGAATGTAAAGGTAATTTTAGTATTAATATCTTGTTGTCCTTTTTTTGCTTTCAGGGTATATTCCTTGTTACCTTCTATCTCTTTGAATACAAAAGTGTTTTCTATTTTTGTATTCTCTATACTCAGATTATTCCATGCTGAGTCTGTATCCAGTGTGATGATGGCAGTATAATCCTTTCCAAACGTTTCTTCTGGAATACTAGTCATATAGCTATTGGATAATTTATCATATACAACAGACTTACCATTGATTTTGAATTGTGCATAAGATGTCATACTTGCTGTTAAGCAAGCTATTAATAAGATGCTAAATTGATTGATCTTTTTCATATATTTATTGTTTTTATAAACAGATACTTATAGATATTTTTGAAGTTGATGCTGGATGGGTAAAACGATGGCTTTCTTTGCTATCCATGCTGTGAGGATAATAAAAGCGAGGGATAGGATGAATTGGAATTCTTGATGTGGATTTCCTTCTCCATATCGTTTAAGAAATATACTCTGTATGATGCGAAAGCAGAGATTATGACAGAGAAATATTTCAAAACTGATGCTGCCTAGCCATAGCAAGAGTTTATTATGGAATATCCTAATAAAACAACCTTTACCTTGATCTCTTGCTGTAAAATAGAACACGGTTATGGCTGATGGTATCCAATAAATAATGGCACAGCGAATGTTCGGATTGCAATGGATTGATAGGAAATACATTGCGATAAACAGCAATACCACTCCCATATCCGATAGGTTTACTTGCCAGAAAGAAGTTGAGTTTGTTATCTTATCTGCTATTTTTTTACCTTTTTCTGATCTGTATGCTTTATATAAAAGGATACCTATCATGAAATCTATCATTCTGAATAATGGGTGGGCATAAATGTAGCCGGCTGAATAATCTGCTTGTGCACAGAGCGAGATACTGATATAAACTGCCATATATATACTTATTGTTGCTAATAAGTATAACCAGGAATGTCGCATAATCCAAGCGTATAAATACTTAAATATAAGATAGAAGAAGATAAGATCAGAAATAAACCATGTAGCTGCATTGAGATGAGCCATAAAGTCATGTGCCGGATACCAGGTTTGTATCAACAGCGAATGGGATAGAATCTGATACCATGGTAATATACGCCCTAATCGCCAATCCATTAATATGAGAATGGCGAGAATCAGAATATGCAGAGGATAGAGTTTGATGATACGGGAAAGGAAAAAATTTCTGTTTCCCAATACTTCTTTCTGTAGTTTTTCTCCTTTGCTTAAAGAGAGTACAAAACCACTGATAACAAAGAAAATGGCAACAGGAAACTCGCCCAAGTAATTGATTAAATCTTGGGATATGGGTAGGGTGGAATGCGAAATCACAATCATTAGGATAAGAATGAATCGCAGGGAATTGAGTGTCCTGATCATGATGCCTTTTCTTTGTTATAATGTTATTCTATTCTGTATTGAACAAGAATGAATCTTATTTCTTTTTCAAATACTCTACCAATTTCGCCACGGCTCTGGCTCTGTGACTGATGCCGTTCTTGATTTCCTCACCTAGCTCGGCAAAGCTCTTGTCATAGCCTTCCGGAACGAAGATTGGGTCGTAGCCGAAGCCTTCGGTACCATGCTTCTCGGTGGCGATATGGCCGTTTACGATACCCTCGAACTGGTGGATTTTCTTGATGCTGGTGCAGCCGCAAGGACATACATCCTGCTTTTCGATGTAGCAGATGACGGTGCGGAAACGGGCCTGGCGGTTTTCCTTGCCGTCCAGTTCTCTCAACAGCTTAGCCATGTTAGCCTCACTGTCGTGGTCGGTACCCTCAGCATAGCGGGCACTATGAACGCCAGGGGCACCATCAAGTGCCTCTACCTCCAGACCGGTATCATCGGCAAAGCAACTTACGTGGTAATGGTCATAAACATACTGCGCCTTCTGCAAGGCATTCTCTTCCAATGTGTTGCCTGTTTCAGGAATATCTACGTCGCATCCTATCTCCTTCAGCGATACTACCTCGTAGTCGCTGCCCAGGATGTCGCGAATCTCCTGGAGTTTATGCTGGTTATTTGTTGCAAAAACTATCCTTTTCATAAGTTTATAATTTATAGTTAATAGTTTATAGGGCATTCTTGCAATAGTGCTTCTTGTATACGGCGAAGCCGCTATAAACTTTTAACTTTTAATTGTTTTAATGTCTTTATCTTTGATTTTCACCTTCATCTCATCAAATCCCTCGCCATACACACCGATGACGGCACTCTGACTTACAAAGGCATTTGGGTCGATGATCTTGACGATACGGAAGATGGTGACGCTCTCGTTCTTCTTTGCTAGGATACAGAGCACCTTCATCTCGTTGCCCGTGTACCAGCCGTGGCCATCGAGAATGGTTACGCCATGATCCATCTGCATACCGATGGCATTGGCTATCTCCTGATATTTTTTGCTGAATATCATAAACTGTACACTCTCTCGCTTGGCATTCATCACATAGTCGAGTACCAGGTTTTCTATCACCATCGTACAGAGACCGAATACTACCTTTCTAACAGCGTCTATCGCGGTAAACTCTGGTTTTGCATTGAAGACGAAGAATGAACTGCCCACGATGAGGAGATCCACGAAGATAAGCACACGGCCCAGCGAGATGTTGTGATATTTGTTGACGATGGCAGCAATGATATCCGTTCCACCTGTACTTCCATTATGCAGAAAGACGATGGCGAGTGATAAACCCGTAAACAGACAGCCGATGATGAGCGACATGAAGTCCTGTCCCTCTCCCAATATCTGCACCATCTTGCCATCTTCACCTATCATCCAGTCTTGCGCCAGCGCCAGGAACACGGAGAGCATGATGATGGCGTAGATGGTCTTCACCATGAACTTGAATCCCAGTATCTTCAGCGCTGCAAGCAGCAAGGCGGCATTGATGAGAAAATAAGACAAATAGATAGGTATCCCCGTGCCGTAGTAAATCACGGCTGCGATACCCGTTACGCCACCCGTTACTATCTGGTATGGAAGCAGAAAGATGGTCCATCCAAATGTGTAAAGCAAGAGTCCAAGGGTGATGTAGAAATAATCCTTGCACTCATTCTTAATTGTTTGACTGATTGCTATTTGCATAATATTTTCCTCGTATTTTTAAAGCACAGAAGGTCGCCCATTTTTAGATGAGACGACCTTCTGTATATTATCTATAAATTACTTTTTCAACACTACGTTGACGATCTTCTTTGGTACGATGATCACCTTCAACACGTTGAATCCTTCCAAGTACTTCTGGCTCTTCTCGTCTGCCAATACCTGCTTCTGGATTTCCTCGTTAGGAGTATCCACAGGGAAAGTCATCTGGAAACGAGCTTTACCATTGAAGGAAATAGTGAGCTGCATATCGTTCTCCTTCAGATACTGCTCATCATACTTTGGCCATGCTGCATCGCAAACGCTGCCCTGCTCGCCAAGTGCTGCCCACAACTCTTCTGCGATGTGTGGAGCGAATGGAGCGATGAGGATGACGAGATCTGTCAGGAGTTCCTTGTTGTGGCACTTCTGCTGACCGAGTTCGTTCACGGCAATCATGAAGGCTGAGATAGAAGTGTTGTAAGAGAACTTCTCGATATCCTCGCTTACCTTCTTGATGAGCTTGTGAACGCTCTTCAGACTCTCTGGCTTCGCTGCCTCGTCGCATGGCAGGAAGTTGTCGGTACGGTTCTCGTAGAACAGACCCCAGAACTTCTTCAGGAAGCGGTGGCAACCGTCGATACCGTTGGTATCCCAAGGCTTGCTTGCCTCTACAGGACCCAGGAACATTTCGTAGAGACGCAGGGTATCAGCACCATACTTCTCAACAATCATATCTGGATTCACCACGTTGAACATACTCTTAGACATCTTCTCGATAGCCCATCCGCAGATGTACTTGCCATCTTCCAGGATGAACTCAGCGTTCTGATACTCAGGGCGCCAAGCCTTGAATGCCTCGATATCCAATACATCGTTGCTTACGATGTTTACATCTACGTGGATAGGAGTTACGTCGTAATCCTTCTTCAGATTCAAGCTTACGAATACAGGAGCCTTGTCGTGGTCATCGCTGTTGATGCGGTAAACGAAGTTAGAGCGGCCCTGAATCATACCCTGGTTCACCAGCTTCTGGAATGGCTCTTCCTTGCAGCTTACGCCGAGGTCGAAGAGGAACTTGTTCCAGAAACGAGAGTAAATCAAGTGACCGGTAGCATGCTCGCAACCACCTACGTAGAGGTCCACGTTCTGCCAGTACTCATCTGCCTCCTTGCTTACGAGTGCTTCGTCGTTGTGAGGATCCATGTAGCGCAGATAGTAAGCAGAAGAACCTGCGAAACCTGGCATGGTGTTGAGCTCCAGTGGGAATACAGTCTTGTTATCTACGAGACTCTTGTCAACCACCTCTTTCTTCTCGGTATCCCAAGCCCACTTCTTGGCTCTGCCCAATGGTGGCTCGCCAGTTTCTGTTGGCTTATAGGTCTCAATCTCAGGCAATTCGAGTGGCAGGCACTCCTCAGGAACCATCTGTGGCATTCCGTCCTTGTAATATACAGGGAATGGCTCACCCCAGTAGCGCTGACGTGAGAAGATGGCGTCGCGGAGACGATAGTTTACCTTTACTCGGCCGATGCCCTTCTCGGTAACAAATTTCTTGGTAGCTGCGATAGCCTCCTTCACGGTGAGTCCGTTCAGAGAGAAGCCATCCATGCTGCCCTTGCCTGCTACAGGTGAGTTGGTTACGATACCTTCCTTGGCATCGAAGCTCTCCTCTGAAACATCAGCACCCTCGATAAGAGGGATGATAGGCAGGTTGAAGTGCTTGGCGAAGGCGTAGTCACGACTATCGTGAGCAGGTACTGCCATGATGGCACCTGTACCATATCCAGCCAATACATATTCTGAAATCCATACTGGGATTGCCTCGCCGGTGAATGGATTGATGGCATAACTTCCTGAGAATACACCGGTTACACTGTGGTTAGCCATACGATCCAACTCGGTGCGCTTCTTCACGTAGTCGAGATACTTCTCTACCTCTTCCTTCTGCTCGGCAGTAGTTACCTGCTGAACATATTCGCTCTCTGGAGCCAGAACCATGAAGGTTACACCAAACATAGTATCGGCACGGGTAGTGAAGATGGTGAACTTCACGTCGCTGTCCTTTACAGAGAATACTACCTCTGTACCCTCAGAACGGCCAATCCAGTTCTTCTGGGTTTCCTTGATACTGTCGCTCCACTGGATGGTCTCCAAACCATCGAGCAGACGCTGAGAGTAGGCTGATGTTCTCAGGCACCACTGCTGCATCTTCTTCTGGATGACAGGATAACCGCCACGCTCACTTACGCCGTTTACTACCTCGTCGTTGGCAAGCACAGTACCCAAGCCTGGGCACCAGTTAACCATCGTTTCACCGAGGTAAGCGATGCGGTAGTTCATCAGAATCTGCTGCTTCTTCACGTCGTCGTAGCTGTTCCACTCCTCGGCTGTGAAGTCAATCTGCTCGTTCTGAGCTACGTTCAAGTCAGCAGAACCCTTCTCCTCGAAGCGCTTAATGAGCTTCTCGATAGGCTGAGCCTTCTGGCAGCTGTTGCAGAAGAATGAGTTGAACATCTTCTGGAAAGCCCACTGAGTCCAATGGTAATACTTAGGGTCGCAGGTACGAACCTCACGGTCCCAGTCGAAAGAGAAGCCAATCTTGTCGAGCTGCTCACGATAGCGGTTGATGTTGGCTACGGTAGTAACCTCTGGGTGCTGACCTGTCTGGATAGCATACTGTTCTGCAGGCAATCCGTAAGCATCGTAACCCATAGGGTTCAGTACATTAAATCCGTTCAAACGCTTGTAGCGTGCATAGATATCGCTAGCGATATAACCAAGTGGGTGACCTACGTGCAAACCAGCTCCTGATGGATAAGGGAACATGTTGAGCACATAGAATTTCTTCTTGTTTTCATCCTCAGTCACCTTGTAGGTCTTGTTCTCGACCCATTTCTGGTGCCATTTCTTCTCGATTTCTCTGAAGTTGTATTCCATTGTTTTATCTAATAATTATGTTTCTTTTCTTAAATATAATAAGGTGTAACCCTATTCAAGGTGCAAAATTACATTTATTTTGGCACATAACAAAATAAAATGCAAGTTTTTTATGAATTTAATGTCTTAGCATGCACACACTTCATATTCTTTTCCAACTGGGCGGTAGAGCTGGCTCCTACCAATACGCTGGTTACACCTTTCTGCTGCAATATCCAGGCAAGTGCCATTTCGGCGAGTGTTTCGTCTCTTTCTCCTGCTTCTGCGTTCCATTTCTTGAGCTGTTCCAGTAGTTCTGGAGTTAGAGCAGAGTGTTTCAGAAAATGCTCTTTTGCCATACGGCTATCCGATGGGATTCCGTTGAGATATCGGTCGGTGAGAAGTCCCTGTGCCAGAGGTGAGAACGAGATGAAACCGATGCCGTTTTCTGCGCAATAATCTAAGGTTCCATTCTCTTGTGGCGCATGGTCGAGCATGTTGAGTCTGTCCTGGAAAATGAGCAGCGGACAGTCGCGCTCCTTCAGATATTGGTCAGCAAACTTCAGGGCTTCCAGTGGCCAGCGGCTGATGCCGAGATAAAGAGCCTTGCCTTGCTTCACGATGTCTACCATGGCTTGAAGGGTTTCTTCGAGCGGTGTGTTCGGATCGTAGCGGTGGCTGTAGAAGAGGTCTACATACTCGAGATTCATTCTCTTGAGACTCTGATTCAGACTGGCCATCAGATACTTACGGGAACCCCAGTTGCCGTAAGGACCTTCCCACATATCATAACCTGCTTTGGTTGAGATAAAGAGTTCATCGCGATAGGGCTTGAAATCATCTTTCATCAGCCTGCCCATCGTTTCCTCTGCACTTCCGTATGGAGGTCCATAGTTGTTAGCCAGGTCGAAGTGGGTGATACCATGGTCGAAGGCATAGTGAGTGATGGCACGACTTCTTTCGTAAGGATCTACCTCTCCGAAGTTGTGCCAGAATCCCAAACTTATTTTAGGCAGCAAGATACCACTCTTGCCGCATCTCTTGTAGAGCGCTTCTGCATCGCTATAGCGATTGGCGTCAGCATGATAAATACCTTTAATGTCCATCATTCCTTATATTTTTTATTACAGCGAAGAGCCAGAAACTCTTCACTCTTCACCTTTCCTTTGTAAATGCCTATAAACAAGGCATTTGGCGTGGTGAAGAGTTTCTGTTCACTCTTCACCTACTCTTCACCACTCTTCACCGGTATGTGGTTAGGAGCCTGCCGGCTCTTCCTTTTCTACATCGCAAAGGTAATAAAAATATTCAATATAATCGTTGTATTGAATAAAAATTATATTTTTTTCGATATAGATAAGTGGGGATGTAGTAAAGGTCGATTGGTTATGGAAAAACATTCATTGGCTTGCCAATTAAATAAACAATTCATCCATCGTAATCTGTTTCTGTACGATGTCGCTATGTTTGTTCTGCTTCAATCCAAAAGAAGTAATCAATGTGAGGAGAAGCGATTTGGATGTTTTCGTCTCTTCTGTGAAGATACGCAGTTTCTCCAGCAACTTCTCCTCATATTCCTTGCTGATTTCGAATTCGCTCTTGTAGAATTTCATCTCACAGATATTGATGGTTTCATCTTTCCGGTCTATCAGCAAGTCAATTTGAGTTCCCTTTTCTGTATTGCTGCTTCGCCATGAGCAAACCAAGGTCTGTACTCCCGAAATTCCCAGGGCATGCTTGATTTTGTCTATATGGTTTAGACAAAGCATCTCGAAAGACAAGCCAGCCCAAGTATGGTATAGCTGACTGTTTTGGGAGGATGACCAGAAACTGGAATCCTGATACTTGTTGTGCTTGATGAAACGGAAGTAGAAGAGCGTATAGAAATCTACTAACTGGAATAAGGTATTTCGCTTTTGGCGAATGTCGGAAGTCATCTTATTGGCTGTACTGAATGGTTCATACAGACGGATGAAACCGCATTGTTCCAATTCTTCCAGTACAGTAGAGAAGGCTCCATTATCTTTTCCTCCCGATGCCTTGACCAGTTCCTGTCGGGTCATACCCATTCCTTTGGTAGCAAGGGCAGTAACCACGGCGATATGGTCGGCTGATTTCTTAAACAAAGCTCTGTATAAGTCGTTGAACTCATCTTTCAGTTCTGCATTGTCTGCGAAAAACAGCTGGTCGATGTTCTGTGCCAGACTTTTCGATTTATCCATCATTGAAAGATAATAAGGTATTCCTCCCATAACCATATAGCATTCTGCTATCTGTTTTCGGCTGTAGCCGAAGTGGTAAGCCTTGAAGTATTCTTCGCATTCGTGCAGGGTGAATGGTTTTACAATCAGATGATGGGTCAGTCGGTTGTGCAAGCCACCACGGTTGCGAATCAGGTTGTTGATCATCCAGGAGGTGGCGGATCCGCAAACGATGAGTTTGATGTCGTTGCGCAGTACAGCCCAGCTGTTCCAGAAGTTTTCCAGTGCAGGTATGAATCCCGATTTGGCGGTATCCATCCATGGCAATTCATCGATGAATATTACTTTCTTGCCTTCCGGAAGTGTTTCTATGTATTGTGATAGGGCATAGAATGCCAGCAGCCAGCTCTTGAATGTCTGCAGAGTGGTGGAGTGGGTATATTTTTGCAGGGAAATGCTGAAGTTGACAAGCTGTTCGCCTTTGGCAACTCCGTTCATTCCTGTCATAAAGAAGGCAAAATGGTCCTCTACGGCTTTTCTGATGAGAAAAGTCTTGCCTACACGACGTCTTCCATAGACGGCGATAAACTCTGATCTATCGGAGTTTATATATTCATTGAGCAGTTTGAGTTCTGCTTCTCTTCCTATCAGTCTCTGTTCCATATCTTTCGTTATTTTCTGCGCAAAGATAATGCAAGCGAGCGCAATGAAAGCTTGCTTTCAAATTGCCGAGTGCAGCTTATCTTCTGCAAAGATATAAAAAAATACCCGTTTGCGCAAATTATTCGTGGATAATCTGCGCTAATGGTATAAAAAAGCATGTTAGCGCAGATTATCTCATTAGGCGTTCGTCGGATTTCAAATCTGCTGGGATGCCTGTCGGGAGACTTTCTTTTAAACAAACTAGTCCGCGTTGATTTTGGTAGATGTATGATGTAAATACACTTTTAAGGACGACTTTTTGTGACTTTCTACACTTTTAAGGACGACTTTTTGTAGTTTTATACATTTTTAAGGACGACTTTTTGTACTCTTTGAAATAAAAAATGTATCTTTGCATTCAGAAATATCAAATAATCAGATAGTTATGAAGAGAAATGCCATCAAATACCTATATCAATGGAAAGCAAGCAACGACCGAAAGCCGTTGATTATGCTTGGAGCCCGCCAGGTTGGCAAAACCTGGCTGATGCAGGAATTTGCCAAAGAGGCCTATACCCGTAGTGCGTATGTAAACTTCGAAGACAATGAAATGCTCCGGGAAGTTTTTGCACATGACTTTGATATTCCCCGTATTATCAATAGCATACAATGGAGTACAGGAGTTTCTATTGATGAAAATACGCTTATTATCCTTGATGAGATACAAGAAGCACCCAGGGGTATCACCGCATTAAAGTATTTTGCAGAAAAAGCACCTCAATATCATGTCGTAGCTGCAGGTTCATTGCTCGGAATTGCGATGCATCAGAATGACTCTTTTCCTGTAGGTAAGGTAGATTTCATGCATTTATATCCCCTCACATTCTTTGAATTTCTAGATGCAATCGGTGAAAGCCGTATGGTAGAACTGCTGATATCAAAGGATTGGAATATGATAACCATGTTCCGGAATAAATTTGAGGAATGCCTGCGACAGTATTATCTGGTCGGGGGAATGCCGGCTGTAGTACAGTCTTTTGCCAGCGAGGGAAATCTGTCTGAAGTCAGAAGCATTCAAAAAGGAATCCTTGAAGCGTATGAGCGTGATTTTTCCAAACATGCTCCGGCCATAGAAGTTCCACGTATCCGAATGGTATGGAAATCCATCCCATCCCAGCTTGCCAAGGAAAACAAGAAATTCATCTATGGTGCCGTAAAGGAAGGAGCCAGAGCAAAGGATTTTGAGCTCGCTATCGAATGGCTGAAAGATGCAGGGTTGATCTATAAGGTAAACCGTTGTAAGAAAGCCCTGTTGCCATTGGCTGCATACGAGGATTTTTCTGCTTTCAAGTTATTCCTGTCTGATGTGGGACTGATGGGAGCCATGAGCAATATTCCTGCCCAAAGCTTGCTGGAAGGAAATGTGCTGTTTTCAGATTTTAAGGGGGCGCTGACAGAGCAGTATGTCCTGCAGCAGCTTAAGGAGAAATCTTCCTTGTCTATCTATTATTGGTCGGCAGAAAATTCACGTGGTGAAATAGATTTTCTAGTGCAGGATGAAGAAAAAATCATTCCGATAGAAGTAAAGGCTGAGGAGAATTTACAGGCTAAGAGTCTGAGGGTGTTTGTGGAGCGCAATCAGGGATTGAAAGGTATGCGCCTATCCATGTCACCTTACAGGGAGCAGGATTGGCTTGCCAATTATCCATTATATTCCGTATCTGCAATATTCGGATAAAAAATGATTAATTATAGGTGTAGAAACAAATAGTAGAGAAAAATTGTTGTCTAAGTCACTATAAAAAGTGACTTAGACAAATAATTAAAGATATTTTTTATAATCATCTTATTATCATCTGATTATTACTTTCTTTGTTTTACCAAATTTGTCTTTGACGATATGTAAGCCATTTGTATTAGGCGAAATCTCTATACCTTGTATATTATAATGTTTTGTGTTATTTGTATATTCTGTTTTGTAAACAGGACCAATTGAAGTAGAAATGTATTTATTGTCTTCTCCAGTGTAGACTATATTTGCAGTTAGATCCCCTATAGTACAAGTAATTTTGGTCTCTATTTCATTAATAGCTATAGCTCTAGTTCCACGACTTGAATTGATAGTATATTTCCAAGCTTTTTCATTCTCATCATAAGTCATATCCGTATAATAATACATATCCATATCCCAAAAACTTACTTTATTAATTTTAACAAAATCATAATTAGGATTAACTTTTACGTAAATATAGTTGTCTTTAGAGTCAATATCGTAAGAGTATAGTTCTTTTACATTTGTAAATCCTTTTTCTGTATAGAATTTAGAACAACCTCCTGGTACGTATATATTATCTACCGCATTGAATACAGGCTTCAATGCAGTTGCAATATACATATTTTGATTGTCTGAATATCTTATAACATAATTTATTTCAGCTCTACAATTAAGAATATATGTACTAAACGTATTAGGTAAAGATACTGTTGTCTTTATACCGTTTTCTGGATAAATTACAAAAGCGTCATCGCCAATATATTCTATACCTTCAGGTACATATATATATGTTAGATTATTACAGTATTTAAATGCTCTTCCAGCTATTATTTTAATGCCTTTTGGAAGAATGCATTTCGTGATAGATTTGCAGTCTCGTAACGCTTCTTCTGCAATCAGCGTGATTCCTTCTTTCACATATGCAAAACTTTCTACTGTACCTTTATATGTTAGTAGTGCATTTCCGAAATAGACGAGTCCTTCAGGTTGCTTGTCTAGCCATTTTGTAGCTTGAAATGTATATGCATCAATCCATTTGAGGTTATTAGACGGTGTTATTTTTTCCAAATTTTTGTCTCCTATAAATGCACCATAGTCTATTTTTTGCAAGCTGTTAGGTAAGGATACTTCTTTAAGATTATTGCATAGTGAAAATGCTTCTTGCCCGATGTATTCTAGTCCCTCATTAAAGTTTATTTCGACCAAACTGCCCACGCAACAAAAAGCTCTATTACCTATTTCTTTGACAGTCTTAGGTAACGTCAATTTTTTAATAGCAGAATATTCTGTATAATCTTCATTATTTGCATTAAATGCATCATCAGCTATTCCTGTAATGGTATACTTCTGACCTCCTAATGTGACTTGTTCTGGTATAACTAAATCTGAAACAAATTTGTTATTAGCAAATCCTCGTACAGAAACAGTATTTTCACCAGTGATTTCATATTTTAAATCACCCACTTCATTGTTATCCTCATTTTCAGCCATTGCAAAAATGGGGGTAAATATAGATACTAATAAAAGAAAAATTTTAAATGTAAATTTAATCATAAATAATATTAATTAAAAAGGCGTGTAACCGTTCTTTACTTGTTTAATTCAAGGTTACCGCCAAGTTACCTGTACACACAACAAGCACCAAACAGTCCACGCCTATAAGCGTGAACTCTCAGTCTGCTTGTTCTCGTGTGTTGAATATTGGCGGTATTCTGAATTAGAGAACAAGAGCTAAAAGCTCAATATCTAAAAGTTTAGAACGGAAACGCTAGTTTATAAACCTAGAGTTGCATAGAACTCAATTGCTTACTCTCTATAAGGAATTGAACTTTCTTAGAAAATCCAGTTCTTTGCGTTTCTTTCTGTTTGTAACTATCTGTTTCTTACTTCTTTAATTTTAAATGTTTAACAATCAATAATCTGCAGTTTTCCGATAACAGAGATTTCTGTCTTCTGCATACTTTTCGGTGCAAAAATAGCAAAAAGTTTTGAAACAGAATGCAAAAAACAAGAAAATCTTTCTTATTCTGTACTATTTTACATCATTTCCCTCTTAAACCACAGCTCGAAGACACAGTCGGAGAGATAGATGCCGTCTTTTTCGATGGTAATCAACTCTTTGTCAACGAGTGCCTTCTTGATGCGGTCGATATTCGACTTGCTGCCCAAAGGATAGGTGTCGGCGATATTTTGAGCGGTGAAGCCTGAGTGGATTCCTTTGCAGATTAAGCGGATGAAGTTGAGCTGATAGGTGGTTAAGCCCTCGGTTTGCTGTACGAAAAGACCATGACATTGTTGCAGCAAGGCGCTGATGCCACTTTGTAAGGTTTCTTCGTTTACTTCTTTCTCGGTTTCTGCCATCACGTTCCAAGCTAGTTGCTGCACGTAGGAAGAATAATTCTTTACGGTTTTACAGATTCTTGTAGCATATTCCTCAGATATTTTCTTTCCGTATTTCTCGAATCGGGAGCAGATGAAAGGCACCCAATATTCAGTAGGAATGCAATCCAAGTGCAGCATCTCGCCAAACATATAGAAAGGCATGCGACGGTTTTGGAAGATGTTTTCCATCAGATGCTTCTTGCTTCCAAAGAAACAGTATGATACATTCTGATGATGCTGCCAGGCGCCACGCAGTTTTTTCTGAACCGTAAGAGTATCAGGGAATTCTCCAATTTGCTGGAATTCGTCGATGCAGACCACCATGCGGATTCCCTTTTCCTGAGCGATTCTTTCCGGAAGATTCAGAATCTCTTCAGGGGAATAGTCCTTTGGTGTAATTCCCAGAGATAATGAATATTCGGATGTAGGATCTGGACTAAAGGAGATTTTTGGTGAAACTCTTACCAGGAACTGCTTGATGTTTTCTACTACTTGTTCCAGCTTATTACTCATAGATTTCATAATGGTTTCTGCAAAGCGATTGTAGAAATCATATTCGCTTCGGCAGTCATAGATGTCCATATACACCACTTTTATCTCTGGATTATCAATTTCGGATATTACCTTTTTGACGAGCGAAGTCTTGCCCATGCGTCGGGGAGAGATGAGAATGACGTTGATGCCATGCTCAAAGTCTGCCTTGATGCGCTTGGTTTCTTCTATTCGGTCGGTGAAGTTGTTTCCGGCAACCGACATACCATATACGAATGCCTTTTCCATTGTTATTTTTTGCTTGATTACGGATGCAAAGATAAACAAAAAAAATGAAAGTTCACAAGGTTGTGGACCACAAACTTGTGAACTTTTAATATTATTTTGTAAATCAGGCATTTAAAAGCTGTTTTTTATGCATAAAACAAGCCTGAATCAGAGGCTTTTCTTATCAAACACACCATTCATCGTGATGCAGAGATGCTGGAACTTGCTGAGGAGCTTGTCTGACCATTTCGTCATGTTGTAAAGGTCTTTGATTTCCTTAAACTTCTTTTCCTCCCATTGCGGATAATCTATCTCTGAGAAATAACGGCGGTAGTCGCGGAGATTGTCGCCCGAAAAATGGAGATAATCGTCGATGTCGCCAAACCATTCGGGAGTCATCATCTGGGTGGCAAAGGCTTCGAAGTTCTGGTTGTCCTGAAGCATGCAGTTGTGATTCAATACACACCATACGCAGAACCAATGGTTCTTGCGGGTAACAAATTTCAACATATTGGCTATCTGAGCCTTCAGATTCTGCATGTCGATGTATTTGCCGTCTTTTACTTTGTAGAAAACCTCGTTGGGAAGGGTTTCCGGAATGCCTTCGGGATGTTCCAAATCGTAGATTTCCTGCTCGATGATGTGCCATTTTACGGTGGCTGATACCAGCTTGAGATATTCTTGTGCTGTAAAATTGACGTGGGCAAGCTGGGCGCCCAGCAGTTGGGTATCTCTTATATATTTCATGAAGTCGAGGCGCAGATTTTCCGGTACCTCGTCTTTTAGCGTTTTTCTTACTTCCAGCAATTGGCTGACGGAGAGCTGCTTTCCGTTGTTATCATATTCCAGGGTTGTAAAGTATCGGTCTATGTCGCTGATGCCCTTTGGTTCTTCCTGATATTCCTGTAGCGACATTTCGAAGAGGCGGGTGGTCTGCTCTTCGCTCATGGCGAGGTTGGTGAAATGGCTCAGCTGGCGGAAGTGGAGCATCAGATAACAGGCCATGCTGTATAGCTGGAAGAGATTCCAGAGGCGCTCTACGGGTTTTACGCCGGGGATATGTGTGGGTTTTACCTGGCGTAACAGTTCTTTTTGGAGTTTGGTTACTTCGTTTACATCAATAGTACTTCCTTTGCCCAGTTCATCGGTTTCAAAAAATTCGTTGAGTTTCGGCAGGATGCGGGTCATATCCAGCGGTGCCACTTTCATCCGTTTTCCTTCTATCTGTTTTCCCTTTTTCATGTCTTCCATGATATGCGCCATCAGGGGTGTAAACTTCTGCATTACGATGATGCTGATGCTTACTTCGTGGGTTTCGTTCTGCTCCTTTCGCTGCTTGGCTATATCGTTGTGCTGCAGCACCATATCTTTCTCTGCCATATAGCAGAGCCGGGTGGCTTTGGTGCAGAGCGAACGGATATCGAAGGTAAGTTCCTGCGGACTGTAATCTTCCCATGCATCTACCAGAATGCTGAGCATTCGGCAGAAGTTGTCGAGCTGTCGGTCAAAGACTTCGTAGCTGAATTCTATTTCATCTTTATCTTCATTCATTGTCAGTCTGTTTTAAGAAAATAAGTTTCGCCACAAAGGTAAGATTTATTTTCGGATTATGCAAGGATATGCGCTTGTTTTTCCTCTTTTTTCCCCATACTTTTCCCCGTAGCCCCCTTGTTTCTTCCCTGATTTCAGAAAAGTAGCGGGAAGGTGGCGGGGAAAATTTGGAATCAGCGAAGGGAAGTATTAACTTTGCAATCGAAAACGAAAGAGCGGCGAAATGCTGAGCCATGAATGAGCTGAAACTCTTCACTCTTCACCTGAAGCCCGGAAATGCCCATAAACAGAGGGGTTTCGAGGGGTGAAGAGATAGAGACAACTCTTCACCCACTCTTCACCACTCTTCACCTTATTATATATAAGGGCTAAAAGATGATTATTATTAACTAAAAAAATTAATATATGAACAAAGTTACAGCTTTATCGTCATCAGATAAGATGACAAACGAAATTTCTGCACTCTCTCTTGTTGAGAGTTTTCTCGATGAGTATTATCTCTTCCGTAGAAATGTGCTAAGTGGTAAAACCGAGTATTTCACTCTCTCAAAGAATGAGGACGAAACTGAGGAGCCCGTAGAAGAGGAACCGGAAACCGGTGGGGAAGAGGAGGAATCTTCTGACTCAACCTGGAAGGTGCTGACTCCGGAGGCTTTCAATTCTATCGTCCGTCACGCCAAGCGGTTGGGTGTGGGAGGTAAGAAGTCGCCCCGACAGGATATTGAGGAGTTCGTACGTTCTGAAGAGGTTCCGGAGTTTGACCCTATCAGGGAATATCTCGAGAACCTGCCGGAATGGGATGGAAAGAACCATGTGGCTGAACTCTTTGGCAGGATTCCGGGGCTTACAAGTGAACAGTTGGGATGGTGCGCCACCTGGCTCCGTTCGGCTGTCGCCCACTGGTTGCAGATGGATATGTTTCATGGCAACGAAACCACTCCTGTGCTTATCGGAAAGCAGGGTTGCGGCAAGAGTACCTTTGCCTATCGCCTGCTGCCGGATCATCTGCGACAGTATTTCCTCGACCACATCAACTTTGCCAATAAGTTTGACTCCGAGATGGCGCTCACTCATAATCTCTTTGTCAACATAGATGAGTTTGCAAATATGGGACCATCGCAGCAGGGCAAGCTGAAGCAGATGCTTTCAAAGGTGAAGGTGAACGGGCGCCCTATCTTCGGCAAGAGTCAGGATGACCGTCCGCGCTACGCTTCCTTCCTGGCAACCACCAATGATGAGCATCCGCTCTGCGACCCTACGGGTAGCCGCCGATTCGTCTGTCTGCACATTCCGGCAGGTGAATATATCGACAACGGTTCACCCATCATTTATGACCAGCTCTATGCACAAGTTATGTATGAGCTTTGCCATAAGAAGACGCCTTACTGGTTTACCAATGCCGAGGTGGACCGTATTCAGAAGTGCAATCTTCCTTTCTTTAAGGTAGATGATTTTGAATCGATGCTGAAGAGCTGCTTCCGTGTTCCTGAGGATAATGAAACGGGCGAATGGCTCATCTGTTCGGATGTTTTCGAGGTTCTGCACGAAAGATTTCCGATGCTGATAAGCAATCTGAGTACCAAGATTCGCATCGGCCAGTCGCTCAAACTCCTGGGTTGCAAGATGAAGCATACCAAGAAGGGTCAGGCCTATCTGCTTGTAAGAATCTGAAAATATAGCTAAGCGGCAGATGGGTGAAGAGTGGTGAAGAGTGGGTGAAGAGTGAGAAACAACTCTTCACCCCTCGAATCCCCTCTGTTTATCGGTGTTTCCGGGGGTTAGGTGAAGAGTGAAGAGTTTTTCGCAGTTCCTTTCTTAAAATTCTTTCTCAGGCTTTTCCGATAGCTGTCTGACTAGAACAGCCCACTGTTCTCATAGCGGCTAGTTGGCTGTCTGTGGTTCACCAGTTGGCTATTTGCCGATAACAGCCCCTCAATCTTTCGAAGAAAAAATTATTTATCCAACTAAAAAAATAAAGAACATGAACAATATTTCAATCCATTCCATTGATACGGTATGTCTCAAGGAGGCGTGCCCGGTACATCACCTTTGTGCTCGTTTTGAGCGTTATCAGAAGTTGCGTAAGTCGGAGAAGGTGTTCTGCATTCTGAACCCGGACCATATAGCCTGCAACGAGCAGGGCTGCGCCTATCGGCTTCAGAAGAAGATCATACGCATGGCACGCGGATTCCGCCGCATGTTCGGTACGATACCTTCTGCCAATACGCCTCATTTCTGGCACATTTCGCCCTATATCAGCGAAAGCACCTATTGCAAGGCGAAGCGCGGCGCCATCCTCATCGCACCCGATATGCAGCAGAAATTACTGCGTCTCTTCGAACAGAATGGCGCCGATATCAGCATCGGTTTTGATGAATATGTAGAGCAGGAGGGCTATGAAGAAGTAGATACCGCAAACTGTAAAAAAATATAATTTTTGCCATCTTTTAGCGGTAATGAAACAGATTTTTATTATTTTTGTTTCCTGAATTTTACAACTAAACAATAAGAAATAGATTATGCGTGTTATTATCGAAAAAGATTATGAGAAGCTGTCAAAGTGGGCAGCTGATCATGTAGTTGAAACAATTAACAGATTTCAACCAACTGCTGAACGTCCTTTTGTTCTGGGTTTGCCAACCGGTTCTTCACCTCAGGGCATGTATGCCAACCTGGTAAAGGCGGTAAAAGAAGGCAAGGTTTCATTCAAGCATGTCATCACCTTCAATATGGATGAATATGTAGGTTTGCCGGAATCTCATCCTGAGAGTTATCACTCTTTCATGGCGGCCAATCTCTTCAATCATATCGACTGTCCTAAGGAGAATATTCATATCCTGAACGGTAATGCCGAGAATCTGGAAGAGGAGTGCCGTCATTATGAGCAGATGATAGAAGAAGCGGGTGGCATTGACCTCTTTATCGGTGGTATCGGGCCTGATGGCCATATCGCTTTCAACGAGCCATTCTCTTCTCTAACCTCCCGCACACGAGTAAAGACGCTCACTACAGACACCAAGATTGCCAACTCCCGTTTCTTCGATAATGATCCTGAGAAGGTACCTAGTCTGGCTCTGACCGTAGGTGTGGGTACCGTGATGGCTGCCCGAGAGGTAATGATTCTCTGCAACGGTCATAACAAGGCCCGCGCCCTGCAGGCTGCCATCGAAGGCCCTGTTACCCAGGCTTGGACCATCAGCGCTCTGCAGCAGCACCAGCATGGCATCATCGTTTGTGATGAGATTGCCTGCGATGAACTGAAGGTGGGTACTTACCGCTACTTCAAGGATATCGAAAAGGATAACATCTAAGTTATCTGATGCCTATAAAAAAGAATAAGGATGATGACTATTCGTCATCATCCTTATTTTCTGCTATTACCTGAGGACCGCGAACCTTGTCCTTGAGTCCCAGACCCTTCTTGATTTCTATATTTACTCCATCGCTCAAACCGGTGGTTACCTGTTTGCGCTCATAAGTCTTCTTCTCGCCGCTACCTTTTATGATATATACAAAGGTAGAATCGCCGCTAAACTCGATGGCACTCTCCGGAACGGTGAGTACATGGGTAGCCTTGGCCAGTACAATCTCGGCATTGGCGCTGTAGCCTGAACGGATTTTGCCTCCCTTGGTAGAACGGATGGCTGCCTTTACCTCAAACTGGTTGGCACCATTGTTTTCTACAGCTTTAGGAGAGATATACTCCAGGTTAGCCTCGAAGTTGAGGTTCTGCAAGGCTCCGATGGTAATCTTCATCGGCATTCCTGTAACGAGACTTCCCACTTCGGTTTCATCGATATTGCCACGGAAGATGAGGTCGTTCATGTTGGCCACGCTGGCGATGGTAGTACCATCGTTGAAAGTATTGGCAAGAATCACCGAGTTACCCACCTTGACCGGAATATCGAGGATAATGCCCGAGATGGTAGAACGGATGAGGGTGGAAGAAGCGCTGGCATTGCTCTTGCTTACACCATCGCGCACCACCTGGAGAGCATCTTCGGCAGCGGTAACCTCCTCGCGTGCCTGTTTCATCGCCTGCTTTACCTTATCAAACTCATCGGCGCTGACCAGCTGTTTCTTGAAGAGCTGTTCCTCGCGACCATAATCCACCTGTGCCTGTTTCAGGTTGATTTCAGCAAGGCGCACGCGTGCCTGAGCCGAACTGAGCTGTCCCATATCCGGAATCACCTTTACCTTGGCGATAACCTCGCCCGCCTGAACATAATCACCTGCTTCTTTGCAAATCTCGGTGATGATACCGCTAATTTGAGGTTTTACGCTCACCTCGTTGCGAGGCTCAATCTTGCCCGTGATGACGGTAGTTTTCAAAACATCAGCCATCTTAGGAGTAAACTCAGTATACTCCACAGGCTTAGGCTGCGATTTCTCATAAAGGAACACGAAGGTTCCGATGAAAATCAAGGCGACAATCGCCGCAACAATCAACTTTGAATACTTTTTCATATCTTGTATTTCTTATATTTTCCAACTATATAGCGTAATTAAACACTAAACATTACTCATTAAACATTATCATTCGTCTCTCATCGCATCTACCGGCTTGATGCTCATCGCTCGCCATGCAGGGGCGAGTCCGGCTAGGCCGCCGAGAATGCAGATGAGGATGGCTGAAGAGATGGCCGTCCAGAAATCTACCTGGAAGTGGGCGGTAAGAATGCCATCCGTGGTACTTCCTACTTCCAGCATCTGCAGGATGGCAACGCCGAAGAGGATGCCGCTCATGCCGGCTACCAAGGTGAGAAGAATACTCTCGGAGATGATTTGCGAAAGTATCATCTTAGGCGTGGCTCCGATGGCTCGGCGGATGCCTATCTCGGTGGTTCGCTCCTTTACCGTTACCATCATGATGTTGGAAACTCCGATGGCGCCGGCAAGAAGGGTACCGATGCCTACCAGCCAGATGAGGAAGTTGACGCCCTTGAACAGGTTGTCGAGCATTTGGAAGAGTACTTCGGTATTGAACACCATGATGCCCTTTTCGTCCGTAGGGTCTATGCTGTGGGCTCTTGCCACGGTTTCTCTCATCCGTTGGGCAATGCTGCTCATTACTACGCCCGGTTTGCCGGTGGTGGCTATGATGTCAACCGCCTTACCCCGGTTATAAGCGCTGCGCAAAACCGATTGGGGCAGGGTGATGGTTTCATCGGCACGACCGCCGAAGTTCACGCCGTTGCCCGAGCGGTAATCTACGCCTATCACCATATAATAGGTAGAGTCAACTCTTACGCTCTTGCCGCACGGATCACCGCCGCCAGGAAAGAGATTCTTGTAAATCTGTTTGCCGATGACGCAAACCTTGCGCTGCTGGCGCACATCCATCTCGTTGATGTATCTGCCGTAAAACATCTGTGGCGCAGAAACTTTGGCGTAGTCAGGATTTACGCCCTGTGTGCTGCCGCTGAATTTCTTGTCGCCAAACACTACCGACTTGTTGCCGCCGAAGAGCAGCGGGGTAATGACATCGAGTTCGGGCACCTGGTGGCGCAATCTCTCCAGGTCTTTCTCTTCCATCTGCCAGGAGCGCCCCTTGTTGAATCCCTTGTAGGGTTTGGTGGTGTTCTGCGCCCAGATGATAGCGGTATTGGTAGCAAAGCCTGTGAAGTTGTTTTGCAGCATCTCCTTCAGTCCTTGTCCGCCACCCATCAGGGCGATGAGCATAAACACGCCCCAGAACACGCCGAAGCCCGTAAGCAGACTGCGGCTCTTGTTCCTCGTGATGGTGTCGAGAATCTCTTTATATGTATCTAAATCTAATCGCATAGCCTATTCTATATATATAATAAGGTGTAAGCAAGAATGAATTCAACATTCAACACTTAGCATTCAACATTTTGCATTACTCTGCTCTCAGCGCCTCTATCGGTCGGATTCTTGCAGCCTTGATGGCTGGGATGAGTCCGGCGATGGTGCCTGCGATGACGATGGTGATGGTGGCGCCGATACAGGTGCCGAGGCCCACCGTAGGGTTCACAAACATGGCGGCTTTAAACAGTCCGGTATCTACGGTGGTGTGACCGATGGTTGCGTCCATGATTTCGTTTGCTGCCACACCGCAGACCATTCCGATGTAGCCGAAGAATGAGGTGATGATGATGCTCTCGGTGATGATGAGCTTCAGTATCGACCAAGGTTTGGCACCGATGGCTTTTCTTACGCCAAACTCTCGGGTTCGCTCCTTCACGGTGATGAGCATGATGTTGCTTACGCCCACGATGCCGCTCAGCAGGGTGAACAGACCCACAATCCAGAGGGCCGTCTGCATGATGGCGATTCCCTGGTTCATCTGGATATTGTCCATGTATCGGTTCCAGAGCCAGATGGTTCGCTCGTCATCAGGTGCTGCCTGATGGTTGTTGTTGATGCTGGCGCGGTAGTTCTTCTCAAACTGCTTATTGTCCTCCCTGGTCTTCAGGTTCTTGATGGTAAACTCCAGACTTCCCGCATCATCACCCTTGGCGTAGATGGTCTTTATGGTGGAGTAGGCGATGAAGGCTTCGGTATTATTGCGCGATTCATCATCCTTGTAGATTCCCACCACCTGGAAGTTGAGGTTGCTGATTTTTACGTTCTTGCCCACCAGCGAACGGTAGTCTTTGCAGAGTTCCTTGGCCTGGCTTCGGCTCAGCACCACATTCTTGCGCTGCTCCTTCATATCGATTTCGTTGATGAATCGTCCGGCAATCAGCTCTGTCTTGTCGATTTTGGGATGTGTAGGAGCCACACCCACCAATGACTGGCTTGCCACATAATTATCGCCATAGTTGATATTCACGTTATACTGTTCCAATCTTCCGCCCACATCATCTACGTATTGACCATAGGTCTTGTTGCTGATGAGGATGTCCTTGTCGTTGAGCGTGATGCTTCTGCCTTCCTTCAGTCCCTTGTAAGCCTTGGAGGTTTCGCCCGGGAATACTCGCATGGAGTTGGCTAGGAATCGGGTGCTTTGCTGCAACTGGGCATTAATCAGTCCGTTGCCGGCGCCCAGCAGGAATATCAGCATGAAGATTCCCCAGGCAACGGCAAATCCCGTGAGCGAAGTGCGGAGCTTGTTGCGCTTCGACGTGCTCCATATTTCTTTGATTAATTCTCTCATTCTCTTCTTACTTAACGTAGTCTTTTGATACGAGATGATGGTCTCTGTTGTCTTCGATGCTTCCGATGAGTCCGTCCTTGATATGGATAACCTTATCGGTCTCGTTGGCTACACCGCTTTCGTGGGTTACCACCACGATAGTCATTCCCTCTTTCTGGTGCAGTTCCTTCAGCAGGTCCATCACTTCCACGCTCGTTTTGGAGTCGAGGGCTCCGGTAGGCTCATCGGCAAGGATGATTTCGGGTTTGGTGATGAGGGCACGGGCGATGGCTACACGCTGCTTCTGTCCTCCCGACATCTCGTTGGGATAATGGTTGGCCCATTGCTTCAAGCCCAGTTTTTCTAGATATTCCATCGCCAGTTCGTGGCGCTTCTTGCGGCTTACGCCCTGGTAGAAGAGTGGAAGCTCTACGTTTTCCACCGCCGTCTTGAACGAGATGAGGTTGAACGACTGGAAGATGAAGCCAATCATCTTGTTGCGGTATTCGGCAGCACGGGTTTCCGAGAGGTCTTTGATGAGCACATCGTTGAGTCGGTATTCGCCCGTATCGTAGTTGTCGAGAATACCCAGTATATTTAATAAGGTGGATTTTCCTGAGCCGGAAGCACCCATGATGCTGACGAACTCGCCACGTTCGATGTCGAGGTCGATGCCCTTCAGTACATGGAGTGGCTGAGCACCCTGATAGGTCTTGTTGACGTCTTTTAGATGAATTAATGACATATTACTTTCGTTTTATGGATATCAATTTAAACCATTAGACGCTTGCAACTTTCAGAAAGTTGCAAGCGTAACTCTTTTTTTAAAACGTTATTACATACACCTTATTATATATAAGGTAAAGGCAGAAGCTATAAATATATATTTGAGGATGAATAGTGTCATCATATCTTAATCTTTTTGAGATTCTTCTCCAACTCTTCCTTCACTTCATCGATGGAGATGTCGAGAAGCTGCATTTGTCGGGCGAGTTCCGGGAGTCTTTCTTTCATAAACTCCTTTTTGCGGGTTTTCTTAATCTGCTTCTTGGCTCCTGCGGAAACAAAGTAGCCCAGACCTCGCTTGTTGTAGATAATCTCATCTGTGGCAAGCAGGTCGTATGCCTTCACGGCTGTGTTGGCATTTACCTCCAGCAGCACGGCGTATTCCCTGACGCTCGGTATTCGCTCGTCTTCCTTGTACTTGCCCGCCAGAATCTCATCGCTCAATCGTTCGGCTATCTGTACGTATATTGCTTTATCATTACTGAAATTCATAATCGTCAAATTTTAATTCTTAGATGTTAATCCACTTGTTGCAGATAACCTGCATACGGGTGAAGAGCTTGTAGGATGCCCAATAGTTGAAGGCAGCCAAAGCAAGAAAAACAAAGAATGCTGTAATTGTTATACAATAGTCAGCTGTGGAACCATTGCTGAAGTTAATATGACTGAAGAAATCAAAAACTCCAGCTTCTCCTAATTTGTTGATGATGTATCCCAAAATCATACTAAGAAGAATGCCCGTGCAAGCTGTTAGCAATACTGGCAACTTGCGATAGAATGTTCCGCCAAGTGTTGCGAAAGAATGGGAAAATAGTATGAATGAATAGAGGGTAATCCATTTCAGCCAGTCGTTGTCGAAAGGGTGAATTGTGGGAATAATATGGCTGAGCACAGCCCAGGTGATGCTGATATGAAAATCTGGAGTGATGATGAAACTAAAGATGAACTGTATAACATCGGCCAAGATTACTGCTGCAAAAAGTTGAACCAAAACACCGATACTCATCATGAGTAATCGGGCCACAAACTTCTCTAGATTACAAGCAGGAAGCATCAGGAAACTCTCTCTTTGCAATTTAGTCTTCATGTTATTGAATATACAACTTGCCAAGACGTAGAACGCGATGAATGCTATTACAGAAAAGAACATGCAAACACTTACCTGGTATTGATGACCAGCCAGCTCTACATCGGTTGAGTTAAGCCAATATCTCATGCTAAAAAGTCGCAATACACAATAGATGGAAATGCAGATGGCGAGACCTGCTGTAGCTCCAAGATGACGCTGCCAGTTGGTGAGAATATCCCAACGAAGTACCATGCTTAATCTATGTAAATCGAAATTCTTTTTCATAATCGTCTAATTTTTAATCGTTTAATTTTCCATTAATTACTGCATTGAAGAGCAACTCCAGGTTCATCTGTGTTTCCTGTTTTCCCTCCTGACGCTTGCAGATGGCGGCATTGCCCTGCAGGGTTGGCTCGGCGTAGAGCACGGTGTCGTCCATTTCCTGTGGGTTGCGATATTCGAAGGTGTATTTCTCGCAGATGTCCGAAACCGATGCATCGAGCAGGAGCTGGCTCTGGTTCATGATGATGATGTGGTCGAGCAACGACTCTACATCGTGCACCTGATGGGTAGAGATGATGAGGGTGCGGTCTTCCGTCATGTTGTTGGCGATGACCTTACGGAACTGGCTCTTCGATGGGATGTCGAGACCATTGGTTGGCTCGTCCATCAGAAGAAAGCGGGTACCCGTGGCGAGTGCGAAACTCATGAATACCTTCTTCTTCTGTCCCATCGAGAGTTCGTTCAACTTGAGAGAGAGTGGTAAATCAAAATCCTTGAGGCAACGGTCCAGCACTTCCTGCGAGAAGTTTGGATAGAACCCCTGGTTCATCTTCACGTAGGTGGCGAGGGAAACGTTGGGCAGTTCAAACTCTTCGGGCACCATGAAGATGTCCTTCAGCATCTCGGCTTTGCGATCTTGTGCCGAAATGCCATCCACGAGAACGGTACCTTGTTGCTGGCGGAGCAATCCGCTGATGAGGTAGAGCAGGGTGCTCTTGCCTGTACCGTTCTTACCAAGCAAGCCATAAATGTTGTTCTCCTTGAGTTCCAAAGAGAAATCTCTAAATACAAGGTGCTTGCTACCTGGGTATCTGAAATCAATGTCTTTAATCTGTATCATAATCTTTAATGTTTTAGTGTACTACTTCAATAGAACACTGCAAAGGTATGCTTTTCTGCGATAAGTTCCAAACTTTTGGGCAATTATTTTCATACTTTAACGTATTGTTAACAATTCCACCTTATTATATTATAAGAAGAGTATGATATGGATGAATGTCTTGTAATATAGAGCATTATAAAAAAACAAAGGCATCGGAAAGCAAAAACTTCCCGATGCCTTGATGCTTTTTATTAAGTCGTTTAGATATATTTCATGAGAATGTCCCAAACTGCAATGATGTGGCAGATACTACCAGCTAAAACGAAGAAATGGAACACGGAATGCATGTATTTCTTCTTGTTGATACTGTAGAATACGGCGCCCGTAATGTAGCAGACGCCTTCGGCAATAATCCACCAGACTGTGGCGGTGGATACGGAGTCTATCAAAGGTTTAAAGGCAACCAGTACCGACAATCCCATGCCTACAAAGCAGATGGTCTCCAGGTTGCTGTGATCCTTGAGTCTGGCAAAACTCATGATGGTTCCGGCAATGGCGCAAGCCCAGATAAAGATAAAGAGGCTCCATCCCCAATATCCCTGGTCTCGCATCGCAATGAGCGTGATTGGCGAGTAAGAGCCGGCAATATGCCAGTAGATGGCGGCATGGTCCCATTTGCGCAGTCGCTCCTTCCATTTACTCCAGGCAGAAACGGCATGGTAAACCGTTGAGGCGATGTAAGACATCAGCATACCGAACAGATAGAGGATAACTCCCGCCGTAGCCCATCCGTTATGCATCGTAAAACACCAATATAAGAAGATGGCTCCCACGACAAAGCCCATCAGGATACCTCCTGCATGCGACCATGAGTTCCAAAGTTCTTCTTTATGACTGAAATGTATCTTTAGTTTCATATCTCTATATATCTTTTCGTTACACATTCTGCTGATTTTGAGAAATAGGGCATTCAACCCACTATACCTAAATCGTTATCAGCTATAACATTGCAAAGATACTAAGAATTTCTTAAAGTGGACTATCTTTTAGGAATTCTTTCGATTTCGGGAGTGTTTTCTTTGCTTTATTTGCTGATTGTTTGTCCTTTTCTGCTTTCTTCGAAAAATAAATCAAAAAAGTATTGGAGTGTATTGGATTTTTTTATAATTTTGCGATGTGAAAATGAGAAATCATCTCTCACAAAATAGAAACTATAAACGCAACTAATAACTTAGAAAGGTAATATGAAGTTAAAATCAATTGCACTTATATTGATGACTGTCGCACTTCCGGCGATGGCAGAAAAAGTATCTGTAAATACAAAGGGTATGTCGCTCATTCTCGATGTTGAGAATGGAAAGCCTGCCCAGTATCTCTATTTCGGTACTAAGTTGAATCCTAACGATTTGCAGAATCTGAAGGTCGCTACTGATGGCCGTATGGATGCTTATCCGGCTTACGGACTGAATACTCCAGCTGAAGCAGCGCTTGCCATGCGTCATAGTGATGGCAATCTTTCGACTGCACTCGTGGCTACGGGCTGTGATGTGAAGAACGAAGGAAATGCTTCTGTCACGACCGTCCATCTGAAAGATCCTGTATATAATATAAAGGTAGATTTGAAGTATCGTGCATACAATGATGTTGATATGATTGAGGCATGGACCGAGATTCTGAATGGTGAAAAGGGTACTGTAACCCTGACTACCTTCGCATCGGCTATGCTTCCTATCCGTCGCGGAGATGTTTGGATGAGTCATCTTTCCGGTACTTGGGCTGCAGAGGGACAGTTGAGTCATGAAAAACTGCAGCCAGGAGAATTTGTAATCCGAAACAATGATGGTACCCGCAATTCGCATACCGATCATGCAGAAGTCATGTTCTCGCTCGATGGTAAAGGACAGGAAAATGCGGGTAATGTTATTGGTGCAGCCTTGGTTTATAGTGGAAACTATAAGCTGAAGACGGTTACTGATGATACCGAATATCATTATTTCTTTGCCGGTATTAATGAACAGAACTCTGAATATCATCTTAAGAAAGGTGAGACTTTCAAAACTCCAGCACTCGCTTTGACCTATTCAACACAGGGCTTGAGCGGTGCAAGTAGAAACTTCCATAAATGGGGACGCAAATATATCCTGGCACATGGAGATAAGGAGCGTGATATCTTGCTCAACTCTTGGGAAGGTGTTTATTTCGACATCAACCAAAAGGGAATGGACCAGATGATGGCTGATATCCATAGTATGGGTGGTGAACTCTTCGTGATGGATGATGGATGGTTCGGAACCAAATATCCTCGTGTTACTGATAACTGTGCACTCGGCGACTGGGTGGTTGATACCAAGAAACTTCCTAATGGCATTGAAGGCTTGCTGAACGATGCCAGGAAAAATCAGGTAAAGTTTGGTATCTGGATCGAACCGGAAATGACCAATACTACCAGTATGCTCTATGAGAAGCATCCTGATTGGGTTATCAAGGCTCCTAAGCGAGATGCTGTTCTGGGCCGTGGTGGTACCCAGCTGGTGCTCGATCTCTCTAATCCAAAAGTACAAGACTTTGTTTTCGGTGTAGTAGACAATTTACTTACTAAATATCCAGATATAGCCTACATCAAGTGGGACGCCAATATGGCTATTATGAATCATGGCAGCCAATACTTGTCTGCAGCTGATCAGAGTCATCTCTACATTGCTTATCATCAGGGATTTGCGAAGGTTATCGACCGTATTCGTGCTAAGTATAAGGATGTGGTGATTCAATGTTGCGCAAGTGGCGGTGGCCGTGCCAATTGGGGCATGCTCCGTGGTTTTGATGAGTTTTGGGTAAGCGATAATACGGATGCCATGCAGCGTATTTATATGCAGTATGGAACCAGCTATTTCTTCCCAGCCATCGCCATGGCAAGTCATATCTCTGCTGTGCCAAACCATACCGTATTCCGCACTACTTCTTTGAAGTATCGTATTGATGTAGCTATGAGCGGACGTCTTGGAATGGAAATCCAGCCAAAGAATATGACGGATGAGGAGAAGGCTCTCTGTCGAAAGGCTATCTCTGAATACAAGGAGATTCGTCCTGTCGTTCAGTTTGGCGACCTTTATCGTTTGGTTTCTCCGTACGATAATCAGGGCTTGTCTTCTATTATGTATGTTAGTGAAGCAAAAAACAAGGCTGTCTTCTATTGGTGGAAATTGGCAAACTTCTATAATGTTCATTTGCCAAGAGTTAAGATGGCTGGTCTGGATGAGAATAAGATGTATAAGGTAAAAGAACTAGATGTAATTGATAACAAGCCTCTTGATTGTGAGGGAAAATCTTACTCTGGTAAGTATCTTATGGAACATGGCTTGGAAATGCCGTATGTTCATGAGGTAGACTGGGGTAAGAAGAACGACTGGTCGTCTCGTGTTCTCTATTTGGAGGCAGAATAGTTTTCTGGTACCATTATGTATATGCGCATGCTTGTGTGCCCACACGCAGATATGAGCGCGTGTATGTATATAATAAAGTGTTTGGTATCAAAATAAGTGCAAAATAAGATGAAAGTGTTAAAATACTGTTAATTTCAAAACTTTTTCCGAAAAATGTTTGGTGGTTTCGGAAAATGTTTGTACTTTTGCACTCGCTTTTGAGAAATACGCTTTCTCTTAGCGATTAAAGAAAGTTAGTGCAAGTCGAATACAATGAAATTTATTTCAATTGTTGAGGCGCAGCCTAACTTGCGAAGAAAGAGTTCTTTGAAAGATTTTACATAAACAGACAAGTAGTACAAGAAGCGGTTTCGGATTACACCTTATTATATATAGGGAGTATGAAGGAACTGGGTAAAAGAAACGAACCGTCAAGAAATTGACAAGTCAGGTTTACTAAGCTTCAATAAACGAAAAGGATATTCGTCCTAAGTACAGACAACAAACAAACCAAGCCGCAAGGCTAGGTAAAAATGATATTTTACAATGGAGAGTT
>NZ_JANDWX010000035.1:0-33028 GCF_024330485.1 Segatella copri | reverse complement strand
ATTGCAAAATACAGAAACGAGCAGAAGTCCGCTCGTTTCCATATTGTTACCTATATAATATAGGCAAACGCCCAACTTCTTGATTTTCAATCAAAGTCCAATTTAGAGCGAGTTATTTTATTTAACACAATTTGCCCCAAATGGCTGCTGAATTTCGGACCTTATCACACGCTCAAATTTGGCGGTTACAGAAGATAGTCGTATTTTTGCCGCCGTTTACCGGATATTCCGACAAACTAACTTTTAAACATTAAATAATTATGGAGAATCAGAATTTTAAAAACATAGAGAACCTTTTAGCCGCTAAGGCAAGTACACAGCCACTTTACGAATTCCCTGTAGACCAGCTTCCACTCGGACTCCGCGACTCGCTCTCTGGCGTAGCCGCAGAGGCACGCGTGCCTGCCCTCTTCTCAGCCCTTCCTATTGCAGCAACCTATGCTGACCGTCTGAAGGCGAAGTATTGCGACGGCAGCGAGACTCCGATGGCACTCATGTCTATCATCATCGGCGAGCAGGCATCGGGTAAGGGCGTATGCCGCCGCATCGAGAACATCTGGGCGAAGAAGATGGATAAGGACGATGAGAAACCTCGTGAAGATGAAGCCTGGTACCAGCAGCACAAGGGCAAGAAGGGTGTAGTGGATCCAAAGCCTTGCATCCGTCACATTGGCGATACAATCTCGAAGTCGGCTCTGATGCGTCGTCAGCTCTGTGCCGACGGCCACACCATGTATATGTTCAGCGAGGAGCTCGGTTCGATGAAGAGCGTATGGAAGGTGTTCGGCGACTACTTCCGTAAGGCGTTCGACCAGAGCGAGGTGGGTCAGGACTACATCACAGCCACCAGCGGCGTAACCCACGCCCAGCTCAACTTCACCGGCTGCTGCACCCAAAACATCTTCCAGAAGTTCTTCACCGATGATAACATCGAGGACGGTTCTTCTTCAAGAATGATGCTCGCCAAGATGCCCGATACCTCCTTCGCACCCCTCAGCCAGCACCACGGCTACACCGAGGAGGAGCAGGCAAACATCCTCAAGGCAGTAACTCTCCTTGAACGTAGTCACGGCGTGATGGAGCTGCCCCGTATGTGCGAGGAGTTCTGCCAGTGGCTCGAAGCGAAGAGACAGCTTGCCCTGGCGAATGCCGACCGTGTGATGGATGTATATCGTCGCCGTTCCGCCATCATCGGCTTCCGTTGTGGCGTCATCTTCCACATCCTGGAACAGACCGGAGAGGAGACCGATGCCTGCATCCGTTTTGCCAAGGCTGTGGCCGACTACGTGCTTGCCATGCAGATGGAGATGTTTGGCTTGCGTCTCGACAAGCAGCAGCAGGACAACGAGGCTATCCCAGTCTATAAATCTCGTAACACCCTGCTCTTCGCCCAGCTCCCGGAGCAGTTCACCCTCTTCGATGCCAGCCGTGAGCGTGGCGACGGAGCCAGCCGTGAAACCATCCGTAAGATGATAAGCCGTTGGACCAAGCGTGGTCTCTGCAAGAAGCTGAAAGGTGGCGACACCGAGATCTGGCAGAAGCTTACCCTCTCGGCATAAAGCACATCTACAATCCAGGCATATAGCCTCTTGAATCTCCTGAAACAGTTAATCCCCCATCACGCAGCCATAGCGTGGTGGGGGATTACTGTTTCTGCTAATATCGTATTTAATTGCTGATGGAAACCGATACAATAGAAACAAAAGAATATTACAATATCAAAAATTATACCCTAGGGTATAATACCTTTGGGTATAATTTTATAACTTCATAGAGAATCAGCACATTAAGCATCAAATCAATATACCTTCCATATATAATTCGATCGTCAAGAACCAAGAACAGAAGACGAAAGAAATCTGACAAGCCCTATTTTATTGCTGATGTCGCTCGATATATTCGGCTGCCTGGATATTCGAGAACACATAGTTCTTCAAATCCTGGAACTTAGACTCCTGCTTGGTTTCCTTCAGATTGCCATTCGGCAACACATCATAGCAGAAACTGCGGCTCATCGACGGATTATAGACGAAGCAACGCTGATGGTCTCTTGCCACAATCTGGTTGTCTGCCGAATAGAATACCATCGGGCGCTGCTGCTTCAGCAGATCCACGCCGAAGCCCTCGTACTCATAATTCAGATTCATCAAGCCGAAAAGCGTAGGCATCACATCCACCTGCATGCCCAAGCCCGCATACTGCTGCTGCGGAACACCAGGACCAAAGATGATGAGCGGAATGTGGTTGTAAGACTGCGGCAACTCGCCCTCGCTCTTACCCACCAGCTTGCCATGGTCTGCCTGAATCACGAATATCGTGTTCTTATACCAAGGCTCCCGACTTGCCTTCTTCAGAAAGTCGCCTATCGCCCAGTCGGCATACTCCACAATCTGTGTTTCCTTCTCCTTGGTCTTCGGCTTGAAGAAATCAGGAATGATATATGGCGGATGATTGCTCACGGTGAGGATGGTAGCCATGAAAGGCTTGCCCATCTTCGCCTTCTGGTTGATAGTGTTGAGGGCATAGCCCATCTCGAAATGGTCGCTCACACCAAAGCTGTTCACCACTTCGCTCTTAGGATAGTTCTCCTGAGAGAAGATGTCATCGTAGCCATTGGTCTGGAAGAAGGCCTTCATGTTGTCATACTGTGCCTCGTGAGTCATGAAGAACATGTTCTCGTAGCCATACTTCTTCAACACCGTGGCGATACCCTTGCGGCGTGGAGTTACCGTTCCCTTCATCAGGTTTCGGAACATGAGAGCAGGGAAGCTGTAGAGCGTAGCCGTCATGCCGTGGTTGGTATGGATGCCGGCACTATAAAAGTGGGTGAACGCCAGGGAATGATGATAGAGCGAATCGAGCGTTGGGGTGAGCGGCTACTGATTGCCGAATGTTCCCAACAGGTTTGCCGACATCGACTCCATCAGTATCACCACCACGTTAGGATGATTCTTCTTCGCAGGAAATTGCCCCCTCTTCATCATCAGGGAATCGTTCACCACCTCACGCTTCAGAATATTCGTGCTATCCACCTTTCCCGTGATACCCAGCCACTGGCGGGTATTCGTAATAGCCTCAGCGTATGGCATGAGATGCAACTCCTTATTCTCCTTGCGCATATCGTCGAGTGCCGAAGTAAGGAGATTGAATGCCGGATTGATGCCGAGCTGGTTGAGAAAAGAATCCTCGCAATAGTAAGCCTGGCTCACCTTGATAGGGTTATAGCCCATTCTGCCACGGATGCCGAAGAGACAGGCACCTATCATCACAGCAGAAATAAGGAAACGGCTGACTACCTGCACCAGGTGCATATTGTCCTTAGGCAGAAGGAAGAGCCCCTCGAAGTAGCGGCGCAGACGGACGAGCGCATAGATAAACGCCCCCGTAAACACGAAATAGAGGGCGATATAGAGCCAGTAGGAAGACTCCTGCAAGAGCATGCCCGATGTGGTGGCTACATAGCCGAACCACCCGAATATGCTGGAATTGATGTTCTTGAAGAAATACTGGAAATAAGGAGTATTGGCTGCCGAAGGCATGAAGGCGATGGCAAACCATGCCGCATACCAGATGTTGATGCCACGCAGCAAACGGCGATGACACCACCCCAGGCTGGCTGCTATCAGGAGCACAGCCACAGGCAATACCGAAATATAACAAGCTATGACATTGTCAAACCATACACCCTTGACAAACGCCATTACCCTACTCGCCTCTACATCTACAATCATGCCATGCAGGGCGATGAATTCTACCAATCTGAACAGAGTCATCACCAGCAATGCCAATACATGCACCGAAAGGAGATACCCAAAAGCCTTAAAATATCGTTTCATTTTTATTCTACTTTAGAAATCGGGTGCAAAGTTAATAATTATATCCCAATAAAAGCAAAATTTCTAGCCTTATTCTGTCTATAAACAAATAATTATATGTAACTTTGCAGCCAAAATAACATAATAAGACTTCGATAAGACATGAACATCAAGTACAACAAAGCCCTATGGCTCATCATCATCCTGGCTATCGTGATGATGATTCCATTCCTCGGACTCACAGATTTCAATACCAAGGGAGAGCCGCGCGAAGCGGTGGTTGCCTACACCATGCTGGAACATGGCAACTGGATTCTGCCTATCAACAACGGAGGTGATATCCCTTACAAACCGCCATTCTTCCACTGGTGCATCGCCTTCTTCAGCCTCTTCATCGGCCATGTGAATGAGTACACCTCACGCCTGCCGTCTGCCGTATCGCTGGTATTGATGACCATCGGCGGTTTCGTGTTCTATGCCAAGCGCAAGAATACCCAGACCAGCCTCATCGCAGCCATCCTCACGCTCACCGCCTTCGAGGTACACCGTGCGGGTATGAACTGCCGTGTAGATATGGAGAACACCGCCTTTATGGTGGGAGCCATGTATCTGCTCTACCGCTGGTGGGAGAAAGGAAAGCACCAGTTGCCTTGGCTCGCTATCCTCTGCATGAGTGGCGCTACGCTTACCAAAGGTCCTGTGGGCATCATTCTGCCTTGCTTTGTGATGGGCGTATTCATGCTTACCCAACGTGAGAACTTCTGGGGCATCGTATGGCGCATGGCTCTAACCGCCCTGCTCTCGCTCGTTATTCCTTTCTGCTGGTATTATGCAGCCTATCTGCAAGGCGGCGACGAATTCCTGCGCCTGGTGAAGGAAGAGAACATCGACCGATTCATGGGCAAGATGGCATACGAATCGCACGAGAACCCAGCGTGGTACAACCTTCTCACGCTCATCACGGGCTGGTTGCCTTACACCTTATTATTATTGTTCTCGCTCTTCATTCTGCCATGGAAGAAGTTCTCGAAGACCCGTTTCCTTGAGAATGCGAAGAAGGCTACTCCGCTGCAGGTGTTCACCTGGCTCGCCTTCCTCCTGGTACTCTTCTTCTACTGCATCCCTAAGAGCAAGCGCAGCGTTTATCTGCTGCCATGCTATCCGTTCATGGCTTATCTCATCGCCGAATACATCGTTTGGATGATGAAGGAGAAGATGGGAGCCTTGAAGGTTTATGCCGGAGTGATTGCTTCGATAACCCTGATTCTCAATATCGCCCTGCTGGTGGTAAAAAAGGGATGGGTGCCAGAAAGCATCTTCCACGGTAAGCATGCCATAGACAATATCGCCATGCTCCATGCGCTCGAAAACAACGATTTGCTCATCCCATGCAGCATCTTTATGGTTATCACTTTGGGGGGAGTTTACCTCATCTTCCGGGCACTCAGAAAGAAGAAGAATTCAGGCAATATTGTTTCATATACTCTTGCCACCATTGTGGGGCTCTTCCTGATGCTCGACTCCAGTCTGCAGCCACCTGTGCTCAACACGAAGGCCGATAAGCATCTGGCGCCGGTTATCGAGAAGAAGTTTGATACCAGCAAACTCTATTCTTATATGTCGGTAGATATGCTGCATTTCTTCAGCCTCAACTTCTATCTGGGCGATAAGATCCAGCAGTTTGACAAGGTATTGCCACAGGATGGCGTGCTGATGATTCCGGAAGAAGACATGCCTGATTTCCTTGAGAAATTCGGCAAGGACTACACCTTCCAGAAAGTTTGGGAAGTAAAGAAACTCGTAGAATGGCACCATCCGGTAGGCTTCTATCGGTTTGTAAAGGTAAGAAAGGCTTTGTAATATAAGCCTTTCTATCCTACATTTCATTCAAAATAATCATTTATAAACTAAAAGATATGACAAACAAAATCAAAATATTACTTTTAGCTACTCTGTTCTATACTTCATGTAATAGTTCAAAATACCCTAAGAGTTTAGTAGAAATTGACAGTTTATGCTATTCAAATCCTCAGTTAGCTTTAACTAAATTGGAACAAATTGGCAATAATTTTGATACAACTCAGACTGCCTATTGGATGTATTACAACCTCTTGAAGCTAAAAGCACAAGAAAAGACTTGTACCCCACATCCTAATTTAGGCAAAATCAATCTACTAAAATCTTATTATGAAAGAAATGACGATAAGAAACTTCTACCTGAGATTTATTACTTAACAGGTACAACTTATTTAGACCTACACGACTCTCCTCAAGCCTTAGAGTACTTTCATAAAACATTAAACGAGTGTAAAGATATTCGTTTAAAGGGGCTTACATATGCCCAACTGGGCTATATTATGCTTTACCAAGGCAACTTCTCTTCTGCCATAGATTTCTATAAGAAATCATATCATATCGACTTAATAAGAAATGATATAAAAGGACAAATATATGATCTTAGAGACCTAGGATATACTTACGCCAACACCAACAAAGTCGATAGTGCGATTTTCTTCAGCCAACAATCGTTACAATTAGCACTAAAAGCCAAAATGCCGAAAATGATAACTTCCGCAAAATCAAGTTTGGCTAATATTTATTTAGACTCAAGACAAGATGTTGATTCAGCTGCCAAATATTTTCTTCCACTACTCAATGATATTAGAGAAGAAAATAAAAGTGGTACCTTTTCTATGGCTATAAAATACTATAAATTGTGCAATCTTCCTGATTCTGTCAATTACTATATAAAGAAAATTGAAGAAACAGGAGACGTTTATGCCAAAGAAGCTGCTTATCGAGAAAAGGTTGAGATGGCATTAAAAAAGAATTGTTCCTACAAAGACTTACTGTCATGGAAGCTATTTATCCAATACGCTGATTCCATTGAAAATATCTCGAATGCCAACGCCATCGCAAAAAGTCAGTCTCTTTATGATTATACGCAAAAAGAAAAGGAATATATCAAATTACAAAATGAAAACAAACAACATAAATTATGGCAAATTATATATGGACTAACAACCCTACTCACATTTTTGTTATTTTATGTGTACTACAAAAAATACAAAATAGCAAAAAATGAACAAAAACGGCAAACGATGGAATTACAACATATTTTGGAAAAAAGTGCCTCGCAAAAGACCAACAATAAAGACACCCTATCACAGATTAAAGAAACAAACATTTATTCAATTTTCATCCAAAAAACACAAAACAAAAACAATATCAATGAGAACGAATGGAAAGAATTAGATGAATTAGTCAACAAAAACTATTACGATTTTAAAATTACACTTTACAGAATTTGCAAATTATCTGAAATCGAATACCGAATATGCCTACTTCTTAAAGTCGGATTTACTTTGTCTGACATGGCAATTATACTTCACCGAGAACCATCAACACTTAGCATGGCTAGAAAACGTTTATATAAGAAGCTTTTCCATAAAGACGGTAAAGCAGAAGAGTTAGATATATTCATTCGCTCCATCTGAAATTTGAAATCTCTTACTAGAAAGAAGCCAGAAGACATGTGAAATATTTCACATGTCTTCTGGCTTCTTCCATAATAGCAACCTGAATATCAACAACTTACAAAATGTGAAATATTTGTGAAAAGGATTTTGACCACCATATTATTTTTTTTCATAATTTTGCCACCAAAAAAAGAAACGTTATGAAGCAACTAAGTTTAATTATTTTAATGTGGTTTTCTACATTATACCTAAATGCTCAGCAAAAGTTCGATATTGAACTTTTCCCTATTTCGGTATATAGCAATGATAGAGAGAACTACCATGAACGTCACAGAATGCCTTCAAAGAAACCTTTAAAAGTTTTCTGTGAAGACGGAATGATACATTTTACAAATGTACCAACAAGCTGTCGTATAGTATTCAAAAATGAGCAAGGAGAAATTCTATGTCAATTTTCCTTTAACGCTACATTTTTTACTATCGAGAAACCAGCATCAGCCGCTTGTTTAGAAATTTACTATGGCGATTCGACATTGAGAGGCTTTATATCATAAAATATTCACCAAAATATTACACTACATGAAAAAATTACTTATTTTCGGAATATTGCTATCATGTATAGCAATATCATGCACCCAAAACTTAGAAGAAGGTGCTCAAGACAATGGTGGTAACCTGTTACACCGCCTAGCAATAGGTTTAACTGAACCAGAATTGTTAAGTATTGCCTACGACTCTAACAATGACTTATCTGAGGAAGCCGCAACAGACATTCTTGCTGATTTTATTGCAGAAAACAATGTATCAAGAAGTTCTATGCCTACTTTTTGCCTAAAAAACAAGTACACCATCAACGCAAAGAACAACTCGACACGTTCTGTCAATAAAGACCATGTTACCTTCTATGAGTATGAGACTGAAAATCAGCCAGAGAAAAAGAAAGCGTTAGTTTGTGGAGATAAGCGTTTTCCTGCGGTAATTGCTTACATAGACTCCTATAACAGAAATAGCATATTACCATCTGACATCATGCTAGCCAATGCAAAGCAATATGTTTTGTCCACAATCTCACAAATCAAACATTATGAGGATTCCTTGCGAGTACAAACTATTGACAAGATTCGCCACATTAGACAGTTTACCGGGGATTTTAAGTTTAAAGACTTTGAAGACAACATCTTTGTTTACGAAAATCCAACAAGAGGATGGGCTGTCACACCTGGTGGAACTGAAATGGCAAAAATTGGTCCCCTCACAACAACCCAATGGGACCAAGTTTCTCCCTATAACTTATATGCCGACCCGACAACAGGAACTAATGATGAAGGAGCATTTGACTTTAGATACGACAATCGCTATCCTGCAGGATGTGTTGTTACTGCCATGGCACAAATTGCTGCATATCTTAAACCTTCTATGCCAGGGATAGATTGGAGTCTTGCTAATATTCAATCAGTTCCAATGTTTGACAATAGTTCAGAAACATCAAAAGCTGTTGCAAGTGTTTTTTCTCTAATTGCAAAAGGAAGTGGGACAAAATATGGACCAAAAGGTGGCTCAACAAACACTCAAATGGCTCGTAACTATATGAAGACATTAGGGGTATATATGGATGATGCAAAAGACTGTACTTTTCAAAATATGAAGGCTAGTCTTGATGCATTAAGACTTGTTTACATTACAGGAACTGGTCGCCATGTCTACACCAGAGGATTCAATGCTAGCGGAAGACATGCCTGGCTAATTGATGGATACCAAATAAGACAAAGAAATTCTTCGTACAGAATGATTTTGAGACAATATAATGTATATTGCCACTGTAATTTTGGATGGGGAGGCGATAGCGACGGATGGTATTTATATCAGTCTTCTGGTGATATCACTTTTGACTGTAATGGTAATCCAAAAAGTGATTATGATATTTTTGACTATGAGCTCAAGGCTTATCCAAACGTTCGCAAAGGGTAATCACTTTCAAATTAACACTATTTCTAACATGGATTGAGAACTAGGCAAGTTCTCAATCCTTTTAACATAAAATTTATGAATAGAAAAATCTATTATATATTAATGGCTCTAACCATGACTATCACATCTTGTCAAACCAACAATGATGCTCTCAATTTTTATTACTATGAGAACAAAATTGAACTAACAGAGGCTGAAATTTCCAGTATTATGTTTGATGATAAAGTCAAGTTGACTAAAGACGAAGCTGTTGACATTTTCAATCTCTTTGCAGAAGACAACCTTACAACTCGACAAAACAACCCTGTAATCAAAATAGAAGAAACTAAAGAGTATAACATTTCACCATCAAACAAATTACAGAACCAAGTAAATAATAACAAATTACATTGTCCTATTTACGAGTTGAAAATAAATTCTACAACAGGAGTCTATACAGCAATTATTTCTGGCGACAAGAGATTCCCTTATGTATTAGCATACTTTAGAAACGATAGTACAAGTTTCTCAAAAGAGTTGCCACCACTTCTATATTCAAAAGAACTTTTTACTAACGCCATTAGCAGTTTAGATTCTAACAAAGATTCCTTACGAAATACGACATTAGAGAAAATAGCAAAAGTGCTAAATACCACCCCAAAGAAAGTTGAGTTTGCAAAAATTAAAGAGTTCATTTCTCCGAAACAAATTAGGAACACAAGAGCAACTATTACAACACCCCCTAGCAATGCCATCGCAGGAAATGGTCCATTCATTAAAGTTAGTTGGAACGACGGACTACCATACAACCAATTAATGGAACAAAACTGCTCCGACAATTGGCTTTGGGATTATCGTTACCCAATTAGCTCTGTTGTCATTGCGACTGCTGAAATCATGTCTTTTTACAAACCGAGCATTTATGTTGATGGGACAAGAATTGATTGGGACTATCTATGCGAAAAGGAAGAAATACATGATACCTCAGACTACTTTGGTTCGTACACTAAAGATCCTGATGACAAATGTCTGATGATTGCTAAACTTATGAAATTTATCGGAGAACAATGTGGAGTAAAATATCAATGTAATTCTAGTAGCGTCAACTTTAGTAATATTATCAAATTCTTAAAAAAATATGGGATATACGTGGACAACATGCAGAAAATGAACATTGCCACATTAAAAGCTTCTGTTGATGAATTAAGACCCGTATTTATGTATGGGCAAACTAGTACTGGAGCTGGACATTGGTGGATTGTAGATGGGTATCGAACACAACCGACCACTCGTGCCTCTTTCTTCCCTGGATTTAATGTTTACATGCATGCAAACATGGGGAAAGGCAAATCGTACTCTGGCTACTACTTAGTAGATAGCAATGGTGGGCTTACTTTTGATACTACATTTGCTAATTTCAACACTAATCTAAAAATGTACCCAAATGTAAGAAACGATTAGCCACATTCCACAAACAAAGGACAGGCATCATCTCATATTGGTTTCTAGCGATTCATCAAAAACGAATTCAATATAACTATGCGATAAGATCAAAAGACGTGCCGCTCATACGACACGCCTTTTGATCTTACACACGCTTTTCTTATGTTACGCTTATATCTTTATTCTTATACTCTTTCTTCGATGAAGTATCGTGGGCGGCGCTTCACCTCGGTATAAATCTTGCCGATATAGACGCCCGTAATGCCTACGCCCGTGGTGATGATGCCTCCGATAAACCACATGGAAACAAGCATGGAGGTCCAGCCCTGAATGGTCTTGCCCTGGAAATATTCTACCAAGGCAAAGATAATCATGATGACTGCCACCAAAGTCATCGCCAAACCCAGGAAGGTGATAAACCTAAGAGGTGCCACGGAGAACGAGGTGATGCCATCGATACTGAAGCTCAGCATCTTGGTAAACGGATACTTACTCTCACCCGCCTCACGAGCCTTGCGGTCGTAATAGACGAATCCCTCTCGGAAACCCAACTGGCGGACGATGGCTCTGAGGAAGAGATTGCGCTCGGGATACTGCATCAGAGCCTTCAGGGTGCGGTTGGTCATCATGCGGAAATCGGCATGATTGTAAACCGTATCCTTATCCACACTCTGCATCAGCTTATAAAAAGCCTGGGCGGTAAAGCGCTTGAAGAAGGTATCGGTCTTACGCTCCTTGCGCACACCATAGATGATATCCCTGCCTTCCTGCACCTGGCGCACCATATCCACGATAACATTCTCATCGTCCTGCAGGTCGGCATCGATACTTACCATCGCATCGCAATGGTCTACCGCAGCTTCCATACCTGCCCAGAGCGCATTCTGATGGCCCCGGTTATGCGACAGTTTGATGCCATGCACATACCCATGCTCCTTGGCAGCATCCGAAATCATCTGCCAAGTATGGTCACGACTGCCATCGTCGACAAGCAGCAGTTCTGTGTCGGCATCAGTCTCTTTCTTAATCTTTCTGATCAATGCCCCCAGCACATCTAAGGTCTTAGGCAGCACTTCTTCCTCGTTATAACAAGGGATAACTATCAATATCTTCATTTGTAAGCCAGTATTTATTCAGATGCAAAAGTAACTCATTTTTTCTATTTAAACAAGAAAAACGTTTAATATTTTTTATTCTTGATATATATTTCCCGTTTTTCTCCATTCTTTCTTACCATTTCCACTTTACCTGTATCTCCAGATCGGTTTGCGAAGAGCGGGAGATTTCCTGCAAACCAGAAGAGATGTGAGAGCGGTCGAAATAATCGGTTGTACCCAATTTGGCGATAAGCAGCAGATGGGAACCTATCTCTGAGCGTGCCACCAAGGCATAACGGATGCCCTCGCCGTAGTAGCTGCCGAAACTCATCTGATAGAGCAGACCGGGCTCATAAGCATAGATACGGGAGGCGAAATCGGAAGTATGAAAATAGCCCAGGCAGCCTCTCAACGTTCCTTTCAACTGCTTCTTCCATTTCCATTCCCATCCTATATGCTCGCTCACCATATAGCCTTTACTAAGTTCATCGCCCTCATTCTTCATCGCGCTTTCCGCCTGACTCATCGTATAGTCTAAACTGGTTTTGGCGCTCCATCGTTTTTGGGATATTGTGGCATAGAGACGCAGACGGCCGGTCGTGGTTCCCGCCTTATCCTTATAACGGAACCTTCCTCCTACCGTCAGGACTCTTGAGGGCTGGAAGAGAATATTCACCAGATTATCCCAACTCTGTGTGCTCTCCCTGGTCTGATACTTAGGCCAGGCGAAATAGGCGAAATCGCTGTAGGCTGTGATGCTCCAATGATGGGCAGGAATCCAGGTAAAGCCCAGATATACGCCGTTTTCATTCTGCACATCGCTCCCCTCGGAAAAGCTGTTGCTGAAGAGAGAATAATATCGGGCAGAATAGAACCTGTGGAGAGCCATCAGCGTGAAATGGTCGGAACAGAGATAGGAGGCTGCATTGAGCGTGGCTATGGAACCGCAATCGCCAGTTGCTGTCTCGCCAGAGAGGGTGAGGCGATGGGAGATATAACCATAGCTGATGCTGGCATTCCAGAAGGCATTCCCCTCTGGAGCAAAACGCTTGTAAAGCTGGCTTTTATTGGGCGTGAGCGGAAGGGAAAAAGAGGTATAAAAGGCTGTACCTCCGATGTGCCAGCCCTGATGCCGGTAACTGATGTTGCCTCCCACAAGTGTATTGGATGCTACCTTCTGTTTAGCAATCTCATTCACCGTGCGATGCAAACCGGTCTTCAGGATGGTCTTGATGCCCCCGCCGTCAGCAGAAAGCGTAGCATCTATCTGGCGATAAGAAAGAAAGCCGGTCAGTTCCAGTCCTTTTAATAAGGTATAGGTGGCTGCGGCGCCTTGCAGATAATTGGCAGAGGAGCGGGAGGAATGACCGCGGATGATGCAGGAAGATGATCTGCCCAAGGAGGTTAAGGCTGAGAGTTTGCCGAAGCCGAAATCATTATTGAGTATCAGTCCCAATCCTGCGTTCAGTCTGTATCTGCCCAGGGTGATATTCTTCCATCTGCCCAGGTTCTTTACCTGAAGATAGAAGGAATAGAAGTCGTAACCCATCGTGTTCCTGCCTCCGAAGAATGGTTCGCCGGCATCCTGAGAAGCTACGAATCCCAGTTTGACGGAATTGCCGTAGCGAAACTGGTAGCGCAGTCCGTGCTTGTAAGGATAACCCAGATAGCCGTCGGTTCCGCTCGCATCGCCCTTGCGCTCATAAAAAGGAACCTTCAGCATGCCCATCACCTCGTGCTTGCCATACTGGGCGATGTTTTTAAGACTGGGGAAAGCCGGCTTGCTCCCGTCATCGGCCACATAGAAGAAACAACTCATCAGCTGGCGCTGATACCAGCCGATGCTGCTTATCAGGGTAAGCTCGCTCATACTCTTCAGCTGGCCATAGCGGTAGATATAGAACAGGATGTCTTCTACCTGTGATGCGGTAAGAAACGGAATGCGCTCCAGTTCTTCTCTCGTTGCCGTATTCAGATTGACGGGATGCTGCACCATCTCCTCCAAATCTTCTTCATAATCCTGCCAGGCTACATGCTCGAAATCTTCGGATGAAGAAAGGTCGGACAGCAGTTGCTGCCAGGGTGGCGAAGCGGAAAGAGAATCTTCGGGCGCGGCGCCCAGTTCTGAAAGAGAGGAAGATTGGGCTTGAGCCCATGAGGCACAGAAGATTTGGGAGCTGCCTACGAGAAACAGTTTCAACAAGAGGGATGTTATGGAATGAGCATGCTTCATGTGTAGTAGGCACTTTGTTTATTAAATTAAGACAAAGTTACTGCTAAAATATGAAAAAGAGAAAGAAAAAGCCAAGAATCTTTCTCAATTTGAGAAATAATCTGTAATTTTGCGGCGTAATTAGTAACACAAAGGGGCTTACACCTCTTTATATATAGAAGAAGCTCCACGAAGAAAAGGAGCTGGACAAAGAACTTTGAGGAGATTTACATGAAACAGAAAATATGCTTTTTACTGGTGATGCTCTTCTGCATCACCCTGCAAACCATGGCGCAGACCGATGGCGACAACCCTGAAGACAGGGAGGTAGACATGGATACTCCTACCTTTGAACCGATGGTGAAGGTAGGAAAAGTGCTCCTGGATCATGACAGCGTGCAATATGTTCAGGTGAACAACGTGTACGTTTATCCGCAGCCGGTATTCAAGAACGCCAAGGAACGAATGGCTTACAACCGTTTGGTATACAACATCAAGAAGGTGCTGCCGATAGCCAAAGAGGTAAGAAAGATTATCATCGAAACGGGTGATTATCTGGAAACGCTGCCTAACAAGAAGGCAAAGGACGCACACATGAAACTGGTGGAGAAAGGTATCAAACAGGAATATACACCAAGAATGAAGAAACTCACCTATGCACAGGGTAAACTCTGCATCAAACTGGTATATCGTGAGTGCAATTCCTCATCCTATCACCTGATTCAAGCCTTTCTGGGTCCTATCCGTGCCGGATTCTATCAGGCATTTGCAAGCCTCTTCGGCGCCAGCCTCAACAAGAAGTACGACCCGAACGGCGTTGACAGATTAACAGAAAGAGTGGTAAGACAGGTAGAATCGGGGCAGATTTAACCAGCTCATCTTATTCAGAAAGCCCATACACTTAGGTATAAAAGCATTTCCTGTCAATAGGAATTGCTTTTATACCTAAGTTTTTTTGTTGATACAAGCAGAAGAAATCTCCGTTCATAGACATTGAACCGCCGTTCAAAGACATTGAATGTCGGTTCAAAGACACTGAACGGCGGTTCAACGTCTATGAACGAAGATTTAAACAGACAGAAAAAAGAAATGTTCCTAAGAAAAGCAACAACTTTTCCTAGGAACATTTCCTTTTATATTCGAATGGGATGCCCACCTATTCCTCAGTATAAAGCACCTGAATCATAGTTTGGCCAACCGCCTTAAGCACATTCTTATCCAGATGATCCATATCATCGCTCACGGTGTGCCAGGTAGGACCGAAACTGCTCTGCTGGCAGTCTGGATAATAAGCTATCACATCTACAGTAGGAATCTTAGCCTTCTCGTTGACCGGAATATGATCATCAGTAATCATTCCGCCATCGCTCTTAGGGAAGTAAGAGCCAAAACCAGCCTGACGGGCTGCAGCCCAAACCTTCTTCACGATGCCACCGGCATACTGCATAGACATGCCCTCACGGTAGAACTTGGCTCCCTGTCCGCCCACCATATCGAGGAGGATTCCGAAACGAGGATTATATCCCTCAGGCTTGTTCTCGCTCCAGTACTGGGCACCCAATGCCCAAGTATCGCCATCGTCCTGAACATCAGCCCACTGAGGTGTTCCCCAGTCTTCAGTATCGAAACATACGAAATCTACGCCGATGTTAGGATTCAGCTTCTTGTCTGCCTGCAGCTGGCGGGCTATCTCCAACATGACGGCTACTCCGCTGGCTCCATCGTTGGCAGCCATTACAGGCTTGCGCCAGTTGGTACTGTCGGGGTCGTTGTCGGCCCAAGGACGGCTGTCCCAATGGGCACAGAGCAAGATGCGGGTTTCAGCCTTCGGGTTGTAATGGGCGATGATATTGGTATTCTTCAGGATGGTACCATCATAGCCCTTGAGGTCAGCCTTCTGGGTTTCTACCTCGCAACCAAACTGCTTGAACTTGCTCACAATCCATTCGCCACACTTGTCGTGCGCCTCGCTGTTCATGACGCGAGGACCGAAATCGCATTGTGCGGCACAATAAGCCAACGCCGAATCGGCATTAAAGGCAGGACCTACAGGATTCAGCTTCTCTGCTTCCTCTACTTCCTGGATTTCCGGCGACGTGGTGTTGACATTCTTATAGCTGATAGCTCCAGCTACCACTCCGGCAGCAACTACCAAGCCTAAAATTATCTTCATTTTCTTCGTCATAACATTAATGTTTAAAGTTCTGCACCTGCGTCATCACTCTGAGCCAGTTGCCTCCCCAAATCTTGATAATATCCTGCTCGCTATATTTGCGGCGCAACAGCTGGAGGGTGAAATTGATGAGTTCAGAAGAGTCGGCGAGACCTCTGATGCCGCCGTCTCCATCAAAGTCGGTTCCCAGACCTACGTGGTCGATACCCATCACATCGATGGCATGCTCAAGATGGGCGATAGCGTCCATGATGTCGGCTTCACCCTCTTTACGCAGGAATCCATGATAGAGCGTGGTATGAGCCACACCACCCTTTGCTGCGAGGGCACGCATCTGGTCATCGGTCAGATTGCGAGGCACATCGCAGAGCGCACGGCTGCTGCTATGACTGCAGACAATAGGCGTCTGGCTGATATCAAGTGCATCGTAGAAACTCTTCTCGCCACCATGACTCAAATCTACCATGATGCCCAGACGGTTCATCTCATGAATCACCTTCTCGCCAAAACTGCTCACACCATTATGGGTATTGCAGCCGCGGGCACTATCGCAGATATCATTATCACCATTATGGCAGAGCGTGATATAAACGATGCCGCGCTGAGCGAAATGCTTCACGTTACTGATATCGTGCTCCAGGGCAAGGCCGTTCTCAATACCGAGCATTATGCTCTTTCTGCCTTTCCGCTTATCGCTGTAAAGATCGGCAGGAGTACGGGCTATGCTGAGATACTGACTGTTCTTGCTCACAATCTCTTCTATCTTGTCGAAGATGAGGTCGGCATACTGCGCAGGTCCCTTTACATCGAAAGCCACCTTGCTGCTGAAGCTCTCGCCTATCTGAGGCTGTGGCAGGTAAGCTACCATCGTGGTAGCATCCTGATGACCATCGGTCATCTTATGGAGATCAACCAGAATGCGGGAATCGCGATGATCAAACTTGATGCCCTGAGGGAAGAACATAGGAGTATCACAATGGGTATCGAGCGTAAGGATGCGCTTATGCAACTGCTTGGCTGCATAAAAGTTGTTAGCCTGATTAACCAGCCATTGGAAAATCTTCAATCCTTCTTCTTCCAGCCATTCCGGATGCCATTGCACACCGAGAATCTGCTTATACTCGCTACTCTCTACTGCCTCGATAATATGGTCGGAAGATTTGGCGATGGTGCGCAGATGATTGCCTGGCTCGCTTACCGCCTGATGGTGGAACGAGTTGACAAAGATCTTCTCCTTATTATATATATTATATAAGGTGGAATCTTTCTTGATTTCTACGATGTGGGTTGGTTCAGTACGGTCAGCATCCTGGCTGTGCTTTACCAACTGCTTGATATCCTGGCACACCTTTCCGCCCAGCGCAATGGCGAGGGTCTGGATGCCCCGGCAGATGCCAAGAATCGGAATCTGGCGGTTGAAAGCCAATCGGGTAATCATCAGTTCGGCAGCATCACGTTCCTGATTGATGTTGTGAAGACGGGGAGAAGGCTCTTCGCCCATCCACAGCGGATTATGGTCACCGCCACCCGTCAGAATCAATCCATCAAGATGCTCCAGGGTATTGACGATGACCTGAGCATCGGCAACAGGAGGAATAATGACCGGCGTACCGCCAGCCGCTATTACCTGCTTATAATAACGGTCGCGAAGCGTAGCATCAATACCTTCATAATTGGCAGTAAGGCCAATTACAGGCTGATGCTTCGCTTCGGGAAATCTAGAGTATGCATCCTGGAGATGCGACTCTAAGTCAAATGTTTCCATTTGTTTATCTTTCAAAAAATAATGATTCAAGATCTTCTAAAAATCGTACTCAGGTATGGAGACTCTTATTAATCTTCATCGAGAAGTACAGGAATCTCACGCTTGATGCTCTGCTCAAGAGAGATAAGCGTTTCGGTAGAAACCACACCAGGGATAGCCTGAAGCTTATTGTTGAGCAAATCCATGAGCTGCTCGTTGTCGCGGGCATAAAGCTTGATCAGCATGGTGTATGAACCGGTTGTAAAGTGGCACTCTACGATTTCAGGAATGTTCTGCAAGCGCTCTACCACCTTTTTATACATATTACCACGCTCCAAGTTCAAACCTACATAAGTGCAGGTAGAATAACCCAGGCTTTTAGGGTTTACATCAAAACCGCTACCGGTGATGAAACCATCCTCCATCAAGTGCTGAACACGCTGATGGATGGCTGCACGAGACACGCCACATTCTGCGGCTACGTCTTTGAAAGGAATACGGGCATTCTTGGAAAGGATGCCGAGAATCTTTCTGTCTAGATTGTCTATTTTCTCCATTTCGTTTTGTTTTATATTATTCTATTTATAAGGTACTTTTCTATACCAGATAGCAAAATTAATAAAATCTATTGAAACTGCAAACAAAATGCACGAATATTTTGCAATATCCGTGCATTTTGTTGTTTTTTATACTGTTTTTAACCAAAAACCTTGGCATTTTGCTACTTTTAGTAGAAAAATCATACGCTTATCTGATAACCTCGGAGAAGTAATGATCACGCAAAGGTTTCGGTAAGAAGTAATCTTGTGAAAGCAGAAATGAGAGTATTGTAAAAAACGCAAAAAAATCTCATAATATATTATATAAAGAGGTCGGAGATCCTATTGGTAGGGGTCTCTGGCCTCTTTATTTTCTAGCAAATAGGCATTAATTTTAGAGGGTTATACATGTCCTATCGACGAATAGGCATGGATGCGATTTTTGCTGTTTGTGAGATCAAAATATTTTATTTACCTTTGCAAACAGAAAAAAAATAATATAATAAGTTAAAATTATAGAATATGAAAATGCTGGAAAAGAAAAGTTATTGGCTTTTAGCATCTTTACTCTTATTGTCAGTAGGTGTAGATGCAAAGGTGAAATTTGATTTTTCCCTCGTCTTCGTACCAGAGGAGGGTGGTGTGAAGTTCGAAAAAATTACAGATGACGCTGACTGCGTAGCTGATTATAAAGGTAATATCGTGGGTAAGACATCTGGCGTCTTTGGCTCTCGCAAGACCAATACTATCGATTGGTGGGTAATTCCTCAAATTGGCGTATCTCCTGATGGAAGACGCATAGGTTACATCAACGAAAAGAATGGAACCACCAACATCATGATTAAGAATGCTGCTAAAGGTGGCGCCAGTGTACAGCGCACATTCCGTACAAACGTAGAGGGCTTCACTTGGAGTCCTGATGGCAAGACCCTGTGCTTTACTGAGGTGAGAGGCAATCATCATGGCGTGTATCTGGTAGATGCCAATCAGGGTACTGTGGTACGTCAGATTTCAAACGGAACAGACAATGACTTCGGCGGTGTAATCAGTAAAGATGGAAACACAATTTATTTCCATCGTGGAGAGGGATATGCATCTTATAGCCTTTGGAGTTATGATCGCAAGACCAACCTTTTCTCCAATTATAGTAGAGGTATGACGGCTTGTCTTATTCCTAATGATCTTGATGCCATCTATTGCGCCCGTTTTACAACGAACAAGGAAAGTGAAATTTGGCGTGTAAACTTCAAGACGGGTGTGGAGGAAGTTATCCTTTCCCAGCCAGGCAAGAGCTTCAGTACGCCTCAGTTATCACCTGATGGCAGATGGCTGTTGGTTACAGGATCTAGCAGGTCTGAAAAAGAGAAGATTGACAATACTGACATATTTGTAGTTCGCACCGATGGTACCCAGCTTACTCAGCTTACTTACCATCCAGGTAACGATTTGTCGCCAGTTTGGTCACCAGACGGAAAGAGTATCTTCTTCCTGTCTCAGCGTGGCTCAGCAGAAAAGAACTATAATGTATGGCGCATGGATTTCAGTATGTAGTCTATCTATTTGTAAAGCTATGAGTATTAATCATATAAACTTTTTAAGATTATGAAAAAAATTATTATTGTAGCAGTTTGCGCATTCTGCGCTCTTACAGCTTCAGCACAGCGTGCAAGTAGCTCATCTTCTTCATTCTTCTCAACAGAGAAGGCTGATGGCGGCGTTCAGTTTGGTATCCGTGCCGGTCTCAACATGGCAGGTATGGCCTATGAAGAAGACAACGTGACCGTTTCTACAGACAATAAAACTAATTGGCATGTAGGCATTATCGCAGATATTCCTATGATGGAGAGTCTTTATGTTCAGACTGGTCTTTATCTCCAGAACAAGGGTTACAAGGAGAAAGAAGGAGACTATGAGTTGACAGCAAATCCAATGTACTTGGAAATTCCTGTATTGGCTTCTTATCGTTACAACTTTAGCGATGCTGCTCAGTTGCAGATTAATGTTGGTCCTTACTTCGCTTATGGCGTAGGTGGTAAGATTAAGGAAACAGATGATGGTGACGAAGACAAGTGGGATTGCTTCGGCGATAAGGGTGCAGATTGGAAACGTTTTGATTGTGGTCTGCAGATTGGTGCTGGCTTGACAATTGCTAAGAACTATTACATCGGTGCAGCTTATGAGTTTGGCTTCTCTAATATAGCCAAGAACTCTGGCGATGGCAAGTTGAAGAACAAGAACTGGATGTTCAGCGTAGGTTATAATTTCTAATAATACATCGTTGAACCTTGATAAAAGGGGATGCAATATTTGCTATAAGGATATTGCATCCCTCTTATTATTACAATCATTAAAAAACTTAGAATCATGAAAACAGCGAAATTACCTCTTTATTATATAGGTATGCTTTTGATGGCATTACCTTTCTTCTTTACTTCATGCAGTAGTGATGACGATGGCTTTACCCCTTCGGCTGGAGGAAGTGATACCGCAGGTCAGATAACTGGCAGCGATGGTGAGAAACTTTATATTACTTCTGTAGGTGACAATACTTTCAACTACAACTCAGAAGGAAAAATCACAAAGTGTAGAGCCTATGGTAGTGATGATTATATTTTCTCCTACAATCCATTCAAGATTTCTTATACCAATACTCATGGCAGTTATTCAGATGTGACAGAGTATTACGATATAGCGTTGAATAAAAATGGTTATATCGTCAACATGAAAACCCGCAGTACAGATCAGTCTGATAATGACGAAAATAAAGGCGAGGCGTGGTTCTCTTACGATTCCAAGGGACACCTGACTAAAATTGCCAGTTCTGGCACAGATGTATATTACGAGGATGGCGAGAAGGTAACAGAGAAGTATTCCTTGGAGTATAATTTGTCTTGGTCTAATGGTAAACTCACCCAAATCGTATGCAATGGAAGCGAAGATGGAGAGAAATTTACCGATACAGCTACATTTGAGTATGGTGACAACACCTATCCTAATATCACCAAGCAATGGACAGACAACTATATGGCAGATATAATAGAAGATATGGAATTCTTGTTCTATGTTGGGTATTTTGGTGTAGCTGGCGATTATCATCCAGTGTCTGCTTCCCAGCATGATAGTGATGGCGAAACTTCTACTTTCAGGTATAGCTACGAATTTAATGACGATGGTTCCGTAAAGGCTTCCAAGTATAAATACAATAACAGTAGATATTGGACAACAAGAAATTATACTTATATGAGTAAATAAAAGAACGGGAGAGTGTGTTTCTATTGAAAAATGCACTCTCTTTGTGCTTTTCTGGAAGATTTTTTGGCAAAAAACTTGTGGATGTGTAGTAAAATGCTTATTTTTGCCATAAAAAGAGAGTTTTAACGGAATATAGAAGATGAAAAGATTTGTTTGGTGTATATGCCTGCTGTTGGTCGTACTGTTGGGTTGCCAACGACCTGCGGAATCGGGTAAGACAGAAGAAGAACGAAAAGTGTTAGCTTGCATTGATGACTCAGTGGAAGCCATGTCGGTTCATGCTCCTGAAATTATAAAGAAAGCCTTGGCTTCGGCAACGGATAGCCTGACTTATTATGAATATTATATTCGCAAGGCAAAGTACTTCTGTCTGTCTGCCACCCCAGACTCGATGTATCCCATCTTGGATAAGACCATATCTTATTGCAAACTCCAGCCAGCTACAGAACGCCGTAACTCTCTATTGGCATACGCATACAATTGCAAGGCTATTGCTTATCATAATTATCGCAAGAATCCGGATGAGGTGATAAGACTCTATAAAGACGCCACAACCTTGTTGGCTAACAGCGATGCTAAAGACCAGATGCCTAAGGTTTGTGCCAATCTGGGCGATGCTTATATCTTCAAGAGTCAGTTGCCAGAGGCTGCGGCGTGTTATCGGCGTGCCCTGTTTCTGGTAGACTCGCTCGGGTTGCCGTCTAGTGAAAACATCACACTCTATCTCGGACTTGCCACCATCTATCTGCAACTCAACGATTTTGATACCTCGCTGAAGTATTATCAGCAGACAGAGAAGTATTTCTCGCAGATGTCTGTAGGCATGCAGGCTTATTACCTCAATAACTATGGCAACTACTATTATTATACCAAGAACTACAAGGCTTCTCTCCAGAAGTTTCTTGCCATGAAGGCTTTTCTCGAGAAACATCATAAGACAGATACCTTCGATATGTACCTCTGCAAGCTCAATCTCGCAGATGTATATCTCAATTTGGACAAAGTGGCGCTATCCGAGAAGTATCTCGACGAGATAGAACCCTGGTTTGCCGAAAATGGTAATGAGGTATCTATTTATTATGTCAATTCTATCCGTATCGGACAGGCGGTAAAGCAGGGGAATATGGCAAAGGTCAAGGATATCTTGTCACACGAGAAGGGGTCAGATAGCATGGAGTTTAGTCTTCGCCAGATTCGTAACCGTTATCTTCGCAAGTATTATGAGGCTATAGGCGATTATCGGGGAGCCTACGATAATCTGAGGACGGATGTCCAACAGAACGACTCTCTGGAGCATAACCGCATCAAGATGCGTGCATCAGAAATCATGGACCGATTTGCGCAAGATACCATTCGTTTGCACCATAACCTGGAGATGGAGCATAAGAATGCTGTTGTCCAGCGTGCCTATGCCATCACGGTGGCAGCAGTATCGCTGGTCGTTGTCATCATCCTGATCTTTGCTCTTCTTGTCATGCGCTCCCGCAAGCGAAATGCGCAAGATAAAATGCGCAACATGCAGTTGAGGCTAGCTTGTGTGCGCAACCGTATTTCTCCACATTTCGTGTTTAATGTGCTTAATGGTAAAATATTGAAATCGGATGAGCATGATGCCAATGACTTGCTCGACCTGACTAAGTTGATAAGAGCTAACCTCGACCTGTCGTGCCGTCTGGATGTGACGTTGCGCGAAGAGTTGGACTTCGTGAAACGGTATGTTGATGTGGAGAAACAGCTGGTGGGCGATGACTTCGAGTTTGCTATCAATATTGCCGAAAGTGTGAATATAGATCAGGTGCGCATCCCTTCCATGTTTGTGCAGATTCTCGTGGAGAATGCTTTCGTGCATGGTCTGAAGGGATGGGATGGACATAAGATTATCCATATCGGGATAAGCAAGGAAGGAAAAAACACCTGTATCAAGGTCAGAGACAATGGACCGGGATTTGACATCCGTAGTGTGGGAAAGAAGCGCACCGGACTGAACGTCATCACCCAAACTATCGTCATCGTCAACGAGCGAAATAAGAACAAGATGAACTTCTCGCTCAATAATGAACAGGAAAATGGAAAAGCCGTAGGATGTGTGGCAACGATAGTTATTCCAGATAATATCAAACTATTTATTTGACAAAAGAACCGCAAGATGAGAACAATCATTATAGACGACAATAAGCAGGCAGTCAAAGACCTGAACGAAAGGCTGGCCAGATTCTCCGAGGTAGAAGTGGTGGCAGTAGAGCACTCCGGACTAGACGGCCTGGCGAGGGTGAGCGAGTTACAGCCCGACTTGCTCTTCCTTGACGTGCAGTTGCCCGATATTTCCGGTTTGGATTTCCTGGACAGACTGGATTTCTTTACCCATGGCCGTTGCAGGGTGGTAATGTATACAGCTTACGATGAGTTTGTGTTGCCAGCTTTCAGAAAGAAAGCCTTCGATGTACTTCTGAAGCCTATTGATGACAAGGAGTTGGACATCATTATGCAGCGACTTGCCGAACACCCCCTTTTACCAACCCCGCAATCCGACGGGCAGGATAAGGACAAACTCATGTCCGACAACGGCAAGTTTCTGCTCTATACCAATACCATAGATTTCAAACTGGTTGACAAGCGCGACATCGCTCTCTTTCAGTATAATCATGAAGTGCGTTGCTGGGAGGCTGTGGTAGCGGGCAGCAAGGCTCCTGTCCGTCTGAAGCGAACCATCAAGGGTGATGACCTCCTGGAAGTGGACAAGCAGTTTATACAAGTCAACCAAAAGTTTATCATCAATATGAATTATCTGATAGAGGTGGTTGACAACGTATGCCACTTCTATCCGCCATTTGATAACATAAGCTATGTAAGGGTAGGACGCCTCTATCGCAAGAAATTGATAGACCGCTTTTATAGTCTTTGATTTTAGGCAAAAAAACTATTGAAATGTTAAAGACCTTGGCATCTTACTACTTTTAGTAGAAAAATCATACGCTTATCTGATAACCTCGGAGAAGTAATGATCACGCAAAGGTTTCACCACTTTATCACCCGTCAAAAAGAGCCAAAGATAACACTCTATCCTTGGCTCTTACCTTATTATATTTTAGTAGTAATTACTTGTTGAAATGAATTTCAGTAATTACTTTCTCTTCTTTGAATGCGCAGCTTTCTTGGCAGCAGACTTAGCTGGCGCTTTTGCCACCTTCTTCTCTGCTCCTACGGCTACATCTTCCTTCAATTCGCCAGCAGGCTCAGCCTTAACCTCAGGCTTTACGATGCTAACCAGCTCAAGATCGAACACCAAAGTAGAGTATGGAGGAATCTGACCAGCCTGACGCTCGCCGTAAGCCAACTCGTAAGGAATGTAAACCTGCCACTTACTGCCCACAGGCATCAGAGTAAGCGCCTCGGTCCAACCCTTGATCAATCCGTTGGCACGGAACTTATCTGTCTTGCTGCCACCATGCTTGGATGTAGCATCAAAAACGGTACCATCAATCAGACGACCCTCGTAGATAACTTCTACCTCATCGCTAGCCTTAGGCACCTCGCCATGACCTTCAGTAATCACCTTATACTGCAAACCGCTAGGCAACACCTTTACACCAGGTTTCTTGGCATTAGCAGCAAGGAACTTCTCGCCGGCACCAGCCAAAGCTTCCTTCTGGAAATCGGCAGCAGCCTTAGAGGTAAAGAATGTTGTATCATTAGCCAAAGCTGCGATAAAACCATTCTGGAACATAGCATGGCTGATAGAATCGCCTGTACTCTTCAACTCTTCCTTTGTGCCAGGATATACGCGCTTCTCTACCAGTTTGGCAACCTCCATACCTGCAGAATAAGCTACGGTCTTAGGATTGATTCCCATGGCAAGCGCATCCTTGTAACCACGAAGGAAATTCTCCATATAGGCAGTATCTACCTGAAAACTCTGCTGGATATAAGGAATCAGACCACGAGTGGCATTCATACCAGCTACATAACTCAAAGAATCGGCTGATGATTTCAACTCAACAAGAGTAGCCGCCTTCTTAACCTTCTTCTTGCTTGCAGCACTAGCTGTAAACAAAGAGGCACCCGCCACGAGGACGAGTGCTGTCATTAATATTTTCTTCATTTATAAAGTCCTCTATAAAAATGAGTTCCCACAAAAATTACTTGCCACCTACTGAAATCAACTCAATCTTGAAGATCAATACAGAGAATGGCTTGATCTGACCCTGCTCGCGCTCACCATAAGCCAACTGCTGAGGAATGTAAACCTCCCAAACAGAACCTGCTGGCATGTGAACCAATGCATCAGTCCAACCCTTGATAACCTGGTTAGCACGGAGATCTACGGCCTGACCACGCTTGAAAGAAGAATCGAATACCTTGCCGTCGATTGTCTTACCCTCGTAGTTAACCTTAACCATAGAAGTATCCTTTGGCATAGGGCCGTTACCCTCCTTGATTACCTTGTACTGAACACCTGAAGGCAGAGTAACAACTCCTGGCTTCTTCTTGTTGGCAGCGAGGAACTTCTCACCAGCAACCTTGTTAGGACCATATTCCTTCTCCATGTTCTTAGCCTTGATAGCCATCATCTTAGCCTGAGCTATCTGAGCAGCCTGCTCAACAGTCATCAAGCCCTTCTTGCCTGTAGTACCTGTGATGAAACCAGCCATGAAGTTCTTCAGAGAGATAGACTTTGTAGAATCCTCACCGAATACCTCGTGGTTGATGCCCTTAACCATCTGGTTAGAGATCTGCTGACCAATCTGGATACCTGCGTAGTAAGCAGCCTTCTTCTTGTCGTCACCAGCGTTGGCACCATCGTTAAGACCCTTGATGAAATCATCCATGTAAGCAGTATCAACGCCCATGCGCTCTACCAAAAACTCCTTCAGACCCTGAGTCTGAGACATACCCATAGCATAGCTCATTGTATCTACATCAGTCTTGAGATCTGCCTTAGGAGTAGAATTGCCACAACCTACGAATGTAGCAGCAGCACAAGCCACGAGGGCTCCGAAAAATAACTTTTTCATTTCCTTATTTATATTTTAAATCTTTATTTTTATCTATTATATTCCAGGATTGCCTTTACTTCGTTTAAATATATCTACTAACAGATTACTTAACGGCAACGAGCTCAACATCGAAAATCAAGGCTGAGAATGGAGGGATAGATGCACCAGCACCACGCTCGCCATAACCCAACTGATAAGGGATGAAGAAACGGAACTTGGCACCCTCGGTCATGAGCTGAAGACCCTCTGTCCAACCAGCGATAACCTGGTTCAATGGGAAGGTAGCAGTCTGACCACGGTCGTAAGAACTGTCAAACTTAGTACCATCGATAAGCGTTCCCTCATAGTGGCACTCAACCTGATCGGTAGCCTTAGGAGCCTTGCCATTACCTTCACGCAAAACCTGATACTGCAAACCGCTCTTAGTAGTGATGATACCATCCTTCTTGCCGTTCTCGGCGAGGAACTTCTCACCAGCTTCCTTAGCAACCTTGCCCTTCTCGGCAGCAGCAGCCTGAGCCTTAGCCTCCTGCTCTGCAAAGAAGTTCTGTACCAACTCCTGAGCTTCCTGCTCGCCGAGCTGAAGCTTACCGGCGATGGCATCCTTTACAGCCTGTGCAAAATCATCAATATTCAAACTCTCTGCACCCATAGAAGCCAACTGGCGACCGATGCCGATGCCCAAAGCATAACTTACTTTATCCATAAAATTTATTTATAATAATGTATTAATAATCTTAAAATGTACTTTTTGTCCTTAAAACGAGTGCAAAGATAACATTTTTCTCGCTTAAAACGATGTTATTTGCAGAAAAATTGCTAAATTTGTGCATTCTTAATAAAAAGATTAAGAAAATATGAATAATTAAAACGTGATAAGATGAAGAAACTCGTATTTTTAACCGGTGCAGGCATGTCTGTGGAGAGTGGTTTCAAAACTTTCCGTGGCAATGATGGATTATGGGAAAACTATCCTGTAGAACAGATAGCTACCCATGAGGGATGGGAAGCTGACCCTACCCTAGTAACAAACTTCTATAATATGTTGCGCCATAAACTCTATGCTGCGCAACCTAACGAGGGACATAAACTTATCAAGGAACTGGAAAAAGACTTCGATGTGACGGTAATCACCCAGAATGTAGATAATCTGCATGAGAAGGCAGGTTCCAAGAATGTAATCCATCTGCATGGCGAACTATCAAAGGTTTGCTCTTCACGCGACCCTTACGACTATCGCTACATCAAGGAATTACCTGAGGATGACTGCGAGGTAAAGCCGGGAACCGAAGCTGGAGATGGAAGCCTGTTGCGCCCATTTATCGTTTTCTTCGGCGAAAGCGTTCCTATGATTGAGCCGGCAGCCGAAGCTGTACAGCAAGCCGATATCTTCGTCATTATCGGAACCTCACTCAACGTTTATCCTGCTGCAGGTCTGATTTCATATACCAAGCCTCACATTCCTATCTATCTGATAGACCCAGGTGCCGTAAACACCAATGGATATTACAAGATAGAGCACATCATGAAAGGGGCTTCAGATGGTATGAAGGAACTGAAGGAAATATTGGAAAAATAAAAACATTCAGAATACCTAAACAATAAAAGCAAACGGAGAAGCATCCATTGATACTTCCCCGTTTGCTTTTATTACTTTAATTTCTTTCTATCAATAACATTCTGCATTACACAGCCTCAGATGTTCTGACTCCCATACGGGCCTCGGCGACATTAACCACATAATCACCCAGTTTTTCGCATTCCTGAATGATATCCATGTACAATGTACCTACACCATAGGTATAAAGATGGTTATCCACATCATCCAGGTTCTGGTTTCTCAACTGAGTACGATAATTATTAATCTCAGTCTCGATATTGTACGTATGGTTAAGATTGATAGAATGGCGTTCATGAGCAAACATATAGTTCATCTGAGTCAGCGCCTCATCTACCAACTTAAACATCTGATGAATGTTTTCACTCTGCTTGGCAGTAAACTCCTCCTTGTTTTCACCCTTGCGCTTAATGGTGCGGGCAAGATTAAAGCAACTGTCACCAATACTCTCGATTTCAGAAATCTCACGCAACATCGCACGGATCTTCGCCTTGGTATCATCACTCAGATGAGCATCGCTCACCTGATCAAGATACTTGGCAATCTCAATCTCCATATTATCAGAAATACCCTCATACTTCTCGATACGCTCATAGAGCTTGTCGAAAGTCTTGGAATCCTGAGTTTCCAGCAACTCTCTCACCATACCAAACATACGATGGATACGCTCGCCGAAACTGCCGATTTCCTGCTGTGCCTCGAAGACAGAAAGTTCTGGGGTCTTCATGATGCCAGCCTGGATAAAGCGCAAACGGAAATCTTCATCCTCCTTATCTGCCTTAGGCTTGATAAGTTTGCAGACAACTTTTTCCAACTGTGGGATAAACCAAATCAGAACGCCCGTGTTACAAACATTGAAACAGGTATGGAACATCGCCAGGACAATTGGCAACAACTTCGTCTTCTGTGCCGCAGACATACCACCATCAGGATCATACCCCACGATAGAGCAAACGAAATCTACAAATGGATAGAACAGGCAGAGAACCCAGATTACACCAAAGACATTGAATACTAGATGGGCCAAGGCTGCACGACGAGCCTGGGCATTGGCACCCAAAGCGGCAAGATTGGCTGTAGCGGTAGTTCCGATATTCTCACCCATCACCAAGGCTATGCCCAGATAGATAGGAAGTACGCCTGTAGAACAGAGTAAGATGGTGATAGCCATCACAGCTGCCGAACTCTGTACAATACAGGTTATAAGTGTACCAATCAGGAGGAAGACTACAATCGTAAAATGACTCTTTGTATCAAAAGATCCAAAGAAATCGATAACCGCCGGATTATGTTCCAGATCGAGAGCCTTACCCGCACTACTCAACAGAACGAGCGAGAAGAAGAGAAAGGCGATACCAAAAAGGAAATCTCCGAAATAACGGCGCTTCTTACTATAAATCAGCATAATGCCGAGGAAGAACGCAGGGAATACGACAATCGTTAAATCTACATTATAACCCAGCGACATAATCCATGCCGTAAACGTAGTACCAATGTTGGCACCCATAATAACGGAAATTGCTTGGGCTAAGGTCAGCAAACCTGCATTTACAAAAGAAACCGTCATAACGGTAGTTGCAGAGGAGCTCTGAACGGCACAGGTAATAAAGGTACCTGTAAGCATTCCCGTAAATCGGTTGGTTGTCATAGCACCCAAAATGTGGCGCAACTGAGATCCTGCCATCTTCTGCAAGGCCTCACTCATCACCTTCATACCATAAATGAGCAAAGCTAAAGAACCGAGAATCTGAAAAAAAATCACAAGATATTGACTTGTATCCATATTCATTTGTATTTGTGGAAATGTTTGTTACGTTTCGGTTGCAAATATAATAAGAATTTCCGTTATTACGAAATATTTGTTACCGATATTTCAAGTTGTAACAGTATTGTAACATCCAAGACCTCCTAAACACAATTTTAGAAAAACTACATTTACGAACAGACAAACTGAATTAATAAGCTATATTCTGCTCTGAAATACGAAAAATGAAGAAATATTATGGTCAGTTTTGCCTCATATTTAATAAAAAACGAAAAAAGATGCCAAGAAACTTTGTTTTCTCCTTTTTTTTTTGTTTCTTTGCCTTATAAAACTAATAATAGTCATAATTTATGGGAAAAGGTAAAAAAGGTGGCAAAAGAATGAACAAAGCGCAGCTCACTGAGATGCTGCAGGAATTCTTTGCCGAAAGACCGGGCGAAACGCTCAGCTTTAAAGAGATATTCCGTTCCCTCCATCTTACGACGCATCCGCTTAAGATGCTGGCGATTGACATTATGGAGGAAATGGCATGGGATGACTACCTGGCTAAGGTAAGTGATAATTCTTATCGCCTGAATCAAAGCATACAGGTGATGGAAGGTAAATTCGTTAGAAAGGCAAATGGCAAAAACTCTGTTATCCCTGATGATAGCGAGAAGCCTATTTTCGTTTCTGAACGTAATTCGATGGGAGCACTTAATGGCGACAGGGTGGAATTCACCTTCCTGGCTCGTCGTAAGAATCACATCAAGGAGGCACAGGTCAACAAAATCCTTGAACGCGCTAAAGATACCTTCGTAGGACGTCTGAAAGTAGATAAGGATCTGGCTTACCTCGTGACACCTGGCGATGTCTTTGCTCACAACATCATCATTCCTAGAAGAAAGGTGAAGGGAGGAAAGACCGATGACAAGGCAGTAGTCCGGATTATCGAGTGGCCGGATGGAGAAAACAAGAGTCCTATTGGCGAGGTTGTTGACATTCTTGGCCAAATGGGTGATAATGATGTTGAGATGAATTCTATCCTTGCTCAATATGGATTACCTTATAAGTATCCAAAGAATGTAGAAGATGCAGCCAACAAGATAAGCGGCGACATCACAGAACAGGATTACAAAGAACGAGAGGACTTCCGAAAAGTTTTCACTTGTACCATCGACCCGAAGGATGCCAAGGACTTTGATGATGCCCTCAGTATCCAGAGATTGGAGAATGGTAACTGGCAGGTAGGTGTTCATATCGCAGATGTGTCACATTACGTCACAGAGGGCAGCATCATCGACAAGGAAGCTGTGAAACGTGCAACATCTGTATATCTCGTAGATCGCACCATCCCGATGCTCCCAGAGCGTCTCTGTAACTTTATCTGCTCGCTTCGTCCTAATGAGGAAAAACTTGCGTACAGCGTCATCTTCGAACTCGACAACAATGCCGAAGTCAAGAACTATCGCATCGTACATACCGTCATAGAGAGCGACCGCCGATATAAATATGAAGAGGTACAGGAACTCCTCGAAGCAAATGGTGTGATTGATGGTACTGGCGAACCTGCTCCAGCCGAAACAAAGGAACATCCTTATCAGGGAGAAAACGCACTTCAGCTCATTACGCTTGACAGACTGGCTAAGAAACTGCGTGCCGCAAGATTCAAAAATGGTGCTGTTAAGTTTGACCGCGAAGAGTTGCATTTCGACGTTGACGAAAAGGGGAAACCAGTAAGCTGCTACTACAAGCGCTCTAAGGATGCCAATAAACTCGTCGAGGAATTCATGCTTCTCGCCAACCGTACGGTGGCAGAAAGTATCGGAAAGGTAAAGAAAGGAAAGAAGCCAAAGACGCTTCCTTATCGTATTCACGACAATCCTGACCCACAGAAGTTGGAAACCTTGCGTGAATTCGTTGTGAAGTTTGGTTATAAGATGAAAACAGAGGGTACGAAGGGCGCTACAGCAAGAAGTCTCAACAAGTTGATGTCTGATTGCGAAGGAAAACCAGAGAATAATCTCATCCAGATGGTTGCACTCCGTGCCATGATGAAGGCAAAGTACTCCGTTCACAACATCGGACACTTTGGACTGGCATTTGAATACTATACCCACTTCACCTCACCTATCCGCCGTTATCCGGATACGATGGTTCATCGCTTGCTTACCAAGTACGCAGATGGCGGCAGAAGTGCCAACGAGAAACATTACGAAGAACTCTGTGAGCATTGCTCTGAAATGGAACAGATTGCACAGAATGCAGAACGTGACAGTATCAAATATAAGATGGTAGAATTCATGGGAGATAAACTCGGCGAGGAATTCGATGCCCATATAAGCGGTATTACTTCTTACGGAATTTATGCTACCATAGACGAAAACCATTGTGAAGGAATGATTCCGATGCGCGACATCGCTGACGATTATTACGACTTCGACGAAAAGAACTTCTGTTTGATTGGTCGTCGTCACCATAATAAATATCAATTAGGCGACGCTATTCGCATTAAGGTGGCGCAAGCCAACCTGGAGAAGAAACAACTAGATTTCACCCTAGCCGGCGATTCGGCTCCTGTACGCAAGGAAAAGCCTGCAGCTAATACTTCTTCCAGCAAAGCGAAAAAGTCAAAGCAGAAGACACGAAATCACCGTAAAAACAAATAATATCAAATTGGGCTGACCTTATTGGTCAGCCTTTTTTATTTTGAATCTACACACATTTACAAAATCCAGGACCGAATAGGTAAAAAGATAAAAGGAGCCACGTAATCTGTGGGATAAAGCTGCGATAAGAAAGCAAAACTGCATGAAAACAAAAAAGCCTCAGAAATCTTTCGAAATCTGAGACTCTTGATAAAAGGAGGCGGCTACCTACTCTCCCGCATTGCATTGCAGTACCATCGGCGCAAGTGAGCTTAACTTCTCTGTTCGGAATGGGAAGAGGTGGGACCTCACCGCAATAACCA
>NZ_JANDWX010000034.1:0-34361 GCF_024330485.1 Segatella copri | reverse complement strand
TTGTCAATTGCTTGACGGTTCGTTTCTTTTACCCAGTCAACTTTCTTATTTCTAAGAAGTTAACCGCTTCTTGTACTACTTGTCTGTTTATGTAAAATCTTTCAAAGAACTCTTTCTTTATTGCTAAGAGAAAGTGCATTTCTCAAAAGCGAGTGCAAAAGTACTAACTATTTTTCATTCCACCAAATCTTTTCGCAAAAAAGTTGAGATTTTAGCTGTATTTTAACATATATAAACAAATAAGCCCATTTTAGAAGCTATTTCTGCCTATTTTAAAGGACTACATAAAAACTACATTTCAAATTAGGAAATACACCTGTGATAGATTTAACTAGGAGCATGTAGAATAGAGAGACATGCATACGAATTTTCCTTCTTTATTATAATGTACGCGCGCAATAACATATTTTTTATCTTATCTAAACCTACACAAGCATCCCCCTAAACATTCTATCCAGCTATGCACTTAACAATAAATCCACTTATTTTTCTATATTTTTTAATTCTTGATTCCATTTCAATAGTTTTTACCACTCTTTCCACCCTCTTTCTTGATGAGCATGTGGTAGAGACCATCGCTCTTCAGGAAATCGATACCATAGTTGTCCCATTTGTGACTCTTGCGCACGCACATATCGGTGGTAACCATGATGTATCCTTTACCATTATGCATACGGGTGATGTAAGCATCACGGGTTCCGCCTTTAATGCGGGCATGCTCTTCTGGATTGAAGATAGGGTTGCCGCCATTGATGTCCTGATAGTTGTAACCATCACGGGAAATAGCGTAGGCTGTCCACTCCCCCTTATCGCTCATATGACAATAGAGATAACCATAATTTCCCTTTACAAGATTCTGTGCAGTCATTGGCATAGAGGCCGCCAACGCCAAGAGAACAGCTGATAATTTCTTTTTCATTGTGCTCAGAAGACAAAGGAGAGGGAGGAAAGAAAAAGGGAGGAAAGCCTCATCACTGAGGTCAACCTCCCTACACTTATAGTTAAAAATAACCGATTTATTTGTTCAGGAACTTATCTACCTGGGCAGCAATCTTTCTGCCGCTTGCCATGGCGCGTACTACCAGAGAGGCACCGCTTGCTGCATCGCCTGCCACGAATACATTCTCGGCAAATTCAGGCTGCTGTGGCTTCAGGAAGCCCATGGCCAGGAATACGGCCTCTGCCTTGATGATTTCCGGCTCGCCTGCCTCTACCATCAGTGGACGACCACCCTCAGGGTTTGGTTTCCAATCAATAGGCTGAACCTTCACGCCTGTCAACTTGCCATTCTTTCCGAGGAACTCCAGAGAGTTGATGTTCCAGCGGCGAGTACAGCCTTCCTCATGACTTGAAGTGGTCTTCAGGGTGCGAGGCCAGTTTGGCCAAGGATTCTTAGGATCCTCAGGGCCTTCTACAGGCTTCGGCATGATTTCTATCTGGGTTACGCTCTTGCAACCCTGACGATGAGCAGTACCGATACAGTCGGAACCCGTATCACCACCACCGATTACCAACACATCCTTGCCCTTGCAGTTAACCAGTTCGTCCTTAGAGAACTCCATACCGGCAAGGATACGATTCTGTTGAGAAAGCAGTTCGAGGGCGAAATAAACACCCTTCAGCTCTCTTCCAGGAATCTTCAGGTCGCGTGCCGTTGGCGTACCGGTAGATACCACATAGGCATCGAAGCCTTCTGGCAATTTAGTTACATCAATCTGCTGATTGTATCTGAACTCGATGCCCTCCTCTTCGAGAAGACGAAGACGGCGGTCGATGATGCTCTTGTTAAGTTTGAAGTTAGGAATACCATAACGCAACAGACCACCGGCATTCTCACGTGCCTCGAATACTGTTACCTTATATCCCTTATGGTTCAACTGGTTGGCAGCTACCAATCCCGCAGGACCGGCACCGATGACAGCCACCGTCTTGCCATTACGCTCAGGAATCTCAACATGTACATAATCCTCAGAGAAGGCGTGCTCCACGATGGCACACTCATCCTCACGGTTGGTGGTTGGCTCATGATCCATGAGATTCAATACACACGCCTTCTCACAGAGTGCAGGACAGATGCGTCCTGTGAACTCCGGGAAGTCGTTGGTGGAATTGAGGAGACGGTAAGCCTGCTCCCAATCGCCCTTGTAGAGGGCATCATTCCACTCCGGTGCCTTGTTGCCCAGCGGACAAGCCCAGTGGCAGAAAGGCACGCCACAATCCATGCAACGTGAAGCCTGCTGTCGGCGGTCGTTGCTATTCAAAGTCTGTTCTACCTCGCTGAAGTCGAGGATTCTATCGTGAATTGGTCTATAACCTGCTTCCTTGCGAGGTATAGTCAAAAATGCTTTTGGATTTCCCATCTTTTTTCTAATTTTAAAATTAGTAATCTCGCTGCATATCCGCAATCTTCTGCTGCAACTTCTTTACCTGTTCCTCCTGGAGAACTCGCTTGTACTCGATTGGCACTACCTGGATGAAATCCTCTACGTAGTGGTTCCAGTCGTCGAGCATGGTACGGGCAAGCTTACTGCCGGTGTAGAGATAATGCTGACGGATCAGCTCGTGCAACTCCTTGCGATAGGTGCTGTCCTCCACGAGGTTGATCTCCACCATATCCATGTTACAGAAGTAATCGAAGTTGTGGTTCTTATCCCATACATAGGCAACACCACCACTCATACCAGCGGCGAAGTTACGGCCGGTTTCACCGAGCACTACTACTCTACCACCCGTCATATACTCGCAGCAGTGGTCGCCAGCACCCTCAATCACGGCGATGGCACCGGAGTTACGAACACCGAAGCGCTCGCCTACCTTACCATTGATATACAACTCACCGCTTGTGGCACCATACAATCCGGTGTTACCGGCGATGATGTTATCCTCGGCAGAGAAGTTGCTGCGGATAGGAGGAAGGATGGAAACACGACCTCCTGAAAGTCCCTTGGCGAAATAGTCATTGGTCTCACCCTCGAGCTTGAAATCTACTCCCTTCACCAGGAAGGCACCGAAGCTCTGACCTGCAGAACCCTTGAACTTCACGTTCACGGTCTTGTCTGGAAGACCAGCCTCACCATATTTCTCGGCAATCATACCGCTCAGCATCACACCGGCAGCACGGTCGGTATTCTTGATGGCAAAATCGAGGTTCACTTCTTCCTGATTCTCGATGGCACGCTGTGCACCACGAATCAACTGCTGGTCGAGTACATTGTCGAGGTCATGAATCTGCTCGGTAGTATGATAGAGCGAGCAATGACCTGTCTCACGATGCAAGAGACGGGAGAAATCGAGCAAGTCGGCCTTCTCCTTGATGCTCTTGGCCACCTCTGGCTCTACGGCATCAGCACCCTCGGTAGGAACAACCTCCTCATCCTTCTTGCGGACAATGAGCTCGGTATGACCGATGATATCGTTCAATGAGGTGTACCCCATCTCAGCCAGATACTCACGAACCTCCTCGGCGAGGAAGCGGAAGTAGTTGATAAGATACTTGTAGCTGCCACGGAAGTGCGCACGGAGCTTAGGATCCTGTGTAGCAACACCCATAGGACAGGTATTCAGATTACACTTACGCATCATGACACAACCCAATACGATGAGGGCGGCAGTACCGAAACTGAATTCCTCAGCACCGAGCAAAGCCATCAGGATGATGTCACGACCGCTCTTCAACTGACCATCTACCTGCAGACGAACCTGACCACGAAGACCATTCTTCACAAGAGTCTGCTGGGTTTCAGAAAGTCCGATTTCAGGAGAGATACCAGCGAAACGCATACTTGATGCAGGGCTGGCACCTGTACCACCCTCAGCACCAGAGATAACGATGAGGTCGGCCTTTGCCTTAGCCACACCGGCAGCGATGGTACCCACACCACTCTCAGCAACCAACTTCACAGAGATAGCCGCCTTAGGGTTTACATTCTTGAGGTCGAAGATGAGCTGAGCCAAATCCTCGATACTGTAGATATCGTGATGAGGTGGAGGAGAAATCAAGCTGATGCCAGGGATAGAGTGACGGGTCTTGGCGATGACCTCGTTAACCTTGAAGCCAGGCAACTGACCACCCTCACCCGGTTTAGCACCCTGTGCCACCTTGATCTGGATTTCCTCTGCATTTACCAAATATTCTGTAGTCACACCGAATCGACCGGAAGCCACCTGCTTGGTCTTGCTTGAGAGGCTGATGCCATCCTGTGTAGAATGGAATCGTTCGTTATCCTCACCACCTTCACCGGTATTGCTTCGGGCACCGAGGGCGTTCATGGCGAGTGCCATTGCCTCGTGAGCCTCTTTGGAGAGGGCACCGAAACTCATCGCACCGGTAACGAAGTGCTTCACGATTTCCTCTACCGGCTCCACCTTATCTATAGAGATAGGATTCTTGCGGAAGCTGAAGAAGTCGCGGATGAAGATAGGCTCCTGCTTATCGTCAACGAGATGTGTATATTTCTTGAAGAGATCATAATCGCCCTTGCGGGTTGCGAGCTGCAGGGTGGCGATGGTCTCTGGGTTCCAAGCGTGCTTGATACCGTCCTTGCGGTAGTGGAACTGTCCCATACTTGGCAGGAACTCGAGCTTCTTGATCTCGAATGCCTTGTCGTGCAGGCGGATGGCATCACGGGCGATGGTCTCAAGTCCGATACCGCCGATAGTGCTCACCTCTGTTCCGAAGTAGCTCTTCAGGAGGCTCTCGCTCAAACCGATGCTCTCGAAGATCTTGGCACCACGATAGCTTCGGATGGTAGAGATACCCATCTTAGCCATAATCTTGAACAAGCCCTTCTTCACAGCCTTGATGTAGTTCTGCTCGGCTGTATGGTAATCCTCCTGAATCTTTCCCTTCTTGACCAGGTCGTCGAGGATGGCGTATGTCAGATATGGACAGAGGGCTGATGCACCGTAACCCAGCAACAGGGCTGCGTGCATTACCTCACGAATCTCACCGCTCTCAACGATGAGGGCTGTCTGCACACGCTTGCCGGCATCAATCAGATAATGATGTACGGCGCTTACTGCGAGTAATGATGGGATGGCGGCATGAGTCTCGTCCACACCACGGTCGGAGAGGATGATATAGTTGTAACCATCATCCACGCTCTGTGCTGCCTGCTTGCAGAGTTCATCCAGAGCCTCATGCAGTCCTTCTTCGCCCTTGGCGGTTTCGAAGAGCATGTGGAGCTTGACGGTATTGAATCCCTTGTAGCGGATATTCTGAAGGATATCCAGCTGGGTATTGGTCAGGATAGGATGTGGCAAGCGAACCATCTTGCAGTTGCTTTCGTCCGGGTTCAGAATGCCGGAACCCACTCTACCGATATACTCGGTAAGACTCATCACGAGGTTCTCACGGATGGAGTCGATGGCAGGGTTGGTAACCTGAGCAAACTGCTGACGGAAGTAGTTGAAGAAGATCTGTGGCTGGTCGGAAAGTACGGCAAGCGGAGTATCATTACCCATAGAAGCAGTAGGTTCCTGACCCTTGGTAGCCATTGGGATGATAGTACCGTCGATATCTTCCTCGCCAAAGCCGAATTCCAATTCCTTGCGAGTGAGGTTATCCACACCATTTTCCACCTTACGACCACTGCGAAGTTTCTCCAGTTCAATACGGTTGGTGTTCAACCACTGGCGATATGGATGCTGGGCAGCCAGGCGCTCCTTGATTTCACCATCGTAGTAGATCTTACCTTCCTGTGTATCGATGAGGAGAATCTTACCAGGCTGCAGACGACCCTTCTCGGCAATCTCAGTAGGATCGAAATCCATCACACCTACCTCAGATGCGACTACCATCATATCGTTCTTGGTGATGGTGTAGCGGGCAGGGCGCAAACCATTTCTATCGAGCATACCACCGGCGTAGCGGCCATCGCTGAAGAGCAGGGCGGCAGGACCATCCCATGGCTCCATCAGGATAGAGTGGTACTCATAGAATGCCTTCAGATCCTCAGAGATAGGGTTCTTGTCATTGAAGCTCTCAGGCACCATGACAGCCATGGCATGAGGCAATGACAAACCGCTCATCACGAAGAACTCGAAAACATTATCGAGGCTGGCAGAGTCACTCATGTTAGGCTGAACGATAGGAGAAATCTCACGGATATCGCCCAAAGCCTCACTGCTCAACACACTCTCACGAGCCTTCATCCAGGCACGGTTGCCACGGATGGTGTTGATCTCACCATTATGGGCAAGGAGACGGAATGGCTGCGCCAGACTCCATGTTGGGAAGGTGTTGGTAGAGAAGCGGGAGTGAACCAGAGCCAGACCGCTTGTGAAATAATTATTGGTCAAGTCAGGATAATATTGGCGCAACTGGAGGCTGCTCAACATACCCTTATATACGATGTTCGAATTAGACAACGAACAAATATAGAAATCAGGATCACTGACACGTTTCTCAATACGTTTACGGATAAGATAGAGGGTGCGCTCAAAGACAGGCACCTTATCATCTGTAACACCTGTGATAAACACCTGTTTGATAGCTGGTTCGTTACTCGAAGCAGCCTCACCCAAACAATCAGGGTTAGTAGGCACATTGCGGAGATGCATCAGCTGCAATCCCTCGCGTTCAATTTCCTCAATCATGATAGAGAGAATATCCTGCTGTTTCTTCTCATCCTTAGGCAAGAAGACGAGACCCGTACCATATTTACCTTTTTCTGGCACTGGGATACCCTGAAGAAGAATAAACTCATGTGGAATCTGGAGCATGATACCGGCACCATCACCCGTCTTGTTATCGGCACCCTCTGCACCACGATGACGCATGTTCTCGAGTACCTTCAAGGCGTTATCAACCAGCTCATGACTCTTGTTACCGTGGATATTCACCACCATACCTACGCCACACGCATCGTGCTCATAGGCTGAACTGTACAATCCTTTTTCCATTTCTTGTTCGTTTTATATCGGTTATTTCTAACTATTTTTATTACTTAAATATGAAGTGCAAAGTGATTCTTCACTCTTCACTTATTTATACGCCTGTTCGTGAACTCCCGCCACGGCTCTGCCGCTAGGGTCGTTCTGGTTCTTGAATGAGGCATCCCAGGCAAGGGCTTCGGCTGTAGAACATGCTACGCTTGGCACACTAGGTACGCTCTTGGCAGCGCTGTCGCTTGGGAAATGCTCGGCGAAGATAGAACGATAATAATACTCCTCCTTATTCTGTGGAGGGTTGATAGGGAATCGCTCAGCAGCATGCGCCATCTGCTCATCGCTGACGGCAGATGCGGTAATCTGCTTCAGGGTATCAATCCATGAATAGCCCACACCATCTGAGAACTGCTCCTTCTGGCGCCATGCCACTTCTTCAGGAAGCAGATCGGCGAAAGCCTCACGAACCACCTTCTTCTCGATGGTCTTATCCGGACACATCTTCAATACCGGGTTCATGCCCATGGCTACATCCAGGAACTCCTTGTCAAGGAAAGGCACACGGCCCTCGATGCCCCATGCAGCCAGACTTTTGTTGGCTCTCAGGCAATCGTAGAGATAGAGCTTGCCCAGCTTGCGCACGGTTTCCTCGTGGAAAGCCTTGGCATCAGGTGCCTTGTGGAAGTAGAGATAGCCTCCGAACACCTCGTCGGCACCCTCGCCCGAAAGCACCATCTTGATACCCATGCTGCGGATGACTCTCGCCAGCAGATACATCGGGGTAGAGGCACGCACGGTGGTTACATCGTAGGTCTCGATGAAGTAGATGACATCGCGGATGGCATCCAAACCCTCCTGGATGGTGTAGTTGATTTCGTGATGCACGGTTCCGATGTGCTCGGCTACCAGTCGTGCCTTTGCCAAATCAGGCGCACCCTTCAAACCTACGGCGAAGGAGTGCAGACGTGGCCAGTAGGCCTTGGTTTCGCCACCGTTCTCCACACGGGTAGAAGAATATTTCTCGGCTATGGCAGAGATGACAGAAGAATCAAGACCACCACTGAGAAGGACACCATAAGGAACATCACTCATCAACTGACGTTTGACAGAAGCCTCCAAAGCATCATGAATCTCTTTCACTGCCGCTTTCTCCTGAGGTTCAGCATCCTTCAGCTGTTCTTCAGCCTTCTTGGCATCATCAATCTGATATTTTTTCTGCATGGCAGCATACTCAAACCAATCGCGTGTATAGTAACGCTTCATGCCAGGGTTCTTGCTATAATAATAATGGCCCGGGAGGAATGGCTCGTAGTGGTCGCACTGACCTTCCAAAGCCTTCAACTCGCTTGCCACCAGCACTTTTCCATCCTTATCATAACCAATATAAAGAGGAATAACACCGATAGAGTCGCGGGCGATGAGAAACTCATCACGTTCGGCATCGTAAAGGGCGAAGGCAAAGATACCGTTCAGCTCTTCAAGCATCTTGGAGATACGGGCGTGGAGCGCATCCTCACCTTTATATATTAAGGAATCAAAGTCGGAATCTGCTCGCATCTCACGATAGAGAGAAAGAATCACCTCGCAGTCGGAACCAGTCTGATACTGGTACTTTCCGGCAAAACGGGCACGGATATCCTGATGATTATAAATCTCACCGTTTACGGCAAGCACCTGTTTCTTGTCTGGTGCAAACAAAGGTTGGCGACCACTTTCAGGGTCAACAATACTCAGACGCTCATGTGCCAGGATAGCAGAACCACCACAGTAGATTCCACTCCAGTCTGGTCCGCGATGGCGAATCTTCTGGCTCATACGAAGCGCTTGCTGTCGCAATTCAGGAGTCTGCTCCTGAATATTGAAGATAGATACGATTCCACACATAAATCTTTTCCTTTCTTTTACGGTTATTTTTAACTATTATTCTCTCTTATTCACCTTGGCATGTCCAATCCATTCTTTTAGGAGCAAACCAAGCAAAAGCAAAGCTTAAAATTACTTTTTGCTATGTTTCGGGTGCAAAATTACAACTTTTTGTTAGAATAAAGAAAAGAATAGTAGCATTTTGTCTTTACTTTATCACAACAATAACATATTAACGCATATTAGATTAAAACATATGGTAAACTGAAAAGAAAAATATACTATTTAATTACAATCTGTAAAATACTATCATTTTTAAGATAAACAAAGCGTATCCAGGGCATATTATACGCTCATAGATATGCAACAAAGTATTCAGGGCATTATACACAGTTTCTTACCCCCCATATCATACAAAGAAATGCCGATAGCTCTTTGACGGAACTATCGGCATTTAAAATAAAAAATAAAAACTTAAACCTACCAACGTAAGATTATATCGTAAAACCTAAGAGCCTATTATGGCTGCAAGGTAAAACCTACTACCAGATAAGCTTTTTCTGTGCTAGGGTTAGCAGCTACCTGAGCGAAGACTGGAACAGAGAAAGAATCTGTAATCTTCAAATCCTTGGTAGCTTTCAGTGAAACATTGGTAACTGCAAAACCATTGGCATCACCATAGAAAGATGTTGCAAATGGAACTGCGCCTATACTTGCTGCCCAATCACAACCGCCCAACTTGAATGGGGCTGTAGCCTCAACATATGAAGAATAAGCACGGTCACCATCCTTATTTAATCCATCATTGCCTGCAAAGTTGGTGTACCAGTTCAAGGCAACTGGACCAAAGTCATAACCTACATTTGCCTCAAAAACATGAGAAGTTTCATGTGCCTTATAGGCGAAATACTTCTCGTTAGGAGAGTTGAACCAGTAATCGGTCACGCCGATATGGAAACCACCGGTTTCATAAGCCAAGGTAAGGTCAAACTCCTTAGTATCCTCTGGCTGAGAGATACCTACACTTCCCCAAGCTGTCAGAGACAAGCCCTTGTAACCAATACCGAGTGTTGGCTGCAAAGAGACTTCTCCCAGTGACTGACCACGCCAGTAATACTGGTTTACAACATCTGCAGCGATTGTAGTTTCAACCTCATCCTGAGCAGAAGCAGCAGGAGCAAAAGCAACCAAACCGAGTGCAAGGGCACCCATCTTCTTTATATCAAAAATCTTCTTCATATTCTCTTATTTTTATGTGATACATTTTTGTTTTTAAAAGTTTCGGCAGCAAAGGTACTGCAAATCGAAGACAACACAAAATAAATCGCGATTTATTTATATTGTTGAGATGCAGCGTACCTTATTCAATGGTACTAATAAAACTCTGCTCGCCAAAACTTCTGCTGAAAAATCTCTCTCGCTCGCTATATGAAAGTTTCTTTAGTTGTAGCAACTCTCACCATGCTCATAGATATCGAGACCTTCTTCCTCGATTCTCTTGTCAACACGGAGACCAGCAATCTTCTTGATACCCCAGAAGAGGATGATACCTGTTACGGCTGCCCAAAGGTCGATGCAGAGGATACCGAAGCACTGAGCACCGAAGAATCCGAAGCCACCACCATAGAAGGCGCCACCATCAAGAGCGAAGAGACCAGTCATCAAGGTACCGAAGATACCACAAACACCATGTACAGAACTTGCACCTACAGGGTCATCAATATGAAGCTTGGTATCAATGAACTCAATAGAGAATACCAAGATGATACCTGCCAAGAGACCGATGATGGCTGAACCCAATGGACTAACCAAATCGCAACCAGCAGTAATGGCTACCAAACCAGCCAAGATACCATTCAATGTCAATGAGAATGATGGCTTGCCATACTTAATCCAAGATGTGAACATGGTACCCAAACCACCGCAGACTGCAGCCAAGTTGGTTGTCAGGAATACGTGACTGATGGCAACACGGTTAACCTCACCAGAAGCAGCGAGCTGAGAACCAGGGTTGAAACCGAACCAGCCGAACCAGAGGATGAATACACCAAGAGCAGCAGCCATCAGGTTGTGACCTGGGATAGCAGTACTCTTACCATTGCGATACTTACCAAGACGAGGACCTAAGCAGATAGCACCAACCAAGGCAAGAACACCACCAACACTATGTACGATGGCAGAACCTGCGAAATCATGGAAGGCTGCACCGAAGGTGTTCATCATGAACGAACCTGCCTCGCTGTTGCAAAGCCAACCGCCACCCCATGTCCAGTGACCCTCTACAGGGTAGATAATCAATGAAATGAAGAATGAGTAAACGCAGTACATGGAGAACTTGGTACGTTCTGCCATAGCACCTGAAACGATGGTAGCACTAGTAGCGCAGAATACGGTTTCAAACATCAGGAAGCCTTCAGTAGGAAGACCGGCTGCATTTGTATAGAAAGACAAATCGCCGAAGTTAGGCATACCGATGAAACCGGCGCCATCACTACCAAACATAAATCCGAAACCTACGAACCAGAAGAGAACGGAACCGATCATAAAATCGACAAAGTTCTTAAACAAGATGTTCGCTGTATTTTTACTACGGGTAAAGCCCGCCTCGCAGAGGGCAAATCCCGGCTGCATGAAAAAGACCAACATGGCTGCCAAGAGCATCCATACGGTATCTACTGAAATTCCTAAATCCTGTACACTCATAACATAAAATCTTTAAAGTGTTCTTTAAACCTGAAAACTATTCTCTCTCCTCCAATTAGCATTTTATTTCTCCTGCTCAGCATTATAGAGAGCGATGTCGCCTCTTTCACCTGTACGGATTCTTACGGTATCCTCTACAGGAATTACAAAGATTCGACCATCACCAATCTCGCCTGTACGGGCAGCCTCCTGGATGGCATTAATCGTTTTCTCTACGTTCTTGTCGCGCACGACAATATTCAGCAACACTCGCTCGATACTACTGGTATCATACATGACACCACGATAGATTCGAGCCTGTCTCATCTTGCCCTCTCCTCTTACATCGTAGTAAGAGAACCACTCAATGTCGGCGGCAAGCAAAGCTTCCTTTACATCCTCAAACTTAGTCTTACGGATGATTGCTTCAATCTTTTTCATGTTAATCTCTCCTATTAATTAATTTACATTTTGTTTATTTTCTGGTGCAAAGGTACGACATTTTGCTTAATATTTCACGATATTATTTACTTTTTGATATTAATATTTTCGTTTAGTTATTATTTTGTATAGTTCTTTTTAAAATACAGAACAAAATGAAAGCAAATTGCACATTATTCGTTTCATTTTGAAACAAACAATAAAAAACCGCTTGAAAGGCCCCAAAGACCCCTCAAGCGGCAAACCTAAAAACAAACTCTCAACCCTAAAACTAGGGTCACTTTATTATTTAAACTTAATCTTATACCCGTATTTCCGCATATATCTGAGTTTTATAACGGAAATTTTATTTTGCCTTTATTTTGAATGTAAATTCACGATCAGCATAATGGAGACGATACTTCTCCATAGGCTTGGTCATCCAACTGTCGATGCAGCCCAATGGATACTGGCATTTCTGGATATGCAACTGCACGAGTCCCTTATCCACCAGATCACCACTGTGTTGTCCCCATGCATGCGTCTTCTCGATACCAGAATCCAAATCCTCTACCAGATAAGGGATGGCACTGCACTCCATAGGTTCATACCCCTCGAAGGTAATCCCCTTGCCGGTGGTTGGATTAAAGATAGAGAAATAGCGGATATCGGTATGGTTACCACTCTCCTGCGGACGGATATATGGATAATATTCATCCTTCACGTCAGACTCGTACTTGCCGATAAAAGCAGAAGAAAGACGATCTACGTAGTTCTCTTCAGGACCTCTACCATAATACTCGAGCTTAGAGAAAGTAGCAGGCATCTGCAACTGCAGACCGAATCTGAACAGATCGGCAACCTGAACCTCCTTGTCGGTAGTCATCTTCTGGGTAACATTCACCTCGCCCGCAGCACTGATGTCATAGCGGAGCATCAGCTGAGCTTTCACTTCAGGCATATCGAAGAGAGCTGTCAGCACCACATTGTCCTTACTCACATTTTTGTCGAAAGACTTCAGAGTCATCTGCGGGTTCTTCCATACTCTCATCTCCTTCTGCAGAGATGCACCATAGTCATTATCGGTAGGAGCACGCCAGAATTCCGGAGTCATACTCTCACGGAACTTCAACATCGGTTCACCATCTACATCGAGATAATCTATCATACCCGTCTTCTTGCCTATGGTAACAGACATTCTCTGTGCGCTGACCTTCACATAAGAGTTGGTTTCCTCCACCTCCATACTGCTTGTCTCCTGCACCTTACCCTTCTTGGTTGGCGCAGCAGCAACAGCAGGAACCGCCGGTTTGGCAAACTGATAATCGCTGATGATAAACTGCTGGCGAGCCATCACCTGGCCCTTGTCTACCAGCGGCTGTGTGCCATCGCTTGCAAAAGCAAAGTTAAGAACAATCTCCTCCTTTGCATGCTTCGATTCAGCCTCAGCCACCGCATACTTCAGTTCATCACTCTTGATCAGTTTGGTAGCCTGAGGAGCAATACCCTTTGTTTCAGGAATCTCAACTGTAGCCAGTTTCACACCATTGGCATAAACCGTAGCGGTCAGGTTCAAGTCATCGATATTCTTGAAGAAGTTCTCGTTGTAAACCTTGAAAGCACCATTCACAGCATCCAGGTCCTTGATCCATACATTCTGATGATAGTACTGAATCTCGTAAGCATGAGGATTCAGACGGCGGTCTGGAGCAATGATACCATTACAGTTGAAGTTATAGTCACTTGCCGGATAGCGGCCGTAATCTCCACCATAAGTAAAGATTTCCTTACCGGTGACAGGACTCTTGTCACGAATGCCCTGATCTACGAAGTCCCAGATATAGCCACCCTGATACTTAGGATACTTACGGATAAGGTCCCAATATTCCTTGAAACCACCTTCCGAATTACCCATGGCATGAGCATATTCGCACTGGATGTATGGTTTAACACCATCACTCTTGCAATATTTCTCACTCTCCTCGTAGTCGATATACATCGGACAGTAAATATCAGTCTTGCTGTCATAACCGCCACGCTCATACTGAACAGGACGGGTCTTGTCGAGCGCTTTCACCCAGTCATAGGTCTTTTCGAAGTTGATGCCGTAACCACACTCATTACCCAAACTCCATACGATGATAGAAGGGTGATTGATAAAACTTTTCACATTACCTTCATTGCGCTCGATGTGAGTCTGGAGATACTTAGGGAACTTAGCGAGTGATTTTTCCTCATATCCCATACCATGAGATTCGAGGTTAGCCTCAGCAGTAAGATACAGTCCGTATTCATCACAGAGTTCATACCAGCGAGGATCGTCAGGATAATGGCAGGTACGAACCGCATTGATGTTCAACTGTTTCATGATTCTGATATCCTGAATCATGCGCTCTACACTTACCACATATCCACCATCCGGATCTATTTCATGCCGGTTGGCACCCTTAATCAGTACAGGCTTGCCGTTCACCAGCAACTGGGCGTTCTTGATTTCCACATTGCGGAAGCCCACCTTCTGCGGAATCACCTCCGCTACCCCCTGCTTATTCTTCAGAGAGATGTATACCTTATATAAATAAGGTGTCTCAGCAGTCCAAGCCTTCACCTTCGGTACTTTGATTACACCCTGAGCTCCGGTAGCCGATGCTATTTGCTTGCCATCCTTATCACACAAGACAACAGTCACATCAGTCTTGCCGCCCTTCAGCGCTATCTGATAGTTCAGGATACCATCCCGATAATTATTCATCAAACCGGCATCAAGACGGATATCGGCAGCATGAAGTTTCGGACGTGCATAGAGATAAACCTCACGGGCTATACCAGTAAAGCGCCAGAAGTCCTGATCCTCGAAATAAGAACCATCGCACCAGCGCATCACCTGCATAGCTATCAGGTTTTTGCCCGGCTTCAGATACTTGGAGATATTAAACTCGGCAGCCACCTTGCTGTCTTCACTATATCCCACATACTTGCCGTTCACCCAAAGGGTCAGGTTGCTGGTAGCCGAACCAACATGGAAATAGACATCCTTGCCCTTCCAGTCCTTAGGAAGTTCGAAGGTACGACGATAAGAACCCGTATAGTTGTTGAGTTCGCTGATATATGGAGGATTTGGGTCAAACTGGGTAGCCCAGGCATAACCGACATTCTTATAAGTAGCATCTCCATAACCGTTCAGTTCGAACAGCCCCGGTACAGGGAAATCCTTCCACTCCGAATCGTCATAGTTGGCTGCATAGAAGTTGGCAGGACGCTTGTTATGATCCTTCACGAAGTTAAACTTCCACATGCCTTCCATCGAAAGATAGTTGGCCGACTTCTTCTTGTCAAAACTCTGTGCTTTGTCAAGGGTCTCGTATGCAAAGAAAGCAGCACGGCGAGGTTCGCGGTTCTGCTGGTTGATATCCACATTATGCCAGCGCGACTCGTTCTGAGCCGCCACGCCATTGCCGACAGACAGCAAGGCGAGGCAAAGCGATACATTTGCTATATTTCTGATGCTCATATCTGTTTATTATTTTCTGAAAAACATAGAGTTATCTACTGGTGTAAACTTCTGTTCGCTGTCCTTGCGCATTTCAATGCCGAGACTGCTCCACCATGAAGGCCAGCCGCCAACGATATTGCTGAGGAAGACCACCTTGAAAGGATGCAATCCCTTAGCCAATGCTACAGAAGTATCATGATTGGTACCAGCCTTCACATCCCCCTCGTTGCTGATCATGAGTTTGTTATCAATCCAAACCTGCTCCAGACGTGAAGAGAGATAATAGACACCATCCTCCGGAATATTGATGTAGCCCTCAGCGATGGCTGCATAATTATTGGCACCGCGCAAGGTAGCAGCATCATCCTTCTGCTGAATCTTCATCTGCTCCAAGCCCTCGATGTTTGCACACTCCCAGGCAGCATCAGCCCATTCCAGCTGGTCAACCTTCAGATAGTTGCCCTTAATGCGCTTCATCTGTAAACCAGGTTTTGCGCCCTCCACCTTAACAGCAGGAGCATAAGTCTGCTTCTCAACATCAACGGTTCTGATACGGCTCATCTTGCCTGAAGGCAATATGGTTGCTATCTTGATGATGGTGTTTCCACTCACCCTGATAGGCTCTGCATAAGCCGAAGAAGAAGGAGTTGGTGTACTTCCATCCAATGTATAAACCATCTTCATAGGACGCGAGGTGGTAAAGGTTACCGCAGTATCCCCAGTAATGACTACCTTATCACAAGAACCGAAAGGCTGCTCAGGCAATGGGATATGATAACGGATATGGCGCTCGTCCAGACGAACACAGTTTGCATCCAGTCGGCGGCAGAAATCCTTGAAGTTTTTCCTGCTCACTGGCGACCATGCAATCTCAGAGAGAGCAATGGCACGAGGATACATCATATACTCCATCTTGGCATTGGAATACATATATTCCGACCAGTTGTTACACTGAACGCCCAGGATATGATGAGCCAGTCCCAACGCCTTGATGGTATCAGGTACCGGATTATAATTATAGGTAGAAGCCAGATATCTAGGAGGACTAGGAATGGTTACAGGCTCCACCTTGCTGTCGCCCTGATACCAGTCGAGATACATACCGTCGCTGCCCGGCGTCATGATGACATCATGCTTCTGCATGGCAGCCTCGATACCTCCTTCCGTTCCACGCCATGACATCACGGTAGCATTCTCACTCAATCCGCCTTCCAGAATCTCGTCCCATCCGATAATCTTTCTGCCACGCTTCTCCAGCATTTTCTCTATGCGTTTGATAACGTAGCTCTGCAGTCTTTCCTCTGCCGAATGCTTTCCTTCTGCCTGCAAACCCTCAGTCTGAATACGCTTCTGACAGGTAGGGCAGTTTTTCCAACTGGTCTTCGGACACTCGTCGCCACCGATATGGAAGTACTTACCCGGGAAGAGAGGAACAATCTCACTAAAGATGTCATTCAGGAAGCGGAACATATCTTCCTTGCCCGGACACATCACGATATCCTCTACACCCCAAACTGTTCTCAACGACCACTGCTCACCTTTGCATGAAAGATAAGGATAAGCAGAGATAGCTGCCATCATGTGACCAGGAAGGTCGATTTCCGGAATCACGGTAATATAGCGTTTGGCAGCATAATCCACTATTTCCTTAATCTGTTCCTGAGTATAGAAACCGCCATAAAGAGAGCCATCGCCCTCGGTACGGATACTGCCCACAGAAGTAAGTTTAGGATATTTCTTGATTTCGATACGCCAGCCCTGGTCTTCCGTCAGATGGAAGTGCATGGTGTTCACCTTGAACATAGACATCAGGTCCAGTTGCTTCTTCACATTCTCGACAGAAATGAAATGGCGGCATGGATCGAGATGGAATCCACGGTAGCCGAAGCGTGGAGCATCCTGGATATCACAGCATTGTGCTACCCATTTCACCCCATCCACCCGGGTTGCGCTCTCTATCTGGGCAGGGAGTAACTGCATGAAACTCTGCATACCGTAGAAGGCGCCCTTGGCGGTCTTCGCCTTGATAACAACCCCCTTGGCGGTTACGGTAAGGCGATAACCTTCCTCGGCAATTTTCAGCGAAGGAGAAATCTGTATAGAGATATTCCCCTTCTTTCCACCTACCGTTACCTCATAACCTGTAGAAGCCTTCAGTTTGTCTGCCATGTACTGGGCGATATTTCTGCCTTCAGCCGTCTGGTAAGCGATTACCACCTTCTGTGGCAATACGAACTCCCCTTTCTGTACCAGAGTCTTCACCGGTATCGGAATAATATTAATATCGGCAGCAGATGCCGGAGTGGAGATACCACCCAGCATCGCTGCACAGGCTACAAACGAGCCTAATAAACGATTGAACTTTGCCATAACATTAAATATATTAATAAGGTATTACAATGGTTTGTACTCCACGAAAGCCTCCATGGCCTCATAGCATGCCAGACCCAACTGGTCGTAGAGCGATGCAGTAGCACGGTTACGGTCCTCGGCTCTCTGCCAGAACAGGCGCTCATCATTACCCAAGAAAGGAGCACTCTCCATCTGCGACTGATGCTTGAGAATAGAGTTACGCTTTGCCCGCAACTCCTCAGGGCTCAAAGGAACACACATTTCGATATTCTCAATCTCCCATTCTGCCCAGGCACCACGATACATCCAGATGCGACAGTCCTTCAACCATTCTGCACCCGCTTTCTTCTCTTCGTCGATAGCTGCCAGAACGGCATCAGTACACTTCTTGTGGGTTCCGTGAGGATCAGCAAGGTCGCCGGCAACATAAATCTGATGCGGCTGCACCTTCTGCAACAGAGCTCTCACTACCTCCACATCCTTCTCGGTCATAGGCAACTTCTCTATCTTGCCGCTCTCATAGAATGGCAGGTCGAGGAAGTGGACATGGTCAAGCGGAATATCATTATAGGTACAAGCGATACGAGCCTCACCACGGCGAATCAGTCCCTTGATGGTCAGGATATCTCTTGTATCGAAATCACTCTCCTTCTTCTTGGCAAAGAAGGTCTTGATTTCCTTATATTTATTAGAGATGATACTATCCTTTGAGTCAGCAAAGAGTTGGTTGAAACCATTGATAAAGTGCATGAATCTTGTTACTTCCTCATCACCCACAGCAATGTTTCCTGATGTTTCGTAAGCTACATGCACATCGTGGTTCTGCTGTACCAGTCGACGGATGGTTCCTCCCATTGAGATAACATCATCGTCTGGGTGTGGAGAGAATACGATAACCTTCTTAGGGAATGGTGTTGCACGCTCCGGACGATAGGTATCATCGGCATTTGGCTTACCACCTGGCCATCCGGTAATGGTATGCTGCAAATCATTGAAAATCTTGATATTGGCATTGTAGGCTGAACCATAGAGAGCCAGAAGTTCGCTCAGTCCGTTCTCATTATAATCCTTATTGGTCAACTTCAGGATAGGCTTACCGAGTTTCTGGCAGAGCCATACCAGTGCCGAACGCACCAGTTTATCACTCCACTGGCATGAAGTTACGAGCCATGGATGCTCGATACGCGTCAGATGGTGAGCTGCACCCAGGTCGATGACAACATGTGCATTCGGATGAGTCTGGAGAAATGATGCCGGCAGGGTATCTGTGATAGAGTTCTCCACCACCTTCTGCATAATCAAAGCCTTCTCTTCGCCCCAGGCTGTCAGATAGATGCTCTTGGCAGAGAGTAAGGTAGCGATACCCATGGTGATCGAACATGGAGGAATGGTTTCCTTGGTCTGCTCGCTGTTCTCCATCTCTTCGCGAGAAGTATTGCCGATGAGGATAATACGGGTCATCGACTGGATGCCCGAACCTGGCTCGTTGGCAGCAATATTACCCGAACGGCCTATACCTATAAGGGCTACATCGAGACCGCCAAAGGTCTTGATACGCTGCTCATAAAGACGACAACTGTCCTGTACGGCATCCTGTGCCACAAAACCATCCAGTGTAAAGATGTTCTGCTCAGCCACATCCACATGATCAAGGAAACGCTCCTTCAACTGGTTGATGGTACGGAGAGAACTGTCCTTCTGAAGCGGATAATATTCGTATGCATTGAATACAACAACATTGCGGAAGCTCAGGGTCTTCTCGTTGTAACGGTGAACGAGTTCATCGTATACAGAATAGAGAGAAGAACCGGCGCCCAGCGCCATCACATAGAATTTGCCTTCCTGCTGTGCTGCCTTGATGCCTGCTTCTATTTTATCAGCTACATGACTGGCACCTTCTGTCATAGAGGCAAAGATGTCTGTATGAATCTTCTCCATTCTGGAGATTTCAGAATATTCTACAGTCGTCTTTGGCCTGTAGAACTCCACAGGTACTTTATTGAGTACGATTTGTGAACTAAGATTGAGTCTCATATCTTTATCTATATTTAAATAGGTTATGTTATATTTTCTTTTTTAAAATGACGGATTAGAGTTCAGATGCCATTGCTGCAGCACCTAGGATGGCAGCCTTGGCACCATCCAGTCCGCTCATCAGGAACTTAGCCTTACCTTTATATAATGAGAGCACATGTTCGTTATATGCTTCTTCAATAGGACGGAAGAGCAGATTGCCAGCCTGTGCCAATCCTCCGAAGAAGATAAAAGCCTCCGGGCTCAGAAAGGTAGCTATCTCTGCACAGGCCTTGCCGATTCTTGTACCGGTTTGTCTGAACACTTCCTGTGCCAGTGTATCTCCTGCCATGGCTGCCTTATAAACTGCATAAGATGTAATTTCTTCCCTTGGAATATTTCTCAGCTCAGTTGCCACGGTTGATGCTTCGAGCATGGCTAAGGTAGTACGGACCACGCCTGTAGCCGAACAGTAGGTCTCCAGACAGCCCTTTCTGCCACAGCCGCATGGTCTACCGTCAGGATCCACTACCATGTGTCCCAACTCACCGGCGAAACCGTCGCAACCATAAATCAGCTGCCCGTTAGCCACGATACCCGATCCTACGCCTGTTCCGAGAGTGAGTTCTACGAAGTTTTTCATGCCAACCGCAGCACCATATTTCATTTCTCCCATAGCAGCTGCATTTGCATCATTGGTAATAGCAACCGGAATGCCCAGTTTCTCTGAGAACATGTCAGCCAGCGGTACAATACCCTTTGCCCATACCAGGTTTGCTGCATTTTCAATGGTCCCCTTGTAATAGTTACCACAAGGCGCACCGATGCCCATGGCACGAATTTTCTCCATACCACCTACCTGTTCTACTATCTGCATCACAGCTTTTACCGACTCCTCTACGTATTGTTCCACGCATTGGAATGTCTGGGTCTTGATTGAGGTTGTAGCTATTATTTCTCCGTCCCCATCAACGATGCCGAAAACGGAATTGGTTCCACCCAAATCCAAGCCAATCACTAAAGACTTTACATCGTATTCCATACTTCTTTTAATTAATAGGTTAAAATCGAAAAATAACGAGGAGCGATACAAACTTTCATTTATTAAATTCTTTATTAACGCTCAGTTCGTTACTAAAATATTTTATTTTGCAAAGTTACTAGTTTTATCAAACACAACAATGAAAATAGCGTTAATATTTCTAAAACAGAAACATTTTTTATACTTTAAGTCTCCTTACGGCTGAAATACCTGTACTTTGTTCGCATCTGATGCCGATTAAGTGTAACCCCCTTTTGTGCACTTACGTATCCAACCTCTCTATATATAATAAGGTATAGAAGAAAACAAGATGTCCGAAAACGACGAAAAGTATACTATTTTTCGTCGTTTAAGTTTTATTAACAGCAAAAATATTGCACCAATACAGAAAAACCTTATCTTTGCAACTAAAAAATATTAGTTATGAAAGCTGACTTAATAAAATATCTTAGAAAGATAAATAAAAAGCCCTCAGCTCAGGGCAAGCTCCTGGAGCAGTTTATCTCTCACGGAGCCTCCACCATCCCAGAGATGTCGAAGGCTATCGGAGTTAGCTTACCGACAACAACAAGTGCCCTCAACGAGTTGATAAAAGAAGGACTCGCCAGAGAGATTGGAAAGAAAGACAATTCTTCGGGACGCATCCCGATGGTTTACGACCTCGTTCCAACAGCAGGCTACTTCATCGGCGTCAATCCTGAGATGAACTGCCTGGCACTTGCAGCAAGCGACTTCGCAGGCAATCTGATTACCGAAAAAACAAGAGTGCCTTACGTATATGAGAACTCTCCTGAAAACCTGGAAGAGATAAGCAGAATCATCAATGAGTTTATCGAAAGCCTTCCTGTTTCAAGAGAAGAAATTCTTCAAGTTTGCGTGAACGTGGCTGAGCGCGTGAATCCTGGACAGGGAAATGCCTACAACATGTTCACCTTCCTGAAAGAATCATTGACCGACAAGCTGACTCAACTCATACAGCTACCTGTATGTATCGAGAACGATACCCGGAGCATGGCTTTCGCTGAGTTGATTAAGGGACAGTGCAAAGGCCTGAAAGACGCCATCTTCGTGAACGTATGCTGGGGCATCGGGATCGGAATCATCATCGACGGCAAACTCTATTACGGCAAGTCGGGATATTCTGGCGAATTCGGTCACATGACTGCCTACAACAACAACATCATCTGCCACTGCGGCAAGATTGGTTGCATAGAAACAGAAGTTTCGGGCAGAGCACTCAAAAGGAAACTCATCGAGAAGATAAAGGAAGGAAAGACTTCCATCCTCTCTGAAAGAGTTCTGAAAAAGAATGAAGACCTATCACTCCAGGATATCCTGGACGCCATAGCTAAGGAAGATGTACTGAGCCTTGCCACACTGCAACGCATAGCAGATGAACTTGGCAAACAGCTGGCAGGAGTCATCAACATCTTCAACCCAGAAATGCTGGTCATCGGAGGAGAAATGTCGGTTACAGGCGACTACCTCACGCTACCGGTAAAGATGGGTATCAAGAAATTCTCTCTCAACATCATGAATGAGGATTCTAAAATCGTTACCTCAAGTCTGAAAGGTCTTGCAGGAATCACGGGAGCCTGTCTGATGGCAAGATACCGGTTTCTGAATGAGAACATCGACAAATAAGGAATTTAAACAACCAATACAAAACCTATTTTAAGTATGAAGAAGTCTCTTCTTGTTGCACTATGCCTGGGGCTGGCAGCCATAACAGCTGCTGCCCAGCGCACCTACAGCCAGGTAGACCCCATCCAACCTGTGCCAACCGCCAAGCAGATGGCATGGCAGAAACTGGAAACCTATGCTTTTATCCATTTCGGCCTCAACACCTTCAATGATAAGGAATGGGGATACGGAAATTCGGATGTAAAGACCTTCAATCCTAAGAAACTGGATTGCGAACAATGGGCAAGAACTCTGGTTGCTGCGGGCATGAAAGGAGTCATCATTACTGCCAAACATCACGACGGCTTCTGCCTCTGGCCTACACGCACCACAGATTACTGCATCCGCAACACACCTTATAAGAATGGTGAAGGTGATGTGGTAGGAGAACTCTCCCAAGCATGTAAGAAATACGGTTTGAAATTCGGAGTTTACCTCTCGCCTTGGGACAGACACCAGGCAAGCTACGGTTCTCCCTACTACCTGAAGCTCTACCAGCGCCAGCTCAAGGAACTTCTGAGCAACTACGGTGAACTTTTCGAAGTATGGTTTGACGGAGCCAACGGAGGAGACGGCTGGTACGGAGGTGCCGAAGAAAGCAGAACCATCGACAGAAGGAACTACTACAATTTTCCTAGAATTTTCGAAATTGTTGACAGTTTACAACCCAATGCCATTCTTTTCGGTGATGGCGGACCGGGATGCCGATGGGTAGGAAATGAAAATGGATTTGCAGGCGAGACCTGCTGGTCTACAATACCATCCAACACCGTCTATCCAGGCTTCAAAGACTACAAACAGTTGCAGTTTGGATGGGAAGACGGCGACCAGTGGACACCAGCTGAGTGCGATGTTTCTATCCGTCCGGGATGGTTCTACCATGAGAAAGAAGACAGTAAGGTAAAAACCGTTGAAGACCTGTGCGATCTCTACTACAAGAGTGTAGGACACAACGCTACCATGTTGCTCAACTTCCCGGTAGACAAAGATGGACTCATCCACCCTATCGACTCTGCAAATGCAGTAAACTTCCACAGGAAAATCCGACAAGAATTATCTGTCAATCTACTGAAAGGCATCACACCTAAAGTAGACAGCCAGCAAGGCAAGCACATTGGCAAGAATATCACAGACGGCCAGTATGACACCTTCTGGGCTTCTAAAAAGAAAAAAGATGCCTATATCGAGTTTCAACTCGGAAAGCCAAAATCTATCACACGCCTCATGCTCCAGGAATACATACCTCTGGGGCAGCGCGTAAAAGCCTTCTCAATCTATTACCAACAAGGCAAAAACTGGGTAAGGCTCGACCCTAAGGAAGAGACTACCACTATCGGCTACAAGCGAATACTTCGCTTCGATAAGATTACTACAAGTGGCATCCGCATCGTAATCGACGATGCAAAGGGATGCCCTTGTATAAACTCTGTTTCAGCATTCTAATAACTAGAAAGAAGTACGAAAAATTTTATAACTAACAATAAATAATAGCCCTATGAACAAAAGAGCAAATTTGTATTTTGCAGCGCTTTTAGGTGCGATGTCACCTCTTTGCACTGTTTCTGCATTGGCTGCTCAAAGCAATTCTACCATTGCTACAGCTACCCAGCAGCAAAACTCATGTACAGGTACTGTTAAAGACGCTACCGGAGAACCTATCATCGGCGCTACCATCAGAATCGAAGGTAAGACCGGTGGAACCGTAACTGACCTGGATGGTAACTTCACCCTCAGCAACATCGAAAAGGGTGCCAAACTTACTATCACTTATGTGGGTTACAAATCACAGACCCTCACATGGAGCGGTAGTCCGCTCAACATCACTTTGCAGGATGATGCCAACATGCTTGAAGAGACCGTAGTCATCGGTTACGGTACAGTAAAGAAGGCTGACTTGGCAGGTTCTGTGGCAGTTTTGGACAGCAAGAATTTCAAGGACCAGCCTGTTGCACGTGTTGAGGATGCCCTCAACGGACGTATGTCTGGTGTACAGGTAATGTCAAGCGGTGTTCCTGGTGGAGCCATGAAGATTCGTGTACGTGGTACCAGTTCCGTAAACAAGAGCAACGACCCTCTCTACGTAGTAGACGGTATCGTTCGCGAGACAGGTCTTGAGGGTATCAGCCCAGAAGATATCCAAAGCATCCAGGTATTGAAGGACGCATCTTCTACCGCCATCTATGGTGCCCGCGGTGCCAATGGTGTAGTTATGGTACAGACCAAGAGCGGTTCTGCCGGTGCTACCCAGGTAACATTCGATGCAAGTTTCGGTATCTCTAACGCTTACCACATTCCTGAGGTAATGGGAACCAAAGAATATGCACAGGCTTTGATTGACTACAAAGGTGTAGCCAAGAGTGCCATGCAAGGTTATCTTGACGGAACCAAACCAGGTATCGACTGGATGGACGAGTTGCTCCAGACTGGAATCACCCAGAACTATAAGGTAGCAGTTTCTCAGGGCAATGAGAAGACTCAGACCTACTTCTCTGCCAACTATATGGACCAGAAGGGTGTTATCACAGATACAAAATCAAGACGTTACGCCATCAAGGCTAACATGCACAATAAGATTTTCGACTGGTTAGAGATGACCACCGATATCAACCTTGCTCAGACCGACAACTCTGGTGCAGGTTTTGCGCAGAACCAGTCTAACCCTATCTGGGTAGGCTTGAACTACTCTCCAACGATGGAAATGATGGCACCTAACGGCAACTACAATGTGGACCCTTACAACAATATTCAGAACAACCCTTACGGTATTCTCCATGATGGCGACAACGACCGCAAGCGTACCATGGTAACAGGTCACATTGACTTGAAGTTCAACCTTCTCAAAGGCTTGACATTCACTACCACCAACGGTATCGACTATAATGATTATAAGTGGTACAACTTCACTTCAACCAGAGTAAATGTTTCAGGTAACTCCATGACAAATGGCGATGCTACAGTAACCGCTTTGCAGTCTACCAACAATTTGACTTACATGGGCAAGTGGGGCGAGCACGCATTGACAGCTACCGGTGTATGGGAAGTTTCTTCTAACGAGGTTCGCAAAATGCAAATGACCGGTACCGGTATTGCCCACGAGCAGTTAGGTTACTGGAATATCCAGGATGCAGCTTCCAAGAATCCGACTAATGGTTACAGCAAGTGGACCATGCTCTCTGGCGTTGCCCGCGTCATGTACAACTATGCCGACCGCTACATGCTGACCGGTACATTCCGTGCCGATGGTTCCAGCCGTTTCACCAACAAGAAGTGGGGTTACTTCCCATCTATCGCAGGTGCTTGGACTGTATCTAACGAAAAGTTCTGGGAGCCTATCAGAAATGCAGTAGAATACATGAAGATCCGTGCCAGCTATGGTATCATAGGTAATCAGGACATCGCTCCTTATTCTACTCTTGGAACTTTGGAATCAACAGGTTTCTCATACGGAACAAACCAGTCTTATACAGGTTACTGGGCAAACAGTTTTGCTACACCAGACCTGACCTGGGAGAAGGTTCACCAGTTTGACCTCGGTGTTGACCTCGGTTTCTTCGGTAACCGTTTGAACATCAGTTTCGACTACTTCAACAAGACCACCAAGGATGCTCTTTTGCAGACGGCAGCTCCTGGCTACCTGGGCGGAACCAGATATTGGGTAAATGCCGGTGAGGTAAACAACAAGGGTGTTGACGTAACCATCAATGGTCAGATTATCCAGACCAAGGATTGGTCATGGTCATCTACCTTGAATGCCAGCTACATCAAGAACAAGGTAACCAAGATGACAGCCGATGAGCCTATCATTTATGGTGAGAAGCCAGCTCCTGGTACTGTTGACCCATGTACTATCATCAAGGAAGGTGAAGCTATCGGTACATTCTACGGATTCAAGTGGGCTGGAGTAGAAAAGAACGACAAGGGACAGTATGTAGACATGTATTATGCAGCAGACGGAACCAAGACTGCTTCTCCAAATGCAGGTACAGACCGTTTCGTATTGGGTCGCTCAAATCCTGATGTCACATTAGGCTGGAACAACACCATTACCTATAAGAACTGGGACTTCAACATATTCTGCAATGCAGCCTTCGGTGCAAAACGTTTGAATATCGTACGTTTCGCAATGAATGCAGAGGTTGGTGCTTCAAGATTCGTTACAGACAAGGAGCATTTCAGTAATATAGGTGTAACAATGCCTACCATCGGTGCAGAGAACAAGAACTATGGTAATTCAGACAAGTGGCTCGAGAATGCCGACTACTTCCGTTGTGAGAATATCAGCGTAGCTTATACATTCCCACGCAGCGTAACCAAGTTGGCAGACATCCGTCTTTCACTCTCAGCTCAGAACCTCTTCACCATCACAGGTTATAAGGGTATTGACCCAGCAGGTGCTTCTTTCAGTGATGCCAACGTAGACCGTGATAATGGTTTGGATATGGGTGCTTATCCTAATCCTCGTACCATCACAATGGGTGTTCGTGTAACCTTCTAAATTCAACAATCTAAAAACTGTAAGAATTATGAAAACTAAGAAATTATTATATACAGGTTGCTTCATGGCAGCTTCCATGTTGTCACTCACATCATGTGGCGATTTCCTGGATGAGGATCCAAAGGGTCAGTTGAATCCAGAAACATTCTATACCATCGAAGACGACTACACCGCAGGCGTTAATACGCTGTACGATAAAGTGAATCAGACACAAAGTTGGACTAACCCTATGTATCCACAGTGGCAGGGAGACGATATCACAGCTAACCCTGGTTCCAACAAGCAGGCTTGTGCTGCGCTCGATGCATTTGATTCTGATGGTGCCAACAAGGGTGTTACAGAAGCCTGGACTCAGCATTATGCAGTTATCAAGACTGCCAATCTGATTATCGAGGGCTCTGAGAAATTTCCTGGTGATAAAGCTAAGATTGCTACCGCATTGGGAAACGCTCACTTCTGGCGTGCTTACTCGTACTACTATCTGGTACGTGTATTCGGCAAATTGCCTATTATCACTAAGACCAACATAGAACAGTTTGATGCTCAGCCATCTGAGATTGAGAAAGTATACGAATTGATCGTTCAAGACTTGAAGGATGCCATCAACGAACTTCCTACAGGTTATGACAAGGAGCCTGCCCGCTTGTTCGGAGTTGACGTTTGGGCTACCAAACAGGCTGCACAGTCTACCTTGGCAGCAGTTTATATGTCAATGGCAGGTTATCCGCTCAATAAGGGAACAGAATACTATAAGCTCGCTGCTGAGTTGGCTAAGGATGTCATCACCAACAATGGTACTTATGGCTTCATCTTGAACCCAGACTGGAAGGAAGTTTACTCTATGGGTAACAATTACAACATGGAGACCGTGCTCGGTATCAACAACGATGCCAAGGGTTGGTGGGATCATGACTCACAGCTTTCTTCCTGCTGTCGCTTCGAAGGTCTCGGCGATGGTGGCTGGGGTGACGCCTGGGGCGAAATTGCTTTCTGGAAGAGATATCCAGAGGGACCTCGCAAGAATGCTATTTATGCTCCTAAAGTTACATTCCAGGAGACTATCACTGAGAAAATCGGCGATAAGGAAGTTAAAAAGGATAAGATCAGCAAGGCCGTTTACTGGTGGGAACTTGACAACAATGGCAAACCTGTCGTAGATGCTTATCACCCTATGTTCACTATCTTCACTGTCAATGCTGACGAAAAGGGTAATATGCTCAAACAGCCATACGATTACATGGGAATCAACTATAAGGGTATGGTTAATGACCGCCGTCATAACCTCATCCGCTATTCAGAGGTTCTCCTCTGGTATGCTGAGAGTGCAGCCCGTGCAGGCCTCTCTGACTTGACAGAAGCTAAGAACTGCTTGAAGCAGGTTCGCAGCCGTGCCGTAACAGATGTTGAAAATGTGACACTTGGCGACGGAACTACCGTAAAGATCGACAACATGAGCGCTGCCCAGCTTGCTGAGGCTTGCTACATCGAACACGGATGGGAAGTTGCAGGTAACTGGGTATCTATGGTTACCCGCCGTTCAGATGAGCTCCGTATGGACGAGCTCAAGAAGAACTTCGAGTATCGCGTTGCCAATGCTCCTATCGTTGTTGCGAAAGAGGGTGGCAAGGAATATACTGCCAAGGAGAGCGTTACCGTTAAGGGTACTTGGTCTGAGGATAGAATTTACTGTCCATATCCAACAACCGACGGTGAGAAGAACCCAAACTTGAAGAGGTAAACTTTTTAAGTAATCAATTCATAAGAAATCAACTATTCTATGTTATGTCAACACATCATGTACGAGAATAGACTAGGTTGTGTGCCCTTTCTGTCGTGAAACAGGAAGGGCACTGTTTTTTATGAGAATAAGAGAAATACTCTTAAGAAATATCCCGATTTTTTTGGTAATTACGAATATTCAGCGTACCTTTGCAAGATATAACTTAATACAAAACATTATGGCTAATAATTATCAACCTTTCAACCGATCTTTGCTGGCGATGGCTGCCCTGCAAGCCTTGCCGCTATCTCTCTTCACCCAAAACACCCCGCCCAACATTCTCTTCATACTGTGTGACGACATGGGATATGGCGATCTGGCTTGTTACGGCCAACCTTATATCCACACACCTAATATAGACCGGATGGCGCAGGAGGGGATGAGATTCACCCAGGCTTATGCCGGTTCTCCCGTCTCGGCTCCGTCGAGAGCTACCCTCATGACTGGTCAGCATACGGGACATACACATGTGCGTGGGAACAAGGAATACTGGAGAGGTGTGCCAATGGTAAAATATGGCAACAACGAGGAGTATTCTGTCGTAGGACAGGAACCTTACGACCCGCAGCATAAGATTCTGCCCGAAATCATGAAGGACAAAGGATATAGAACCGGCGTATTCGGGAAATGGGCTGGCGGATATGAAGGTTCAGCTTCTACTCCCGACAAGCGTGGCGTGGACGAATTCTATGGCTATATCTGCCAGTTTCAGGCTCATCTCTATTATCCTAACTTCCTGAACCGCTACAGTCGTACAATGGGAGATACAGCGGTGATAAGAGAGGTAATGGAACAGAACATCCAGCATTCGATGTTCGGCAAGGATTATTTCAAGCGCAAACAGTATTCTGCCCGCATCATCCACGACAAGGCACTGGAATGGATTGACAGACAGGATAAGGAACATCCTTTCGTAGGATTCCTTACCTATACCCTGCCGCATGCCGAACTAGCCCAGCCGGAAGACTCTATTCTAGAGAATTACCAGAAACAGTTCTTTACCGATAAAACCTGGGGCGGATGGGAAGATTCGAGATACAACGCTGCGGTTCATACCCATGCACTGTTTGCCGGAATGATTACCCGACTGGACCAGTATGTGGGCGAAATCTTCGCCAAGCTGAAGGAGAAGGGACTCGACAGGAATACCGTTGTCATCTTTACTTCAGATAACGGGCCGCATGAAGAAGGTGGTGCTGATCCAGAGTTCTTCGGTCGTGACGGTAAGTTGAAAGGTCTGAAGCGCCAGTGCTACGAAGGCGGCATCCGCATACCATTTATCGCCTGGTGGCCTGAGCATATCAAGGCAGGAGCGGTGAACGATACCCAGTTTGCCTTTTACGACCTGCTGCCTACTTTCTGCGATTTGGCTGGCATCAGAAACTTTGCCAAGCGTTATACCAACAGAAAGTTGGCTGGTGATGGTTTCGACGGAATCTCTATCGCTCCTACCCTTCTGGGCAAGGATGCAGAGCAGAAACATCACGATTACCTGTACTGGGAATTTCACGAAACCGACCAGATTGGCGTGAGAAAGGGCGACTGGAAACTGGTGGTAGTAAAAGGCGAGCCGCGGCTCTATAATCTGGCTTCCGATATCCACGAAGACCATAATGTGGCGGCAGAACATCCTAAGATTCTTACCGAACTCCTGGCTGCCATCAGAAAGGAGCATCGAGACAGCAAGGATTTCGAAATTACGCTGCCTAAGTTCTGATTTTCTCTCCCGGTTACAGAGAGATAGAGATTACAACTAGATTCAAGAAAAAATGATGAACGACAACATAGCTAATCCCTTTGCCAAGCCACTCTATGTAATGCTGAAGCCTGCGGGTGCCCATTGCAACCTGGCATGCAAATACTGTTATTATCTGGAGAAGAACAAGCTCTATCCCACTGCTCAGCGACATCTGATGAGCGATGAAATGCTGGAACAGTTTACCCGAGAATATATTGAGGCGCAAACCATGAACCAGGTGCTCTTCACCTGGCATGGTGGCGAGCCTCTGCTGCGCTCCATCGACTTCTACCGCAAGGCTTTATCCCTACAGCAAAAGTATGCTGGAGGCAGGTGCATCGACAACGTAATTCAGACCAACGGCACGTTGCTGACCGATGAATGGTGCGAGTTTTTCGCCCAGAACCATTGGCTGGTAGGCATCTCTATCGATGGTCCGCAGCCTGATCATGACCATTACCGGCTGACGGCTGCGGGAAAAACATCGTGGAAGAAGGTGATGCAAGGCATCAAACTGCTGAAGAAACACGGGGTGGAATGGAATGCGATGGCGGTGGTGAATACCTATAATGCCAATCATCCGCTGGAGTTCTACCGCTTCTTCAAGGAAAACGGCTGTCAGTTTCTGCAGTTCACACCTATCGTTGAGCGACTGACCCGACATGAGGATGGCCGTACCCTGGCAAGTCTTGCCGACAAGAATGAGATTCCGCTGAGCGAGGCATCAGTTGCGCCGGAGCAGTGGGGCTACTTTCTCTGTGCAATTTTCGATGAATGGGTTCGGAAGGATGTGGGCAAAATCTTCGTTGAGATTTTCGACTGCACACTGGCAAACTGGATGGGTATTTCTCCCGGCATCTGTGCTTATTCCAAGGAATGCGGTCATGCGGGAGTGATGGAGCACAATGGCGATGTTTATTCCTGCGACCACTTTGTTTTTCCGGAGTATAAGTTGGGCAATATCCGTGACCATTCGCTCATCGACATGCTTTATGGCGAGCAGCAACAGGAGTTCAGCCGTCTGAAACACAGTTCTCTTCCCCGCCAGTGCAAGGAGTGTGACATGGAGTTTGCCTGTCATGGAGAATGCCCAAAGAACCGCTTCATGAAAGATAAATATGGCGATTCCGGTCTCAACTATCTCTGTCCGGGTTATTACCATTATTATCAGCATGTAGCGCCCTACATGGATTACATGAAGCAGGAACTCATGTCGCAGCGCCCACCTTCGAACATCATGAAAGTTGTACAGTAAGCATGACAGATTCTAAAAAAACAGCAAAATACTTGGGAAAAAGTCAGAAATATCGTACCTTTGCAGGCAAAAAGCAATTTTACGAATATGAAAAGAATCAAAATGCCACTATTGGCAAGAATCATCATTGCCATCCTGTTGGGTGTAATCTTCGGCAATTTCTTCAATGAAGCGGCCGTCAGAGCGTTTCTCACCTTCAACGGCATCTTCAGCCAGTTTCTGGGCTTTATGATACCGCTCATCATCATCGGTCTCGTAACACCAGCCATTGCCGACATCGGTCACGGAGCCGGAAAACTCCTCCTTGCCACTGTGGGCATCGCCTTTGCCGACACCATCCTGGCGGGTCTGCTAGCCTATGGTACAGGTTCGGCACTCTTTCCACACATGATAGCCAACTCAGCTCATGTGGCAGTAGATAAGGCTGAAGAACTCAAACCCTTCTTCGAAATCAAGATACCTGCCATGGTAGATGTGATGAGTGCCCTCGTTTTCTCGTTCATTGCCGGACTTGGCATTGCCCACAAAGGCAGCCGCACCATGCAGAACGTTTTTCAGGAATTCAAGGAAATCGTATCAGGTGTCATTGCCAAAGTCATCATTCCCCTACTGCCCCTTTATATCTTCGGCATTTTCCTGGGCATGACTTTCTCCGGCGAAGCCTACCACATTCTGCTGGTCTTCGCACAGATTATCCTCGTGATTCTCGTACTTCATATCGTCATCTTACTTTACGAATATCTGTTGGCTGGCGGCTTGTCCCACAAGAATCCTTTTAAGCTGTTGCTCAACATGTTGCCAGCCTACTTCACGGCACTTGGCACATCATCATCAGCAGCCACCATTCCGGTAACACTGAAGCAGACCTTGAAAAACGGCGTCACCGATGGCATTGCCGGATTCACCATTCCGCTCTGTGCCACCATCCATCTCTCGGGATCAATGATGAAGATTACCTGTTGTGCGCTCACCATCTGTCTCATCAATGGTATGCCTTGCAATCTTCCTCTCTTTCTCAACTTCATCTTCGTGCTCGCCATCTGCATGGTAGCAGCTCCAGGAGTTCCGGGAGGAGCCGTCATGGCAGCGCTAGGTCCGCTAGCCTCAGTTTTAGGTTTCAATGCTGATATGCAAGCACTTATGATAGCCCTCTATATTGCGATGGACAGTTTCGGCACCGCCTGCAATGTAACCGGCGATGGCGCCATTGCTATAGTCGTGGATAAGATCTTCAGAAAGGATAAATAAAAAATAAAAGAGGGTGCGTCACAGACTTATGACGCACCCTCATCTTTATATAAATCTCTCTCTATTTCTAAAGTGATTCACATATATATATTATGTATATCGTATGTTCTATTCTTACTTGCTCAAGCTAACAGAATGGCTCATGTTAGTCATTTCTGGAATTGAGTTTACTACGTGTTTCAAGAACATGCCCATGCAAAGAACCATACCTGAAAACATAACTGCGGCGAAAGCCATTGTAAAAATAGTCATCATAATTATTAACCTTTTTAAAATTTATTATTTGTTATTCCTTAAACACGAGTGCAAAGTTAACACTTTTTTATTGAATAACGGTATCTTTTGCCGAGAAATATCATTGCAATATGTTTTTCTTGATATGGGTCAACCACTTGTTTTTAGCCTTAAAAATGACATTTTGCTATCGGATATGTTGTTTTTGTGGCAATAATTTATATATATCATTTTTCTCGCTTTATTATGTGTGTAACAAGATAGGGATTCCTGTCAGATGATAAGAAGTCAGAATCGAAGTGAAAGCCAATCATCGAACTTCACGTTCTGGAAGGTATGGATGCCCAGTTTCTCGGCAGCCTCACAGTTTTCCTTCAGATCATCGATGAAGAGAGTTTCATCGGGATTGATGTTCGCCTGCTTGACTACCTCTTCATAGATACGTGCATCAGGCTTAGCCAAATGCATTCGCTGAGAGAGGAAACAGTGCTCGAAATAATCCTCTACCCCATGGTTCTGATAAGGGAAGAGATGCTCCACGCAATAATCCCAATGTATATCAATGGTATTGCTCAAGAGGAAGAGGCGGTAACCAGCCTTCTTCAACTGCAGGAGTCGCTTCTTTTTCTCATCAGGAATCTCCACCAGCATCTTGTTGGCAGCATCGATGATCTCTTCATTCGTCACATCAGCTCCAGTCAACTTACGGGCTGCATCGCAGAATGCTTCGGTGGTAATCATTCCCACACCCAGTTTGCTCATCAGCTTCATCCCCTCACTCTGAGGATTCGGATTAGCCAGTTCCCCCATTCCTATCGCCTTGAAAGCCCCGATGCATCCTTCCGGATTGAGCTTCACCAAGACATTTCCCAAATCAAATATGATATTCTTGTATTGCATAATCTATACCTTATTATAAATCACACTTTTAATCTTTAATCAGATACTTACTGCAAAAGTACTGTAAATTCGGGAGAGAACAAATGATTTGGAAAAGGAATGGCGGGAATATAACATTTATTAGTAAAAGAGGAAAGCCTATGTATGAGAAATGTTGGCTCTTCGCAAATTTTGGTGCATAATGCCCAACTGCAGAATTCTTTAAGAAAGTTTTATATAAAATGTTAGCGATTGTCCGACAAAAAATGTAAGTTTATTAGTGTTCAAAAAATAAG
>NZ_JANDWX010000033.1:0-34527 GCF_024330485.1 Segatella copri | reverse complement strand
CCTGAAAGGGCAGAAGCTCCTAGCCCAGGGCATCGCCCTGGGTATAATAGCAATCAGCAAGGCGCCCTGTAAGGGCAAAAGCTTTGTAAATTGCCTGGTACTTGAAAGCTTTTGCCCTTACAGGGCGACAGGTTTGCGTCCGTAATTACCCAGGGCGATGCCCTGGGCTAAGAGCTTCTGCCCTTTCAGGGCGTGTGGGGTAAAACTTGCGAAAGTTCAGTGACATACAAATGCAGGGGGGTATCTGTCTATTCTGAGAGAAACTGACTTGTTTTGTAGAAATAATGATTTTAATAATGAAAACTCGTACAAAAGTAATTATAGCTATCGGCTCTAACAGAAATCAGGAGGAGAATGTGTTGAAGGCGCATGAACATCTGAGTTGTATGTTCAGGAACTGCCTCTTCGGTCCGCGCATGTGGACTGAGCCTATCGGACTGGAGAATTCAGACAAGTTTCTGAATCAGGTGATGTTGGGGGAGACCATCTGCTCTAAGAAGTCTGTGCTTGCCGCGCTGCGGAGTGTGGAGCAGAGATGCGGACGCAGAATCCGTGGCCCTTATCGTAAGGTAGATGTTCCGCTGGATCTCGACCTTCTGCTCTATGGCGATGAGAAATTGCACGAGAGCGAGTGGGAGCGTGATTATATTCAGAGTTCTATCAGCTACCTCGAAGAGAAGGATGCTAAGAGATAATGATTTTGGCACCGAAATAAAATAAACGGGAAACCCGAATCTGGTATGTAGATTTACAATACCGGATTCGGGTTTTCTGTTGTAAGATTGAGCTCTATCACTCTTCCTTCTTTCAGCGACTTCTGCACGTTGATGATGCGCTGGTTGCTGCTGCCCCTGAAGAAGAGGTCTTCATCGCGCAATGCCTGTACGAAGGGGCCGTCTACCAATACATCGATTTGGCGGAGGAGTTCCAGCTGCTCGGGATTCTTCACGAGGTTTTCGAAGAGATAGCCCGTAAAGCACCAGATGCTCTTGCTGCTCTGCTCCCTGATGGCGCGCGCCAGCTCGGCAAAGCCCTTTGCCTGAAACATAGGGTCGCCGCCCGAGAAGGTGACGTTGGCGAAGGGGTCGCTCATGATTTCCTTCATCAGCTCGTCGGTAGAGGTCATCGTGCCGTGGCTGATGTCCCACGACTGCGGATTATGGCAGCCCGGACAATGGTTGGGGCATCCCGCACAATAAATGGATGTGCGGAAGCCCGGACCGTCTACCATCGTATCGTGTACGATGCTTAATACGCTGATCATTTTACTTTTCCCCTCCGATATGGGTTACTCGGTCGTGGAGCTCGGCAAGCTTGCCGCTGTTCCAGCGGTCGGTAGTACCTACCAGATAACCGGTGATGCGCTGCAGCTTGTCGATGTGGTGGCTGCCGCACTTAGGACAAACCTCGAGGTGGGCGTCAGCATTCTCGTAGCCGCAGTCGAGACAGCGGTTGCGGTTGTGGTTTACTGAGCCGTAACCCATGTTGTACTTATCCATCATGTCTACCACGCTCTCGATAACAGAAGGGTTGTGGGTAGCATCGCCGTCAATCTCTACATAGAAGATGTGGCCGCCGCGGGTCAGGTCGTGGTATGGAGCCTCGACCTGTGCCTTCTTCAGGGCTGTACACTTATAGTATACAGGCACGTGGTTAGAGTTGGTATAATAGTCGCGGTCTGTAACGCCAGGGATGACGCCAAACTGCTTTCTGTCCTTCTTAGTGAACTTACCGCTCAATCCCTCGGCTGGAGTAGCCAGGATAGAGTAGTTGTGATGATACTGCTCGCTGAACTCGTTGGCACGGTCGCGCATGTAGGTAACAATCTTCAGTCCCAGCTCCTGTGCCTTCTCGCTCTCGCCGTGGTGCTTGCCGATGAGGGCAACCAGGCATTCTGCCAATCCGATGAAGCCGATACCCAGGGTTCCGTGGTTGATGACGCTCTCGATGGTTTCTTCCGGCTTCAGGTTTTCTGCGCCTACCCAGAGATACTTCATGAGCAGAGGGAACTGCTTGGCCATCGCCGTCTTCTGGAACTGGAAGCGCTCGTCGAGCTGCTTGGCTGTGATGTCGAGGATATTGTCGAGCTTGGCAAAGAACATGTCGATGCGCTGCTTTTCGTCTTCGATGCCCATGCACTCGATGGCGAGCTTCACGATGTTGATGGTAGAGAAGCTCAGGTTACCGCGGGCGATGCTGGTCTTCTCGCCCCAGCGGTCTTCGAACACGCGGGTACGGCAGCCCATGGTTGCAATCTCCCACTTGTAGCGCTCCGGATCATCAGCACGCCACTTCTCGTTCTGGTTGAAGGTGGCGTCGAGGTTCAGGAAGTTAGGGAAGAAACGGCGGGCTGTTACCTTGCAAGCCAGCTTGTAGAGGTCGTAGTTTCTGTCCTCAGGCAGATAGTTTACACCTCTCTTCTTCTTCCATATCTGGATAGGGAAGATGGCTGTCTCTCCATTGCCTACGCCCTGATAGGTGCTCTGCAGGATTTCGCGCATGATGCAGCGGCCCTCGGCGCTGGTATCGGTACCGTAGTTGATGCTTGAGAATACTACCTGGTTACCGCCGCGGCTGTGGATGGTGTTCATGTTGTGGATGAATGCCTCCATTGCCTGATGCACGCGGTTCACGGTCTTGTTGATGGCGTGCTGCTCCAGGCGTTCGCGGCCCTGCAATCCGTCGAGCGGCTTCTCTATGTAGTCGTCGATAGGCGCATCATAGAGGTTGCTCAGGTCTTCGCCTGTCAGCTTCTCCAGGTTCTTCACCTCTTCCTGGTACGACATGCGTACGTATGGAGCCAGATAGAAGTCGAAGGCTGGGATGGCCTGACCGCCGTGCATCTCGTTCTGGCAGGTCTCGAGAGAGATACAAGCCAGCACGGCTGCGGTCTCGATGCGCTTGGCAGGACGGCTTGAACCGTGACCGGCTGTGAAACCGTGGTTCAGAATCACGTCGAGCGGATGCTGCACGCAGGTGAGACTCTTTGTTGGGTAATAGTCCTTATCGTGAATATGTATATAGTTGTGCATGACGGCGTCGCGTACATCCTCTGAGAGGAGGTAGTCGTCGACGAATGGTTTAGTGGTTTCTGACGCGAACTTCATCATCATGCCGGCTGGTGTGTCGGCATTCATGTTGGCATTTTCACGGGTGATGTCGTTGTTCTTGGCATTGACGATGCTCATGAACACGTCGCGTGTCTTCGCCTTGCGGGCGATGTTACGCTGGTTACGGTATGCGATATACTTCTGGGCAACATCTTTGCGGGCACTCTTCATGAGCTCCATCTCGATGGCGTCCTGAATGGCCTCAACGCTCATCTGGCTCTTGCCGCGATAAGAGATGTGGTCGGTTATCTGCTCGATAAGAGTGGTATCTTCACCCTTGTCGGTATGCAACATGGCCTTGCGAATGGCTGCCATGATTTTCTGTTCGTTGAATCCAACGATGCGTCCGTCACGCTTTACTACTGTCTGGATCATTTTAGTATTACTTTTACGATTAATGTTTAAATTACTTAGTATTAAGTCATTATGACTTGAAGAGGTAGATAGATACCTCCTTTTGACATTGCAAAGATATAAATAATTTCTGAAAGTAACTACTTTTGGACAACTTTTTTATGGTTAAAAAATATTAAGTCACTGATAATCAGGTGATAACGTAAAAGTTTTGGAAAACTTTTACAAAATCCTGTTTCTCAAAACGTTTAAGTTGTTATCTATCAGCGTGTTGCGCGTCTTGTGCTGCTGTGTGCGTTTCCAGCTTGTTGTCTGTGCTTTGTGACAGAATGGAGAAAGCAAATCGCCGCAACGCCCGTGTATAGGGCATTGCGGCGATTTTGAGGGTATTATTTCGTTTGTCGCTTATAGTCGAGTGCTGCTCCGATGGCGGTGCAGAATTCCGAGTATTTCGGTATTCTGAACCTCACTCCGTAGAGTTTCTCCATGGCTGGGAACACCTCGCGGCATTGCGGCAGTAGGGTGAGGTTGCCGATGAGCACGAAATCCTTGATGCCCGATTCGAGCGATGAGAGGATGGTGGCGGAGCCTATCGACTGCAGCACCATCCAGATGAGTCCCATGGCGATGTCTTCGCGCGAAGCGTTTGCCTTGGCGTTGCTGAAGAGCGATGCGGTGGCGTTCATCGGGAGTCCGGGCAGAGGTTTGGCGCTGATGTCGCCTATCAGCAGGTTAATCTTGCTTACGTCGCCGTCTTTGGCGAGGTTGATAATCTGCTTGATGTCGTCGGTCTTGAGCATGATGCGGCTCAGTCCTGCCAGGGTTCCTCCGCCTATGCCGATGCCTCCGATGTGCCTTATCTCGTTGTTGTCGCATTTTACGAGCGATGTTCCGGTTCCCATGCTCACCACTATCATGCGGTCGAGCTTGCTCTCATATCGGGCGCCCAGTCCGTCGGCCACGAATTCCTCGCTCTTCGAGGTTGGCAGTCCGTAGATGGGCTCGTCGATGTAGGCAGATCCTACGCCCGTGAGCATTACCTGTTCTACATCGCTCAGCGCAATCTTGTTGTCGTGAAGATACTTGCCGAAGGCTCCGTAGAGCGAGGTGATAGGGTCAGTGGCCTTGATGCGGATGGGGCTTACCACCACGCCGCTTTCATCGATGCCCACAATCTTGGTCGTAGAGATACCTACGTCGATTCCTATAACAATCTTTTTCATTCCTTATATATATAATAATGTGTATTTTCGCAAGTTCATGCCCCTTTAGAGCACACCCATCTTGCAGAAGGTGATGAGCACGGCGTAGCCCACAATCATGCTCAGGATGCCCACCGTGAGTCCTGCCTTCACCATGTCGGTCTGCTGGATGAGTCCGGTAGAGTAGGCGATGGCGTTAGGAGGGGTTGAGATAGGCAGCGACATGGCGCAGCTGGCTGATACCGCTACTCCGATGAGGATGGTAGAGGTGCCGCCGATGGAGTTGAGCTTGTCGCCCATGCCGGCGCATACCACCGTGAGGATTGGGATGAGCAGGGCGGCGGTGGCGGTGTTCGAGATGAAGTTACTCAGGATGAAGCATACCAGTCCGGATACAATCATGATGACCAGCGGATTGAATTCTGCAAACGGAATACTCTTTACGGCTGCCTCGGCAAGACCGGTGCCGTTCATAGCCAGACCGAGGGCGAATCCGCCTGCCACCATCCAGATGACAGCCCAGTCAATCTCCTTCAGGTCCTTGGCTGTAATCACTCCTGTAAGGGCGAATACGGCGATAGGGAGCATGGCCACGGTGTTGGCGTTGATGCCCAGCTGCTTGCCGAATACCCAGAGCACGATGGTTGCAAGGAAGGTGACGGCCACTACCGTGGTGCGCCAGTTGTGCTGCATGTTGCCCTCGATGTTGAGCTCGATGGTCTTGGCAGAGAACGGGAACATTTTGCGGATGATGACCCATGCCATCAGGAGCATGATGAGCACCATAGGGGCCATGATCATCATCCAGTCGCCGAAGCTGAGACCCAGGTTCAGTCCTGCCGGGTCGTTCAATACCTTGAAGGCGAAGGCGTTAGGCGGGGTTCCGATAGGGGTTCCCATACCGCCCAGGTTGGCTCCGATAGGAATGGCCATGGTGAGCGCCACGCGGCCCTTGCCCGAAGGCGGCAATGATTTGAACACCGGTGTGAGGAAGGTGAGCATCATGGCGGCGGTGGCTGTATTTGAGATGAACATCGAGAAGATGCCGGTGATGAGCATGAAACCCAGCAGCACGTTCTCAGAACGCTTGCCGAATGGCGCAATCAGGGCCTTCGCCATCATCACGTCGAGTCCGCTCTTGGTAGCAGCTATGGCGAGTACGAAACCGCCCAGGAAGAGGATGATGGTAGGGTCGGCGAAGCACGCCATCACACCCTGATAGTCGAGCAGCTTGCCCATCTCAGCCTCCGAGCCTTGCATGATCTTGAAGGCGGAGTCGCTGACGAAGAACAGCAGCACGAAGATGATCACTACGCTGGTTGCCCATGCCGGTATGGCCTCGGTGAGCCAGAGCATCACGGCCATGACGAAGATGGCGATGACGCGCTGCTGCACGATGGTGAGTCCATCGATGCCGAAGCTGTCGATGGGCAGGTTCCAGACGATAACGGTAAGCAGAGCCGTTATGAGGAACAGCAATGCTTTCTTGCGATTAAAATCGCCATTCAATACTTTCTTTACAGTTTCTTGCATTATCTTTCTGTCTTAAGGATTATTTTCTTGCAAAAATACGTGTTTTTTTTGTATTTAGCAAGTTTTTTTGCAGAAATAGTGAAAAAAATGCCGAAAAATGTTGTTGTTTCAAGAAAAAATGCTATATTTGCAGTGGATTTACCGATAACGGCTATCGGTGATGCAGAAAACTTGGAGCACCCGGAAGGGTGATTCAGCGAACCTGATATGTCTAATAAATAAATTAGGAGATAATGAAATGAACAAGTCTGTAGTATTTATCATCATCCTGCTCGTGATAGTTCTATCTATCATCGTATCGCAGTACTTCCACAAGCGCCACCATGAATATAAGATGGCAGACATCGAGAAGGCTATCCGCAAGGCTTATCCTAAGGGTGTGGGCTCGATACGCAAGGAAGAACTGGTAACAGCTGTGAAGAAATACTTCCACTGTTCGGCGAAGGAGGCTCATTATATAATAGGTGTAGCCCGCCGCAAGAAGCTGGTTGATATCGCTGCAGAATATGTTACCATCATGTTTTGAAATAAGGTAAAAACATTAAATATGCTTTAGCCGTGAGGCTGAATCACTTTGATTAAAAGTATTATTTATTTGAGGCACAAAGGATTGTTAGCGACATGCTGATTCCTTGGGGAAATGTGTGGGTTAGCATGTTGTGTTCGGGACGTCTGGTATGGTACATTGCGTAAACAATTTAACTGCCAGACAAAGTTTACCCTCCCTAGGACTTTTTAAGACCTGGGGAGGGTTTTACTTTTTCAGGCTCAGCACCTTTTATTCAAGTCCATCGCCGCCGTTTTCGCTTCCGGTTCCGCCAGCAGAATCGCCGCCCGATGGGGTGTCGCCTCCGGATGGATTATCGCCTCCGGATGGATTATCGCCTCCGGATGGGGTAGTAGGAGGTGTATCGGTAGAGGTAACCTGCTTCACCACCTTGCCGTTTCGGTCGTAGCAGGTGATGTTGACGGAGGTCTCTTCGAGTTCCTTCTTGATGTCGGTGTTAGGCACGAAGATGATGTATCGGCGGGTGATGAGGTTGGCGCTCACCTTGTTCACATCCTCTACGGCGGTAGAGTTAAGACCGAATCGGAGGCTGCCCAGTCCTGGCACAGCCACGCTGTGGCCCTCGGTGGCCCATGCAGCAATCACTTCGCCGATGGCCGACCATCCGGCGTTGATCACCGCCTTAGGCAATCCGCTGCGAACGGCAGCTTCTTCTATCACCTTCGTGGCGTTGAGCTGGCTGTAGAGTTCAGCCTGCATCACGAATGCCCACTTTTGCTTACCTTTTTCGAACGCTACGTTGCGCTCAATTGCTTTTACTTTAATACCCATAATTCAAATCGTTTTTTTTAATGGTTAAACAAATCAGTTTACATGCAGCTGGTAACGCCGAGCGTGGTGCCTACGGCAGTAAGTACGGCGATAATCACCTGCAAGATAGTTTTCCAAACATCCTTTTTCATTTTCTTTTTCCTTTCTTTTTTAGTGGTTCAACATTTAGAAAGAGATTGGGCAGGTGTGCACCCCTGTCGTTTTCCCCTCCGTTTTTTAGTGGTTAATTTCCCATTTGCCGTTCTTAATGAATGACAGTGCAAAGAAAGTGCAAACGAGAGCAAAGTCAAGCTTGCTTGAACTTTGCCGAGTGCAGCCTTTCTTCTAACACAGTGCAAAGATACAACATTTTTCTCTGAAAAACAATAGTTGTCCCGAATCACGTGCATCCTTGTCCCGAATCACGTGCATTCCTTCCTCATTAATCATGTATTTGCTTGACGCCACACGCCCTGAAAGGGCAGAAGCTCCTAGCCCAGGGCAACGCCCTGGGTTTTAAGGATGTAGCCAATACGCCCTGTAAGGGCAAAAGCTTTATATTTTTTGCTTGAGGTTTTAAAGCTTTTGCCCTTACAGGGCGCCGGGATTGCGTCAATAGCTACCCAGGGCGTTGCCCTGGGCTAGGAGCTTCTGCCCTTTCAGGGCGTGTCCCAACGTACCCCCAACTGCGTCCCGATGTACCGCCATCTACGTCCCGACGTATCGCCCGTTGCGTCGGGACGCAGATGGCGGCGCGTCGGGACGCAGTTTTGGGGGCATCGGGCGCACAGTTACTTGCTATGTGGGTTAGCTGGTTGATAGGAGGAAAGGCAAAAATGTGAATGTGAATGTGAATTTGAAATGTTTTTCAATGTTACCTGAAGGAGAAGCGTATAATCGTGTTTAAGTAATAGTAGCCATTATAATAGGTTCATATTATATATATAATAAGGTACGCGCGCGAGGACTGAATTTCATTCACAATATCCAATAAAAGGAATGGATGGAACAACCCGATACATTGATTTACATTTCAAATTCACATTCACATTCACATTTTGTTTTGATGGTTTATGAAAAAAAGACAATTTGATAAAAAATAATTTAGAATTTATTTGTTTATTCGGGGAAAAAGTGTTACTTTTGTAGTTGCTATGGAAAATAACTTTCATGGTATAATTTAAACCAGAAGCTAATGACTGGACGAACTAAAAACAGCACAGAAAAGACTTCTTTTGTTGTCTTCAAGTATGATTTCTGCAAAAGCCGGAATCTTTCAAGTATCGAGGGTACTCTACCCTTGGATTTTCTCGAAATGTCATCGCCTGAAAAATATCAGGAATGTCAGACAGGTTTCGAGAAGGTAATGGACAGTTTGCTGAAAAGCAAGAAAATGACTTTGGTGGAATCACGGAAGAATGAGGAAGATGTTATTCACGACAACCGAATATTGGGATTTCGCGAAGGTGTGGCTGTGCTGGATGTATGCGCAGACAAAAAAGAATTTTATTGGAGTAACTTTAAGGAGAATGAAATTCACAACCAGCCTTTCTGTAAGGTAATCATTGATAATCGCCCCAACAGAGGTTTCCTTTTTGTGGAAGAATCTAGAATCTTCGGCGGCAAAAGGGGACAGGACAAGGTGGTGGCTCTTCTGCGTGATAATATCAACAGGGTGGCGAATCAATATGGCTGGAATATGGTGATTTCTGCCAAGTTGCCACCTGGTGATTTCTTTGATGCCGTGGCTGAAAGAATCAAGGCTGGCTGCAGGCCAAGGGCTGTGGTGTTTTCTTTTCCTCGCCATCAGTCTCTCAGCGATGCGCCATATTCCTTTGTCATGCAATTACAGATGCAGCAATCCTTTATGGAGTGTCTCAATGCCAGTAAGTATCAAGTGCTATATGGTACAGATAAAGGTGAGCAGTTGCGCTTGGACAAGGCAAACAGAGACGTTGCCATGTTGGTGAACCTGTGCAGCAAGGAAGATTACGGCATCAAGGTATACTATTGGAAAGGTCCGTGCACCTCTTCCCGTTCGCTGAAACGAACCAAGGTGAAAATCTCCGATGTTGAGATTGTTGCTCTGATTAATGGAGATGCTGTCTGTTGCGATTGTCATGGGAATTCTCAGTTTGCTTTGATCAATTCTCTTGATGTGATTCTTGATGATTTAAATGGTTACGACGATGAGGTTATTTAAGATGAAGACCAGACAGATGGTAGATAAATCTTTTTCGCAACACATGATTTATCAGGTTTTCAGAGCCATCACCCATGATATCTTCAATGATAAGACGTGGTTTCCTACGTCCAGATGTTCATGCGAGGATGTTTTTTATGAGGTATTCTGCATCGTAGACAAAATGATGTTTTCGCATACCGATACCGAGAGCCGCCTAGCCTTTGTGGAAGGAATAGGGCAATATGAGAAAAACTATGTTGACGAGGATGGGTATGCTACAGCTCAGGAAGAGCGTCAGAGAATCGTATTTGTCATCCTGTATATGGCAGCTGTGATACTTCAGATGATGCCTTTGGAGTCGAAAGTGTTTCAATTTTGCTCAATGATTATGGGGCAATGGAGAGGCTACGTAACTCAGGAGTTTTCTCAGCGGTGCCTCGGAGCAGTCGTGAAGAACCGGGATGTGGTTGAACAGCTGGCAGCCAATATCGGTTATTATGGCGAGGATGGTTTCTTCGTTTCATCTCAGATCAATGAACTGATGCGCCAGAACAATGATGAAGATTATCTTCACGGATTCGAGCCTGAACAGAAGAGGACATTGGAATTGGAAGTGACAGACGATGAGCATCAGGAAAACGGCGGGCAGGAAAAAACGGAAGAAGATAATGAGAAGGAATGGGGCGACTTGAGCCAGGGAGAAAGAGTAAAGCGAGCCTTGCAGAAGATGATAGACGAGAAGGCTATTCCTTTGAAGAAAGACTATGCCCTGATTATGGTGGCGCTCTCTGATATCAACGATTTTGAAGGCAAATTTGATAATGGCGCATCTTTCTGCAAGTATCTTACAGAGCAGCTGGGTCTGCCTTCCAATCTGACCAATGGCGGTGCTATCTCCAAGCGTTTCTCCAAAATGCGTGGCGAATTTCCCAACTGGAGTTTTGATGATGTAAGTGATCCTAACGCCCGGCAGAAACTCATCAATATCGCTAACCGTTTTGTCGCCATCTACCGTAAGGGACAGTAGGAAGCGGGGAAATGATTGCTTCTTGTGAGTGTTGCCAAGTTTTAGATGGAATGTTAAAAACGCAAAATAGAGCAAGTTTTAGGCATATTCTACGTTTAACAATTAAATAGGTTTGATAAACAAATTTGGATATGAAGTATTTTGTAAAAAAATCAGTCTTACTACTGTTGGTAGTCTTGGCTTTTTGTGCGTGTGACAACAGCAATGACAATGGTGAAGTTATTCCGCCAAATCCACAGTCATCGAAAACTGTCGTCAATTATACTGGCGAAGTAGAGTTTGTGGTGGATGCGCTACAAATTCGTGAGGATATAGAGCAGGATTTGAAGGCAAACCCTCCTTTTGGAGGAAGCAAAAAATATCAGTTTATCACAAAAAAATACTCGACGCTTCCTGCTGTATATATGCTATATGCGGTGAATCCTGAGGACGATAAGTCTGCTGACGGATATATACTGGACATCGCTGGTAAAGTGGAGTATAAGGACAATTATAGATTGTTCCCTGTCACATCTGGACTAGGTTGGTATAAGGAGAATATTGTGCCTGTCGACACAAAGGATGGCAAGCCTGTTGCAACATACGATGTATTTATACAGACTATTCCTACTTCTACGGTTGTTAGCAAGATGTATTTCTGCGAAGACCTTACGGAGAAATATCGCCAGAAGTTCCCTAATGAAGACATTCATGCCGTGGTTCGCCGTTTGGTTCTTTCTTATGTCAGTGGGGGTGATAATATAAAAGAATAGGAACATATCTGAACAGAAGATTTTTTAGAAATAATACAGTATCAGCACTTTTTGCTTCGTTTGCAAGCAAAGAGTGCTTTTTTTATGCCTTCAGATGAGCTGGAGGCTTAGCGGAAGGCTTAGTTGCCGGCGATGAGGCTTAGTAGGAGGCGAACCGGCAGGACGCCTATTGCCGGGGAGGCTTTTTTTCCTTACTTTTGCATACAGAAATAATCAATGATTGGGATTATGGAAAAAGTAAAGAAAATACCTCCACAGGAAGCGTCTCAGACTAATCCAGTGGCAAAGCCTGAGGATACCAAGGGCGGAATCAATAACAAGGTATCATCTGGGTTGACAGGAAAAAAGCTGGCTGAACAGGCTGAAGAGAATGAAGAGATGCCCATGCATCATCTGATTGCCGATAAGGATTATCCGTCGGGCATCAGAGAATGGATGATCACTTCGCCTTCTGACCTCAAGTATCCTACGCTGGTGGTGGCTGCTGCCATGCTCAGCGTTTATCTTACACGTGTCAGAATACAGTATGTGTATGATAATCAGGGAGAAAAATCGGCTATCGTGTTGCAGGTCATCGTAGAGGGCGAGCAGTCGAGCGGAAAGTCGTTTGCCAGATACATCATGCGTACCCTGATGAAACCTTTCATCGAGCGTGACAGCGAAATGAGAGCCAAGGAGCAGGAGTATGCTGCCCTGAAGCGACGCCAGGGAAAGAAGGACGGCAAGCTGCCACCCGAACCGAAGACCGACATCACCATCCTGCCCGAAACCGTATCGCTCACCATGTTCATCAAGAGATGCGATGCAGCCGTCAAGCTCTATGGTGCTCCGAAGACGCTCTTCGAATTTGCCGATGAGATTTCTGCCATCGTGCATTCTGCCAAGCGCCAGTTTGCCGACCTTTCGCAGGTTATCAAAACGGCATACGATCTGGGCAGCGTATATGGTCAGGATTTCATGAGCGAATCCAGCTATAGTGCCATGGTAGATGCCTTGCTGTCGTTCGTTTTCTGCGGCACTCAGAGTGCGGTGAGCAGATATATGAACAAGGCTGCCATTGAGGGCGGTGCTGTAACCCGAACCATCTTATGCCCGCTCATCAGTCATCTGGGCGACAATCCGCCACAGTTTCAGGCGTTGACCGATACGCAACGTAATGAGCTGGAGAATACGTTGGATAAGCTCTTCGGGTTGTGCTACGAGGAAGATGGAAAATTCCATCAGGAGATAGAGGAAGATATGAGCTGGCTCTACAAGACGGTGGTAAAATGGTGTAACGACTGCCGCCAGCAGGTGGTGAAAACCATGTCCAAGTCGATGGATGTCTTCTACAAGCGCAGTTCGGTTTCAGCCTTCCGCATCGCTGCCCTCATGCAAGTGCTTTACAAAGTGGAAGGGAAGAAGAGCGAGAAGGAAATCCGGAAACTGGTCAGGCAGACCTATCTGGCTTGTGCCGACCGCATCTTGCAGAATATGTTGCAGCGGTGGGGCAAGGCTTTCGAGCAGATTTCTGCCGAGGGCGAAGGAGAGCCTTATCATACAGTAGACTATTTCAGCGAGTTGCCGCAGGAATTCTCTTATCAGTTCCTGGAGGAATTTCTGAAGCAGAAGGAGCTCAAGACGCCTGCCCGCAACATGGTATGCAACTGGCGAAGATGGGGATGGCTCGAAAAACCAGCAAAGGGCGAGGATAGAAAGGTGCTTAGAAAGACGCAGCAGAAAGGCACTATTGGTGATGGTAATATTAAAAAAGACAATTAGAAGATGGCAGAATATATTGATTCAAATACGCTCTCTAAACTTAGAGCTATCAGCATCCTGGAGGTTGCTGATGAATTGGGCATGGGTTTGCGGTATCATAATGCCCTTTGTATCAGTCATAATGATACCCATCCGAGTTTGCATTTCTGGACTTCCACCAACACTTGTCATTGCTTTGCATGCGGGTGGGGTGGAGATAATATCGACCTGGTGATGAAACGGGAGAATCTCTCTTTTTCGGAGGCTTGCCAATGGCTGTGCAGAAGATTCAATATCAGCGCCGGTAATCATTCTGCGGGAAACCGTAAGGATGTGCTTCATCGGGATAAAACTGTTGCTGAGCATAGAAAATCTGAATGTGATACGGACAGACTCAATCTCAGAGGCGAGTTTCAGCATAAGCCTGACGTAGATTATCTGATGCGTATGCTCATGGGTAAGAAACTGACAGATAAAGCCAAGGATTTCCTGTTCTATCAGAGAAAGTTGCGCCCGGAATATATCTATTGGTGTAGAGTGGTGAGCACAGATTTCTCCATTGCTGGCTATCGCTTTGGTGGAAAGTTTTTTGATGGTCCTTCCCTGTTGATTCCCTATTATGACGTTCATGGCAATCTGCTGACGGTTCAGAGCAGATATCTGGGAGATAAGACTGAAGAAAAACCGCGGTTTAAGTTTGCACCAGGTAGCAAGCCGATGGTATATGGGATGCAGATCTTGCCGCAGGTGACAGAAAAAGAGCCATTGGTTATTACCGAGGGATGTACCGACTGCTGGAGCGCTATGTCTATGGGTTACAAGGCAATAGCCATCCCGAGTGCTACGCTTTGTAATGAAGAATGTCGCAATCTTTTAGTGGGAAGGAATCTTCACATGTGGCCTGATCAGGACAAGCCGGGCATCGGTCTTTATATGAAACTGAAGGAAATGTTCCCTCAGCTGGTGTACCATCAGTTGCCGGAAGGTTGCAAGGATTTGTCTGATTATTACCAGTCGTTTTACGTTCAGAAAATGTGAAAGTGAATGTGAATTTCAAATGTTTTTCTCAATAGCTTTTTGAGCATATTTTGTTTGTTATTTTTATCGGTTATTGTCTGTTATGATGAAATTAGTCTTAAATCGTTTTCGTACAGTTCGTGGCGCCGTAGTGGGTCGCCTCAGTCAGGAAATAGCAGATCGCAAGGGTGGCGTTGTTGACCACGAGCATATTTGCGATACAGTAGAGCGCGAGGAGGGCTGCCTGGAGCCTGGTGAATATCGCGTAGTGGTGGCTAAATGCCGCAGTTTCGCCCGCAAGATGATGTTCTTGGAGGCGGTGAAGAAGGAGGCTTCCTCTTCTTCTGATGCTTCATCAGGGTTGGGCTGTTCGCCTCTTCCTCTCCCCGAAATCTGCGAGCGCTGCCGCCTGGAGCGCAAGCATCATAGGTTCGGGTGCATGGATGAGCTTCATGCCCTTTCGTGTCCGATGCTTCAGCCGGGCAATGGTCCGTTCCGTCTCCGCAAGGGCGGCATCCTCATCGGCGAGGCTCATGCTCCCGGCTTCGTCCTCAGAAGCCAGGAACTCTTTCTCCAACTCTTCGACCGTGTTAACAAGGTGCTGAGACGCGGGGGCGAAGTGGTTATCAGGATAGAGTAGGTGGGGAGAGAGGTGAAAGATGGCATCCTTGGATGTCATCTTTCGCTGTTTTTATATTCATAGAAACGCAGAATACCCGTAAAAACTAGGAATTTACGTACAAAACCAAAAGTTTTCTCTAAAAAAAGCTATTATCTCCCAAACTTTTTGTAATTTTGAAGCGGATTAGGTAAATAACAATTCAGTTATATATAAGAATAATACCTATTAAAGATTATTAATTAATAAACTCAAGGAGGAATGTATTATGGCAAGACCAATTAGAGAAACTCCGATTCTTTATGGTGGTGATGCTCGCAAGTTTGAGGCAAGAATGAAAAATCCACCAAAGGAAAGTAAGGAGCAATATGAAGAAAGAATGAAGCATTATCATGCAGTCATGAGTGTGTTTCAAGGTTAAAAAGAATGGCGTATGACAGAGGAAGAGTTTCAAACTAGGTATACTGTGCATAGTTTGGCAGGTATGGAATGTGTAACCGCTTTTGATTGTGGAGATGAAGACTTGAATGATTTCGTTATTCAGGAAGCTGGTCTTTACAAGCAGGCGATGCTTGCGGTTACATACGTTGTAGAAGATAAGCAACATCAGATTGCTGCATATTTTAGTCTAGCTAATGATAAGGTTTCTATAACGGATTTCAATTCTAATAGCGAATTTAATAGATTTAGAAAACATCGCTTTGTTCAAGAGAAAAGATTGAGAAGTTATCCAGCCGTAAAACTTTGTAGATTAGGGGTTGATATAGAATGTCGAGGTACAGGTATGGGCTCTTTTCTCTTGGACTTTATTAAAACCTTGTTTGTTATAAATAATAAAACTGGTTGTCGGTTTATAACAGTTGATGCTTATAAGGCGGCAGTTCCTTTCTATGAAAAGAATGGCTTTTTACCCTTGACAAGTAAGGATAACAATGAGCATACCAAATTAATGTATTATGATTTGGCTTCTAATTATCAGGAAAATATTAAATAGTAAGGTTTTGGAATAATATATTTACGTATTCTTTAATCAACCAATTATGATGAACAGAAAAATATATATATTCGGGGCACTCCTGGCGCTCCTTGTGCTGACTGCCTGCCAGGGCGGAAAGACGACGGCGGGAGAGGCTGAAGAAGGGGATACTCTGAAGATGAAGTATGCCAAACTTCTAACCATCGTGAAGCATGGGGAAAAGGGGACCGCATCTTTGAATAATGATGCGGAAGACGCTGAGTATCAGTATGCTGAGGTGAACGTTGCAAATCCCTGGAAGGCGGGGACGCTGCTGCACCGCTATATCCTTATCCCAAAGGGAAAGGAGGGGGATGAGATGGTTGCCCGACTCGCCCTGCAACGCACTTCGGGCATGGGATGCACTACCGATACCGTGCGCACACCGGTGGAGAGGAGTGCTGTTTTCATCGCTCCCCATTGCCAGCTGATGTACGAAATGGGCTGCCAGCAGGCCATCCGTGGTGTCTGCGATCTCGATTACATCAATATTCCGGATGTAAAGAAGAGGGCTGCTCTTTCTAGGAATACTGCTGCCCGAAAAGCTTCTTCCGGAAATGTTTCTGCAGGAAATGCTGCTGCCCGAAATTCCATCGTGGATTGCGGTTCGAGCATGGCACCCGATATCGAGCGCATCATCGCCCTGAAACCCGAAGCCATCCTACTTTCGCCTTTCGAGAACAGCGGTGGATATGGCAAGCTCGACAAACTGCATATCCCCATCATCGAGGCTGCCGACTATATGGAGTCTTCGCCACTGGGCAGGGCGGAATGGATGAAATTCTACGGCATGCTCTTTAAAAAAGACGGGAATGCACCGAAGACCGCTCTTGCTGCATCTTGCGAACCAAAGGCAGATTCGCTCTTTGTGAAGATAGAAAAGGAATATCTGAAGCTGAAAGCTGAGGCAGCCGGGTATCCGAAGGGCCTCTCCATCCTGACCGAAAGAAAGACGGGCAATGTATGGTATGTGCCTGGAGGTCAGAGTACTATCGGTATTCTGCTGAAGGATGCCAACGCCCGTTATATCTTCGAGGACGATGAACACAGCGGAAGTCTGGCGATGAGTCCGGAGCAAATCTTGGCGAAGGGAAAGCAGGTGGATGTATGGGCATTCAAGTATTTCGGTGGTGCCCCTTTGTCGCAGGCTCAACTGCTTCAGGAATATGACGGCTACAAGGCTCTTGCTGCCTTCAGCCGGGGTAATATCTATCAGGTAGATACCTCTACGGTACCTTATTTCGAGCTTACGAGTTTCCATCCCGAACTGCTGCTCAGAGAGTTCATCATCCTGGCTCATGGCGAGCGGTTCGGCAAATTGAAATTCTATAAGAAATAGGGCTTTAATCAGAGATTTTACAAGAAATAGTTTTAGTGAATGAAAACCATCGTTTTAGGGACAATCGCCATTATCATACTGTTTTTCGCCAACCTGGCATGGGGGAGTGTAAACATCCCATGGCAGGACGTGGGGGCGATTATTTCGGGCTCTCAGACTGACGAAACCTACCGCTATATTCTGTTGGAATCGCGACTGCCGGCGGCGATTGCCGCTTTGCTTTCGGGCGCAGCCCTTGCTACGAGCGGCTTGCTCCTGCAGACAGCCTTCCGCAATCCTCTGGCGGGTCCTGACGTATTCGGTATCAGCAGCGGAGCCGGACTGGCTGTAGCCATCGTGATGCTTGCCTTTGGTGGCAATATTGCCCTGGATGATTTAGGGGTAGGTTTTCTGGGCGATGCCGGCAACTATGCCATCGGCGGTTTCCTGGCTATCCTCATTGCAGCCTTCATAGGGGCTATGGTGGTGATGGGCATCATCACCTTCTTTTCTGCCATTGTGCGCAGCCATACGGTACTGCTCATCATCGGACTGATGGTGGGTTATCTTGCCAGCAGCGCCATCTCATTGCTCAATTTCTTCAGTACGGCAGAGGGCGTGAAATCGTATATGGTTTGGGGCATGGGCAGCTTTGGCAATGTTTCGAGCCAGCAGATGATGTTCTTCATCCCGTTAGCCCTCATTGCCCTAGCTGCGTCTCTGCTTCTTGTAAAACCGCTGAACGCCATGCTGTTAGGCGAACAGTATGCCGAGAATCTGGGTTTCAACATCAGGCGTCTGCGCATCGTTCTGCTCATCATCACCGGTCTTCTTACGGCAGTGGTTACCGCCTTCTGTGGTCCCATCGCCTTCATCGGCCTGGCAACGCCGCATATCGCCCGCCTCATCATCGGCACGGAGAATCATCGCCGTCTGTTGCCCGTTACGATGCTGATGGGTGCAGCCATTGCCCTTCTCTGCAATCTTTTCTGCACCCTTCCGTCGGACGGTGGCATCATCCCGCTGAATGCCGTCACCCCGCTGTTCGGCGCTCCCGTCATCATCTATGTTTTGGTGAAGAGAAGATAGGGAAAAAGCCAGAGTTTTGCTTAGTTTTTTGCTGGGCTCAACTGTATAGATAGTGTATGAAACAGGAAAAGAATATAGAACGAATGTATCGTCAGCATTATGAAAAGATGTATAATCTGGCCAGGTGCATCCTAAGCGCGTGAAGGAGAGGGGGCAAAGCTGTATGATGAGTTAAGAATGCTAAAAAATAATCATGGGTAATGTGTTTACTCATCTATTCTTTGTATCTTTGCAAAGTAGAATTGAGTAATTCGTGACGAAGAATTGAGTAATTCGTGACGAAGAATTGAGTAATTCGTTATAAAGAATAGAGTTGTTTAATATTACAAATTAAAGAATATGGGTGAGTATAGAAGACCACATTACAACTTGATGTTGAGTAGGTTGAGCGAAAGACGTAAGTGTATATTTGTTTTGGCAGGACCAAGACAGGTTGGCAAATCAACAGTTATGGCGCAAATAGCAGAGACTATTGATAAGGTAGTATTTCAATTTAATGCTGATTCTGTAAATGAAGAAGATTCGGATTGGATTCGACGTTCTTGGGAGTCTGTTCGAAGCCGAATGGATATTCAGCATTTGCAAGAAGCTGTTCTTGTAATAGACGAGATACAGAAAATACGCAGATGGAGTGAATATGTGAAGAGAGAGTGGGATGCCGATACCCTAAATCATGTAAACCTGAAAGTCGTATTGCTGGGTTCGTCTCGCTTGCTTTTGCGCAAAGGGCTAACCGAGTCTTTAGCTGGTAGATTCGAGTTGATTCGTATGGGGCATTGGACTTTTCCGGAAATGAAAGCTGCTTTCGGGTTATCACTCCAACAATGGATTTATTTTGGAGGTTATCCAGGCTCGGTGGATTATATAGGGGATTTTAGGCGTTGGAGGAAATATGTCAAGGATTCTCTTGTGGCACCTGCCATTGAAAAGGATGTTCTCTTGACTTCGAATATTTACAAGCCTTCACTCATGTCACAGCTTTTTGAGGTAGGTTGTTCTTATTCTGGTGAGTTGTTGTCACTCACCAAAATGCTTGGACAATTGCAAGATGCAGGCAATGTCACGACTTTGTCTTCTTATCTCGAAATATTGAAGCAAGCCAACTTGCTTTGCGGACTTCAAAAGTTTGCATGCGATGAGGCTCGTAAGAGACAGTCTATCCCAAAGTTTTCAGTGTTTAACAATGCTTTGTTCACGGCATATCGCGGTAAGGGGTTTGACAAAGATTATGTTGACCCAATGATTTGGGGCAGATGGGTGGAATCGGCAGTGGGTACTTGTCTTCTCGATTTTGTGGAGGACAATGACTGTCATCTCTATTATTGGCGAGATCATAATAATGAGGTGGATTATATCCTGGAGTCACAAGGAGATTTCGTTGCCATAGAGGTTAAGAGTGGAAAGAGAGGCATGAATAGTGGTATTCCTATGTTTCAAGAGAAATTCCATCCTCTGAAATCAATCGTTGTTGGCACCGATGGTATTCCATTTGAAGAATTCTTCTGTATGGATATCATGCAATTGTTTGAATAAAAATTGGAAAATCATCTATCGATATGATGCGGAATACGATAGAATTATTCTTGTTGACTTATGGAATATGAGACGAAATCCCAAGTACCTGATTAGGCAGTTCAGAAGAAAACTATAAGAAAAAGTAAACAGCCAACTTTCAATTGGGATATTGAAGGTTGGCTGTCTTCATTTAAGAAATGCAGATTTTTAAAGTAGCATTCTTACTTATTCACGACATTAATCGGATTGCCCTCGAGGAATGCCTTTACGTTGGCGGCTACCTGCTTGTTCAGGCGCTCGCGAGCCTCGTAGGTGGCCCAGGCAATATGAGGGGTGAGGTAGGCATTAGGCTCACCGAAGAGCGGATTCTCCTTTGATGGCGGCTCCTGAGTCATTACGTCGGCACAGTAGGCACCCAGACTGCCTTCGTGGAGGGCAGCAGCTACGGCCTCCTCATCTACCAGCGGACCGCGACCCGTATTAACCAGGATGGCGGTATCCTTCATCTTCTCCAGACTCTCCTTATTGATGAAATGATAGGTGTCATCAGAAAGCGGACAATGGAGCGAGAGAATATCGCTCGTGGCAAGCAAACCCTCCTTGCTCACCTTCTGGATCCACTCAGGCAGATTGCTCGAATTCTTGCTGGTGAAGGCACAGATGTTCATGCCAAACTGGCGGGCGATGTTGGCAACTTTCATGCCGATATTGCCCAGTCCCATGATACCCAGGGTCTTGCCGGCAAGCTCCATCAGTGGGGTATCCCAATAACAGAAATCCTTATTGTAAGCCCAGCGCTCGTTGCGGTTCTCCTGGGTATAATGCTCTACGCGGTTGGTTACGGCAAGGATGAGGGCAAAGGTCATCTGCGCCACGCTGTCGGTGCTGTAGGCAGGAATATTGGTTACGATGATGCCCTGTTTCTTGGCAGCCTCGATGTCTACCACGTTGAAACCTGTAGCCTGGATACCGATGTATTTCAGTTTAGGAAGCTGCGCCAGCGTCTCTGCATCTATCTGCACCTTGTTCAGAAGGATGATGTCGGCATCCTTGGCACGTTCCACTTTCTCTGCATCTGATGTGCGAGGATAAACTACCACCTCGCCCAGTTTCTCCAGAAGATGATAATCCAAATCTCCCGGGTTTGCGGCATAGCCGTCTAGAATAACAATCTTCATAAATTTTTCCCGTTTTCTGTATATAAAATAAAAGTTTCGCAAGTTTTGTCCCATACGCCCTGAAAGGGCAGAAGCCCCTAGCCCAGGGCATCGCCCTGGGTAATTACGGACGCAAACCTGTCGCCCTGTAAGGGCAAAAGCTTTAAAACTCCAGACAAAACATAAAGCTTTTGCCCTTACAGGGCGTCTTGCTGATTGCCATCATACCCAGGGCGACGCCCTGGGCTAGGAGCTTTTGGGCCTTCAGCCCGTACTTGAACCACATGCGAAAGTTCAGTATAAAATGAAAAGCCTTCCCCCTGAGAAAGAGAAAGGCTTTTCCGTATGTATGGTTTATTCGTTCATCAAGTAGTTCTTGAATGATGCGAAATCCTTGGTCATCTGGATGCTCTTCTTCTCACCCTTCATGAATTCTGCAAGGCGTGCAGGAATCTCTATATCGCTGTCAAGGATGCTGTCTACCTTCTCCTTGAACTTGGCTGGATGAGCGGTCTCGAGGAACACGCCAACCTCACCTGGTTTCAACTGCTCCTTCAGGGCGCGATAGCCGCAAGCTCCGTGAGGGTCAAGCACATACTTGGTTTCGCTGTAGCATTGCTTCATGGTTTCTGCAATCTGCTCGTCCTTGTATGTAGCACCACCGATGTAGGCAGCGATGGCATCATGATCGCCCTTGTAGAGGTCGTAGATGCGGGCAAAGTTTGATGGGTCGCCTACGTCCATGGCATTGGCGATGGTCTGCTTGCTAGGCTGTGGATTGTACTTGCCTGTCTGCAGATACTCGTAGAAGATATCGTTGGCGTTGTTGGCTGCGATGAAGCGGTGGATAGGCAATCCCATCTCATGACCGAAGAGTCCGGCTGTGATGTTGCCGAAGTTGCCGCTAGGTACGCAGATAACCAGCTTGTCGGCGAGACCCTTCTCCTTCATGCGGGCATAGGCATTGAAATAATAGAATGCCTGAGGCAGGAAGCGGGCCACGTTGATAGAGTTGGCTGAAGTGAGCTTCATGTGCTTGTTGAGCTCCTCGTCCATGAACGCAGATTTCACCAGTGCCTGGCAGTCGTCGAATACGCCATCTACCTCAAGGGCTGTAATGTTCTGACCGAGGGTAGTGAACTGGCTCTCCTGAATCTTGCTCACCTTGCCCTTAGGATAGAGCACGTAAACATGGATGCCGTCAACGCCGAGGAAACCGTTGGCAACAGCCGATCCGGTATCGCCCGATGTAGCTACGAGCACATTCACCTCTTCCTTGCCCTCCTGACGTACGAAGTACTGCAGGAGACGGGCCATGAAGCGCGCACCCACATCCTTGAAGGCGAGGGTAGGACCATGGAACAACTCGAGAGAGTAGATGTTTGGCTCTACCTCGACTACAGGGCAGTCGAATGCCAGGGTATCGTATACAATCTTCTTCAATGACTCGGCATCAACGTCCTCGCCAAAGAAGGCATCAGCTACCTTGTAGGCAATCTCCTGGAAGGAGAGTTTCTCGATGTTGTCGAAGAAATCCTGTGGCAACTTCTTGATGATTTCTGGCATATAGAGGCCACGGTCTTCTGCCAGACCTTTAACTACCGCCTTGTGAAGGTCGGCGATGGGTGCTTTCTTATTTGTTGAATAATATTTCATTTTTTACTTTTAACTTTGAGATTTGAACATTGAACTTTATGATTAGCTTTGGGGGCTATCATGAAGCCGTTGATTTTAATTGATCGCCATGAAGGCATTCATGAATTCCTGCAGCTGCAGCATGCCGTAACCGCCACTCACGCAGCTTACCTCGTCATACTTCTCTACGCTATCCGGCTCCATGCCAGGGTAATAGATGATGAAAGGCACAGGCTCCTTGACGTGGGTACGGATCTCTACCGGAGTAGGATGGTCGGGGAGAACTGCGATGCATACCGGCTCGTCCCAGGTGCTTACCTCATCGAAGATAGGCTTGATGAGTCGCTGGTCGAGGTTCTCGATGGTCTTCAGCTTCAGCTCCAGATCACCATCATGACCTGCCTCGTCGCTCGCCTCTACGTGAACATAAACGAAGTCGTCGCCATCCTTCAATGCCTGGATAGCTGCGGCTGCCTTGCCCTCGTAGTTGGTATTGGCAAGACCGGTAGCGCCCTCAACGATGATGTTGCGCAGACCGGCGTAATGGCCGATGCCTCGAATCAGGTCTACGGCAGAAATCACAGAACCCTTCTTGATCTGTGGATACATCTGAGAGAGGGTGAGCATGTGCGGACGGTAACCGCCGCCCCAAGGCCAGATAAGATTGGCCATTCGTTCGCCACGCTCCTTGCGCGCCACATTGAAAGGATGGTTCTCCAGGAGTTCCTGACTCTCGAGAATCAGCTGGTTCAGAAGGTCGGCTGTATCACGACGGCTGATGTGACCCTCATCGCCTCCAATCTCCGGCAAGATAGGTTTCACCATCAGCTTATGCCATTCCTCGTTGGGATGATCATGAGGTGGGGCACAGTCGATATGCTTGTTTCCGTGCTTCACCACCAGAAGATGGCGATACTGGATGCCGGTAACAAACTTGACATCAGGATATTTCTTGCCGAGGGTATCGTTGAGATACTTGATGAGCACATCCGCATCTTCCGTTTCCAGGTTACCACCGTTGTGGGTGATAATCTTGCCGTCCTGCACATTGATGATGTTGCAGCGCAGGGCAAGGTCGGTAGGCTCCAGTTCATAGCCGATGCTGGCAGCCTCCAGCGGTCCGCGTCCTTCGTAAACCTCGTTCTGGTCGTAGCCCATGATAGAGCTGTTGGCTACCTCAGAACCCGGATGGAATCCATCTGGCACGGTAACGAGTCTTCCTGTCTTGCCCTTCTTGGCAAGCATATCCATATAGGGTTTGTTGGCGTATTGCAGGAGTGTCTTTCCACCCAGTCTTTCTACCGGGTGGTCAGCCATTCCGTCGCCAAGAATGATAATATGTTTCATCTCTTCTTTTAATGTTAAGTGTTAAATGTTAGCGATACTCATGATGTTGGCGAATACACCGGCAGCAGTTACGCTGGCTCCGGCACCATAGCCCTGAATCATCATAGGGTATTCCTTATAGCGCTCGGTGGTGAGCAGCACGATGTTGTTGGAACCTTCCAGATTGTAGAACGGATGCTCAGGACCTACAGCCTGCAAACCTACGCTTGTCTTGCCGCCATCCAGGGTAGCAACGAAGCGCCAGCGTTTGTGCTCTACATCGAGCGCTTTGCGCTTAGCCTCGAAATCGGCATCGAGCTCAGGAAGTTTCTTCCAGAAGTTGTCGAGTGAACCCTTGAAGTATTTGTCTGGCACGAAGAGGTTCTTCTCTACATCTTCCTGCTCTACGCGGTAACCTGCCTCGCGGGAGAGAATCACCAGCTTGCGAATCACGTCCATACCGCTCAGGTCAATACGTGGATCAGGCTCGCTGTAGCCCTTCTCCTTAGCCAGTCTCACGGTCTCAGAGAATGGAACGACGCTGGAGATGGCGTTAAAGATAAAGTTGAGCGTACCCGAGAGAACTGCCTCAATCTTAAGGATTTTATCTCCGGAGTTGCGGAGGTCGTTGATGGTTCCGATGATAGGAAGACCGGCACCTACGTTGGTCTCGAAACGGAATACTACACCACGCTGGATGGCAGTCTTCTTCAGTTTCTCGTAGTTCTCATATTCGCTTGATGCAGCTATCTTGTTGGCTGCGATAATGCTTACGTTGTGCTCCAGCAGACTCTGGTAGAGGGCGGCCACATCCTTGCTGGCAGTACAGTCTACAAACACGCTGTTGAAGATGTTCATCGCCAGGATGGTATCGCGCAGAACCTCTGGAGTGCTTGGGTCTGAAGTCTTCAGTTCCTCGCGATAGTTTTCGAGATCAATACCATCGCGGTTGAAGATGGCGTTCTTGGAAGAAGCGATACCCACCACGTTGAGCTTCAGTTTGCTGCGCTCCATGAGGTCGGCATACTGGTTCTTGATCTGCTCGATGAGCTTTCCGCCCACGGTACCCACACCGCAGATGAAGAGGTTCAGCACCTTGTATTCTGAAAGGAAGAAACTGTCGTGGAGCACGTTGAGTGACTTTCTCAGATAATCGCTCTTCACTACGAACGAGATGTTGGTTTCTGAAGCACCCTGTGCACAGGCGATGACGGAAACACCGCTACGGCCGAGGGTTCCGAAGAGCTTACCGGCGATACCGGCTGCATGCTTCATATTTTCACCCACGATGGCGATAGTGGCCAAGCCCTTCTCTGCGTGCATTGGGAACATGGCACCATCGGCAATCTCGTTGTGGAACTCATTGTTCAATACCTTTACAGCCTCTTCTACATCCTGCTCGCGCACACCGATAGAGGTAGAGTTCTCAGATGATGCCTGTGACACCATGAACACAGAGATGCCCTCGTTGGCAAGAGCGGTGAAGATACGGCGGTTTACACCAATCACACCGACCATGGAAAGACCGGTTACGGTGATGAGCGCTGTACCGTTGATGGAAGAGATACCCTTGATAGGCTTCTGGTCGCCATCTATCTTGTTCTTGATGATGGTGCCCGGAGCATCTGGGTTGAAGGTGTTCTTAACCTTGATAGGAATATTCTTGACACAAACCGGGTAGATGGTTGGAGGGTAGATGACCTTTGCACCAAAGTTGCAAAGCTCCATCGCCTCAACGTAACTCAGTTCGTTAATGGTATAAGCTGATTTGATGACACGTGGGTCGGCGGTCATGAAACCGTCTACATCAGTCCAGATTTCGAGCACTTCTGCATCGAGGGCAGCTGCTATGATGGCTGCTGTGTAGTCGCTACCGCCACGGCCAAGGTTGGTGGTGCGGTCTGTGTTCTTGTCACGGCTGATAAAACCCGGAACGAGAGATATGCGTGGAATTTCTGCAAAGGCTTCTTTTACCAGTTTGTTGGTCAGCTCGCTGTCGAGTACATGCTTGCCTTTGCCGTTCTTGCGCTCAGTCTTGATGAAGTTGCGGGAGTCGAACCATTTGGCTCCACGAATCAATGTGGCAACAATCTTGGAACTGAGTCTTTCACCATAACTCACGATGGCATCCTGCGTTTTCTCGCTGAGGTCGTGGATGAGGTACACACCAAAATAGATGCTCTTCAACTGCTCGAAGAGGGCATCAACCGATTTGAATAAGTTTTCTCTGTCTGTAGTGTCGGTGATGATGGTATCTATCATCTTGTGGTGGCGATCAACCATGGCTTCGAATTCTACTTTCCACTGTTCATCACCCTGGAGGGCAAGTTGAGAGGTTTGCAAGAGTTTGTCCGTGATACCGCCAAGCGCGCTCACGACAACCACTACACTCTGTTTCTTAGCCTCGTTTTCAACGATACGTTTCAAGCTGAGGATGCTTTTTACGGAACCAACCGATGTTCCGCCGAATTTTAATACTTTCATATGTTCTTGAATTTTACGTTGGTAATGTAATGCCTCCCCCGAAACGACCGGGGCCGAAGCAGAACTTGTGGGCAAAAGTACGAATAATATATCAAACTGCCAAGGATTTTAACAAAAAAGTAGCATATTGTAGATAAAAAAGCTATTTCAGTAGATAATTACAGACTCTTCCTCTCCTTTATACCTTATTATATATATAAAAAACGTTGAAATGTTTGGGTGTTTCGGATTATTTGCTTAATTTTGCCGATGTAATTCAAAGCATTAGCAATATGGTTACAGAAGTAAATAGTAAAAATCAACTCGTTGAACGCAATTTCAAACGAAATGAGATGCTGGCTGAGTATTTCTTTGGTCTTTCAAAGATGGTATGCAGCGGTATTGGAATTGGTGCATTGTCGCCACTGTTTACAGGTGAGGCAATGGGAGTAACTAACTATGTTTGCATGGGATGCGCAGTAATCGCTGCTGCATGTTTTGCTTATGCAGGCAATTATTTATTAAAAGTAGAATTAAAAAAGAAATAATTATGGAAATGTTGACAATACTTTTTGCAATAGCAGCAATCATTGGTGTCGGTTTGGTTATTTGGATGAAATATACTGAATCAGGTAAAAAATGGGTTGAGGGTGAGTATTAATATTTTTTGAATCAAGTAATGAAATATCTTTTATTCTCAGATATCCACGGCTGTTTGCCAGCCCTGGAAAAGGTCCTCGATTTCTTCGAGGCAGAACATTGTGACATGATGTGCATCATGGGGGATATCATCAACTACGGTCCCCGCAACCGCATTCCGGAAGGAATCGATCCTAAGGGTATCGTAGAAAGACTGAATGCGCTGGCAGATAAGATTATCGCCGTGCGTGGCAACTGCGATGCGGAAGTAGACCAGATGCTCCTCGATTTCCCTATCATGGAGACCTATGCCTTGCTGGTAGACGGAGGCAAGCGCTATCTTCTGACTCATGGACATGTATACAATAAGGAAAACATGCCGAAGGGTCCTTACGAGGCTATGATCTATGGTCACTCCCATCTCTGGGAACTCTCTCATAACGAGAAGGGGCAGGCCATCGTAAATACCGGCAGCATCACCTTCCCGAAGGGTGGCAATCCGCCAACCTTTGCAACATTGGAAGATGGTAAGTTCACCATGTATCAGCTGGATACGCTCGAAGTGCTGGCTACAATGGAAGCATGAAAAAGTGAAAGTGAAAAGTGAATTGTGAATGTAATGTGAAATCCGTAATATGGAATCGGTCACTTGTCACTCGTCACTTTTATAAAACTAATCATAAAACTCAAAGTATAAAGTATAATGATTCAAGAGTATCAGATAAGAATTCTGCCCGAACAGGCAGCCAGCGAGGAAGGCATCAAGCGTTATCTCGCCAAAGAAAAGGGATTGGATGTAAGAACGCTCAACCAGGTGAGGGTTTTGAAGAGAAGCATCGATGCCCGTCAGCGCACCATCTTCGTCAATCTGAAGGTGCGTGCTTATATCAACGAATTTCCGCAGGACGACCAATATGTCCATACCGAATATCCGGATGTGAGCAGCAGACCTCGTGTTATCGTTGTGGGTGAGGGACCTGGCGGCCTCTTCGCTTCCCTGCGCCTGATAGAACTGGGATACCGTCCTATCGTGCTGGAGCGAGGCAAGGATGTGCGCGAACGCAAGAAGGACCTCTCTAACATTACCAAGACTCAGAAGGTAGATGGAGAGAGCAACTACTGTTTCGGTGAAGGTGGAGCCGGTGCTTATAGTGACGGCAAACTCTATACCCGAAGCAAGAAAAGGGGAAGTGTAGATAAGATTCTGAACGTATTCTGCCAGCATGGTGCCAATACCAATATCCTGGCAGATGCCCATCCGCATATCGGTACCGACAAGTTGCCACGCGTCATTGAAAACATGCGCAACACCATCATCAAGTGTGGCGGCGAAGTGCATTTCCAGACCAAGATGATTCGTCTGATCCTTGAGAGTGAAGGTAAACTGACGGCACCTGATGCTGCAGCTGGCGATAGGGTGATAGGTGTAGAAGCCGTGAATCTGGCTACGGGTGCTGAGGAAACTTATCGCGGACCGGTTATCCTGGCAACAGGTCATAGTGCCCGCGATGTATACCGCTATCTCGCTTCGGCAAAGATAGATATCGAGGCAAAAGGCATCGCCGTGGGTGTGCGTCTGGAACATCCTTCCCAACTCATCGACCAGATTCAGTATCACAATAAGAGTGGTAGAGGAAAATATCTGCCTGCTGCCGAATATAGCTTCGTTACTCAGGTAGATGGCAGAGGTGTCTATAGCTTCTGTATGTGTCCGGGCGGTTTTGTGATTCCGGCTGCTACAGGACCGGAACAGCTCGTGGTGAACGGTATGAGTCCGAGCAACCGCGGTACTGCCTGGAGCAACTCGGGCATGGTGGTGGAAACTCATCCCGAGGATGTGGCGCAGTTTGTGAAGGAGCATCAGTCTGTCATCGAACAGCAGGAAATGAAGGCGCAGGAGAATGCTTCACTCTTCACTCCTCACTCTTCACTCCAAATGATGTACTTCCAGGAAATCGTGGAAAAGCAATGCTGGCAGCAGGGCAACATGAAGCAGACTGCACCTGCACAGCGCATGGCTGACTTCGTGAACAATCGATTGAGTTATGATCTGCCAAAGAGCAGCTATGCTCCAGGCTTGATTTCGAGTCCGTTGCATTTCTGGATGCCGTCTTTCGTGAGCAAGCGACTGCAGGAAGGCTTCAAGACCTTCGGCAAGAATGCCCATGGTTTCCTGACCAACGAGGCTACGCTGATAGCGATGGAGACGAGAACCTCATCGCCTGTCCGCATCGTCCGTGACCGCGAAACCCTGCAGCATGTCCGCATCCAGGGACTCTTCCCATGTGGCGAAGGTGCTGGTTATGCAGGCGGAATCGTATCGGCTGGTGTAGACGGAGAAAGATGTGCAGAGATGTGTGCTGAGTATTTGAAACAACAATAAACGAATGCCTGGAATGATGAAATACAGAAAAACGGGAAAGTTTAAGCTGGGCTTCTTGACTTTACTCCTGAGTGTGCTCTTCGTGGCATGTGGCTCAGGAGCGTCAGATGCTGACAGGCAAATCAAGAGCAAGACTGATTTGAAGGGGGCTGTGATTGGTGTGCAGCTCGGTACCACTAGCGACGGACTAGCTACGGAGCTGGAAAAGGAAGGTGGCGGTACCAAGGTAGAACGGTACAACAAGGGAGCCGATGCCATCCAGGCACTCCTGCAGGGTAAGATAGACTGCATGGTGACCGATGAGGCGCCAGCCAAGGCATTCCAACGGGTGAACCCATCGCTCCGTATCCTGCCCGAAACCTTCGATGCGTCCTCTTTCGCCATCTGCGTGGCTAAGGATCATGCTGAGTTGCAGCAGTCCATCAATCATGCCATCCGCATTCTGAAAGAGAATGGCGTCATCGATTCCATCATCAACCGCCATCTGGAACGGGGTATAGCCGTGGCTTATACGCCAAAGACTTCTGACGTGAAGAAGATGGGACCGGAAGCGCTGCAGAAACTCGGCTTGAAGACGAGTCTGCGCTTTGCTACCAATGCCACCTTTGAGCCTTTTGAATATTACCAGAATGGCAAGATTGTGGGTATCGACGTGGATGTGGCGAATGCCATCGGCGATGTGATGGGCGTGGATGTCGAGATTCTTGATATGGAGTTTGATGCCATCATCACCTCTGTACAGGCTGGTAAGGCGGATGCGGGTATTGCCGGCATCACGGTTACTCCAGAACGGAAGAAGAATATCGGATTTACGGATTCCTATGCCGATGTGCGACAGGTTATCATGGTGAATTCCAATGAAGGGAAAACAGCTGGTAACCAGCCGGGAGTGATAGATAAGTTTAAATCCTGCTTCATAGATGACAATCGTTATCAGTATCTGTTGCAGGGGTTGGGCAATACGCTCATCATCACCTTCTTCGCCATCATCCTTTCCGTAATACTCGGAACGCTGATAGCTATTGTCAGAGCACGTCATGAACGTAAGGGCGACTGGAAGATTCCGAACATGCTCTGCCAGCTGTACCTTACCATCATGCGAGGCACGCCAACCATGGTGCAGTTGCTCATCATCTATTATGTGGTGTTTGCATCGGCAGATGTCAATAAGATACTGGTGGCTGTCATCGCCTTCGGCTTGAACTCGGCAGCTTATATTGCCGAGGTAATCCGCTCGGGCATCATGTCGGTGGATAATGGTCAGATGGAGGCGGGTAGAAGTCTTGGTCTTTCGTATGGCAAGACGATGCGTCTCATCATCCTTCCGCAAGCCTTCAAGAATGTGCTTCCGGCTATGGGTAACGAGCTTATCACTCTGCTCAAGGAAACCTCTATCAGCGGTTATATCGGACTGGTAGACTTGACCAAGGGTTCCGACATCATCCGAAGCATTACTTACGAAGCGATGATGCCGTTGGGCGTAGTAGCCTGCCTCTATCTCGTTCTTGTTCTCGGACTGAACGCAGGAGTGAGAAGGCTGGAGAAGAGACTGAGAAAGAGCGAAAGGAAATGAGGAATCCTGAAAGGGCAAAAGCTTTAAAACAATGGATAAAATAAACGAAATAATCAAGATAGAAGGACTTCGTAAACGCTTCGGCGACAACGAGGTGCTGAAAGGCATTACCACCTCGGTGAGGAAAGGTGAGGTGGTTGCCATCATCGGTCCGTCGGGTTGTGGCAAGAGTACCTTCCTGCGTTCCATCAACCTTCTGGAAGAACCTACCGAGGGTAAAATCTTTATTGATGATATGGATATCACATCAAGCGATGTTGATATCAACCGAATGCGCCAGAGGGTGGGTATGGTATTCCAGCAGTTCAATCTCTTCCCTAATATGACCATACGCCGCAACATCATGCTGGCTCCGGTAGAATTGGGTAAGATGACAAGGGAAGAAGCTGATGAGAAAGCAACGGAACTCCTGACCCGTATCGGATTGCTGGATAAGGCCGACAGTTATCCCGACAGTCTGTCGGGCGGACAGAAACAGCGCGTAGCTATCGCCCGTGCCTTAGCGATGAATCCAGAGGTAATCCTCTTTGATGAGCCGACTTCGGCTCTCGATCCGGAAATGGTGGGCGAGGTACTGCAGCTGATGAAGGATGTTGCTGCCGAGGGAATGACGATGGTGGTGGTGACCCACGAGATGGGATTTGCAAGAGAAGTGGCCAACCGTGTTCTCTTCTTCAGTGACGGCTATATCACGGAAGACGGAACTCCTGAGCAAATATTCAACCATCCGAAATCGCCAAGACTACAGGAGTTTCTGGGAAAAGTTTTGTAATAGTTGATAGTTAACAGTTGATAGTTAACAGTTCTGTAATAGTTGATAGTTAACAATTTATAGTTAACAGTTACTTGATGACAATAAAAAAAGATGCATTACTGGTATATCCAGCAATGCATCTTTTTTTATTTGATGGTCTACAATCAGTAAACTGTAAACTATTAACTATTAACAGTTTTCTTCTCAATAATCTCTTCAGCACGTTTCAGAGCCTTGCTGATGTGATCTGTGATATTATCCTTGCCAAGAATATTGTAGAAACCAGCCTTTTCCAACTGGGCGTTTACCTTCTCGCAAACACCGGAGAGTACAACCTGAATGTCCTCCTTCTGGCTCATCTCGCAGAGGTTGGTGAGGTTGTGGATACCGGTTGAATCAACAAATGGAACCTTGCGCATACGGATGACGCGTACCAGTGGACGGTCACCGAAAGCTGCCATCACTTCCTCAAACTTGTTACCAGCTCCGAAGAAGAAAGGACCATTGATTTCGTATACCTCTACGCCCTTCGGAATCGTATAGTGCTCCAGGTTGGTTGAGAGGAAGTCAAACTCCTTATTCAAGTCAATCTCATCATCGGTAATAGCTGTCACGTCGGTGGTTTCGCTCATTCGCTTCATGAAGAGCAGACAGGCGATAATCAGACCCACCTCAATGGCTACTGTCAAATCGAAGATGATGGTGAGGAAGAAGGTAATCAGAAGTACGGTTACATCGCTCTTCGGATTCTTCATCAGTGCCAGGAAACTTCTCCATCCGCTCATTCCGTAAGATACAACTACCAATACACCGGCAAGACAAGCCATTGGTATGTACTGGGCAAGAGGCATCAGAAAGAGGAAGATGAGCAGCAGAACTATGGCGTGGATGATGCCTGCAATAGGAGTCTTACCGCCATTATTGATATTGGTCATTGTGCGGGCAATGGCACCTGTTGCAGGAATACCGCCAAAGAGGGGAGAGGCGATATTGGCTAAACCCTGAGCTACCAACTCGGTGTTACTGTCGTGATGATCGCTGATTACACCATCGGCAACAGTTGCTGAAAGCAAACTCTCAATGGCTCCCAGAATGGCGATGGTAATAGCTGGTGATACAAGACTCTTGATGGTCTCCCAATTCATGACTGGTACCTGAGCAGCAGGAAGTTCATTGCTGATAGAAAAGCGGTCGCCGATGGTCTCGATACTCTCAACGCCGGCAAACTGCTTGAGCAGTAAGGCTACAACGGTCATCAGGATGATGGCAATAAGAGAGCCCGGAATCTTCTTGCTGAACTTAGGGGTGATGGCGATAACCACTACGCTTACTACTCCGATAAGGGCACACCAAGGATCTATGGTGTCAAAGCTTTGGAAGTAGACGCCCCATTTCTCCAGAAAATCAGAAGGATTTGAAGTCAACGTCAATCCAAAGAGATCCTTGATCTGGGTCGTGAAGATGGTTACGGCGATACCACTGGTAAATCCCACAACGATAGGGTAAGGGATGTACTTGATGATGGTTCCAAGACGGAGAAGTCCGAAGAGAACCAGGAACAGACCAGCCATCAGTGTCGCAATCGTCAAACCTTCCATGCCATATTTCTGGATAATGCCATAGATGATAACGATGAATGCTCCCGTAGGACCACCAATCTGCACTTTGCTTCCACCGAAGATGGAGATGATGAGACCTGCTACAATGGCGGTGATGATACCCTTTTCAGGGGTTACGCCAGAAGCGATACCGAATGCGATGGCCAGAGGCAGGGCTACGATACCAACGATGATACCTGCCATGAGGTCAGACATGAATGTTTTCTTGTTGTATGTCTTTAAACAGGAAAACAAACTCGACTTAATTGCTAATGCCTTCATTTGAAAGTTTTAAAATATATGTAATTAATCTTGTTATCCGTTAAAACGTGTGCAAAGGTACTATATTTTTTTTAATTGGCAAAATGTTTTTCTGAGTTTCTCCCTTTTCTTCGATAATATTCTTCTTCGTATAGTAATATTCTTCTTTGATAGATATATTCTCCGGATAATGCTTTTCTAGTTGAATCCTGATTTCTTTTCGGTCTTGGAATATGAGTACAATATTATTAATGCGCTTGCGGGTGTGCGCCCGCACATGCAGGCAGGCGTATGCATGTATAAAATAAAGTGTAGTGGTAAGAAAAACTCCAGAAAGTCTTTATAAGTGTTAAATATGCACCGAGATCTCAACTTTTTTGCGAAAAGATTTGGTGGAATGAAAAATAGTTAGTACTTTTGCACTCGCTTTTGAGAAATACGGTTTCTCTTAGCAACTAAAGAAAGAGTTCTTTGAAAGATTTTACATAAACAGACAAGTAGTACAAGAAGCGGTTAACTTCTTATAATTAAGAAAGTTGACTGGGTAAAAGAAACGAACCGTCAAGCAATTGACAAGTCAGGTTTACTAAGCTTCAATAAACGAAAAGGATATTCGTCCTAAGTACAGACAACAAACACCGATTGCTTCAGCAATGAGGCAAGAAGTAAAAATGATATTTTACAATGGAGAGTTTGATCCTGGCTCAGGATGAACGCTAGCTACAGGCTTAACACATGCAAGTCGAGGGGAAACGACATCGAAAGCTTGCTTTTGATGGGCGTCGACCGGCGCACGGGTGAGTAACGCGTATCCAACCTGCCCATCACTTGGGGATAACCTTGCGAAAGTAAGACTAATACCCAATGATATCTCTAGAAGACATCTGAAAGAGATTAAAGATTTATCGGTGATGGATGGGGATGCGTCTGATTAGCTTGTTGGC
>NZ_JANDWX010000032.1:0-34990 GCF_024330485.1 Segatella copri | reverse complement strand
TATTTTAAATATGCGTGCAAAGATACAAAATCAAATCGAATACACTACAAAAAGTCCGTAAACTTTTGAGTATTAATAACTTATTTAATAATCGTCTCGTTTTAACGGGACACTAGTGATATATAATATAAAATAATTACTTACAATTTATAACCATGAAAAAGGTAACTATCGCGAAAAAAACTGAATACTGAATACTGAATAACCTTTTGGCATTATAAGCCCTTGGGATGATAGCAATCAGCAAGTCCATCATAACCCTTGCCAAAAAACGGCATAAAGCAGAGATTATTTTCGTGAAATATAAACATTTAAAACAGGCCTTTCTTTTTCAAGTGGACTAAGTTATAGAAATATGATGTTCTTTGGAAGACAAAACGAAATAAAAGAATTGGCTCTGGAGAGATTGTCCATGGATAGACAACCTCTCTTAACCAAAGCAGCAGGAATTACATCAAGTCACACTTCTCCCCAGTGTTCTTCTCAACCTTCTCGCCATCTTTCAGGATGCGAGCCTTATAGCCAAACTTCTCAAAACCTTTCTGGAGTTTCTCTGGGGTTGTCTTGTCGGCATTATACTGTACTGTGACTGTCTGGTCTGGCACAGAAGTCTCAATGCTCTTGATTCCCTTCTCAAAGCGAAGGTTGCTCTTGATCTTATTCTCACAAGCCGCACAGTGCATCTGTGGGGTTGTGGTGAACACTACGGTCTTGATGTCCTTGGCAAAGGTTACCATTGCCACCATCATCATTGTGAACATTACTAAAATCTTCTTCATAACTTTTCTATTTGCTTTAATCATTCAACTTTAAACATTTTCAATTAAAAGTGTACCCTCACTCCTGCGTAGAACATCCTGCCCTCTACAGGTCCCCAAACCAAGGTTGGCTCGAAATCGCTTCCCCATGGATTGCTGGCACCATAGATAGGAGTTTTCTGCTTGAAACCAGTCAGGTTCTCGCCTCCCACATAGATACTCCAATGGCGGAACCATCTCGTAACCTGCGCACTCACTTGCCCGAAGCTATGGAAACGAGGAGACCATGACTGGCTTCCATCTGCCAACTGGTAAGGCTCAGGATTTCTGCCTCCACCATTCAACTGCACGGTGGCATCAAATTGCCATAGGCCAAGTGGAGTCTTATAGGAAGCCGTGAAGAGCGCCTTATACTTGCTGGTCAATGGCTTTTCTTTCAAGGTTTTGCCATAATCGTAGGTACACTTCACATCGTTCAGGCGATAAGCCGCTGTTATCTCCAAGCCCTTCAGCAATGGATAAGAGGCATCTATCTGGAAGGTGTGCGAATAAGACTTGCCTATCAAATTATAGATGGAGATAAGCCCCTTGTTGGCATCATAATCCACCACCGCTTGATTCTTGAAGTCGGTATAGTAATACTCAGCGTTCAGTTTCAGTGTCTTGCCAAACATCGGGATGTAGAAAGCGGTACTCAGTCCATAGTTCCAAGCCTCCTCTTGCTTAAGTCCATCCCCCGTAATCTGAAACTCCCTGCCACTCGCCAAGAGATAGTTGTACTCTGCCAAGCCAAATACCGTGCGATAGCCCTTACCTGCTGACAGGCGGATGCTGATGGCATCGACAGGCGAATACTTCACGTGGAAACGAGGGGTGAAGAAGCTGCCATAAAGCGAACTATGGTCGAAACGGACACCTGCCATCGCTGTCAACTTCGTGCCTAACGTATAGGTGTATTGGGCGTATGCTCCTGGAGTCGTCTCCTTCTCGTTCATTCTCTGCATCTCCGACAAAAGGTAAGGAGAATCTTCTTGCCCTACTGTCGGTCTTGGAGAAATGTTCACATTGGCGCGCTGTCCCAGGTAATCATGGTTGGCGCTCAAACCTACCGACAAATTGTGCTGATGAGTAAAATTGGTCTCAAATATCAGCGAGCCATAGAGATTCTTCTCATTGAGGTCGTAGAACCTGTTGCCATACTGGGCATCGAGCTGGTGCATCGAAGCTGAGGACATGAAGGCAATATTGGTACCATGCTCGTGATTGAGGATGAAGGCATGTTTCATATAACCCTCATAACGGTTGGTATGGAGCTTGATTCGATAAATATCATCACTATGAACATGTTCCTCATCCTGCCCACTGGTACGAATCTCCTTCAAAGCCCCAAGTCCACCATGAAAGATGTAGTGCTTGCCTTTATACAGCCAACGGTTCTGTACATTATATTGTTCTCTGCCTGGCATATCATAGAAACCATCGCCATTGTCATCATGGTTTTTGAGGATATTCTCATGATGCAACAATATCTCCGTTGCCCACTTATCCGACAGATGAACGTTGGCATCGGCGTTTGCTTCGATTCGGCTCTTGGTATCACCAAAGAGGTTTACCTCCACCTGTTGCTCATCCTCTGGCTTCAAGTAATCCACATTGATTTGACCTGTAATCGACTCATAGCCATTCTTCACCGAAGCACTACCCTTGGATACTTGAATGCCTTTCATCCAAGGTCCCGGCACATAGCCCAGGGCGTAAGGGATGGCTGCACCACGGAAATTCGGCAGATTCTCGGTGAGCATCTGTACGTAAGTGCCCGAAAGACCGAGGAGTTTGATTTGTCTTGCGCCCGTCGTGGCATCATTATAAGCCACATCCACCGAAGGGTTGGTCGTAAAACTCTCGCCCAGGTTGCAACAAGCCGCCTTGAAGAGCTCATCCTTGTTCACGGCGATGCCATTCACGGCACCAGCCAATCGGGAAGTGCCCGACTTACGAGCCACCACCTTCACCTCCTGCAAGGTCTCGTCCTTGAAAATGGAATCCTGAGAGGAGGAATCTACAGAGTTATTTTCTACAGAATTATTATATGATGATGACAGAGACACAACCTCTGTCTTATTGTTTTTTGCATAAGTCTCAGCACCAATAACCAGCAAGGCACTGAGCAATATATATCTTGAATACATAAATATATTTCCTTTTATCCGAATCTTAAATCTTCGCTCCGGATGATTTTACCATTTTATATATGTATGCAACCCTAAGATTTTACTGATAGGGATAGGCATACGACAATCTTGGCTGCAAAAGTACAGAAAAACTTTTGCAACCTATTTGCAAATATGGAAAAATCAAATAATCAGGAAGTTAAGGAGGGCAAGATAAGCCCTTGGAGGCGAATGCGGAACATTCAGATTCCAATATCTTGCCTTCTGAATGCTACAGATAACAGGACGAGGCAACGTCTGCCAAAGGGCTGGCGCGATGCCTGCAAACACTGGTGCTGCATCGAAATCCAAGTGTTGGATAGAGACCGTAGGCGATAGTTTTACCAGCTCCACTTCCATGCAATGTTTGTTCACCTGTGCGCCCAGCTTGCCTAGGCAACAATCATGGTGCATGCTACGTTTCACGCAACAGTCAGTCACCATACCCACCATCACCTTGTCATAGTGAAGGCAGTGCATGACGGTAGTACCCACGCTCAAGTAAACCACCATGAGCGAGAGCATCAAAGCCATCAATATGTTGAGCGAACGTTTCATACCTATTTTTTGCACCTTTCTTTTCTCAAGTTGCAAAATTAAGCATTTCCATCAGAATATGAAGCTAATACCCCCATAAATTAATTACCTTTAACGGTTTTTCTTTTTTGCAAGTCTCTTATATTTTATTTTCAGGGACTCCTAACCCCTCTTTTTTCTGCATTCATACCTTATTATATAGAGTTATTGTCAATTCTGACAACTCCATCATTTTTACTTTCGAAACCGCCATTTCGGGAAAACAAGAAGTACACAAACAAATAAAAAAACTTAAATTAGCAAACAAACAAGCTGATATTCAGGTATTTTTATTACCTTTGCATTCGAAACCGCCATTTCCGAAACAGCGGTTTCGAAAAACAACACCAAAAAGAAACTGTAAAATTATAGAAATATGAAGTTCTTTGGAAGACAAAACGAAATAAAAGAATTGCAAGAGATAAGAAATCTATCTTTGCAAACGGCCCGTTTTACAATCGTAACCGGACGCCGACGTAGCGGTAAGACATCCTTATTGATAAAAGCATACGAGGATGTTCAGGATATGCTGTATTTCTTTGTTGCGAGAAAATCAGAAGCAGAACTCTGCAGAGATTTTATCGAAGAGATGACGAGCAAACTTCAGCTTCCTATTCTCGGTGAAGTAACACGCTTTGCTGACATCTTTAAATATCTGCTTCAACTATCCAAGATTCGCCCTATCACTCTCATCATTGATGAGTTTCAGGATTTCAAGCGGGTTAATCCATCTATCTTTTCAGATATGCAAAAGATATGGGATCTAAACAAACAGGAAGCTCACATCAATCTCGTGGTTTGCGGTTCTGTTTATTCACTTATGAACATCATCTTTAAAAATAACAAGCAACCACTTTATGGCAGGCAGACAGGAGAAATAAAAGTCACTCCATTTCCCCCTTCTGTCATTAAGGAAATTCTCTCTACATATAATTCTGCCTATACCAATGATGACCTACTGGCTCTCTACAGTTATACAGGCGGAGTAGCAGAATATGTAGAAATGATGATGGATGCAGGAGCCACGACCAAGGAACAGATGACAGAGCGGTTTATTGCAAAAAACTCTTATTTCATCTACGAAGGAAAAAATATGCTGATAGAAGAATTTGGCAAAGACTATGCCCGCTATTTCGAGATACTGCAACTTATCGCTTCAGGCTACACAACTCGAGGTGAAATAGAAAGCATCATGAAAATAGAACTTTCGGGCTATCTCACCAAACTGGAGAACGACTATAGCCTGATCTCCCGTTATATACCGATGTTCCAAAAGACCAATCGCAACATTCGCTATCAGATAGAAGACAACTTCCTTCGCGTCTGGTTTCGCTACATCTACAAATATGGATACATGATAGAGGTTGGCGCCAATAAAAAACTAAAAATGGTCATGGATAAGAGCTACACCACATACACCGGCAAGGTTCTGGAAAGATATTTTATTGCCAAGATGATAGAGAGCGAAGAATATACCCAGATAGCCTCCTGGTGGGACAGAAAGGGAGAGAATGAAATCGATATTATCGCTGCCGATGAACTGGAGCAGAAGGTTATTTTTTATGAGGTAAAACGCCAAGCTAAGGATATAAATCTCGGCATTTTAAAAGATAAAGCCGAGCATTTCTTCCAGGCTACAGGAAAATTCAAGAAATTCGATATCGGATACCAAGGATTGTCGATGGAGGATATGTAAAAAAGGCTTAAGAAATTGTCTTACAAAGACATAAAATAAGAGAGAAACTATTTTTTAAGGATAATATTGACTCATAAGAACAAATGAAAAAAGGACTATTTGCACTCGCGCTGGGTACCTTTACCTTGGGCATCGCTGAATTCATCATCGAGGGCATCATCACAGACATCGCCCACAACATGAACGTTTCCATCCCAGAAGCAGGACATCTCATCTCCATCTATGCACTCGGCGTCTGCGCCGGAGCTTTCTCGCTGATTCTCATGCATAAATACAGACCCAAGAATATCCTGATGTTCCTGGCTTCGCTCATCACTTTCGGAGCTGTCATTGCCTCTGTAGCACCTAACTACTGGCTCTTGCTCTGCGCCCGCTTTATAGAAGGTCTGCCTCATGGTGCCTACTTCGGAACGGGTACCATCGTGGCGGTGAAGATTGCCAAAGAGGGTAAGGGAACCAATGCCGTGGCGATGATGTGCGCAGGTATGCCGGTGGCTAACCTGCTGGGTGTGCCGGTGGGAACCTTCCTGAGTCACATGTTCAGCTGGCGAGTACCTTTTGTCAGCTGTATCGTGCTCGGACTCATCACCTTATACATGATTCACAGATGGGTTCCAGATGTAGAAGCACTGCCAAACAACGGTATGAAGGCACAGTTCCATTTCCTCCGCAACAAGGCTCCTTGGCTCATCATCGCAGCCACCTTCCTGGGCAATGGCGGCATCCTCTGCTGGTTCAGTTATATCTCGCCGCTGCTTCAGATGGAGGGCGGATTCAGCGCAGCCAGCATCTCTCTGCTGATGATTCTTGCAGGCGGCGGAATGGTAGTAGGCAATCAGGTGAGTGCCTTGCTTGCCGACCGCTTCAAGCCGGGTCGCTTTACCTGTTATCTCCAGTTCCTGGCGGCGGCTGCACTTCTGCTCACCTTCTTCCTCGCCCCTTTCGGCTGGGTATCTGTGGTGCTGATGTTCATCTGCTGCGCCTGTCTTTTCGGCATCGGATCGCCTGAGCAATTCCTCATCGTGAAGCATGCCAAGGGTGGCGAAATGCTGGGCGGCTGCTGCATTCAGGGCGCCTTCAATCTGGGTAACGCCATGGGAGCTTTCCTCGGTGGTATTCCTGTTGCGATGGGATTAGGATACAACTTCCCTGCCCTTATCGGTGTGCCGATGGCATTGGCAGGAGCCATCTGTCTGCTGATTTTCCATAAGAAATATGAATAAAAATGCGATAATCCGAAATAAATGATTATCTTTGCAAACGAATTTCAAATAAACAAAGAAACATGATGAAACTTAACAAGGCTTTCCTTACCCTGGGCTTGGCCGCAGCACTCCTGCAGATGCCAGCCTCATCGTTCGCACAGACTGCGGGCGGTAACCGTCAGAATCCTCTTTTAACAAAGAGCAGTCTTCCATTCGGTGCTCCTGACTTCAGCAAGATTCAGGAGAGCGACTACCTGCCTGCCATCGAAGCGGCTATCAAAGAGCAGCGTGCCAACATCCAGAAGATTGTAAACAACAAGAAGAAGCCTAACTTCCAGAACACCATCCTCGCCTATGAGGAGAGCGGTGCGCTGCTCGAAAAGGTGACTAACATCTTCTTTGGTCTCACCAGTGCCCACAAGACTCCGGGCATCGCCGAAACCGAAAAGAAGGCTACCCCATTGCTGACCGAACTCGACAATGAGATTTCGTTCAACAAGAAACTCTTCGAGCGCATCAAGTATGTTTACGACAACGAATATAAGAAACTCAAGGGCGAAGACAAGCGCCTTACTGAGGTTATCTATAAGAGTTTTGTACGTTCAGGCGCCCTCCTTTCTGCCGAGAAGATGGAGCGCATGAAGCAGATCAACTCCCGCATCTCAGAATTACAGCAGGAATGGGGCAATATTCTTCCTGCCGCTACCAACAACGCCGTGGTTTGGGTGAACAGCAAGGAAGAGCTCGCCGGATTGAGCGATGCAGACATTGCCCAATGCAAGAAAGATGCTGAGAGCCGCGGAGGCAAGGCACCTTACTGCATCGTCATCATCAACACCACCCAGCAGCCTATCCTCACCAATCTCCAGAACCGCGAACTGCGCAAGAAGGTGTATATGGCAAGCATCCACCGTGCCGACGGAACCAATCCTGATTTCAACACCTTCCCTATCGTAACCGAGATTGCCAAGTTGCGTGCCGAGAAGGGCAAGCTGATGGGATATGACAACTATGCCGACTATTCGCTCGAAAAGACGATGGCTAAGAACAGCAAGAATGTGGATGATTTCCTGAAGCAGCTCATCAAGGAATATGCTCCTAAGGCTGATGCTGAAACCAAGGCGATAGAAGCGTATGCCCAGAAGACGGAGGGCAAGGACTTCAAGCTGCAGCCATACGACCGATTCTATTATTCTGCGAAGATGAAGAAGGAGATGCTCAACATTACCGATGATGAGATCAAACCATACTTCAACATCGACAGCGTACAGGTGAATGGTGTGTTCTATGCCGCCCATCGTGTTTACGGACTGAACTTCAAGCAGCGCAAGGATATCCCAACCTATCACCCAGACATGAAGGTATTCGAGGTGAGCGACAAGAACGGCAAGCCAATCGCCCTCTTCTACAGCGATTACTTCCGCCGTCCTACCAAGCGTGGCGGTGCATGGATGAGCGCCTTTGCCAAGCAGAGCAAGCAGCGCGGCCAGTTGCCTATTATATATAATGTATGCAACAACGCCAAGGCACCGGAGGGGCAGCCATCTCTCATCACATGGGATGAGGTTACTACCCTGTTCCATGAGTTCGGTCATGCGCTTCACGGAATCCTTTCCGACTGCAAGTACAATACCCTTTCAGGAACAGCCGTTGCCCGCGATTTCGTAGAGATGCCATCCCAGTTTAACGAATCGTTTGCTTCTATTCCTGAGATATTCGACCATTACGCCCGTCATACCGAGACCGGTGCTACGATGCCAGCCGACCTGAAGGAGCGCATGCTGAAGAGCATCAGCTTCCAGACCGCATATTCACTGGGCGAGAACCTGGCTGCAACCTGTCTTGACCTTGCCTGGCACAAGATTAGCGAAGAAGAGGTGCCTTCACCTTATATGGCAGGCGCCTTCGAGAAGGAAGAGCTCCACAACATCGGTTTGCTCAACACCCAGATTCCTCCTCGCTACAGCACATCATACTTCAACCATGTATGGGGCGGCGGTTATGCTGCAGGCTATTACAGCTATCTCTGGACAGAGGTGCTGGCTGTGAACATCGCCGACTACTTTGCAAAGCATGGTGCCTTGGATCCAGCCGTTGGTCAGGCATTCCGCGATAAGATTCTGAGCCGTGGCAACACCAAGGACCAGATGGAAATGTTTACCGACTTTACAGGTATGGAGAAGCCAGATGCTTCCGGATTCCTGAAAGCAAGAGGTTTGTAATGCATAAAAATACAATATGAAACAGGTAGAGGGTGTGTCATAAGTTAATGACACACCCTCTTTCTTTATCCTTTAATAGCCTGAGGTGTCCAGCTCTTCAGGAATCTGAGCACCTTTTCTTCGTTATATCCCTTACCTTCTTCCAGGAAACTGGAATCCTGGATATGGAGAACCTTTCCGGTTTCATCAAGCACCACAAAGACCGGAAATCCGAAACGCTGAGGATTGTTCAGTCGTTTCATCAGCTGCTCAGCCTTCTTCACCGCCGCATCACCGGCAGTTTTTCTGCGATTGTAGTTCACATGAATATATTCAAAATGATCATTCACCATCTTGTTGACCGCAGCATCCTTCTCTACAAAATCGGCAAACTTCAAGCACCATGGACACCAGTTACCGCCTACCTGACAGATAACAAACTTGCCATTCTTCTTGGCTTTAGCCAAAGCCTCATCAATCTGAGCCATCGGATCGATGCTTTCATTATACACCTTCTTGAGAGCAGTCTGCACCTGAGCAGGTTTCAAAGCTCCAGCCTGGTCGAGCGAATCCAGTTTCTTCATCATCTCCTCCGCCTTCACGGTAGAGAATGCAACCTTACCTTCCGGATTGATCAGATAAGAGGTAGGAATCCACGAAATGTGATAATCCTTGGAAATCGTTGTTTCCTTCCATTTCTTAAACTCACAGTATTGCAACCAGCTATACTGATTATCGCCCAGATATTTCTTCATCTTCGCCTCATCGGTATCAAAAGAAACACCCACTACCTGGATCTTGGTATTGTATTTGTCATAGATAGCCTTCACCATCGGCATGTCTCTTCTGCAGTCTGGACACCAGGAAGCCCAGAAATCGAGCACGGTCCAGACACCCGGAACCGTCTTTCCGTCTTTATCCTTCTGAGTCTTCTTATCTGAAAGCTGGAAGATTTTCTTACCCGTCTTACTGTCAGTAATCGTGAAGTCGGGAGCCTCGGTACCTACTGGCAGCAAGTCAAGCGATGTCTGTGCTCTACCGACGACAGTCGTCATCAGGAGCAAAAAGAATAATAGTTTCTTCATACAATTTTTCTGTTTTGTCTGTTACTTCAAATATATATTAATATTAACCATCGAAACTAGAACTGATAATAAATGAACGGCTGCACACTCTCCTGAGAAACCTCCACCACCATCTGCAGACAGATGATGAAGAGCAGCAGTTTAGCCACCCAAGGCAGAAGGATGAACCGCGCCTGAAGACGGTGATACTGGCGCTCTGTAAAGAGATAGCTCAGCATGACACCGATAATGCAAAGCGTCCAGGCAGGACGGGCATGGAAGAAAGGCACCAGATAATCGATACTGAAATCATTTGCCACCTTATCATACATCTTCCCCAACACACCCAAATCCTTGGCACGGAAGAACGACCAAGCAAAGCATATATATAAATAGGTGATGAGCCAGCTGAGGGAATTGCCTGCCAGCGTACGGGGAATGCTTATGCCCAACTGACGGCTGAAGAACTTATGCACCACAAGTCCGAAACCATGAAGAGCACCCCAGATGACGAACATCCAGGAAGAGCCATGCCACAAACCTGCCACCAGCATGGTGAGGAAATTGTTGAAATACATGCACACCTTTCCCTTCCGGTTTCCACCCAGCGGAATATACACATAATCGCGGAACCAGAAGGAAAGCGAGATGTGCCAGCGACGCCAGAACTCGGTAACCGAGAGTGAGCGGTAAGGGAAATAGAAGTTGTCGGGCAGATAGAAACCCAGAATGGCTGCCACACCGATACTCATATCGCTGTATCCCGAGAAATCGAGGAAAATCTGAACAGGATAGCCGAAGAGCGCTGCCAGATTCTCGAAACCCGAAAAGGTTTGCGGCGCATCAAACACCCAGTTGTTAAACTGTGCAATATAATCGCTCAGCATATTCTTCTTGACCAGTCCCAGCATAATGAGGAAGAGTCCTGTCCACAACATTCTGCTGGAAGCCTGTTCGTTTCGTTTCAGTCTGGGTATCAGGTTGGCGGCACGGGTGATAGGACCCGCCATCAGCAGCGGAAAGAAGGTGAGATAGAAGCAATACTCCAGGAGCGTTACCTCCATGTCAAACTTACGCTTATAGGTATCTACCGCATAGCTGATAGCCTGGAAGGTATAGAACGAGATACCTACAGGCAGAGCGATAGACTGCAGGGAGAAGTTGGTGCTGAACATCTCGTTGACTACATCGCCAATGATGAAATTGGTATATTTGAAATAGCACAGCAGAGCCAGGTCTACAAGCACCACGAAGGTGAGCAGCGCCTTGCGCGCCTTCCCCTCATGCAGTCTCATTTCCTGGGTTACGGCATAATTGATGCAAGCCGTAAGCGGCAGCATCCACATCACCATTCCGTTCACCTTATAGGCAAAGAAAAGGCTGAAGCAGATGACATACATCATCATGGCTGTGCGCGAATAGCTCTTGAGCAGGGTATAAATGGCAAGGAAGAAGATGAAGAGCAGCGCAAACGGAATGCCGCCCATCATCAGCGGAGAATCTGCCTGATAAACAAACAGCCGCTCTATCCAATGCCACAAGGCACTTATTTCGAATGTTGAATAATTCATTTGTCTGTTCTGAAGATATTATTTATTGAACTCTTTCTTATACGGAGTCTTTATGGTTTACATGCTTTACCGCTGGAACCGTCTTGTCAGCAGCAGCCGGAGACGTTTTTCCAGCAGTTGCAGGTTCCTTGGTTGCAGCAGGACTTTCTGTGGTTTCAGGCACAGTTCCCTCTACAGGCATAGAAAGAGAATCCTTCTTCATAGCCGTGTTGTCTGCCCTATGTTTGGTTCCAAGAGGCAAGATGGTAATCTGTCTGTATCTGCGGTCACGCTTATCCGGCTTTTCCAATCGGAACGGATGCACACAATGACCGCTATTCATCCATTCTACAATCTTATCCATCCACATGGCAGATGAAGTCATAGTCGGATGCCGTCCGTCTTTCTGACGTTCGAAGGTAAGTTTGTAGCTAGGATAATAGCCTCGTGGTCCCATCACCTCACGGAGAAGTTTGTTATATCCATTATCCTCACACCAGTTTGGCGGACCGATCCATATCGTCGGAATATTACCAATCTTGCTCAGGATGGCACGGATGCGTTTTTCACATCCCTTCATATCAGACGTATACAGTTCGTTGCTGCCCAGACATACAAAGACATGGGTAGGTTTGATACGTTGGATATAATGCTGCAGGGTATCGGTAGCAGCCCAGTTTCTGGTGCCCGAACTCACCCAGGTAATACAGGTGAGTTTATGACCGTTCTTGTTGGCATAATCAGCCAGTCGCAGACCGAGATATTCCGACATCGAGTCACCGAAGATCAGTACTCGCTGCGCCGCCGTATCCACGGGTTCCTTTATCATGCTGTCAGCCTTTTCCTCTTCAGCAAGCTCTGCCTCGCTTTTACCGGTAAGCGCATCCATTCCAATCTGTTTCAGCGGAATGTTTTCAGCCACTTGCTCTGGAATAAAGGCATAAGCCAGCAGTCCTCCAATGGCTATTGCCAGCAGGGCTATCATTTTCCAGGTTTCTTTCATTTTATATTTTTAATGAGTTTTGGTTATTCTTTTTCTTATACATTCGCCCGACATTACAGCTGAAAGGGAGTGAGCACATTAAGCAACTTTCCGAAATCGGCCTTCGAGATGCGCCTTCCTCTCAAACTGCGCACCTGCGGATAGTCTTCGAAATAGTTCTCCATCGTAGTATACCACTGATGGGAAACCACTTCCCTGACCGTCTTCAGTTGATTTTCGATGCGACGGGCAAAACTCGGATTCACTCTCGAGAGATAATGTCTTCCATCATTCATTTCGATGGCAAGCATCAGATAGATTTGCGGTCCCTTCTTCTCTTTCCTGCTTCTTACGGTTTCACTTACTTTCCAGCCCTTGGTGGATGTCGATACTCTGATATCCCAGCCATACTGGCTGTTGAGCTTATCCATCAGTCCCTTGAACACAACCCCGTGAGCCGAAGTATCTTTCAGTCCCGTATAACCGATGATGTAATGTATCATCTCGTGGAGCAAGACACTCTTTGCCTGCTTGTCGGTCATATCATAATAAGTAGACATGGAGAGTTTGAAATCGTAGAGTTTGGTGCGTCCCCATCTGGAGGCCCGCTTATAGGCAAGTTGCCCCAAGCGAGTCTTGGCATGAGTAAGTCCGAGTTCAGGAACAGGCAGTTTTCCCCCGAAATATTCCTGGTCAAACCGTCTGAACCACTCCTCCATCCATTCTATTGTAACAATCATGTATGTATATTTATTCAACAATTATTCAGTTCTGTATATCAGATACTACAAAACGTTTGCAAAGATACAACTTTTTCTTTGTTTCTTTCAATATTTATCGAAAAATGCGTAACTTTGCACGCAAATTTACAACAAAAATGAACAAGACAGCACAACATATCATAGATATTAAGAATGTGTCGAAAAGATTTGGCGAGAAAACAGCCCTCAACAACATCAATCTCTATGTGAGAAAGGGCGAATTTATGACCATTCTGGGTCCTTCGGGATGCGGAAAAACGACATTATTGAGACTTTTGGCAGGGTTTGAAACCGCCAGCGAAGGCATCATCACCATCGCCGGCAACGATATTACTAACCTTCCTCCTTACAAGCGAAATGTAAACACGGTATTCCAGAAATACGCTCTGTTCCCTCATCTCAACGTTTACGACAATATCGCCTTCGGTTTGAAGCTCAAGCACACACCGAAGGAAGAGATTTTGCCGAAGGTAAAACGTGCCCTGAAGATGGTGAACATGAGTGATTATGAATATCGTGATGTCAACTCGCTTTCGGGCGGTCAGCAGCAGCGTATTGCCATCGCCCGTGCCATCGTCAACGAACCGGAAGTTCTTCTCCTGGACGAACCGCTTGCAGCACTCGACCTCAAGATGCGTAAAGACATGCAGCTGGAGCTGAAGCAGATGCACGAACGCCTGGGCATTACCTTCGTATACGTTACCCACGACCAGGAAGAGGCCCTCACCCTGAGCGACACCATCGTAGTGATGAGCGAGGGAGAGATACAGCAGATAGGTACACCAACCGATATCTACAACGAACCAGCCAATGCTTTTGTTGCTGACTTTATCGGCGAGAGCAATATTCTCTGCGGAACGATGGTCCACGACTGTCTGGTGAATGTGGCAGGTACTGAACTGCCTTGTGTAGACAAAGGCTTCGGCTGCAACCAGGAAGTGGATGTCGTGATACGTCCTGAGGATATAGAAGTTTCCACCGATACCGCCCACGCCCAGTTTGTGGGCAAGATAACCTCTTCTATCTTCAAGGGAGTACACTACGAGATGCTGGCAGAAACCGAGAAGGGCTACGAATTTCTCATCCAGAACTACAAGCATTTCGAAGTAGGTCAGACGATAGGAATGAGCGTGATACCCGACAATATTCACATCATGAAGAAGGAGCGCATCACCAACACCTTCGATGCAAAGATAAACGGCGACGGAGCGATAGAATTCCTGGGCTGCGAATACCAGATGGAGATTCCGGCAGAAATGAAGGACAAGATTCAGACCGATGAAAACGGAAACGAAACCATCCGGGTGAACGTACCTTTCAACAAGATAGAACTCTTCGACAACGAGAGCGAAGGAACCTTTACAGGCTACATCAGCTTCATTCTCTACAAGGGCGACCACTATCATCTCACCATCGATACCGACTGGGGCGAGAAGCTCTATGTAGATACACAGGATGTATGGGATTTAGGCGATCATGTGGCTATCACCATTCCTCAGGAGAATATTTCGTTTGAATAAAAATTATTAATTCCTAATTATCAATTATAAATTGAACATTATCAAGTTTATCTCTTCGCGACAAAGCTGGTCGATACCTTACGCCATCTTTGCAGCGATATTTGTGGTACTGCCATTGCTTCTCATCGTAGTGTTCGCATTTACCGATGAGAACGGAGCCCTGACGCTCTACAACTTCCAGAAGTTCCTGGCACACCCCGAAGCCATCAACACCTTTGTGTATTCGATAGGCATCGCCTTTCTCAACACCCTGCTCTGCATTCTGCTGGGCTATCCGGCCGCCTATATTCTGACACAAACCAGGATGAAGTATGCAAACACCATCGTCATGCTCTTCATTCTGCCGATGTGGGTAAACATCCTGGTGCGCACACTTGCCACCGTGGCCCTCTTCGATTTTGCCGACCTTCCGCTGGGTGAGGGCGCCCTCCTGTTCGGTATGGTCTACAACTTCATCCCATTCATGATTTACCCTATCTACAACACCCTGCAGAAGATGGACCGCAGCTATATCGAAGCAGCCGAAGACCTGGGAGCATCGCCTTGGCAGCAGTTCTTCAAGGTCATCCTGCCCCTCTCCATGCCGGGCGTAGCGAGTGGCATTCTGATGGTATTCATGCCAACCATCTCTACCTTCGCTATCTCCGAACTGCTGACGATGAACAACATCAAGCTCTTCGGTACCACCATCCAGGAGAACATCAACAATTCGATGTGGAACTACGGTGCAGCCCTCTCGCTCATCATGCTCTTCCTCATCGGCGCCTCTACCCTCATCGCAGGTGATGGCAATAAACAGGAAGGAGGTATCAGATGATACTGTCATTATTCAGTAAGGATATGATGAAGAAAGTATTCTGCCAAGGCTATCTCTGGTTGCTCCTGCTGCTACTCTACTCCCCTATCTTCATCATCATCATCTTCTCGTTTACCGAAGCCAAGGTGATGGGCAACTGGACGGGTTTCTCGCTGCAGCTCTACAAGAATCTCTTTGCCGAAGGTACACACCATTCGCTCACAGCGGCACTGGTCAATACCGTAACCATCGCCCTGATTACCGCAACCGTATCCACGCTCTTCGGAACCCTGACAGCCATCGGCATCTACAACCTGCGCAATCGCTATGCACGTAACGCCATACAGTTTGTCAACAACATTCCGATACTCAACGGCGACATCATCATCGGTATCTCGCTCTTCCTGCTCTTCATCACGCTGGGCATTCCGCAGGGGTATACTACCGTGGTACTCTCGCATATCACCTTCTGTCTGCCATACGTTATTCTGAGTGTGATGCCAAGACTGAAGCAGATGAATCCGAACCTCTATGAGGCGGCACTCGATCTGGGCGCCTCTCCGATGCAGGCACTTCGCAAGGTCATCATCCCAGAGATATTGCCGGGTATGATTTCCGGTTTCATGCTTGCCATCACGATGAGTATCGATGACTTCGCCGTCACCATCTTCACGATAGGTAACGAAGGTCTGGAAACCCTCTCCACATTCATCTATGCCGATGCCAGAAAGGGAGGACTGACCCCAGAACTTCGGCCGTTGAGTACCATCATCTTCGTACTGGTACTGGTGATGCTGATTATCATCAACAAACGTTCTGAAAAAAATAAGAAGAAATGAGAATGAAGAACAAGATATTATTAGGAGTCAGTGGAGTAAAAGGAGTTAAGACAATCGTCTTTCTCTTTCTTTGCCTGCTGATGATTCTGCCGCTCTCTTCCTGTTACAACAAAGAGAACCGCGAGGAGATTCTGAAGGTTTACAACTGGGCTGATTATATAGATGAAGACGTTCTTGCCAACTTCCCGAAATGGTATGAACAGCAGACCGGCAAGAAGATCCGGGTCATCTACCAGACCTTCGACATCAATGAGGTGATGCTTACCAAGATAGAGCGAGGTCATGAAGACTACGATGTGGTATGCCCGTCAGAATATATCATCGAGCGCATGCTCCGCAAAGACCTTCTCCTACCTATCGACACCGTCTTCGGCAAAACGCCCAACTATATCAGCAACGTATCACCATACATTGTTGAGCAGATAGATGCCACCTCCAACAATGGCCGCATCGCCCACCATTATGCCGTGCCTTACATGTGGGGAACCTGTGGCATTCTATATAATAAGGTACACGTACCTATAAGTGATACACAGACCTGGGGAACTTTATGGAACAGAAAATATCAGGGCAAACTCCTGATGAAGGATTCCTACCGCGACTCCTATGGCACCGCCCTCATCTGGGCACACCGTAAAGACCTGGAAACAGGCAAGGTGACCGTACCACAGCTGATGAACGACTATTCACCAGCTGCCGTAGCCACAGTAGAGAAAGAGCTGAAAGCTCTGAAGCCAAACATTGAAGGATGGGAAGCCGACTTCGGCAAGGAGACCATGACCAAAGGCAAAGCCTATCTCAACATGACCTGGAGCGGTGATGCCGTCTGGGCTATTGAAGAAGCCGGGAAAGTGGGTGTAGAACTGGGATATGAGGTACCGAAAGAAGGAAGCAATGTATGGTTCGACGGTTGGGTAATCCCTAAATATTCCCGCAATCCGAAGGCTGCCGCCTATTTCATCAACTATCTCTGTCAGGAAGACGTGGCACTCGCTAATATGGAGACTACAGGATATGTGAGTAGCGTGGCAGGCAAGAAGGTATTAGAAGCTATGAGCGATGCTGAGGCGTATCCCAAACCTGTAAATCTGGCCTACTTCTTTGGCGAGGAAGGCAGGAGTGCCCATCTCAACCCTATCATGTATCCAGACAGCAGCATAGTAGCCCGATGCGCCATGATTCATGATGCCGGCGATCATACTCCCGAGGTATTGGATATGTGGTCGAAGGTGAAGGGCGACAATCTGGGCGGCGGCATCGTTATCTTCCTGCTAGCCGTAGTCCTTGCCCTCACGGTATTCGTTGCCATCAAGAAGTATGAACATTACAAGCACAGAAGGCTGTCGAGGAAACACCGCAGAAGACATGTGGTAAAGGTAAAAGGGTAAAAAGGTAAAAAAGTAAAAGGGTAAAAAAGTAAAAGGGGGAAGAGAGGGGAAAAACCTATTTTATAGGGGAAAATGAACATTTTTTGAAGGAAAAGAGAAAAAAGTGCCGAAAAAATTTGGTAATATCAAATAAAAGCATTACCTTTGCACTCGCTTTTGAGATATAAAGTTTTTGGGTAGTTACCAGAGTGGCCAAATGGGGCAGACTGTAAATCTGCTGGCTATGCCTTCGGTGGTTCGAATCCATCACTACCCACTTTTCCCAAAAAATAACTCAAAAATTTAAGAGTCCGACTTTCGAAAGAGAGCCGGACTTTTTTTCTTTTCATATAAATCCTGAACAAAAGAAGAAGAGTAATTTACTCTCCTTCTACCTGCGTCTTTGGCCAATTCACCAGATATAGCATTTCGGTGGCTCGGGTAAATGCAGTATAGAGCCAGTGGATATAATCGGGAGTAAGCATATCATCCGTCATATAGCCCTGGTCTACATAAACATGCGACCACTGTCCGCCCTGCGCTTTATGACAGGTAACGGCATAGGCAAACTTCACTTGCAGAGCATTGAAATACGGATCCTGCCGGATTGCCTTCATACGGTCTGCCTTCAGTGGTATGTCCTGATAATCTTCCTCTATCTTATGGAAAAGCTGTTCCTGCTGATCATGGGTCAAAGCAGAAGCCTCACTCGTCAAGGTATCCAGCAATACCGTAGCCTCCAGTTCATAATTATCATAATCGGGAAATTTCAACAGAAGGGTGGCAAAATGAAAGCCGTAGAGGTCGATGCGACGGCTCACCTTCATCACCTTCGCCCTATCGCCATTAGCCAGGAAAGCAGGAATCTCATGACTTGGAACTTCGTTACTTTGAACTGTATGATTAGCTAAAGTATTAAATTTTTCACTCTTCACTTTTCGTTCTTCACTTAATTGCCTTTCCTTTATCTTCTTTCTTTCTTCCTCCATCCAATAATAATTGTTCTTCACAATCATCAGCATGTCGCCACTCTCCAGTTCCTCTTCCCTATCAAGCACCATGTTGCGGATGCCCTGGTTGAAGATGTTGGCGCGCTTGTTGCTACGAGTCACAACAATGGTATCGTCCAGTCCTACATGATGATAACTGTCGCCAAGAGCCTCGATGAGTTCTGCACCCGGCATCTCCCTGATATCCGAGAAACCGGAGAAACGGATTTTAGGCAGTTGGGTAATGTCATCGTGGGTAATCATCTGACGGATGCGGGTAGCATTAAAGAGAATACCCGACTGCTGACTCTGGCGGACTACCTCGTTCAAATCGCACTCATAAACCGACAGTCCATATCCCTGGAGCATCGCAGCAGAAAGGGCTGGTGATTCTTCCTCACCAACAGGAGGCAACTGTGCCTTATCGCCAATCAGCAAGAGGCGGTCGTTACGTCCCTGATACACAAAATGAATCAGATCATCTAGCAGACAACCGCTGCCAAAGGTGGTTCCGCCTAATCCCAGATTGGCAATCATCGAAGCCTCATCCACCATAAAAAGCGTATCAGTATAGAGATTATCATTGAGATTGAACTGTCCATCCACTCCGGCAAACGCCTTTTCGCGATAGATGCGGCGATGAATGGTATAGGCAGGCATCCCGCTGTTCTGAGAGAAAACCTTAGCCGCCCTACCCGTAGGAGCAAGGAGCATCACCTTCTGGCGAACAGCACGGAGCGTACGGACGATAGCACCCGAGAGCGACGTCTTACCGGTACCCGCACTACCCCGGAGAATCATCACAGCATGAGGATTACTATCCGTCATAAACTGCACGAAAACATCGAGCGCTTGAGCCTGTTCTGGGGTTGGCGGAAAGGCAAATTGCTGTAATATCTGATATTTTAACTCTTCAATGTTCATATTTCGAAAACTTTTAGTATCTTTGCAGAAAATTTACTGCACCTATTTGCAGTGCAAAAGTAATAATACTTTTTGAAATGAGAAAAAGAATAAAGAATAATTATATTTTGGGAGCATGCGTCATCATCATGATGCTACTCTGTATTCTGAGTGTAAGCCAGCCCATCCGCTTCCAGAAGGCCATGGCTAGCAGAGAAGCAGAGGTGAAGGAGAAACTGATGCAGATACGTCAGGCTGAAGAGAAATACAAGGCGAAACACGGCGTATATACAGGAGATTTTCCGACACTGGTAAAAGGCAAGTACTTACAGGAAGATGCTCAATACATTCCCTATGCCGACGGTAAGAAGTTTACACTTGCTGCCACGGTTATCGTAGGAAAAAGCGGTAAGCAGATTCCGGTGATGGAATGTGGGGCCGGTTATGAAACCTTCCTCGACGGACTCGATGAAGGTTCCATCCAGCAGAAGATAGAGGAGGCCAACTATGCCGGCAACTATCCCGGACTCAAGATAGGCGATTTAACGACAGATAATAACAACGCAGGTAATTGGTAACAGATATGCAAATAAAAGGTAACAACATTCAGCAAGCACGCCTCACCATCCGCGTGAGCAGAAACACCCTCAGTTTTTCGGTAGTTGACCGTGAAGCAGAGCATCAGCTCATCTATGAACCTTATACTGTAAAGAGTGGTGTTTCGATGGCAGCCAACTTGCGTCAGGCTTTCAAGGAGAGTACTCTCCTGCAGCGGGGATACCAGAAGGTACGCGTATATCTCGATTCGCCTATCCTGCTGGTTCCTATCGAAGAATTTCATGAAGAGGATATCGATGTACTCTATCTGCATGCCTTCAACAGTCATAACAGCGATGCCATTCTCTACAGAGTGCAGCCGGAACTGAATGCGGTAGCGGTATTCCCTATCAACAAGGATTTGAAGATGGTGGTAGAAGACAACTTTAAGGATGTTCGCTTCACACCTATCATGCAACCGATGTGGCACTATCTGCATCATCGCAGTTTCACCGGCATTCACCGCAAGCTCTATGTTTATTTCCACGACAAGAAACTGGACGTTTTCAGTTTCGAGAAGAACCGTTTCAAATTTTTCAACTCGTTCAATGCTGAGCATGCCAAGGATGCCCTCTATTTCATTCTCTATGTATGGAAGCAGTTAGGATTCAACCAGATGCAGGATGAGTTGCATGTATCAGGCAATGTTCCGGACAAGGACTGGTTCCTCTACAACACGAAACTCTACATCAAGAAGACCTTCATTCTGAATCCTGCCGCCGAATTCAACCGTGCGCCCATCACAGAGATTAAAGGTCTGCCATTCGATTTAATGGCACTGTACTTAAGTAAGTAAGACAAGAGTTGATAGTTAAAAGTTGATAGTTAAGAATTCAACAGAATAGCTTATCATAAAGTTCAATGTTCAACATTCAAAGTTCAAAGTAAATATGAGAATCATAACAGGACAATATAAGGGACGCCATTTCGACATTCCACGTTCGTTTAAGGCGCGTCCGACAACAGATTTTGCAAAGGAGAACATCTTTAATGTGCTGCAGGGATATATTGATTTCGAAGATACCTCTGCCCTCGACCTTTTTGCCGGTACGGGCAGCATTTCACTCGAACTGGTATCACGAGGCTGCAACCGGGTAATCAGCGTAGAGGCCGACCGCGACCATGCCAACTTCATACGCCAATGTTTTCAGAAGTTGGGCGAAGACAAGGATATTCTGATTCGTGGTGATGTATTCCGTTTTCTGAAGACCTGCAAGCAGAAGTTTGACTTTATCTTTGCTGATCCTCCATATGCTCTGAAGGAGTTGCCGCAGATTCCAGACCTCGTTCTGAATGGCGACTATCTCAACGAAGGAGGCATCTTCGTCTTTGAGCATGGCAAAGACTATGATTTCTCCGAGCATCCACGATTCCTGGAACACAGAAGTTACGGAAGCGTAAACTTCTCAATATTCAGATAAAAAAATCCCCGTTTGCACCAGACAAGATGCAAACGGGGATTTATTCGTTACAGCAGCGGCGAGAGTAATCTTACCGTACTCTCGAAAAGACGCTGCAGGAACGGACGTTTTACGAAATAAGATACATCATCTACCAGGATACTCTTCGCCTCATCCCGCAGATAGACAGCCTTCACGCGCTGTGCCATCTCCTCATCAAAGAAGAACGCATTCGCTTCGAAATTATTCTCAAAACTTCGGAAGTCAATATTCGTACTGCCTATCGTACAGAGATTATCATCACTCACCAGCAATTTACTATGATTAAAGCCTGCCGTATAGAGATAAACCTTTACGCCAGCCTCTATCGCCTCCATCACATACGAACGTGATGCCCACTCTACCAGTTTGGCATCAGCATGACGGGGCAACATCAGACGGATATCCACACCCGCCAGAGCTGCTGTTCGCATGGCAAACAATACAGGTTCAGTCGGCAGGAAATAAGGCGTTTCCATATACACATACTTCTGGGCCTGAAGCAGGATGCGGACATAGCCCTGCATGATATCAGGCCAAGGACTGATAGGACTGCTCGTAACTATCTGTACGAGACAATTGTTGCGGATATGCGCACTGACCGGCGGATAATACTGGCGATTGGTAACTAATGTACGGTCTACGAAATACCAGTCTACCAGAAAGGCTCTCTGAATGGCGTAAACGCCACCGCCCTCAATACGGAGATGCGTATCGCGCCAAGCCTGTTTCTTATCACCCTTCACATAGCGCAGAGCTATATTCATGCCACCGATAAAGCCCACTTTACCATCTATGACACAGAGTTTGCGGTGGTTACGATAGTTTACCTTACTCGTAAAAGCCGGAAAGCGGACTGGCATGAACGAATGTACATCAATGCCTGCATCACGCATACGTTCAAAGAATTCATCCTTCACCTTCCAGCAGCCTACATCATCATAAATCAGTCGCACCTCCACTCCCTGCTCCGCCTTATCAATCAAGGCATCAGCTATCAGATATCCCAAGGCATCGGCTTCGAAGATATAGGTATCGAGATGAATATGATGCTTTGCCTGTCCTATATTATATAATAAGGTAAGGAAGAAATCGTAGCCATCAGTATAAATATCCACCTGATTATCTTTAAAAGGCAACGCCCAACTCTGGTTGGCAAAGAGATTCATCAGCGGTTTATTGCTGTCTGGCAGGTGAAGATTCTCCTGCTCTACGAACTCGAGCATGGAGCGCTTGGTGAGCTGGTCCATGCTGCGGTCGCTGATAAGCCGTTCCTTGCGGGTATTCTGTCCGAAGAAGAAATAGAAGATGATACCCACAAAGGGGATGAAGAAGAAGACCAATATCCATGCCATCGTCTTGGCGGGCTGACGATTGTCCATCAAGACGGTGATGATAGCCGGAACGGTTATCACGACATAAAGCAACAGATATATCCAGTGAAAATAAATCATATAGCATTTCTCCTTTTAAATCTCTAATACTTCATTACAGAGTTCCTCCCCACAGGACAGGAGTTCCGGTTAATTGAAGATATTGTTTGCCTGACTCGCCAGAAGCGTGTTCATCTGCTTGAGTTTCATAAACTCCTGCAGCAGTTCACGATTGGTCGGATTCCTGGCAAACTCCTGCTGTACCTCAATAATACGCTGAGCAATATAATGAGTGCGGAAGCTCAAGATGTCTTTAAAGACAAACTGACGGAGCTTATCGGCGTTCATCTTCATCTGCAGACTAGCCGTAGATACCTCCTGGTCACCTGTAGGCAAACCTGCCAACCTGCTGATTTCCGGATTCGGATGATTGGCAAAATAAGTTTCAGCGACAAAATCATCTTCTTTTTCGAGATGCTCCACAGCCTCCTGCATAATCTGATTATATAAATCATTATGAAACTTAAAGCCATCTCCACCCAAATCAAGACTGATATACTGGGCCACAGCTACCTCCACATCATTTCCGTCTACATCCTGTACTGTGATGAGCTGGTCGCCATGATGAATAATCAACTGTACCAGAAGTCCTTCTACTTCCAGAAGTTTATCCAGTGGGGTAACCGCTCTCATCACCGATTGCGCCTGCTGCGCTGCCGCTACAGGCGAATCTTTCAATCCCGCAGCACGTCGCTCGGCCTTTACCTGCTCACTCATACCGTTGCGCACAAAATTATTCAAGGCATTCACGATAATTGCCTCGTTCACGCCCAAACGGTGAGAACAGTCGGTGATATAAGAAGCGCGCGTTATCTGATTCTTGATTTTCGAGATGCTCTCTACAATCGAATTGATAGCCTGGCTTCGCTTTACAGGGTCTGTCACACCGCGCAGCAGAATATCGGTCTTAAACTGTATGAAGTCGGTCTGATTCTCCTGAATATATCTTCTGAATTCCTCTGCCGAATGACTGCGGGCGAAACTGTCAGGGTCATTGCCGTCAGGGAGGAAGAGAACCTTTACGTTCATCTCTTCTTCGAGCAACATATCGGTACCTCGCAGCGCAGCATGAATACCCGCATTATCGCCGTCATAGAGAAGAACGATATTGCTGGTAAAGCGGTGCAGCAATCTGATCTGATGCACGCTCAGCGCTGTACCCGAGTTAGCCACCACATTTTCGATGCCACACTGATGCATCGAGATAACATCGGTATATCCTTCCACCATAAAGACACAATCCTCCTTGGCTATCGCCTTCTTGGCCTGATAGAGTCCATAGAGTTCGCGCTCCTTATGATAAATAACACTATCAGGCGAGTTGACATATTTCTGGCTGACGCCCTTGGTTCTGCTGTCGAGCACTCGTCCGCCAAAAGCTACCACCTTGCCGCTCACGCTGAACCAAGGGAAGATGGCTCTGCCCGAGAAACGGTCAAGAATCTTATCCTCACCCGACTTATTGCCGGCTTCGTCCTTATCCACCTTGAAGCAGAGTCCCGTATCAACCAGATATTTCGGATTATAGCCAGCCGCCTTAGCCGCTTCAGCAAGAGCAGTACGCTTAGGGAGCGCAAAACCCAACTGAAATTTTCTGATGATATCATCCCTGAAACCTCTTCCTCGGAAATAAGCCATACCGATAGCGATACCATCCACATCATGCAGGAGAATATCCTGAAAATATTTCGCCGCCCAATCGTTGACGATAAACATGGATTCTCTTTCGCTCTCGCGCTGTTTTTCTTCGTTGGTCAGTTCCCGTTCCTGAATCTCTATTTTATATTTCTTGGCGAGCCAGCGAAGAGCATCGGGATAGGTCATCTGTTCCAGTTCCATCAGAAAGTTGATTGCATTACCTCCCTTTCCGCAGGTAAAACAATGACAGATACCTCTTGTTGGAGATACAGAGAAAGATGGATTGGAATCGTTATGAAAAGGACACAAGCCGACATAATTGATGCCACGCTTCTTGAGCGTAACAAATTCAGATACCACCTCTTCTATCTTGGTGGCATCCATAATTTTTGCTATCGTCGGTCTGTCTATCATTATATATATTCTTTTTTCTGTTTTTACTATGCAAAATTACTATTTTTCTTTGAAAACACAAAGAGAAACGGACAGAAAAGTAAAAATGAAACATATTAAAAACTAAAGATTACATAAAATAAAGTATATCCGGATAGTTTTGGCTACCTTTGCAACCGGCAAAAACACATTGCTGACAATCGGAAAATAACAACAAAATAAATAAATATGAAACTAAACAACATCAAGCAAACATTCCTGGCTGGCGCTGCCCTGCTCTCAACAATCAGCATGAGCGCAGCCGACAGATTTGTAGATTTCAAGCAAGGAGACTTGCTGCTGAATGCCAATAACCGGGTAGAAATCTACATGGACACCAACGACTGCAAAGGAGTGAGCTATGCTGCTCATGCCCTGCTGCAAGATATCAAAAGTGTGAGTGGAGCCACAGTCACCCTCACCTCGGATGCCGGTTTTCAGAAAAAAGCCGACACAGCCCGACCAGCTATCCTCGTAGGCACCATCGGCCATTCAGCAGCCATCGACCAACTGGTGAAACAGAAGCGCATCAACGGAAATCTACTGAAGGGCAAACGGGAAAAGTTTATCATCACGCTCATAGATGGTCAGCTCGTCATTGCTGGCAGCGACCGCCGAGGCACCATCTATGGCATCTACGAACTCTCGCAGCAGATGGGCGTATCGCCTTGGTATGACTGGGCAGACGTGCCTGTAGAGCACCACGATTCTATTTTCGTAAACAAAGGAATCTATACAGATGGCGAACCAGCCGTACGTTATCGCGGCATCTTCCTCAACGATGAGGCACCTTGCCTAACGTCATGGGTAAAGAATACCTACGGCACCGGATATGGCGACCACCGTTTCTATCAGCGCGTCTTCGAACTGGTATTGCGACTGAGAGGTAACATGATGTGGCCTGCCATGTGGGGCTGGGCTTTCTATGCCGATGACCCTGAAAACGAGAAGACGGCAGATGAGATGGGCGTAGTGATGAGTACTTCCCATCATGAACCGATGGCCCGCAACCACCAGGAATACGCCCGCAACCGAAAGGGATGGGGACCATGGAACTATCAGAAGAACAAGGCTAACCTGCAGAAGTTCTTCCGTGAAGGCATTGAGCGAATGAAAGGAACAGAACAGATTGTAACCATCGGAATGCGCGGCGACGGCGATGAAGCGATGAGCGAAGAGGCAGATACGAAGTTAATGACCAACATCATCAACGACCAGCGTAAGATTATCGCTGACGTAACCGGCAGAAAGGCTAGCGAAACCCCACAGGTTTGGGCACTATATAAAGAGGTATTGGATTACTACGACAAGGGCATGAAAGTGCCTGATGACGTAACCCTCCTGCTCTGCGATGACAACTGGGGTAACGTGCGCCGTGTGCCGAATGCCAAGGAACGCAAGCACAAAGGCGGTTGGGGCTTATACTATCACGTAGATTACGTAGGTGCTCCAAGAAACTCAAAGATGCTCAACGTTACTCCTGTGCAGAATCCTTGGGAGCAGTTGACGCTTGCTTACGAGAATGGCATCGACCGTCTCTGGATTCTCAATGTTGGCGACCTCAAGCCGATGGAATATCCTATCAGCCAGTTTATGGACATGGCTTGGAATCCACATAAATACGATGTAAACAACATCACCCGCCATACCCGCGACTGGTGCGCACAGCAGTTTGGTGAATCGCAGGCCGATGAAGCAGCCCGCATTCTGAACCTCATCTGTAAGTACAACGGCCGCTGCACCCCAGAGATGCTCGACAAGAACACCTACAGTCTGGAAAACGGTGAATGGCAGGAGGTGGTAAACCAGTATCTCCAGCTCGAAGCCGATGCGCTGCGCCAGTACAACAGTCTGCCGGCATCCTATCACGACGCCTATCGTCAAATTATCCTCTTCCCTATCGAGATGATGAGCAATCTGCATCAGATGTATTTTGCCCAGGCACAGAACCATGCCCTCTATAAGCAGGGCAATCCGAAGGCGAATGTATGGGCTGATGAATGCGAGAACCATTTCAAGAGAGACTCTTTGATTTGCGATGAATACAACCATAAGATGGCTGGTGGCAAATGGAACGGCATGATGACGCAGAAGCACATCGGCTACACATCATGGCACGATGGCTTTGAGAAGGACACCTGTCCTAAGCTCTTCCGGGTATCAACATCTTCTAATGAAACGGTGATAGCTGGCAATGATGGCGTGGTAGAAATCGAAGCACCTTATTATAGCAGCAAGACGGATGCTACCGAGGCAAAATGGACAGAAATTCCATTCATGGGCAAAAGCATGGCAGGCATGACCTTGATGCCATACACCAAAAGCGTGAAGAGAGCCAGCATCACTTACAAGTTTAAGATGAAAGCCGGAAAGTCTTCGGATGGCAATGCATCCAATGGTAAACAAAAGGTTCGCATTCATGTGATTACGAAATCGACCTTGGATTACCTCAACAAGGGTGGTCTCACCTATGGTGTCAGCATCGACGGAGCCACTCCTATTCAGGTCAACTTCAACAAGGACCTAAACGAGAAGCCGGAGAACATCTACAATATCTATTATCCAACGATAGCCACTCGCATCGTGGACAAGGTGATAGAGCTAGAGCTGCCAGCCTCATCCGATGGCATCCACACCCTCACCCTCACTCCTAACGACCCAGCCATCGTCTTCGAGAAAATCGTGATTGATGGAAGAGGAGGAAAAAAGAGTGTCAAGGTGATTTAGGCTGGCTGCATACAAACCTGCCAGCTTACATACGTTGAATAACTATTTATCCGGAATTTTACTGTGATTAAGATCAGAAATCCCCAGCCTTTTTTCTCAAGCAGGCTGGGGATTAGACTCTCCTGTCAGATGAACATTTTTATACATAACTTTCGCATGTGGGAAAGTTAAGGGAAGTAAGAGAAATGATATTCTTGTATGACTTATGCTTAGACATTATTATATTTGAATTTGTCAGACGCTGTCTAGAATATTTAATTAGTCTTTATTCATCTTGTACTCTTTTATTAAACTATACCAGATGTCAATATTGCATGAATCATCTTATCTATATATCTCCCATCCTCTTTCATGAAATAAACATGATGGTCAACAAACATATTTTTTACATCTTCTATTGTAGCCTCAGGCTTAACAACAAGCCCACAACGGGGCTTGCCGCAATAGTTGCATCCATATCCAATCGCAAAAGCGGAACATCTTTGATATATTTTTTACCTTTCTTCAAACACAAATACTTCAAGCGTTTTTTCTCCAAGTCAACAACATTAGGCATTAAAGGCAACTCTACCTTTACCTTGTCATGTACATTCACTTCTACACCTTCATCCTTGATGATTCGACTAAACTCATCCATATAGTCTGCTTTCAATCCAAAGATGTTCAAAGTTTCCAATATACCAATATGCCCAGGTACCTCATCCGGACACTGTCCCTTGTCCAATTTGCAAGTACGTTTCAAGGAAAAGCCATAGCCTTTCAAGCGTACTCCACGACCAAAGTCTCATTTTCCTTCAAGAATTGCGGAGTCAACGGAACTGAGTATTCCGCTTTCATTCCTGGGATTTCACCCTTTTCCAATTTCACTTTATCTATTGCATAAAGCTTTACCCACTCCTCACGCTGCTTGTCATTCTGTCCGATTTCCTCATACAAAGAAGCAGGAATATGATTAAGAGTGACAAAAAAATCAGCCGAAGCCACCATTTTCTTCTTTAGCCACAACTTCTTTTGATACTCCTCTAATTGCGCCATCAAAGTAATGATGCTTTTTCCAACAGCCTTAACTGCCTTAACAACAGCTAAATGAGACAAGAACTTCTTAGTCTCAGTAGTATCAATGTCATCTATCACAAGAATCTCATTCTTGATATAAAAGTCCATTTCTCTTAAAAGGAAGCCTTTCAAATCCTTATGAATGAAATAGTCACAACGATTTTTCTCCGTATAAGTTGTAAGATGGCGCAGCAGCAATGTAGTGTGATTTTTCTCATCCACCTCCTTGGTCAACTCTTTGTATTCCACAGGGAGTTGTTCCAAAATATATGTATTTATATTGATTTTTCACTCCATCACATCCTCATTCTTAAGAAATTGGAACAGCCCCATAAAGACATAACCATTAGCATCCATATATGTGGCAATGTCATCGCCCACAATAATTATCTTGCGGAAAGAATCGTCTATCTTCTTCAGCGAGGCAAGCTCTTGCTCACGCTTCTCTTCCGTTGGCAAAGAATATGCCGACTGGATGTAGTACTTGTTGAGACCATTCGTGGCAATGAAGTCTATCTCATACTGTTGGTAGGTACTCTTGCCATCACGCATCACCCGACTCTCCACCACACCGACATCCACCACATAGCCACGGATACGCAACTCATTGTAGATGACATTCTCCATGATGTGGGTAACCTCCTGTTGCCGGAAATTCAGTCGGGCATTACGCAAGCCGACATCCACCACATAATATTTCTTGATACTCTCATAATACTTCCTGCCTTTTACATTATAGCGGCGAGCACCCTCGAAGAGGAAAGCATTCTCCAAGCATTGCATATAGGAAGACACAGTATCCGCATCAAGCTTTACATGCTGCACACTCTCCAAAGTATTACGTATCTTGCTCGGATTGGTCAGCGATCCAATGGAAGAACATAAGGAATCCACCAAGCACTCCAAAGCCACACGATTCTTGATACCATTTCGCTCTACCACATCATCAAAGTATGTCTTTTGCCATAACCTTTGAAGATAACTCACCTTCTGCTCAGGAGTAGGATGATTACGAAGAGCAGGCATTCCTCCGTATGTATAATATTCCTTCCAAAGTTCGTTAATAGAATCAGACCTATCTGTGCAGAACTCCTTAAAGGAGAAAGGATAAACTCTCACCTCATCACCACGACCTCGAAAAATCGTATTGATGTCACTTGAAAGAAACTTGGAGTTACTGCCTGTGATATAGACATCAACATTGTCATGAGCATTCAAGCCATTCACAATACGCTCAAATCCCTCTACCATTTGTATCTCATCAAGAAATACATAATAGCTGGCATCTTCATCTATTATCTTGGAATAGAGATAGCGTTTCAGAACCATCGGATTGGTCAAATCCTCCCCTGTAATATCCTCATCCACATCAAAAGACACCATGATTATGTTTTTCTTAGGTACACCTTGACTCACCAAATAGTCATGATAAACCTTTTTCAGAAGCCACGACTTACCACATCGACGAGTCCCCGTTATGATTTTCACCTCACCATTGTCTCGCCGATGAATCAGCTTTTGCAGATAAATCTGTCTATTTACATACGTTGCCATAATCATTTATTCCGATTTTACTGCAAATTTACAATAAATTCCGAATAGGACAATCTTTTTGATAAGACAAAGTTATTTTTATAATATTTATTAACTAAACAAGCACTGAAAATCAGATAAATAAGGTATCTTTCCATCTTTTACCATAAAAGAAAGATCTACCCATAAGAGCTTATTCCATTCCGAATTTACTGTAAATTTGCAGTAAATTCGGAATGGGCAACCAACAAGTCATGCTTCCTTTATATAAAAGGATCGAGCAATGCCATCAAGTCAGCCTTCGACATCGCACCACTCTCCCGATACAGCACCTCGCCATTGCGGAAGAGCATCAAGGTTGGCACAGAGCGAATGCCATACTGTGCCGCCACATCATTGTGAGCATCTACATCTACCTTGATGATGCGAAGCTTGTCGCCCACCGTCTTCTTCAAGTCTTCCAACACAGGGTGCATCATCTTGCAAGGTTGGCACCATGTAGCAAAGAAATCAACCAATACCAGTTGATTGCCAGATATTACATCATTGAATGTTTCCATAAATTACCTTTTTTTATAATATTTCACTTCTCTCTCAACATCCATTCCCACGTAGGGAGAACATGAACCTGCTTGCCATCTATCTCAAGTTCTTCCTTCTCCTCCATCGTAAGAATATATCCCTCAGCCAAGCCATAAGCATTCATGGCTTCCATCAGCCCCTCGATTTCTCGCTTGCGAGTTTTCTCATCATTCATGGCTATCGTTACCTGATAAGCCTTCATGATTCTCATGCCCTCCCTCACCACAAAGTCACACTCCTTCTTATCTGCATGATAAAAAACATCATACCCACGACGCTTTAATTCGATAAACACGATGTTTTCCAACTTCACTCCCATATTGTCGGTGGCATTGAATCCGATGCGACTCACGATGGCATTGTCGATGAAGAAAATCTTCTTCGGGTTCAGCATCTGCACCTTTACCGATGGCGAATACTTCATGAGCTGGAATATCATATAGGTTTGCTCGATGTACTCCAAATAGTTTTTGACGGTTTCGGAATGACGAATGCCCACTATCTTACCAAGTGAGGTATAGGTAATGCGCTTCGTGGCATTGCTGGCGAGATAAAAGATGAGTTCCTGCATCTCCTTATCATTGGTCAACCCATTACGAGCCATCACATCACGGAAGATGATGCTATCGTAGAGTGACGAGAGGTAACGAGTGGATGACGACTGGAGATACTTAGGAAATCCACCTTTCTCCAAATACTCCTTGAAATGCCCCAAGAGAATGGCACGCTTGCTGGTTAGATAAAAGTCCTTGGCTTCCAGCTGCACCTTTGCCAACTGCAAGTATTCTTGAAAGGAAAAAGGGAAAATCTCCACTGCGATATAACGCCCCGTGAGATGAGTACCAAGCTCTCTACTCAGCATCCGGGCATTTGATCCAGTTACAATCACCTTATTGCCTTCGTTGTAGAGACGGCGCACAAAGGTCTCCCAGCCCTTCACATTCTGTATCTCATCAAAATAATAGGTATGCTGCTCACCAAAGAGTTCGAAGAAACATTCTTGCAATGTTTGGAAATCTGCCACAGTAAAGTTGACCAGTCGCTCATCATCAAAATTGAAAAAGAAGTCTTGCTCCGGCAATTTGTTGCGCATTTGCTGAAGCAAAACAGACTTTCCACAACGTCTTATACCAGTAATAATTAGTATCTCCGTTGTGGTAAGCCACTCTTCCTCTATGTCTCTCGGCACAGTATCTTGTGCTATATTCTTGCAGTAATCCTGCTGCTCAAATATAATTTGCTTCAATAACTCTTTCATGTTCAATCATCTATTTGCTTGCAAAAATACGATTTTTTAAGTAAACAACCAAACAAATCTTCATTTTTGTTCATTCAGAATGAGTAATTTCTATCATTTTTACTCATTCAGAATGAGTAATTCTGAATCTCAGGTCCGAAGGTGTAATAGATAGTCTCAGCCTCATCACATACCTCCCCTGCGAATTGCCAAGGGTGAGATGGATGGTAACAATGTTGTGACTTATATGATGCACAATTTAAGCAAAAGCAACGGAAAGTGAATATGAGAGAAATGAACTGCAAGTGGTTGAGAATGAGCAATATTTCATAATTCTGCCAATTGGCTGCAAAGCAAAGCCGAGCAGTCTATTGAGTTATTTCAGTTACCAAACCGTTAGCGGTCAGTTACCGAAACCAACACTGCTAACGAGGTGAAAAACAAATAGTTTGTCACCAGTGTTTGTTGCACTGTTCTGCACAACTTTCAATGACAGAGAATGCTTACTGATTGATTATTTTTGCAAACTAAAAAAGTAAGCAGATGAAAGTTGAAAAATTCAAAGTGCTGCTCTACCTCAAAAAGAGCGGATTGGACAAGAACGGTAAGGCTCCCATCATGGGACGCATCACCCTCAACCGAACAATGGCGCAGTTCGGTTGCAAGTTGTCATGTACGCCAAAGTTATGGAATCCACGTGAGAGCAGACTTGACGGCAAGAGCAAGGAGGCTGTGGAAGTGAACGCCAAGATTGACAAGCTGTTGCTGGCAATAAACTCAGCCTACGAGTCACTTGTGGAGCGCAAGACGGATTTTGACGCAAAGGCGATAAAGGATCTGTTTCAATGCAGTGCAGACACTCAGATGACCTTGTTGAAGCAGCTTGACGCCATCATTGCGGACATTGAGTCAAGAATCGGCATCGACTACAAGAAAGGCACGCTGCCAAACTACCAGTACACTCGCCTGACATTGGTATTGTTCGTCAAGAAGCGTTATGGAACTGACGATGTGGCATTCGGTGAGCTTGACGAGCAGTTTATCCGTGAGTACATGGACTTTTGCTTGGACGAGAGAGGTCTTGCACTTGATACAGTCCGCCACTATCTCGCCATCTTGAAGAAGACCTGCCGAATAGCTTTCAAGGCAGGACACTCCGAGCGTTATCATTTCATGCACTTCAAGCTACCTCAAAAGAAAGAGAATCCACCAAAGGCATTGACACGTGAGGACTTCCTGAAAATTCGTGACCTCGAAATACCAGAGCGAAGAAAATCGTTGGCTTTGACCCGTGACCTTTTTCTTTTCGCCTGCTATACAGGCACGGCTTATGCCGATACTGTTTCTATCACGGAAGAAAACATCTTTCGTGATGAGGAGGGCAGCCTTTGGCTGAAATACCACAGAAAGAAGAACAAGATGCTTGCACGTGTGAAGTTACTGCCAGAGGCGCTTGCCATGTTGAAGAAATACAAAGACCCGACAAGACCTACTCTTTTACCACCACAGGAATTTCGAGTGCTAAGAGGTAACATGAAAAGTCTCCGAGTACTATCTGGCATAAGTATGGATTTGGTCTATCATGTTGGACGGCACAGTTTCGCATCGCTCGTCACGCTCGAAGAAGGTGTTCCGATAGAGACTATCAGCAGAATGCTTGGTCACAACAACATTCAGACCACGCAAATCTATGCACGTGTCACTCCGAAAAAGCTATTTGAGGATATGGACAAGTTCATCGAAGCCAACAAGGACTTCAAGTTTGTCCTGTAATATTATCACAAAATAAGAAAGGAACATAACAATGAGAAGTACATACAAGCAGTTTTATTATATCAACCGTGGCAGAGTAAAGGCAGACGGAACCACATCTATATTTTGCCGTATCACGATTGACGGCAAAGTGTCAGCCATAGCAACAGGTCTTTACTGTGCTCCCGAAGAATGGGACACGAAAAAAGGTGAAGCCAAGAATGCAAGAGTGAACGGACAACTGCAAGCGTTCAGACTAAGAATTGACGAAGCCTACGAGCAGGCAACAAAGGAAAAGGGCATCGTTACCGCCGAGATTCTGAAGAATGTTATTGTTGATGCAAATACTATCCCGATGACATTGCTTGCCACTGGCGAGGAGGAGCGTGAACGCCTTAGGCTGCGCTCCATCCGTATTAACTCAACATCTTCTTATCGCCAATCAAAGACATCGCAGCTCAACTTGCGAGAGTTCATCGGGTTACGAGGAATGAATGACATTGCATTTGAAGATTTGACTGAGGAATTTGGCAAATCTTATAAGTTGTTCTTGATTGGCAAAGGGTATAGTGCATCCAATACGAACCATAATCTTTGTTGGTTGCAACGCTTGGTTTATATAGCTGTTGACAGAGGTCTGCTGAAATTCAATCCATTGGAAGATGTCGGATATGAAAAGAAAGGCTCACCAAAGCGTAGACATATATCCAGAAATGACTTGCTGCTCATTATGGAGACTCCTATGGAGGATAAGGCTTTGGAGTTGGCACGAAGAATGTTTGTTTTCTCCAGCCTTACAGGTTTGGCTTATGTCGATTTGCGTAACCTGTATCCACACCATATCGGGATGACGGCAGACGGTAGAAAATACATCCGTGAGAAAAGAGCAAAGACCAACAACGAAGCGTTCATTCCCTTGCACCCGATAGCTGAACAAATAATGTCGCTATACAATACAGCGGATGATAGCAAACCTGTTTTCCCTCTTTCTTCACGTGATTCCATGTGGTTTGAATTTCATTCACTCGGTGTGGCTTTGGGTATAAATGAGAACCTTACCGCACACGTTGCAAGACATACATTCGGAGTAAACATGGTTACTTCGGGCATATCAATGGAAAGCATCGCCAAGATGATGGGGCATTCC
>NZ_JANDWX010000031.1:0-35879 GCF_024330485.1 Segatella copri | reverse complement strand
AGATTTAAAATTATGTAACTTTGCAGCCGAAAAGGCTTCCCTGCTGGGGGCATGCCCCCAGCAGGGAGTGGGAATGAAAGTTAAGAACAAGCCTTGACACAGTTTAATTTACACCCCCCGTAGATTACGAATATCTCCATATAATCAAGGGTCTATACGCCACCTTTTCATCGTGGCATATAGACCCTTGTCGTTTCCCGTAATCAGATATATACTGTTAACCTAATTATGTTTTAATGACGAGAGAATAGTTTTTTTACTGCAACAGTAATTCTTTTGGCTAAATCATCACAATCAGAACAACTGTTCTTATTAATCAGAATATACAAAGACTCATTTTCTATTGCATAATGCTTGAATAATCTTTCAGATACCACAGACGTAGTGAATTTCTTATATACACGAAATCGTCTTGTCGCCATTCCTAATTCATCATTTTCATCTTCTGCACCAACAAAGAAGAATGAGGCTTTGCTATCTCTTTTCAATACATCAAGCATAATATGGAACAATGTATAGAAAATGATTCTTGGCTCAAAAGTGTTAGTACGAAGACTAAATTTCAATTTACTATTCATATTGGCCTTATCAAAGAACTTCACGCAATAAGCATGTTCCTGATAACGCTCAACTCTTACAATATAAGAATGATGAGATTTAGCTGACTTGAATCTATACTGCAAAGTTTCAATCAGCCATTCATCTGCACTATCCCTGTCTATCATTTGAAAGACGAAGGGATAACCTTCACTTTCTTCCATATTAATTTCAAATTAACTGTTTGTAGACAGGGATGCGGATTTTGTCTAATTGTTCTGTTGTCAGAGCCTTGACATCATCGTTAACAGTAAAATACACAGTAGGATATCGGTACTTACCATTAGGCATAAGTACCTTCGTTACCTGCTTGATAATCTCAACTCCATCAAGCGTAACTATCTTAGTCTCTGTTTTATCTACTATCTTTCCCATAAGCAGAATTTTTGTTATTTGATTTATTGATAATGCAAACAGGCACAATGAAAATTTGTTCTCAAATTACCGAGTGCAGCATTTCTGCTGCAAAGATACACTGTTTATTTGTAACTACCAAATTATTCGTGAAGAAAACAACATAAAACACATAAATTCCGACTCTGTCAGCATCCGTATCATATCCCCAAAGGGTTGTAAACGGCATTGTTACCGCCTGCATGCCATCCGCCATATCATAAATACAGAATAGCGGAGATGTAGATTACGAAAATCTCCATATAATCAAGGGTCTATACACCACTTGTCATCGTGGCATATAGACCCTTGTCCTATCACATAAGAAACGCAATCTCTTACTTTTTCATAAACTTTTCACTGAAATCTCTTGCGGGTTTGAAAATAAAACCGTAACTTTGCGGCATGGATTTTTAATACAGATGATTATGAAGCAGGTAGAAGAAAGATATATCAGCTTGCTGACCGACTTCGGTTTCAAGCGAATTTTCGGAACAGCAATGAACAAGGATTTGCTCATTTGCTTCCTCAACAGCTTGTTTAATGGCAGACAGGTTGTGATGGACGTGTCGTATCTGAACCCGGAGCACGTGGGAGATGGCTATACCGACCGCAAAGACATCTTCGATGTATATTGTGAGGGCGAAAACGACGAGAAGTTCATCGTTGAAATGCAGAATGCTTATCAGGCGTATTTCAAGGACCGCTCCCTCTTCTACTCAACCTTCCCTATCCGTGAACAGGCACCCAAGGGGAACGACTGGGATTTCAAGATCAATCATGTCTATACTGTTGCGCTGCTCAATTTCAACATGTATGAGGATGCCTTCGACAAGGAGAAAACCCGCCATCATGTACAGTTGTGCAATACCGCTACCCACAAGATTTCCTACGACAAGCAGGAGTTTATCTATGTAGTACTAGCTAAATTCAATAAGACACTAGGAGAATTGGAAACGCTCTACGAGAAGTGGCTTTATGCGCTGAAGAACCTCTATAAACTTACCCAACGCCCAAAGGAGTTGTGCGACAAGGTTTTCGACCGCCTCTTCGAGGAAGCCGAAATAGCCAAGTTTACTCCGCAGGAAATGAGGGAGTATGAAGCAAGTAAGATGGCATATCGGGATATCAAGAACTGCATTGATACGGCGAAGCAAGAAGGTCTTGCGGAGGGTATAGAACTGGGGAGGAAAATATGTATGGCGAAAGGTATGGAGAAAGGTAGAGCTGAAGGCAAGCATGAGGCCAACACAGAAACAGCACAACGTTTGCTGGCAATGGGACTTTCTGCCGAACAGGTTGCCAAAGCTACCCAGCTACCTTTGGAAATCATTAAGAATCTGAACAATACATAAAAAATATAATAGCGGAGATATTGATGATAAATATCACCATAATAAATCCCAGAACCGCATGGAAGAGCGATTCTGGGATTTTTGATACCATTTGTTTAATATTTATATTATATAGATTAATTCGTTACTGAAGTTTCGCATGTAAGCCCCATACGCCCTGAAAGGGCGTGCTGCTTCTGGAGCTTTTGGACCTTCAGCCCGTACTTAAACCACATGCGAAAGTTCACGACTCTAATAATTCATGCCGAAGTACCAGAGAGGGATGATGATTCCATGCCCCGTCTCTATATCGTCTTTTACGATACGTCCGTTTTTTACATCCTCTATCTGCTTTTTACCTTTCTTCCTTCCGCCAATCTCAAAGGTATAGTCACCAATGGTAAAGTCGGAAACCCTGGAGGAAGTAACGTCTTGTTTTTCTCTCATCTGATTGTAGAAGAAAGTTTCCCTTATGTTTCCTATGTTGGGATTAGAGGTGAGTACTGACATCAGACTTGGGTTATCGACATAAACTTTTTCCACCTTCCCCAGATTGCGCATTCCCGAAGTATCATCTCTGAGCAGACCAATCATTCCGGCACGCTCCAGATAGACGAGATAATCAGGCACGTTGTTCTTACTTACCCCGATTTCCGTGGCAAGGTTCTCTACGCTTGGCTTGTAGGGAGCCAACCCGGAAAGAATGACGAGCATACGCTTCAGTTTGCGTGCTGTTGAAGCTTTCATATCAGCATATTGCGGAATGTCAACTTCTACCGTCTGGTCTATCACCTGCAGCATTCTTTGCGTAAAATCTCCCTCTATGGCAAATGGGTAATAGCCATGGTCGAGGTACGCTCTGAAAACAGGCAATGGATGGTCTAACCCCGGAATCTCTACCTGGTGATTGAGTATTTCGTCGAGACTGAAAACTCTGATCTTGATGCCTTCAAAAAGTTGCAGGTATTCCCTGAACGACAAGCCTTGCATCATATACATCAGCGCCCGACGACTCAGATCAGCTTCGCCCTTCTTGATATCCAAGACCGATGAACCGGTAAAGATAAGGTTCAGGGATGGGTGCATGTCGTAAATTTGCTTCAGTTCTCTGCTCCAACCGGCATACTTGTGAATTTCATCTATATAAAGATGTGTACCACCCTCCTTGATAAACTCGTCAGCAAAGTCAATCAAGGAATGATTTGAAAAATAGATGTTGTCGGCAGACACATACAGGTGATGGCCTTCCTTAGACAGCTTGATGCGCTGAAGTATCATGGTGGATTTTCCAACACCTCGCGGACCAACGATACCTACTAATCGTCCATTCCAGTTGATTTCATCATATTTATATCTGATGAAATCAAGCGGAGTGCGTTTCAATAACTCCGCCATGTATTCATAAAGTTTATTGTCTATCATATCTTGCTCTTTTAGATGAATATCGTTTAAAACTGCAGCAAAGATACAAATAATCCCTCAATGAGGGATGAATTCTTTCGAAAAGTTCCCTCATTGAGGGATAAATTTAATCATTTTTATCCCTCATTGGGGGATTTTTACACATTGTATTACCAAATGAGTTCGTGCCAAACTTGGCAAAAAACGCAAGTTTGGCACGAACTCAACTTATAGTTTCAGGAGTTTGGCAAACTCCCAGACTACAATACCGGCGGTGACACTGACATTCAGGGAATGCTTGGTACCGAACTGGGGAATCTCCAGACAGCCATCACTCATATCCACGATGTTCTGCTTGACTCCCTTCACCTCGTTACCGAAAATCACGGCGTAGCCTTTGGAGAGGGAAGGGTGAGCCTCAGGCAGGTTCTGGAGCTTGGTGGAGCCTTCTACCTGCTCGATGCTATATACAAAGTAGCCTTTCTGCTTCAACTTCTCTACCGCCTCTTCGGTAGTCTTGAAGTATTCCCAATCCACGCTGTCTTCGCCACCCAATGCCGTCTTATGAATCTCGACATTGGGAGGGGTGGCGGTGATTCCGCAGAGATACACCGCCTCTACACGGAAGGCATCACAGGAGCGGAAAACACTTCCTACATTATATAATGAACGCACATCATCCAGGACCACTATCAGGGGCAGCTTCTCGGCTTCCTTGAATTCCTCCAGGGTGAGGCGGTTCATCTCTATCGTTCTTAATTTGCGCATTATAATATACCTTATTATATATAATATAATCAGAGGCGGTTAAGCCTCTGCCTCTTTGGTCTTGTAGGCAAGGGCGTACATGCGAATCTGCTTGATCATCGCCAGAAGACCATTGCTGCGGGTTGGACTCAAATGGTCTTTCAGACCAATTTTCTCTACGAAATAGAGGTCGGCATCCATAATCTCGGTTGGGGTATGACCGCTCAACACACGGATGAGGAGGGCGATGATGCCCTTTACGATGAGCGCATCGCTATCGGCAGTGAATACGAGCTTGCCATCTACATAATCGCATTGCAACCATACGCGGCTCTGACAGCCGTCGATAAGGTTCTGCTCGTTCTTGTATTTCTCATCGAGAGGAGCCAACTCGTTGCCCAAGTCAATGAGCATCTGATACTTGTCCATCCAGTCGGTGAAATCCTGAAACTCCTCTACTACTTCATCCTGCAATTCATTAATTGTTGCCATTATTTTATTTCTTTAATTTCGTTTACTGTAATCAACTTATAGAGCTTGTCGTTAGGGCGTACCTTATCTGGTACAGGGATGGAAACTCTCCAGCCCTGCTGCGCTGTCTCTACCGGTTTCAGGTCGTAGCGGATTTCATCGGCATGAAGATACATCACACCAGTGGTGTTACCCGTAATCAGCAGTTTCTCGCCCTTGTCGAAGGTAGATGCCTCTACGGCTACTTCTGCCACACCCAACTTAGAGAAATATTTCATCACCTTGCCCACTAGCACCTTCTTCTCGGTAGCTACGGAACCGTAATGCTTGTTCCATTCACCGAGAGTCTGACCCTGGTAATAACCATCCCAGAAACCACGGTTGAAGACGGTGGCGAGTTTCTCATCCCACTCATCCTTCTTCTCCTCGGTAAAGGTTCCGTCGAGCACGGCAGCTATCGCCTCCTTATAACATTTCACTACGGTATATACGTATTCAGGACCACGGGCACGGCCTTCAATCTTGAAGACGCGCACACCGGCATCCATCATGCGGTCGATGAAGCGGATGGTCTTCAGGTCCTTCGGACTCATCACATACTTGTTGTCGATTTCAAGCTGGTTGCCGGTTTCATTATCTGTAACAGTATAGCTGCGGCGGCAGATCTGCACACACTCGCCACGGTTGGCAGAGCGGTTGGCATTAGCGAGACTCATGTAGCACTTGCCCGATACAGCCATGCACAGAGCACCATGACAGAACATTTCGATGCGGATCTGCTTGCCCATAGGTCCGCAGATGTTCTGCTGCTCTATCTGCTCATGGATGTGCTTCACCTGGTCCATGTTCAATTCACGTGCCAGTACGGAAACATCAGCAAAGCGTGCATAAAACTTCAAAGCCTCTGTGTTTGAGATATTTAACTGTGTGGATAAATGAACCTCCTCGCCCACTTCATTGCAATAGCTCATTACAGCCACATCGCTGGCGATGACGGCAGAGATGCCTGCCTCCTTGGCAGCATCGATGATTTCCTTCATCGTTGGGATGTCGTTATCGTAGATGACTGTATTGACGGTGAGATAGGTCTTGATACCATGCTCGTTGCAGGTGGCAGCAATCTCACGCAAATCATCGATAGTAAAATGGTTGGCTGAATGGGAACGCATGTTCAACTTGCCGATACCAAAGTATACGGAGTCGGCACCAGCCTGTATGGCAGCAGCCAGTGACTCGCGTGAGCCCACTGGTGCCATCACTTCAAATTCGTTTATCTTTGTATTCATGAATGCAATTATCTTTTTTCGGGTACAAAGTTACACCAAAATGAAGACAAAACACAGAAAAATGGAGAAAAAATGACATAAATTCGATTATATTGACAAATCAATCATGATTATTTGTCTATATTTGCCTATAAATAAGAATATATCCCTAGGATATTCTTCTTTTTATATGAATCCTATCCAGTCTTACGGCTGGTATTATTAATCAAAAAGTGAAAGCGTATGAAGAAAGCTTTTACCTCAGGAATGATTCTGTTCCTGGCAATGACCACAACGGTTAGTTGCACACAAGAAAACGTGATGCTTGAAACAACACCACAAGTCAAGAACCAAGAAGTAAGATTCTGCTTCTTCGAAAGCTCCATTGTGCCTATCGGTCAGGATGAAGAGAGCAATCTTGCCAGAACGAGAGCCGACGGGAGCAAGCAATCGCTCAAGGATGCAAAACTCTACACAGATTTGCAAGTATGTCTCATTCCGAAAGGAGATGAAACTACTGCCGGCTATACCGTAAGACAGGAAAACTGGGATGACAAATTCGGAAACGTCAGCCTGCAGGTGCCGGCAGGAGAATACACGCTCGTTGCCGTAGCAGCAAAAACTGATTTGCAGCAGGAAGAACGAATCGAAGTAAAATCAAGGTATGAAATGACCTTTGCCAACAATATTGTACGCGATATGGCGTATACCCTGCAGGATATCAAGGTGGAATCGGGCAGCAAAGCCGTAACACAGAATGTTTCGCTGAAACGTGCCGTCAGCTGTTTTGAACTGCGTGCTACCGACATCATGCCCCTGACTACCAAGACTCAGGAAATCACGATAAGCGGAAGCTGCGGCACGGTGTTCAATCCTTCTACCGGATTCTGCAAAGAAAAGGCTACCATCACCCGAAACTTTTCTTTAGTAGCCAAAGAACACCAGGAAAGAATCATTTACTATACACTCTACACCCTTCTGACCGACAAAGATATAACGGACATCCATATAACAGCTACGGCAAAAGACAAGGAAGAAAAAGTTATCAAGACCGTCAGCTTTGACAACGTACACCTGGTCATCGGAAAGAAGACTACCTATACCGGTCCGCTCTACACCTACCCTGCCAACAACATGTCGTTCACGATTGACCAGCCGAAGATTCCAGCATCAGGCTATGACAAGAAATTTTAATAACCCATGGTGTTTTAAGAAAGATTAATGCCACAGATTAAAATCTTTTTTGTATTTTTGCGGCATGGAAAGAAAGAACATTATAACCATAGGACTCGCTCTGCTTGTATTCGCCGGTTGCGGATACAGACAGCAGCGAGGCGGTATCTCAGAGACAGGTGGAGGCGAGGATTATCTTCCGGAGCATATCCACCTGATCAGTACTACGCCCGTCAAGGACCAGGGCAACAGCGAACTCTGCTGGGCATACGGCATGCTTGCCACCATCGAAAGCGAGCACATCATGAAGGGGGATTCCGTGAATCTCTCCATCGCCTACATAGCCCGCATGATGCTGGAAGAACAGGCACTGGAATATTACTTTGCACAGGGAAAGAAGAACATCAGCCTGCGCGGTACTGCCCCGATGCTGATACATTATATAGATAAGTATGGTGCACAACCTTACGACAGCTATGAAGATCCGAAGCACGTGAACTACAAGGTGCTCTGCCGCAAGGTGCAGAAACTGTGCGATGGCGCCATCTCGCAGAAAGCGGGCATCAGCCAGCTCAAGGAGGAACTGAACGACCTGTTTGACGCAGAAATAGGCTACATGCCTGCCAAGGCCGTACACATGCTGGGTGCCGAATATACCCCTCAAGAGTTTGCCCACAGCGTATGCTATCCCGAGGAGTATGTATCGCTCACCAGTTTCTCGCATCATCCTTACAGAGAATACTTTGCGCTCGAGATTCCCGATAACCGGATGCACGATGCCTATCTGAACCTTCCGCTCGACGAGCTGATGCTCCACATCAGGAAGGCGGTAGAAAAAGGACACCCGGTATGCTGGGAAGGTGACATCAGCGAACCTGGCTTCAAGGAACCAAGGAAGAACTGTGTAGACATACAGCCGATGGAACGCCCCGTGACCCAGGCATCGCGACAGAAGGAGTTTGAACAGCTTCGCACCACCGATGATCATGTGATGGAAATCATAGGTACCTTCATGAAAGGCAAGCAGAGATTCTACGTCTGCCGCAATTCATGGGGCAAGAACTGGGGCAACAAGGGAATCATCTACCTATCGGAAGACTATCTGCGCCTCAAGACCATCGCCGTGTTCATGAGCGAAGATGCATATATAATGAAGATGCATATATAATAAGGTATAAGCTCCCAAACAGGCTTCAGACATAAGAAATGTGTTAAAATGGTTGACATACATCAAATAGCTGTTAAATAGCACGTGTGTGCGCACACACATAGTTGATTTATATCAAAAAAGAGGCTTTTTTATGTGATTTTCTCTTAAAACATTTGGTGGGTTCGGAAAATCGTCGTACCTTTGCATCGTCAATAAGACAAAAAGGTTATTAGGTTTTTAGGTTAAGATTGTTAGTTGTTTTAGGTTATTAGTTAGTTTAAAGGTAAATTTAAGATTGTTTATTCAGAGAAACGGTATTAGTTAAGGTAAAGAAAAGATTGTTTATTCAAGGACGACAAAAAGTTTAGGTTATTAGGTTTTTAGGTTTAAGATTGTTAGTTGTTTTTTTATTAGGTTTTAGTTTAAAGGTAAATTTAAAGATTGTTTATTCAAGGACAACAGGATAATTCAACAGGTGAGTTGAAGGTAAAAAGATCAAATGTATGGGATAACCAAAGATGACGCCTGAGCAGAATTGCTGCTTCGGGCTTCGTAATGGAAAGGGTAACAAAAAGCCCTTGAGTTATGAGAAATTTGGGAATATCGTATTAGAAGAGCGCAATTTCGAAATCATTCGAAGTTGCGCTCTTTATTTTTTCTGAAAATAACCGCCAAATTATTTTGTTTTACCAACGAAAAGTCGTAATTTTGCAGAAGATATATAAAGATAGGAAATTATGGCAAGACATCCTCTTTGGAACGAAGAATACTGGCTCCTGCTGTTGCAGCTGTACCAGAAGAAGCCCATGGGCGTGAAACCTCTCTATTCGAAAGGGATGGTCGACTTGAGCCTGGAACTGCATATTCCACCTGAGTTTCTGCACGAACAGATGTTCAAACTCAGAATGGTGACTCCGAGAATCAAGCGACTATGGGAGAAGTATGCCGATAAGCCACAGAAACTGAAGCGCGATATACAGCGCATCAGGCAGATGAACGGCTGCGGAAACGCCATACAGTTCTTCGAGGGAGTGGAAGTGAAGGAAACATTCGAGAAAAACTGGGAACCACTGGAAAGTGAACCATCGCTCACCCCCGTGAAACTCATCATCATCCTCGATCTCTACTTCCAGCTCACACCAATCACCATGGTGCCGGAAACACCGGAAATCATCGACCTGGGAAAACTCATCAGGACATCACCGAAGGTCATTGCCGAGGCGATGGGCGTATTCATGTACTGCGACCCCTATCTCAACCGCGAAGATGTGCTGATACACCCGCTGCTAGAAGCATGCAGCGACATCTGGCACCAATACGGAAACGGAAATCCAGACAAGCTTTACCAGCTTGCCAACGAACTAAAAGAATACTTTAAGTAATTATGGCTCAAAAACTCATACAGACACAGGCACAGAAGTTACAGCAACTTCAAAGACTTTCAGCCCAGCAAATGCTGCAGGTGAAACTGTTGGAAATGCCGCTCACGGAACTGGAAGACAGTATCAATGCAGAACTGGACGATAATCCCGCTCTGGAAAGCGAGAACCCAGACGACATGCTCAACGAGAATGTCGCCAATGATGATTCGCCCGCAGATGATGAGTACGACAACAGCAGCGATGAGGATGCCTACGAGGCTGAATCTGAAAAAGAAGAAAGAAAAGACGAACTGGACCAGGCACTGGAAAGCATCGGAAAAGACGACCAGATGCCTGACTACAATACAGACAGATACAACAACCAGGACAGCGCTGACTACGAAGAAATGGTTTACGGCGACACCACCTCTTTCTATGATAAGCTGAAGGAACAGATGGACATGCAGCCGCTCAGCGACAAGGAGAAGGAAGTAATGGAATATCTCATAGGTTCACTGGATGACGACGGACTGCTCCGCAAGGACCTGGACAGCATCTGCGATGAACTCGCTATCTATCACAACATCGATGTTACGGAAAAAGACATCGAGCACGTGCTCCACATTCTACAGACCTTCGACCCAGCCGGTGTAGGAGGAAGAAGTCTGCAGGAATGCCTCCTGCTGCAGGTTAAGAGACTGCCGAGAGGTGTGCTCCGCAAGACGATGGAAGAGGTGTTTACCGACTATTTTGACGAGTTTACCAAGAAACATTGGGACAAGATCAAGGCAGGACTGGAACTGAACGATACACAGGTAGAAACCCTGCAGGCAGAAATCAGAAAGCTGAACCCGAAACCGGGCGCATCGATGGGCGAAACAGAGGGAAGAAACATGCAGCAGATAACCCCCGACTTCATCATCGACACCAATGACGACGGAACGATTACATTCTCGCTGAACCGTGGCAACATTCCGCAACTGACGGTTTCGCCATCATTCACCGACATGATTGACACCTACAGGAAGCATAAAGACAAGATGAGCCGGAGCGACAAGGAAGCCCTGCTCTACGCCAAGGAAAAGGTGGACAAGGCACAGGGATTCATCGAAGCCATCAAGCAGAGAAGACATACCCTCATCGTCACCATGAAGGCAATTATCGACATACAGCGGCAGTTCTTCCTGGATGGAGACGAGGCTGACCTGAAACCGATGATCCTGAAGGATGTAGCAGAACGCACGGGACTGGACATCAGTACCATCTCGAGAGTGAGCAACGTGAAGTATGCCCAGACTAAATGGGGCACCTTCCCGCTGAAGTTCTTCTTCACAGACAGCTACACCACTGAAGACGGCGAAGAGATGTCTACCCGCAAAATCAAGATTGCCCTGCACGACATCATCGAGAAAGAAGACAAGAAAAAGCCGATCAGCGATGATGCACTCGCCAAACTGCTGAAGGAGAAGGGATTCCCTATCGCACGACGTACGGTGGCAAAATATAGGGAGCAACTGGGCATACCGGTGGCACGACTCAGGAAATAAGATAGTGGTATGAGTCAGGAAGAAACCGGGGCCCACCACAAAATATTTGAGAGATAAAAAGAATATATACGTTATTAGTGTTATGAAAGAGAAGAATATCATATTGACAGCACGCATCATGAGCATGATCTTCACGCCCTTCTATCTGCCGATGGTAGGACTGATTGCTCTGTTCATCTTCAGTTATATGTCGCTGTTACCGATAGGATACAAACTGGTGATGCTGGGCATGGTCTACCTCCTGACCGTCGTAGCTCCATCGCTACTCATCCACCTCTACCGCATGGTTCAAGGCTGGACCTCGCGTGAGCTGGGCAAGAAGGAGCGTCGTATTGTGCCTTACATCCTCTCTATCGTATGTTACTTCGGCTGTTTTTTCTGGATGGAATACCGCAATACGCCTCGCGTCATCAGTATCATCGTAGTGGTAGCGCTGGCGATACAGATGATTTGCGCCTTCATCAATGTATGGTGGAAGATCAGCACCCATACGGCAGCCATCGGAGGTGTGGCAGGAGCTCTGGTGTCTTATTCTGTAGCCTTCAATTTCAATCCGCTGTGGTGGCTCTGCCTTGTGCTGATGATGGCAGGCGCAGTAGGAAGTGCCCGCATGATACTCCGACAACATACGCTGTCACAGGTAGTTGCAGGATTCCTGATAGGCACCGCCTGTGCTATATTAGTAATATAAAGTTTATAATAAAATATAAGAAGAAATGAAACCATTAGTAAGCATTATTATGGGCAGTACAAGCGATCTGCCTGTTATGGAAAAAGCATGTAAGTGGTTGAACGACAACCAGATTCCTTTCGAGGTTAATGCCCTCTCTGCTCACCGCACTCCAGATGCAGTAGAGTCATTCGCCAAGGGAGCCAAGGAGCGTGGCGTGAAGGTTATCATCGCTGCTGCCGGTATGGCTGCCGCCCTTCCTGGTGTTATCGCAGCATCTACTCCTCTGCCAGTAATCGGCGTGCCTATCAAGGGTATGTTCGATGGTCTTGATGCCATGCTCAGCATCATCCAGATGCCTCCTGGCATTCCTGTAGCTACTGTTGGTGTGAATGCGGCTCAGAACGCTGCCATCCTCGCTGCTGAAATGATTGCCCTTGCCGACGAGGAAGTGGCTCAGAAGGTAGAGGCTTGGAAGGCGGGTCTCGGTGCCAAGATCGAGAAGGCCAACAAGGACCTGGCTGAGGTGAAATACGACTTCAAGTGTAATTAATCTAATATGTGATATGCCCCATTCTTTTGGGGCATATCTTATCTTATATATTATGGTAGATTTATTCAATTATACCCGCCGTGCCTCTTCTGTGGCACATATCGGAGCCATCGACCTGGGTGGCGATAATCCTATCCGCATCCAGTCGATGACCACCACCAACACCAATGATACCGAGGCTTGCGTGCGACAGGCTGAGGAGATTATCAAGGCTGGTGGCGAACTGGTGCGCTTCACCACTCAGGGTTCCCGCGAGGCAGAGAACATGAAAAACATCAATGCCGGCATCCGTGCCGACGGCTATCAGACTCCGCTCGTAGCCGATGTTCACTTCAATCCTAACGTTGCCGATGTGGCTGCTCTCTATTGTGAGAAAGTGCGCGTCAATCCGGGCAACTACGTGGATCCTGCCCGCAAGTTCATCAAGCAGGAATATACCGACGAGGAGTATGCCCACGAACTTCAGAAGATTGAGGATCGCTTCGTACCTTTCCTCAACATCTGCAAGGAGCATCATACTGCCATCCGCATCGGTGTGAATCATGGTTCACTCTCCGACCGCATCCGTAACCGCTACGGCGATACGCCAGAGGGCATCGTAGAGAGCTGTCTCGAGTTCCTGCGCATCTGCAAGAAGGAGAATTTCCACGATGTGGTTATCAGCATCAAGTCATCCAATACCGTTGTGATGGTTCGCTCCATGCGCCTCCTGGTAGAAGAAATGGAGAAGGAAGGCATGAACTACCCACTCCACCTCGGCGTAACCGAAGCCGGCGAAGGCGAAGATGGCAGAATCAAGAGTGCCGTAGGTATCGGTGCCCTGCTGGCTGATGGCATCGGCGATACCGTTCGTGTAAGCCTGAGCGAGGAACCGGCTGCAGAGATTCCTGTGGCACGCCATCTGGTAGATTACATCGGCAAGAAGAAGGGGCATCTGATGATTCCTGCCACAGCTTGTCCTTCATTCGACTGGCTGCGCCCTACCCGCCGCGAAACCGTGGCTGTAGGCAATATCGGCGGCAGCAACGTTCCGGTGGTTATCAGCAACCGAATCAACGGCGAGAGCACCGCTTGTGAGAACAAGGATGCTACTCCAGACTATATCTACATCGGTGGCAAAATGCCTAAGCAGTTTGTGCTAGGTCAGAACTACATCGTAGATTACAACGTTTACGAGACGCTGAACAGCAAGCCAGAGACTACTGGTGCCAAACTCTACCCTATCTTCCCTGCCATGGCAATGCCGCTCATCGCCAGCATCAAGGCAGACGTGAAGTTCCTCACCCTGCAGTATGGTACACCTGCCGAGGAATATATCGCCTGTCTGAAGGCTCATCCTGAGGTGGTGGTTATCTGCGTAAGCAACCATCAGAACCGTCTGGGCGACCAGCGTGCATTGGTTCACGAGATGATGAATGCCGGCTTGAAGAACCCTGTGGTTTTCGCCGAGATGTACCAGCACGGCAAGGAGGAGAAGAGCGACTTCCAACTGGAGGCTGCTGCCGATATGGGCGCCTTGATGATTGATGGTCTGACCGATGGTATCTGGCTGATGAACAATGGAGACATCCCTGCCCAGACAATAGATGAAACCGCTTTCGGAATACTTCAGGCAGCCCGTCTGCGCACCAGCAAGACCGAGTATATCAGTTGTCCGGGATGCGGCAGAACCCTCTACGATCTTCGTGAAACCATCGCCAAGATCAAGGAGGCAACCAAGCATCTCAAGGGTCTGAAGATAGGTATCATGGGCTGTATCGTGAATGGTCCAGGCGAAATGGCGGATGCCGATTACGGCTACGTAGGTGCCGGTCCTAACCGAGTAAGCCTCTACCGCAAGCAGGTTTGCGTAGAAAAGAATATTCCGCAGGAGGTGGCAGTAGAGCATCTACTCGCCCTCATCGACTCGGACAAGCAATAATTATTTAGGCACGGATCCGCGTAATCCGTGCCTAATTTATACCCGCTCCTAATCACTCCCCGTTCCTAATCCATAGTGCCTTCAAAAGTTCAGGAATGAATGTTATCTTTAAGTTAATCTCCACCTCTTTATATGGCTCTTTCACAAAAAAAATGTATCTTTGCAACTGTAATCATCAAAAACTGAAAAGATTATGGCAAATACTAAACTACTCCTGGTAGAGGATGATGAAAACCTCGCCTATATGGAGAAAAGTTGCTTCGAAGATATCATCGGAGGATATGAGGTGAAAACCGCCGTAAACGGCAAGGAAGGACTGAAAGTGTGGCAAGACTTTCAGCCCGATGTTATCGTATCTGATATCGACATGCCCATCATGGACGGAATAGAAATGGTGAAGAAAATACGCGAGGTTGACGGAAAAACCATAATTCTGTTTACCACCGGACTCACCTCGCCGAAAGACCTGAAGGCAGGTTATGCCGCTGGGGCCAACAACTATGTGAAGAAGCCGTTTATTCCGGAAGAGCTTGATGCTCATATACATAGCCTGCTCCAACTGAAAGCCGGAGCCCGCAGCGAAAACGCCAGCAACCAGATAAAACTGGGTAAATACATTCTAGATGCCGACCATGCTACTCTGAAAGATACGCAAGATGGTAAACAGAAAATGCTCACCGCACGAGAGGCAAAGATTCTGGAACTGCTGGCAGTAAACAAAAACGAGGTGGTGCGCCGCGAAGCCGTATTGAGCCGGTTCTGGGACGTGGAAGACAAAGACTATTTTGCTTCCAGAAGTTTGGATGTATTCATCAAGAAAATCCGCACAGCGCTGGAAGACGAACCGGGCGTAGAACTGAAAACCATCAGAGGTGTGGGATTCAAACTCATCGCAGAATAGACGCATCTCAAGCCTCAGAAAATCAGTAAAACGAATCATCTCTATACGGAATGAAAACAGATTATTAAAGACAAACATATATGTTAAAAGCGATACTATACTTCTTTCTCCTGATAGCTGAATTTTTCATCACTATCCTGATAAGCGGTTTCAGCTTTGGCCTGTATTATGCCTATATAGGTAGTGAGCACATGCCAGGCAACAGCAAGGGAGATATGACTACAACAGAAATGTTTCCTTTCATCATAGCTTTCGCCCTGATAGCTACACTCATCATCTGGTTTACCTTTCATAAAGGCAAGTTTTCGAGTTTTACGCTTGGCAAGGTAAAGCCAGAGAGCAAATGGCAACTCATGCTCTACGGCTCTATGCCGATGCTGGGCTTTATCATCGCCTATTATGCCCTGATGAGCTACTTAGGCATTCATTTTATACCTAAAGAAATGAGCCAGTTCGGCTTTTTCCAGATTCTCCCACTGATGCTGGTAGGCACATTTATCTCAACCTACGTTTTCTATGGTGCCATTCTGGAAGAACTTCTGAAAAGCGGAAAGAAGAAATGGGTCGTTCTGCTTGTATACTTGCTCATGATTATGCCAACTACGCTGACAGCAGGTTCGGGCGAGGGAATGGCACTCTGGATATTTTACGTCCTGGCAGCCCTCCCATGCACCTTATACGGTTTCTGGCTTTACTGCAAAACCCGAAGTTCCATCGTTATATTTGCGGTTTATCTCATATCCAATATGGTTCCGTTCAACCTGGGCAGCAACTGGGTTACCATCCTAGTATGCATCCTGGGACTGGGCATGATGGGCTATGGATTCTATCTTCTCAAGAAGAATATAGAACCATTGCTGATACAAGAGGATGAAGAAGAAAAAGAATACTAAAACCACCTGATTATGAAGGCAAACAGAACCAAAATGCTCGGTACGATGGCGCTGGTAGCCGTACTGTGCATGCAACTTTTCTGGATATACAACTCATTCCAGATGAGCGTTCACCAGATGGGCTACGATAATCCCTGGAGTCTGGCAGCCGATGTGAGGGCGCATGCCTTTTTCTCGGCACTCTACCAGAGTCGCATCACCCTGCTCACTTCTCTACTCACCATGGTGGTCATTATTCTGAGCCTTATCGACCAAATCAACTATATCGATGAGCAGGAAAGGGTTCGCCTGCTACGCGAGGACTTCTCCTATGCCATGGTTCACGACATGAAGTCGCCGCTCACCTCTATCATCATGGGAACCAAATATCTGCACAGCGGCGTACTGGAGAAGAAGCCGGAAATGAAGGAGAAATATTTCTGTATCGTAGAAGACGAGGCACAGCATCTGCTTGCTCTCATCAACCGCCTGCTTACCATCTCAAAACTGGAACATGGTAAACTGAGTATCCAGAAGGCTGAAATAGATCTGGAGGCGATGATAGAGGATGTGGTGGATAAATACAAGGCGAAATCAGCAAAACCGATTCATATCACAACCCTATTCGGAGCCACTTCGGCACTGGCAGATGAGGAATATCTGAAGGAGGCTATCAGCAATATAGTAGATAACGCCACCAAATACTCGAAGGAAGAAATCAATATTCAGATTTCCACCTCCGAGAATGACAGAAATGTATATATCAAGATATACGATGAGGGTATCGGCATAGCCAGAAGTGAGATGAAAACAATCTTCAACCGCTTTGAGCGTGCTGCTGAGCACGAAAGAGATGCCCGGAAGACCCGTGGCGGCTTCGGTATCGGTCTGAACTACGTGCTGCAGGTAATCAATGCCCATGGCGGCAAAATAAGCGTAAAGAGCGAAGAAGACAAATGGTCGGAATTCACCATATCGCTGCCGAAATAATCAACTTGCACAACCATATTAATAACAAAGCTCCCGATGCATCATGCACCGAGAGCTTTGTTTTATCTTATTTCACGATAGAAGAAACCGGATTTCTCACACCCTTCATTCCTACGAGGAATGCCTTGGCAGCACCAAACTTGAGGAACATATCCAAACGGATAGGAATATGATTCTCATCATCGGTTACATAGAAATCTACTATTCTCTTATACTTGCGATCCTCATACTCCATATAGGCAAGACGCAGGCAACGGTACTTCACACCATTATCTGCCTTGATGGTAACCTTACCATCAAACTTTATCTGAGCTGGAGTGCGGTTCTTTCCATCAGCAATAGGGAATTTTACGGTATAACCCTTCTTCCAGTTGGCAGGATTGAAACTGCGGGCACGCAGGAAGATGTTCATCATGTCAAAAACACAATCATCGTAGGTGGCATTCTTCCATACATGCTTACCATCATGCTGCTGACGGTGCTGTTTGAGATGACACCTACCGCCAGAATAGCTGTAGAATACCTCATCTACCGTATAGCGCTTGCCCTCGTGAGCTCCCTTACGGAAATACATAGGCGCCAAATCGGTGCCGCTGTAGCAGAGCAGAGTGTCGCGAAGCACAAAGATATCATCTACACGCTTATTGCCTCTTGTAACAAGAGAACCGCGATAAGCAGGCTTACCATGACGGGTGGTTTGGACGATAGACATACTGGCATTACCAGCTTTAACCCAAACAAACTTCCAATTGTAATACAGATTGTAAGTAAGGAACTCGCCCGACTTGAAGGCTGTATTACGGAAGGTACACTGGGCAGACACCGTAGTGCTGACCAGAAGTAGCAATAATGCAATCCCGAATGATTTAATCGTTTTCATAACTCTTTATAATTTAGGAATGTACTCGATGCCAAGTTTCTTGGCACGTTGCGCATTCTGGTTCTTAACTTTCTTTTCTTTATCAGGCTTCTGCTTGGTAATGGCACCAGGCTTCTGACGGGAAAGTTCACGGGCCGTAGGATCCCAACTCTCGGTTAAATCCCATTTAGCCTTGCATTCTATCACGTCTGGATAGTAATACACCTCTTCTGCCTGTTCATCCTTATCATAGCAGCCTGTATCCCACTTGCCGTTGCCATTGCGGTCTACTATCAGACGCATGTAATACTTCTCCGGCTTGAGATAATAGAATTCGGCTACTCCGTTCACTGCCTTCACTTCTTTCACCACCTGATCCTGCGCATTGAGTAGCTGAACGAGGAGCGGATGATTGTCGAAATCGTGCGTTACATTAATGAGCAGCGTGCCGTAAGTATCCAGGGAATTGACCTTGAAACCCTGTTTCACAGGTTTAGATACAAGTCCGTAGATGTCCTGGAACGCGGCAGAATCAACCTCCAGACTATATTCTATGTCCGGACGCCACTCGCCTCTCAGAATATACTTGCGGTTGCCCAGCGGCTTAAACTCCATCGGCGCCCTATACCATAGCGTATCATGCTTGGCATAGAGATGAATGCCTGCCGTATCGGCCTTGGCAAGCGGCGTATTGAAGGTGAAGATAACATTCTTGTCAGGATCGAGCTGAGAAGAGACACTCATCTGAACATCAAGCGGTTTTACAGCCATCACGCTATCATAAGGTTCACCCTTCTTCTTCAGTTTTTCCTGCTTCTTGGTCCATTTCTCCAGTTCCTTAGCCTGCGCCTTCATACGCTTTTCGTAAGGTTCCTTCGAAAGAATTTCGAGCGTATCAGTCTGGTTGCGAAGCACGCCCGTACTGTCTGTCATACGGTAAGTAAGCTCTATATTCAGCGTATCCTGGTTGACCAGCGCCGTATCCTTGAGCCAATAGGTAAGCGTATCGTTCTTCTCCGATTTTTCCAGAATAAAGGCATCTTTCTCATTAAAATTCAAGCCCTTGATCTGTGGCAGGATAGAATCACCATAACTGTAATAGAGCGAGAAGCAGTTGGCCTTCTGACGCTCTGCCTTGAGGAAGAAGCGGTCGGAAACCAGTTCGGTAAAGGCACGGAGCACTACATTATCCGGTAGGAAATGAGTATAATTAACCTGATCTATCGACTTGATATGCAAGGAATCAATCCATGTAGTATCCTGTCGTACATCCGGCTTGCTTGACGGCACGATAATATCATGAGAAAAAGCGAGTTTTTCGCTTTTCTGGCTGAACATATAGTTGCCATCCATATCCTGCAGGGCATAGATGCGGTAAGAGCCCGGAGCCACACCTTTTATGACGAAGCGACCACGGCTGTCGGTACGGCTTACACGCAGCATAGGCTTGGTCTTGAAGGCTGAATCGGCATGACCAGCGTAAAGACCTACCAGAATACCCTTAATAGGCTCCAGATTCTCTGATTCGAGCACATATCCTGACACCTCCATCGTATCGATGACCTCGCCGGTAGAGAAACTGTAGGTATAGTTTCCCATCGGATTGCCCTCGTTATTATCGCTGATGGCATCGGAAAAGTCGATGGTATAGGTAGTATTCGGCTTGAGCGAATCTACCAGAGAAATCTGAATATGCTTGCCCGAAGCCTTGATTTCAGGCACTTCGAGCTGCGGAGGCGAAACAACCACTTTCTCGGTAGGATTATCTACCTTGATATATTCGTCGAAATAGATATTCACCTTCTTCTGCTTCACATTTACGCCCTTATCGGCTGGCGAAGCTCCAATCACCTTAGGAGGAGTTTCGTCGAACCAACCACCATCCGGCTGTCCCATCTTGGCACAGGATACCAACATGAGGAAAGCTAAGACGTAGAAAGGCAGAAACAGTGAATTTGCCTTCAACTTGCTCTTTATGTCGTTCAATTGAATCATTCTTTATATCTTCTTAATATCGCAGCATCACTTCAACTTCAGGCGGAAGAAGCATGCAGCTTGTTTTATTTGTTCATCATGAGCATCTCATCAATGTTCTTGCGGCTGTTGCTCAAGCGTGGAATCTTATGCTGTCCACCTAACTTACCCTTGCTCTTCAGCCATTCATTGAAGAGTCCCGGCTTAGCCTTCACTATCTCCAGATGCTGGAGGGTAACGTCGTGAAAGCGCTTGGCCTCGTAATCGCTGTTGATTTCCTGCAGCTTCTGGTCTAACAGACTGGCAAATTCATCGAGGCTGGCTGGCTCCTGAGAGAACTCTATGAGCCACTGGTGACGGCACTTGGCATTACTGTCCATATAAACCGGCGCAGCGGTATAATCAGAAACCTGAGCACCCGTCTTCTCGCAGGCATAAGCCAATCCCTTCTCGGCATTATCCATGATCAGTTCCTCGCCAAATGCATTAATAAAGTACTTGGTACGGCCGGTAATGACAAACTTATAAGGATTCTTGCTGGTAAACTGAACCGTATCGCCGATGAGATAGCGCCACAAACCACAGGAAGTGGTGATGATCATAGCGTAGTTCTTGCCTACCTCAACACCCCAAAGAGGCACAACGGTAGGATTCTCGCTGCCGAATTCGTCCATAGGGATAAACTCGTAGAATACATCATAATCTATCATAAGCGACATGGCTGGGTCTGCCGGATCATCCTGCAGTCCGAAGAATCCCTCGCTGGCATTATAAGTCTCCATATAATGCATATTAGGCGAAGTGATGAGCTGTTCATACTGCTTGCGGTAAGGAGTAAAGGCAATACCGCCATGGAAGAATACCTCCAGATTAGGCCATACCTCTTCCAGATGCTTCTTGCCGGAAAGTTCCATGACACGCACCAGCACACTAAGCATCCAGCTAGGAACACCCGAGATATTGGTTACGTTCTTATTCATCGTTTCGCGGGCAATAAGGTCGCGTTTCACTTCGAAATCGCTCAGGAGAGCGGTTGACTTCTTAGGAACACGCACCAGATTGGCAAGCGGATTGATATTTTCGATGAGGATAGCGCTCAGGTCACCAACCAGACTATCCGACACATTATAGTTAGGCGAATGGCTTCCACCTAAGATAAGGCTCTTGCCATCAAAGAGTCTGCTCTTCGGATTATTGCGCAGATAATAGGCTACGGCATCAAAGCCTCCGGCATAATGAATGCCATGCAAGCCATCATGAGAAACCGGGATAAACTTACTCTTATCGTTGGTGGTGCCAGATGACTTGGCGTACCATTTTACCAGTCCCGGCCATAGAATATCCTTTTCGCCATGACGCATACGGTCGATATCCCCCTTCAACTCCTCGTAGGTATTGACAGGAATATTCTGTGCAAATTTATCATAACTGTTGGTGGTATTTAATAAATGCTTGACACCATATTCAGTATTTTTTCCTTTATTTATAAGGTGCATAAGCACTTTATGCTGCAAATGTTCTGCATCATAGACATACTTCTCCAACTCCTTCTGCCGAGGTTTGAAGACGTTACTTACTATCGTTGTTAAACTCATATCTAGATATATATCATTTAAGTAGATGCAAAAGTAAATCAAACTTTTGATATAGAGAAAGTTTTTACTATTTTTTAATACAAAAGGGTAAGATAAAGTATACAAAAAGGAAATATACAACACAAAAGACTCCCATAAGTGGCGATATTTACCATCTTATGGGAGTCTTCTATAAAATCGTATTTCCTATCCGGAAAGAGATACAGTTTACTCATCGTTACCGAAAGCAGCCGCTTCGGCAGCGGCAATAATCTCTTCTCTTGATAATTCCTTAGGCTGAGCCGTGATGTCGCTCAAATCGAACTCATCACTCTCCTTCTTTTCATCCTTCACCTCGACCTGCACTTCAGTTTCCTGGGCAGTTTCGGCAGATTTCTCTGTGAAAACCTCCTCTTTGAAAACATTGATGTGCTTCTCCTCTACCGGTGCGTTTTTTGCATCAGCATCCTGCGAGATGATGAAATCGTCTTTCACTTCTGTGTTAGGCACGTTTTCAACAGGTTCCTCTTCCATCTTGGTGCGGTTAGCCTTAGCTGTGAACACAGCATCAATATACTGTGGTTCTTTGCGCAGTTTTTCCAAGCTAGTCTTAGAAGCCACCTGCTGGCTTTCCTTTTTGGAATAGCCCTTTCCTACTCCACCTTCAACACCTTCGAGTACAACCTGATAGGTGAAAATCGGGCTACCATTCTTGTCTTTTTGCTGGTCTAGCATAACGAAATCCAGCTTCACGCGGTTTTTCTGGCTCCATTCGATGAGTTTGCTCTTGAAGTTAACCTCCTTATAAGCCACCTTATCGATGTTTATCATTTGTGCCAGAATACGTTTCTGCATAAAATACATGCAGGCATCGTAACCACGGTCCAGATAAATGGCACCTACCAAAGCTTCGAACGCATTTCCTCCCATATAACTGTTATGAGAAGAACTGTGGCCATTAGAAAGAATCAGCTGGTTGATGCCCATTTCCTGTGCCAGTTTATTCAGCGTATCACGCTGCACTAGCTTGCTTCGGGTATTGGTAAGGAATCCCTCACGCTTGCCAGGGAAATGCTGGTACACGATATCTCCTACTACAGCATCCAAAACCGCATCACCCAAGAACTCCAACCGCTCGTTGTTCACTGGTTTTCCCTTAGAATTGCGGTGCATGATGCTCTTGTGCAACAGCGCCATCTTGTAGTAGCTGATGTCGTGAGGATAAAAACCGAGGATTTCATATAAAGACAAATAAAGCTCTTTATCCTTGCGGAAAGAGAGCTTTATCCTATCTATAAAATTATTCAGCATACTTCTTGAATACTACACAGCAGTTGTGACCGCCGAATCCGAAAGTATTACTCAATGCAGCACGAACCTCACGCTTCTGAGCTTTGTTGAAGGTAAAGTTCAAGTTGTAATCGAGCTCTGGATCATTATCACCCTCTTCGTGGTTGATAGTAGGAGGAACGATATCGTTCTTCACACTAAGAACACAAGCCATAGCCTCTACTGCACCAGCAGCACCAAGGAGGTGACCAGTCATTGACTTGGTAGAACTGATGTTGAGCTTGTAAGCTGCATCACCGAAGACAGCCTTGATAGCCTTAGCCTCTGAAATATCACCTACGTGGGTAGATGTACCGTGAACATTGATATAGTCAATGTCCTCTGGCTTCAGATTGGCATCAGCAAGTGCACGCTCCATAACGAACTTAGCACCAAGACCCTCAGGATGAGATGCTGTGATGTGATAAGCATCGGCACTCTCGCCCTCACCTACCATCTCAGCATAAATCTTCGCACCACGAGCCTTAGCGTGCTCAAGTTCCTCGAGAATCAAGCAACCTGCACCCTCGCCCATGATAAATCCATCACGGCTTGCGCTGAACGGACGTGAAGCATGCTCTGGGTCATCATTACGTGTTGACAATGCATGCATAGCATTGAAACCACCTACGCCACAAGCGCAGATAGCAGCCTCTGCACCACCGCTAACGATGATGTTTGCCTTACCCAAACGAATCAGGTTGAAGGCATCAGCCAATGCATTGCTTGAAGAAGCACATGCAGATGTAGTAGTGTAGTTTGGTCCGTGGAATCCAAAGTGGATGGAAATCTGACCTGAAGCGATATCTGCAATCATCTTAGGGATGAAGAATGGGTTAAACTTAGGACCATTCTCCTCGTGAGTACCATAGTACTTCACCTCATCCTCGAAAGTCTTGATACCACCGATACCTACACCAAATACAACGCCAACGTTGTTCAAGTCTTCCTTCTCAAGATCGATATTAGCATCCTTTACACCCTGCATGGCAGCAATCATAGCCAACTGGGTATAACGGTCAAGCTTGCGAGCTTCCTTACGATCAATCCAATCATTGATGTTCAGGCCTTTAACCTCGCAAGCGAACTTGGTCTTGAAAAGGGTTGTATCGAAATGAGTAATAGGCGCAGCACCGCTCTTACCAGCAAGGAGGCTCTCCCAAGTTTCCTCAGGAGTATTACCAACTGGAGTCACAGCACCGAGACCTGTTACAACAACTCTCTTTAATTCCATTTAGTATAATTTAGCTGCTAAATTACTTAGCGTTCTCCTCAATGTAAGAGATAGCGTCACCTACAGTAGCAATCTTCTCAGCCTTATCGTCTGGGATAGAGATAGAGAACTCCTTCTCGAACTCCATGATCAACTCTACAGTATCCAAAGAATCTGCACCAAGATCATTTGTGAAGCTTGCCTCTGGCTTAACTTCAGCCTCATCAACACCGAGTTTATCAACGATAATTGCCTTTACTTTGCTTTCAATTTCTGACATAATTGTAACTTTTAAAATGTTTATAAATCAATTTCTAATTAAAAATCTGGGTGCAAAGGAACACTTTTTTTTTGAGATAAACAAATATTTTGGCAAAAAAAGTGCATTATTGTGCACAAACACCCCCTAATTGTGCATATTTTTGGCATTTTTTTCCTTTTTTGTTGGTCGTTTCAGATTATTTTGTTACTTTTGTACGGTATTAATTAAACATTTAAATCCATTATGACATTTACAGAAAAAGCCAATAAGATATTTAATCAGGCGATAGCCGATTATCATATCAAAGACAACATTGATACACCAATCAATAATCCATATCAGGAAGGTAGCATCGAGAACTGCCTTTATCTGAAGTGCTGGATTGACACAGTACAGTGGCATTTCGAGGATATTATCCGTGATCCTCAGATAGACCCGGCTGAAGCACTCGTATTGAAGCGCAGAATCGACAAGAGCAACCAGGACAGAACAGACCTCGTTGAGCAAATCGATACTTACTTCCGCGAAACATACAAAGACGTGAAGGTTCAGGATGATGCACGCATCAACACTGAGAGTCCTGCATGGGCTGTTGACCGCTTGAGTATTCTTGCCCTCAAGATTTATCACATGAAGGAGCAGGTGGAACGCCCGGAAGCTTCGGCTGAGCACAAAGCGAAATGCCAAGCCAAACTGGATGTACTCCTGGAACAGCAGGTAGACCTTTCTACAGCTATCGACCAACTCTTGGAAGATATCGAGGCTGGACGCAAATACATGAAGGTTTACCGACAGATGAAGATGTACAACGATCCTTCAACCAATCCTGTACTCTACAAGAAATAAAAAAACAGAATAGGAGAGCGCATACACCTTATTATATAATAAGAGGTATGGCTCTCTTTTTTCACCTTATATTATATATAGAAGAAAAAAACGATGAAAACTGAGCATATCCTGGTAATTAGATTTTCAGCCATGGGCGATGTAGCCATGACCGTACCTGTAATTCAATCTTTGGCCAAACAATACCCGAAAGTTAGAATTACTGTGCTCAGTCGTCCCTTTGCCCGTCCTTTCTTTGAAGACTTGGCTCCTAACGTTGGCTTTATGGAAGCTGATATCAAGGAGGAATACAAAGGGGTGAAAGGACTCAACGCACTCTATCGCCGATTGATAGCCAAACAGTTTACAGCAATTGCCGATTTACATAGCGTGCTGCGTTCCGATTATCTGCGTATGCGCTTCAACCTGGATAACTTCAAGGTTGCACATATTGACAAACATCGCAAGGGAAAACGCAAGCTGGTAGCTTCTAATGGTAAAAAACTTGTGCAGCAACCTACATCGTTCCAAAACTATGCTGATGTTTTTGCACAACTTGGATATCCTATCCACATGGATTTCACATCTATCTATGGGGATGGAAAACAAGGAGATTTAAGTATCTTACCACAGGAGGTATTCGGAGTAGGAGAGAATGCTATCTCACTAGAAGACAAGCACATAACAGAGCCGTGGATTGGTATTGCTCCCTTCGCTGCACACGAGGGAAAAATATATCCGATACAACTGATGGAAAAAGTTATCCAGCGACTTATCCACAATCATCCACACGCTCATATCTTCCTTTTCGGTGGAGGCAAAGACGAAACACCAGTGATGAACGACTGGGCTGAGAAGTATCCACAACTCATTAACGCTTCTTCTCATCTTAACGGATTGAAACAGGAACTCATCCTGATTAGTCATCTGCACGTTATGGTGAGCATGGATAGTGCCAATATGCACTTGGCATCGCTTGTAAACACTCCTGTAGTAAGCATCTGGGGAGCTACCCATCCATACGCAGGTTTCATGGGCTGGCATCAGGATCCTGCCAATGCCGTACAGCTTGACTTACCTTGCCGCCCTTGCAGTATCTATGGTAACAAGCCTTGCGCTAGGGGAGACTTCGCATGTATGAAAAATATCTCTCCTGAACTGGTAACAGAAAAAATTGATTCTGTTTTGAACAAAAGATAGGGAATCAGAACTTCTATATATAATAATATATCAGAAACCTATATATAAATAGGTATAGAATAGAAAGAAACAGATGGAAATCCTATAACCAAAAACTACCATATAAATAACTCAGACCAGAGAGCAGAATATCCTGATGGATTTCTGCTCTTTTTTGTTTTCCACAAAAGCGTGGATAAGTGTACGGAAAACCCCAATAATAACTTTTTAATAAGTTTGTAAATATCCACACATACCTATCTCAAACCAACGAAAAGAGGATATCCACATAGATATTATTAAGTTTTTAGAAACTTTTTCGCAGTTTTTGACCGAAAAAAGATATAAACTTATTAACTTTGCACCGAATTGGGGAAATGTTGATAAACCGGTTAATGCATTAAGAGACAAGAAAAAGATTTCAAAGGCCTCTGCGGATAAACTGAAATAAGACTTGGATAACGAAATACGCAAGTTTTTATGCAGAATGTTATCCACTTATCCACGGCATATCATCATCTCTATATTCTCTTTTAAAAAAATAAAAAATAAGAAATATAATATGAATGTTATGGTGAAAAAAGAATGGATTGAGAAAGGATACGTTGACGAACCCGTTGACGAAGCCTTGGACTTGAAAGCTGAAATCAGAAAGCTTTGCAAGGAGAAAGATGCTATTATCCTCGCCCACTACTATACGGTAGGTGAGATTCAGGACATCGCCGACTTTGTTGGCGACTCTTTGGCTTTGGCTCGTAAAGCTGCAGAAACCGATGCCCAGGTAATGGTTATGTGTGGCGTGCACTTCATGGCTGAGACATGCAAACTCTTGAGTCCTGACAAAACCGTGATCTGTCCTGACTTGAATGCTGGTTGCTCGCTTGCTGACAGCTGTAAGGCTGAGGATTTGAAAAAGTACAAGGAAGAGCATCCAGGATATAAGGTTGTGAGTTATGTAAACACCACGGCAGCAGTAAAGGCGCTGACTGATTGTGTAGTGACAAGCGGTAATGCCAAGAAGGTGATTGACAGTTTTCCACAGAACGAAAAAATCATCTTTGGTCCAGACTATAATCTCGGTAACTATATAAACAGCGTTACAGGCCGCAATATGTTGCTTTGGAACGGTGGTTGCCATGTACATGAGAAATTCTCTGTAGAGGCTATAGTTAAACTGAAGCAGAAGCATCCTGAGGCTGTTGTGATGGCTCACCTGGAGTGTAAGGCACCTGTACTTGCTGTAGCCGATGTAAAGGGCTCTACAGCCACCATGTTGCATTATGCCCAAGAGCATCCTGAAATCAAGGAGTATATTATCGCTACAGAGGCTGGTATCCTGCATGAGCTGGAGCGTAATTGTCCTAACGTAATTTTCTATCCCGTACCTCCAGAGGTAAGCGAGGGTGGAGTAGGTTGCAGCTGCAACGAGTGTGAGTATATGAAGATGAATACGCTCAAGAAGATATACAATGCATTGAAATTTGGTTGGCCAACAGTGGAAGTGGCTCCTGAAATAGCGAAAAAAGCGGTCAAACCAATAGAAAAGATGTTATCACTATCGTAGAATGATGTGGTGAAAATTATAAGATTGGTGGTAAAATTTGTTTTTTATGGGTGAAAAAATCATATTTCGCTACCATAAAATGTATAATTTACGACTTTATAGACAAAAATCGTCGTATCTTTGCATCAGTTAAAACAAACGGACGTTGTGAAACGTCATTTCATCATCTTTTACTTATACAAATAATATTAGAAAATTTAATCTAATTATAAAGATAGAGCGTTCAAGTGATTTGAATGCTCTATTTTTGTTTATATAGGATTTTCTCTTATTCCTCTGTATGCTTATCCGGATGGGAGAAATCTTTATGCCTTCCTTCATTTATTTCTTGATAAGAAAGAGAAGTGCAATTCGTCCTACGTATGTACCTATCATCTTTCTGAACATCATATATTTCTTGGTATATTCTTTGTTTGGAAGAGGATATAATCCGTGTTTCCTTAATTCTCTGATGGCATGATTCAAGGATATCAATGAATGCTTCAAACGGATATTGTTAACCAGATAATCCATCGAGAGCTGGGCTATACGGCGGTTGAGTGCCTGGCGCTCTGCTACAGGAACCGTATCGAGCAACTTCTGAAGATGTAGAATCACCTCCAGTTTATTATCCATGTGGATATCTATCTTATCCTTATTTTCTAATTCGCCAGGCGCGTATTTATCCACTCTATTATAATAAGGTGAGGTCTGAGTCTTGAATATTCGTTCTGCCCGTAAGAAGAGTTGTGGTGTAAATTCCTCGTCCTCGCCAAAACTGATGTTTGGTGAGAACAGCAGGCTACCCACAATGGCGCGGCGGAATATATAGGAACAGGCTGAGCCTAAAAGGGTATTGTTGTTGAGATATTCTGTGCCGCTGATTGGGGTAGGGAGTTCGTAAGATGGTTCTCCTATATCATCCTTGCTGAAACAGAATGTAACGATATCTGGATTATGGAATCTCACGATGTCAAGGCAATGTTCATAGGTTGGCTGAAGAAGATAATCATCTCCTTCTATAAACTGGATGTATTTTCCTTTGGCTAAGTACATGCCATAGTTGCGTGCCATACTGCTGCCTAAGCCTGGTAATCTTAAATAGAGCAGGTTATCCAGCAAATCTTTTATCTGGCTGGCTACCAGTTCATCGCTACCATCATCAACGAGAATTATTTCCCTCTCTTTTGCATTGAGCGAAAGCTGAAGGATACTATTGATGCATTCTACAAGATATTCCTTTTGATGGTTGCTTGTAGTAATGATGAAACTCACCAATGGTGAAGATATCTCTGATATTAAATCTTTCTGCATAAGTTATTCTTTTTTATGACTGCAAAGATAATAAAAAGATTTAATTTACGTATTAATAGTAGTACAAAAAACATAAAAATGGAAATAGTTTGTTCTACAGATAGTAAATATATCATGCCGACCGGTATCATGTTGCTCTCTTTGTTTGAGAGCAACAGAGGAGAAGTTGTCAATGTACATCTCCTGCATGATCATGATTCTGCTGCATTATTGGATCCTATCAGAGCCATAGCTGCCAGTTATCAGCAAAATATCCATTTCTATCTAATTAATGATGATATCTTCGAACATTTTCCTATAGGTTTGGATTTCCAACTAGATCATGTAGGAACTTCGTTTGCTACTTATTATCGTTTGTATCTTGCGGAAATTCTGCCTGCTGATATTGATAAGGTTATCTATCTAGATGGCGATATTCTGGTTGTGGATAAACTTGTTAAATTGTGGAATACTTCTGTTGAAAACTATGCAATTGCCGCTGTTCCAGATAGTTATAATAATAAGATAGAACACTATAATCGCTTGCGTTATCCCCAAACTTTGGGATATTTTAATGCAGGTATGTTAGTTGTCAATCTGAAATATTGGCGTGAAAAGCAGGTGCTTCTCAAATTCTTTGATTATGTGAAATCTAATACGGAAAGGTTGAGATGTCATGATCAGGATGTACTGAACTATCTGTTTAAGAATTCTAAGTTGGTATTACCTATCAGATATAATGTACTGAATGAGTATTGGTTTGATTTGCGTTATTCTCTTATCTCCTGGGAATTTGATGAACAGATATTGGAAGCTCAGGCTCATCCGGCCATTATCCATTTTACGGGTATTCCTAAACCATGGTATAAGAACTGCAAGCATCCATGGAAAAAGGAATTTGATAAGTATAAAGCGATGAGTCCTTGGCGTGATGAAAAAGAAAAGCGCTGGATGCCATTGAAGTTCTGTCTGGAGAAAATTGCCATAAAACTGGTGGTAAGCATGGGACTGCGCAAATCTGATTATATTGTAGAAAATAGGTATATTGAATTGTCTTAAGTTTCTTATATTCAAGTATCTTATAAATAAGTATCATATAAAGTTATGAAGATTCTGTTGGTAGGTGAGTCTAGTTTGCTACATAATACTCTCAAAAAGGGATTAGTAGAACTTGGACATCAGGTAACGCTGATGTCCGACGGCAATGATTGGCACAACTCTCCTCGTGACATCGACTTGCGCCGTAATATGGAGCGTTATGGAAGATGGAGCGGGCTTATGGTGTTGTGGAAAATTGTCTGCAATCTTCATAAGATATGTGGAAATGATATTGTTCAGGTACATAACTATCAATTTGTGCCTTTGATGGGGTGGTGGAACATGCTGATATTCTGGTTTCTCAAGCTTACCAATAAGCGAATCATTAAAGGCTGTTTTGCCGATGATCCGCATCTATTCAGACAACAGGCCAAGGGTATTCCTGCCTATTCTGATACTTATTGGAATGGTAAATTACAGAATATCGAGGAGAATAAAGAGCGTATGGCTTTTCATTTCATGCCTCAGTTTGATAAGTGCTGGCATACTGTATCTTATCATTCTGATGCTTTGATAGCCTGTCTTTATGAATATTACCTCTGTTACGATGTTTCTGAATTTCATAAAAAACTCTACTATATTCCTCTCCCGATGATAATTCCTGCTATAGATGAAAACAGGCAGAAAGGGAATGGTGAGGTTATCAAAGTGCTTGTAGGTTTACAACCTAAGCGCGAGTATCTGAAAGGTGCTTTAAAGATAGCTCATTTTGTGGAAATTCTGTCAAAGAAAAATCCTGGTAAGATAGACCTCAAATATGTAGAAGGAGTAGACTATGATGAATATTGCCGGATGCTGGATGAAGCAGATGTTCTGGTAGATCAGTTTTACAGTTATACTCCATCCATGAATTCGTTGGCAGCCATGGCACGTGGTACGGTGGTTATCGGTGGAGGAGAGGAAGAATATTATGAGTTCATTGGCGAAACAGAATTACGTCCTATTATCAATGTGAGTCCTGAGTATTCTGAATCTCAGAATGTGGCAATCATCGAGCAGGCTTTCTTTACTTCTGGACATTTATCATATCTCTCGCGTCAAAGCATTGCTTTCGTTATGAAATATCATGATTATCGGAAGGTGGCAAAAGAATATGAACAATTATTTATTTCACTCATGTAGAAACATAAGTGTTATATAATTGTTCTATAAGTTTTACCCATTTAGGAAATATCTGTTCACGATAGTATTTTTTTCCTACTTTTATAGCATGGATTCCAAATTTTTGTCTCAGGTTTTCTGAACTTATCATTTGTATGATAGCTTCAGAAAATTTATTTTTATCCCCTTGTGGTATTAAAAAACCATTATATCCATTGGTTATAATATCTTTTGCACCATATTTAAAGTCAAATGCTACAGTTGGTATTCCGCAGGCTTGCCCTTCGATAAGAGTTATGGCTTGACCTTCATATCTTGATGGTATAACTTGAATACTATAATTAGGATAGATATCCCATATATTATCTGTTCTGCCACAAAGTATAATTTGTTCTTTTAGATTGAGAAAATTGATTTGTTGTTGTAATTGTTCATAGCAACTACCTTCTCCATAGATATGGAGTTGCCAGTTTGGATATTTTTTTGCAACTTTTTTCCAGCATTCTATAAGAACATCAAATCCTTTAGCATATTCTAATCTACCAACAGCTATTACTCTTTTGGTGTCATAGTTTTCCACTAGTTTATGGGGTGTGTTGATAAAATTGGGTATAATACTTATTTTTTTTGTATGTTTATATTCTTTAGCGTCACCTTTAGTTAAGCAAACTACTTGATCGGCCGCTTTTTCCATAAGAAAAAATAATTTATGATAAGGAGTAAATGAACGAGCAGAATGCGACTCGTATACTTTTTTTGCTTTTGTTTTGATTAAGGGTAATAAGATAGCTCCCAAACTCATAGTATAGAATATGAGTTTAGGTTGGATACGATTGATAATAGTTTGAAATTTAAAGATAATTTTTCCTATTGTTATTATTCTAAAAAGAGTTTTTAATAGAATAGAACTATTTTTGGGAGTGAACGGAATTTTAAGAGAGATGAAATCCACGCTTTCCTCTAGATGGTAGCTTATAGGACGCTCATCATGATATATGGAAACAATAGTAACATGATGTTGAAATCTTGAGGCTAAATAATTAGCCTTTTCAGCAATAATTCGTTCTGCTCCACCTTTTATTGAAAAATCTTCTATAACATATACTATTTCCATTTTATAAAATAATAATGAGATTTATTTATTCACAAAAATACGATATTTCAATTTATCTACCAAAAATACTTATTATATTTAATAATTCTTATCATATACTCCATGCTATTAGCAATAAAACAGGATTATTGTCGTTTAAATAGTATGATTATACAAGAGCTGTCTATACTTATTCCTGTTTATAATGATGAAGCCACTTTGCTGGTAAAATCTCTTCATAAACAAGCACAAGCTGTTTCTGGTTTGTGTTATGAAATTATTGTTTTTGATGATGGTAGTACTAACAAAAAAACTATTGAAAATAATTATTCATTGACTCTTTTGCCAAATTGTCGTTATATATGTTCAGAACATCATGATTGTCGTGCTGCGATGCGGAATTCATTAGTTAGACAGGCAAAGTATGAGTGGCATTTAATGATAGATGCTAGGTTGATATTAGTGAATAATGATTTTTTGATACGTTATCTTAGTTGTGGTGTTCGGGTTGGAGAAGTTGCCTGTGGAGGAGTTTGTGTGGATGGTGGTTCTCTTACTGTTCAATTATATCGTGAGAATTTGCGTTTTAGATACGAAAAGCATGAAGAATCTAAACATTCATATATAGTGAGAAAGTCTGAACCTTATAAATCCTTTCGTACAACCAATTTCTTTTATCATAAGTCTGTATTGGAACAAATTCCTTATAATGAACAGGTTAAGGGGTATGGTTATGAGGATGTTTTGCTGGGAAAGGCATTAAGTGAAAAGAAGATAAAAGTAACCCATATTGATAATCCCGTTGCCTATACTGAGTTTGAGGAAAATCTGGTTTATCTTCGAAAAATAGAAGAAGCATTACGTACTTTGCATGCATTTGAAGGAGAGTTGAATGATTACTCTCCATTATTGCATGCAAGAAATATCTTGAGAAAGTTTCATCTTCTGGGCGCTTTCCGAAAGTTTCATGCTCTCTGTAAAGGTTGGGAGCTTATGAATCTTTGTAGCAATATGCCTTCTCTTTTCATATTTAAACTCTATAAACTAGGCTATTACGTCAGCCTTTAAGTTTAGGAAAAGATAGAATTGTTATTGCAAATGGAATGGCTGCATCTATATAGGTTATGTCGTAGTTTGAATTAAATATATCTGTCCAATTCCCATAAATATACATAGAATATCCATAGGAGATTATTGGGATGAGCAGTAGTATTATAACAGAATATAGAACCTGAAATTGGTAACTACCTTTCCAGGTTAGTGACATGGTAAGAGCTATTGTAACAAGGAATATTGTTGCAATAGGGCTACCTTGTCTAAACTGTAAGGAAAAAGGATTATTTTCAGCTTCAAATAACTCCTTGGCATCCCATAATATTAATGGTAGAAATGTCATTGTAAATACTCCCACAATAAGAAGTGGGATAAGAATCTGCTTCTTTACTTTTAATTTTATATAGTATGGAAAAAATAGAATGAACAGAGGAAATGCTACGCTCAGTCTGGTAGATAACCATAAACCTACACACACAGACAGAATCCATGGGTGCTGTTTGAAATTAATTTGATAGACTTGCAGTATATTGATAAAAGCTGCTAGCAGAAAGAAGTTTGATATGAGATCGCTTCTTACAGCTACTTCATACCAAAGGTTAATAGAAAGGAACAATAAAAGTGTAGCCTTGATGGCTGCTTTGTAACCTGATAATAACTTAATACTGTAGATAAATATCATGCAAGTGAATATTTCTGATAATCCTACGTTCTGTAATAGATAGAATGGTATATGGAATACCAGCCATATAGGAAATGGTGATGCATTTCCGCCTAGATGTGTTTTGGCAGAATACGGAAATTGTCCATTGAAAAGATTTTGGATAGGATAAGCTAAGGCTGACCATCGATCAACTTTGTTGGTCAAAGGGTCAAAATGGTATTGTACTATCAATAGTCCTATTACAAGAACTGTAGTTGTTGCAGCAAACAGATAGGGTAAATATTTGTTTATTTTTTTCTCTTCTTCTTTTGTTGCAAAGAAGAGTATATCTAAAGCCAAAACTAAAGCGTATCCAATACAGATGTATCCATAGTGTTCTGTAACTCTCATACTATATTTGCACATGAGCGTATAGCATATCCCTATATAGAGAATGCCTGTTAAGCTATAAATGAAATAGCTTTTTTTACTTAGAAACTGATTGATTCTTCTGAAAATAACACTTATGATAATTGAATATGCAGAATAGATGAATATGGATATAATACCAGTGATGGCTGGCATAAAGTTGTAGTGAACTATATATAATTCGTAACTGATTTTACCTAATTTATTGAATATACCAATCTTTTTTAATAGTGGAAAAAGGAAAGGTGCGGCTATGATAGACATAGCCAACGGCAGTTTAATGTTAAGCAGTATAACATTAAACAGTATCGATCCCTTTATTTGCTGAATAGTTGGTATTTCTTTGATTAACAGGAATATAATTCCGTATATTACGCTTAGGCAAGTATACTTCAATACATACTTTTTGTTTAGTTTGTTCAGCTTCCCAACATATTCTGATGCTAAGTATCCACAGAAAAAGGAGAAAGCTTGTTCACTATATAGTTGTTGCTGGAATACATTATATATTCCAAAGACAAAAAGAATGTATTTCGTATTTTTCGTAAAAAATCTTCTGCTTATCCAATATACAAGATACCATCGTATGATATAATCGACGAACCAGAGATCTGAAGCGTAAAAAGTCAAATTCTTTAGAAGTTGTACTGAATTAAAATGTTCAACGAATGGTAGTTGAAATAAAAAGATAGTCCAGCATGGGATGATTACACGAAGAAATCTCTTTTTCCAAAAGTTATTGATGCCATTTATTTTATGGCTTTCATTAATGCCAAATCCTGAAATAAATAGGAAAACAGCAACAGCTACGCTACCAAAAATATTAAAAAAGCGAGGATAGTCCTCTAACTGCATAACAAAGTGCATCAGCATGATTAATAATGCTGATACACCTTGCATCCATAAAGTATTTTGACGTGATAATATATTATTTTCTGTCATTGGTCGGGGGTGTAAATTAAACTGTGTCAAGGCTTGTTCTTAACTTTCATTCCCACTCCCTGCTGGGGGCATGCCCCCAGCAGGGAAGCCTTTTCGGCTGCAAAGTTACATAATTTTAAATCT
>NZ_JANDWX010000030.1:0-38642 GCF_024330485.1 Segatella copri | reverse complement strand
TTCCGAACAGAGAAGTTAAGCTCACTTGCGCCGATGGTACTGCAATGCAATGCGGGAGAGTAGGTAGCCGCCTCCTTTCAATTTCAGAAGCCTCGATTACGAAAGTAGTCGGGGCTTTTCTGTTTAATAACTCTGGCTATTTAGTATAATTACCCTTGCTATATAATATAATAACCCCTCGCTATTTACCATAATAGCGAGGGGCATTTCTGCGATATTCTGAGTGTTTTGTCTACTGCTTGGTGAATTTCAGTTTTTTAGGAATCTTCACCCATTTCCGGTTTCGGGCAATTTTCAGGTTACTTCCTTCTTTCTGCTGCAACTCGTAACTACCATCGGGCAAGGCTATGAGGTCGGCAGTAAGATCTTCGCTCCCGTAATCATTGATAATGGATAGATGAGCGGTCTTTCCCTCGATGTCAGCATCTGTAATCAGCCATTTGCGACTATCATGTCTGTCACCGAAATATCCGGGCATTTCACCGAACAGTTCCTGTCCTGGAACCTTGAGGTTCTTATGGTAGAAGTCTATATTCATATAGACATCATACTCTTTGTTTGTAATCTTCCCCTTGAATAGGGTGCTGTCTGTTTGTGCCATACTAGATATACTAATTAGGCATAATAATGTTGCTAAAATCTTTCTTTTCATCTCTTTTTTCAATTAACTGCGACAAAGTTATTCATTTAAATCAAGAAAACTGCATTTTTTTTAGGATTTTAATAAGATTAATTCGTTTTTTTGCAAATATTTATCTATCTTTGCGGTGTTTATTGATAATTATATATGGAAAAGAAAAGATTATTTCCAGATTACATATTTGAGTCTAGTTGGGAAGTGTGTAATAAAGTTGGTGGTATCTACACCGTTCTTTCAACACGAGCTAAGACTCTTACGGAAAGGTTAAAGGATCAACTAATCTTCATTGGTCCTGATTGCTGGGGAGACAAGGTTAATCCTTATTTCTCTCAAGATGATACGCTTTATGCGGCGTGGAAAACAGAAGCTCTGAAAGAGGGCTTAAAGGTTAAAGTAGGTAGATGGAATATACCGGGAGAGCCAGTAGCTGTTTTAGTAGATTTCAATCCTTACTATGCTGTTAAAGACCAGATCTATGGACAACTATGGCAGGACTATCAGGTTGATAGTCTTCATGCTTATGGTGACTATGACGAAGCATCGATGTTCTCTTATGCTGCCGCTCTGGTAGTAGAGAGTTTCTACAAACATGTCGTTGGAAAAGGCAAGAAAGTTATCTATCATGGAAATGAATGGATGACAGGACTTGGTGTGCTCTATGTGAACAAGCATCTTCCTGAGGTGGCTACTGTATTCACCACGCATGCTACAAGTATCGGTCGTAGTATTGCCGGTAATAATAAGCCTCTTTACGATTATCTTTTTGCCTATAATGGTGATCAGATGGCGCAGGAACTCAATATGCAAAGCAAGCATTCTATAGAAAAGCAGACTGCTAAGTATGTTGATTGTTTCACAACAGTGAGTGATATTACTGCCAACGAGTGCAAGGAATTGCTCGATAAACCGGTAGATTTCGTTTTGCCTAACGGATTTGACAATAGTTTTGTACCTAAAGCAAGTACCTTTACAAAGAAACGTAAGGAGGCAAGAAAGCGTTTGCTCGATGTAGCCAATGCTTTGATGGGTACAGATTTGGATGATGATACGCTCATCGTTTCTACCAGCGGACGCTACGAGTTCCGCAACAAGGGTATCGATGTCTATATTGAGGCTATGAACCGACTGCTTCGTGACAACAATTTGAAGAAGAATGTATTGGCATTCATTGACGTACCTGGTTGGGTAGGAGATCCACGTCAGGATCTGTTGGATCGTCTGAATAGCGGTAAGAAGTTTGACACGCCATTGGAGGTTCCGGAGATTACCCATTGGTTACATAATATGAGTCATGATAATGTATTGGGTATGCTGAAGTACTTCAACATGCATAATAATAAGGAAGACAAGGTGAAACTGATATTCTTACCTTGCTACTTGACAGGCGATGATGGCATTATCAACAAGAGCTACTATGATGTAGTGTTAGGTAATGACCTCTGTATCTATCCTTCTTATTATGAGCCATGGGGATATACTCCATTGGAGGCTGTTGCGTTCAAGGTGCCTTGTATCACCACCGATTTGGCTGGTTTCGGTCTTTGGGCTAACTCAGAGAAGGGAAGTTACAGTGAGATAGAGGATGGTGTGAAGGTTATCAAGCGTACCGACTATAATTATTCTGAGGTAGCTGATGCTATCAAGGATACCGTAGCTAAGTACTCGGGATTCACCAAGACACAGGTGAACAAGTGTCGTAAAAATGCTGAGATTCTTTCAGAAAAAGCATTGTGGAAACACTTTATCGAGTATTACTATGATGCTTATGACTTTGCCCTGCGCAAGGCTGAAGTTCGTATGAAGAAATAATAATCTCTCTTTCTTGATGGCGTAAGCCATAAAACAAATATTTGGATTCTGCAAGAATCGCTATGTTTGCAAGATAGAAAATATACATCTTAAAAATAAAACACAATGAAAATTAAGGCAGACTATGCTAATGCTCCTCAATGGAAGGAGACAACCATTAAATCAAGCCTTCCTAAGGAGTTGAAGTGCTTGGATGAGATCGCTCACAATATGTGGTGGGCATGGAATTATGAAGGTCGTGACTTGTTCAAGAGCCTCGATGCTGATTTGTACGAGAAGTGCAATGCTAACCCTGTATTGCTCTTGGAGCGTTTGAGCTACGACCGCAAGGAGGCTATTGTTAAGGACAAGGAGACAATGGCTAAGGTTAAGAACGTCTATAAGATGTTCCGCGAGTACATGGATGTGAAGCCTAATGCTAAGCGCCCTTCAGTTGCTTACTTCTGCATGGAGTATGGTATTAACCAGGTGGTTAAGATTTACTCTGGTGGTCTTGGTATGCTTGCTGGTGACTACTTGAAGGAGGCTTCTGACAGCAACGTGGATATGTGTGCTGTTGGTTTCCTCTACAGATATGGTTATTTCAAGCAGTCTTTGAGTATGGATGGTCAGCAGATTGCTAACTATGATGCTCAGAACTTCAACTCTCTCCCTATCGAGCGAGTATATGATGAGAATGGTAACCCATTGGTAGTTGATGTGCCTTACACAAACTATCAGGTACATGCATACGTATGGCAGATGAATGTAGGTCGTATCAAGTTGTATCTCCTGGATACAGATAATGATATGAACTCAGAGTTCGACCGTCCTATCACTCACTCTCTCTACGGTGGTGACTGGGAGAACCGCTTGAAGCAGGAGATTCTGCTCGGTATCGGTGGTATGCTCGCATTGAAGAAGATGGGTATCAAGAAGAATATTTATCACTGCAACGAGGGTCATGCAGCTCTCTGCAACTTGCAGCGTCTCTGCGACTATATCGAGGAGGATGGCTTGAACTTCAACCAGGCTCTCGAGCTGGTTCGTGCTTCTTCTCTCTATACTGTTCATACTCCAGTTCCTGCTGGTCACGACTACTTCGACGAGGCTCTCTTCGGCAAGTACATGGGTGGCTATCCACAGCGCCTTGGTATCTCTTGGGATGAGTTCATCGGTATGGGTCGTGAAAATGCAGATGATCACAACGAGCGTTTCTGCCTCTCTACATTCGCATGCAACACTTGCCAGGAGGTTAATGGTGTAAGTAAGCTTCACGGTTGGGTAAGCCAGCAGATGTTCTCTAACATCTGGAAGGGTTATTTCCCAGAAGAGAACCACGTAGGTTATGTAACCAATGGTGTTCACTTCCCAACTTGGACAGCAACAGAGTGGCGTAAGCTCTACGATACATATTTCGACAAGAACTTCATGAACGACCAGAGCAACGAGGAAATCTGGCATGCCATCTACAATGTTTCAGATGCTGAAATCTGGAATACCCGTATGACATTGAAGAAGAAGCTCGTAGCTTATATCCGTGAGAAGTTCACCCAGACATGGTTGAAGAACCAGGGTGATCCTGCTCGTGTAGTATCTTTGCTCGAGCGTATCAACCCTAACGCTTTGATGATTGGTTTCTGCCGTCGTTTCGCTACATACAAGCGTGCTCACCTGCTCTTCACCGACTTGGAACGCTTGTCTAAGATCGTTAACGATCCTGAGCACCCAGTATTGTTCTTCTTCTCAGGTAAGGCTCACCCAGCTGATGGTGCAGGTCAGGGCTTGATCAAGAAGATTTTCGAGATCAGTCAGCGTCCTGAGTTCCTCGGCAAGATTATCTTCCTCGAGGACTACGATATGACTTTGGCTCGCCGTCTGGTTTCAGGTGTTGATATCTGGATGAATACTCCTACACGTCCATTGGAGGCTTCTGGTACATCTGGCGAGAAGGCTGAGATGAATGGTGTTGTCAACCTCTCTGTACTTGATGGTTGGTGGGTAGAAGGTTACCGCGAGGGTGCTGGTTGGGCTCTTCCTGAGAAGCGTACATACCAGAACCAGGGTTACCAGGATCAGCTTGATGCTGCTACTATCTACAACCTCTTGGAGAACGACATCATCCCTATGTATTACAACAAGAATAAGGAAGGCTTCAGCAAGGAGTGGATCCAGGTAGTAAAGAACTCTATTGCTACTATCGCTCCTCACTATACAATGAAGCGCCAGTTGGATGACTACTATGATAAGTTCTACAATAAGGAGGCTGCCCGCTTCAAGAAGTTGAGCGCTAACGACAATGCACTTGCTAAGGAGATTGCACTCTGGAAGGAGAGCGTTGCAGAGCGTTGGGATGGTATCCACGTTGTATCTAAGGACGACTGCATGCTGATGGCTGCTGAGACTGGTCAGAAGATCAAGCTTCAGTATGTTATCGATGAGCAGGGCTTGAACGATGCAGTAGGTTTGGAGCTTGTTGTATTGAAGGAGCAGCCAGAGGATGGCAAGCAGATTTATGCTGTTTATCCATTCAAGATGGTTGGTCACGAGGGTAACAACTTTACATTCGAGGCTGAGATTGAGCCAATCAATGCTGGTTCATTCAAGACAGGCGTACGTATGTATCCTAAGAATGATAAGTTGCCACACCGTCAGGACTTCTGCTACGTGAAGTGGTTGAACTAATATAATAGCGACATTGTCACATTATAAATATATGAATCCTGTATCTCTTTTGGGGGATACAGGATTTTTTTGTTTGAAACCGAACAATGAACAGTGTTATTGTAGTTGTGGAAAGTGAATTGTGAAAAGTGAATGTAGATTGGAAACAGGGGAAGAATGGAATCATAAAAAAGGAGTCTTCCTTTTTAAAAGAAAGACTCCTTGTAAACTTGTATGATGATATTTCCTTATACCAGGTACTGGGAAGAGATACTCTCGTTATCCTCAACACGGCGAATGGTTTCTGCAAACATATCTGCAATAGAAATCTGCTTAACCTTTGCGCAACGCTTGGTGTAAGGGATGGAATCAGTGAATACTATCTCCTCAAGAGCTGAATCCTGAACACGCTCAGATGCAGGACCACTCATCACGCAGTGAGATGCACATGCACGAACAGTCTTTGCACCAGCCTGCTTCATGATGTCGGCAGCCTTCGTGATAGTACCGGCTGTATCGACCATATCATCAATGATGACAACATTCTTGTCTTTTACATCACCGATAATCTGCATGCTTGCTACTACATTGGCGCGAGCACGGGTCTTGTTGCAGAGCACGAGAGGGCAGCCGAAGTACTTAGCATAAGTGTTGGCACGCTTAGAACCACCAACGTCTGGAGAAGCAATGACCATATCCTTGAGGCGTAAGCTCTGCAGGTATGGCAAAATAACGCCAGATGCATAGAGGTGATCTACAGGAACATCAAAGAAGCCCTGAATCTGGTCGGCATGGAGATCCATGGTGATGAGGCGGTCGATACCGGCAACGCTGAGCAAGTCGGCTACCAACTTAGCACCGATGCTGACACGTGGTTTGTCCTTACGATCCTGACGAGCCCATCCGAAGTATGGAACAACAGCAATAATATTGCGGGCAGAAGCACGCTTTGCTGCGTCAATCATCAGGAGCAACTCCATCAAGTTGTCTGAATTAGGGAATGTGCTCTGTACGAGGAAAACATCGCGTCCGCGGATAGACTCCTCGAAAGATACGCCAAATTCACCATCAGAGAACTTGGTTACAACCAAATTACCCAGTGGGCAACCTAAACTAGCGCAGATTTTTTCTGCAAGGTATCTCGAGTTAGTACCTGAGAATACCAAAAAAGAGTTCTTGTCACTCATTTCTATTAGTGTTTATGTGTATTAATAGTTATTTTTATCTATTTTCATGTAGGGGGATGAATCTTTTTTCGGGAAACACCGGGTTAGCTGATAGCCTTTCTCAATTTCTCGAAGTGAAGAATCAGCTCTTTGAAATCGCGCTCGTTGTGAATGTCGAAACGGTTCCAGAGATCTCCACAGATTACTACTCCTCCAAATCCGAGTTCCTTGGCAATCTTGAGATTTTCCAGACTCATGCCTCCCAAGGCGTATACCTTCTTGTCTATGAGTCCTGCCTTGGCTGCATTCTCAAGCTGCTGCAGATTGAAGGAAGACCTTTCATCTTTAAACTCAATACAGTCGAAGATGTTTTTCAGAAACACATAGTTTGATTTCTTCTTCATCTCTTTCAGCATCGAGAGATCTGTGCAGGTGCGACTGAATTTGCCTTTGTATCCATCCGGTACCGGTGCTAGCGGATCGTCTATATGGATTCCTGCTAAATCATATTCCTGTTTGAGGTAATAATGATCATGAACAGTAATCTTGCGAAGATAGTCTTCAGGCAGTAACGTGAGCAGTCGCTCAGCATACATTGGTGACGAACCTGGCTTGAAAAGATGCAGGTTGTCCATGCCCTCGTCGAACAGCGAGGATAGTATTTTATCTTCTTCCACAAAGAATGTGGACTTGGTCATTATCGCTAATTTCATCGTCAAAATGATTTTTATGATGCAAAAGTATTAAAAAAAACGCAAACTAGCAATTATATTCGGGATAAAAAGCTATCTTTGCACCATAAAATTAATATTTATCAAGTTATGCAAGTAAATTTAGCGAATTTTAATGAGATTCATCGACCAATTTACGTTTTAGAGGAAGAACGTTTGCGACACAATCTGTCGCTCATCAGGAGTGTGGCTGAGCGTGCCGATATGGAAATTATTCTAGCTTTTAAGGCTTATGCTCTTTGGAAGACATTTCCGATTTTCAGAGAGTATATTTCTTCGACCACGGCCAGCTCTCTTAGCGAGGCAAAACTGGCGTATCATGAATTTGGCAGTAAGGCGCATACTTTTTCGCCGGCTTATACCGATTATGAGATTGATGAGATAGCACAATGCTCAAGCCACCTTACTTTCAACTCGCTTACGCAATATGAGCGATATCATGAACGGGCTCGTCGGGCAAATTCTGACATCAGACTGGGATTGAGAGTAAATCCGGAATATTCTGAAGTCGGAACATTGCTGTATAATCCGTGTGCACCTGGAACCCGATTCGGTGTATCGGCAGATAAATTGCCTCAAACTTTGCCTTCAGATATAGAAGGATTCCATTGTCATTGTCACTGCGAGAGTGGGGCGGATGTCTTTGAACGTACGTTAGCTCATATCGAAGAGAAATTCTCTCCTTGGTTTCCGCAGCTGAAATGGATCAATTTCGGTGGAGGTCATCTGATGACCAGGAAGGATTATGATGTGGAACACCTTATTAATATAATAAAGGGATTTCATCAGCGTTATCCTCATCTTAAAATTATCATGGAACCTGGTAGTGCCTTTGGGTGGCAGACCGGGCCGCTTGTAACTCAAGTAGTAGATGTGGTTGAAGATAAAGGTATCAGGACAGCTATCATAAATGCCAGTTTTACCTGTCACATGCCCGACTGTCTGGAGATGCCGTATATGCCAGCTGTCAGAAATGCAGAAACCCTGGAGGTTGATGATCCGACGAAGGCTCCTGAGGGCGCACATATATATAGAATAGGTGGCAACAGTTGTCTGAGTGGAGATTTTATGGGCTTCTGGAAATTTAACCATGAATTACAAATAGGCGAGAATGTTATTTTCGAAGATATGCTGCATTACACTACGGTAAAGACAAATACCTTTAATGGAATCACTCATCCATCAATAGGAATCGTACATTTAGATGGAAAATTGGAAACTCTAAGAGATTTCAGCTACGAAGATTATCGCAGTAGGATGGATTAGTATAATTTCCATTTTCCCGATTTTTCTGCCGGATGAGTTTAAAAATCGGCAAAATAAGGCTTAAAATGTGTGTTTTGCTCACTAAAAAGGGCAAAATGCACATTTTTTTTCAAAAAAATCGAAGAAAAGTTTGGTAATTCAGAAAAAAGTAGTACCTTTGCACTCGCATTCAGAGGAACGCTCCTAAGTAATAGGAAAACTGCGGAAATAGCTCAGTTGGTAGAGCACAACCTTGCCAAGGTTGGGGTCGCGGGTCCGAGTCCCGTTTTCCGCTCATTTTTTTGAAACAACATCAAGTTTTATCTTGGTTAGATAATTGATGACAATATACTTGGAGAGGTGGCGGAATTGGTAGACGCGCTACTTTGAGGGGGTAGTGACAATTGTGTCGTGGGAGTTCGAGTCTCCTCCTCTTCACTGGTATTGTTATCTTACAAGCGGAAATAGCTCAGTTGGTAGAGCACAACCTTGCCAAGGTTGGGGTCGCGGGTCCGAGTCCCGTTTTCCGCTCGATCATTTTTGTATTAAACCAAGATAGGTTTAAGTTTAGGGCCCAAGTGGCGGAATTGGTAGACGCGCACGTTTCAGGTGCGTGTGTTTCACAACGTGCAGGTTCGAGTCCTGTCTTGGGCACAATGTTTAAATTAGCTTAGTGTTGGAGAGGTGGCGGAATTGGTAGACGCGCTACTTTGAGGGGGTAGTGACAATTGTGTCGTGGGAGTTCGAGTCTCCTCCTCTTCACTTTTATTGTTGTTTTACAAGCGGAAATAGCTCAGTTGGTAGAGCACAACCTTGCCAAGGTTGGGGTCGCGGGTCCGAGTCCCGTTTTCCGCTCTTTTTTTTGAACTCGAGAAACATACCCATTTATGAATTTATATTTAAGATATTTTGATCAGGAGACATTAGTTACTAGTGTTGATGATGCTATTGGTTTTTTAAAGAGTATTCCTGAGATTGAGATGGATGCAGAGCTAGAGGCAGATGTTCGTGAATATGCCGCTAGCGATTTGACGTATCCAAAAAGATATAAGGTACGCCCACGTGTTTATTTTATTGTGATAAAGACTACGGCGCAAACTATGCAGGATTTTAAGGATAAGAAAGCATTGCGTACTCCTACTCCTGCAGAGAGAATGGAGAATCCTGTTGTTGCCAGTTTGGCTCAAGAGGCTCCAGGCTGGTATGAAGGATCACTTGATTTCAAGCGTGTTGTGATGGTACCGGCTACAGGAAAGTTTGAGTACCGTGATACTCATTTCGTTGCGGATGTTAAAGCTGAATCAGGTTTGGATTGTTACAATCGCATCGTAGATTATCTGCGCGATTGTGTAGATTCACGCAGCCAGTTCCCATCTGCAAAAGGTAAGAATTTCCATTTCCGCTATCTGGGAATGTGGAAATAAAATATTCAGAAATTTAAAAGATTCGTGTCATGAACAAGGTTATGCTAATTGGTAATGTAGGTAAAGATCCTGACATTCATTATTTCGAAGCAGATCAGGCAGTAGCTCAGGTTTCTCTCGCAACTACAGAGAAAGGATATACTTTGCCTAATGGTACCCAAGTGCCAGACCATACAGATTGGCACAATCTTGTTTTTTATCGTGGGCTTGCAAAGGTAGTAGAGAAGTATGTGCATAAGGGTGACCGCCTTTATGTGGAAGGAAGAATCCGCTACCGCTCCTATGATGACAAGCAGGGTAGAAGACAATATATTACAGAAATCTATGTAGATAATATGGAGATGTTGAGTACTCGCCCTGCTACTAAAGAACAATAATTATTAATTTTTAGCTCAGAAATTGGATATATCCACCATAACTGATGCCTTCGGTGATGTGATGCTGATGCAGCCTTCCGCCGGGGTTATTGTAGCTGCTGTACTTGCAGCTATATTGTTAGGCATGTCTGCTTTTGCCAGTGGTTCCGAAATTGCTTTTTTCAGTTTATCACCAACTGATGTTGCGGAACTTGAGGATGAAAAGACTGATGCCGATAAGAAAATACAGATGTTGCGTGATGATTCTGAACGTACATTGGCTACCATTTTGATAACCAATAATTTTGTGAATGTCACAATCATCATGCTCCTTAATTATGTATTCGCAGGAATCGTAGAGTTTGGTCCTAAAGCTTATTGGCTTCAGTTCCTGATTATTACGGTTATTCTTACTTTCTTGCTTTTGCTTTTTGGTGAGATTATGCCGAAAGTGTATGCCCGTCAGGATCCTCTGAAGTTCTGTCGCCGGTGTGTAGGGGGAATTCTGTTTGCCAGAAAGTTGTTTTGGCCTTTAGAAACTATCTTGCTGAAAAGTGGAATTCTTGCAGAAAAGATTATACAGAAGGAAAATCATGTGCTGAGTGTTGATGACTTGGAACAGGCTCTGGAACTGACTGATAAGAATGATATCAAGGACGAGCAGAGCATGCTGAAGGGTATCATCCGTTTTGGCGATGAAACAGCCAAGGAGGTGATGACCAGCCGACAGAATATTGTTGACCTGGATATCCGCAGCACCTATCCAGAAGTATTAAAGTGCATTGAAGAGAATAATTACAGTCGTATTCCTGTTTATCAGGATAATACAGATAATATTCGTGGTGTACTGTATATCAAGGACTTATTGCCTCATCTTACGAAGTCTTCCAACTTCCGTTGGCAGAGCCTGATTCGTCCTCCTTACTTTGTTCCTGAAACCAAGAAGATAGATGATCTGCTTCGCGAGTTCCAGGACAACAAGGTTCATATCGCCATTGTGGTAGATGAGTTCGGAGGAACATCGGGTATTGTTACTCTCGAAGATATTCTGGAGGAAATTGTAGGTGAAATCAATGATGAATACGATGAGGAGGAGAAGTTCTACTCGAAATTAAATTACAATACCTTTGTTTTTGAAGGTAAAACGCTTCTTTCTGATTTCTGCAAAATCCTGAATGTAGATGACGAAGAGTTCGAGGAGGTTGAGGGTGATGCTGATTCTCTGGCTGGTCTGCTCTTGGAAATCAAAGGCGATTTCCCAAGTATGCACGAGAAGATAGATTATAAGAACTATACTTTCGAGGTTATGCAGATTGAGGAGCGTCGCATCAGCAAGATTAAGGTGACGGTACATCCTTTGAAAGATAACGTGGAGGATTCTTCTAAGTAATCATCAGTATTCATCAATATCAGAATATAAAAAATATGGCAGTTGTCAATATACGAGAAGTTTATCCGGGAGTGAGTCTTGGTTTATGGCAGATGGATGAAACTGTAGAACAGTTGTTCGGGCAGTATCCTCATCTGCAGGCTTACCGCTCTCAGGTGGAAGAGAAATATAAGAACGATGGCAGGAAACTGGAGTTTCTTGCCATTCGTGCATTAATGTATGAGATGCTCAAGACGAACGGGGCTTCCAAGGGCTTGCTTTCTCATGCGGGTGACATTACCCACAACGAGGCTGGAAAGCCATTGTTCCGTGGTTATCATATCAGCATTTCGCATACCAAGGGTTATGCTGCGCTTATCCTTTCCAAAAATCAGGAAGTGGCGGTGGATATCGAATACTTCAGCGATAGGGTTGAGCGCATCGCATCCAAATTCCTGCGAAAGGATGAGAAGGCGGAAGATCTGGATGCCAAGCTGGTGCATTGGTGTGCCAAGGAAACGGTCTTCAAGTTATTCTCAGAGGAAAACCTGATGTTTGAGGATATGCGGGTGAAGCCGTTTGATACGATGGCAGATTGGTCGTGTGATGTGGAGAATCTCAAGAGCAGAAAGACGGCGCATGTGGATTTCGAGTTAACCATGGAATTTGTATTGACTTATGCTGCGCTATAATATCCTGACCATCTTCCTGGCATTCAACTTGCTGGCTGGGGCACAGGATTGGAAAGTAGTGAGAGAGAATCCTCAGAAAGCTTTTCCGAAAACCGTGACTGCGGGCAACTACAGTGGCATTGCTCATCTGCATGATGATATCTATGCGGTGGTAAGCGACAAGTCGGATAGTGCCCTGTACTTCAACTTCCGGATTCAGGTGAATCCCAAGACCGGCGAATTGGAACAGGTTGAAAACCTTGGGTTTACCGAGAGAACAGATGGAACGCTGAACGACGGAAAGCCTTGGCTGGGGCAGGAGAAAGACTTTGACCACGAAGCCGTCGTGAAGGTTTCTGATTCTACCTTGGTGATAACAAGCGAAGGATATTGCCATTTAAAGGAGTATCCTGTTCTGCCTACTTCGGCAGATGCTCCCAAGATTAGCTATCAGCAGAACCTTTGGGAGAGCAGATGGCCTTCTTCTGATTTTTATCCAAATTATAATTTTGAGTCTCTGGCTTTTGATTCCGTCCGTCAGTATCTCTGGACGATTTCTGAGAGCACGCTCCGCAAAGACGGACAGCCTGCTACTCCTCAAAACGGATTGGCCAACCAGCTTCGTTTGATGAGGTTTGATTGGGGAAAGATAAAGGAAAATCGTAACAAGGAAAATAATGGCAAGGAAGACTGTAGCGAGCAAGAGAGTAGCAAGAAAGCCTCTCGTTACATGACAGCCTATGCCTATCAGATGGATCAACCTTCTACCCATAAGAAAGCAGATATCTATGTGATGGGGGTGAGTGAGCTTTGCGCCTTGCCCGATGGTCAGCTTCTGGTTCTGGAGCGTGAGGCCTTTATCCCAAAGATTAAGATTGGGGCTTTCTGCAAGTGTAAACTCTATCAGATTAATCCTTTGAATTCTGAGGAGTTTGCTTTGAAAGAGAAGTTTTCATCAGATACTCCTTTCTTGAAGAAGAGATTGCTTACGGATTGGAAAACCGGCTTATCGCTTTCCAAGCGTTCCTTTGCCAATTACGAAGGCATGTGTCTTGGTCCCAAGCTGGAAGATGGTTCCCAGGTTGTCATCCTGCTGTCTGATTCGCAGGATCAATATGCGGGAGTATTGAAAGACTGGTTCAAGACGATTGTCATCAGAAAGGAATAAAGTTGTTATGTTGTAATCCTCAATCTCGTCCATAACCATCTAGGAATGAGTCGCCAGAGGAAGACGAGGATATCATATCTCCAGTCTATTACCTTAACTTCCTTTCCGTTTTCGATGGCACTTACGATATGCTTCGCCACATCTTCCGGTTTGAGTTGCAGCGGATAGCTGCTGCCTGCGATAAGGTCGGTCTTTACGAAGCCTGGTCGGATATCTGTGATGGCGATGGGAAGATGACGCATCCGTGCCTGCTGCGACAGGCATTCCAGATAATGGTTCTGGAATCGTTTGGTGGCAGAGTAGGCTGGGGCGGCACCGAGACCTTTGGTTCCGGCAATGGAAGTGATGCAGGCAATGCGGGCTTTGGGGTTGCAATGATGATGAGTAGCAAACCAGTTGAATGCCGTATCCACCATTCTTGTGAATCCTAAGCCGTTGGTTTCCAGGGTCTTCATTTCCTTTTCTATATCCAGCGAGTTGTTCTGCCAGCCAATGCCGGAACTATGGAAGTAGAGGTCCATGCCTCCCAACTTATCGATGAGTTCCTGAAGTTGGGCAGGAGCATCTGGAGAAGTTACGTCTATTTGCTGGTAGCAGGTAATGCCGCCCTGCGAAATCAGAGCCTGCAATCTTTCGATTCTTCTTCCGGCGATTCCTACCTGCCATCCTTTTGCAGCAAGCAGTTTTGCCACTTCCATTCCGATGCCCGATGTGGCACCCATTACAATTGCTTTCTTTGCCATATTGTCCTATTATATAAGGTGAAGTATTGATAGTTCTATTTATATCAAGGTGAAATCTTGTCTAACTCTATCTAAATATCTGAATCGCTTTTATTCTTCAGCAGCTTTTCCGCCTTCTTCACGCTTCCAGCTTTCAGAATCAGCAGCTTCACTTCCTCGTAATCCGTATATTCCGGATTGCGTTCCATGAAGATACGGCAGGCACGGTCGATGAGTTTATGATTGATGAGCTTGGCGTTCACCATCTTGTTGCCTTCCACTCGTCCTTGACGAATCTGAAGAGAAGTGCTGATCATATCCAGAATCATCTTCTGCGATGAACCGGCTTTCATGCGGGTACTTCCCGTTACGAACTCCGGTCCCGTGATGACTTCTACAGGATAATCGGCAGCCTGGGCGATGGGGGCGTGAGGATTGTTGACAATGCACCCCGTAGGAATGCCAGCCTCCTTGCAATATTTCAGGATGGCGAGCACGAAGGGAGTAGTGCCGCTTGCCGAGAAGCCTAGCACGAAATCATGCTTTGAGATATGCTTGTCGCAGAGCTGGTGCCAGCCATTCTCCAGGTCGTCTTCTCTTGATTCCCTGGTTTGTGTAAGGCAGCCGATGCCTCCGGGGAAGATGGCTTGTATCTGTGAACCGTCGATGCCATAGGTGTTCTGCACCTCGATGGTATCGAGCGTAGCCAGTCTTCCGCCCGTTCCGCAACCGGCATAGAAGAGCCTTCCGCCCTTCTTCAGCTGCCCTTCGATGGCGGAAATCAGTTGGTTGATGGCAGGCAATGCTTCTTCTATTGCCAGAGCCACCTTCTTGTTTTCTGCATTGATATGAGCGGTGAGTTCAGCCACGCTCATCTTTTCCAGATGTTCATAGAGCGAGCTCTGCTCTGTTATTCTCTTTTCTTCTTTATTTGGCATATTACTTTATCTTTAGGGTGTAGATTTAATGTAATGAAGCCTAGATGGTCGCGGAGGCTATGGCTTGCAGTCATCTAGAGAGTTCTATCATGATGAGACCTATCATCCGATGGGCTCCTATTCTTCTGCCAGGAAATAAACCGGAGCATTGCGTGAACCTTCTTTAATCAGGAAGCCGGATTTTTCCAGTTTCTTCAGCCAGTTGAGTGCTGTCTGTTTGCGGATATGAAATTCCGCTTCCAGTACTTTTCGGTTGATGGAACGGTTATGCTTCAGATACTCTCTTATTTTCTCCTTCAATGCATCTTCAGAGAAAGGGTAGGATCGGGAAGTATATTGTGATTTCTCGAAATGGGTATTATATTTCACCTGTTTCAGCAAGTCTGCATTGGGGCGAAACTTGATGCCTCTTACGCTTACATATTCTGCTCTCACTTTATTGTCGGGTTTCAGTTCATCCATATCCAGATCTACCGAGAGCGAGAGATAACCTATTTCCGGAATGTTGATACGTCTTCCCTCCTGCAAGTCTTCTTCTATGATATCACGCAGTTTCATGAGTACGGACGAAACTTCGCCTTCTCCAAGGCAGCTATGTCTGGCGATTCGGCTGATCATCTCCTTGTCTGTCATAGCTGTTTGCTCAAAGATATGGGCGAATCGGCGTGTCTCTTCATTTCCTCCTGCATTGGGAAGATAATGAATCTCATATTTTATAGCCATCGTATTCTTCTTTCTGTTTAGCGATACAAAGGTAATCTTTTATTCTTAAACTACCAAATAAAAATGGCACTATTATGGATGAGCGGTTTGATTGATACGAATGAGCGGTGCTATTGATGTGGGTTAGAACTGCTTATCAATAGGAATAAGCATCGTAAGAAGCCTTTATAAGTTGTCGGAAGAAGTAGGATAAGTTGTTGGAACAGTAAGTATCTGTTGCCGGAAAAGTCACTTCCGTCAGTCGCACAACAGCTGTTGTGCGCTTGCATATCAGCTGTTATGCGCTTGCACAACACGTGTTGTGCGAGCGTAACACAGTTGTTGTGCAGTAAAATTTGTAACTCTCTTTATCATATTGCAATTCCTTCCTTATTTACGGGATGATAGAATAAGGTGTATTTAGGCGTTGTGAGAGCTGTTTGCTGGCATCTAAAGAAGAAAAAAGGTAAGGTTTAATAGAAGTTTTTCGATGAAAGGTGCGCTCGTTTCAATAATTTGTTGTATCTTTGCAAATGGATTTGGCTACTGCCATTTCCAAGACATCGTTGGTAAACAAAAGCATTCGCTATTATTTCGCGTTCAGCCAAAAGCCTCGGAAACTTATTGGAAATAACGTAACAAGGAATAATTGTGATAAGGCATTCGGTATGGGGTGCCTTAGTCTACATATGTATTAGCAATGCACCATCGCTATAGGCGTGGTGTATTCTTATTATGTAGACTGAGGTTTCCATTCCGAGGCTGCCTCATAGCTGAACGCAATAAGAGCATCACGCCCTTTTTGCGTCTTGGCGTGATTGATAGTTAGTGCTTGTAACTCATTAATTATCAATTAAAATATTATGGCAAAAAGAACCATAGATAAAGCTAAGGCAGCAAAAAAAGATGAATTCTACACGCAGCTAGAAGACATCAATAATGAACTCCGTCATTACCGTGAACATTTTCGTGGTAAGACCGTACTATGTAATTGTGACGACCCTCGTGTAAGTAACTTTTTTACTTATTTCGCATACAATTTTGAGTTTCTTGGTTTGAAAAAACTGATTACTACTTGCTATAAGAATCAAGATATGGATTTGTTCAGTATGAATAAAAGTGAGCAAGCAGTATATCTTGTTTATGAAGGTGACAAAAATGGAAATCATATTCCTGATGCGGAAGAAATTGGAGTGAAGCCATTAAAGGGTGATGGTGATTTCCGCAGTAAAGAGTGTATTGAACTTCTGAAAGAAGCAGATATTGTAGTAACTAATCCCCCTTTTTCTTTGTTTCGTGAGTATGTGGCTCAATTGATGGAATATGATAAGAAATTCTTGATTATAGGGAATAAAAATGCTCTTACTTATAAAGAGATTTTTCCATTGATCCAAGAAAATAAACTATGGACTGGGTATAGGGGCTTTTCTGGTGGAATGTGGTTTAAAGCTAATTATGAAGGGAAAACGGAAAAAATTATCCATGGTGAAAAGATAATAAATGTCCCTTCTATTTGGTATACAAATTTAGATATTCAAAAACGTCATGAAGATTTAATCCTCTATAAGACATATTCGCCTAACGCTTACCCGAAATACATCAATTATGATGCTATTGAGGTGTCAAAGACAGAACTGATACCATATGATTATGATGGAGTTATGGGAGTGCCTATTACTTTTATGGATAAGTATAATCCTGAACAGTTCGAAATTATAGGCATAGGTAATGGAGGTGAATTGGGGGTAGAGTGTGGTGTAAGTGCTAACCTTACTGTCGAGCAATGTGCAGCTTTATTTCGTGAAGATAAAAGTTTTCGCAAAGGTAAGTTGTGCTATCGCAATGAAACTGGAAAATTAGTTGGTTGTTATGCCAGAATATTAATCAAGAAAAAATAAGAGTCAATTATGGATATAAAACCAAAACAAATAGCAGTTCGTGACCTTATAGCAGGTTATACGAATGATCCCAATCATGGTGTTTATGGTTATCATGGTAAGTTGAATATTCGCCCTCCTTATCAGCGTGAGTTTCGTTATGAACTCAAACAACAGCAAGCTGTGATAGAGACAATCCTCAAAGGATACCCTCTTAATATCATGTATTGGAGTGTTGTGGATGATGGAAGTTATGAAATGATAGATGGTCAGCAACGTACTCTGTCCATTTGCGAATATTATCTACATGGTTTCAATATCGTTGATAAAGACCGTCCAGTTCTTTACTTTGACAATCTTACGGAAAAAGAGAAAAAGGATTTTCTTGACTATGAATTGACTGTATATTTCTGTATTGGCACAGACAAGGAAAAACTTGATTGGTTTCGTGTGATTAATATAGCTGGAGAACGTTTGCTTGACCAAGAGTTGCGTAATGCAGTGTATGTTGGTCCTTTTGTAACAGATGCTCGTCGCTATTTCAGTAAAAATGGTTGTGCGGCTTATAAGGTCGGTGGTGATTATATGACTGGCAAACTGGAGGAACAAGCGTATCTTGAGACAATACTAAAATGGGCAGCTCGTCATGATGGAATACAAGATTCAGCCCCAATTGATAAGTATATGGCGATTCATCAATACGATCCAAACGCCAATCAGCTTTGGGCTTATTATATGCAGGTGATCACTTGGGTGAAAACAACTTTCAAGAAATACCGAAAAGAAATGAAAGGCTTAGACTGGGGGGCTATGTTTGATGAGTTTGGAAGCAACATCTATGATACGGAGCAACTAGAGTCCGAAATTCATCGACTGATGGAAGATGATGAAATAATGAAGAAGGCAGGCATCTATCGTTATGTGCTGAGTGGTGATTTGCGCGATTTAAGTTTCCGTACTTTTGATAAGAAACAGAAACGTGAGGCTTATGAGCGACAAAAAGGAATCTGTGCCCATTGTGGTAAACCTTTTAAGTTAGAAGAAATGGAGGCAGACCACATTACTCCATGGTGTGAAGGTGGAACGACTGTTGCCGAGAATTGTCAAATGCTTTGTCGTACTTGTAATAGAATAAAAGGAGGAAAATAAATGATGGATTTGAGCTTTTATAACAATGGACATAAAGAGGTATTTTATGAAAAAGGTTTGATGGAAAGACCAATACGCCGAAAACGATAAAAGAATCTAAGCACCCTTCAGTAGTGGTATCTGTAATACGAGTTGCTCATCAAACAACTGAAGGGCGCTTTTGCAATCACATTAATTGCTTTTTAGCCATTTCTGACACCAAATCTATGAGTTCCTTAGCTGGCTCGACCAATGGAAGCACCTCTGTTTCCATATCAAGAATATGGCGGTCTTCATAGTCGCCAGTTAGTCGTAAGGAGAAAAGCTGATTGAATGTCTTGCCATACTTTTTGTCAATGATGTTGTTTTTCAAAAAGACTTTTCCAAACATTTGGATTACGCCATTATGAGTGCTAGCTTCATATTTGTAAGAAATGAGCAAAGCAGAAACAGCATAGTAAGCTGCATAGTATAAACGATTGGCTGCTGTTTCGACATAACCATTTTCTATGGAGCCAACAGCTTCATTATATGTTCGATATGCTTTTTCTAGTCTATATTTTACAATTTCGGTTCTGTCAGTGTCTGTAAGTTGTCCCTTTATCATATGGCAATTCCTTCCTTATTTACGTTATGATTGAATAAGGTATAATGGTTCTCCTCCCATTCTTTTTGTGAGAAGAGAACAGGGTTGATGATTTCATCAATATCCCAGCCTAATTCTCTTAGTGGATAAGAATACTTATCGTAATCTTGAAGCGTAACTTTTGGCTTGTCTAGAAGAATCAATACATCCCAATCACTTCCTTCATGTTCTGTACCTCTAGCGCGGGAACCAAACAAGATGGCTTTTGCATGAGGATCAATCTCATGCAATCTATTGTGCATTGCTTCTATGATTTGTTTCTTCTCCATATCTATCAATATTAATATATGTGTTGCAAAAATACGAGTTTTCTTTCTAATCACCAAATTTTTAACATAAAATTCTGTCTAATATCTTAAAATAAGCGTTTGGCGAGTTTTTAACTCTCTGTGGTGTCTATGGCTTCATCTGCTTTTATGGTTAATTATCTGTAAATAAACAATACCATAGAGTTGTAATCAAATAAAATAATGTACTTTTGCAAACGAATATTCAGAATAGCTTATGAATAAAGAAAAAGACGATTTCTTCCTCCATTCCAACGAGGTGAATCATATCAACAGAGAAGATTACGTGACGATAGCGCTGTATCGGTACCATTATCCCAAGATAATCATAAGACCTTGGTTCTGATGTGACTTGCTAACTTTGCTAACGATGCTTCATCAATGGTTCGCTTGCGTTCATCTCCTTGACACATACCTTGCCAACCTTACGGAAGACTTTCAATTGTCGTTCACTACCCATCTGTTTCCATCAGAGCAGCACAAAGTGGTTTGCAATCAGCACCTGCATGCCGAATGCAGTGGGTCTGCCACCATCTCTTTAGAAGTTACGACAGAAATCTATCAAATATAGCCAATATCAGACTTCATTCTGTCTCAGGACACACAACCATATTGCATAGTTATAACCTGGGAATTTCGGTTTCAAGAGTTTCTATGACTTTCTCGACATTATTGATAAGCAAACCCCTCTCTCTGAGAATTTCAATTTGCCTCTCGGTTGCTATGGGTCAGTAGCAATTTATCCCCACTAAATTGCTACTGACCCGTATGTCTGCTATCCCACTCGTATGGCGAAAAATTAATTCCGAGAACCCTAAATAAAAGTCTATTCAGGAATAATCCAAAATAGTAACTATTCACAATTACAAATTGCAAGAATGTGCTCTCTTATGGAATTATACCTGTCTTTGGGAGCATAGCTTGCAAGATTTTTCAGAACTTCATCAATGTATTTGTTTATAACATTAGCATAAGTTCTAATGTCCCAACTACTACAATATCTATCTTCGAAGTGCCTTCCATCTACATATTCACTGGAGTGAACTTCAAAAGTACATGTTGCGTCTTTATACTTCATCTGCCATGTTGTGTCATTCCAAAAGAAATGGCCGACATGGCAAATATTGTATTGTCGCTTTAATGTATCATAGTTGGCTTCAAAAGTCTTAAAAACTTTACATAAAACAGTTGCATCAATCAGAGAACGTTCATCCTTATAAATATTGTTATGACTCTTTATCTTAACTTCTCCAGTTCTAAGATCATAATTACGTATCGCAGTTTCGATATCTTTATATGGTTTAAAATACATGATGATAATTATTTAACCTTAATTCCGCAACACTATTATAACTTAAACTTTTTAAGCACCTGTGCAACTTCTTGTTGCTCAGAATCTTGCCATGTCAGAATTTTTACTTATCTTAGTGTTGCGAAAAGAAAACAAGCAAAAAACTCTGATGACGCTGCAAAGATACAAATAAAATCTGAGAAACCCACTCCTTTTGGAGGAATATTTTCGGGTCGTGGAGCAATTTGACTCCACATTGTCTTCTGTAACCGACTCAACCCTCGGTCTAAGGTGTAGATCGTTCCATTCCATGGCACGTTTTCTCGCCATGGCAGAGCTTAAGTAAACTTAGCTCTGCTCATCTGGCTTAACGAAAACTTTCGGTTATCGGTACAGCGAAATCATCCGTTCTCTCATGAGTATCTACTTCTGTGGTGGCTCATGTACCCCAGGATGTCACTATTCATTTGATGAACCATCTCTCACTTCATCCGACACTTCGCACTTGTAGCTCTGACACTATTGCATTGAGCAAGCTCTACTTTTACCTTCGAGCATAAAGTCAAGAGAAGAATGATGATTGACGAAGGCATAGGCTTCGCTATCTGCCATATCCGATGCTTGACATCTTTCCCACATAGCATTATATTTCCATTTGTCATACTGGTAAGCAAAGACAAAGGATAGTACGGCAATAACTGCCAAAACTATTTTGTTACTTTTGATATTCATAATATTTAATCCTAAATTTGCGTATAATTTAATTCTTTTAGTCGTAGTCGGGAAGGCTCATCTAAAAGCCTGCAACCACAGAAAGCGTAATTTCCTATCTTCGTTACAGAGTTCGGAATGGTGACGCTTTGAAGAGATTTGCACCATCTAAAAGCGTGATCTCCTATGCTTGTTACAGAGTTTGGAATAGTGACGCTTTGAAGAGAATCGCAGCCACTAAAAGCCCAATCTCCTATGCTTGTTACAGAGTTTGGAATTATATAATTGACGCAATCTTTTATTCTACAAACAATAGCTGTCTTATCCTTATTGAACAAGCAAACATCATCATTTTGGAAATATGTTGAGTTACAAATGAAAAAACATATATTGCAACCACTAAAAGCGTTATTTCCGATATTCGTTACAGAGTTCGGAATAGTGACGCTTTGAAGAGATTCGCAGCCACAAAAGGCTCCATCTCCTATCTTCGTTACAGAGTTCGGAATGGTGATGCTTTGAAGTGATACGCACGAGCTAAAAGCGTAATCTCCTATGCTCGTTACAGAGTTCGGAATGGTGACGCTTTGAAGAAATCTGCAGCCACTAAAGGCGCTATATCCTATGCTCGTTACCGAGTTTGGAATAGTGACGCTTTGAAGAGATTTGCACGAGCTAAAAGCTTCATATCCTATGCTCGTTACAGAGTTCGGAATGGTGACGCTTTGATGAGATGTGCATGAGCTAGAAGCTTCATATCCTATGCTCGTTACAGAGTTCGGAATGGTGACGCTTTGAAGAGATTCGCACAAATAGAAAGCTCTATCTCCTATGCTTGTTACCGAGTTTGGAATAGTGACGCTTTGAAGAGATTTGCAGCGAATAAAGACTCTATCTCCTATGCTTGTTACCGAGTTTGGAATAGTGACGCTTTGAAGAGATTTGCAGCTACTAAAGGCTCTATTTCCTATGCTCGTTACCGAGTTTGGAATAGTGACGCTTTGAAGAGATCCGCAGCCACTAAAGGCTGCTATACCAATATATTCTATATTTGATAGTCCAATAGATTTTAATTTGTTTTTATTAAATCTATTAGACAAAAATGCATTAGCACATATTTTTTTGGATCGATTATCTATATTAAAAACAGATTTCCAATAAATAGCACCATAAACAATTCTAAAATCAGAAGAATATAAAATTCCATCTTTTATGATGAAGTTTTTAGATTGAATATCCATATTCATAATATGGAAGCATTCTCTCCATGGGTTGTTATGGGCAATATATTTTACGGATGCTGGAATATTACATGAATCCAAAAAAGTATTGCTAGCAAAAGCCTCAGAACCGATAGATATTATCGTAGAGGGCAGCTTTACACTTCTAATACCAGTAGATTGCAAAGCACCATCGCAAATAACTTCTGTTCCTTCTCTTACAACATATTCTTCCTCCCATAATGAGTGAGAAGCCCTTAATAGCTTTTTCCCATCGCGACTATACTTAACTCCATACTCATCTTTAATAGCATACTTAAAATCCTCTTCCGTTGCTTCTGTAAAAAAAACTTCTTCAATTGGCTTTTCTACCTTATTCAATAAAAACAATCGAAATGACACGGCTGATAGTTCTTGCTGTGAGTGCGCCAAAGTGAACAAAGCATATAATTTCGAAAATTCCGCATCATTCAAAAGAGCATATAGTGATTTCATCATCAGACAATCACCGATGTCCTTGAAATCAGATTCTGAAAACAGAAGTGAATCTGACTTAGCATTATTCTGTAACAAAGAGGAGTCTAAAGCTATTGCTTTCAGAGACATGCCAATAAGCGCCAATGGAAAATCATCGATATGTTCATTGAAACAATCTTCTGTACGCATTGGATGGCGATAGTCAGGACTGCCCAATTCTCGCGCCTTTTGTCCTTGCATAGCGGGCACGTACATACCATCATAGTCAACTAGTACTAAGGTCCCATCTTCAGTAACTAAGATATTATCGGGCTTAAGGTCTCCATGAGCAAATGGTTGTGACATCAGCCAGGCAGCCATTTTACAAAACTGATATGTGATAAGCTGCAAAACATATTTATCGGATATGTGTTGATGAACATACTTATCAAGCGTAACTCCTTCTACCCAGTCCATGAGTAATACAGGAAATTCAGTATCAGAAGAAACTGTAGAATCAACAAACAATTCTTTTTGTAAGTACTTGATGGAGCACAAATAGTTTGATGACACATATTCCAATTCATCTGTTATCTGCTGATATGCTATATCACGTCCCTCTTGCTCTTTCAAAAAGCACTTTACTGCATATAGTTTCCCAGAGGATTCATCTTTCATCTTGAATACCACAGCAAAGTTACCGCTAGACATCACTATCTCACCAGCTTTATCATAAACAGGACGAAGGGTGCTCAGTACATTAAAATTGTCTTCCGAATGCTTAATGGCTTCAATGTATTCTGATATAAGAGGATAATTCATAATTATAATGTTTTATAAAGTGAAAGTATAGTCATTCTCCCACGGCTTCGCTGTCGTCCCCTGCAATAGTGGACGTAACCTGTGGTTATATATTTGTCTCTTTCATCATGCGAATCATGTTTGTTTTTTGATGTCGGTCATCTGAATCTCTATAAGAGATACAGAATGTCCCTGCAAAAATAAGAAAAATGTAGGAAACTAGCAAATTATGCGTGTTAAAAAATAATAACATTCTACGAAAATCAACATTTTTTCATCACCAAATCTGCGAGCACGATGGCGGATTCCTTCTCATCCCTCGGTGCATCCTTTGACTTCCATGCCACGATAAAGCGGATTCGGGCAGCGGTTACCTTGTAGCCTTTCAACTCCCATTTGCCTAGTTTCTCCTTCATCTTGATGGAGAGCTGGGCTATGTCTCTGCCTGTTGATGGGAGACAGAGGCAATGGTCGTGGTAGGTTAGCGGCATACCGCTTCTCAAGGAAAGAATAGCGTCCTTGTGGGGCTTGGAGAAGCCCAGGTTTACATCCTTGTGTGAGAGTTGAAGCACTATTTCGTTCGGCTCATCGTAGGCTTGGGCATCATAGAGATGCTGGGCACTTTTCAGACTGTCGAAGAGATTGCCGTTGGTGTGGATGGCAAGCGTACGCTTGGCACGGGTCATGCCCACATAGTATCGGCGCAGTATGTCATCAGTAGGATGTTCGGGATGGGTAATGAGCATCAGTACATGGTCGAACTCATGACCTTTTGCCTTGTGGATGGTGCTGACCACGATGTCTGATTTCGAGATGTCACAGAAGTCTTCTACTGATGATTCGAACACGAACTCCCTCAGGTCGCTGTAGTACTTGGCACGATTGGTCTGCTCAAATATCTGGAGGCTGCGGCGCAGATATGGTAATGCCTGGCTGGTGGCATACTTTTTGAATGTCTGCTGCTTGGCTGCTTCCCAAATAACATCAGGGATGATAGGGGATTTCGTCTCCTTGAGGCCTTGGTCTATCTTCTTCAAGAAGTATCTTACCTCTGCCAGATTCCAGAAGCGCAAGCCGTCCAACGATTGCACCAGCTTGGCCTTGATGCCATGACTGTGAAGAAGAGCCAGCATGATGACAGCCTCCTCATTGGTCTGCGTAAGGATGCTGATGGTTTCGTTCATCTTGCGGGAAGATGCATCGGCTTCTTTTGAAGTGTTACTTCCCAGTAATCGCGTAACATCTTCTAGGATAGGCTGATACATATAAACCTTTTTCTCCTGAATCTCGTATGGATGCTTCACGATTCTTACCTCTCCATCTTCTTGACTCATGGAGATGATAGGGGTAGATTTGATTCGTTGGCGGATGTTTCGGGCAAAGTCGTTGGCAGTATCCACGATGTGGCGAAGGCTGCGGTAATTCTCGGTCATCTCGATGAAACGGCTGTGTTTTGTCTGGGTCAATTCATAGAGATACCGCGAGTTGGAACCTCTAAACTCATAGATGTTCTGGTCATCATCTCCTACGGCAATCACCCTCATCTCTTCGTTGGCTTTCATCAGAGCAGAGACAAGGGCATAGTCATCCTTGCTCATGTCTTGCGCCTCATCGATCACGAGCACGGTCTTGCTGATGCGATTGGGCTCCACTTCTCCATTGTTGATCATTTCGGCGGCTTGCTTAACCACATCTCCAGCCTCATCCAGATTGCCAACCCTGCCCAGCAGGTCGAAGCAGTAGGAATGGAAGGTTTTGATTTCTACGAAATGGGCGGCATTGCCGATGAGTTGCATCAGTCGCTGCTTGAACTCGGTAGCGGCTGCACGCGAGAAAGTGAGCATCAGAAGTTGTTCGTGCTTTACATCTTCCAACAGCAGGAGAGAGGCAAGCTTATGTACGAGCACACGTGTCTTGCCGCTGCCAGGACCGGCAGCGACTACGATGCAGCGGGACTCGTGGTCGTCGATGATTTCCTTCTGTCTCTTGGAGAGCATTCCGAAGAGTTTCTTATACTTCGAAGGTGTTACGTTGCGCTCTATCTCAGTCTCCCGGTTGCCCTTGAAGTACTTTAAGATGAAGCGGTGGTAGTCCATCTGGAAGTAATCCTGCACATATTGCAGGGCGGCGTCATAATCCCTTACCATTAGGTTGGCATATTCGCCCACGATGTGAATCTGCTGAATCTTCTGCTTGTAGAATTCGTTGAGCATGCGATAATCCTCCTGCTTATAGTGGAGGCGAGGTTCCTTGATGCGTTTAATTGCCATTGCATTGTAAAGCACCAGGAATCCTCCTTCCAGCTTCATGGCTCCTATCTTGGAGAGATAGAGCAAGGCTTCCTCCACGTCTTCCAACTGCAGGGAAGAGAAGTCGGAGAAGAGTGACTGGTTGCTGGATTTCAGATCGTTCAGAAGTTCAACTACCGAGAATTGAAGAGGCTTCTCTTTTGAATTATCTCTAGAGCCAGAGGCTTTTCCTAAACCTTTTTCTTCGAAAGGATTCTTTTCTTCAGAAGAGTTATTGTTGCTCTCTTCTGTTATAGTTTTACTGTTTTCTTCAGCCAGGCTGTATAGTCTTTCGATGATGAATCGGCAAACCTCAATTCGTCTTTCGAATCGCTTGATGATGGTCTCTATGTCCTTGTCTCTTGTCACGATAAGATTGCGGACGCCGTCTTCCTTCTTGTGCGCATATCCCTTCACTGCCAGGAAGTATAGCAGTGTGCGGATTTTCTTTTCGGTTGAAGTGTTGATGCCGTCATGTACGGCATTGTCATTGAGTTGTTTGTATGTGATATGCAGCGATTCATCCGGGATATGTTCCAGAATGTATCTTTCCAGTTTGGCGAAGTTCTCCAGCATCTGCTGAGGCTTGCGTTGCTTGTCGCTGATGTCTTGCAGATAGGCAGAGATGTCACGGGTATCGGCAAGGATGCCTTCCTGGCGCATTCGGTCAACGGAAGAGATGACATCTCGCTTGCTGAGTCCTAGAATGTCGGCGAGGTAATCGATGCGGGATTCTGCCTCGCTATCCTGTGCCTTGGCTATATGCTTCTGGGTGATAAGCGACTTGATGATGCGGATGGCATTCTGCATCTCATCTTCCGAGAACAGGGGTGATTCGGTGAGGCGCAGTCTTGCCTCGTCCATGTTCTTGACGGTGATACCTGTGGCATAGACGTGCGGAATGTTGTTGCCACGCTCTATGTATCCGCTCTGTTCTAGAGCAGATAGGGCGGTGCGAACACGGGTTTCTATGTCGGATACCGAGTCATCCCAACCGGCTTGGCGGGCTATCTCCAGTGCCGAACAACTTACATGTGGGCGCTGCTTGGTAAAATCCTTAACGGCTTTCCATACCTGTTGTATCTCGCTGATGCTCAGTTTGGTTTGGTTGAGTAGGATGAAGTGCTTATCTAAGTCCTCGTCGCTATAGAGTACATAGCATTTGGCATTGAGGTGTGGGTCTCTTCCTGCACGTCCGGCCTCCTGTACATAGTTCTCCAAAGAGTCGGAGATGTCGTAGTGGATAACCAGACCCACATCGCTCTTATCTACTCCCATGCCGAAGGCGGAGGTGGCAACGATGATTCTAACCTTATCGCTCATGAAGGCATCCTGATTGTGTATCTTCTCATCGGCATCCATCTTGCCATTATAGGGCAGGGCGGATATGCCGTCACGTGTCAGTTTCTGGGCGAGTTCCCGGGTTCGCTTGGTGCGGGATACGTAGATGATGGTAGGGCAATCTGCCTGCTCTACCAGCGAGCGCAGAAGATTGTATTTGTTGCCGTCACTATCTACGTGAATAACGGAATAGTGCAGGTTGGTACGTGAGGCTGATGAGGCGAAGAGCTGGAGGTCGATGCCCAGCCAATGCTTGAAATAGTCGCAGATATCCTGCACCACCTTCTGTTTTGCAGTGGCGGTGAAGCAAGATACGGGTATCAGGGTTTGACCATGGTTGCGGGCCATAGCGTCCTTGCCAAACTTGCGTTCCTGATATTCCTTGATAAACTTGCCGATGTATAGGTAATCCACCCGGAAGTCTTGTCCCCATGCAGAGAAGCAGTGAGCTTCATCAATGACGAATCTCACCACATGCCGTGCCATGAGGATGCGCTCGATGGTTTTGGAGCGCAACATCTCTGGTGCTATATATAATAAGGTGGCATCTCCGCTCTGCACTCGTTCGATGGCTAGGGAGCGGGAGATAGGGTCGAGGAGACCGTTGATGGTTACGGCATCGGTGAAACCGCGGTCTGCGAGATTATCTACCTGGTCTTTCATCAATGATTGCAGAGGCGAGATAACCACGGTGAGTCCATGTATGGTTCTGCCATCCATCAAGGCTGGCAACTGGAAGGTGAGCGACTTGCCGCCACCCGTAGGAAATATCGCCAATAATGACTTGCCATCTACTGCTGCCTGCGATGCCTGTTCCTGCAGCGGTTCGCCGTCATAGGTACGGAAGGCATCATAGCCGAAGAGTTGTTTCAGGTTTTGATGAATGTCGAGCATGCGGTTGCAATACTCGCAGCCATCGGTGCATTGGGTATGGCAGAGTATATAGATGATATGTTCTACTTCGGGATAATGGAAGAGTACCCAACCTGGGGTTACAGATTGGTAATCGTCTGTGCCTATGAGAGCCAAGGCGTATGCCAAGCCGCAAGGAGATTTGGCTGCAAGAGCCGGAATGTCGGCATGGGCGCAAATATGATTCTTGTATTCAGAAAGAATGTATTCTGAAACGCCTATCATTGCGTCATCCTTTTCGATGGCTCCCACATACATCAGAAATCCTCTGAATTCCTCTTCATTCTGGAGCAGCAAGGTGAAGATTTTCCTCTTTCTTTCTGATAATTGATTCCATGCAGCGATTTCATCCATCAACAGTTCTTTGGCTTTCTCGCAGTCATTGACTGGATTATTCATCTGCTCGCTCATCAGTTTGTCGTCCTTTACAAGATGATGGTAAGGGCGCTTGGGGAAGAGGAGTGGGGAGAGATAGAGGGTATCTATCAGTATGCCGTTGAGTTGGAGATAGTGGGCATCGTGATGAATGAGGTTATGACCGCAGATATAGTCAACCTTTCCTTCTTGCAGGAACTTGTTCAGTGCCGTCTGCGATGCTTGGTGAAAGGTGGCTCCGTCATAACGCAATGCTCCGATGTCGTGTATTTTATGGTCTTTCAGTCCCACTTCGGTATCCACGAAGGCAATGTTCCTGCTTCTGGCATCTTTCTTCTTGATGTCAGAACTTACGGTGAGATTGTTTTTCCTTTCAAAGAGGCGACTGAATATTGACATAATCTTCGATGTTTATATTTCCACCGCAAATGTACAATTATTATTTGATATATGCAAATAATCAAGTGCTTTTATCTTCTTAGAAAGCTGTTTTTATACAATCCCAAGAGGCTTACGAGGATATCTTCAAAGCAGATTAATATGCCCCTAAAACCTTCCAGTCGTCTATGAGTTTGAACAGGCGGGGCATGGCTGGCTTGTAGCTGTCGGGATAGGTGAGGGAATAGACGAAGAGTATTCTGCCACTCTTGATGAATTTATCGTAATGACTGTAGCCATCTACTCTTACTCCGTTTTCATAAACAGGACCGGAGAGGATGAATGCCTTATTCGATGCCTGCATCGTCCGCTCCGAATGAAGCTTCTGGGCTAGAGAATCGGCACAAGCCTGGAGGGTGTTGCTATAGTTGGGGGTAACGTAACTCTCCAGGATGATGTTGGCATGATTGGTGAATGAGAAGCGGGCATAGCCCTGGTATCCCGATATCGAAGTATCCTCCTGCTGGAAGAAGCAAGGATACTTGACAACGTAGCCGAAGTCCGGATCATTGTATTCCTTCATAGGTGCCATTTCTACCTTGGTTTTGAAATCCGCCATCGGTGTATGCTTCTCTTTCGTAACCTCATGTTGATAGTTGATGATGAAGTTTATCATCATCAGCAAGACAACTGCTATCAAAAAAATCTTCTTCATATCTTTGCCTCTTTTATATTTTATCAGCAAAGGTATGAAGAAGATTGAAAACTGCCAAATAATAAGTATGACATTTTAGTTTTTTAAATATTTATTTCTTCCCTTTATTGATGATATAAATCCCGGCAGTAGCCAATGCGCCTGCTATCAGATACTTCCAGTAGAAGGTTTCGCCAAGACAGAGGCAGGAGGTGATGGCTCCTACTACGGGGATGAGCGAATTGTATATCGCTACCTTTCCTACGGGATTGCAGCTCAATAGTTTGTTGTAGAGAGCGAAACTGATGGTTGAGATGGCAATGAGCAGCAGAAGGATGGTGATGCCCCAGAGGCTGATGACTGGCAGATAGCCACCCATTAACAATGCAGGAATCACCAGCAAGGCTCCACCGATGCTCAACGAATAACCGGTTCCTACGAAAACATCCACCCTCTTGCTCAATCCTCGGGTCAGCAGGGAAGCACTGGCTCCACACAGGGCATTGAGGATAATCATACCATCGCCCAGGAAGGTGAAACTTCCGCTTTCCTTTCCGCCAAGGTTCAAGGCAAGGATGCCCAGGAAGCCGATGATGCAGCCTAAAGCCTTTCGCCACGTCAACCTGTCGCTCTTGAAGAAGATGCAGGCAAAGATAACCACCGTGAAGACGCTCATAGAATTGAGTATCGCCGAACGTGCTCCAGCATTATGCGAGAGTCCGAAATAGAAGAAAGCATAATGAAGGGTGGTGTTGAGGAGTGCATAGAGGAGAAGGAACCATACATTTGTATTCGTCAGGAAACTGAAGCTTCCATTCTTTTGAACATCATGATTCTCCTTCTGGACAGCTTTCTTCTTGAATCCGAATTTACGATGCGAGCTTCTGGCGATGGCCAGGATGATGATGCCGGAAATGAAGAAGCGGATGCCTGCAAAAAGCATTTTGCTTCCAGTCATGTCTGCTGTAATCTGATATTCCTCCATTCCCATTTTTATCAATGGGTAAGCCCATCCCCACGAGATAGCAGCCGTAAGGGCGAACAGGCTTACCCATACCGGGCGCTGAAATATACTGAGTGTATTTGTTTCTTTCTTTTCCATTATAACTTAATTGATATTCCCTTGCTTCTGTGTTTGCTAAATGGCAATCTACAAGTCCCCCAGATGTCTTTCTATAGGAATTCCTCGGTTTTTGTCCTTGTCATCCTTGTTGATGTCTATCCAGTTGCGCAGGGTATCCATGGCGATGCGGGTGGCATGGCGGAGATGATCGCCATCCTTCAGTCTGCCCACGATGATGCTGGAGAAGATGTCGCCGGTGCCCGGGAACTGAACAGGGATTTCTTCGTAGGGCAGGAGGAAATACTCTTCTGTAAGATGATTGAAACCTACCACAGCATGCTGCCCCTCTACGATGCACGAGGTGATGAGCACGGAGTGGGAACCGATGGCTCTCAGTTTATCTATCAGTTCATAGGCTTCCTTCTCCGAGATTCCCTCTTCCTTGTATTCCGAATCTGTCAGCAGACAAGCCTCGGTATAGTTGGGAAAACAGAGATGCGATACGCTCAGCATCTCCTTCATGCATCTCACGGTACTCTCACTGGCTCCACCATAGAGCTTGCCGTAATCGCCCATCACGGGATCTACATAGATGTCGGTGCCCAGTGCAGCCTGTTCTCTGCAATAACGTGCCACCAGCTTAGCCTGACGCTCCGAAGCCATGAAACCCGTGGTGATGGCATCGAAGTGAATGCCCAGTTCGTTCCACTTCTGCAAGGCTTCCTCGATATACGAAGTGCATTCCAGAATGGCGTACTTGCCGTATGGGAAGGTGTTGCTGATGAGCATGGTTGGCAGATTGAACACATCGAGTCCCATATAAGAGAGGATAGGCATCTGAACTGCGGCAGATACCTTTCCGTAACCACACATATCGCTGATAATAAGGATATTACTTTTCGCTTTCATTCTTTCTTTTTTTTACTTGCTTTTCTTTCTTATCCTGATTATCTCTTAATAGCTGGCTGTACACTTGATGCCCAGAGCCTCTACACGGTCCTTGATGGCATCGAGTACTTCCTTTGGTGCCTTTTCCAGCAACTTGTCTGGTGTTTCGCGGGCGATGGTATAAACCATTACCTGCTGAGGCTGGATGTCTTTCACAGCCTCCAGCCAAGGAGCTACGAAATGCTCGCTGGTATTGTCCAAACCGTCACCTCTCAGGAACATGGTCTGGATGATGACGTGCCCCTTGAACATCTTCAGATATTTGATTACATCCTTCACGTCGTAGTTAGGCTGCTGAGGGCGGTCCAGCTTCTTGATGTAATCCATATCCACGGTATCCAGTTTCAGGATGTTGTTATCCACGAGCATCAGCGCCTCTCTCACTTCCTCCTTATATATATAGGTGGCGTTGCTGAGTACGGATACTTGTGCTTCAGGGAAATATTTTTTGCAGAGTTCCATCGTATCTTCCACGATGCCCTTGAAGTCAGGGTGCCCCGTAGGTTCACCATTTCCGGCGAAGGTGATGTCGTCCAGAGGCTGGTTGTTATCGTGGCGCTCTTTCAGAACCTTCTCCAGTCCTTCTCTTACCTCCTCGCGGGTAGGGCGCTTCTTCTTAGGACGGAAGTCGGCGTTGAATCCGCATTCGCAATAAACGCAGTCGAATGAGCAGACCTTGCCATCAGATGGCATGAGGTTGATGCCCAATGAAACTCCAAGACGGCGGGAGTTTACCGGACCGAATATCGGTGATGGATAAATAATCGTTGACATAATCTTATTCTCCTTTATCTAATCTATTCTTTATTTTATCTTGGTAATACCTATTTTATACCAATCTTATTTACTTGTTCGTAATTTGGTGGGCAAAAGTACTAAAAAATGTTGGAATGAACAAATAAATCAACAGAAAATCGATTTATCCTTACCATTTGTCTTCTATCTCCGATAGATTGTGTACTTTTGCATTCCAATCCGGGGAGAATCTTGGTGATTTCGATTCGGATTTAAAGAAAAAAACAAAAAAGTTGATGTTTTGCTTAGTTTTTCGCTTGGCTCAACTGTATATATAGTATATGAACAGAAAAAAGGACATAGAACAGTTATTCCGTCAGCATTACGCGAAGATGTACAATCTGGCCAGATGCATTCTTTCGGATGATGACGAGAGCAAGGATGTGGTGAGTGAAGTATTCGCCCAGATTCTTGCCGATGATGTGGTTCTGGTGCCTGGGAGTGAGGATGGTTACTTGATGCGGAGCGTACGCAACCGCTGTCTCAACCTGATAGCTCATAAGAGCGTGAAGGAAAGGGTGGCGAAGCTGCTGCTGGATGATGCCGACGTGATTCTCTCAGAAGAGACCGATGAACGGCTCGACCGGCTGATGCTTCTCATCGAAGACCTGGAACCGCCTATCCGGCAACTCATTTTCCGTCTGCGCTATCTTCAGGAGAAATCTTATCAGGAGGTGGCTGATGAAGTGGGAGTGAGCAAGGTGACGGTATTCAACCATCTCTCGAAGGCGATGGACTGGATTAAGGAACAATTTAAATGAGCAAGACAATGACAAACATGAGTAAAGAAGGAAAGCGGATGATGCTCTTTGACATGCAGGAGCATCCCGAGAAATATACCGACGAGCAGGTGGAACGCCTGCTTGCCGATGAGAAAGTGAAGGAGTTCTTCCATGAACTGGCGATGGCGAGAATGGCTGGCAAGAAAGCCAATCCGAAGAATGTGGATGTGGATGAGGCTTGGAAGGAGTTTGTTCAGGCACATCACGAGGATAAGTTGGCGATGGATGCCGGCAAATCCAAGGGCGCTTATCGCAACCGGATGAAGATTGCCGCATCCATTGTCGGCATCATCTTCCTTTCGGGGGTAGCCTTGGCTGCGATTCACAATGGCTGGTTGGGGTTCCCGGCTTCTGATCAGACAGCGGATAACAAGGCTGCGACAGAACAGCTGGCAACAACCCAGGCGCTGCCGAATGACAGTCTTCGTGCTGCAACAGCAGAGAACAAGGATTCGCTTGATATGAAGCCGGTGGTGTTTGATGATGCTGAATTGGGAACCATTCTGGCTCAGTTATCCGGTTTCTATCATGTCAAGGTGGAGTATGTGGATGCCGGTGCCCAGCACATCCGTCTCTTCTTCAACTGGAACAAGACGAAGACTTTGGAGCAGAACCTGAAGATTTTGAATGCTTTCGACCGCATACAGATAGAGTATATTGACGGAACATTGATGGTGAAATAAGATAGGAGGATATATTTATGAGAGATTTTTGGAAACCAATGCCCGTTAGCGGCAAGCTTATCAGAGAGCTTCTTCTTCTCTTCCTGTTGCTTTGGGTTCAGCAGTCTTATGCCCAGCGCATCACCCGACAATATAATAATGTGTCGTTCTCTGCGGCGTTGAAGGATTTGAACGCCCGCCAGCATAAGTACACCATCAACTTTGTGTATGATGAACTGGAGGATTTCAGGGTGACCAAGAGTATCAGGAACCAGAGTGTTCCCGATGCCATCATGCAGCTGATAGGATTCTATCCCATCAGGATGACGCAGGTGGAGGATAATATCATGGTGGAGTGTACGCAGAAGACTCCCACCAAGATGATAGGCCGTATCATCGACAATAAGAATCGCCCTATAGATTTCGCCAATGTAGCCCTGCTGAATGTTCGTGATTCTTCATTGATAAATGGTGGCGTGACGAATGAAAACGGCCAGTTCGTGATTCCCTGCGGAGCCACAAAGGCGATAGTTAGAGTAAGTTGTGTGGGCTATATTACGGCAAGCAATACCTTTAATATAGGTAAGATAGGGACAATAACTCTGAAAGAGGCAACAATGAACCTGCAGAAAATTGTAGTGAAAGGACATCGACAGCCTTTCAGAATGACTTCTGAAGGATTGGTGGCTCAGGTAGAAGGAACCTCCTTGGAGAAAATGGGCTCGGCAGAAGATGTATTGAAACATCTTCCGAGAGTGATGCAGAAGAACGGTGATATAGAAGTCTTGGGAAAAGGTAAACCTTTGATTTATATCGATAACAAGAAAATCAAGGGAACCATTGATCTCGATAGATTGAGTTCTTCTGACATCAAACATGTAGAGGTGATAACCGAGCCGGGTGCAGAATACGATGCAACCTATCAGTCTGTCATCAGAATCAAGACGACAAGAAAAAAGGGAGAAGGTTTGGGATTGACTTATCGGCAGGTCTATCAGCGCAATCATCAGGACAATCATCGTGAAGTACTCGATTTGAATTATCGCTATCGGGGATTGGATATCTTCTCCAATTTGTATGGCGGTTTGTCTCAGGGCTATCAGGATCAGTATAATGATAACAGACTCTACGGCAAGACGCTCATGAATATCAACGAAGACTTGATAATCAAAAACAAGAGTTACTATACCAGTGGAAGTCTTGGTTTTAATTATGTTTTCAATGATAGGCATTCCGTGGGTGCCACTTACGAGGTGAACATCAATCCTTATAGTCGGGGTGGATGGAATTCGCTGATGGATGTCTGGAAGAATGGCTCAAAGACAGAAAGCTATACAAATGATATGTATTGTCGTTTCAAAAGCCGACCTACGCAGGATATTACGGCTTATTATGCCGGACAGATAGGAAAGGTGAGCATAGAATGGAATGGGGAAATATATCTTCGTAAAACAGGACAGACTCAATATTCTGAAGAAACAGGAATTGAGGGCGGAGATTCTCGTACGATAGAATCTGATTTCACAGCTGATAGTTGGATGCATGCATCTAAGCTGGTACTGAGCTTTCCGGTATGGAAAGGTACCCTGAAGATTGGTAATGAGTTTACCGAAAGTTGCCGTGCCAATCTTTATACTATAGATGAACAGGGAACTGACTTGCCAGGTAAGACTGACGACCAGGTGAAGGAAAGTAATCTTGCAGCCTTTGTTTCTTATGGATTGAGACTGAACAAGGTAGAACTGAATGCTGGCCTCAGATACGAACATGTTTCTTCCAATTACTATAATACAGGTGGTGATTATTGGAGCGAGGAGAATAAGGATTATTTCGTACCCGACCAGAGTCGTAAGTACGACCATTTCTTTCCGAATGTGTCCTTGACTTTTCCTGTCGGGAATGTGAAAATGAATATGGTTTATAAGGTGACGGTGAGTCGTCCTTCCTATAGTCAGTTAAGTAGTAACGTGCAATATAATAGTCGCTATTATTATCAGGGTGGAAATCCATTGCTCAAGTCAAGTTTCGAACATGGCATAGGGATTAATCTGGGATATAAATGGTTCCAGTTTTTTGCCAACTGGCGTTATCTTGTAGATCCTTGCTATCAGGTGATAGAACCGTATCATGACAATGAGTTAATCAGTATGTACACCTTTCGTAATTTGAATCATACTCAGGTTTGTTACGTGGGACTGACGGCATCGCCGACGATAGGATGGTGGCATCCTACGTTGGACGCTGGTATGAGAAAGCAGTTCCTGACCATTGGTGGTAAGGCATACAGCAAGCCGATATTCATCGGCTCTTTCAATAATGCGTTTTCGTTACCATGCGGTTGGACGCTTAATCTTGATATGAATTGGAACACGCAGGGCCATTCTGCGCTTCCGCTTTATATGGCACAAGGAGGAGTGGACGTCTCTTTGCGTAGAAGTTTTCTTCACGATCGCCTGAATGTCATTTTGGCGGGCAATGACCTCTTTGCGACGATGCGCAATTCCACAAGATTGGTATATGGTACCAGCGATATCTATACCAGAAAATATACGGATACCCGAATGTTCATGTGCTCATTCAGCTATAAGTTTAATGTAAGTAGAAGCAAGTACAAGGGTACGGGTGCCGGTAATACAGAAAAGAACAGATTATAAAAAAACAGAAAGTATATGAAGCGTTGTTTATGGATGATATTCATGGTGGTTGGCATCTGTATGCTAACTGGCTGTAGTAGTGATGATGATAAGTTGGACAGCCTTCCTTGGAATGACAAGGAACTGTTCAACCAGTCTTTTGTTTTAGATCAGGATGGGTATTGCATCTTAGATGGAAAGGCTCCTGTCTGTGATATAGATAGGAATGTTCTGAATTCGTGGCTTGTAAGTTATGGCTGGCAACCTGTCGGCATCTATCAGATGAAGGAAAACGGTAAACTTGCGAAAACTGATTATCGTGAAGGTATCAAGGATTATAGTCCGAAGGTCTATGAATTCTTATCAGAGAATCAGTTGATGACTTATTATCGTGATGAAGATACACGTACATTCTGTTTCAAGAAACAGGATTGGTCGTATGATGATGCGACGGGCATTGTCATCAAAACGAATAAGGCAGGTAAGGTAGATGATTATATGCAAATCCTGGATGTGAAGTTTCATGAAGATGAAGCTTACCTGTATGTGATGGAGAAGATTGGTTCGGTGACAGTAGCTGACAATCAGGAAAAAGCCGTTTATGGCTTGGTGGTATATCAGCGTTTATCTTCATTAGAACTGATTGATGTGCAGAATACTTATACTATTGATAAGAGTGATGAAGAAGACAAGCCAAATGAAACTGGAAAAGTACCGGATGATTGCCGATATTATATTCGGTGTGTATATGCCAATTCTAAGGATGCCCATGGAATGGGTGATGAACATAGTAAATTTCAGTCATTCAGACTTTTGAGTTTGGATTTGACAGATTATCTGAACAATAACTCATCAGCTAACCCTTATTATCATTATTATGATTCCATTGTATGGTCATGTAAGGGAATGCCAGATAGGGTAGTGAGTCTCAGAAATGAGAACAATTCGTATGCTGTGTCAATCAACCTTAGCACTTATCTTTTTCAGATCAGCCGTAATACTTCTATGACGGAGGAAGATAGAACATTGATTGTTGCTGATGGCTATAAGGGTGGACGTGTGGTTTATTCTTCCGGCATCTATCTCAATATCTATAATACTGGTTTCATGGGTTACGATTTCGGTTCTTCTGACTTGCTGAATCCATCTAATGAAGACTATGATTTGTATTGCATCTTCGACCGGAGCAAGCGGTTCCGGATAGTCTCTCCTCGTTATTCTCCTGAGTTTCCGGAAAAGCCATATTCTGAGTTGAAATATATTGTATCAGAGGGGCTGTTGGATTCTGAGGATCCGGAAAGCATGCAGAAGCATGAGGCTGTACTGTCTGAGGAGAAAAGAATGTTGGTTGATCTGATGGATATGTATTATGGTCAGTATGGTAAGGGTGTTGTGGTAGATAATTCTAACAGAGAGAAGTACCGCAACCGTTTCAAGGCTTTGTCATCCGATGCAGACCTTGTGATGTATTGGAAGGGCTATACGCCTGCGCAATGGAACTCTGATTATGAGGGATGTTTAGTTGCTTTAATCTTGAAAAAGAATAAGGAAAATCCCTTGAAGAGTTACTATTGTATCCATGCAGAGCCGATTAAATAAATTTCTCTCTCAATACAACAATGAATATATGACAATCGGTCAAGCGGAAGGCGGGGGTGTAAATTAAACTGTGTCAAGGCTTGTTCTTAACTTTCATTCCCACTCCCTGCTGGGGGCATGCCCCCAGCAGGGAAGCCTTTTCGGCTGCAAAGTTACATAATTTTAAATCTA
>NZ_JANDWX010000029.1:0-39984 GCF_024330485.1 Segatella copri | reverse complement strand
TGAGCTTAGAGAACTATAAAGTTACTGATAATCAGCCACTTAACCAAATTTTATTAGTTATATTACGTTAATTAACTCTCTCATTTTCAATCGATTACATAAGAATTAACAGAGTATTGTAACAGAGAAAAATACTTATCCAGAACCATCAGCGAGATGATATCCTCACGCTGCTTATCCTTGAATTGCTCTACATATTCATGAGCGTGGTTGATGATAGCTTGCGCTTCATCTGGATGAGCAGTATAATAGTCCATCTTTTCCTCAAGATCAGAGAAATCAGGCTTTACTTCTATATAATGATAGTCTGGCTTCAGAGTTCCTTCCATAAACCAAGTTTCATAATATGGCTTAGGCATCACGGCGATGGAATTGGAAGACATAATCCATTTCAGATTGCTTGCCACGTCATTTCCCTCCAGTGCTATCACGTATTTGTATTTCAGATGGTCGTAGATGGAAATCTTGTCGCTCTTCCATTCTGGCTTAATCAGATCTATGGTTCCGATATCGAAGCGAGGATTTCCGAAAAACTTCTCTACAAATTGCACACGGATGTCCTTGCAGGCTATTTTCCCTCTGAAGATAGCCTGGTCTTTTTTTTCTGCAAACGAAAGCTTATCCTTCACGAAGATAAAATGGCGTACCTTGTCCATCTTGAGCAATACGGAGTTCTGGTTTTCTCCATGAATTGGGCGGCTTTTTACAATGGTAGGAATATCTTCCACATACGTGATGTCACCAGGCAGGAGATTCCATTTGTTGTTGCCGTTAAAACAGCGGGCATACTCCAAGGTATCCAGATAATATACCTTCTGGCGGGTCATCGGCTGTTCTGCAACTTTAACAGCTTTCTTTTCCCATAAATCTTTGTTGAGAAGGATATTATCTTCTGTAAGCTTGTTGTAGTAGTTTACCCGGTTCAGGATATAATCGTAGTCTTTGCGTTTCTTGGCTTTGTCAAGTAAATGCTGCCCCCTCCATATCAAGATGCAGGCAGGTGTATACAGACGAGCGTATTCCTTGATGTAATACCAGGGTTTGCTGTTTTTTCCGCTATGGAATTTATATTTCAATTTTTGAATATTCATAGGATTTCTTTTTGTTTATGAAAACGATGATGATGTTATTGGGTACAAAAATACGAAATATACTTTAATCTTGCAAGAAAATGGATAAAAAAAGCAAGTATCAATGAAGGAAGAAAGATAATCTTCCTAAAATTTGGCGTTTCTGATAGTTTTTCGTATCTTTGCAACCTATGAGATACTAGGAAGGTATCTTGTTAAAGAATATAAAAGAATTGTATGTTAGAAGTACGTGATAGATTAAACTTCGAGGATTATCTGGATTCACTCTTGAATAGTATAGAGAGTGATGACTTGGAGTTTAAAAGTGCTGCCGGTGGATTTCCTGGCAGCTTTTGGGATACCTATTCAGCCTTCGCCAATAGCGAAGGAGGAGTTATCGTGCTTGGAGTAATAGAAAAAAAAGGTAAGTTCTATATAGATAATCTATCTGATGAACAGATTGAGAAATATACAAAGGACTTTTGGAATAATGTGAATAATCGAGCTACGGTTAGTTGTAACCTGTTAAAAACAGAAGATGTCGTGGTAGAAGATTACAAAGGTCATAAACTTATGTTATTCTTTATTCCTCGTGCATCCAGAGAACAGCGTCCTGTTTATAGAACGTCTCAACCCTACAATGGTACTTTTAAGCGCAATCATGAAGGTGATTATAAATGTACGGAGCGAGAAGTGCAGCGTATGTTTTCAGATGCGAATGTTTCTAATCCCGCTGATAGCCGCATTTTGAGAAATTATTCATTAGATGATTTAGATATGGAGTCTATTGCTCAATATCGTCAATTATTTAAGTTGGCAAAGCCAGACCATCCTTGGTCTGTTTTGTCTGATTTTGAGTTTCTTAAAAAGATAGGTGCTTATCGTACAGATCGTGGAACGAAAGAAGAAGGTTTTACAATGGCAGGAGTTTTGATGTTTGGTAAAGAAGACGCCATTACTGATAATGAATGTTGCCCCGACTTCTTTCCTGATTACCAGGAAAAACTATCAGATAATCCTGAAATACGATGGACCAATCGTATTTGTCCTGATGGAACTTGGGAGGCAAATTTATTCCAATTCTATCTTCGTGTTCTTCCAAGATTATCAGCGGTCTTGCCAAAACCTTTCATCTTGGAGGGCAATATTCGTCGAGATGAAACCCCTGCGCATGTGGCTGTACGTGAAGCATTAGTAAATCTTTGTATTCATACCGATTATTCGGAAAATGCAACAATGGTAGTGCGTTTGTATAGCAATAAAATTGTTTTTACTAACCCGGGAACATTGTTGGTTTCTAAAATGCAATATTATGGAGAAAGTGCTAGCGTATGTCGTAACAAGACTCTTCAAAAGATGTTTATGCTGATTGGCTCTGCCGAAAAAGCGGGAAGTGGAGTTGATAAGATATTGGCTGGTTGGCGATTTGCAAATTGGAGAGCACCTATGTTGAGAACATTAAGTCAGCCTGACTTAGTGGAACTCACAATGATGATGGAGTCGATGATGGATGAAGGAACAAAGGATAGATTGGTTCGGATATTTGGAACAGAAGTTTTTTCTTTGGGACATGAACGCCTGTTGACTCTTAATGCAGCTTGTACAGATGGATATATTACAAATGAGAACTTAAGGGTTGTCCTTAACCAGCATAAGGCAGAAGTCGCCGATTTGTTGAAAGATATGTGTAAGCATAAATTGCTGGTTCAAGAGGGATATGGTAGAGGAACCAAGTATCGGTTGCCTATGACTGGTAATATTGCAAGCTCCGAACCTAATATTGCAAGTTCCGAGCCTAACATTGCAAGTTCCGAGCCTAATATTGCAAGTTCTGGGGCTAATATTGCAAGTTCCGAGCCTAATATTGCAAGTTCTGGGGCTAATATTGCAAGTTCCGAGCCTAATATTGCAAGTACTCGTGTAAAACAAAGAATGCCTTATCAAAGCTTAAAGGCTATGATTTGTACTGTTTGTTCTGAGTGGATATCTTTAGATGAATTATCGGCAATTGTAAGGCGAGACAAAATTTATTTGAGAAATTTTATAATTCCTAAGATGTTAGAAGATAATAGTCTGGAAATGCTATTCCCTGGCGTTCCTAACCATCCTAGGCAAAAATATAAAAGTACTGTAAACAAATGAAGATAAAGATAAACCCAAAATACGAAGAGATGAGAAGTTTCATCGAACGCATCCCGGATGTGTTCGAGCAGGAGGGACGTTGTATCTTTGAAGGACGAAATGTTATCAAGGCTTTTCATGTAAAGTTTGATGGAAAAGAGAAAGAAGTTGTGGTGAAGAGATACAAGCAGCCTAATTTCATTCAGAAGATAGGATATAGCTTCTTCCGCTCTACCAAGGCTTTCCGTGCCTATGAGAATGCCCTTAGGCTGATGGCAGATGGCTTTGCCACTCCCGAAGGCTTTGGATATATTGAAACGAGGGTAAAGGGACTTATTGACTATTGCTACTTTATCTCTGATATTGATAACAGTATGCCTATCAACGATCAGTTGAACTCCCCAGAGGAATTCAACAGGGTGATGGCGGCAGATTATGCGCACTTTGTGAATCGATTGCACCAGAAAGGCATCATCGATATTGACTTGAATGCCGGCAATGTGCTGTATCAGCTTCAGGCTGATGGTCATTATACGTTCTCGCTTATCGATATCAATCGTATGAGGTTTTACTCAGGCTATCCGCCGATGAAGGAATGTGTGGAAAACCTGACGAGGTTTACCGGAAGAATGGATGTCTTCGAGTGTGTGGCACGAGAGTATGTGAAACTGCGGGGAATGGATGAGAAAATATTACAAAAAATAATAGGAGCAAAGAAGATACACGATTGGCGATGGGTACATCGCAAAAGTATCTTGCATTATTTTAAACGTAAAAAGTTAGGTTTATGAAAACAACATTATTGATTACGACTTACAATTGGCCTAAAGCCTTAGAACTCGTGTTGTATAGCGTGTTGCATCAGCATGTTATGCCTGATGAAGTTGTTATTGCTGACGATGGTTCTACCGAAGAGACTAAAAAACTGATAGACCGTTATGCTGAAAAAATGCCAGTACCGGTAATTTGGGTTTGGCAGGAAGATAAGGGATTCAGAAGAACTTCCATTTTGAATAAGGCAATAGCAAAGGCTACGGGTGATTATATCATCCAAGTTGATGGAGATGTTGTTTTGAGTTCTCATTTTGTAGAAGACCATATAGAAATGGCTCAGAAAGGATGTTTCGTCTGTGGAAGTAGAGTGCTGCTGTCTGCCCAGATTTCCAAAAAAATTTTGGATACAAAGGTAGTCAATGTGAATCTTTGGAACATGCCTTTCAGTTATGTAAGCAATAGCTTCCGTTCTCATGTGTTCCGCAGATTGCTGGCTTTTCGCTATGCCCGTAGAATCGACCATCTCAGAGGTTGCAACATGGCTTATTGGAGAGAGGATGCCATCAAGGTAAATGGTTACAATGAGGATTTGCTGGAATGGGGACATGAGGATGCCGAGTTTGCCTATCGCCTGCATTTTGCTGGCGTTCGGAAGAAGGCTCTGAAGATGGGAGGAATCATGTACCATCTTTATCACAAGGAGGCGTCTAAAGCCCAAGAGAACATGCATAAAGATGTTTTGAACCAGGTGAAGAAGGAGCGTTTGGTTCGTTGCACAAATGGTATCGATCAATATTTATAGAGCATAGATATATGGATAAGACAAGTGTAGAACAAGAGCAGGGAAATGGCATCTCGGTGGTTATTAATACCTATAATGCCTCCTGCCATCTTCAGCAGGTGCTGGATACAGTGAAGGGCTTTGACGAGGTGGTTGTCTGCGACATGGAAAGTACCGACGATACCTTGGATATTGCAAAGCGTAATGGTTGCAAGATAGTTGTTTTCCCTAGAGGCAGTTATCAGATTTGTGAACCGGCAAGACAGACAGCCATAGATGCAGCTTCCTGCAAATGGGTACTGGTGGTGGATGCAGATGAACTGGTCACCCCAGCACTGAAACAATATCTTTATTCCCTAATAGGGAAGGAGAATGCTCCATTGGGATTGTATGTGCCACGCAAGAGTCGCTTTATGGGAAGATTCATGCATTGTTTCTATCCCGACTATCAGTTGCGTTTCTTTATCAGGAAGGATACGGTATGGCCTGCTGTCATCCATGCCGACCCTATTATCAAGGGCAGGATAGAAAAGATACCAGCAACCCATGCAGATATGGCTTTGGTTCATCTGGCAGACGACAGCATTGCCAGCAGAATGGGGAAAATCAACCAGTATACAGCTAACGAGATAGAAAAGAAGAAAGATCGCAATTATGGAATGGCAGCTTTGTTCTATCGTCCGTTGGTGCGTTTCTTCCGTGCTTATATTCAGAAGGGTGGCTTCCGTGATGGTAAGGAAGGATTTGTATGTGCCTGCTATGAAGGCATCTATCAGTTTGTTGCTGTCAGCAAGATTATAGAAGATCGCTTGAAACATAAAAAAGGTAAGTAGCAGTTTTGGCTACTTACCTTTTTTGTTTAATGAATGGTATTGTTATTTCTGATTTATTTTCCTTCGATAAAGGTCATTCCGCCTGGACCTACTTCATCACGGCAGCGTTTTAACAACTTGGCTGGCGTTTCTTCGCCATCATCTAAAGGTAATGCTACTACCGTTTTCTTGCCATAATAGTTTGCCATACCTCGGTTAATCCAATAACCTGGATAAATAGTGATATCATGGAAGGCATCGGATGGCATCTTTACGGTAAGCGGATTTAATACCAGATGATCTGCCTTGCTTTGCTTTACGGCAATTTCGCGCTGCTGCATTTCTAGATCAAACTTCTGTGCTGTTCCTCTACGCAGCAAGGAGAGTGTTCTGTTGGTAGTAGTTGGCTTTGCTGTGATAGAAAGTACCAACACAAGCCAGTAATATACCGGTAGCCATCTGAAGTATTTATTATATTTCAGTCTGATTGCCTCTGTCAAGTTTACAATAGCAACGCTTATTGGTTCCAGATCAGCCGCTCTGCGCTGAAGAGCACCAGAAAGATAGTAGATATTGAAGCAAATCATCCACAGATGCACATAGAAGTATACATTCTGTGTTCTGTCTGCTCCTTTGGTTCCCATGGCATAGCTGTTTGGAAAAAAGAAGGCGCAATAGAGTAGGAAAGAGATGAGCAGATAAAGCCATGGATGAGAAAACCTAAAGTGGGATGCCTTGGCTAATCTTGCAAGAAAAGGTATGAGAATGGTAAACATGAGTATTTCTGTGATTTTAATGGCATCAGCGAGAAATTCTATGCCCTTTGCTATCGCAATAAAGAAGGCTGAAACCACATTCGGTTGACTGGTGACTGTGGATTGGCGGACAGTATTGCCTGGTGCAAATACACTGAAAGCAAAAGCGCAGGCATAAATGATAAGGATAGAAAGCAAGAAGAAAGGAGTCTTCTTCCTCTCCACCCACATCCATACGATTGCCATAAAGAGAATGGCTGGCATACCCAGACCGGTAACAAAGTTGCCGCCGGCAATGAATATGGCGAGTGCTGCGGAAACCAGCGTGATGATGATTTTCGCTATGATGGATTTTGTAAGATGGAATTCGATGAGTAGGGAGGCAAGGAACAAAGAAATACTATAATATAAGGTATAGTACATCGCTCCGTTATACCAGCAGAATGCATCGTAGAACGACCATACGAACTGTACGGTCATTAATACAAATAGAGTAGAAATGAAAGTGTATTCCAATTTGCTGATATGTAGCAATCTGCGTAATATTGTGTATCCCAGTGTATAGGTGGAAAGAATTAGGCTTCCCAATAGAATAATCGGTACAAGCCAGTATTTGCCAAAAATTCCAGGTTGTAATGCCATCAGGAAACATGCCGAATAGGTACCCTGCCATGTCTGGTAGATATGCATGGATTCAGCCCAGGCCGCCTGAATACATGCCCCAAATGAATGGGTGGCAGTCCAAGCCTTATAGACAGGAGCTCCGAATACATAGTCATCTGCAAACTGATGGAGATAGGGACCTATTGCCACAACAGGGATGACGGATAAGATTAGAATACAAATCGCCAATATCGTATGGCTTTTTAACAATTTCTGATTCATCGTATTATTGTTTTTGCTTATTTTTATATGTATAATAACAGAGAAACTTGTGCTTTCTTGCACTAATAGTTGTTAAATTATATAAATGCCGTTAAGACTAAAAGGAAAAAGCTTTCAAGAAAGGAAATGGACGTCATGTAGACGAATCTATATGATGACCATGTCTTTTCTTGCCTCGAAATTGGCGATAGTCTTGACGATTTCTTCTGATATGTCATCGGATACATACGAGAAGTCCTTGCCAGTGCGGATGGCTTTGAGGAAGGAGAGGAGCATATAGCGCAACCCTTCTCCATCCAGCTGGTAGAAGTAGCGCTTGTTGTTCTGCGGATTCTCGTATCTCACCTCGAAGTAATCGGTCTTCCACCATGGGGCTGGTACGTAGATGTATCCCTTGGTGCCCGAGATAATCAATTCGCCTTCCGACTTCACGCCTTGACCAACCTTCAGCGAAGCTACGGCATGAGGATAGAGGAAGGATATCTTGGTAAAGGCATCATAGCGCTTTGCTTCGTCCAAGAAGTGAGTGGCTATCTGTTTGCTGCTGTATTCTGTGCCCAGAAGCTGGAAGATAGGCAGGAGTGCCGTCGGTCCCCAGGCGCAGATACTGTTCCATTCGTAAAGACTCTTCTGTGAATCCTGGGTTGGGTCAAAGTCTACGAGACTGGTGCAGGTTGCATCCACCGACATGATATCACCGATGATACCGCCCTTAGCCAAGAGTAAGAGTCGGTAATAGGCTACAGAATAGGCGGTCTTGATAGAATCCATCAAGACTACCTTCTTATCTTTTGCTATTCCCTTGAGTTCTTTCCATTGCTGAGGCTGAAGAGTGATAGGCGATTCGCACAATACGTGTTTGCCAGCTTCTAATGCCTCCTTTATTTGAGCATAGTGCTTGCTTGGGGCAGAGATAACATAGAGCGCATCGCTTTCATCCAGGAGTTCCTGAAAACTGGCTGCCTGTTTTTCCGCTGCCTGCAGATTCTCTGAGAGATATTGGTCGTTGAGGGAGAAAACCTTTCCTGCCTCCAATCCATTGACATATTGGCTTTCCCGCTCTATCTTGTTGAGGATAGGCGATTCGCCAACCAGTCCGAGGCTAACCACCTGCTGCTCGCTTCTGATCTCCGTGCTCGATACGCCCTGAGTGCGGTCTAGATAAACCACCTTGCAATAGGCGTTGAGATAGTCAAACTTGCCTCTCCAGTCAGAACCTACGGTAAAGATATCTACGTCCAGTCGCTTGATGTCGTCAATCTTCTGTCCCTCGTATTCCTCGATGATGATTTCATCAGCAATGCCAGTGGCACGCACGGCTTCCACTCGTTCCATGAGGGATTGTTGTACATTGATTTTGCCACGCTCACGGTCGAAGGTATCCGAGGTTACGCCCACGATGAGGTAGTCGCCCAAAGCCTTGGCGCGCTCCAGGAGACGGATGTGACCATAATGAAGCAGGTCGTAAGTACCGTATGTGATGACTTTAACCATAAGTTTCTCTATCTTGAAAGTTCTCTATACCTTATTATATATATTATAGCAGTCCCTTTATAGCAGTCCCTTAGCCTGCATATCCTTCAGTGCATCAACGAGCGTAGTATTGTCTTCCGGACTTAGGTTGCCGAGATGACCTACACGGAATATCTTTTCTGCCATGTCGCCACCATTAGGACATACCCAGATGCCATATTCGTCTTTCAGCTTCAGGAAGATGTCGTAGGCTGAGGCGTTCTGTGGATGCAGAGGAGTAACGGCATTTGACATCGATTGGGAAACGATGGTGAATGGCAGGTCCTTGATCTTGTTTCTGAAATCTTCTGCAAGCATTTTCATGCGCTGGTTCTCGCTCTCCACACCGCCATTGCGCTCTATCTCCTTCAGGCGGGCATGAATCTGCAGTAAGGTTCCTACGGCTGGGGTGAAAGGAGTCTGTCCACGCTCACCATTCTTCAAGGCATCCTTCAGGTCGAAATACATCGACTTAACATTGTTTGCCTCTACTCGCTTGATTGCCTCTGTATCGAGAATGATGACAGAGATGCCTGGAGGACATGCCAGTGCCTTCTGTGAACCCGTAATCATTACGTTCACGCCGAGTTCCTTCATGTTGAATGGGTCCGCGAGGAAAGAACTGATGGAATCTACGGCCAGGAAAATATGGTTGCGATGACAGAAGTCGCTGATCATCTGGATGTCGTAGAGCACACCGGTAGAGGTCTCGTGCAGATTGACGAGGAAGCCGGTGTAGCCTTGCCCCTCGTATGGCTTGAGGTCTTCTGCCGTGAGTGGAGTCCCCATCTCAAGCTTGATTTCTGTATGTGGAATCTCATGAATTTCACAGAGTTGTACGAATCGGTGACCAAAGCTACCGCCATTCACTACCAGTACTTTGTCGGCAGGAGTGAATACATTCATGACCACGGCTTCCATAGAGGCAGTGCCCGAACCTGTGATAAAAACTGTGCGGGCATCGTCTGATGCCTTGGCAAACTGCTTCATCAATTGTTCGTTCTCCTTCATGATGGCGGAGAACTCTGCTGTTCTGAAATAAGGCACCTGCTCAGCGCCGATGGCTCTAACCTCATCGCTTGCCATCACAGGTCCTACTGTAAAATTAAGCATATCTTTATCCTTTTTTGATTCTTCCAAATGTCTTGATGCTGGTATATTTACGCCAGAGATTCAGCTTTCTGTTCTTTGGTACACCATGGCGACGGATGTAGTCTTCGGCTCCGTCGAGCATGCGCTGGCATACGTTGCCGTCCAAATATGGATCGTAGTTGTCTACTATCCACTGTCTCTTGGCTATCGCCTCAGGGTCTGTGAGGGCATGGTCGTAGGCGGCAATCAGCTGATCAGGTTCCGTGATGTTTTCCCAGTAGATATCCTTGGATATGGTGCCGAGGGTGATTACTGGGCGAGAGAGCAGCAGGAACTCATAGATGGTAGAAGAGGTATCGCTGATGAGCGTATCTGCCATCAGCTGATATTTGGTTACGTTCTCTCCCTTGTCGATGAAGAGAACATCCTTCTTGGTTGCAGCCCATTCACGGTATTCATCTACCCATTCCTGGCGGGTAAGCGGATGGAACTTCATTACTACCAGGGCATTGCGCTCCTTAGCCAGCTTGCCCAGCTCTTCCTTGATATAAGGAAGCGAAGTGAGTTTTGGCGAGAAGGTAGGAGCGTAAAGGATCAAGGTCTCCTTGCCGCTTTCCCTGAGCAGTTTCTCTCGGTCGGCATCATATTTGTGAAGGTTTTCCTTGATCCAATCCTGCTTAGGCCATCCCGTTTCCAACACCTCGAAATCTCCATATCTCTTGGCCAGAGCCTCGAAGTGGGAAGTGAAGTAAGGACCTTGGGTGAAATAGGTGTCAAAGTAACGGCGGATAATCCAGTGGTCTTTCTTCTCTGCGGCATAGCCGTGGAATACCTGTATCTTGACGCCTGGCAGATAGTAAGGCACAATGTTGCCTGGCACATAGATAGCCTCTGGCTGGAAGTCATAGACTTCTTGAATAGAGTTGGTCCATTTCACCTGCTCGGCATATGGAAAACTGTCTATCTTTGGTTTGTGGATATACCACAATATCTCGTGTGGCAAATGTTGCTTTGTCACATGTTCTTGTATCGGATTAAGTATGTCTATGGCATACTTGTTTTCACAGAAAAGAACTATTCTCATGATTCTATAGGAATTACTTTACCGTTTTTAATTTCATATCGCTTGTCAAACTCCTCCTTGGTTCGCTTCCATCTGTTATGCGTCCATAAATAATAAGGTGGATTCCGGCGGATGGCTTCTTCCAGCATCTGGAAGAAGCGACGGGTAATCTCGTGCTCCGGCAGGGAGTTCGGATTGCGGGTGATGAGTTTGTAGGTTGCCGTGTAGTAGCCGCGCTTAGGGCGGGACATCTCTACATAGAACACGGCATCGTTCATCTTTCTCATGATTCTTTCACCACCCGTAAACACTGGGGTTTCGGGATGGTTGAGGAAAGGAAGCCATAGGTGGATGTTCTCCCACTTGGGACCCTGGTCGCTGATGTAGCCGAAGATGCTCATGATGCCCTTGCGCTTGTAATCCACCAAGTAGCGGAGGATGTTTTTCTTGGGCACCACCACGCCATTCTCCTCGTGAGAACGGATGCGCTTGAAGAGTTCGTCGAAGGCTTGGTTGCGCAGAGGATGATAGATGAGACCCATCTTGCGTGACTTGGGCAGTTCGATGCCCACACATGAGAGCCACTCCCAGTTGCAGTAATGGCCCAGGATGGCTGCCACGTTCTGACCTTCCTGGAAACATTGCTCCACCTCCTCGCTGTTGATGACCTGGAATCGCTGGCGCAACCCCTTGTCACTGATGCTGAGCAGTTTGACAGCCTCGAAGAAGTAATCACTGAACCAGCGATAGAACTTCTTCTCGATGTCGATAATCTCTTCTTCTGATTTCTCAGGAAAAGAGCTGGTGAGATTCTTACGCACAATGCCTCTGCGGTACTTGATGACGTAATACATCATGAAGTACTCGAAGTCGGCAATGCAATAGAGCAGCCTGAAAGGTAGCAGCGATATTGCATAAAAGAATGCATAAACAATCTTAACCATCAACAAAACTATTTATTGTTAATTATTAATTCTCAGTTATATTATACCTGCTGCATATCGTGCAACTTTTTGTAATATCCGTCTTTTCTAATCAGTTCATCGTGGGTACCGCGCTCCACAATCTTACCCTCGTGCAATACGCAGATTTCATCGGCATGCTTGATGGTACTCAATCGGTGAGCCACAGCCACGGTGGTACGGGTTTTCATCAGTTTCTCCAAGGCATCCTGTACCAAGCGCTCGCTCTCGGTATCGAGGGCTGATGTTGCCTCATCGAGGATGAGGATAGGAGGATTCTTGAGGATGGCACGGGCGATGCTGACACGCTGGCGCTGGCCACCGGAAAGTCTGCCGCCTCGGTCACCGATATTTGTATCGAAACCTTTCTCCGACTTGGTGATGAACTCGTAAGCATTGGCTATCTTAGCTGCATTGGCTATTTCCTCATCTGTAGCATCGGTCTTGCCGAATCGGATGTTATCCTTGAAGCTTGCATTGAAGAGGATAGCCTCCTGGTTTACATTTCCTATCAGCATGCGAAGGTCATGTACGGCAAGGTCTTTCACATTGATGCCGTCAATCAGCACCTCGCCTTCCTGTACATCATAGTAACGAGGAATCAAATCTACCATCGTACTCTTACCGCTACCGCTCTGACCAACAAGTGCAACAGTCTTGCCTTTTGGTATCACGAGATTGATATCCTTTAATACATATACCAGTTCTGCGCTCTTTCGGTCGGTATAGGCGAAGGAAACGTGGCGGAACTCTATCTGATGTTCGAAGCTGCTGATATGTTCAGGGTTCTCCTTGTCCTTGATTTCCACCTCAGCCTGCAGAATCTTGTCGATACGCTCCATACTTGCCAATCCCTTTGGGATATTGTAGCTCGCTTTGGAGAATTCCTTCAGCGGGTTGATGATGCTGTAGAGCATCACGAGATAGAAGATGATGGTAGGACCGTCGATTCTGCCGTAATCCAGAACCAGGATACCGCCAAACCACAATACCACTACGATGAGGATAGTTCCCAGAAACTCACTCATCGGGTGTGCCATCTGCTGGCGGATATTTACACGCATGATGTTGTCGCGGTAGCTGCTGTTAACCTCATTGAAACGCTTGTTCATCTTTTCTTCTGCACAGAACGCCTTGATGATGCGCAAGCCGCCCAGGGTTTCTTCTACCATACTCATCGTGTCGCTCCAAAGTGCCTGTGCCTCGATACTGTGTGACTTCAGTTTCTTGCCCACTACTCCCATGAACCAGCCGAAAGGTGGCACAAAGAGGATGGTGAAGAGGGTGAGCTGCCAGCTGATGCAGATGAGTGTGATGAAATAGAAGAGGATCAGGATAGGGTTCTTGAAGAGCATGTCGAGCGACGACATGATGCTGTTTTCCACTTCCTGCACATCACCACTCATTCGGGCGATGATATCGCCCTTGCGCTCCTCGCTGAAGAAACCGAGCGAGAGACTGTTTATCTTCTGGTAAATCTGGTTGCGGATGTCTCTTACGATACCTGTACGGATAGGTATGATGGTGGCTGACGAGAGGAAATAGGCTCCCGTCTTGAGGAATGTCATGAAGGCTAGGAATATGCCGATGACCAAAAGGGCTGTTGATGCACTATGGACAACAATAAACTCCTGAATATAATAATACAGGTTATTGGTTGCAACCTCCTTGATGCTACCCCAATCTCCATTCCAGTGCATATACTCGTTGACACGGATACCACCATCTACTTGGAACAGGATTTGCAGGATTGGTATCAAGGCTGCAAACGAAAAGATGTTCAATACCGCAGACAGGATATTGAACAGGATTGACAGTCCCAGATACTTCTTGTATGGAGGGACGAACCGGCGTAAAATTTGCAAGAATTCCTTCATAGGTGCAAATATAGTGCTTTTTAAGAAAACCGCCAAACTTTTGGCGGTTTTTCTTGTTTATATTCTGTTTTTTCTTTCAGAAGAGTCTTTTTATTCAGAAAAAGCTGTTCTGATGAGTTTGGGTTTACTCCTTTACTTCTTCTCCGAAGAGAGTAGCAGAGGTAGAACCGGTGATGCGAACCTTCACGAACTCTCCGATATGGTGGTTACCCTTATCGATGACAACCGCCTTGTTCTGTTCTGTTCGACCCATCATCTGCTCGCGGCTACGCTTGCTGAAGTTCTCGATGAGGATGGTGAATACCTTGCCTTCATCCTTCTTGTTCTGCTCGGCACTCACCTCGGTCTGCAACTTGATAAGTTCGTTGAGGCGGGCTATCTTGGTTTCCTCAGAAACGTTGTCTGGCAGATGCTTGGCGGCATAGGTGCCCGGGCGCTCTGAATACTTGAACATGAAGGCGCTGTCGAAGCCTACTTCCTTTACCAGCGAGAGGGTTTCCTGATGGTCTTCCTCGGTCTCGTCGTGATAACCCACGAAGATGTCGGTGGTGATGCCGCAGCCCGGGATGATGCGCTTGATGTCGGCGATGCGCTGCAGATACTCCTCACGGGTGTATTTGCGGTTCATCAGCTTCAAAATCTTGTTGCTTCCGCTCTGTGCAGGGAAGTGGATGTGCTTGCAGAGATTTGGCTCTTCGGCAATGGCGTGGAGGATGTCCTCGGTCATATCCTCTGGGTTAGAGGTGGTGAAGCGTACTCGCATATCCGGTACAGCCTGGGCTACCATGTGGAGGAGCTCGGCAAAGGAAAGACTGCCTTCCTCGCGCTTGCCAGATGGCGAGAGACCATAACTGTTTACATTCTGTCCCAGCAGGGTAACCTCCTTGAAGCCACGCTGCTGCAAATCGCGAACCTCACGCAGGATGCTCTCAGCATCGCGGCTGCGCTCACGTCCACGGGTATAAGGCACGATGCAGTAATGGCAGAAGTTGTTGCAACCACGCATGATGCTTACGAAACCGCTCACTCTGTTGCCACCGATGCGCTGAGGTACGATGTCGCGGTAAGTCTCGGTCTTAGAGAGTTCTATGTTGATGGCATTGGTACCCATCTCGCACTGCGCAATCATATCCGGCAGGTTGAGATAGCTGTCTGGTCCGCAAACCAAGTTGGCATAGTGGTTCTGGATGAGGTCATCCTTCACGCGCTCTGCCATACAGCCCAAAACGCCGAGAATCACCTTTCTTCCCTTCTTCTGCTCAGCATGGAGGGTGTCGAGGCGATGATAAATCTTGTTCTCTGCATTCTCGCGGATACTGCAGGTGTTCAGGAAGATGGCATCAGCCTCTTCTTCTTTCTCACAAATTTCGTAGCCAGCCATCTGCATTACAGAGGCAACTACTTCACTGTCTGCCACGTTCATCTGGCAACCATAAGTCTCAATAAATAGTTTCTTCATTGTTCTAGATGAATTCTATTCGTTTATAATGTTATTGTAATTAAAATATGTAACTATCTGAATCTCAGTCGCGAAGAAGGAGTATGATGCTCTATCATTCCCTTCGATACTGCCATCAATACAAAATAGATGACGACGGCAGAGATGAGGCCGGCGAAGGCATCGATGAGATAATGCGCCTGAATATATACGGTAGCCAGACACAGGAAGATGTAGAATGGCAGCATCACGTATAGCAGTTTTCTGTTGCCGGTATGCCAGACCAGGAGCATGCAGATGGTGCTCACGCCCACATGTGAACTTGGGAAAGCTGCTGTAGGACGCTCGCCGGCGTTCTTGGCGTCTTCTACAAGCTGGTAGAAGATTCCATCGGTGTAACCCGGTGTCGGCAGGCAGTTGGTATGGGTGTTGAAGTAATCGCCCAAAGCCGGGAAGATGCCTTTGGTTATTTCTGATATCCCTACTGCATCAAAGTAGAAGGTCGGGCCCACTACCGGTACATAGATGTAGATGAGATAGTAGATAAAGAAACTGGTGAGCATGACGAATGCAGCTCTTTCAGCCTCATAATATCTGCAGAAGAAATAATAGAATGAAACCAATGCAATCATCGGGTAATACATAAAGTAGCCCATCGACATCAGTTCGCTTACTACAGCCCAAGGCAGGGCTTTGGCAAAGAGCAGGGCGGGCTGACATCCGAAAAGATCCTGCTCCCAACCTGCAAAGATATGGTCGAGGTTGGGGAACATGCGGTTGATTTCGTAGGTGTCGGGATACCACCAGGCAAGCAAAGCCATCTGGGCAATGATGCGCACCATCTTGGTGATGCGGCAAGGTATCATGCGGTATACTGCCCAAAGAGCGATGGTCATGACGAGCACTCTCAGTCGCCCCCAGAGCATAGCTTCCGGGTTTACGAGTTTGGTATAGGTAAAGAGCATGGTGATAATGGTGATTGCCATATATCCCAGCATGACCCATTCCAGTGTCATCAGTCCCTTCTTCGGGTTCTTGTCTATCTTGAAATAATCTTTTATCACGCTTCTTATTAGTTTATAATTTACAGCCATCCGTTATCCTTGTACCACTTGATGGCGAGTTTCACACCTCTTTCCAGTGGATAATGAGGATGATAGCCCAGTTCATCCATGGCTGGCTCAATATCACATCGCCAGTTGCGCTGTTTCAGAATGTTGTACTTATCATTGTTCAGGGCCGACATCTTGCCCGTCATCCTTCCGAGATATTCTCCGAAGAAGGTTACGATGCGCAATACCCAGACTGGTGCCTTGATGCGTAGCATCCAAGGATTGCCTAACTCCTTTTTTATCAGGTCGCTGAAGGCGGCCGACTGATATACTTCTCCATCGCTGAGGAAGTATTTCCTGCCGTTCATTCCATGATCCAGAGCCAGGAATACTGCCTGTACTACGTCCTGTACATATACAAAAGTGATGTCCTGACGCTTGAATCCTACAGCGAAGTCAACATGCTGCTTGATGCTCTGCGCCATGAGGAAATAATCTTTTTCTCTAGGACCGTAAACTCCAGTAGGGCGGAGGATGATATAAGGGAAGTTGTTGCCGATGCTGTCCAGATAGCGTTCTGCCTCCAGCTTACTCTTTCCGTATGCTGTATTTGGCTTAGGAGTATCATGTTCTGAGATTTCCTGGTAAGGCTGCTCTTCGCGGATGGCTCCAAAGATGCTGAGCGAACTGACAAAGACAAATCGCCTGATAGGCATCTGGAGGCGCAGAAGGACGTTCACCAGATGCTTGGTTCCCTCTGTGTTTACCTTATAAAAGTCCTCTGCATGCAGGCACTTCGTTGCGCCGGCTGCATGCACTATATAGTCGAACTCGTGCGGGGCGAGTTCTTTCTCCAACTCTTCCTCTGAAGAAAGATTGAGATTGATAAAATGGATGCGCTCGTCTTGCAGATACTTTCTGGAACTGGTAGGGCGTACTGCCGCCCAGGTTTCCATGCCCTGTCTCAAGGCCTCTTCCACGATGTAGCTGCCGATAAAGCCCGACGCACCCGTTACTAGAATCTTCATTAATTATTTATAAAATTGCAATTTCGGCTGCAAAATTACAACAAAAAATCGAGTTATCCTCTATGTTATGCCAAAATTCTTTCTTTTTCTTTGTGAAATCACTTCTTTATGGCAACTTTGCTGTTGCGAATCAAGTATCTTGCTTAAAAACATATCTGTTTGTCCTATTTAATATAGGTAGAAAATAAAGATAGGGCATGAAGCCCACTAATGAACTTCATGCCCTATAAACTGTTAACTATAAACTCTCTCTAAGCTTCATGCTGTCTTACACCCATGCGGGCCTCTACTACGTTTACTACATAGTCGCCGAGTTTCTCGCATTCCTGGATGATATCCATATACATGGTACCGATGGCGTAGGTATAGAGATGGTTGTTTACATCGTTGATGTTCTGGCTCTTCAACTGATTGCGATAGTTGTTGATTTCGTTCTCGATGTTGAAAGAGAGGTTGGCATCGTTGTCTCCCTTATGACCTACGAGGGTGATGTTCATTTGGGTAAGGGCATTGTCGGTAAGTTCCATCATCTGGTGCATGTGCTCATACTGTGAAGTGATAAAGTCTTCCTTGCCCTTGAAACGACGGTTCAGCGTGCGTGCGATGTTGAAGCAGCTGTCACCGATACTCTCGATTTCAGAAATCTCACGGAGCATGGCACGAATCTTTGCCTTGGTCTCGTCAGAAAGATGAGAATCGCTCACTTGGTCGAGATACTTGGCAATCTCTATCTCCATGTTGTCAGAGATGCCCTCGTATTTCTCGATGCGGCTATAGAGTTTTACAAACTTTTCTTCATTGGTCTCGCCAAGAAGCGTCTTCACCATGCCGAACATGCGCTGGATGCGCTCTGCAAAACAATGGATTTCCTTCTGTGCCTCCAAGACAGAGATTTCCGGTGTCTTCATGATACCGCTCTGGATAAAGCGCAGGCGGAAGTCGTCCTCATCGGTATTCTTCTTAGGACGGATAATCTTGCATACCAGCTTCTCTATCTGTGGAATGAACCATACCAGGATAAAGGTATTGGCGAGGTTGAAGGTGGTATGGAAGGCGGCAAGCACAAAGGATAGCTTGGTTGCATTGGCTACGAAATGAGGATCAGTCTTCTCCATGGCATCGTCGAAACCTACCCAGCCGCAAACCAGATGGATGAACGGGTGGAATATGCAGAGTATCCAAAGCACACCGAAGATGTTGAATACCATGTGCGCCATCGCCGCTCTCCGGGCCTGGGTGTTGGCGGTGAGCGCTGCCACGTTGGAGGTTACGGTTGTACCGATATTCTCACCCATCACAAGCGCAATGCCCTGATAGATTGGCAATACACCGGTAGAGCAGAGAATCATCGTAATCGCCATGACGGCTGCCGAACTCTGCACGCACATAGTGAGTATACTACCGATAATCAGGAAGGTGATGGTAGTCTGGAAACTGTGAGGATCGAAACTTGCAAAGAATTCAAGAACCGGCTGATTATGAGCCAGATCCATGTCGATACCGGTTTGGCGTAAAGTACCCAAACCGAGAAACATAAAGGATATACCGAAGATGAAGTCGCCGATAATCTTGCGCTTCTTGCTGTAAATCAGAATGATGGCGATGAAGAACGCCGGCCATACAAAATCTGTGATGTTAAACGAGAAACCGGCACTCATGATCCATGCGGTGAGCGTGGTTCCGATGTTGGCGCCCATGATAACGGAGATAGCCTGGGCTAGGGTAAGGAGACCAGCATTAACGAATGATACGGTCATCACCGTTGTGGCTGTAGAAGACTGCACCGCTGCGGTGATGAGCGTACCCGAGAGGATGCCCGTCAAACGATTGGTGGTCATGGTTCCTAACACATGGCGGAGCTGTGGTCCTGCCATCTTCTGCAAACTGTCGCTCATGGACTTCATACCGAACATCAGTAGGGCGAGTGCTCCAATAAGCTTAAAAAATATCCAAATCGACATATAATAACTTAATTAATGTTGTCAAATACATCAAGTTTCCGAATTTCTTCGTAACTTTACACTCTGTAGGCGTCTCTCTTCTAAAAAGAGTAAGCCGATGCTCAAAAAGCACTTTCGGGGGCTTCGAGAGCGGGTAGATTAGTTTAATTTTGTAACATAGTTTTAATACAAATGAAACAAGTAATTCAAATCCGTTGCAAAAATAATAAAAAATCTCAGAAAGTAGAAATCGGAAGCACACTTTTTGATATTTTTTCAGCATTTGACCTCAAAATGACCCATGGACCGGTGTCTGCAAGGGTAAATAACAAGGTTGAAGGCATGCATTATCGTGTTTATAATTCTAAAGATGTAGAATTCCTTGATATGACTTCTTCATCCGGTTCGCGTGCATATACCCGTACCCTCTTCTTTGTTCTCTGCAAGGCGGTACAGGACATTTATCCTGCTACAGATGTGGTGATTGATATCCCCGTATCGAATGGTTTCTACGTAGATATCCGCCTGGGCAGACCTGTTGTAGATGAAGATGTGAACATCATCCGCCGTCGCATGCAGGAGATTATCGATGCCAGGATGCCGATACGCCGCTTCACCGTGCCTACCGAAGAGGCAGTTGCGCTGTTCCAGGAGAAAGGGGATATAGAAAAGGTGAAACTGCTCAAGACATCGGGCTCTATCTATACTACCTATTATAAAATAGGTGATTATGTGGATTATTACTACGGCACGCTGCTCACCAATACCTCGCAGCTCTATCTCTTCGGGCTGGAGAAATATTATGATGGCATGCTCCTGCGCATTCCTTCGCTCAAGAACCCAGATGTGCTGGGCGAAATGACCCGACAGGACAAGATGTTTGAGATATTCAAGGAGCATCATCGCTGGCAGAGTATCCTGGGCATCAGGACTGTAGGCGATTTTAACCAGGCGATAGATGCCAATCATGCTACCGACATCATCAATATCAGCGAGGCGCTGCAGGAGAAGAAGATTGCCAAGATTGCTGAGGAGATTGCCAGCCGCAAGGGCGTGAAACTGGTGCTGCTGGCAGGTCCTTCTTCTTCGGGCAAGACCACTTCGTGCAAGCGTCTGAGCATACAGCTTGCCGTAAACGGATTGAAACCGCTCCAGATTTCGCTCGATGATTATTTCGTGGATAGGGAGAAAACGCCGAAGGATGCTTCTGGCGAATATGATTATGAGAGCATCTATGCCCTGGATCTCGATTTGATCAACGAGCAGTTCAACGCCCTCTTCCGTGGTGAGGAGGTGGAATTGCCGAAGTATGATTTCCAGAGCGGAAAGAGTAAAAAGAGCGGCAACAAGCTGAAGATGAACGATAACAATGTGCTGGTGGTAGAGGGCATTCATGCATTGAACCCTGAACTGACAGCCCATATTCCGCAGGAGCAGATATTCAGAGTATATGCTTCGGCGCTGACCACGATTCTTCTGGATAATCACAATTATATCCCGACAACAGACAACCGTTTGCTCCGCCGCATCATCCGCGATTACAAGTATCGAGGTGTCTCTGCCCAGGAAACCATTCATCGCTGGCCTTCGGTAAGGGCGGGTGAGAACAAGTGGATATTCCCGTTCCAGGAGAATGCCGATGCGATGCTCAATACGGCGATGCTTTATGAGTTGGCTGTGATTAAGACGCAGGCAGAGCCGCTGCTGCAGCAGGTTCCGGAGAATTGCGAGGAATATGCTGAGGCTTACCGGTTGCTTAAGTTCCTGAAATACTTCAAGGGTATACCTTATAACAATCTGCCGCCTACTTCGCTTCTGCGAGAGTTCCTGGGGGGCAGCTCATTCCATTATTAAAGGTTTTATCTTTCGGAGATAAGTTGGCTGTTTGAGTAGGACAACCAACTGGCAGAAGCCGGACAGCCGACTAGCGCCTTATCCGCTAGTCGGCTGTTTGTCTTTAACAGTGGTCGGAAATGGGTTTATCTGATTTTCTTTTAGGCGTCTGATTTTCTTTTTTATGCGATAGACGAAAAACTCTTCACTCTTCACCAAATGCTCCGAAACCCCTGTGTTTATCGGCATTCCGAGGGGTGAAGAGCGTTCGGGCACTCTTCACCCACTCTTCACCACTCTTCACCTTCTGTTGCAGCGGTCTTGTACCTCTTTTTAATTGAATTTTCGTAAGTTTTGCCCCACACGCCCTGAAGGGGCAGAAACTCCTAGCCCAGGGCATCGCCCTGGGTAATTACGGACGCAACCCTGTCGCCCTGTAAGGGCAAAAGCTTTAAAACTCCAGGCGAAACATAAAGCTTTTGCCCTTACAGGGCGCCTTGCTGATTGCTATTATACCCAGGGCGATGCCCTGGGCTAGGAGCTTTTGGGCCTTCAGCCCGTTCTTGACCATACTAAAGAGATTCCAGTCTTTTTTAATGTCTGTCGGTGAAGAGTGGTGAAGAGAGGGTGAAGAGATACAAATAACTCTTCACCCCTCGGAATGCCGATAAACACAGGGGTTTCGGACCGAAAGGTGAAGAGTGAAGAGTATTTCAGAGTAGAGTTGCTATACTTTTTATAAAGCGTACGAATTTATAAAGCCTGCGGCTTAGAGCTTGCTGCCATAGCACAAGTCACCGGCGTCGCCGAAGCCTGGCACGATATACTTATGCTCGTTCAACCCCTCATCAATAGAGGCACACCAGATGGTAGTCTTGTCCTCTGGGAAGGTCTTCTTGACGTGCTCAATGCCCTCAGGTGCAGCGAGAACACAGGCAATGTGGATATGTTTAGGATTGCCCTTGGTGAGGAAAGCCTTCATACCCATCTCCATGCTGATACCTGTGGCAAGCATAGGGTCGGCAATGATGAGCACCTTATCCGTAAGATCAGGTGTGGCGAGGTATTCGATATGTACGCCTACCTCAGTATGCTCCTTGTTGGTATACTCGCGATAAGCACTCACAAAGGCATTGCCAGAGTGGTCGAAAATATTGAGGAAACCTTCGTGGAAAGGAAGTCCGGCACGGAAGATCGTACCGATGACAATCTTTTCGGTAGGAAGATTGACCTGGGCCACACCGAGCGGTGTAGTCACCTCAGTCTTTTCGTAATTAAGAGTCTTTGATATTTCAAAGGCTTCATACTCACCGATTCTCATAATGTTGTTGCGGAAGAGCAATCGGTTCTTTTGATAATCGCAGTCACGCATCTCTGCCAGATAGCGGTTGATGATGCAATTGTGCTCGCTCAGATTATTTATCTTCATATAGCTGTAGTTTTTCTGCAAAGATATAATAAATCTCGGAAACGGCAAAATGTTTGGGCAATTATTTTCTCTCAGGAGGAATGAAAGAACATGTTACTATCTTATTTTTCCTTCAAATACCCTCTTATATATAATAGGTGTAAATCTCTGCTTGTTTTTCTTTAAGCAGAGATTTTTTGCAAAGTCAACGTGGCAAATGTCGGTCGAATCGGCTTTTTTTAAGTTCTTTAACCTAAAAAGCTTTTAAAAAGAAAGAATAATACCTAAGAATCTTTGCTATAAAACATATTTTTCGTAACTTTGCGGCGGTTTTGGGAGAATGATGATTTCTTCTGTCAACCAAGATAAAAAGGTAAAGAGAAATTATTCACAACTTAAATACATTTAAAATAAAATGGCAAAGTTTGATAAGTCAGTTTTAGCAAAGTACGGAATCACAGGTACAACTGAGGTTCTCTACAATCCTTCTTATGAGGTATTGTTCAATGAGGAGACTAAGGAAGGTCTCGAGGGTTTTGAGGTTGGTCAGGAGACTGAGCTCGGTGCAGTTAACGTAATGACTGGTATTTACACTGGTCGTTCTCCTAAAGACAAGTTCATCGTTGACGATGCTACATCTCACGACACTGTATGGTGGGATTCTGAGGAGTATCACAACGATAACCACAAGGCAACTCCAGAGGCATGGAACGCCGTTAAGGAGATCGCTAAGAAGGAGCTTTCTAATAAGAAGTTGTTCGTAGTAGATGGTTTCTGCGGTACACACAAGGATACACGTATGAAGGTACGTTTCATCGTTGAGGTAGCATGGCAGGCACACTTCGTAACAAATATGTTCATCCGTCCTCAGAACGAGGCTGAGTTCGATCAGGAGCCAGACTTCATCGTTTACAATGCTTCTAAGGCAAAGGTTGAGAACTGGAAGGAGTTGGGTCTCCACTCAGAGACAGCCGTTGTATTCAACGTAACTTCTAAGGAGCAGGTTATCATCAACACATGGTATGGTGGTGAGATGAAGAAGGGTATGTTCTCTATGATGAACTACTTCTTGCCATTGAAGGGTATGGCTTCTATGCACTGCTCTGCTAACACAGATATGAACGGTGAGAACACTGCTATCTTCTTCGGTCTTTCTGGTACAGGTAAGACTACATTGTCAACAGACCCTAAGCGTAAGTTGATCGGTGACGATGAGCACGGATGGGACGACGAGGGTGTGTTCAACTTCGAAGGTGGTTGCTACGCTAAGGTTATCAACCTCGACAAGGAGTCTGAGCCAGACATCTACGGTGCTATCACACGTGACGCTCTTCTCGAGAACGTAACTGTAGCTAAGGATGGTAAGATTGACTTCGCAGATAAGACTGTTACCGAGAATACTCGTGTATCTTATCCTATCTACCACATCAAGAACATCCAGCGTCCATTCTCTCAGGGTCCAGCTGCTAAGCAGGTTATCTTCCTCTCAGCAGATGCATTCGGTGTATTGCCACCAGTATCTATCTTGAACGCTGAGCAGACTAAGTATTACTTCCTCTCTGGCTTCACAGCTAAGTTGGCTGGTACAGAGCGCGGTATCACCGAGCCTACTCCAACATTCTCTGCTTGCTTCGGTCAGGCATTCTTGGAGTTGCACCCAACTAAGTACGCTGAGGAGTTGGTAAAGAAGATGCAGAAGTCTGGTGCTAAGGCATACTTGGTTAACACAGGTTGGAACGGTACAGGCAAGCGTATCTCTATCCGCGATACACGTGGTATCATCGACGCTATCCTCGACCACTCAATCGACGCAGCTCCTACAAAGACTATCCCATTCTTCAACTTCGTAGTTCCTACACAGTTGGAAGGCGTAGATCCTAAGATCCTCGATCCACGTGATACATACGCTGAGGCTTCTCAGTGGGAGGAGAAGGCTAAGGATTTGGCTGCTCGTTTCATCAAGAACTTCAAGAAGTATGAGACAAACGAGGCTGGTAAGGCTCTCGTTGCTGCTGGTCCACAGCTCTAATTCGACACTTCGAATTTATACTAAATATGAAATCCCGTTTCTTGCAAAAGAAGCGGGATTTCTTCGTTTTTACGCCTCGAAATCACTAAAAAACTTAAAAAATGCGCCTAAAAATGAATAATTTGCATAATAATAAGGAGAAAAGGTCGAGTTTTTAAAGAATTCTCAGTAAATTTGCAGCTAAAAATAAAATAGGATAGAATGAAAAGGAAGTTTTTTGCTTTCATAGCGCTGATTACAGCTACGCTCTCGCTCTCTTCTTGCTTGAGCAGCGATGAAACAACAGTAGAATATACACATGATACAGCCATCACGGCTTTCTCGTTGGGTAGTCTTGACAGATATACCAAAACGAAGGCAGGTAAAGATACCTTGCTCAAGGCTAATGTGACGGGCTCTGACTATAAATTTTACATAGATCAGGCACAACGCTTGATTTATAATGTAGATTCCTTGCCTTGTGGGGTGAGGGATACTGCCATATTGGCTACTATCAGCAGCAAGAATAGCAGCCCTATTCTCCTGATGGATATCAACAAGACTGATTCTGTCGCAGCATACTATTCAAGCTCTGATTCCATCAACTTCTCAAAGCCTCGCTTTATTAGAGTTTACAGCAGCGACTACTCTGCCTATGCCCAGTATAAGGTTACCGTAAACGTACATAAGGAGTTGCCTTATGAGTTTAAGTGGCATGAGCTGGTTCAGAACAACAGTCAGTTGGCAGCATTCTTTGATCTGAAGGCTGTAGCTTGTGGTGATGACATCTATGTATTCGGCAAGACTGCCGATGGTACTAAGGTGCTGAAGTCAGCCATCAATGATGGCAGCGCCTGGTCATCTATTACGATGAACGTAAGCTTAAGTAGTGACGCTTACCAGAGTGCAGTAGCGCTGGATGGCAAACTCTATATCTCAGATGCCGGCAAGGTTTATGCTTCTGCCGATGCTGAAACATGGACATTGGTTCCTGGAAATGCAGATGTCAAGCAGCTCATTGGTGCAAGCAGCAAGTATCTCTATGCTTACACTGCTGCAGGTATCTCTGTTTCAAAAGATAAGGGTGCCAGCTGGGAGGCAGAGAAACTTGATAAAGATGCTGACTATTTGCCAACACAGAATATCTCAATGAATGTGGCTGGCGTACTCTCTGCTAAGGATGTAGAGAACGTAATGCTGCTGGGTACTCGCGACAAGGCTTTGAATGATACGGTTGCCACCACATGGTTGCGCACGGTTGACTATGATGCAAATGAAGACGGACAGTGGAACTATCTGGAAATCGAAAACAATAAAAGTGGAAAGATGCCTTGGCTGGATCAGGTAATTACCTGTGCTGCCGATACAGGCTTCGTTGCTTTAGGCAGTAACGGCAAATGGTATAAGAGCCAGAATGCCGGATTGACTTGGAAGCAGGATGCGATGGTTGTTCTGCCTGCTAAGTTTGCTACTGAAGGTCGTTTCGCTTTCTGTCGTGACAATCAACATTACTATTGGATTATCAGAAACGGATACGTATGGAGAGGACGTTTCAATATAGATGGCTGGAGGAGCAAGGAAGATTAATCATCCTGCTTGCCTTCTTAACTCTGGGCTGTATGGCGGTTCGTGCACAGGACGATCCGCAATATCGCATGGAGATAGGTGCCGGTGTGGGGGTGATGACCTATGAAGGCGACTTTAACGGAAATGTGTTTGGCGACATGCAACCTGCCGGTTTCCTGGTGGGAAGATACAATTTCGACCCCTACAAGGACTTGAAACTGAGCGTGGGCTTTGGAAAAATAAAAGGTTCTTCGGCAAATGTGGATACTTTCTATCCTGATTATGCTGAGAATCCCTATTCCTTCAATCATACGCTGGTGGATATGAATCTGGTGTTTGAGTACAACTTCTGGCCCTACGGAACAGGCAGAGACTATCGCGGAGCCCAGCGCCTGGTTCCTTATATACTGGGTGGCTTGGGAGCAACCTATGTAAAAGGTAACGAAAAAAATGTATTTACAGCCAACGTGCCTTTAGGCATCGGTGCAAAATATAAAGTAAACGAAAGGTTGAACTTGGGATTGGCCTGGACTTTCCATTTCTCGCTCAGCGATGAACTGGATGGTGTGAAAGACCCTTACCGGGTAAAGAGCAGTGGCATTTTCAAGAATTCCGACTGCTATTCTACCATAGCCGTTTCGGTGACCTATAGTTTCAGTGCAAAATGTAAAACTTGTAATAAAGAAGAATGATGGACAACTTAGATATGAACAGGATTCCTGAGCACATCGCTATCATTATGGATGGCAATGGTCGCTGGGCAACAGAACGGGGCAAGGAGCGTAGCTACGGCCATCAGGCTGGAGTAGATACCGTGCGCCGAATTACATCGGAGTGTACCAGGTTGGGGGTAAAATATCTCACCCTCTATACTTTCTCTACAGAGAATTGGAACCGTCCGGCCGATGAGGTTGCTGCCTTGATGGGACTGGTACTGACTTCGCTCGAAGATGAAATCTTCATGAAGAATAATGTCCGCTTCCGTGTGATAGGCGATTTGAAACGCCTGCCACAACAGGTGCAGGACAAGCTTCAGGAGACCATGGACCATACTGCGAAGAACGATTCGATGACTATGGTAGTGGCATTGAGCTATTCTTCACGTTGGGAAATCCTGAATGCTACTAAGAAAATGGTAAAAGAAGCGCTCGAGTCTGGTTCAACCTATGAGCAGATAGAGGATAAACTGACAGAGGAGAACTTCGAGAAGCATCTTGAGACCAGTTTCATGCCAGATCCAGAACTTCTGATACGTACAGGAGGTGAACTCCGTATCAGCAACTATCTTCTTTGGCAGATAGCTTATTCAGAGTTGTATTTCTGTGATACCTTCTGGCCAGACTTCAATGAAGAAGATCTGCACAAGGCAATAGCAAGTTATCAGAACCGCCAACGTCGATTTGGAAAAACCGAGGCACAGGTGGAAGAGGAGGAGAAATAGGCAAACCTCATACAAGCATAGAAAAATCATATTATATATAATAAGGTATAAATGAATAGATTTAAAAAGATTTTCATCCTGCTGTTCGGCGTAATGGCATGCATGCAGATTCAGGCACAAGATAAAATCGTAAACCCTGACATCTCGTATGCTGGTACACCTCGTACCCTTAAGATTGGTGGTATCAATGTTTCGGGTGTTGAGGGCTACGAAGACTATGTTCTCACAGGTATCTCAGGCCTCAGTGTGGGCGATGAGATTACTGTGCCTGGCGACGAGATTACCAATGCCGTAAAGCGCTACTGGAAACATGGACTCTTCTCGAAGGTGGCTATCGCTGCTGACTCTATCGTAGGTGAGAAGCTTTATCTCCATATCTATCTTGCGGTTCGTCCACGTATCTCTAATATCAACTATGTTGGTTTGAAGAAGAGCGAGCGTGAAGATATGGAGCAGAAGTTGGGTATGGTAAAGGGCACTCAGGTAACTCCGAATATGCTCGACCGTGCCAAGATTCTCGCCAAGAAGTATTTCGATGATAAGGGCTTCAAGAACGCTGATATCCAGATTAACCAGCGCGATGATATTGCCAACAAGGGACAGGTAATCCTGGATGTTGTTGTTGACAAGAAAGAAAAAATCAAGGTACATCAGATAACAATCGATGGAAACGAACAGCTTTCTGACCGCAAGATTAAGGGTGGACTCTTCTCGAAAGGTGCTTTTGCCAAGACTCACGAGGCTGGTAAGTTCGCTACTTTCTTCAAGTCGAAGAAGTTTACCCCTGAGCGCTGGAAGGAAGATAAGCAGAAACTCATCGACAAATATAATGAGTATGGTTTCCGTGATGCTCAGATTCTGGAAGATAGCGTGAGCAACTTCGATGAGAAGCACGTTAATATCTACATCAAGGTAGATGAAGGTAAGAAATACTATATCCGTAACATCTCCTGGGCAGGTAATACCGTTTACTCTTCAGCTTATCTCGAAGCATTGCTCGGCATGAAGAAGGGCGATGTATATAACCAGAAGATATTGGGTAAGCGCCTGAATGAAGATGATGACGCTGTTTCTAACCTCTACTATAATAATGGTTATGTGTTCTCTCGTATCGAACCGACTGAAATTAATATTGATGGCGATTCTATCGATTTGGAGATGCGCGTAACAGAGGGACCTCAGGCTTATCTGAGCCATGTACGTATCAATGGTAATACCCGTCTTTACGAAAACGTAGTGCGCCGTGAACTTCGTACCAAGCCAGGCGACCTTTTCTCTAAGGATGCTCTGATGCGTTCGGCTCGTGAACTTGCTTCTATGGGACACTTTGATCCTGAGAAGGTTAGCCCGGATGTAAAGCCTAATCCTGAAGATGGTACGGTTGATGTAAACTGGAACCTGGAGCAGAAGAGTAACGACCAGATTGAGTTCTCGCTCGGTTGGGGTCAGACGGGTGTCATCGGACGTGTGGGCTTGAAGCTCAACAACTTCTCTATGGCAAACCTCTTCAACAAAAACAAGGAGCATCGTGGTATCATGCCTATCGGTGACGGTGAGGTGCTGAGTATCGGTGCACAGACCAATGGTACCTACTATCAGAGCTATAATGTAAGCTACTCTACCAACTGGTTTGGCGGCAAGCGCCCTATCCAGTTCAGCGTAGGTGCATACTACAGTAAGAGTACCGACGTGTCAAGCAACTATTACAATAGTGCAGCCATGTACAACTATCAGAGTTACTTATATGGCTATGGTTCTAGTTACTATAACAACTACGAGAATTATTACGATCCAGACAAGTATATCCAGATGGTGGGTGTAAGCCTCGGTTGGGGTAAGCGCCTCCGTTGGCCGGATGATTACTTCACCTTGTCTGTACAGTTGGCTTACCAGCGCTACATGATGAAGAACTGGAGCTATATGTTGATGACCAATGGTAATGCGAACAACTTGAACTTGACCATCGCATTGAACCGAACATCAACCGATAACCAACTCTTCCCACGTCGTGGTTCTGAGTTTGAGGCAAGTGTCAACCTTACTCCACCATGGAGTGCGTTCGACAACAAGGACTACAAGAATCTTGCCAACGATTCTAAGTCGCCAACCTATTCTGCTGAGCAGCAGGAGAAGTACAGATGGATTGAATACCATAAGTGGAAGTTCAAGGCAAAGACTTATACCGCACTCACAGAGGGTCAGAAGTGCTTCGTATTGATGACCCGTGTAGAACTCGGTTTGCTCGGTTCTTATAACAAGTATAAGAAGAGTCCGTTCGAGACCTACTATGTGGGTGGTGACGGTATGAGTGGATATTCATCATATTATGGTGAGGAAACAATCGGACTCCGCGGTTATGAGAATGGTTCTGTATCTTACAGTCCTACAACCGGTTACTATGCTTATGCATACGACCGCTTCTCGTTGGAGCTTCGCTATCCATTCCTCTTAGGTAACACAACCATTTACGGTTTGACCTTCGTAGAGGCTGGTAACGCCTGGTATGAAACCAAGAAGTTCAACCCATTCAGCATGAAACGTAGTGCCGGTGTCGGTGTACGTATCTTCTTGCCTATGGTTGGTCTGATGGGTATTGACTGGGCTTACGGTTTCGATACAGTATGGAATGGTAGCTCATATAAGAAGGGTGGAAGCCAGTTCCACTTCATCTTAGGTCAGGAATTCTAAAAATGGGTTTTATGAAGAAAATAGTATTGATGCTGATGATGGCTGTAGCAGCCATCTCAGCACATGCACAGAAATATGCATTGATAGATATGGAGTACATCTTGAAGAATGTACCCGCTTATGAGCGTGCCAACGAGCAGCTGAATCAGGTAAGCCGCAAATGGCAGGCTGAGGTAGAAGCTCTTAACACAGAGGCAAGCACCATGTATAAGAACTATCAGAACGAGGTAGTGTTCCTTTCCCAGGAGCAGAAGAAGGCTAAGCAGGATGCCATCATGCAGAAAGAGAAGGAGGCTAGCGATTTGAAGAAAAAATATTTTGGTGCAGAAGGCGACCTTTATAAGATGCGTGAGGCATTGATGGGACCTATTCAGGAAGAGATTTATACAGCCGTAAAAGAGATTTCAGACCTGCGTGGATATTCGCTTGTTCTCGATAGAGCTAGCAACAGCGGCATCATCTTTGGCTCTCCTAAGATAGATATTAGCAACGAAGTGCTCCAAAAATTAGGTTATTCCAAATAATAATTGTATATTTGCAGCCGGTAAGTATATCTGCCAATGGTTGGCAGCATGAAAACTTCATTTAGAAATTAATAATTAAAAAGAATAGAACAATGAAAAAGCTTATTTTAATGTTGATGCTCTGTGCACCAATGACAATGATGGCTCAGAAGTTTGGTAAAGTAAATACTCAGCAGATTATGCAGTCTTTGCCAGATGTAGCTAAGGCTAATGGCGAGATGGAAGCTCTCCAGAAGCAAAAGGAGAATGACTTGAAGTCTATGCAGGATGAGTTCCAGCGTAAGGCTGACGAGTATCAGAAGGGTTCCAGCACAATGAACGCTACAGCAAAGCAGCAGAAGGAAACTGAGTTGCAGACTCTCCAGCAGAAAATTCAGCAGGCTTACCAGGATGGTCAGCAGGAGTTGCAGAAGAAGAGCAGCGAACTCATGCAGCCTATCGTAGCAAAGGTACGTACAGCTATCGAGGCTGTAGGCAAGGCTGGCAACTACACCTTCATCTTCGAGGATGGTGCAGCTGTATATACAGGTACTAACGTAGTAGACGTTACTAAGGAAGTACAGGCTAAGATTAAGTAATCAAGGCAAATAAAAAGAATATAGATTGAGGGCAGGCAGAAGTGCTTGCCCTTATTTCTCATTTTCAATAACGAGGTATTTATAAGGTATTCATCATAAACGGTATCACTCATCATGAAAAAGAATCTCTTATTTCTGGCTTTTGCTCTCATCTCTTTGACTGTTTCAGCCCAGCATACAACGCCTGCAGCAAAGGTTCAGCAACAACAGATTGCTGTATCTGCTCCTTTGCATTTTGGCTACTTTAGTTTTGATAAGGTTTTTCATACTATGCCTGGTTACGTTATAGCCAAGCATAATATGGATGAACTCCGTGAGAAATACGATGCAGAAACGAAACGTGTAGAAACTGAGTTTAATGCTAAGTATGAGGAATTTCTTGATGGACAGCGCACTTATGCCAAGACAATTCTGGAGAAACGTCAGGCTGAATTGCGTGAATTGATGGAGAAAAATATTGCCTTCAAGGCTGAGGCTACCCGCCTGTTGCAGCAAGCAGAGAATGATGCTTATGCTCCGCTCAAAGCAAAAATAAACGAGGAAGCTAAAAAGATTGGCAAGCAGAAGGGCTTTGCCTTTATCATCAATACAGACAATAACGCAGCTCCTTATCTCAACGAAGAGATGGGGGAGGATATTACAGCTTTGCTGGAGGAGACTTTGAAATGATGTTGCCTTCTAATCCCGGACCAATCGGTGTCTTTGATTCTGGTTATGGCGGACTGACCATCCTGCATGGGTTGCGCCAGATGATGCCTCAGTATGATTATATGTACTTGGGTGATAACGCTCGTGCTCCTTATGGCTCGCGTTCGTTTGAGGTGGTTTATAAGTTCACACGCCAGGCTGTGCTTAAACTTTTCTCTATGGGGTGTCATCTCGTTATCCTGGGATGTAATACGGCTTCGGCTAAGGCACTACGTTCTTTGCAGCAGCGCGATATTCCTGAGTTGGATCCCAGCAGAAGAGTTCTGGGTATTATCCGCCCTACTGCCGAAGTAATTGGTACTATTACCAAGAGTAATCACGTGGGACTTCTGGCTACAGAAGGTACTATTAAAAGCCAAAGTTATAATATGGAAATTTCGAAACTTTGGCCAGAGATTCAGGTGAGTGGCGTGGCTTGTCCGCTTTGGGCTGCCATCGTAGAAGCCAATGAAGCAGATAGTCCGGGAGCTGATTATTTTGTAAAGAAACGCATCGACCAGCTGATGCTGAAGGACGCTGATATTGATACCATTATTTTGGGTTGCACGCATTATCCGCTTCTTATGAGCAGCATTGTGAAGAATCTTCCTGATGGCGTAAGAGTGGTTCCGCAAGGACAATATGTAGCAAACAGTCTGAAAGATTATCTGAAGCGCCATCCGCAGATGGAACAGATGATAACCAAAACAGGCTCTTGCCGATATCTCACAACAGAGAGTGAGGATAAATTCAAGGAATCTGCACAGATTTTCCTTCATGAACAGGTGGAGGTTACACATGTAGATCTTGAATAGTTTATAGTTAATAATTTATAGTTAATAGTTATGCAAGAAACAAGACAAAACCGTATATCAAGACTTCTCCAGAAGGAGTTGAGTCTTATCTTCCAATCACAAACTCGCATGATGCATGGTGTGATGGTAAGTGTTACTAAGGTTAGAGTAAGTCCAGATCTCAGTATCTGTACTGCTTACTTGAGTGTGTTCCCTTCTGAAAAAGGAGAGGAGATTTTGAAGAATATCAATGCAAATGAGAAGACGATCCGTTTCGACTTGGGTAAAAAAGTGAGAAACCAGTTACGTATTATTCCAGAACTCCGTTTCTTCCTTGATGATAGTCTCGATTATTTGGAGCACATTGATGAACTCTTGAAAAAGTAAAAGAGTAAGGAAGTAAAAAGACAAGGGAGTTAAGACGGCAATTCTTGACTCCCTATACTGTTATATAAATAAGGTAAGATAGAATTATGAATTTCCCATTCTTTATAGCTCGCAGGTATCTTTTCTCTAAGAAGAGTACGCACGTCATCAACGTCATCAGTTCTATTTCTGTAATAGGAGTGGCGGTAGCTACGATGGCTCTGGTCATCGTTCTGAGTGTTTTTAACGGCTTCCATGACCTGGTAGCTTCACTCTTTACGAGTTTTGACCCACAACTCAAGGTTGTGCCTGTTGAGGGAAAAACTGCACCTGCAGATGATCCTATTCTTACTAAGATTCGTCTTTTGCCGCAGGTAGATGTTGCAACAGAAACCGTAGAAGATCAAGCTCTTGCAATCTATAATGATCATCAGGCTATGGTGAAAATCAAGGGTGTAGATGATAATTTTGCAGAACTTTCTCATATTACAGATATTTTATATGGTGATGGCTCCTTCTCCTTGCATGCTGCCAATCTGGAATATGGAACAGTAGGTATCCGTCTTGCCCAGAATTTAGGCATAGGAGCACAATGGGATGGTTTCCTGAAAATCTATGCTCCTAAAAAGGAAGGACAGCTGGATATGACTAACCCTGGTGATGGCTTTGTTGTTGACTCGCTCAACTCTCCTGGCGTACTTTTTGCCGTTAAACAGGCTAAGTATGATAAAAACTACATCATCACTTCTATTTCATTTGCCCGTAATCTCTTTGGTCAGCAAGGTATGCTCTCTGATTTGGAATTACGCTTGAAACCGGGTAGCAATCTGGATGCTGTAAAGGCTGAGATGCAGCAGATAGCTGGTAATAAATATAAAGTGCTTGACAGATTTGAACAACAGGAAGATACCTTTAAAATTATGTCGATAGAGAAGATGATTGCTTATATCTTCCTGACCTTTATCTTAGTTGTTGCGTGTTTCAATATCATCGGGTCGCTTTCTATGCTTATTATTGATAAGAAAAATGATGTAGTGACTCTTCGTAATCTTGGAGCTAACGATAAGCAGATTACCAGAGTATTTCTTTTTGAAGGTAGAATGATAGCTGTGATAGGTGCTGTTATCGGTATTGGATTGGGCTTGCTCCTCTGCTTTTTGCAGCAGCAATATGGATTTGTACGTCTGGGAGATTCTGAAGGCTCCTTTATTGTTGATGCTTATCCGGTAAGTGTCCATTACTCAGATGTTGCCATTATCTTCGTTACTGTAATTGCTGTAGGTTGGCTTGCTGTATGGTATCCTGTAAGAGCGCTGAGTAAAAGGCTGTTGAGTTAAAACCTACAGAATTTCTTATACTTGGGTGCATATACTAAAAGAAATGGCATGAATCTTTCATGGGAGATTCATGCCATTTCTTGTTCTAATTGATTTTTTATTTTTTCCTGATGAGTGTAAGACCATCGCGTAGTGGCAAGATAACAACCTCTACCCTAGGATCTTTTGCTATTAAATCATTGAAAGCCCGAATGCCTTGAGTCTGGTGGTCTCGGTCGTAGGCAGGATCGATGACGTGACCATCCCAAAGAGTATTGTCTGCAAGGATGTAGCCTCCAGGGTTCAGGATGCTCATAACCATTTCATACGTTTCTATATAGGTACGCTTATCGCCATCAACAAAAGCCATATCGAATTTTACGCCTAGTTGGGGCGCTTCTATGTTGGCATCACCGATGCGGAAGTCAATCTTGTCGGCAACATTCGAACCTTCTATCCAGGGACGGGTAAAATCTTCCATCTCATCATTGATTTCGAAAGTGTAGAGTTTTCCACCTTCCTGCAATCCCTGGGCCAGGCAGATAGCACTATAGCCACTAAATGTGCCTACTTCCAGAATATTCTTCGGGCGAATCATCTCTACAAGCATCTTGAGAAGTCTGCCCTGAATATGGCCGCTAGCCATACGTCCATGGATAGTATGTATATTGGTGGCGCGGTAAAGACGATACAGATAATCGCCTTCAGGCTCTATATGCTGGCAGATATATTTGTCTATGAGTTCAGTCTCTGTCATAATCTGATGGATTTAGAGTAACGGAAATCTTACTCTTCTGTTTCTTTCTGTGCTAAGATTCCTGAAATGGCAAGTTCGTAAGAAGCCAGACCGAAACCGCAGATTACGCCCAGACAAGCACAGGAAATATATGAATGATGGCGGAACTCTTCACGTTTATGCACATTAGAGATGTGTACTTCAACGCAAGGGCATTTCAAACTGCGAATACAATCCTGCAAGGCGATGCTGGTATGAGTATAGGCGCCAGCATTGAGTACTACACCATCATAGGAAAAACCTACTTCCTGCAGCTTGTTGATTAACTCGCCTTCAATGTTGCTCTGAAAGTACTCTATCTCAATATCAGGGAATTTCGCTTTCAGCTTAGGCAGATAACTCTCGAAAGAATTGCTACCATAAATACCCGGTTCTCTTACACCAAGAAGGTTCAAGTTTGGACCATTAATAATTTGTATCTTCATATTTACTTGATTTTTAATCGTAATCCATATTTTTTTCGTATCTTTGCGGCAGAGATCTTTTGTATTCTCCTGTCTTATGCAAAGACGATGCAAAGATACAATAAATTAAGGAAACTGACAAAAAATGAGGAATGAAATTATAAAGAACTATATGAGATACCTCAAGTTGGGGCGTAATTTCTCCAAAAATACGTTGGATGCCTATTACCATGACTTGAATTTTCTCTTGGAGTATGCTGATAAGAACAATTTGGTGCTGACGGAAATGAAATTGGAAGACTTGGAGAATTTTTCTGCAAGTTTGCATGATCGTGGTGTTTCTGCTCGTTCACAAGCTCGGATTTTGAGCGGAATCCGTTCTTTCTACCGGTATCTGGTGCTTGATGATTATATAAAAGACGATCCGACCGAATTACTGGTTTCTCCCCAAATAGGAAAGCATTTGCCGGAGTATTTATCTGTAGAAGAGGTTGACATGCTTGAAGCGGCTATCGATTTGGAAAAATGGGAGGGACAGCGTAATAAGGCGATTATAGAAACCCTGTTCTCCTGTGGCCTTCGCGTTTCGGAACTTGTGAATCTAAAGAAAAGCGATGTGTTTGAAGAAGAAAAGTTTATTAGGGTCATAGGTAAAGGTAACAAGGAACGCATCGTTCCTATTTCAGGTAAGGCTCTGAAAGAAATCAATCTTTGGTATATAGACCGGAATCTGATGACAATCAAGCCAGGTGAGGAAGACTATGTCTTCTTGAATCGTAGAGGCGCTCATCTCACACGCAATATGATACTTATCATGATAAAAAATGCGGCTTATGATGCAGGAATCAAGAAAACCATTTCTCCTCATACTTTACGCCATAGTTTTGCTACAGCCTTGTTGAAAGGTGGAGCCGATCTGAGGGTAATTCAGGCCTTGTTGGGGCATGAAGATATTGGAACCACAGAGATTTATACTCATCTTGAAACTTCAGATTTGCGCAGAGCTATCTTGGAACATCATCCTCGAAATATCAAATATAGTGAAGAAAACCAAGTGCTTGATTCTGATAAAACAGACAAAAGATGCCCGAATAACAGATAAAGCACAAGGAATTGACGTTTTTTATATAGGAATATGACAAAATCTGAAAAAATATGAGTAACTTTGCAGCCGCAAAATAATGAATATCAATAATTAAAAGAAATAAAGTAAGAAAATATGGCATATTTGTTTTCATCAGAATCAGTTTCTGAAGGACATCCAGATAAAGTGGCTGATCAGATTTCAGATGCATTGCTCGACCAGTTTTTGGCATACGATGACCACGCTCATTGCGCCATCGAAACCTTTTGTACTACAGGTCAGGTAGTAATCATGGGTGAGGTTCGCTCTAACGTTTATGTTGATTTGCAGACCATTGCCCGCAAGACCATCAAGAAAATCGGTTATACCAAGAGCGAATATCAGTTTGACGGTGACTCTTGTGGTGTGCTCACTGCTATCCATGAGCAGAGCGATGATATTAACCGCGGTGTAAGTCGTGAGGAGGATGATAATCAGGGTGCAGGCGACCAGGGTATGATGTTCGGTTATGCTACAACGGAAACCGAAAATTATATGCCGGTATCACTTGACTTGGCTCAGCTCATCATGCGTGTACTTGCAGGTATCCGCAAGGAGGGCAAGGTGATGACTTATCTCCGTCCTGACTCTAAGAGCCAGGTTACCATCGAATATTCTGACGATAATATCCCACAGCGTATTGATACCATCGTAGTTTCTACCCAGCATGATGATTTCATCAAGAAGGCAAATGGTGAGGACGATGATGATGCTATGCTGGCAAAAATTCGTGAGGATGTAATCAATATCCTGATTCCAAGAGTAAAGACTCACCTGAGCGACAAGGTGTTGGCTCTCTTCAATGATGACATCAAGTACTTCGTAAACCCTACAGGTAAGTTCGTGATTGGTGGTCCTCATGGAGATACAGGTCTTACCGGTCGTAAGATCATTGTAGATACTTATGGAGGTAAGGGCGCTCATGGTGGTGGTGCTTTCTCTGGTAAAGATAGCAGTAAGGTTGACCGTTCTGCTGCTTATGCTGCCCGTTACATCGCAAAGAATATGGTTGCTGCTGGCGTTGCTGATGAAATGTTGGTTCAGGTAAGTTATGCCATTGGTGTTGCAGAGCCGGTTAGTATCTATGTAAATACTTACGGCAGAAGCCATGTGAATATGACGGATGGTGAGATTGCAAAGAAAATTGCTGAAATGTTTGATCTTCGTCCAAAGGCTATCGAGCGCCAGTTGAAGTTGCGCCAGCCTATGTTCCAGGAAACTGCAGCATATGGACACATGGGACGTAAGAATGAAATTGTAGAGAAGACCTTCACCAGCCGATATCATGAGGCTAAAACTGTAAAGGTGGAACTCTTTACATGGGAAAAATTAGATAAGGTAGACGAAATCAAGAAAGCTTTCGGACTTTAAGGAATGGTGCAACAGGCAGATTCGATACAGACAGATGCCGCACTTGAGGCTGAATCGCAACAGCAAGTGCTCAGGCAACATAGCAGCCAGCTCACACCCAAAGAGGTGTTGAGCTGGCTGCCTAAGAATGCAACGCCAGCTCAGCAGGACTCCATGATTAGGGCACATATCAAGCCCAGTGAGATTCATTGGAGCAAGATGCCGGATACATTACACTTGCCAGGACATAAGGCAGGTAAGAGTTTTAGGGATGTAAGTTTGCCACAATATTATCGTGAGTCATTCTTTTCAAAAGATTCTCTGTTTCATCCGGAATTAAAGGGTGGACGCTTAGGGGTGGCAGGTGATCCTGTTCCCTATACGGTAGCTGGTGATAGCTTTATTACTTCATTGCTGTTGGTCTGTTTTCTCTTGGCTTGTATAGCATTCTCTAAATCTAAGCATTTTGTTATACGCCAGGCAAAAACCTTCTTCCGTACTCCGCGCATCGGTACAACAGAAGTGACGGAGACCAGTTCTGAAGTAAGATACCAGTTCTTCTTCGTGTTGCAGACCTGTCTTTTGCTGGCAATCGGGTATTTCATTTATTCGAAAGCATCTATCAGCGATACGTTTATCGTAGACCAATATCAGGTAATCAGTATATACGCTGGTTGTATGGGGGGCTATTTCTTGTTGAAGGCGTTCCTCTATGTGATTTCTGGTTGGGTATTCTTTGAAAAGAAAAAAAATGTACAATGGCTCAAGGCATACTTGTTTCTTATATCATGTCAAGGAGTGGCCTTGTTCCCAATGGTGATGCTTTTGTCGTATTTCGATTTCCCATTGCAAATTGCAGTGATATACACGTTGACTATCCTTGGATTAGTTAAATTGTTGGCTTTTTTGAAGGCTTACATTATCTTTTTTAGAAGAAATGGCGTGTTTCTGCAAATATTTTTGTACTTTTGTGCCCTTGAAGTGATACCCTTGTTCGCTCTTTGGGGTGGACTTGTGTTAATCAGTCATTATTTGAAAATAAACTTTTAAGACAAAATGATAAAGAAAATTTTAGTTTCTCAGCCAAAACCTGCAAGTGAGAAGTCTCCTTACTTCGATATCCAGGCTCAATATGGAGTAGAATGCGTGTTCCGTCCATTCTTTAAGGTAGAGGGGCTCTCTTCTAAAGAATTCCGTCAGCAGAAAATAAATTTGCTTGACTATACTGCTGTCGTATTTACATCTCGTCATGCAGTAGACAACTACTTTAAATTAGCTAAGGAGATGCGTATCACAATTCCTGAAGATATGAAATATTTCTGTGTGATAGAGACTATCGCTCTCTACATCCAAAAGTATGTTCAGTATCGCAAGCGTAAGGTGTTCTTTGGTGATACAGGTAAAATTGATGGGTTGATGGGACAGATGGCTCGCCATAAAACCGAGAAATATCTGGTACCATTAAGCAGTGTTCATAATGATGATATTGCCAACTTGCTTGATGAGAAAAAACTCAATCATACAGAATGTGTCATGTATCGTACTGTAAGTAATGATTTCTCAGAAGAGGAAATCAAGAACTTCGATTATGATATGATGCTTTTCTTTAGCCCAACAGGTGTAAAGGCTCTGAAGAAGAATTTCCCTAATTTTGAACAAGGGAATATCGCTGTTGGCGCTTTTGGTCCTGCTACAGCAAAAACGGTTGAAGATGAGGGCTTACGCCTTGATTTGGAGGCTCCTAATAAAGCTTTTCCATCTATGACAGGTGCCTTGGCAGATTATCTGAAACGTCATAATAAATAGGAAATATTTAATAGAACCTCAAATCCGCAACCTATTGGGTTTCGTGGGATTTTGCTTGTAAAACGACAAAAATTCATTTTATTGTACATATTCCTTGCATAACAGAAACGTCGCAGACACAAAATCCCCTTACC
>NZ_JANDWX010000028.1:0-41477 GCF_024330485.1 Segatella copri | reverse complement strand
GCAGCAAGCATCACCTCTGCTTTAGCCAACTGTGCAGCAGGCATCGCTTTCAATCTGTCTGCAAGCTGTTCTTGCGTTAAAGTGGTCGCCTGTCCGTTGATGATAAGCGTCACCTCGTTTCCGGAAAACTTGATGCCACCATCGGTATCACTAACACCAGGAATACGTGTGAGAGCCTCATAGGCATTGTCGGCAGGTAGTTGCTTCATGAGTAACGGCATGTTATAGGATAACATACCTCGCTCAGCCTTGACGATAGGGCGCGAACCTTTGACCATTATTTCGGGAAGGTTGTGCATCATGTTCTCCATTGTGAGCGAATCATTCTGCGTCTGAGTTTGAGCTTTCACGTTAGCAACTGAAAGCAGAAATAATCCTAAAAGGAATACTTTATTGTCCATATTTTACCTTTCTAATCTACATTCTCTTTCTATAACTTTCAAAAGTACGAAAAAAAATCCATAAACGAGAACGTTTTGCTTTGTATTGTAGGAATGAGGACGACATTTAACATTTCTCTTACTTTTAATGCCGTATATGAAATTTATCTATGCTGCATAGACAATGTGTTGCTACATTTGGAATAAGCACACTTCCAACCCAAAATTAATAATCTATAAAAACAAAGCAAAAAGTGTCGTTTTTCAGATTTTAGGTTTAACTTTGCATCCGAAAAGAGTTGTTTGGCAAGCAAGGCAAACTTATGTAGAATGTAGAAGTTAAAACTATTGCCAAGTCATTACCTCTATTGAGGAAAGACACTCATAAATCGCTCATTTTAAGCTATTCAGAAGATTTTAGCAGAATTTTAAGGAAAAATGATTTCATATTACACTAAATCCTTTCTTTCCTGTTTTCTCTTATTTATGTTTCAGGTAATAAGCAATACCGCGTTTTACGTTTTCTTTCACAGCTTTGCTTGAGAAAGTGGCTCCAGTAACGCCATCTACTTGGACTGAAGCGGCCTTGCTGACTTTCATGCCGTTCCATTTATTGAGCAACCCCTGTTTTACCTTATTGAAGAATTTGGGCGTTTCCTGGTTGGCAAGCGGTTTGATATCTATAATCTTTCCTTTCTTGATGTGGATGGAGAGAGGGGTGTTGCCACGAAATCCCCTTACATCTTTACCCAAAGTAGTGGTGTTGATAATGTAACTGCCATCTGCTTCTTTCGTCATAATCTCTGAATGAGAACTTTTGGTTGTTGCAGTCATGCTACCAATCAATCCTGTGCTCAGTAAGGCTGCTAAAATGAATATTCTTTTCTTCATAATTGTATTGATATTTCTATAATAGAATGCAAAATTACACAATTATTCTGTAATATACAAGACCCTATAGAAAAATCATCATTTTTAGGTATAGCCCTTCCAATGATGAGAATGAACCTTCCATTGCTATGGTGGCAGAATCTGTCTTCCCAAATCTCATCCAAATATCAAAAAAGCTAGAAAAACCTTGTTGTTTTCATTTTTTAATAGTATCTTTGAGTCCACTTGAAAAGTGTTCTCGTTAAAAGTTTAACATACATTCGTTCTTTGACATTTTGTAATCTGGAGATTTTTTGTACCCTTGGGGTCTCAAACAATAATTCAAGTTATGTTCAAGAAGAGTCCAAAGACAAAGCAATTCGATATGTTCAGTTCTCCTTCAGGACTGTTATGTGAGCGTGAGGGACGCCTATACGATGACCCATCAGCTTGGCACAACACGTTCTACAGAGACGTGACCTCTAATATAGGCGAGGAGATATTCAAACCACTCTATACAACAGAGAAAGACGACAACCGTGTTGGTCGCCCAAATGTTCCTATACGCATCCTCGTAGCCATTATTATATTAAAGGAAGGAATCGGTTGCAATGATGAACAGCTATATGAGCATTGTCGCTTCAATTTGCTCTATCGCCGTGCGCTCGGCATGGTGAATCTTGACGAGCAATGCCCAACCATCGATTCCTACTATGGCTTTCGTCGTAAACTTTGTAAGCATGATGAAAAGTTCAAGGAGAACCTCTTCGACAAGTGCTTCATCACAAGCTTTTCTTCATCCGAGTATCGGCAATACTCGTTTATTCTTGCAATGTCTTTCTCCAGCATGACAATGCGAGAGTCTTCAAATACATGTTTTATGTTCATATCTTAATCCCATAAATTACGGTTATACTTATAGAAAAACTTAATTCCTTTATCCGTTAAGAATCTTAATGGCTCTGTTCTCTTTAGTTCAGCCACTGTCTCCGGGTCGAAGAAAGCTCCATACTTGTCTTTCCAGGATTTCCCATGATACATAAGCAAGTTCTAGTTGTACTCAGTATTCAGTACACCGTCAAAATCGAGAAAAATTATTTTCTTCATACACATTATTTTATTGGATAATGAGAGATGTACTAATCCTAAGAGAGTGCTTCACGGTATGAACCCGTGAAAGCAACTCCCTTGTAGTTGTCTACAATAGAGATATACAAAAGTCGACAAAACTGCCTATATGCAACATTATTATCTGAATTTATGCCCATTTGCTAAGGAATCCAAGACTTCAATAAGAGTATCAATACTATCAGGTTGCTCTTCTGACTTATACTCAGGATTGTCAATTCTGAAAATTTCGCCTTGCGCATTCCAGTTATATTCAGCTTTGTTATAGAAGAATACAATGTCTCTGGCATAGAACAATCCGCATGATTTTTCAATGTTTGGATCACTTAATGAAATAAGTTCATTCTTTAAGGCTTCACGCACAACCTTATCACGGCATTCATTGAAAATGATACAGGCAGATGAGTTTTGGTGATGCCAATACACGTCATATTCTGCACTATTACTATAGCTGACGTACATGCCGTTTTCATCTGTAATCTCTTGTATTAATGCGGTTTGGATGATACATTTTTTAACGTATGAAGATTCTTGTGAGATACATGTTGACAATTGATTGCAATCTAAAGGTTCGGCCATAAGCCATTTATGAACCGAAGGTGGAAAGTAAGGAAGTTTGCTGCGCCATGTAGCATTTCTCCGAGCCCCACGTGGATACCAGTACCAGGAAGCAAAATCGTAGTCATGTAACAACAGATTCCGCTGTGCAATGCTGTTAAGCTCGCCATTATAGTTGTTGAGATACCAGTATAGATGGCTATACTTTATATCAAAATTTGACCAATCTATTTTTCCATCCCCGTCTTTAAACAACGCACTGATAGTTCCTTGGAAGAATGGCAATTTTTCCAAGGAGACTATAATCTTTTCCCATGTTCGGCCTTGAAGTTCATTTAACGTACCATTATAAGCTCCAATTTGGAACTGACGAATTTTTGCCTGTTCCTCAATGATATGTAGGGAAATTTTATCTGCTGCATCATATTCTTTTGGCAAAACAAGCCATTCAACATTATGTACATCCCATTTATATGGGAAAGCATGATGGAGGGAGAGAATAGTTGAACGTAGTTGTGTTTTAGTCCTTATTTCGTTCTGGACTTTATTATTCTCAAGAACCTGATAATTGCAAACATTCCAAACGACTCGCATCCATTGTTTAAGGCGAATTTCTGTGCAATATTCTGCTGGAGATAGAAAGAACTGACAAACAGCCCAAAAGGCTATAGTTTCAGGAATAGTCTGTATGTAGTAATCGTTCTTACCTGATGTATAGATGGCCTCAAACCTCTCATTTCCATCTCCGTATGGATATACTAAACAAGCTGTGAGCTTTTCTCTATCGAAAGATCGGAGATTTTCAAGCAGAGTGCGTATATCATAGAGAATACTAAAGCCTCCTAATTCATCAAAAATAGTCTGATAAACACCAAATCCCGTCATGTTATAATTTGCCCACGTACCCTTTTTCTCTGTAAAACTATAGAGATATTTAAAAGCTTTGTCTATTGGAGAAATTCCCAAATCTCTGTCCTCAATCTTCTGTGGTTTCTGCGCCATCATCAGCTTTACCAACAAAAAGCGGTTAATGAAGCCGAACATCATATCGTCAAGCGAGATGTTGGGATCACGATACTTCCAGAAAAAGTCCAGCCACTTTGTGTCTAGCAATATTGGCAGACCATTTTGAGCGTGAAGCAAAGATTTCCATTCTTGGTCGGCTATATACTTTATAAGATCCGCCTTGAAGTTCTCGAAATCGGACAAAGGTTTTCCACGTCCATTCATTTTTACGTACAGGTCATCCGACTGACCAAGATTCTCAAGGTCAAGTTGATAAAACACCAATGGACATTTGGCAGCAGGAAGCATCAGAGCATCCCAATATTCAAGAAGAGTCTGCTTATCTTTGTCTGCGAAAAGTTCTTCAATTCCATCAACCTTTCCGTTATGTTCTCCACTGAGCATTCTCAGCATCGATTGTACGGTCGGGTCTTGCCTCCAGATAGAAGGAACCCATGTCTGACGAATTATGGCATCAGCAATGCTTTCTTCTCCTCCCTGTGCAATTTCAGACCCACGTTTCACGATTCGTTGACAGAAATTAGTACTGCTGACACGGGTCTCATAGCTAAAGTTTGATAGATGTTCAATAGTACTTTGTTCTGACAACTTGCCCAAACGGAAAGCAAGATACCAGTGTAGCAACCATAGGGTGGTCAGACGTTGCTGCCCATCCAATGGATTGAACCTACCTTCTTGGTCTGAAGAACCATATACGAAGTCCATTTTTAATTGTTTATCTCCGTCAAGTGCAGCAACAATTGCCGACAAGAATTTCTCACGTAGGTTTTCATACCCTACACGTCCTTGTGCGTAATCACGCTGCAAAATGGGAATCACCACTTTGCACTTACCAAGTAGTTGCCAAAGTGTGGTAGTATTAGCGATATTATTCATAATTTGACTTGTGTTCTTATTGTAGGAAATCCTTTAATTTCTCAGTTATATCATCCAGATATTTCACGGAATCTGTACGAGACCATGACAATAAAGCATTAGCATCCTCAGTATAGTATTTCAAGAACGCTTGTTTTGTGCATATTGGAACAAAGGCGATGGCTTTACCGTCAATGACAACCTTGCCCTCGTCGGATATATGGCAATGCTTTCCTTGTTCCTTATTGATGATAAAAGAACGTTTTACACAGAATATGGAATTGCGATAACTCTTGTTTGTGCTTTCGTCAAGGAACGAAAGGTTCCAGATATGCATACGTTCGTTATCAATGACATCGCCAGTCTGTACGTTTTCACATAGCAAGTCATCTGAAGGGAACTGAGTCATTACTTTATCATAGATTTTCTTGAAATCGGGAATATCAGTACACCTCTTGTCAAGGTACTTCTTGATTTTTCCGTCATATTTCAACTTTCCAGAAGCTAAAGCAGCTCGTAACCACGATTTCTTATCCCTTGCATTTGCCAGTTCATTGGTAGTTGCGGAGTCTATATGTTCTACATTCCATGTTTCCTTTTTAAATAAGTGAAATGGGAATTTATGGAAGGTTGAAAGCTTGTATTTATCTGCTTGAACCTCCTGTTGTGTGATGATTGTCTGTATATTATGTAGCAAAAGTATTTTTCTGATTTTGCTTTTCTGATATACGTCTTCGAAGTGCAACTTGTTCAAGTCCTCTTTCCTGCACTTGATTATATTGTCACGGATGGCTTCTTTTACTGCTAAGAGAAATGCTTTTTTATCTTTTGCCCATTGCATCCATTGGCTATACCAGTCATTTATCCACTTTCGTCTAACTTCGGCATTATGGTTGTTGTCATCAATAGCCCATATGCTAAAACCGATATAGTGATAGAGCAAAGAATCTTCAAACCATTCCTTAATAGTGTCGAAGAGTGAGGTTACTTTAGCCCAGATCGACTCTAGATGTTCTGCATCAGACGTGTGTTCGTCCTTCATCTCAATCTGCTTGGCGAAATAACGGTAAACGCTATATCTGTCATTTCCTATCTGATTATCGTAATCCTCTGGTTTAATTTTCGCTTTGATGCCAAAGCAATCATTCTCAAACAGTATCTTAAACAGGAAATCGATACGTGTACGTTCCTGATAATTCGTGTCGTTCAGGAAAAGCCACAGTTCGTCATCCTGCAGGGCGTATTCAATATCATCCCATTGCGAGGCAATCTGTATCTGCTTCGTACGTATGAACTCAGAATGACTACCCGCATAATTTGAGCGATTGAGTAGAGCAGCCTTGATCAGTTCTGAATTTGTAAGCGAAATCTTGCCTATATTGAGTCTTGTAAACACATCAATAGGGTTCTCTCCAACAGATTCATACCAGATGAACTTTACTCTTTCAAGTATAGTGTCGTAGAGTAAAGCCTTTTCTTCGTCAGATTTATCCTGAAGCCATGTTTGTGCGATGTTACGAGCAAGAATCATGTGCTGGAAATCTACATTCTTAGCACCATCTTCATTTGTTTTGTCAATAATGTTTTTCAGAAAATCCTTGCTATCTGGTCTGGTTTGATAACTAATGCGATAAGCGGGATCATGCTTTAACACCATCATGATGATGTACAGTGTTGTCAGACGCTGTTGACCATCTATTACTTCCCACGAAGTAAGTTGTTGCAGGTCTTCTACAAGACACCCTATTGGGTCGGGCTCGTCTTGTATTCTGTCTAACCTTCTGCTTATTTCCTCAGAAAAAGCCTTACTGTCAACAATACTGCGTTTGACAACCAATGGTTGCAAACAGTAAAAACCAGTTCGCGAGTTCTCAATAAAGATATTTAAATCTTTAAGGAGTTCAGTGACCTGCAGTTCTTCCCATCTATAACCACGTTGGTAATCTGGTATAATGAAATCCAATCCTTGAATTTCTGAAATAGAGACAATACCTATTTTATTGTTATTTCTCATATTTAATAGTTTTTGTAATGCGATGGCGGTGCAGGCTTCTGCGTCAACCAGGGCATGATGATGGTTTGACAAATCATAACCGCAGCGGACTGCGATTACATTAAGTGAATGACAGCTTTGTGACCAAACTCGGCGCAGAACCACATAGGTGCTGTAGATCCACTGTTAGCCCATATTCTGAATTTGGTTCCGTTTATACTCTTTACCCTATAACCGACAGATATAATAACATCAAGGCTATACATCTTTGTTTCATAGCTTTGATTCTGTGCCATTTTTGTATATTACATTTGTTATTGATAACGTTTCGACAGCAAAGATATTGCCATGGTTTGTCTTTTTTGTTCATACTATCATAAATTTTATCAGAACTACAGATTTCTAATAGGCTTCCAACAGGAAATGGCATTTGTTTTACTTTTGCCGATGATGTTTCTATACTCCATGCGGCAAGATCCATTTTAGACTCAATATAACACTTTTGCTGTAGTAGTTATAGTAGTTCCCTGGCAATCCAAGCACAAGCCTCTGCGTCAGCCAGGGCATTATGGTGTTGGGTTAGGTCGTACCCGCAATAAGCAGCTACGGTTTGTAGTTGGTGGTTGGGTAGGAGAGATCCCAACTTTCTTCTGGAGGCTCGGCATGTGCAATGGAACTCATAATCGGGATAGTCCATCTGATACATTTGGAACACAGACTTCAGGCATCCCTCGTCAAAGGGAGAGTTGTGAGCCACCAATGGCAATCCCTCAATCTTTGGCTGAATCTCAGCCCATACCTCTGGAAATACCCTGGCGTTCATGGTATCCTCCATGGTTAGTCCATGTACCCTTGTATTCCAATAGGAATAATACTCAGGCTCTGGCTTGATGAGACTGTAGTAGCTATCCACAATCTCACCATCCCTTACTATCACAATGCCTACGGAGCAAACGCTGGTTCGTTGCTGGTTGGCAGTCTCAAAATCTATCGCTGCAAAATTCTTCATGAGTGCAAAGTTACTAATTATATATGTATTATCCAAATTTTTAATATTTATATATCCATACTGGTATGCCCTTTTCCTTGGCAATTTCTATCATATGCTTGGTTCCATGAGATTTGGCATCCCTGAAATGATTTCTATTGGGTGAGCGTCCAAGTCTCCCAAAGATCCGAAAGTCTCATCAAGCTTTTCTTTCAGAAACTCATAGTTGTCAAAGTCACGTCCTCCCGCTACAATCACCTTGTAACTATTGAGGTACTTTGTCTTGATGGTATGTTTGATGGCTTCTTTATCCATCTTACCATTTGATAATTCTTTGCCCATATTCATGTTTGCTCATTAAATTTTCTGCAAAATTAGATGAAACGTGAGAAAAATCATTGCGCATGAAAAAAGTTTTTGTTGTGTGAAACGATTTTACATAGGTGTGGGCTATCTTTGCATCAGAATTTTTAATTGATATACAATGGAGAAGTTTGATATTAATAAAGAAATGGCGAAGTTAAAAGGACTGAACATTATCGAAAAATGCTCGGCTTTAGACGATTTGCTTGATGATTTGGAAGATGCCCAAGAGCAGATTATCTGTGCCAAGGATGAGATTTCCGAAGAATACGCCAACGTTTTTACGAAGAAGTTCCACGAGGAGATAGCTTCCTTTATAGCGGAAACCTTCGATGGCAAGATTCCATATGTGGAAAAATATGGTTATAAAATCATGTATGACAACATGCCCATTTACATAACCCTTTTTTGTACTTATGGTGAATGGTCTATTTGTCTTTCTGTAAAGAGTGGAAGTACAAAACATCTGATAAAACTTGCAGGTGTTTTAGGTGTCAATATAACAGGGAATGGGGGATCTTTGAACTTAGAAGTTACAGAGAAAGATTTGCTTTCCAAGGTGAAGCAAATCCTGTTACTCTCAGACTCCTACGAAAAATGAATCTTTCATAAGGTAAGATTCTTATTTCATAAATCGAACATATACTTAAAAATAAAGCATAATGAACAAAACTATAAAAGAGCAATTGGATAAGATGGAAAAACGTTTGGACGAGGCCCTAGATAATGACCTCTTCAATGATTCCGAGTTTGACATGGATAACTTCCAACCAGAGGTTTGTTCCATTGAGAGAGAGCTGAATGGGATATTGGAGTTCAATCGTGAACATCTTCAATTTCCGGAACTGGAGCAGATTTGCTCCATTCAGAAGAAAATCAAACAGGTGAAGGATGAGTATGAATTCTATGATCCAGAGTATGAGAGAAGCGTCATGTTCCCAAATGGTGAGGATGAGGAAGAGGATGATTTCGCCTTCTAAATATAGACAAATATGGAAAATAGACCTTATTTGAGAACTATATTGGGTGGAACGGGCTTTAGAAGTCTTTCCCTTTTTGAGAAAATATTATGCATTAATGTTTGGTTATTATGCTTATGCAAACGTTATGCAAAAAAGGTATGAAAATGAAAAAGGCGGTAAATACGTTAAATTTGTATTTACCGTTTTTAACATTCCATGATGGAAGTTACCCTAGATTATTAAGCCTGAACCCCCTCAGATTTTTGCATTTCTATTGAGAACTTGCCCTGTACAATCATTCTGCACAGATAAATATTTCTTGAGATTTTCTTCAATTTTATCCTTAATAGTATCTCTTAGGCTTTGAGGAGAAAGAACTTCTACGTCTGGTATGAATGAGAATATCAGCTGGTTCAGCTCGTTATTGGGTTTAACCTGGATGGTTACAGTTCTTTGTTCCTTATTGACTACTTGTGAGTGGTGCAGAGGTTTAGATACTACATAAGGAAAGCGATTTTCTGAGAATCTGAGAACAATGGTTTCTATGTCGGCCTTTGGTACTGTTACACCGATGACATCATTGAAATAGGTATCAAAGTTGATTTGAGTATTTTTGCAGAAAGGAATATCCACATTTCTAAATGACACAATTCTGTTTAATGCATAATTGCAAATTGTTCCATATTTCTCGTTTCTTCCGAGTAGGAACCATCTGTTATTATATTGCTTCACGTAGTAGGGATGGCATATTGTATCGAACTCATGGCCTTTGAATGTGCAATATTGAAGTTTGAGAGGCTGGTGGTTGACGGTGGCATCAATGATGCCAGAGAGATGTTCCAATCCTTGGAGTTTATCATTTTGCTCAAAGGAAATGAGATTTTCAGCATTAGCCTTTATGCCAAAGCGGTATTCCAAATTAGAGATAACCTCTTCAAACCATGCAGTAGCTGGTGTACCTCTATAGCGTCCGAGCATCTGAATGGTTGAACGCAGATTGTTCACCTCTTCAATGGACATCTCATTATTATATATAGTGAAGTTTGGGTCTTCATATCTATAATATGATTTTTTACCTACTGCCATTGGATAGGCCTTTGATGGTACATCGTAGGTAATTCTATCGCGCATATACTTAATGTCAGCACGTATCTGGCGGACACTTATATCAGTTCCCGTCAAGTCATAGAGTGCATCATTCACTTTATCCATGAGGTCATTGATCGTATATTTGTGCTTAAAATCACTGAAGCACCTATCTAATATTTGATACCTGAGTTGGGCATTCTTGTTAGTTGGCATACGCTAAACATTTAAATGATTATCACTGGCAAAGATACTAATTCAGTACGAGATATGTGCACAGAAACAAGTTTTTTTCTGTTTTGGCTAAAAAGACTTGGATTTTTTGCTTGTTTCTTAATAAAATGATTACTTTTGCAGTTATATTTGTATTTGAAATGCAGATACCATGCACAGCTGCAATCTAATTTTGCACATTAATCAAAACCGAATGATATGGAAATTAATGAATATGACTTAAAAGAGAGACATTCTGATGAACTTATTGGATGTTACACCACAGAAGGAGGATATGGCCACTTTATAGATCTTCGAGGTTCCGAGGGTGAGGTGGTTCGTACTTTTTATGAGAGTGGAGATAAAGTTGAAATCAGATATGATAATAATGGGTTGGTTGAGCATGAGTTTTATAGATTTAAGTGGCATTTGGTTGCTTCTAGTCCATTGACTCTTGCTGTTGATGGTGAGGTTTGTCCTATTGACAAGACAGCTTTGCTGAATCGTTTGTTTAAAATCTATTCAGACTCTAGAGGAAAGAAAATAGAGGATGAAGTGCGCACTCAGGAAACTATCTTGAGCGAGGTTACTGGTGCAGAGCATACATATATCTATGAGCTTCTTCAAAATGCCAATGACTATCCTCATTCAGGTGAGGAGAATGACGTGGCTGTGAAGTTTGTGCTTACCGAGCATTATCTGTTGTTCTTGCATACTGGTGCTCAGTTTAATTTGAGAAATATCATAGGTCTCTGTTCCTTCAACCAGGGTGAGAAACGTGCCAACAAGGATACCATAGGTTATAAGGGTATTGGTTTCAAGACCGTTTTTGTGAACAATGATTATGTGTTTTTGCATTCTGGTGAGTGGCAATTGCGTTTTGATGAGTCTTATGCTGATGAGAAGAGTCATGGTTCTTCTCCTTGGACAATTATGCCGATTCCTACATCTGGTGAAGAACTTGATGGGGAGTTAAAGGAAGCCTTGGCCTCCATACCTTCGTCTTACAGAGTTCAGTTTGCTCTGCGTCACAAGCGTGATGCAAAGGAAAATATCCCTCAATTGATCAAAGTGTTCAGTGATCATCAGATTCTCTTATTCATTCCTCATGTTTCTAAGGCAGAAGTGTTTATTGATGGTAAGAGAAAGTTTGAGGTTATCAAGGACAGAAACAAGTGGGTTGTTGACAGATTTCCATATACTCTTCCTGAGAGTTTGAAGGAATGGGTAAGAAAAAATGCCGATTCCGGAGCCAGTAAGATTCCGGAGAAATTTAAGGATATTGACTCTATTGGTATTTCTTTTGCTGTTTCAAGAGAAGGAAATAGGTTGGTTCCTGTCAAGGATGCTCGTGTTTACAATTATCTTCCTACAGAGCTGCGTCTTGACTTTGGTTTCTTGTTGAATGCCGACTTTATTCCTAATGGCTCTCGTAGTGGGTTACATGAAGTGATGTGGAATGATGTTGTCATGGAAGAGTGTGGCCGCAAGTTTGTCCAATGGTGGGCTGGTTTCTTAGCACATGAAGGTGAATGGGACATGGAGTCTGTATTTGCGTTATTGCCGGACTTTTCTTCGTCGAATTATTATGCCCGTCTGTTTTCTAATGGTTTTGATGAGAGCATGAGAATGATTCCTTGCATTCCTGTAGAAGCAAATGGGAAGTATTTCTTGTGTAAAGCCTGCAATGTTATCTTTGACGAGATTGGGCTTGTTAGCGGAGAGGATCCTTTGCTGACAGATGAAGAGTTTTATTCATTTGTGAATACAAATAAATATTTACCACATAAGGATATTCGAAATACTGAAGGATTGAATGATTTGTTGAATGAAACGATTCCGGGAGAGTGTGACAGATTCGACAATGATCAGCTTGTATTGCTCATTCAGAATAAAGCCTTCAAGGAGTGGCTTTCCATGAAAGACAATAACATAAGATTTAACCAATTCCTGATAGAGAGCGATTACATAACAGTGGTTGATGGTTTACCTATCTTCCTTGATGCAGAAGGCAATTTAAAGAGAATGAGTTGTCTATATCTTGATGTTGACAGATACATGGATGACCTTTCCTTTTTAAGTGATAAGATTTGTCGCTTGGATCCTGACGTAAGAGTTGCCTTGGAGAAGTTGAATAAATGGAACCTGGTGACTAATAAGTTTGCTCAGTTTAGTGATTATCGTTTTGCTCAGGAAATCGTTACCGGCATCAATGATATTCGTGAGAGGTTGACAGATAAGGGAAACAATGTTCATTTGCTGCACTTCTTGGCTAAAAGTGGATATGGTGTTAGAATAGGCAATATTCATTATCCGATATTTACCGAAAATGGTAACAGCATGGATAGCTATAACCATAAGAAGATTCATTTGCCTAATACTTTAGGTTTGGAGTTTGCTGAGCAAGAGTGGGTAGGTGATGGTTGGTTGAACTTTGTTGATAAGTCATATTTCGATAATGACCCGGATGACATTAGGATATTCTTTAAAAATCAAGGCATTGCCGGGGTTGATGAGATGAAACTCTTTCAGGGATTTATTTCTGATGACACATATCTCCCTCTGATTGCAGAGAAGATTGCAGATAAGGAAATGAATCTTTCTTTCTATCGTTTCCTGGCTTTACATTTTGGTTCTTTAAAGTATAAGTTTACGACAAACATGCGTCGTACGCTCTCCTTGTTTGCAACAGATGGAGAAACAGAAAAGATGGTACCGATAGCCAGCAATGTGTATTTCAAGAATGATTATTGGGAGGAGGTCATTAAGAGTAGATGGCTTCCAAAGGAGTTGTGCCTTGTGCTTTCTTCCTGTTATGGCATGAATGGTACAGATAGTGACGAGATCGTATCTTACTTCAAGTCCATGTCTCTTGTATATATGTTCACGGAGCCTACTTTTGGCAATTTGTTAAAGCAGGATAGATTCCTTGTTTCCATATATGAGAATATCAAGACCAAGGAGGAGAGTAAAGATTTCTTGAATTTTCTTTTCGTCAATCAAAATATATTGTTCAAAGGGGAAGATGTGATAGATGTCAAGTTCCGCTGTGTACCAGTTAAATGGGATGGTGAGGAAGAACTGAAATCCTGTAAGGATTGGGGTGGAATGACTTATTATCACTCTCCTGCATTGGATGACTTGTATGGTCAGGAATGGTTTGCTAAAGGTTCCATGCATATCTGTGATGATTACTATACTTCGTTGTTTGATGGTCAGGAGAGAAAAGAATTTTATAAGAAACTTGGCTTTAAATCTTTTGATACCATTGATTTCTTCCGTAAGCATGTATTGGCAGTTATCGATAGATTCAGAGATAGTTTGAAGGATAGAAAGGCAAATCTAGCATTCCATCAATATGTTTTCCGTAATCGGGAAGCGTTGTCTTCTGAAGATTTCAAGAAGGTACAGATTGTGCCAATTTTCATAGAGTCTCCTAAAGAAGAGGATGGTATTCTTATGTCCTGTTCCAATCACCATTACTTGCCATCAGAGGCATTGACTGGTATTGTAAAGGCGAATCTGGTTCCTGAGAGTTTGCTTGATACTATTCATCATGATTATGTCACTTGTGAGGAAGAACGAAGATATTACTGTGAGTTTTTGGATAATAATGAGCTTACTTCTGATGAATTTGTCACTTATATTTCAAACCAAGATAATCTGGAAGAGGTTTATGACTATCTTCTGGATGAGGACAGAAATGTGCGCTTTTGGAGGTGGGTTCTGGATGCAGAACTCTCGGGTGAAGTAAAAGGTGAGCTATCGAAATTTCCTGTGTTGGGTTATAGTGGTTCCGGTTCTGAAAAGAAGATGTTCACTCCTGAAGAATTGTTCTTGTCAAACGAATATGCCAACTATGATATAGAACAGATAGTTCATGAATTTACAGATACTCCTGCTTTCGTGTCATCTTGTTATCTGAGAAGTGGAGATTCCAAGAAAGATTGGTTGAATCTGTTCAAAGCTATGGGTGTCATTGTGGATACACATGATATTGTCTTTGAGAAGATTTTGCCAAATCTTGATACTTACTTTGGTAGAATAGAGATAGTTGGTGTATTGGCAGAACATGAACGGGAGATTCGTAGAATATTGGCCAATGAAGAGAATTCCAGGATGAGAATCATGCTTTCTAAGCTTTGGCTTCTTTGTGATGACAATCATTATCGTCATCCTTCTGATGCCTTCTTGTCTGGAGGATATCTCAATATCTCTGTCGATCCGTTAGCCGATGTACGTATCCCTAATCTTGTTTCTGCCAAGTATCTGGATGGCTATGATGACAAACCGGAAGTGGCTGAACGAATCAAGCGTTTCCTGGAAGCAGTGATGGATTGCCAGAAAAAATGTCTTTCCTTGACAGCATTGCGAAATGAGAAATTACGCTATTTTATCTCTCATCAAGAGAGTTATGCTTATGAGGCACATATTAGGATTATTGCTGAAATGGCTACCATATTTGATGAGGAGAAGGAAGATTTCAAGGAAATAGTCAAAGCTACCAGTATCAAGCTTTATGATAAGAATCAGGATTTACGTCCTAGTTCTCAGTTATATTTGGGTTCTTGCTATCACCCGGATTGTGACTATGAGAGTTGTGACATCCAGTCTTTATCCTATTTGAGTGAAGATTACAGGGAAGTTATTGAGTCTTCTTACAGAAATGTCTTCTTGGGGTATTTTCAGGTTGGGCAGACTTTCAAGGAGGTTAATCTTCAGCTTTTGACAAATCCTAAGTTTGCGAAGTACTTTTGGGGGTATTATGCTCCTCATAAAGCAGTACAATTACAATATATTTGTGATGAGGAACATCTAAGAATGTTGCCTTGTATCCCTTCACCCACGGGATTAAAGCGTCCTGTTGATTTGTATGATTACAGAGAAGGACAGTTGCAGAAAATAGTCAATTCGCTGCTTAATGGCAGTTACAAACTTCCTAACATTGAGTTGCCTGCATGGTTAGGTTATATTGGCTTCCGAAGCAAATTGACATTTACGGATTGTTTGGACTATTTGCTTTTGAAGACGAATGATTATCGAAGGAAAGTTTACGACTGGATTGTGGAATCACGTGATGAGACGATTCACAGATACAGACGAGAAATAGGGGAGTTTCGTGAAAATGCGAGTTGGTATGCTGGTACGAAAACCTGGGAGCCTTTGTCTTCACTAGTTGCATTGGATTGGAACAATTCAACTTTGAGGGATAGCTTTGGTACGAATTCACATGTGTGCAATCCTTCATTTATGCCTGAGTCTAGGCAGGATTATGAGCGCTTGTGTCACATCTTAGGTATTAAAATCATATCAAACTCTGACTTTCAGAAGAGAAAAACCGGAGATTTTTATGAAGATACTGAGGCCAAAGAAGAGATAAAGAAGCGTTTATTGTATCTTGCATATAAAGCTGGTGGTGATTGGAAAGAGACTTATCAGAGGAATGCATCATTCCTGGATGCTTGTGATATTTGTAGTTGTGAACAGATTGACTATTTCTATGATGAGAATATTTCCACAACGCGTTTGTCATTCATTGAAGATGATGACAAGCTATGGTATGTTGGATCTTGGGGTGGTAAGATGTTCATCAATGTTTTGAGTTGGATCAAGCGTGTCTTCTCATTGAAACAGGACAATAATTACCTGGAAAGTCTTTTTGCTGCTGATTTCAACAAATATCTGTTAGCTAACGAAGTGGATTTGGATCCGGAGTTTTTAGAGCTTCTTGATGAAACTTCACGTCAAGGGTTGAAGGCTTCTGATAATGAAGAGGTTGCTGAATGGGTTGAAACAGATACTTCTGATGCTTCCTTGGATACAAGTTTGGTTGATTTAGAGGTGGACCATTCAAATGCACCTTCAGACTTATCCGAGTCAGACTCATCTTTTGATGATCATGGCGAAGGTACGAACTCTTTTGAATCATCAAATGATGAGGTCAGCCAACCTAAGGAGCGTAAGGAAAGAAGTGACAAGGGTAAGCATCATGCTCCAAGAAGAACAGTTAATCGTGATGAGGAAGTCTTTGATAGCGGTGATGAGCAGAAAGAGGATTTGCAACAAGCTCTTCAGCATAAGTGGGAGCAGAAGGCAAATAAGGAATTGCATCGACCTTATTCTTCTTCGAGAAATGCTGGTGATGTGCCAGAATTCTCTTCTGAGGAGTCTTCTTCAAGTAACCCTGGGGAATTGTTTGGTGAGGATAATTACGATTTCCATCAGCGTGGGGACACAGCTTCTCGTATGGAGCAAAATCTTAAGAGAAAGAATACGGAGGCACAGAATGCTGCTGAATATGCAGACGAGCAGTTGCAGGTTAATCATTTCCTGAATGATACGCCAAAATACAGCTATCTGTGGTTCAAGTATCTGATGGAGTTGATCTATTCTGACAAGAGTAGCTTGTCAACAAGTAAGATACAGGTGGACTTCTATGCCAAGGAGTTCCTGTCTTATGATAGGATTCTTCGTCTCCAGGTTCCTTCCAAGGTCTTGCCTTCTTGGTTGGACAATGCTGACAATCTTCAAGTGGTGGTGTTCTATAAGGATAACTCTAAAATCTTGAGAGATGTCAGTCTTGTTCGTGTGGATGAAACTTCTGTAGATCTGTTGGTTGATGAGATGAGTGACGAAACGCTTGATTTATGCCGTCAGGCTACTCTAATCCGTTTGAAGGCGGAGAACAGTAACAATATCTTGGATTCATTGCAGACAAGATTTTTGCAGCTTTCATTGCCGGATGAGTTTAATATGCAGGAAAACTTACCTGCTGATATTAGCTTTATATATGGCCCTTCAGGAACTGGTAAGACAACAAGAGTAGTGGAAAAGATTCATCAGCTGGTAGAAACCAGTGGTGAAAACCTCAACATTCTGGTGATGACTCCAACCAACAAGGCTGCAGATGTCATTGCAGAGCGTTTGGTAGCAGATGATTTGTGTTATAATTACTTAAGCAGGTTCGGAACTACCGAGGATGCCGATTTGATTGAGGAGGGAGTTGTCACAACTCGTGATACCATGGATATGGATGCTTCTTCTGTCAACATTGTGGTTACAACAGGTGCAAGGTATTCCTATGATACTGTGAATCCTGACGATACACCTATATGTGACTTTGATTGGGATTACATTATCATTGACGAAGCCTCCATGATGGATTTGGTTACCATTACCTATATATTATATAAAGGTGAGGGGTGCAGATTTATCATAGCGGGAGATCCTATGCAGATACGCCCGGTTCCAAGAAATGAAATTGAGGTGGAGAACATTTATCAGATGGTTGGAATTGACGAGCTAAAGACAGCCTTGAATAGTTTTGACCGTTACCCATTGGAAGCTCTTACTACCCAGTACAGGTCAATTCCCGTGATTGGTGATATAGTGAGTCAGTTTGCTTATAATGGCATGGTTAAAACGTTCATACAACGTGCTCCTCAGAAACAGCTTCATTGTGATGGCATGGATATAAACACAGTTAATTTCTTCCCTTTTGAGGTTAGGGAGTTCTCGCAGCTCTTTGAGTTGGGTACTGTGGGCAAGAGTCCTTTGCATTTGTATTCTGCTATATTCACCTACAATATGGTTGGATATGTAGCAAGACAAATCTTCCAGAACCATCCTTCTTCTCAGTATAGCATAGGTGTGGTTTGTCCATATGGTGCAGAGGCTGATGCTATCAAGCAGATGATTGAAAGCAGACCAATTGACCAGCCAAATTGCTCTATTACCTGTGGTACGGTGCATAGCTTCCAAGGAGATGAGTGCGATATTATGTTCGTTGTGCTTAATCCACCAGCTAGCAGCTATTCCGGCAGTCATGTAAATAACCAGAATATCATCAACGTGGCTATGAGTAGAGCAAGAGATTATTTGTTCTTTGTGATTCCTGAAGGACAGATTGATGGCTATCATATCAAGAATAAACTTGGTAAGATTGTCAATTCTCAAGACAGGAGCGTATTGCCATGTGCTCAGATGGAGAAGTTGATGTTTGGAGACGAGCATTATATAGAAGAAAATACAGAGGTGACATGTCATTTACCTGTGAATGTCTATTATAACTCAAATAGTGAGTATGATGTTCGTTGGGATGATAATGCCATTGATATTCAAATACATAGTAGTAAAAAATAAAACGAAAATATATGAAACATTTGTCAATTCGTGTGCCTTGGCATGACAACAATTGGAATGGATCTGTTTGCTGTTCACCAGCGGCTAATCCGTTTTGCTTGACTTTGCACAACATCTTGGAGCATAAGAATAATCTTGATGAAGACAGGATTGCTTCAAAGAAATGGGGTGATCTAAAGCCTGAGCAACTTCCTGCCTGCAAGGGGGAAAATGGTGGTTTCATGAATGAAGAATCCTACAAGCGTATCTTCGTCCATGTGTATGCTAACAATAAGCAGTTGCCTCATTCTCAGTTGCTTCCCACTGCAGTGGACGTGCCTGCGTTCTCTGCATTTGGAATACCTTTCCGCTATTTGTCAAAAGCTTCACAGGAAGATATGGACACTAAGTATCCTGGCTTGTCAAGGGATGAAGAGCCTCCTTTTAGAACTTCTTGGATATTTGGTGCACAGCGTCAAAGAGATATTTTGCATTGGTTCCTAAAAGATGTTGTGGAGCATGAATCTTTAGTGGTTTTCTATTGCAAGAACGGAAATCCTGTTGATGAGGATGCTGCCCGAGTTATCGTTGGTTTGGGTGAGGTGAGTCGTGTGCATGATGTTATTGAATTTGACTCAACTGCTGATTATACCTATCCGGCATGGGATTTGATGATTGAGCATTCTATCCGACCAAGTCTGAAGGAGTCAAATGGATTCCTTTTGCCATATAAGGAGTATTTAGCCATTGATGAACAGATATTTAAAGACAAACTCCATATATCAAAGAATGCTGCCATCAATGAAATCAAGTTGACATTGGATAAAGTAGGCAATAGTCAGAAAATATTTGATGAGCTTTCTTATGGTTGTGACAAGATAAGTCACCACAGTATGTTGATTATTCTGTCTGCTGCCCGAGATTCAGTAGAAGCAGTTATCAGACATGGACTGGTTGGAGGTGATTGGAAACGCCAATTACGTTGGATAGACCTGCAAATCGGTAATATCAAGAAGGCTTCTGGTCCATTTCCTGGTTTTGCTGAAGCGCTTCGTGCCATAGGTGTGAATTATGCTTATTTGATAGAACATGATCTTCGTATTAGCAAGCATCTGACTCCAAAAGGTAATCCATGGATGGCTTATTCTGATTTGTTATCGGATAAGATTCAGATTTCTGGTGTTGCTTATAATTCTGAACTGGGATATTATAAGGCATATTGGCATGCTACAGCAGATAAGCAGAAACAGGTTTTGATGCTTTTGTCGCGTTTTGAGCTTGATTCTACTCAAATCAAATATTGGGTAGAAAGACCTGAGAGCTATGATGATTTGTTGGCAAATCCTTACTTGATCTGTGAAGAAGGTGATACGTCTATATCAACCCAGATGGTTGACTATGGAGTGATTCCTGATGTACAGATACAGGGAGACTGGATTCCTGAAGCTCCATCTTGTGTAGATACCCTTATTGACCAAAGAAGAATTCGTTCCCTGGTGATAGAGAAACTTAGATTTCAGGCAGATTTAGGGGACACTCTTCTTTCTATGAGAGAACTTGATAGTTTGCTGAAGGAAGAATTGGATAAAGACAAGATGCTGCTTCCTCCTGATTACTTACTGAAAGTAGGTTCTTTCATGCAGGAAAAACTGGAGTATATCAAGACCGAGGACTCTGTTTCCATTCAGTTGAGGGAATTCACTGACATGGAAAGATGGTTACAAAAACGTTTGTCTGCCCGTGCTGCAAAGGATGTGAAGGAGCCATTATCTGAAGATTGGGCTTCATTGGTTAAGAATACCATCGCTTTTGATGCATCAAATCCTCAAAGTGTTATGGCCGTTAAAGACCAAGCTAAAGCATTGGGGATAATAAGTTCCAGGCGTCTTTCTGTGCTTACAGGTCCTGCCGGTACAGGAAAGACAACTGTAGTAAAGGCATTCTTGTCTTCAAAGTGCGTAATGGAAGAGGGTGTTTTGCTTTTGGCACCAACTGGAAAGGCTAGAGTTCGTTTGGGAAGTATGGCATCTAATACCCAGGCTTTGACTGTGGCGCAATTCTTGACAAAACAGGGGTTCTTTGATTGGAGTACAATGAGTGCTTACATACCTGCAAAAGATAAACAAAGAAAATATGTGGGTGCAAAGAATATTGTCATTGATGAATGTTCTATGCTCACTCTTTCTGATTTTTACGTTTTGTTGAACGCAATTGATCTGAAGACTGTAAATAGAATCATTCTCATAGGTGACCCATATCAGTTGCCACCGATAGGAGAGGGAAGACCTTTCTTTGATCTTTGTAGTTTCCTGGATAATGACAGTAAGTTGAGAACTACTGCCATAGCTCATCTACATACCATAGTAAGGACAATTCACCAGGGTGGACAGTCTGATATTCTTACTTTAGCTTCATGGTTTTCAGGAAATCAGGTTGCCAAGGATGCTGATGAGATCTTTGAGAAGATACGCAAGGGTTCTTTGGATAGTGATTTAAAGGTCTATTCATGGAAAACGGCTGATGAGCTGAAGCAATGTCTTTTGAATGTGTTGGAAAAGGAACTTCCTTTCTCAGAACTATCCATACCTGAAAGAATCAGAAAGTCCATTGGTATGGATGATACTTATTTTGCCATGGAACACCCAGAAATGGTGGAGGGTTTTCAGGTCTTGACTCCTGTAAAGAATCCTGTATGGGGTAGTCTGCAACTTAATAAGTATTTTCAGGAATGGTTGGGTAACACTAATGTAAAGTTTGCCATAGAGGTAGCTCCTGAATATATCTATCATGGAGACAAGATAATACAGCTTCAAAATGAGAAGCGCGAATCCTATCCTTCTAAACTTAAATTCCAATTGTCCAATGGTCAGATAGGTTTTGCTGGTTATGTAAGTGGTAAATATAAGCGTGCTAGTATTGTGTTCAATGGTATTCCAAATGAGAGCTTTAGTTATTTTCCTTCATCGAGTGACGATGTTGCAGTACCGATAGAGCTTGCCTATGCAATAACCATTCACAAGAGTCAGGGAAGTGATTTTGATACAGTGCTTGTTGTTCTTCCAAAAAGTGGGCAAATATTGTCTCGCGAGCTTATCTATACAGCTTTGACACGTGCCAAGAAGAAGCTGATTCTCTTGGTAGAGGATTCTCCTCAGTGGATGTTGGAGTATACCAAGCCTCAATATTCTGTCATGGCTCATCGCAATACGAATCTGTTTAAGTATTCTGTTCGTGAATCCAAAGTTGATGTTCCACACATCGAAGGATTGATACACAAGACTTTGAAGGACGGATTACTTGTAAGAAGTAAATCCGAAGTGATTATTGCTAACATGTTATATGAAGCAAATATTGACTTTGAATATGAGAAATTCCTGGAAGAAAAAGGAAAGAGATTCTTGCCGGATTTCACTTTCGAGGATGCTGCTGGTGATCCTATCATTTGGGAGCATTTGGGAATGCTTTCCAATCCTGCCTACAAGGAATCATGGGATAAGAAGCTTGCTTTTTATAAGTCTATCGGTTTTGAGGAAGGTACTAATCTTTTCACAACTATAGATCATGAGAATGGAAGCATTGATAGTGATGAGATCAAAGAAGTTCTTCAAACAATAGAGGATTTATTGTAAGAGAAAACCCTTTAATTTCTTTGAAGTTTATATTCATTCCTTTGTTTGGAGATAGCTTTATACCATCTCCAAACAAAGGAATGTTAAAAGTCATCTTTTAGCATCCATGAATCTTGATATTCTCGGCAAGTTCTTAATATTTTAACGTCACAATGAGCGTATAACCCTATGAGATGTTTATTTGTCAATTTCATGAGTTGCTTTTTGATTTCTAGCTCTGAATTTACATCATATGTGAAAATTCTAATTTTTCTTTTACAATTATTTTCTTTGTGATAGTGTATGCAATCCTGGAAAAAATCATAAAAATAATCATGATCATTTGTTCCTAAGGAGTGCCCAAAAATGTAAACTTCATCGGCTTCAGCTAAGTCTTCAACCAAGTTGGAACTTGCATATGAGCTATTTGCACTTTTGTAAAATCCAAAATATGCAGGGTTAATCTCGCGTTGGTCACCTGTTCCTAAAATTATATTATTATCTCTTATGGATCCATGGATATGAAAAAACATTTTACCTTCTGCTTCGAGTATTATCTTTCTTGCAATGCGATATACATTTGTATAGTTGAAGGTGTAAATTTTATACTCCTTTTTATTCCTTATAATTTTTTGTAGCACATTACGAGCTGGTGTATCTCTTTTAGCATGCATTGTAGTATCCATTTTTTTGCAAAACTCATCCTCTTGCGCTTGGAGATATTCTTTTAGACTTTTTATCACTTTATCTAAATCTTGAAAATCTTTTTCAGCTTGCTCAATAGTTTTATTGATATTTTGTGCAAATTCTGCCAACAACTCTTCAAGGTCAAACCATGTATTGACGTCTTCTTTTCTTTCATTTAAAAAGCAGGCTAGTGACCCCTGGTCTTTATTTGATAGATTTGTAAATGGCCAAAAAGTGCTTTCGGCAAAATCTCTGTATGCAGTTTTCATGCCCAAGTCTTTGTCGAATCCATTCCCCAATATCAATAATGAGAATGGGGTATAGCCTTCTTCTGTTTGAATATCATCTGTATGTGTCATAACATTTTATTTAAACATTTTCGTAAGCTCATCTATTAAATTGTCTTTTTTCTTGTCACTATCTTTCCATCGTTTTCTGTCTGATTCATGTTTTGCATGAAGGTCATTGAACTTTTTCTCGTCTCGTTTAGCCTGTTCAACAGTACCTTGAACCCTACCATCTCTTTTACCCCATTGGTAGAGGTCACTGCTTATAGGCATGTCTTCAGTAATGGTTTCATTTACTGATTTTTTTAGGCTATTCATAAAAGAATCACCTGTCTTGTTCATTTTATCTATTGCATCCATAGTATGCCCCAAGATAGGGGAACCGCCACCTTTCAGTGTTTTCTTTATTAATCGTTTAATACTCATGACATTCTATTTTTATATATTAAAAATGTTATTCTTTGAATCAATAATTTTATCCCATTCTTGGAAAATAAATTCTTCTTTAATTTTCATAATGAAGCGAGTGTCGGTTATGAACCTATATAGTGTAACTAAAAAACCTCCGATGTCGAAGTTTTTCCATGCCTCTTCATCACCATTGTAACTTCTAAAAGCTGTTTGTACGATATCCGAAGAGGTCGCTATCATATTTGAATATAATATTACTTTTCTGGTTCGTATATTATAAAATTCTTGACTTTGATCTTTTTGTGGGTTATAGAAAAATTTATGAATGGCACCAATGAGCATATTTATGAAAATAGCTTGTGAAGCAGATTTCATAGTTCTACGTAAAATTTGAGTATCATACAAATAGTCTAGATAATCGTAGCCTTCTTTGTACAACTCATAGGCTTTGTCTTGATCTAACAAACTCAAGAAAGGAATCGGCAGCCCCATCTTGGTATATTGATCTGATGCAAGGTGCATTCCTTGAGCAAATATAGCTGCATATAGTCGATGTTTGTCTTCTTTAATACTTTCAATACTCCCAGAAAATACAGACCAAGTGGTAATCTGCTCTTCCCAGCAAAAGTTAGAGCCCATATCAACATAATATGACTCAATATATGGAATTCTGAGTTTTTTTTCGCCAAGTTTGTATTCAGGACAAATAGTTATGCTATCAGTGATGATATTTGAAACACCAAAGAGCCATCCGAGTATTGGGTCATGCCCTAATGTCTTAACTCTATGCTGACCACCATGCATACTTCTGTTATGGAAACCTTCGCCGGAATGCCGGGTGGCATCATAAGGGACTTTAATTGTGAAGGCAATTTCTTGCCAAGAGCGATAGCTCTTTTGGCTCTTTTTTGACTTCCAATTACTATGTTCTTCCTTATATTTTTGCATTTGTTCTTTTACTTTTTCTTTGATGCTTGGATCATTATGAGCAAGTCTGTCTTCATCCTTAATTTTTTCTTGAAATTTAGAAAGCAAGTAGATTCTCATGACTTGTAGAGCAGTAGCAATCATAAGGATTGTAGTATCTGCGGCTGTCAAAGCTGTCCTTTTTTCAAAGGTACTATCAAGCTTATCCATAATAGATTCTGCGTTGTGCAGCACTACAGCGACACGTTCTTCTTCCTTGGAATGTTCGTCTATATCATTCCAAAGTTCTTGGAATTCTGCTTTAAGTGCAGCAACTTGTTTGAGAATTTCTTCTTTAGTCATATAACATTCACGTTAAATGGTTAAATTCTGCCTTAATGCTGCAAATATACAAAAATAATCGCATCTTCAAACACTTTTAGCAAAAAATAACGTTAATCCTGCTTTGAACTACCCACAAGCTAAAGATTTATGGGATTCCGACTTCATCAAGGAATGCTTGCAAGCAAGTCTTACGCCCTCTCCATCGGTGTAATCGACAGTTCCTGCCGATATATTTCTTAAACCTTCATCAAGTATATTCTTCGCTGCATTCAGGTCACGGTCTATTAACTCACCGCAATTTGGGCAAGTGTAGTAGCGGTCTGACAATGCCAGATCTTCCTTGACATGTCCACAATGATGGCAGGTCTTCGAGCATGGATAGAACCGGTCTATCTTAACCAGAATCTTGCCGTACCACTTCGCCTTGTACTCCAACATGGTAACGAATTTGCTCCAGCTAGCATCAGAAACAGACGTGGCAAGATGGTGGTTTCTTGGCGACATTATATGAGCATTCTGTATTGTGACCAATTCAATTGTGAACGCATGCGTTCACAATTGAATATGTATTGTAAAATTGGCGACAAAAGTTAAGTTGTCGCTCTCCAAATCCGCTTCCATATTCTGGCCCTATTTCTTTAGCAAGGCTCTTTATCAGATACTTACCATATTCGGCACTTCCCTTAGCTTGTTGTTCTTTTCCCACAATACGATGTCCTATAGCCCTGTACATCAGTACTCGGCAAAAATCAACACTACGCACTGCATGGGTATGAGCTGTGTTGATAATGGATTTTATTGTCGTTGACAAAACCTTGTAGGGTAATGTCTTGCTTATTTTTATCTGTCATATCTCTTTATTTATTATTCAACTATTAATTAATGAGTGCAAAGATACTACGATTCTGTGCATTCATTCTGCATACTTAAATATTTCTGCAGATTTTCTTCAATTTTTTCCTTAATTGTGTCTTTAAGGCTTTGAGGAGAAAGAACTTTCACGTCTGTAATGAACGAGAATTTCAGCTGGTTAAACTCTTTGTTGGGCTTAACCTGGATGGTTATGATTCTTATCTTCATTATTTGGTTACCTTTTCTAGTATATTTTGCATGATGTGTGCGGACTTATTGCACAGCTAGTTCTAGGTTCGTACTTTAACTATGAGCATTTGCCTACCTCTTATAGATAGAGAAAGTTGGCATCCTTGAAAAATATCTTCATGTATGTCTCCAAATCCGAGTCTGTTTGTAGGATGTATAGTTTATCCTCCAGAGGTTTAAGTGATTCAATTCTCTCCAGGGCATAGTATCCCATCTGGGAATATTGCTCAGTCCTTGCCATCATATACCACTTGTCATCATGCAGGCCTACATGGTAAGGGTCGCAAAAAATGTCGAACTCACGGTCATTGAAGGTATGGTAGTGTATCTTGAGAGGTTGGAAGCTAATGATGGATTCTACTATCTTTGCCAGGTGTTCCAACCCTTGAAGATTAAACTTCTGCTCTGGTAGGGAGGGATTCTCTTTACTTATGCCCAGCCTATTTTCCAGATATGGGATAATCGTGTTGAGAAATTCACAGCTACGTGTACAGTTTTCATTCTGAAACCTTTGCAGGGTTAGGTAGAGTGAACTTAATGAAGAACAGAGTGTATTGATAGCTTCAAATGGCAGGGCGTTATGGAATATGCTATAGTTCTTTTTGCTGTATCTATACCAGCTTTTTCCGTTCTTTGTTGGGAATTCCTCGATAGGTGCTTGAAAAGCGGTAGCTTCTTTCATATACTTGATATCTCCCAAAACCAAACGAGGGTTTACCTGGGCTCCAAGTTCTCCCCAAATGGCTTCACCTACTTTCTTGGAAAGGTCTATAGCGGTGTATTTGTGTCTTGTATCTGCGAAGCATCTGTCCAAGACCAGGTATCTCAACTGATTCTGTTTTTCTCTAATCATGATGATGGATGGATTATGTTATGCTTTTTGGGGTGTGGTGGGTTTGATGGTCAGCACCTCTTGTTGCTCCAGTGTACAGTTACAAAGTCTGGTTCCTATTTCATGGAGCTTTTGAATGATGTGCTCACTCTGTTTGTCTCTTGGCAGTTTCAGCCGGTTGGCATAGTGGGAGAGGAGTCCTTTATTAATCTGTGTCGCCTTGGCAAGTGTTGCCAGGGGTACATACTGGCTGTATGCTTTCAGAAGAGAAGCCATATCAGAAAAATGATAGGTAAAGTCATATTCCCCGTTCTTATACCATTCCGGAAAATCGCCATCTGGGTCACTGAAGAATGGGTTCAAGACCTCCAGACTTCCTTCTGCAAGTTCAATGAACTCATTGAAGTCTGGGGAACTCAGTTTTTTCACTACAGGTACTCCACTGTCTTGCCATACAGAGCCGGTGAATTCAGAATCTTTCCATTGGATATTGATGATGAAATGTCTCATATTGTTTTTGATCGCAAAGGTATGCAAATGAATACTATTACACAAATAAACAAGGTTAAAAGTATCTAAATGAATACCTTAATACTGCAAAAGAGGTGTTTTTTATCTTAAACCTTAACGGAAGTTAAAGTTCTTGCGATTTTGTCAAGGATTATCCTCGCGTGCGCGTGCGCGCGATATTTTTTTTAGGGATTTTGCATTTTTCCCAATTGTAAAGAAAAAAAAATCACGTTAATTTTGGGCTCGAAAAAAAGTGTGATTTTTGTTTGGAACTTAAGGAAGAAATTCATACCTTTGCCGCCGAGATGCAGAACAGCACTCAACGCTCATGGCTCTTTGGGATAACTGTGTTTAGGCCTTAATATATAACAGTTGGAGCTCCTACCCATTGGCTTTGTTCGTTCAAAGGATATTAAACCAATTAAATTGAAAAAGCAATGAAGAAGTTTTCGTTATTGATTATTGCGTGTGCTTTATTTATCAATGCGCATGCACAGAGGGTAGTAGCTCCAGAACCGGAGTTCATTGGTAGCTATTGTATGCTCACTAGCGATTCTACATACGTCGTTCTTCCAAAGGAAAACGGCAAGGTAGAAAAACACCAGAACAAGTTCTCTAAGTTTTCCAAGATTGCAGGTGCTGTAAGTGACCTCGGTTTTGCAGGTGGCATGGTAGGACTAAGCACAGGTAGCATGGCTGGACTGGAGACCGGTGTAAGAGTGATGGGTACGGCTGCCGGCGTGGGGCTTGCTGCAGATGCAGTGAACACTTTGGCTGGAGTGGAAGGAATGGATATTGCTTTTGCCGGAGGCAAGTCTGCTCATTCTATCAAAAAGGACGGAAAGGATATCCGATTACTTATCAAGGTTGAGAAGAATGATTATGACCCGATGGGCATCTACCGCATCGTGCGTTTCAAGGCTTCTAAGAAGGACAGAAGAATACAGTGGCTGACACTTCAGCCTGCGGTGCTCGGAAGCTCTGATGCACAGAAAAAGGGATATCTCTCCTTCTCTGGACACAAGTATGGCAACCAGAGTTATCTGCTCACCATTCCGGCTTCAGAGCTTGAACCAGGAGAGTATGGAATCATCTATATGGCAGTAGCTTCTGCACAGGAGATTCCTTTTGGAACATTTAGTATAACTAAGTAAAACTACAAGATTATGGAGACATTATTAATGATGTTGTTTGTTGGTGCCTTGGCTAAGGGCACAACAAAGGCTGTGCTTGGTGGTGGCAAGGGAAGAAAGAAGAGAACCAACTGGGACCATCTTAGCTATGGTCAGAAGGCTTGGCTGCATGATCATTCGAAATAGCCAGGTTTTAAGTAGGAACGGAAATGAGTGAAATTTGCTTCATTTTAGCCGGATTCACCGCACTTGTTGGGGCTTGCCTGGTGCTTGACCGGGCAAAGAACCTTCAGGATGTGAAGATTACGATTTTCTTAACGATGGCAGTTTGTACAATCCTCCTCGTAGCTGGTACCATCCTGGTTTGAAGAATAAAATATCATGATTCCGTGATATTTTATTCATTGTTTTAGCGGTTGGCATATGATTGGCCATCTTGTTCAACGTGAAGTCTGGCAAGAGGTGGATAGACGAATTAAAAACTATAAGTTATGGTTCAAGAACGTAAGATTGCATTATTGGTGGATGCTGAGAATGTCTCTCACCATCGCATTGACCAGGTGATGGCAGCTGTTAAGAACAACCTGGGTGGCTTGGTTACAGTCAAGCGTATATACGCAGATTGGACTAAGCCCAATCTTTCCGCATGGAAGGCTGTGCTTCAAAAGCATGCCTTCCTTCCTATTCAGCAGTACTCTTTTACCTCTGGCAAGAACTCTACGGATTTTGCCTTAGTGATTGATGCGATGGATTTGCTGTATCAGAACGATATTGATGTGTTTTACATCGTATCAAGTGACAGTGATTTCACAAGGCTCGTCATGCGCATCAGGGAATCCGGAAAGATAGTGATTGGCATGGGAGAAAAGAAGGCGCTTGAGAGTTTTGTCTTGGCCTGCAATGATTATATTTTCTTTGAGGAGAGAGGGGATGCTTCTTCTACGGTTTCTGGAAGTTCCGATTTTTTGGAGAAGGTATCTTCTCAGGCTCCTTTTATTCCATCGTTTTCCGATACCTCGTATAGCGTGAGTTCTGTGGCTGCCAGTTTTGTGGTCTCTTCCACAGCTTCCTCTGATTCTTTCTCTTTCTTGGATGGAGAGGGTAAGATTGTTGCGGAAGGTATGGAGGATAGTAAGGAGGACAGCATGAAAGTATCGGAGCCTTCTGGTGGTTTTCTGAAGCCTGAGACTTTGAGTAGGGATACAGGACAATACCCTTCAAACCGCAGCGTCACAGCCTCACGGAGGTATTGCCCTCTATAAAGATACTGTTTTGAATACCTTATCAAGTACAAAGAAAACCAATTCATCTGAAATCAGCAAGAGAAATGGGAAAAGTTTTAATGTTGATGTATCATTTTGTTGAAACAGCAGTTGAAAATCGGACTTCTGAAAGGAAAACATGCCATTTTGTTCCAATTGTCATGACAGTTTTTGACGGAAATCAAGAAATCATACCCTTTTCTGCATTTTCTTTCCCAAAAATTGTGCGCGCACACAAAAAGGCATTATCTTTGCACTCGAAAAGATTGAATAACGAATAATTAAAGTAAAGAAAGGGTAACATTATGATGGTATTAGGAATGACATTGGCAGTTGCAGCTGCTCTTTTTGCAGAGGTTGTAAATGTAAACAAGAAGATTAGCCTCGGCAAGTAAGCAAGCTTTGAGAGGCATCCATAGGATGCTTCCAATGAAGCTTCTCTAATGGATATTAGATGAGGTAAAGAATATGTAGATTAGGATAACAGATTGATATAGAGAAAGGATAAGATTATGATGGTATTAGAAATGATTTTAGCTTTGGTCGTTGCAGCATGCGCTGAGTATGGTGCAAGATCCAACATGAAGAACTTCGCTTAACAGGCGATGTTTCATGAAAATTTGAGAGAATTGTAGAAAGAAGTTTCCATATATATTATAGAGATGGCAGTTGTAGGCGTTTGTGAAGATGCTTGCAGCTGCCTTTTCTTTTTGTATCTTTAGGGTGTCGAAATTCAAAATTAAAGTTGTACCTTTGCACCCAAGTTGAGATTACAGAAATGAAAAAGGAACGTGAAACGGCAAACAAATATCGTCAGCAAGCTCTTGAAGGAGATTTAATGGCGATGAACAACATGGGTGTCTGCTATGCGCAAGGCATCGGTGTTGTGGAGGATCATGTGATGGCATTTCAGTGGTACATGAAGGCTGCTGAACTGGGAGATACTTACGCATGCTACAATGTGGCAGAATGCTACTACCAGGGAGATGGAGTGGAACAGGACTTCGAAAGAGCTCTTCATTGGTATCTGATTGCAGCAGAAAAAGGAGATGTACAATCACAGGTTAATGCTGCCAATGCATTTTACCTGGGTCAGGGAACTAAAGAAGACCACGTAAAGGCTCACCAATGGTGGCTGAAAGCAGCTCAAAGGGGACATCTTCAGAGCCAAAAGAATGTAGGTGCCAACTATTGGAATGGAGATGGAGTAGAGAAGGATGACAGTTGGGCTGCCTTTTGGTATGAAATGGCAGGTCAGCAAGGTGATGCACAGGCTCAGTTCTCTACCGGATGGTTCTATATGACCGGTACAGGCGTTAAACAGGACAAGCGCAAGGGACTCAAATGGATTCACAGAGCCACTGCCCAAGGATTTGAGCATGCCAAACAATGGTGCAGGGACAATGGGTACAGTATATATTAACAATGTAGTGAAACAAATGAAGACAGATTTACGATTGATACAAGAGCAGCAGCCTCTCGTACACAACATAACCAATTATGTGGCTATGAACTTTGTTGCCAACAGCCTATTGGCTATTGGAGCATCACCTATCATGGCGCGTGCCGAGGAAGAAGTGGAGGAAATCAGTAGCAAGAGCAATGCCTTGGCTCTCAACCTAGGCGTTCCGGAAAGCACCACTGCTCACTCGATGATACTGGCAGGGGAAGCTGCCATGAAAAAAAGAATTCCTATCGTATTTGATGTGGTTGGAGTAGGAGCCACCCGCTTTCGTATGGATATAGCATCACAGATTATCCTCAGGTGTCACCCTACAGTCATCAAGGGAAATGCCAGTGAGATTCAGGCATTGTACTCTCACCAGATAGGCATGCAGGGAGTGGATAGTCACCAGGAAACCTATGAGGTTGAGAAACAGGCTAAGAAACTGGCTCAGCAACTTTCCTGTATCATAGTTATAACTGGAGCCATAGACTTCATCACGGATGGCGAAAGAATGGCTTATGTTCATGAAGGACATTCCATGATGAGCAAGGTTACTGCAATGGGATGTACTGCCACTGGTATCGTTGGGGCATTCCTTGCTGTGAACTCCGATCCTCTGGAAGCATCTTTTCATGCCATGAAAGCCATGGGAATTGCAGGAAAAAGGGCAGCTTCCCAGTCTAGAGGAACCGGAAGCATGATGATTAACTTCCTCGACGAACTCAGCAATCTTATGGCTTATGACTAGGATTATCAAAATCAAGAGACGTTCCTTCATGAAAAGCTTCATTGCAATCAATCTCTTTGGCATGATTGTTACTTGCGAAGATCTTTCTAAAGTGGAACTCAACCATGAGCTCATACATACGGCCCAAGCAAGGGAGTTGTTGTATATCCCATTCTACCTCTGGTACATCATAGAATGGTTTTTATTATATCTCAGATATCGGGATTGGATGCGGGCATATTACAACATCAGGTTTGAAAAGGAAGCCTATGCTCACCAAGAAGACCTGGAATATTTAAATCGAAGGAAGCATTATTGCTATAGATGATGTTACGTGGTGCCATAATCTTGCTATTCCCCAGTTTTTTGGGGAATAGTTCTACACCTTTTCCCCAAATTCCACAGGGGTAATTTATGGCGCACAAATTATAAGTCTCTGTATATCAAGCTTATCATCTTTTCTATTATCTTTTGGCATGCAGGTTGCAACTATGAATAGCGGGTTCGATAATGAATCCACAAAACAGAGTAAATAACAATAAATAGTAACAATTTAAAACAGATAAGATTATGAAGAAGTTCGTTTTTGCAGCTATCGCAGCTATGGTAATGGTTTCAGTAAGCAACGTATTTGCATCAAGCAAAATGATGATAGATAATTCTGAAGTAGTTCCAGTTGATACAGTAGCACCTGAAACTCCAAAGGATTCAGCAGAGATCAGCACACCTGTTTTGCCTCAGGCTGGTACAGAAGATTCAACAGAGCAGGCGACTCCTGCAGAGACAACAGCAGAGTCTGTAGAAACAACCCAATCTGAGCAGCCAGCTGAGGTTCAGGAGACTCCACAGAAGAACGCCCAGCAGGAGTCAACAGAGATAGAACAGGCTGCTGTTTCAGAGTAACAAATATCTGATTTTCAATATAATTAAAACGCAGAGGTCTGCTGGCAGTAATGCCGGCAGATTTCTGCGTTTAATTTAATACATCTAATTATTCTTTAAAAAACTTGATAACCCATCTTATAATAAAGTAAATTATGTATTTTTGCATATCATAATTAAGATTAAAGCTATGACAAAGAATACAATGGCAAACAAACTTCCAAGGAAGTTGATTCAAAAGATGGAAATCGTGGGTGAGCAGATTAAGCTTGCCAGATTACGGCGCAACCTGAGCATGGCACAAGTTGCAGAAAGGGCAACATGCTCGGAAGTTACACTTTGCAAGGTAGAAAAGGGATTAAAAAAGGAGTAGGAATGGAACGACTGTTTGTTTTCGCTGATTTTAACTGGCTCGGCAAAGCGGAGCTGGTAGGAGAGTTGTGTTATGAAAAATTGTGCGGCTCTGACAGTTATGCATTTAAGTTTGATGAGAATTGGCTTAAGGTTCATGCCGGAATTAAGCTTTCGGAAGACATCAACAATTACCCAGGCATGCAATATACCCAGCCAGGAAGTGATATTTTCGGATGTTTTTCTGATGCTTTGCCAGATAGGGGTGGACGTCTTTAATTTTTTGTCTTTTTTTATTTTCTTATTTGAAAATCAATATCTTATGTTGTTTTTGTTCTCCTTCAAGCTCTAATAACCTTCTCTTTGCATCCAATCCTCCTGCAAAACCTGTAAGGAGATGATTGCTTCCGATAACACGATGGCAGGGAATGAAAATGCTGATGCCATTAGCTCCGATGGCACCTGCCACGGCTCTTGTGCCATTGGGATTACCCAAACTTATGGCTATTTCCTTATAGCTTCTTGTTTCTCCGTATGGTATGTTGAGCAATGCATGCCATACTTTTTTCTGAAAATCAGTTCCTATAGGGTGCAACGGAATATCGAATGTCCTGCGGCTGCCGGTAAAATATTCATTCAGCTGCTTCTTGGCCAGTTCCAGGATAGGGGATGTTTCTATCTTGAACTCAGCCTTCATATACCGCGAAAGCCGAAGCTTATTGCGCACTGAACATGGCATTTCATTCCAATCACAAAGGCACAATTCATCGTCCACCGATGCCAGGATGATTTCTCCACAAGGCGAACTGTAATATTGGATACTTACTTGCTGCATTATATCAGATACGATTGAACAGATTCTTATTTTTCATAAAGTTCTATCGGCAAACCATCTGGGTCACTGAAGAATACAAATCGCTTGCCTGTATATTTATCTGTACGGATGGGTTCATGAGCGATACCTTTATTGTCAAGTTCATCTGGTCACGCTTCCATCACCTAGAGGTCAGGTATTTACGAATATCAAGCATACGCATGGTAGAGTTACAGAGGTTCTCGCAACCGATGATGCGAGCTTCATGCTGGGTGAGCGTTTGAAGCTTAACGGCAACTGCTTTCCTGCGCTCCTCTTCTTCGCGAGCTTTACGCTCGGCGATGAGACGAGGATCGTTCTCCTGGACATACTTGCTGCCACGGTACTTCACATATTGAGACATGGCTTCCTCGTAGAGCTTTTTGTTATCACACATCACGCTTTGTCCATCCTCAATCATAGTGGTGAGCATGGATGCCAGTCGGTTACGTTCATCCTTGCCAAAACCGGAAAGTTCTCCAAGGCAAAGGACACTACGATGTTTAGTCTTGCCATCTTTGTCGATGTAAGACTTCGTGAGACGGTAGTAATCGTATGCGATTGCCGTACCATCTCCCTGATCACGATATTTCTTTGCCTTGGATATATACATTTCGGGGGCAAAGGTACACACAATTTTTCAACTGGCAAAACGGGCGGGTGTAGCATTTTGGGGATTTTCCCGAACATACGCTGCAAATTAGGATTCTTTATACAAAATCAGCTAGGAAATTGGCAGAAAACTGCCAAAATCTAGGATTTCGTTAGGAATCTTTAAGTTTTTCACCAAAAGCTGCTGCAATGTGGGCTAAATTTGCTATGGAAAAACAAGGGAGGATGAAAGGATATGGAATGGATTATAGCATGAAAATAGTTAAAGAAATATATAAAAGTCAAGTTTATTGCGTAAAAAAACAAGACTTTTATTAACTTTGCACTCGAAAATAGGAGATAAACATGGTTATAGCAAGTCTGATAAAGGAAAAATTGTCATTGACCCCTGCAGGGGTCGTATTGACAACAAGAGATTTTGGGGTGGAGATGCGGTATCAGCCGGCACTTGCCAAAGCTCTCAACCGTCTTGTGCACCAAGGCGAACTGCAAAAGATAGCAAAGGGAAAATACTATATTCCGAAGAAGACCATTTTTGGAAATCTGAAACCTGCAGATTCTGAACTTGTAAAAGACTTTCTGGAGCAAAATGGCAAGATTGTAGGCTACATTACCGGAACTGCCGCATTTGCATCCCTAGGGTTGACTACACAGATAAGCTCATCCATCCTTGTCGGCACAAATAAATATCGGAGACCTATCACAAGGAATGGCGTGAAAATATCTTTCTTGTTACAAGAGAACGCCATAACATCAAGCAATATTCCACTACTTAGAATATTGGATGCTCTGCGCCTTATAAAGGACATTCCTGCCACTTCACCAGATGAATGTGTGACGAATATTTGCAAAGCAATCAATACTCTTTCAATGGAACAGAAGCAAGAATTGGCAGAACTATCCTTGGCATACACACCTTATGTAAGAGCTTTGCTTGGAGCCATCTACGAGAACATGGGGCTTGAAACGGAAACCATCAGTAAAACATTGAATGGAGTGACCAGCTACAAGTTGCCAGTCTCCGACAAAGTATTATCAAACAAAAAAAACTGGAACATCATATGAGATTACATGAAAACAGGGATTTGTTCTCTGATGCATTGCAGTATGTCCACCAGCTTCATGTCATCAAGGACGCAGAGATTATAGGAAAATACTCCGATGCAAGTTGGGTGTTAAAATGGTAAGAAAGGAGATTATTTATGTCACAAAAGAAGATATTCAGATGCCAGGATTGTGGGTACGAGACCGAAGTATATGAGGGACGTGGCTTCATGGGACAGCATATCGAAGCCATGTCTTGTCCTGACTGCAGAAACATAGTACCTCTTGTGGTGGGTGGAGTAATTGGTGATGCTGCACCTAGTTTTAATTCTCTTGTAGGAAGGCTATGTCTAAGATGTGGTTCTGACAGGATTCGCAGGTGGGATATGCATACTTGCCCAAAGTGCGGGGGCAAGATGCAACCCACTGGCGAAGAAGAGTTTTGGACATGAAAATTCTAGCCTATATTTACCTCTTTGATATTTTACTGAAAATTACTTCTCAGAATTTCTTCGTTCTCAGATGGCAATAAGGCTCACCACCTGTTTTTTCATAATAATGCTGGTGGTAGGCCTCGCCAATGTAGAATGTCTCCTCTGGCAGGAGCAAGGTATTGACCTCGTCACCCTTACTACGGAGAAGTTCCGTCACATGTTCGGCTGTCTGCTTCTGAGATTCATTACGATAGAAGATACAGCTGCGGTATTGTGGCCCCAAATCAGGACCAACACCATCGGTCTGTGCCGGGTCGTGAATCTCGAAGAAGAGTTTACATAAGCTCTCATATGAAACCTGTTGGGGATTGAACTCCACGATGACGGCCTCTACGTGATGCGTCTTGTGGTCTCGTACATCGGCATAGGAAGGAAAAGCCTCTTTGCCACCGGTATATCCTGCCAGGGTATTGAGTACGCCGGGCTGTTTCTGAAACTGATGTTGCGCGCCCCAGAAACATCCGCAGGCAAAGATGCCAACCTCTATACTGCAGTCTTCAGGCGCATGATAGATGTCAACCTGAGAGCATTTTTCGATGGCTGCCTTAATCATTTCCAGTGCCTTGCCATGTTTCTTCTGAAGGTCTGGGTAGTCCTTACCTCTCTGAAAGTTATGTTGGAGGTCATTGTACTTCACTTGAAGTGCAATGGGATTTTGAGAATCGATAATGCTCTGCACATAATCGAAATAATCAGTTCCCGGCTTATGTGTAAGGATGCGAAGGGCATTCACTACACCTGTGGGAATACCTTCATGAAGCAAATCCTCAAAGGAGTAGGAGGTATCTTCTACCACATCATGCAGAAAGCCTGCCATCTTTTCCTCGTCTGTATGGCCCATCAAGCCCACTGTGAGTGGATGAAGGATAACAGGATAGCCATCGCGATCAAGTTGACCGGCATGGGCTGACGTTGCTATACGGAGTGCTATATCAATTGGATTCATTGTTAATTATGTCATTCTATGTTTATAATTTTGTCGTATCTCTTGCTTTGCTAGTCCTGGAATGATCGCCTGCATGAAAGATACGCTTGCCTGCAACTTCTACTATCCAAGACACACCGCTATCATTACTACCGGCTGCAACTATCTTTATATTTTTGTCGCACCATGATTTTCCCTTTACCATCAAGACGTCAGCTTCGACCTTTTGGCATCTGTGATGTCTGATGATGTCCTTGGAGAGTATGTAGGTAAAAGAGGTCTGTGGGTAGCGCTTGCGCCATGAAAAGATTTCCCGCGAGAAGTGATCTTCATGGAAATGACTTACAAGTACATACACAGGCTTACCCTTGGACAGAATCACCGGCATACAATCGGCGGGATCCATCCAATAATCGAAGACCAATACGCAGGATTGGGTCTCCACTGCAAAACCACTATGAAAGATATATGTCAGTTTCATGATTCTCATTCTGATTTACGATTGAATCTTTGAATTCTTTCTTGGACGATTTGAAATAGGTATGTTTCATCTTACCGCCCAAAAAAGGATAGCTTTTCTCTTATCCTACTATATTTAAACGGTTTGACGAATCTCATATTTAACCTCCATGCCAAGGATATCCATGATTTTTTCAACCGTCGATAGGGAAGGGTTGCCTTTACCGCTCTCTATTTTCTTGATGGTAGAAATGGCTATCTCAGACATGTCAGCGAGGTCTTGCTGGGTAATCCCCAAGGCCTTACGCTGTAATCTCATTACTTCTTGAATTTTCATACCAAGTAGTATATTATATTGTACTTTTCGTGCAAAGTTAACAAAAGAATCTAGATTACGCAAGAAAAGGTATAATATATTGTTCTTTTTATAAAAAATTATAAGTTTCTGAGATTTTTCTTGGTTTTTTGCCTTTGAATATTGTTTTTTTCTTAACTTTGCATGCACAATTCATTATAGAAATCATGACTATAGAAGAAGCTATCAAACAAAGACATAGTGTACGAAAGTACATACACAAACCTCTTTCAACTGAGGTAGTTAGAGCACTTGAAGAAAAAATCTTGGAGTGCAACAAAGAGGGTGGCCTTCACATACAACTGGTTACCCAAGAAACCAAGGCATTCTCCGGCATTATGTCATATGGAAAATTCCATGGCGTGGAGAACTATCTCGTAATGGCAGGGCAAAAAGCCGACGATCTTGATGAGCGTATTGGCTATTATGGCGAACAGCTTGTGCTGCTTGCACAAGCCCTAGGACTCAACACCTGCTGGGCAGGATTAAGCTATCGCAAGGTGAATGAAGCCTACAAGATTGAAAAAGGGGAGAAGTTGACATGCATGATTGCCTTGGGATACGGAGAGTCACAAGGGGTTAGTCACAAAATCAAGACCATGGAACAGGTGAGCAATGCAACCAGCAATTCTCCTTCATGGTTCCGAAAGGGCGTGGAAGCAGCTCTTCTTGCTCCCACTGCCATCAATCAGCAGAAGTTCTCATTCTTCCTGCAAGACCAGGAAGGTACAAAAGCTGGTTGTAAACCCAAAGTTCTTGCCAAGAGAGGCTTCTCAATGGTAGGATATACCAAGATGGACCTCGGTATTGCCAAGCTTCACTTTGAAATAGGAGCAGGAAAGGAAAACTTTAAGTGGGTGGTAAAGAAAGTATGAGAGACTTCACGGAAATATGGCAACTTCAAGATACCATCATTACAGCAGTCAACGCATGCGGTTATGGTGTCTGGGATTTGCATGCTACCAATTGGGGATTTCATCTGGAGTTAACAGAGCATTTGGATGATGCAGAAATCTGCAATATCTGCAGTCAACTTCCGCTTTCTGGAGATTATAAAGGAGAAGGCACAAAAGGTTCTGTTCTAAGTTTGTACAACTACTGATTATTGATGTTCAAAAATAAAAGATAGATTATTATGCAGATATTACAAAAATCATGTTTGATAAGGCAGACAGGAAGCTTATCGTAAATAGAAAGTTTGCAGTACACCCTATTGAGAGGAATCGCCATATAACTTTAGCAATTAGTTTTTTTAATGATAAAGCATTTAAATTGTATTGCAAGGATTATTATCTTAAATAACCGTAAAAAAATTACGGCGTATTGATATTTTGTATATCTTTGCAACTGCTTAGCTGCACTTGACATTATAATAAAAGATAGTTTGCATTGTTTAAGTGTGTATTAGCTTTGCACCAACAAAATTGTTATCAATTAAAAATAAAGTATATATAAGCATGCTAGTAAAATTTGCCGTAACGAACTATAGAGGATTTGCCAATCGTATAGAATGGGATTTGTCGAAACCAAGTAACTATTCGTTCAATACTTTTGCCATTAAAGATGGTATCATCAAGAATGGCATCGTATATGGACCTAATGGTTCTGGCAAGTCGAACTTTGCAATGGCCATCTTCGACATTACCAATCATCTTTCACAGAAGTGGAAGAAGGTGAACTATTATGATAACTTTACATATACGGGAAAGTTGAACTTCCCCGTAAAATTTGAATATACATTCAAGTTTAGAGATAATACGTTACTATATACATATAGCAAATCACCTGATGGAAAACTGGAGGAAGAAGAACTTGTTGTGAATAACAAGCTTATTTTCTGCAACAAGAATTCTGTCTTGACATTGGATGATGTTGAATTCCCGATGGATTCTGCGGTGAAGGCAAACCTTGCCAATAACGCCAATAATGTATCCATCGTAAACTTTCTGCTTACTTCCTATCCTCTTGCCAAGGAACATTATCTTCTGAAACTGCAGCAATTCGTAAACTCAATGTTATGGTTCAGAAGTGTTGAAAAAAATGAGTTTATGGGGTTGGCTACTGCTCCGGCAAATCTCGATGAGTATATCATCAAGAATAAGCTGACTCGGGACTTTGAGGAATTCATCCATCGGGTAAGCGGACAAAGTTTTGAGTTTCAGGAGCCAAAGGATGATGATAAAGAGTTGTATTGCGTATTTGGATTAGGTCGCATTCCATTCGATAAGATTGCATCAACGGGTACTCAATCTCTGATGCTGCTATATTACTGGCTGAAACAGATGACAAAAGCATCGTTCGTTTTCATAGATGAATTTGATGCTTTCTATCATTTCAGACTCTCTTATGAGGTTTGCAAAACCCTCTTTTCCCTTCCATGTCAGGCTTTTACATCATCACACAACACCTATCTGATGACCAACGACTTGCTTCGCCCAGATTGCAATTTCATCTTGCAAGACAACAAAATCAAGCCGTTGAGCGACTGCACTCAAAAAGAGTTGAGATTCGGGCATAATATAGAAAAAATGTTTAGAGGTAACGCATTCGAAGTATGATACTATTCGTTTTTGAAGGAGTAAAACGGGAGCCGGATTTGTTCCGCACCATCCAGCGATTATACTTTGCAAATAGAGATGAGCAGATAGTATGTTCCTATAACAACAACATCTATCAGCTATACAAAGATTTGCAGGAGTATGATGGCGATGGAGATATTGTGTCTTTGCTGATGGAGAAATTTGCTGGTCAAGCAGACAATCCGCTCAAGGATATTGATGCATCTGCTGACATTTCTGAAATCTATCTGTTCTTCGACTATGACTTTCATAACCGGAATTTATCTCTCGAAGAAATCAACAGGCAGGTAAAGGAAATGCTTGAAACATTCAACAACGAAACGGAGTTTGGTAGGCTATATATTGACTATCCGATGGTTGAGTCTATACGATATACTAAGCAGTTGCCCGATGCAAACTATTGGACGTATTCTGTAACACGTTCTGAGTGTGGTAAGTTTAAAGGTGTATCTGCAGATTTTTCTGCGTATGACAGTTTCGATTTCATCCTACTGAAAGATCATCGAGAGCCAACAGAAGTAGAGATGGAGGAAGTTAAGCAAAATTGGGAATATTTAAAGGAAATGAATGTGGGAAAAGCGAACTATCTATGTAAGGGGAAGAATACGATGCCTGCATCTAAAGAAGACATACTTCAAGACAAAATATTCAACTCACAAGTAGAACAGTATGTGAATACCGAAGATTGCAAAGTAGCTGTACTCAATGCTTTCCCAATTTTTCTGTTTGACTATTTCAAATAATATTTTAAGAGAAGGTTATCATACGAGGACATTCTATTAAGCAACAAATTTGGACTATCTAAAATTATATTTGCACAAATATGCGTAAGGGCAATAGGTTTAAGAGTGGCTAAGCTCATATTGACATTATTACCAAGGTTGCTTTAATTCATCTAATTATTCGTTTAAAAAAAGGGCTAGCCCCATAATCAGGACTAGCCCCCAGTTTTAATTATTTTCTCGATGCAATGAATGTATCTTGAAAGCTGCATAGCACTTCAAGGGGGGTGTAAATTAAACTGTGTCAAGGCTTGTTCTTAACTTTCATTCCCACTCCCTGCTGGGGGCATGCCCCCAGCAGGGAAGCCTTTTCGGCTGCAAAGTTACATAATTTTAAATCTA
>NZ_JANDWX010000027.1:0-42996 GCF_024330485.1 Segatella copri | reverse complement strand
CACTGGAGAAATATAGAGACTTACTTCCTGACCGATGGAAAAAGCAGTAGCAGCATTTGTTTAATCAGCTGTTACTGCTTTTTTTGAATTATGCAAGGTATAAACGCGGAGCCGTTTACATCCATCACGATTTTCTCACTACCAGATACCGCATTCCGTCGTTGAAACGCTTGCGATGGATGGTTGGCATCTGAGAAAGCTTGCGGCCGAAGGCTATGAGACTGTTCAACTTCAACGATGAACCGATGTGACTTTTCAGCTCTTGGAAAATCTCGGCTGCCGTAAGATACTCACCCTGTTTGGCATCATCGGTCAGGTCGAAATAGAGACCGAAATACTGGTCTACCGGCGAAACCACCTCAAACTTCCTGTTGTTCGCCATAATCAGTCGGGTCTGCTCCGCATCAAAATAAGTTTTCTCGCCTGCCCGTAATGCAGAAAGCGCCTGCGCATAGAGCTGTTCATAATTCGGACGCTGGCTCACATCGATAGGACCCGTGAGCTCCACACCCAGAAAACGGCGATTACCGGAAGGATCGGAGAGGATATCCTCCATATTGCTCGTGGCGATAAAAGATGCCATTCTCGGAAACTCCTGAACATGACTGCCATACGGAGGCTTTATCTTGACACTCGGCAACTGGATGATATTCTTCAGGAATCCCTGCTGCACCTGAGGAGAAATCTGGTTGAACTCATCCAGGTTGATAACCAGCGACTGGCACATCGCCTGAAGCACCTGCCGTTTCTCTGACAATACGAGATTATCATTATATCCCCATTGCAACTCCGGCGGAACCAGAGACCGGCAGAAAGTACTCTTGTTGTAGCCCTGCTTGGAAATGAGAAGTGGTGCCACAGAGTTGCCGTATTTGCGATGACTGTAAGCACGCCACTGGTCAACCATCGCCAGGAACCAGGTATAGAACCAATCCTCCCAATAAGGATTATCAGTAGGCACCGTGCGCGCCAAGGCACGGATATGATCCTTGCCGTCCCACTTCCCCTCACACTTGAACAGGAAGTTTTCTACAGGATTATAGGTAGAAAGAAGATCCGACTCCAGATAATTGCGCACATCCTTGATACTCACACGGATGTTGGCGAGCTGTACCTCCAGCGTCATACGCTTCTGCACACGGGCATCCACAGGCTGATAGCCCCAATAATCCTTTTCCTTCGGTCTATATTCTGTGCATTTCATTACCGAATTATAACGGAGATCATATTTCTTACACAGAAATCCGATCATACTCATGATATTGTCACTCAACTCCTTACGGTCGTTATCCACACCTCCGGAAGAGTGGTCAGCCTCCTTCTCATCAACGCTCTCCACAGGTTTTTCTGCACCATGAAAGACTTCATTCAACGTCAGGGGCAAGGCATCTTCACGATAATAAGGAAAAGAATCTCTTGTCATCAGAAAATCGGAAAAGATAGAAGGCTCGGGCATCTGCATCTTTGCCTTTACTAGCGTCTGATAAAGCGGAGCAAAGGTCAGGAAGGCCTGCTTGTAAATCCTGTCGGCTGCAACCTCCTCATCAGGTAACCTCCCCTTTGCCAGCGCATATTTCGCCAGAACATGCAGACTGATGCCATCGGCTCCCACAAAGGCTGCAAGAGTAGAAGGCAGACTGGCTACTTTCTGCTTGATGGCATCCACGCCTCCATCCTCATTTATATCAACAAACGTAAGCAGCAGAACTCCGTTGTTTTTCTTCATCTTCAGGAGTCCATTCTCCGATTTCTGAAATTCTGCTGCAGGGTGAACATGCATCCAGGTTGGCATATCCTTATACCCATCATAACCATTCGTGAGATAAGGTACATATTCACGGAAGTTCTCCACGGTATTCCTGGCGTCATCGTTTATAATGCGCCCCAGGAAACGTTCCAGACTCTTGGTACTTACCAGGAGCTGGTTCTTTTTATTTCTATGTGTTATGGTAAATTTCATTGTCTGTCATTTTAAAAAGTTTATCGATACGAAACAGTTTGGTTCATACCATGAAACAGTTTGGTTCAAGCGGAGAAACACTCTGTTTCACCCTGTGGAACAAACCGATACGTCGCATTCCCGCTGTGGATACATCGGCAGGGGATTGTGCTTTATTCGTAAACGAATCCGATTTCTTCTGCATAATGATCATAGGCAGGTTCCCCATAACCATATTCAGCAAAGACCTTCTTCACCTGCTCCTGCATTTCCGGCGTAAGATGTTTCTCCCCCCGATGTACACGATAATAGGTAGTACGGTTGCCCAGAACATCCATGATGCGGTACTTGATGGTCTGCATTTCGACATGTTTTACCTGGTCGTAGAGATGGGAAAATCCCCATGCTGCCTTGAACTGGTACACACGCATGAAATGGGAACAAGATGCATGGAGGTTAGCATCGGGATAAACAGCATTTCCGGCAGTAACATCATCGGGTTTGGACTTTGCCGAGATGAATCGGATGCATTCTGCTGCCCGAGGACAATCGGCATTGAAGCAGTACATCCAATGATAATCTACCAGACTTTTGATAAACGCAGGATCATTAAGATTTAATTCCATAAAAAATAAATTTTAAATTAAACATTAGGTTTCGCAGTGGTTATTGCCATTGTGGAATCTGTGTTGTCAACACTCCGCAAAGATACAAAATTTTAAAGCCAGATGCAAGCTTTGTCCCGAAAACTTTCATCTTTGTCCCGAATCACGTGCATAAAAAAAACACTTTCAGCAAGAAGATAAGCTGAAAGACGTGATGGATAAAGTCAATAAGTGATGGATAGCGTGATGGATTTTGTAAACATTTCGTCCATCTATCACGCTACACAAAAGAGGCAACCACCTCATTATCAAACGATTAAAGATTAAAAAAGAGAAAACGTGAGGGATGTGAGGGATAAAATGAGAAAAAACTTAGCGCAAGCAGAAAAAATGATTTTGCACTCAAGTTTTGCATATTCAGAATGAGCCGATAAATGAGCCTCCATCCAATCGACAAACAGCCGAGATTAACGTAAAAAACATTAAAAACGACAAGATTCTCTGAGAAAAGCATTGCCTTATCCTAGGAAATGTGTAAAATCCAGTATATCGAAACCTAGGAAACGTGTAAAATCTGGCATATCAAAAGCTAGGAAACGTGTAAAATCTAGCATTTTGAAAGCTAGGATACGTGCAACAACAAGAATACCAGGAAGTTATGAAACGTAAAATCTATAGTCAATTATTAACAGAACTTTCGCATGTGGTTCTAGTACGGGCTGAAGGCTCAAAAGCTCCTAGCTCAGGGCGCGTGGAGCAAACTTGCGTATATATTGTCAATAGAAGCGCTTTCAACCGTACAGATTGCCAGATTTACTATTTCCGTTTTTGCTGTTCTCTTATTATCCTAACCGTCAAATCGGCAAACTTTTTTATTGCTGCCTGAACCTGTCCTCGTCCGAAAGTCCAGAAGATGAGGGCGGCAGAGGCTGGTGCAGCATGTGTTCCTACATACTGGCGCATTTTAAGAACCGTGCAGTTTTCAATACCAAGTTCTTTCATGGCAGCGAATACTTGGGCTGCTGATACTTCAAAATCAGCCTTAGTGCGCTGATCTCTAAGTACCAATGCGGTCTTGTTTACCTTAACTACCTTGTATTCCTTATTGGCGTTACTGCGATATGTCTTGATAGTCTTAATCTTTTGAATAAAGTTATCGAATGTCAATATATTAATATCTTCCGTCATAACTAATGGGGTTTAAATGTTGTGGTGATAAGCAAATCATTCCACCTTTTGTTATAATTCTCCTCTATTATGGTGCAAAAGTAAGTTTTTTCCGTGAAAAAACCAAGAAAAAATGCATTTTTCTAGAGCATGTACAATATATTCTTTTATCAGGTATCTATTTACATCTTTTTAATTGCCAAAAACTTGCATGATTCAAAAATTAGCCGTATCTTTGCGGCTAAAGATAGGAATAGGAGAAAAGATTATGGCAAACAATGAATGCAGAAAGCTGCCGGTAGGCATACAATCTTTCAATGTCATCAGAGAAGAAGGATACCTCTATGTTGACAAAACTGACATGGTTTGGAAATTGGCGAACCAAGGTTTAAAGTATAATTACTTGAGCCGTCCTCGCCGATTCGGTAAGTCTGTGCTTGTTGATACACTCCAGGCTTACTTCGAAGGAAGGAAAGAGCTCTTCGAAGGACTGAAAATCATGGAGTTGGAGAAGGAATGGAAACAGTACCCGGTTATTCGATTCGACATGAGCCGAGGGGGAGCGACTGCACATGAAGTTAAGGCATACCTGGATCGAACTTTTGATGTTTATGAGCAATTATATGGCATCCATATCAAACCAACAGATTCACTAGGAAACCGCTTCGACCTAATCATAAAAACCGCCTATGAGCAAACAGGGCTCAAGGTTGCCATTCTTATCGATGAGTACGACTCTCCTCTCCAGCACTCGTGGAAAACTCCCGAGCATGAGGGTTGCACAGAAGTATATAGAAGCGTGTTTTCCATCTTGAAAGCTGATGATGCGTACCAACGTTTCGTCTTCATTACGGGTATCACCAAGTTTACGCAGATTTCTCTTTTCTCTGTTCTCAACAACCTGACCAATATCAGTTTCCTTCCTGAATATGCAGCTATCTGCGGTATTACAGAAGAAGAAATCGGGGAGAACTTCAAGCCGGAACTGGAAAGAATGGCTGAAGTGAACGAGTGGACCTTGCAGCAAACTCATGATAACCTGAAGGATTACTACGATGGATACCATTTCAGTCGCAGAAACATGGTGGACATCTACAATCCTTTCAGTCTCCTTAATGCACTCGACGCACAAGACTTGAGCTGTTTCTGGGTTTCATCAGGAGCAACCTCCATGCTACCTAAGTTTGTGGACAACATGGAACTGCGCTTACGAAATTTCGAAAATTGTCCGATTTTACGCAAGACTCTTGAGAGTTCTGATGTCATAAATGGTGGTGCCGAACTCTTTCTCTATCAGACGGGTTACCTTACCATCAAGTCGAGCGATGAATTTGGCTATTTCTTAGGTTTCCCAAACCAAGAAGTGAAACAGGATCTTTACGAGGTTGTGCTGCCAAGCCTGACCATGAAATCAGAAAGCGATATTATCAGTCTGCAAGGCAGTCTGTTCCGCCAATTGGGTACCGGGCAAATCGCAGATGCCATGAAAACGTTGAAAGCATTGGTTGCCGATGTGCCTTACAGCAACAAGAAACTTGCCTCGATGGATATGGAAGAGCGCTACCGTCTCATCATCAGTACTATTCTGAATGCCATCGGTCTGAAAGTGGAGGTAGAGCATATGCTTGCAACAGGAAGGATCGACCTCATCGCCCAAACTTCACGCTACATCTACGTGATAGAACTGAAACTGAAAAATAATGGTGGTAAGAAGGCTGCCATTCAGCAGATACTGGATAACAAATACCTGGAGCCTTTCATGGCTGACAATCGAAAGGTGATAGGCCTCGGCATAGAACTGGACGAGGAAGGAAAAGGGCTATTAGATTGGGGAATTACTGAAGAATAAAAACATAGAAGAAGAGGGCGTGCAAAGACTATATCTTGCACACCCTCTTTTTTTCCATATCCCTACAATATCTCCAACTGATCCTTTACCGCCTTATAGCAGCGGCGGGAAACCGTGATTTCTTCCTGGTCGAAAGGAGGAGAAAAGATGCAGCGGAGCGTATAATTCTCGATGCAGAGAAGATAATCGAGATTGATGATGCAATCCTGACGAACCTGAGCCAGAGAAGGCGACATGGAAAGGATGGTCTTTGCCGTGACCTGCCTCTTCAATTTATAAACCTGCCCATTCGACAACTTCAACTGCCAAAGATGAGTAACCTCATCAAAAGTGCAACTGAACACATCATCGGGCTTCAACATCAATAAACCCGAAATGGTCTGAATGGCAAGACGCTTGGCTGCTGTTCCCAGCATCCCATTCATTCCCGAAAAATCCTGAGCCTTCTGAGAAGCCAAGACTGATTCTGAAGAACAGGAAGAGGACTCTGGAACGGAAGAAGCATCTTCATCCACATCATCTCCATCTTTCATTTTCTGCCGGATTCGGTCTACCACCAGTTCAAACTCATCCTGCTGATAAGGTTTCAACAGAAAATCGAAGGCAGAGGCTCTGAGCGCATCAATCATATACTTATCGAAGGCGCTGTAAAATACTACGATAAGTTCCATCGGAATTTCATCTCTCAGAGATTGCAACACCTCAAAACCCGTCTGTCCAGGCATTTCAACATCGATGAACAGCACATCAGGCTGTATGCTCATCACCAGATTCTTTGCCGATACCGCCGAAGAGGATGTGGCAATCACCTCAAAATCTTCCAGAGTTGCCAAATCATCCTGCAACCTGTGGATGCTCTGTGGTTCATCGTCCACAATCACAACCTTAATTCTATCTTGCATGTTATTTCGTTTTAAATCCTTATGAAAAGTTTCTTACTTAAAGACATTATAATCGTAATTACATGGAACTCCGATACTTACACATATTCCTCTATTCCTGGTACCACCCTCCTCTTCTGATGCTCCTCTGTTGCTCTGCATCTTGAAAAACATCTTGCGTTCGTTGCTTGCATTAAGCATTTCGATGGTACTGTTCAGAATTCTCAATCCGGTTCCCGTACTGGCAGCACAATTTTTCTTTTTCTTGCCAACGGTACCCGAAACTCCACATCCGTTGTCTGTAACATCTATGCGGAGCATATCGTCCTCAACCCAGATGTTTACATCCAGCAAAGGCTTATCTCCCGTCTCTTTCATTCCCACAAAAGCATGTTTCAAAGCATTCTCTACAGGAATCTGGATAATCATAGACGGCAGCATGAGCTTCATATCCACATCCTTGGCAACATGGAACTGAGGCATCGGAAGGAACGGATTGGTTTCATGGCGAAGAGTAGAATAGCTCGTCACCATCTGCAGTTCCTCTTCCAAACTTACCGCCATCTTATCGCAAGAAAGCAAGTAGGCACGCAGTACCTGTATCAGGAGCTGAAGCGGTTTGACATTAACCCCCTTCGGAAGATTAGATACGAAGATATTGAGCACATTAAATACAAAATGAGGCGAGAAACGATTGCGCACATTCTCCATCTTCAGAGCCATCATCCGGTTCATCTCCTCATGATGCTGATGCTTGCTGCGCATCCATTTGTAACGGATGAAAGCGATGAGAGCCAACACGCTCATTACCAGCAAGCCGATAATCAGGAGCAGGATGACTCTAAAGGATCTTACCTCTGCTTGCGTGGTGCTAAGGGATAAATCACGTCGAACGATGGCCGTATCCTGCTTGAATCTCAATTCATTCTCCTGAACATTCGAAACCATCGTAGCGTTACGGAGCGAATCGTCGTACTGATTCATCAGTTTCTGATATTGCAGAGCCTTGGCATATTGTCCCTTGCGCTCACAAAGAGCCGCCAGTCCCTTATGATAAAGGTAAAGATAATTAGGCGACATCTTGGAGAGATCGTATGGCTTGTTCAAAATCTCAGTAGCCTTCGCCAGACTATCCTGCTTCAGAGCCAGAGATGCATTCAACCCATCCACATAGAATTGCACATCGCTCTGCATGGAGGGCTGGGCAAAGAAGAATTTCGTGGTAAGAGTCAGATATTTCTGTGCAGAATCCAACCGGTTGAGCTCCAGATAAGTCTGTCCGAGATTAGCATCAACAATAGCCGTCGCCAGGGGCTGTTCCATCTGCCGTGTAGCCTTTTGAGCCTTCAGGAAGCATTTCAGAGCCTCAGACGGTTTTTCCTGACTGCTGTACACATTTCCCCAACTGTTGTAAAAGAAATGAACATCTTTCGGATTCTTTGGCGGATACAGGCGTTCAGCCTTCTGGAAATAATGATGCGCCAGCTGATAGTTCTGCAAATCATTATAAACCTGTCCCAGTCCTGAGAGAATACTGTTCTGGGCTTCATGCTGATTCAGAGAATCTGCCAGGAAATAGGCACGGCGATACCAGGAAGAAGCATCCGCCAGCTTACCCATCTGTCTTGACGCATCGGCAATATTGATACATACATCAATCGCCTCGCCGCAACTGTCAAGGTTCATGATTTCATGATAAGCTTTCTCATAATAAATTAAAGCCTCCTTCCTCTTGCCGGAAACCAGCAAAAGTATGCCTTGCAGATTATCAGCATAAGAAAGAATTCTGTTGTCAGGAGTTTGTTTGCAATAAGCGTTAACCGAATCTATCAACGACTGGCATTGGGCATCAGCCCCCTTCATATAATAACATTTAGCTATTAATAATTTTTTCCATTGATCGCTTTTATCGGGATTACCTTCACATTTGAAATTTCTTATCAGCATGATCATCGAATCAGGATGACTCTGCATGAGAGATTGGTGACCGGACACAAATTCATCGATATCTTTATGCCACAACTCATCATCCTTCTGCCGATGAGAACAAGCGGCAAACAGCAGCAGCAGAACGAATAGCCACAGAAGGCACAGTCCGTTCTTAATCTGCATCGTCATTATCTTTCTATATACACTTACCATGATAGACTATTTAAATGAATTTATGTTTCAGTTGCGAAAGTACAACAAAAAATCCAAATAGACAAAAAAATAACTGAAAAACTCATTTTTTATATAAAATATGAACTAAAACGCGTTTAAATGTGTATCTTTGTAGCATGGAAATGCATTTATTCAAAAATATAGAACTAAATAATATGCCTGAAAGGATGAACAATCCATTCAGCTACGAACCTCATCCGCTCTGCATCGAAGCATGCAGAGAGTTGCAGGATGAACTCTCACAGCGAAACGACTGGCGGGAGGAAATAGACCGTGGAAAGATGTTCGGCGTACTTATCGTAGAAGCCGACAACAGTAAGATTGGCTATCTGAGAGCTTATAGCGGACAGATTGGCGGCAGAAGCGACTGGGAAGGTTTTGTGCCAGCCGTTTTCGATTATCTTCAACCCGACGGATATTTCAAGGTACATGAGGCTGAGATTTCGGAAATGAACCAGCAAATCAGACAGTTTGAAGCCAACGAAACCCTGATAAAGGCGAAAAGCCTGATTGATGATTTGCAGCAAAAGCGCCAGGAAGTTATCGCAAACTATCAGACAAAGATAAAAGAAGCAAAGGAAAAGCGAGATGCAAGGCGCCAGGAAGCCCTTTCGGCAGGAACGCCCCTGAGCGAGGAAGAGGAGAAAGCGATGATAAAAGAGAGCCAGTTTATGAAGGCAGAACTGAAGAGGCTGAAAAAGTCGATAAACGAAAAGACGGCGTACGAAACGCTATATGAAAACTACGAAAAGGATTTGAATAGTGCAAAACAGCTCCGCAAACAGTTATCTGAAGAACTTCAGGAATGGCTGTTTTCGAAATTTCAGATGCTGAATGCGGAAGGAGAAACCAAGGACCTGCTGGAGATTTTCAAGGACGAGGCGGTTAAGATTCCACCTGCCGGAAGTGGAGAATGCTGCGAGCCGAAACTCCTGCAATACGCTTACCAGTATGGCTACAAGCCTCTGCAGATGGCGATGTTCTGGTGGGGAGAGAGTCCGAAAGAAGAAATCAGACATCATCTTCAGTTTTATCCTGCCTGCAACGGAAAATGCAAACCGATACTACATTGGATGCTGCCTAAAACAGTCTTTGAAACCCAACAGACCGAAACTACTATATATAATAAGGTGGAAACGCTCTACGAAGACCGTGAACTGGCTGTCATCTATAAGCCCGAAGGTTTACTCTCGGTTCCGGGGAAAGATGCAGCCCAGCCTTCTGTCTACGCTCTGATGCGCAGGAAATATCAGGAAGCTACCGGTCCGCTCATCGTCCATCGTCTGGACATGGCAACAAGCGGACTGATGATTATTGCCAAGACCGAGTTTGCCTATCATCGCCTGCAGAAGGAGTTTCTGAATCATCGGGTTCAGAAGAAGTACGTAGCCATCGTTTGCGGAAAAGACAAAGAATCGTGCAACCGGATTCTGAAAGAAGCTGAAGGCGGAAGAGGTTACATCTCGCTCCCCCTGATAGCAGATTTCCTAGACCGTCCACGACAGATGGTAAACCGCGAACAGGGCAAGGAAGCCATTACAGAATACGAGGTTCTAGAGCGTATTGACGATACCCATCTTCGCCTGGCGCTCTATCCTAAAACGGGCAGAACGCACCAGCTGAGAGTGCATTGTGCTCATCAGGAAGGTCTGAATGCCCCCATCATCGGCGATCCGCTCTACGGCAACGAGCCGGCAACAAGACTGCATCTTCATGCAGAGGAAATCACATTTGAGCACCCGATGACGGGAAAGAAGATGACTATAACAAGAAAGGCTGATTTCTAACCGAAACCAGCCTTTCTTCATATCTGCGGATGACAGAATCCGCAGAAACAGATGAAAACATCGTAACATCAGACAAAGAACATCACGATAACCTGAGCTATCACCACTCTGATAAACATGCCGAGCGGATAAACCGTAGCATAACTGATACTTGGCGTATCGCCATCCAGCGTCTCGTTGGCGTAAGTAAGCGCCATCGGATTCGCCATACTTCCACAGAGGATTCCGCAGATACTGCCGAAGTCATACTTCTTGGTCTTCAGGATGATGAGACCTACGATAACCACAGGCACAACCGTGATAAGGAAACCGATGCCTACCCACATCAAACCTTCCGGACGGACTACCGTCTCGAAGAACTGTCCACCAGCCGCCAATCCCAGGCAACCGAGATAGAGGGCAAGACCCAGTTCTCGCAGCATCAGACCAGCACTTCGCGTCATGTAAGAGATGAAATGCACACGAGGCCCCAGCGCACCAATCAGAATACCCATTACGATAGGACCACCGGCAATACCCAGACGCACAGGAGCCGTCATTCCAGGAATATCCAGAGGAACGGTTCCTACGGCTAGACCGAGAATGATTCCGAGGAAGATAGCGCCGAGGTTCGGCTCGTTCAGGGTCTTTACGGCATTACCCAGAAACTGCTCTACATGGTCGATACTCGTAGGGTCGCCAACTACCGTCAGTCGGTCGCCGTACTGCAGACGGAGGTCATCTGTAGCAAGCAGACGGATATCACCACGAAGCACTCGGCTCACATTCACGCCATAGGAATTTCGCATCTGCAGACTGCCCAGGCGCTTGCCGTTCAGTCCCGGACGGGTAACAACGATAATGCGGCTTTCAACCTTCGCATCAATCGCATTCCAGTCTACCTTATCATTATTCCACTCCTTATCCACCTTCTTTCCGAAGAGAATCTGCATCGCCGAGACCTCGTCCTTATTGGTAACCACGAGCACATTATCATTCGTATGAAGAACCGTATCAGCCTGAGGAACTATCACCTGTTCGCCTCTCCACACACGGGAGATGATGAACTTGCGATGCGTCATCATCGTAATCTCTGCGATGGTATTGCCGTTCAGGGCAGGATTCACGATTACATATTGTCCGATAGACGTATGGTCGTCATCATCATTATTGCGAATCTCCAGATCTTCCGGTTTCACAAAGAGTTTGCGCAAGAGCATCATCGCCAGGATAACGCCCACAACACCCAACGGATAAGTAACGGCACAGCCCAGAGCCGCACCTTCGCTAGGCAAGCCCAACTGCTGCAACGCCTGCTGGGCAGCACCAAGGGCAGGCGTATTGGTTGTGGCGCCACACAGGATGCCCATCATATCAGGCAGACTGATTGGCAAAATCCAGCACAAGCCGAGCGAGAACAAGGTTCCCACCAGGATGACAGCCAGACTCCAAAGATTGAGTGAAATGCCTTCGTGACGCATCGAACCGAAGAAGTTAGGACCCACATAAAGACCCAGCACATACACAAACATGGTAAGGCCGAAGCTTTCTGCAAACTCCAGCATATTCTGGTCAATAGAGAGTCCGAGATGACCCGCTATAATACCCACGAAGAATACGAAGGCTATGCCAAGGGAGATTCCTTTGACATGAATCTTGCCGAGGGCAAGACCCAAAGTACAAATCAAAGACAGGATGACGATGCCTTGCACCGCCGAATGCACGTTGATTAAATTATCAAACCACATAATGTTTCTTTATATCTATTCTAGATAATATTTTAAAATTGCTTTTTCTTGATGCAAAGGTACATTAAAATGCGAACAAAACAAAATAATTCCCATTTTTTTTTGTATTATTCTCGATTTGCAGTATCTTTGCATCCGCAAAATGTAATAAAAATGAAAGATATTTGTTGTATTGGGCACGTAACAAAGGATAAAATCGTGACCCCGAGCAGTACAGTTTACATGGCTGGCGGCACCTCTTTTTATTTTGCCTACGCCATCAACCAATTGCCAAAGGATGTAAGTTTCTCGCTCATTACGGCGATGGATCCTACCGAGAAAGAACCGGTTGAAAAGATGCTCAAGGCTGGAATAGACGTCACCTTGAACCCATCGCGCAATACGGTTTTCTTCGAGAATATTTATGGCGATAATCCTAACGACCGTAAGCAGCGTGTGCTTGCCAAGGCAGATCCTTTCACCATCCAGCAGCTGGAGCATGTAGAGGCCAAGGTCTTCCACCTGGGCAGTCTGCTGAGCGATGATTTCTCGCCAGAAGTGGTTGCCTTTCTTGCCAAGAAGGGAAAAGTTTCCATCGATGTGCAGGGCTATCTGCGCGAGGTGAGAGACGAGAAAGTTTACGCCATCGACTGGAAGGACAAGCTCGATGTGCTCAAGAACACCTATTATCTGAAGGTGAACGAGACCGAAATGGAGACCATTACCGGACTGAAGGACCCGAAGGAAGCCGCCAAACTGATTCATGTCTGGGGCGTAGCCGAGGTTATCATCACGCTGGGAAGTGAGGGCTCTCTGGTTTATGTAGATGATACTTTCTACGATATTCCTGCCTATCCTCCTCATGAAGTAGTAGATGCTACCGGATGCGGCGATACCTATTCGGCAGGCTATCTCTACAAGCGCCTGCAGGGAGCCAATCCGGTAGAAGCCGGTAAGTTTGCGGCAGCCATGTGTACCATCAAACTGGAGCACAATGGTCCGTTCAACCGCACCATCCAGGACGTAGAACGCATCATGAAATAAATTTTAGATAATTTATCCTATTATCTTCTTATTTTTGCCTGAATTGGTGTAACTTTGCATCCAATTATGGAACAGATTTCACCAATTCAGGCATTATTGCAGCAACGCACCCTGCTCCAGCTGGAGTATTATACCGAGAAAGAAGCCTTCCGCAAGCTTACCGAACAGATGGGAATGCAGCGGAAGGTGAAACGAGGTGATGCCTGGTTCCCGCTACAGGTGGGAAAGAGCTTTTATAATTCGCTGAACCAGACAGCCATAGAGGTTTTCCGAACCTCTGACCAGGATATCGAGCACAATTTTGAGTTCGGTCGCCCCGTCATGTTCTTTATGGTCAAGAAGACGAGCAAGATGGGCAAGAATGAGAGCCAGGGCAACGCAGCCCTTCAGCAGCCAGAAAACGCTTCAGACGCTAATCATAAAGTTCAAAATTCAAATCTCAAAGGTCAAAGTATTAAATATTTCTCCTTCACCGGAACCGTGAGTTATGTGGATGGCGACAGAATGGTGGTTACCGTACCCGATTCTGCCCCTCTGCTCGAACTTCAGCAGTCAACCGATCCTATCGGCGTACAGCTATCCTTTGACGAAACCAGCTACAAACTGATGTTCGAGGCCTTGGACCGTGTGATGAAGGCGAAGAACAACCGTCTGGCTTATCTCCGCGATTTATTCTATTCCCATCAGAAGGCAGGAAGATTCTCCTTCGAACCGATGAAGTTCCCTTGGCTCAATCCTACCCAGGAAAGAGCTGTAAACGAGGTGCTATGGGCGAAGGATGTGGCCATCGTTCACGGACCTCCGGGAACCGGAAAGACTACAACCCTGGTGGAAGCCATCAACGAAACCCTGATGCGCGAAAGCCAGGTTTTGGTGTGTGCACAGAGCAATATGGCGGTAGACTGGATATCAGAAAAACTGGTGGATAGAGGCATCAACGTGCTCCGTATCGGAAACCCGACCCGCGTGAACGACAAGATGCTGGGCTTCACCTACGAGCGCCGCTTTGAGAGCCATGCTGATTATCCGCAGCTTTGGGCTATCCGCAAGGCTATCAGAGAATTAAGAAAAAACAGGAAGAAAGGAAGCGAGAACTATCATCAGAAGATGGACAGGCTGAAGAGCCGTGCTGCCGAAATAGAACTCCGCATCAACGCAGAACTCTTTGGCGAGGCGCGTGTCATCGCCTGTACCCTCGTAGGCTCAGCCCATCATCTGCTGGAAGGCATGAAGTTCGGTACCCTCTTTATCGACGAGGCTGCCCAGGCTTTGGAAGCTGCCTGCTGGATTCCGATGAAGAGAGCCAGCCGGGTGATTCTGGCGGGCGACCATTGTCAGCTGCCGCCTACCGTAAAGAGTATTGCGGCATTAAGAGCCGGACTGGGCAAGACCCTGATGGAGCGCATCGCCGAAAACAAGCCTGAGGTGGTAACCCTGCTGAAAATCCAATACCGCATGAACGACGAAATCATGCGATTCTCGAGCGACTGGTTCTACGGGGGCGAGGTGGAGAGTGCGCCTCAAATCAAATACCGGAGCGTATTGGATTATGACCATCCGATAACGTGGATTGATACTTCGAACGAGGAGAATCAGATAACCATAGAGGGGGAAGATGCTCCCGAGGATTCTGCTTCCACATCATCTTCTGTATCTGCAGCCAATCAGAATTCTGATTTGAACTTCAAGGAGCAGTTTGTGGGCGAGAGTTTCGGGCGTATCAACAAGGCAGAAGCCGAGCTAACCCTGCTGACTCTGGCGGAATACTTCACCAAGATAGGCAAACAGCGCGTTTTGGAGGAAAGAATCGATGTAGGCATCATTTCGCCTTATCGTGCTCAGGTACAATATCTCAAGAAGCTCATCAAGAAATATGAATTCTTCAAGCCTTACCGCCGCCTGATAAGCGTGAATACGGTAGATGGTTTCCAGGGGCAGGAAAGAGACGTAATTCTCATCTCCCTGGTACGCTCCAACGATGAGGGACAGATCGGATTTCTGAAAGACCTCCGCCGCATGAACGTGGCGATGACGAGAGCCCGCATGAAGCTCATCATCCTGGGCAACAAGGACACGATGACGAAACATCCTTTCTACAAGAAACTGTGGGAGTATGTGGAAGCTATCAACAACAACGAATAAAATAAAGACTATTTTATGCTACAACGAGACTACATACAGCGACTGATTCGCGAGTTTATGGCGGCACTCGAAAGAATGCTCGAAAAGAAAGAGGTGGAGGTGAGACGTGAGAAGATCAGGGAGCTCTACAATCAATACGTAGGCCCTTACGCCTTCTACAGCATCGCCACCATCGAGGACGTGATGAAGGCAATGGCAGGAATAGAGGACGAGGAGAAGCGACTCTCCAAGATGGACATGCTTGCCGAACTCTATTATCACGAGGCAGATATGGTGGGACAGCCCACAAGAGACGAACTCCTGAACAAGGCGTTCATGCTCTTCGATTATGTGGAAACCCACGGAGATACCTTCTCCATCGAACGCCGCAACAAAATGGCACAAATCAAACAGAAGATTGGAGATGCACTCAAATAAAGAGTGCATCCTCCTTATATTTTTAGGATAACAAAAACTAATCATAAAGTTCAATGGTCAAAGCTCAAAGTTCAAAGTCTACTAACGACATGACTGTAGGCTCGCCTTTGCGAGCCATCATCAAATTTGCAATTCCGCTGATTCTAGGTTACATCCTTCAGCAGATGTACCTCATCATCGATGCGGCCATCGTGGGAAGATGGATTGGCGTGGGGGCACTTGCGGCAGTAGGCGCATCCAGCTCCATCATGTTTCTCATCATGGGTTTCTGCAACGGCTCCTGTGCCGGTTTTGCCATCCCTGTCGCCCAGGCTTTCGGCGCCAAGGATTATGCCAAGATGCGGGCTTACGTAAGCAACAGCATCCGCATCGCCGTGGTGTTTGCCGTGGTCATCACCTTCCTTTCCTGCATCTTCTGCGGAAAGATTCTGCACCTGGTGAATACGCCGAAGGAGGTGTTCGATGATGCCTACATCTTCCTGATGCTGCAGTTTGCGGCGATTCCTTTCACTATCGCCTACAATCTGCTCTCCGGTCAGATCCGTGCTCTGGGCAACTCGAAACAGCCTTTCTATTTCCTCATCACAGCCTCCGTCATCAACATTATTCTCGATGGCATTCTGATTCTCGGTATGGGGTTAGGTGTAGAGGGAGCAGGTATTGCCACTTGGCTTTCTCAGGGAATTTCCGTGCTGCTCTGTATCTGGTTTATCAAAAAGAAGATGCAGATTCTGATTCCGAAGGGAGAAGAAAGAAAATTCGATAATAAGAAGATAAGCATTCTGCTGAACAATGGTGTTCCGATGGGTCTGCAGTTCTCCATTACCGCCATCGGTCTCATCATGCTGCAGAGTGCCAACAACGCTCTGGGAACGGTTTATGTGGCTGCATTTACTGCCTCTATGCGCATCAAATATCTCTTTACCTGCGTTTTCGAGAATATCGGAGTGGCGATGGCTACCTATTGCGGTCAGAACCTGGGAGCCAGGAAGTTGGATAGAATCGGTCAGGGCGTAAGGGCTTCCATCAGGATGATGCTGGTTTATTTCGTCTTCACCTTCCTGCTCATCTATCCGTTTGCCGACGAGATGATGATGCTCTTCGTGGATAAGGGCGAGGCAGAAGTGGTGACTTATGCTGCCCAGTTTATGCGCATAGCCAACTATTTCTATCCTTGTCTGGGCTTGCTCACCATCCTGCGTTACAGCATCCAGGGCTTGGGTTACAGCAATCTCTCGATGCTGAGTGGCGTAATGGAAATGATAGCGAGATGCGGTGTGAGTCTCTGGCTGGTGCCTGCCCTGGCATGGACGGGTGTCTGCTTCGGCGACCCTGTGGCGTGGGTCCTGGCAGATTTCTTCCTCATTCCCGCCTTCCTGTGGCTTTATAAGCATCTGAAGAAGGAGCAAGTCCGATAGGGTATTTTTGACGTTTTAAAAATTTGCATTAAAAAATATTCTGCTAAGGGTTAGGAAAATGAAAATTCGATTGTAATATAGGCAAAAGAAAAGAAATAAAGTAATGCAAATAAACAAAGAAACGATAGAACAGCTCTTCCGGCAGCATTATCTGAGGATGTACCAATTGGCCAGGGTACTTCTGAAGGATGATGCAGCCAGCAAGGATGTGGTGAGCGAAGTCTTTGCCGATGTGCTCGACGGAAAGATTCAACTGGGTCTTGATAACGAGACAATAGCCAGCGAACCGCCCCTGCCTTCCACCAACGCCGGGAGCTATCTTCTGGTGTGTGTGCGCCATAAATGCCTCAACCTGTTGAGCCGACAGAAGATGAAAGACCGGGTTCATCATCTCCTGAAAGCCGATACTTCGCCTTCGATAGTTCCCCTGGAAGCGACGATTGCCGAAATAGACAGGGAGACCGAAAAGTACGAGGCAATTCAGGCTTATATGGATGCTGAACTCACGCCACAAACCCGCAAGGTACTCGATCTCCGTTTTCGGCAGAAACTGAAATATCGGGAGATTGCTACGGAATTGGGCATCAGCGAAGTGGCAGTTTATAAGCATCTGGCGCAAGGCATCAGAAAATTAAAGCAAAAGTTTAACCCTTAGCAGATTTATTATGGACAAGTTTGAAAAAATACTGGATATCATCGACCATCAGGAGAAGTATTCTGATGAGGAGATTCGTGAAATATTGCAGGATGAGGAATGCCGAAAACTCTATCAGACGATGGTGGAAGTGGATTCTGCACTTGAAAACCCCTCTCCTATTATTAATATAGATGAGGAATGGGAGAAATTCAGCCAGGAGCATCAACTTCAAGAAGAGGCATCCCATCCTATAACTTCCTGGCGTAAACTGGCAGCATCCATCGCCGGTTTTGTCTTGATTTCGGGTATTGCCTTTGCCGCAATCCATACTTACATCAAGCGCAGCCAGGAACCAATTCAGGTAACCGCAGATACTCATCCGGAAGTCATAAAATCAGATTCCGCAAAGCAGGTAGCAGCAAAGGATTCCCTGACTCATCCGAAACCAGAAAAGCCAGCCATTCACAAAACTTTCGAGAATGTGGCTTTCGAGCAGATGATTTCAGAGATTGCTTCTTATTATGATTTACAAGTGAAGTTTGAGAATAACGAGGACAAGACCCTCCGCCTCTATTACGAATGGAACAGTCATTCGAGCATCGAGAACATAGTAAAAGAACTGAACCAATTCGAGAATGTAAACATCGAATTGCAACAAAACGAGCTGATTGTAAAATAACAAATAAAAAGCAACATCATTATGAGAAGATTTTCAGCCATCATATTCCTGCTGTGCACGTTCGCCCTGGCGATGAGCGCACAGCACATCCAGCGCAACTATCACAACCGCAGCATGTCGGACGTCCTCATCGACCTCGACAAGGCTTCCAAGCGCTACAAAATCAGTTTCATCTACAACGAACTGGAGGATTTCACAGTTACCCAGAACGTGAAGACAGCCAATATTCCCGATGCTATCCGCAAGGTAATCGGTTTCTATCCGATGCAGATGACCGTGGGCGACAGCCTCATCACGGTAGAATGCATACGCAAGAGCGAGCGCAAGCTGATAGGCAGACTGATAGACAATCACAATCTTCCTGTAGAATTCGCCAATATCCAACTGCTCAACCCGAAGGATTCCTCCTTTCTCTGTGGAGGCGTGAGCAACGCCAATGGCGATTTCGTCATCCCCTGCCAGCAGAAGCAGGCCCTTATGAAGGTTTCTTTTGTAGGCTATAAGACCATTTGCAAGCTGGTATCTATTGCCCGCATCGGAAATGTGAGGATGCAGGCGAATTCATACCTGTTGAAAGGTGTGACCGTTGAAGCCGCAAGGGTTGTAGAAAAAGTAGATAGACAAATCATCTTCCCTACAAAAGAGCAGGTGAAAACGGCTTCCAATGGTTATGATCTGTTGGACAACTTGTCTTTGCCTACCATTATCGTAAATCGAGCAGAACGCAAAGTTCTGTCACTAAAGGGCGGAGATGTGCAAATACGTATCAACGATGTCAAAGCTAGCATGCAGGATGTTTTAGCCTTGCAGCCGGATGAAGTTACAAAGGTGGAATTCATCAATGTTCCAGGACTCAAATATGGAGACAACAATCTGGATGCAGTTATTAACTACCAGGTCCGCCGACGCTATGCCGGTTATGTGGGTGGAGTTTCTACGATGCAAGGCACCAAGGCTGGTTTCAATAATAGCGACGGTTATTTCAAATACAATGTGAAGAAATCGGAATTCAGCATCAACTACAGTTTCTCCTATCGCTCGGTAGAGGAACGAAGCTATGAGAGTCTCGGTACTTATCATCTGCCCACAGGAGAAACTCTACATCGCAATTATTTAGGTTATGATTCTCCGTTCCTATACACCACCAATAATGTACAGTTGGGTTATAATCTTAGTGAGCCAGACAAATATACATTGAATGTACGGTTGAATTTCTACAATCACAACAGTCCTGTGAGAGGCATGAACCAGCTTTATCAGGAAAGCGGCAAGGCAAATCAATATCTGCAAAACAACAGAAAAATGCTGGAGCAGATTCCATCTCTGGACATTTATTATTCGCTCAACATGCCCCATGACCAGAACCTGGCTCTGAACCTGGTGGGTACTTACATCGGCACAGATTACCAGTATCGTATGAGGGAATATACGTTCAACAAATCGCCGGATGAATCTGTAAAGAACGCTCCGCTGACCGATTACAGTTATGATGCAACTGGTAGAAAGCGCTCTCTTATTGGTGAAGGAACATACAGCAAGAACTGGAAACAGATGGCTTTATCGGTAGGTGGACAATATAATATCAGCCACACAGATAACATCTATGTGGGAAGCAGTAATGCTGATACGGAATTGAAGTACAGCAATCTCTATCTTTTCACCCAGCTACAGGGACAGCAGAAGTGGTTCAGTTATCAGGTGGGAGTTGGTGCAACCAGGTCTTCCATCCATCAGGGGGAGAACGGATACAGCAAATGGCTGTTTCGACCACAGGTAACTTTACAGGCAAAGGCTAGCGACCGTCTGAGTTTTAAATGGAGCAGCAAAATCACGTCAGACATCCCAAGCCTTTCCGACTTGAGCGAGTTGCGCCAATATTCCAACAGCTTTGAGGCGCGTGACGGCAATAGCGGTCTGAAGCCATTTACCGGCTACAACAATACCTTGTCGGCTTCCTGGAACATTCCGCTGATGTCTGTGTACCTGGAGGGAAACTGGACGTATTACGACAAGCCAATAGCCACTTCTATCTTGCCCGAAAAGCGGGAGGATGGCTCTTATCTCTTTGTGAGCAAACCGGAGAATCAGAAGAATCATGATTACAAGCACCTGCTGTTGACTCCAGAAGTTCACCTCATCAAGGATCATCTGGATTTGAACCTCATGTACGAGTATCAGAATGTCAAGACAAAGGGTTTGGATTATTCCCACGAGTTCAATTACTTCAGTTATGGAGCAGAAATTCGGTACATGACGGGCAATTGGAACATTGGCTATGGTGCCTATAAGGTGGAAAAGAGTTTTTGGGGAGAAAAGACAAACGGCGGAGAGCCAACCTCCAATCTTGCCGTAACCTACAGTTATAAGAACTGGCAGTTTGGCGTTCTCGGATTATTCGTATTCTATCCTCATGGCTGCGTGTATAAGGATGAACTTTTCAACAAGTATGTGCAGCAGAAGAACAAGGTACGCCTTGCTGACCAGGGCAACATGCTTGTCTTTACTGCCAGCTTCAACTTCAGTCATGGCCGCAGATACCATACAGGCAGCCGTAAGCTGAACAATAGCGATAGAGATAATGGTATCAGATAGAATAGTTTTATATTTTCCTGAAATCACAAATAAGCAAAAGGCTGAACTTCCTAACCCGAAGTTCAGCCTTTTTGCATGTCATCAGTAATCCAAATACGCATTTTATCGTTTATAGACGACAAGCATCATTTTTAGGGTAATTTTGCGCTGGGACGATTACCCTTCTAAGAGAAGAAAATAATATTTCCAGTTAGGAAAATAAAAATCTCTAACTGGGAAAATATTTAGGATGGAAATGACTCAAAACAGACAGTTGAGACTCACTTTCCGGTTTTTCCGACTCTAAATCGGGTAATAGTCTCAGTTATCCCGTTTTTGCTTGCATTTTTTAGGAAAACATGATTTTGTATTTCAGCAAGGTCTAAATCTACTTTAAAGCAAAAAACAAAGCAATTTTGAGGGTTTGGGAGACCTAAAAAGAATGCTTTTGTAAAATCTTTCGAATAATCTATAGGGCTGAGACCGAAAATAAAAAACTGAGAAACCTTCATAAGTCGTTGCTTTCTAGGGAATTAGATTATCGCCTCTTTTCCTTTTACTTGCTTCCATAGTCTCAGTCTCAGAGTCTCAGTTGTTTTTCAAGCACCCCCTCTTCTTCTTATATACTTATATATTATATATATATTAATATATAATTAATTAATAATCAATAAGTTATAAAGATAAAGAAAGAGAGAACGGAAAAATGGTACCCCCTTTATTTATAACTGAGACTCTGAGACTGAGACTCTCTGCTCATCCCGAACAAAAAAGCAGGAGTCTGCCAGCATCCCTGCCAGCAGACTCCTTTTCCATAAACCGAACCTAAATTTTACACTTTCTTTTTCTAGGAAATGCAATTACAATGTAAACCTAAATATAACCTATTACCTTGATGAAACTTCTAATACGCTTTTCTCTATTATAACGCTTTGCAAATGAATACCTTCTTAAGACTATTCAGCAACAGCCTGCTGCTCTACAGCCTTGTCCGCAACAGTCTGCTCTGTAGACTCCTGCTTAGCAGAATCCTCAACGCTAGCCTGAGAACTGATAGCTGTGCCTTCTACTGTTGAATCGGCTGGAGCTACTGTATCAACTGGAGCTACTTCAGAATTACCCATCATTTTGCTAGAAGCAAAAACATTACTTACTGAAACCATTACCATAGCTGCGATAGCTGCAAAAACGAACTTCTTCATAATCTTATCTTTTAAACTGTTATTACTAATATTGTTATTTACTTTCGTTGTGGATTCATTATCAAACCCGCTATTCATTATCACAAGATGCGTGCCAGAAAATGAGCAAATCGACAACTTCGCCTGATTATCAACCACTTATCATTTCCGTACCAAAAACAGAGAGTGGGGAAAATGGGGAATGAGTGGGGAAAAAATCCACAAAAAAATGGGGATTCCGTTCCAGATAACTTCCATTTTCCCCAAGAATAAGTTATATAACACAAAGGAGTAAAGAAGAAGGACAAACTAAAGATGCATACCCTCTTAAAATTAATTGGAAGAACTGGAATCTGGAAGAATTAGAAAACAGATGTTTAAACGAAAAACCGAGAAATATCTCAAAGAATGGAAAAGTGATGAGCACAAACACTCATTCTTCCCCTCTACATGGCTTTTCTGCTGAAAAACAAATAATCTTCGTTAAAATATCGGAATCCTAAGAATAATCCCGACAGAAATGATTAATTTTGCAAACAAAAACAGAATACTGTAGATAAATGCAGAGGATAACGCATAAGAGAATCAGATGTTCCTGGCTGCTGCTATTGGTTTACCTGCCTTTGCTGCTGGTCGTTACGTTTCACCATCATGGTGAAGCACAGGGAACTCATGCAGATTTCTATTGTGCTGATTGCGCCCATCATGTTCATCACGACGGCCATCTGATAGCCCTGCAGAATACCATGCACGACTGTGTGCTCTGCCAATTGCAAAGCACTCCTTATCTGGCTCCATCCCTCGTGGTTTGGGTTGCCATCGCCGTGCTCCATCTCTCCCCTCGCCGTGCCTTCTGCTCTCCTTGCCTGTACAGGGCGAAGGGGGTAAAATCTACCCGTGCCCCACCTTATTCTCTGTTTTTATAAATAATTGAATATTAACAGAATAAGGTAACAAATAACATAATGAGAACAATATTGAAAGCAATATTGCTGATGAGTCTGTGCTCATCGGCAACAGCCCCTGCTATGGCTATAAACAGAGCAAATTATGATAAGAAGGACGGAAACATTCATGAAGAGGAAGCAAGCGATTCTACCAGACACCAGCCGCTGACGGAATCGAGCGTGAAACTGAACGAAGTGGTGGTAACAGGCTTAACGGGCAGCCAGAAACTGAAGCAGTCGCCAGCACCCATCTCTTTCGTTTCTGCCCGCCAGCTCGAAATGCAGCCTTCTACCAACATCATCGATGCCATCGCTCATCAGCCAGGCGTTTCGCAGATTACCACGGGAAGCGGAATTTCAAAGCCCGTGATCCGTGGCCTGGGCTATAACCGCGTGGTAGTGGTGAACGATGGAATCAGACAGGAAGGACAGCAATGGGGCGATGAACACGGAATAGAAATCGACCCCGCTTCGGTTCATTCCGTAGAGATTCTGAAAGGTCCGGCAAGTCTCATGTATGGATCGGATGCGATGGCAGGCGTCCTCATCTTCCACTCCGCTCCTACCCTTGCCAAAGGCGACATGAGAGCAAATTTCTCAACGGGTTATCAAACCAACAACGGACTTTTTGATTATTCGCTCAACTTTGCCGGCAACCAGGGCGGATTTGTATGGAACACCCGCTACAGCGGAAAGATGGCGCATGCCTATAAGAATAAATACGATGGCTATGTATTCGGTTCATCACTCAGAGAGCAAGCATTCTCGCAGCTTCTAGGCTGGAACTACCGCCAGGGGCATTCGCATCTCACACTCGATTATTATCATCTCACTCCGGGCATCGTAGAGGGAGAAAGAGATGAGAAAACGGGCGAACTGGAAATTCCGGAAGGCTACGATGCCAAGAGTTACGGCAAGCCGATGCCTTATCAGCAGATTCATCATTACAAGGCTGTACTTGATAATTCCTGGTTCCTGGGCGACGGCAATCTGAAGTTCCTCCTGGGTTATCAGCAGAACCGCCGTCAGGAGTTTGAGGAGGAAGAGAATCCGAAGGAATGCGGACTCGATTTCATGCTCCATACCATGAATTACGACCTGCATTATCTCTCGCCGGAAATGAATGGATGGAAGTTCTCTACGGGCATCAACGGCATGTGGCAGCAGTCGATTAATAAAGGTTCTGAATTTCTGATTCCAGCCTATCATCTCTTCGATTATGGTGTGTTTGCCACGGTGAGCAAGGAGATAGGCAAATTGAACCTGAGCGGCGGCATCAGATACGATCATCGCCATCTGCACAGCGAGGCTTTGAGAGAAGAGGATGATGCAGAATCGCATCGTTCTGAATCGAATGATTCATTCCGTTTTCAAGCCTTTAAGCGCAACTTTGAAGGAGTAACCGGAAGCATCGGATTGGCTTATGAAATCCTGCCCGATTTCAATCTGAAGCTGAACCTGGCAAGAGGATTCCGTGCTCCGAACATCAGCGAATTATCATCGAACGGTGTGCACGAGGGAACCCAGCGATACGAATTGGGAAATACCAGTCTGAAGCCGGAAAACAGCTGGCAATTCGACCTTGGTCTGGATTATTCTTCGCCTATCATTTCGGCAGAGCTCTCGCTGTTTGCCAATCGCATCAACCATTACATCTATAGCGAGAAGTTGGCAGATGAGAACAATCAGCCTGTCCTCATCGACGACACGCCAGCCTATCAGTTTACTTCGGGCGACGCCCGCATTCTGGGTGGTGAGGCGAGCATCGACATCCATCCTGTGGAGCATCTGCATATCGGCAACACCTTCTCGTATGTCAACTCGGTTCAGTTGCATCAGCCATCCGAATCAAAGTATCTGCCATTCACCCCAGCCCCTCGCTGGGTTTCGGATGTAAGGTATGAGTTTGTCTGCGACGGCAAGACTTTCGACCATCTCTTCGTAAAGCTACAGATGGATTGCAATCTCCGCCAGAACCATTATTTCGCAGCCAACGATACGGAGACCGCTACGCCATCGTACACCTTATTAAATATGTATGCCGGTACCGACGTGAAGCTCCATGGCAAGCGCCTTCTCTCGCTCTATCTTTCGGGCGAGAACCTTACCAACCGTGCTTACCAGAACCACCTGAGCCGTCTGAAGTATCTTGACGTAAACCAGGTTACAGGCAGAAGAGGCGTTTACAATATGGGCCGCAACTTCAGCATAAAGATAGTGGTTCCGATAGAGCTGTAACTCCCCTTTTGGAATAAGTAATTCCTCATCAGGAATCAGAATTTTGAATAAACAAGTGCCGATAAAGATGCCAAAAGCTGCCGGAAAAGCAACTTTTGGCGCCATTATCGGCATTTTTTCGTCTAATTATTAGACAAACATTACCACTTTTCTATGATATTTCGTAACTTTGCACCATGATTAAGAAACAAGGAACGATATTGATTGTTGATGACAACCGCAACATTCTTACTACGGTAAGGATGCTGCTGGAACCCATATTCGATGGCATCATCACCATCGCCAACCCTAACTCCATCCCAGCCAAACTGAGAGAGGAGCACCCCGACGTGGTGCTGCTCGACATGAACTTCTCCAGCGGAATCAATTCGGGAAACGAGGGATTGTACTGGCTCAGGGAAATCAAGAGCCTCAGCCCGAAAACCGAAGTGGTGCTCTTTACCGCCTACGCCGACATCCAACTTGCCGTAACAGGCATCAAGGAAGGTGCCGCCGACTTCATCGTGAAGCCTTTTGAAAACGAGAAGATGATCCGCACGCTGGTAGAGGCTAGGGATAAGAACAGGGCTGTGGATAACATTATTAACAGGAATGGTGGAAAACCTGGTGGAAAAGATGCGCAAAGCGCTATGTATTGGGGAGATAGCGAAGTTATGAACAATTTGAGAAGTATTGTGGAAAAAGTTGCAGCAACCGATGCAAACATCCTCATTACGGGCGAAAACGGAACGGGTAAAGAGGTGTTAGCCAACGAGATACATCGTTTATCCACAAGATGTGGAAAGAAAATGCTGCCTGTGGATATGGGAGCCATTACGGAAACGCTTTTCGAGAGCGAACTTTTCGGTCATGTAAAGGGTGCCTTTACCGATGCCAAGGTGGATAAACCGGGCAAGTTTGAGCTTGCCGACGGCAGCACCATCTTCCTGGATGAGATAGGAAACCTATCCTACGGTCTTCAGGCAAAACTCCTTACCGCCCTGCAACGCAGAAGCATCGTAAGAGTGGGCGGAAGTAAGCAGATTCCCATCAACGTACGACTGGTTTGCGCCACCAACCGCAACCTGCAGCAGATGGTAAACGATGGCGAATTCAGAGAGGATCTGCTCTATCGCATCAATACCATCCATCTGGAATTGCCTGCCCTGAGACAGAGAAAATCAGACATCGTTCCGCTGGCAGAAAGATTCCTCCATCAATATGGCGATTTATATAATAAGTTGAATCTCCGTTTTTCGGAAGAGGCTGAGAAAAAACTTACCAGTTTGCCATGGTACGGAAACATCCGTGAACTCCAGCACGCCATCGAGAAAGCCGTGATTCTGTCTGATGGCGGAATGATTTCTGCCGAAGATATTGACGGCGGAAACCAGCAGAGAAAAGAGAAGCCTCTGGAAGAGGTTCAGACGCTCGACGAGATGGAAAGCCGAATGATAGAGAAAACCATCAGGGAATGTGAAGGAAATCTGTCGGTAGTAGCCGCAAGACTGGGCATTTCCCGCCAGACGCTTTATAATAAGATTAAGCGATATGGATTATAAACTAATTATAATTATCGTGCTTTTGCTCGTGGCTGTAGTGGGTTACATTCGCCTCTACCGCCACTATCGCCGTAACATCAAAAAGGTAACCTTCCTTTTTGATGCGATAGATAATGGGGATTTCTCCTTCAACTTTCCTACGGAGAAGAGGTTTAAGGAAGATAATATTCTACACCAGTCCCTCAACCGCATCAAGCTCTTCCTGCAGCATACGAGAGAGGAGCAGATGGAGCGGGAGAAATACTACGAGCAGATTCTGAATGCGGTGGATACGGGCATCCTGGTGGTGGATAGTCACGACAACATCCTGCAGCACAACCAGGCAGCCCTCCGGTTGCTCGATACGGATGTGCTTACCCACATGAACCAGGTAAAAGGAAAGCTGAAGGATGAACACCTGGCAAAGCATGAGACGCAAGCCATGCTGAAAGACAAGCACGTGCGCATCATCGCCCTGAGCGACGTGAGCCATGAGCTGAGCAACCAGGAAGTGGATTCTTGGATTAAACTGATTCGTGTGCTGACCCATGAAATCATGAATACCATCACACCGGTTACTTCGCTGAGCGAGACTCTGCTTACCCGGGTTACAGAGGATAAAGACTTGAAGCAAGGCTTGGAAACCATCCACAAAACAGGAACAGAACTGTTGGCTTTCGTCAACAACTATCGCCGTTTCACCCATGTTCCCCAGCCTCAGCCTGCTCTCTTCTATGTGGAACCATTCCTGGAAAGAATGGCGCTGCTCTGTAACCACGAAGTAGAGATAGAAGTTTCTCCCAAGGATTTGCTGGTTTATACCGATGAGAGCCTCCTCTCTCACGTTGTAACGAATCTTCTGAAAAATGCCGTAGAAGCTTTCAGGGAAAAGGAAAGAGAAGACAAGCAGGAATGCCGCTCCGCGGATTTGCAATCCGCGGCAAGCAAGAAGGGATTTATCCGTCTCAAAGCCTATGCCAACGCCCAGGAATCCATCATCATCGACGTGAGCAACAACGCTGGTCTCATCCCCGAAGATGTAGCCTCTCATATTTTTATCCCGTTCTTCACCACGAAGCCGGAAGGAAGCGGAATCGGTCTCTCCCTCTCCCGCCAGATTATGCGAGTAAGCGGCGGCAGTCTCTCGCTCCATCAGAACAAGGCGCAGGGAATCACCACCTTCCGCATCATCATCCCATAAAAAAGTATAATTTTGGGGAGGAAAGTTTGGCACTTTCGCTTTTTTACCATATCTTTGCCATTATAAAAGATTAAGCTTATGTCAACCGACGATAAGACCATATTAAAGATAAAAGATATAGCTAAATCTGCTATTCCTTCAGGAAGCAAGGCTATATTGTATGGATCAAGAGCGAGAGGTGATGCTCGCAACGATTCAGACTGGGACATTCTTATCCTTTTAGACAAAGACAAACTGGAACAAACAGACTATGACAAAGTAAGTTACCCGTTTGTCTTGTTAGGTTGCGACCTCGGCACAGAAATCAATCCAATTCTTTACACAAAGAAAGAATGGGAATCGTATAACTTCACCCCTTTTTACGAGAATGTAAATCGAGACGGCATTAGTTTAATATAAAAGTTATGGATCAAGTAAACAAAGACACATTAATCAGTCTGCAAGTAGAAAAAGCCAAGCGATTTTTAACTCAAGCAGATGAAATGGTTGAACTAAAGCATTGGGATTTAGCAGCCAATCGCTATTATTATGCCTGCTTCCATGCCGTACAAGCTCTATTCATAGCAAAAGGTGTTAATGCCCACACTCATGCTGGCATTAACACCCAATTCAGCTTACACTTCGTAAAGACTGGTATCGTAGATATCTCTTATGGCAGTTTCCTCGCCCGTATGTTCCAATTAAGGCAAAAAGCCGATTACAACTGCGCCTACGAAATTTCCGAAAATGACATCCTGGAAATTATTGGCTTATCACACGATTTTATAAAAGCCATATTAAACTTAGTCAAATAATTACTGATTGCCCTCCGCCTCCACAATCTGTCCATCAAACAGGCGGATGGTGCGATGGGCTATCTTGGCATCATGCTCATTATGCGTTACCATGACGATGGTGGTGCCCTCGTGGTTCAGCTCAGTAAGCAGATGCATCACCTCGGCACCATTCTTGGAATCGAGGTTACCCGTAGGCTCATCGGCTAGGATAAGCTTGGGACCGAAGACCACAGCACGGGCGATGGCTACTCGCTGCTGCTGACCACCAGAAAGCTGATGAGGGAAGTGCTTGGCACGATGGCTGATGGCCATTCGCTTCATAATCGCCTGCACCTTTGCCTTGCGCTCCGCCTTCGGAATGTTGAGGTAAGTAAGAGGAAGCTCGATGTTCTCCTCTACATTCAATTCATCTATCAAGTTGAAGCTTTGGAACACAAATCCGATTTCTCCCTTTCTCACATCCGTACGCTCCTTTTCCTTCAGGTTTGCCACCTCGTGATTACCCAGGAAATATTTTCCCGAAGTAGGGTTGTCGAGCAAACCGAGAATGTTGAGCAAGGTGGATTTGCCACAACCGGATGGTCCCATAATGGCGACAAACTCGCCGTCTTCTACTGTGAAAGATACGTTATTTAAAGCAATCGTCTCCACATCTTCTGTGCGGAATGACTTGCAAAGATTCTCTACTTTTATCATTTCTTCTAATGTTTAATGTTTAATTTGGGCATACGCCCTTAAATCTGTGAAATCTGTGGGAGACTTATTCATCCTTGAGATACTTCACCGGATTACTATTCGCCACCTTGTAGCAGTTGATGACGACGGAAAGCCCGATGATGACGAGCAAGATGATGGTAACGCCGATAAACAACAAAGGCGTCATCGTAATCTTCTCGCTGAACGACATGAGCCATTGTCTGGCTATCAGCCAAGCCCCCAAGTCGCCCACGATGATGCAAGGCAAGGCAATCTTCATGATGTCCTTCAGGAAGATGCGAAGAATATCCTTCACCTTCGCCCCGTTCACCTTTCTTATTGCAATCTCCTTGCGGCGGCGGTTCACCTCATCACTCGTATAGCCCACCAATCCGAAGAGGGCGATAACCATCGTTACGATGCCGGCTACCAGGATTCCGTTGCGGAAATGGAGCTGGGAAGCATACTGTGCCTTGAACTCAGACTCATAGTCGAGTACCTCCACTTTGTTGTTTGGATACATCAATTGCACCTTATCTCTTAGGTCTGCCAAAGCCTCTTCTGTCAAGTCATTGTACTTGACGAGCATATAAGAAGCAGGAGTGGCTGAATAAAAATAAACAAATGAAGCAGATCTTGAATCTGCATTTTCCGTGCTGACCGTACCATACTTCACATCATTGACCACACCACAGATTGTCATCGTTTCATTTTCGTTGCAATGTGCGGAAATCCACACTCTCTTGCCTACAGCACCGTCTTTCCAATGCCCCAACTTCGTCAACTTCTTCGCTAAAGTCTCGTCGATAATCACTTGACGACTACTATCCGTTCGCTCCGTGAAGAAAGAGCCTTGTACAAACTTTATGCTCATAAGGTCAAAGTAATTGTCATCAACGCCCTGCGTGTCATGGATAATCATTCGAGTACGATCATCCCCTGGCAAAGTCAAATTATTTCCATTTACACTCCAGTTTTGCAGTGGCACACAATAGGTAGATGCCACTTGCTTAACATTCGGCAAATGCTTGAATTCCGACAAGCATTGCATTCGTTGGTCTGGCTTGATTCCCTCTACATAAACGATTGCCACATCCTTGTAATCATAACCAGGATTCAGATTCACCATTTTATTATATTGACTATTGACCACAAAGAGCAAGCTGAACAACAAGCCAGAGATAACGAACTGAATACCGAGCAAGGCGAGCTTCCAACGATTACGATTCTCGCTATATCCACGGAATGCAATCGCCACTGGAATTTTATTGTAGAGCCATCCCGGCACCAAGCCGCCAACCAAAAGCACAAGGACGCAAATGGCAACCAATATCCAACTGCCACGATTAAACAACAATGTACTTACAGGAGCAGAAAGGAAATTCTCTATCGTTCCCTTGCAAAGGAAGACGAGGATAGCAGCCAATATCACCGACAACCCAACATGCACCAAAGCCTCGGAGAAGATAATCGCATGAATGTTCTTCGGCTCTGCACCATAGCACTTGCGCACCGCCATCTCACGAGAACGAGACACGAGGTTGCCCACGATGATGAGCAGATAGTTCATCACGGAGGTAAAGAGTAGCACAAAAGCGATGATTCCCATAATCCACCCCATCATCTTGATGTAAGAATTTTGGGTATATACTTTGCTAAGAACCGTAAAATCATAATCCAAAGATATTCCTGATTGTTTCCATTCCTTCAAAGGGAAATGGTCTTTCCTCATCTTGTCAACGTATGGACGAAGTTCGCTCGCTTGACATCCTTTAGCCAATCGGATATAGGAGCTATAACAGTCGTTGCCTAACCAATTATTTCTTCCATCATACCCCAAAACTTCCCCGATACTGCTTAGCGACAAAAGAACTTGCTCGTCATGTAGAGAAGCACCCCAAGGAAAGCTCTCGAACACACCACCTATCGTGAAAGTGATGCCGGGATGTTTTGGCATTATAAAATGCTTGCCTACCACATTGCCACCAATCTTTGCAGCCATCTTGGAATCTATCATACAATAGAGCGGACGAGAGAGGACATCCTTTGCTTTGCCCACTAATATCTTTTGTGGGAACATATCAAAGAAGCAACTATCTGCCAGTAATATATTGGCAGAAATGGATTTTTGGTTTTCCAAGTTGCATTGGTTTTCTCCAATATCTACCACTCGTGTTGCAGCCTCCACCATAGGAGCATATTGCTTGATGCCTGGGGCTGTGGCTCCTGATGTTGCAAAATAGGAAAAAGGGTTCTGCCCCTCTGCGTCACTTCCCATCGTTCCCACTTCTGAAATCTGGTACGTCCTTTCCCATCCTGGGAAATACGTATCGTAAGTCTGCTCGAAATAAATCTCGGCAATAATTACCGAACTGATTGCCAATCCGAGCGCCAGGCACAAAATCTTCACGAAGTTGTGCTGGCCCCTTCGAGGCAGATTCTTGAATGCGTTAATAATATGATTCATATCAAATATCCTGTTTCAAGGGCGCTAGCCCAATTTATCACTAATCACTACTAATTAATCATTACTAACTAATCACTACTAATTAAAAACTAATACATCATTATCCTTATAGGCCTCATAGCCGCTAACGATAACCTGCTCGCCCGGCTCCAAGCCTTCAATCACCTCATAATATTGAGGATTCTGGCGACCGATGGTTATCTTGCGGCGATAAGCCTTCTTGCCACTCTTGTCTAATACAAAGATCCATTGACCACCCGTTACACTATAAAACGTGCCTTTAGGGATAATTATTGCCTGCTTCGACTGACCGAGCTGCAAATCTACATAATAAGTCTGACCGGTTCGGATATTGTCAGGGCGAACACCTTTGAAGATGAAGTCGATGCGGAACCTACCGTCTCTTACCTCGGGATAAACCTTGCGGACCTGCAGGAGATAATGCTTGCCGTTCTGGTCGAAAGTGGCAGTAAGTCCCGGTTTTACCCGGTCGATGTAATGCTCATCCACCTGCGCCTGCACCTTGAAATCGCTGAGGTCGTTGATGACTCCAATCTTCTGTCCGGCAGAAATGCTCTGTCCCAACTCCACATCAAGCAAACCGATTTCGCCCGAAATGGTGCTGCGGATGTTCAGCTTCTCCTTGCGCTGGCGAACCAGCTGCACATTCTTCTGCATGGCTTCCAGATTATCACCCATCTGCTCCATCTGCGAACGGCGGAGCTGTGCATCCTTCTTCAATCGCTTGCTGATGAGCGCATGCTTCTTGACGGCAAGGTCGTAATCTTCCTTAGCCTTCAGATACTCCTCGCGCGAATTGAGCTCTTCCTTGTGCAACGCCTCCTGATGCTGATAGGAACGGCGCTTGGTAATGACATCCTGCGAAAGCGACAGTTCCTCGTTGCTATTGTTCAGACGGTCCTGTTCCATCGATATCTGGGTGTTGCGAAGCATGTCCTGCTTTTCGGCAAGTTCGCTTTCGGCATTCAGAATCTCCAGGTCGAGATTCGAATTGCTCAGTTTCACGATCACATCGCCCTTGTTCACGTGGGCACCTTCATCCACCACTTTCTCCAGAACGATACCGCCTTCCTCGGAACTGATCTGCACCACGGAGATAGGAACCACCTGACCATCCACCGAAACATAATCGTTGAACTGCGCCTTCTCCACGGTTCCGATGCTCAATCCCTTCCTGTCCACCTTCAGGGTGGAAGAGAAATTGCTCAATCCCAACCAAATGAGGACTGCGATCAAAACCGCTCCTCCGCCAATCCATGCCCAATACTTGCGAGGCACGAGATATTTTTTCTTTTCTATTTTTATATCCATAATTTAAGTGAAGAGTGAAGAACGAAAAGTGAAGAATTCACTTGCATTCTCCAGGTTTATTTAATTAAATTTTCTCCCTGGTAATAAGCAACCAGCCTCTGTTTGATGATGAGCAGCATCTGCATCTGGAGTTCCTTGATTTTGCTTTCCAGAAGCGTCTGGGCTGCGGTATGAAGATCGAAGGTGGAAAGCATTCCTTCCTCAAACTTGCGGCTCGACATGTGATAGGCGAGCGAATCGGAGGCCACCTTCTTCTGCATCTGATGCAACTCCTTGGCGTAACCCTCTGCATCCATTACCGCCTGGGCTATCTGGTCGTGAAGTTTGCGACGGGTTTCCTCCAGGTTCACCTGTGCCAGTTGCCAGTCGTTGCGTGCCTTCTTCACGCTGTGCCATCGGTCGCTATTATAAAAAGGTATGGAAAGGGTCAACGCGAGATATTCGCCCTGGTTGTTGTGAAACTGCGAGGCAAACCCATCGTATTGCCCTTTCTGAGAGAGATTCTTATAATAGTTGGTAGAAATGCCGCCACCGAGAGAGAGTGATGGCAGCAATCTGCCTTTTGCTATCTTATAATCATACCGTGCCCGCTCCACTTCGTATTCTGCCGACTTCAAATCGGGAGAAATATGCTGGAAACCCTGGTAAATGGCTTCGGAATTTGTATAAGAAGCTGAAACCTCTTTATTTTCTGCCTTTAGCTTCAGATTCCGCTCTTCAGCTATCTGAATTTTCAGTTCTTCATCCACCGGAAAATTCATCGCGGATTTCAAGGCGAGCAGACTCTGTTTTGCCACATTCTCCTGATGCGTAAGATTGTATTCGTCTTCCGCCACCTGCGATTCCATCTGCACCACATCCGGTCGGCCTTTCTCGCCCAGTTCATACAGTCGCATCATCTTAGCCAGCATCCGCTTGCTTTCGTTCAGTTTCTCGCTTGCTATCCGAATGCTTGCCTCAGCATAGGCTGCATCCACATATTTCTGCATCACGTCGATGGCTCGGTCGTCCTGAATTTTCTGCATCGCCGTGGCTGAATAATCCCGGCTCAACTTAGCCTGCTTCAAGGCGTTGATGGTAGCGAAACCATCGAAGACATTCAGTTCGGCATAAAGCTGATAGTAGTTGTTGAATGTCGTTACATTATTATAAGTATTGGTTTCCGGGTCGATGTTTCGTCCCCAGGCATACTGTCCCTGCACGCCGCCCGTAACGGTAGGCAGAAATCCTGCCACAGCATGCTGGTAATCCTGCTTGCGTTGGCGAGCATTCACCACCTCCCGCTTCACCTCCGTGGCATGTTCCACGGCGTAAGCCATGCAGTCGTCAAGGCTCCAACTCTGTGCCGAGACTCCAGCCGCCCAGACCAACCATCCTATCAATATTCCTATTCTTTTCATAATCTTCTTCATTTTGTCATGATAAGGACAAGAGCCGTGCCAAAACAGCATTTCTCCTGATAATCAAACCATTAAATAAAAACTCTCATTAAACAAACTGTCCAACAATTAGACACCACCGTCTAATTGTTGGACAGAAACCGCAGCTTAAAGCTGATCATTCATCGCATCCACCACTTGTCCATCAAACAGATTGATGATGCGACTGGCGTAAGTAGCATCGTGCTTGGAGTGAGTCACCATCACGATGGTGGTACCCTCATCATTCAGTTCGCTGAGCAACTGCATCACCTCCATACCATTCTTGGAATCGAGATTACCCGTAGGCTCATCGGCAAGGATGATGCTTGGCTTGCCCACCACGGCACGGGCGATGGCAACCCTCTGCTGCTGACCTCCGGAGAGCTGATGGGGATAATGCTTGGCACGATGACTGAGCTTTACCTTGCGCAGGATGTCGAGCACTCGTTCCTTGCGCTCCGCCTTGCCAATGCCTAGATATTTGAGCTGCAGGTCGATGTTCTCCTCTACCGTCAACTCATCTATCAGATTGAAATTCTGAAAGACGAAACCGATGCGACCCTTGCGATAAGCCGTGCGCTCACGCTCCTTGAGATGTCCTACCTCCTCATCGCCCAGCCAATACTTACCCTCGGTAGGTGTATCGAGCAAGCCGAGGATGTTGAGCAAGGTAGACTTGCCACATCCCGAAGGTCCCATGATGGCTACAAACTCGCCATCCTTTACATTGATGTTCACGCCGTTCAGGGCGATGGTCTCTATCTCTTCTGTACGAAATATTCTCGTTAAATTCTCTGTACGTATCATCTTGATTTAATGTTTAATGTGTAGTGTTTAATGTTTACTTAGCTCATCATGCTATTCCATCTTGATGCAGTCTATCGGATTCTCCAGAGCGGTGCGCAGGGTATAGCTGAAGACCGATACCAAGGCTAGCAGCAAGGTGAAGATAGCTCCTGCTACCAATGTCCACCAAGGGAAATCGATGCGGAATTTGAAACCTATCAAGTATTCTTGCATCAGTTTGACACACAATGGGATGGCGATAACCACAGCCACACACGATGTGATGAGGAATCGCTTGGAAAGTTGCCATGCCGCATCAGCTACCGAGGCACCCATCACCTTGCGCAAGGCTATCTGTCGGCGCTGCTGGTTGCCGTAATATACCGACATGCCAAACAAGCCGAGGGCGGAAATCAAGATGGAGATGCCCATGAAGGTGATGATGAGCACCATCATGTTGCGCTTCTCCTTGAGGGCATCCGCCAAGGTGTCGTCCAGATACTCCGTATCCATATCCGTAGGTACGCCCAACTGCTCCTTAGCCACTTGCTTGCAGGCACTCTGGATAGCAGCCAAGGCTTGGGCATGGTCGCCACGAGTCTTCACCAAGATGGTCCAAAGCACATCATGATTAGAAGGAACACGTATCGCATTATGATTTCCAAATTTGTCAGATTTGAACTCATCAAGAGCATCGCCACAGTGGAAATCTTTCACAACGCCACAAACCTCATATTCCGGCTTGCCTTCACGATTACCGAAATATGGTTTCTTGCTCGATACGCCAAAGGTTCGCTTGGCTTCCTCGCTAACCCAGATTTTGCCTGGCGTTGGGTCAGAATATCGCTCCAGCACCTTGAAGCCCATCATCTTCATCGCTATGGAATCCAATACGCTCAATCGCAAGAACGCTAAATTTTCTCCCTTCTCATCATGCACTCCATTAGCAAAGCTGATGACAGGATTGTTGCCGATAGCCGTAGCCTCCTCCACCTCAGGCAGAGATTTCAATCTCGCTATCAACGCTGCGTTTCTGACATCCACATTATCAAATCCGAAAGTGGTGGAGATGCAGAGAATGTCTTTCGTCTGATACCCCAAAGGTATGTTGGCGAGATGGCGCATCTGGAGCATCATCGTGATAGCCATCACCACCAGCGACATACTGATAACACTCTGTGCCACAATGAATATTTTACTAAACCACATCTTGCTGCGCAAGCGGATGGTACCCTTCACCACATCTATCGGATTGAAGCGAGACACCACGATGGCTGGGAACAAGCCCGACAGCAAGGAGATAACGAGATAAGCCACCAACAGGCATCCCCAAACGGCAGGCGAAGAGAAGAGCGAAATCTTCGTATCCAAGATGCTATTAAATAAAGGTGTGAATGCCCAAGCCAGCAAAATGCCCAGCAAGAAGCAACCTGCCGTGAAGAGTGCAGCCTCCTTGATATAGCGCAATACCACACCCAGTACCGACTCACCCAACAGGCGGCGGGTAGCCATCTCCTTGGCTCGATTGCCTATCTGCGCCACGGTGAGATTGATGTAATTGAAGATGGCTGAAAGCAAGAGGACGAGTGCCACAATCAAAAGGACATTGACCAAGGTCTTGCTGCCATGACGGACATGCGAGCATGTAATATCTGAAAAATACAACTTGTCCCAGCGCACCAAGCTAGAGCCCCACAAGAAACTGCCAGTCGTCTTCTCACGACTCCACCATTTCTTCCAATAGCCCATATATTTATTGAGCAACGTGGCATTCACCTTTTCTGGGTCAGCGCCATCTGCCAATCGGACGATGGTAACAACCTCGCCAAACTGATCCATCGGATACAAATCTGCGTCCTTAAATTTCATGGAAACAAAGATGTCGGTGGATTCCAGCAAGTCTTCCCTGCCAAAATCATCCACGATGCCCACTACCTTGAATTGCAGCGTATCGCATGTAACTACCTGCCCAATAGGATTTGTATTGCCAAAAGCCCTCTTGGCAAAAGACTCGGAGATAAGGGCCTGGTGCTTATCCGTGAGCACACGGTGAGCGGAGCATCCCCTGCACTTCATCCCCATCATATCCAAGAAGTTAGGATCTATGGCACGTGCCTGCACATGAAAGTATTGACCATCCACCACAGCACCCTTGTCTGTATAATAATCGCTAAATCGGGTCCATTCCTTGATTTCTGGGATGGAAGGAAAGAACTCCTTTGCTGTACCCAAGGTCATGCCGAGATAATCGCCCGAACCTGGCACATAGAGATTCTTGGCATCTGGCTGATACGTGCCCACCCGATACTCCATGAAGGCGTAAGATACCAAAATCATCACAAAAGCCAAGGCTATCGAGAGTCCAAAAGCCTCGATAGCCGTATAGAGCTTGTTGCGTGATAAGAACTTAAAATAACTTTTCATATCTGTTGTTTCTTTATTTTCTGATACTTTTTCTGATGCATCCTATCTGATGCTTTTTTCTGACGCAAAAGTAATCATTCCTTTTGATTCTGCCAAGAATCAGAAGCTAGCGGCAAGCGGATTGTATGAAATTCATACACTCTTCTGTATGATAATCACACATCATCTTCCGTTTTGTTGGCTAATTCAAGAAAAAAGTGTACTTTTGCAAACAAAGACAAAAGATATAACAGAACACAAATAGATGAAATACGGAACAATACTTGTTATCGACGACAATCCATCGATACTCACAGCCCTGAAGATATGCCTGGGCGGCACTTTTGAGAAGATTCTCACCTTGCCTCGCCCAGACACCGCCCCCACTCTGCTCCAACAAGAGCCAGTGGACATCATCTTGCTCGACATGAATTTTTCCTTGGGCGTAAACAGCGGACAGGAAGGTTTGCTTTGGCTCCGCACCTTCCGCCGTCTCCATGCCAACATCCCCGTGGTGCTCATCACCGCCTACGCAGATATCCAGCTCGCCATCAAGGGATTGAAAAGCGGAGCCGCCGACTTTGTAACCAAGCCTTGGGATAATGACGAACTCATCAGAACCCTAAAAGATGCCATCGACCGAAGCCAAGAAGTAGAGACGCTGGAGAGCATCGAGAGCACTCATATTCACAAGGTTGTGGATCAATGCCACGGCAATATCTCACGCGCCGCCGAACTCCTCGGCATCACTCGCCAAACGCTTTACGCCAAGTTAAAGCGATAATTTTCCATCACAATCATTCATGATTATCAACATCTGATATGGACACCATCTTCCACATATATATAATAGGTATCATTCTCCTCGTCATAGGAGGTATCATCTATCTCTTCTTGCGCCATCAGCGCAACCTGAAGAGCCGTGCCTTCTTGATGCAAGAGGCTATCCGCAATGGCGATTACTCCTTTCGTCTATCCACCAAGGGATTGCTCTCTGGAGAACGAGCCTTGCAGCAAGCCCTCAACGATATGGAGAACGACATCGGCAGACTGGTGGCGCAGCATGAGGTGGAATCTTGGCAAAGGCTAACCCGTGTGCTCACCCATGAGATTATGAATGCCACCGCCCCCATCTCCAGCATCTGCCAAGCCTATCTTAGCAATCCCGACATCCAAGGCTCGCCCTACGAGGAAGGCATCCGAGCCATTCGAGACACCAGCAAGTCGCTCACCAGTTTCGTGGACAGCTACCGCAAGCTCACCCAGCTACAAGAACCTGTCATCGAGAACATCCCACTCAAGGATTTCGTGGAAGGCATCAAGCCGCTCTATCCTCAGATAGAATGGCACATCCATATCCCTGAAGATGCCACCTGGTCTGCCGACAAAAACATGCTGCATCAGGTATTTATCAATCTGACCAAGAATGCCATCGAGGCTCACGCCTCAGCCATCGACATTCGATGCTTCCACAAACATCCAGAGAGCATCGAGAGTTCACAATTCTCGGGCATCTATTTCAGCAACAATGGCGCCCCCATCCCAGCCGATGTGGCAAAGGAGATGTTCATCCCCTTCTTCTCTACCAAGCCATCAGGTTCGGGCATCGGCCTCTCCATCTCCCGCCAGATGCTGATGATGCAATCCATCAATCTCTCACTGGCCGAGCACAATGTGGCAGGCTATCATGTAACATTCCGAATGGAATGAAATATATGATAAAGAAGATGAAACAAAAACTTTTGGTGGTTTGATGGCGGTAGATATTGCGCCTAAGAATGCATCGGGTGCTGCTCTTGGCGTTGTCGGCGTAGCGAGTTATGTGGGTGCCGGCATCCAGGACATCATGAGCGGTCTGCTCATCGAGGGCAACAAGCATCTGGTAAATGGCGTAGAGACTTACTACTTTACCTATATCAATTATTTCTGGATTGGCGCAGCCCTGATGTCTGTCTTGATGACTTGCATCGTCTGGAAGGCGAAAACAAAGACAGTTTAAGAAATAAACGAAGCTATCATCAAAATACTCTTCACTCTTCACCTTTCGGCCGGGAGCCCCTGTGTTTATCGGCATTCCGAGGGGTGAAGAGTTGTTTTTATCTCTTCACCCACTCTTCACCACTCTTCACCTTCAGGAACGGAAACAGAGGCGAAAGACTGATAGGAGGATTGCAAATCAGCCAGAACTGAGTGGGTGAAGAGTGGTGAAGAGTAGGTGAAGAGTGCCCGAATACTCTTCACCCCTCAGAATGCCGATAAACACAGGGGATTCGGGGCTTTTGGTGAAGAGTGAAGAGTATTTGGCAGGATGCCTATACGAAAACAAAATAAAGGAGTTTTCGATAACTGTTCCAGTAAAACAGCCGACTAGCCACTCATGCGCTAGTCGGCTGTTTGCGTTTTACCAGTTGACTGTTTATATTTTGCCAGTTGGCTATTTTCGGTTCTCCCATCGGCTGTTCCCGAAAAACAGCTAACCTAATAATCGGGCATAATAAAACGAATATAGCTGCGCTAACGATTGTAAGTACTTTCATCAGCCATCGTAAGTACTTTCATCTGCCCTCGAAGCTACTTGCACTAAAGAACTGTATCTGTCATTTAAACAAATCATCCATTGTAACGACACTTTGTACCCGACCAGCATATTCGTTGAACTTAAGCCCATAAGTAGTAACCAATGTAAGATGCAAGGAACTCCTGCATTTCGTTTCTTCAGCAAACGTACTCAGTTTATGGCGCAGATTCTTATCATAAGCAGCATTGATGGAGAAATCATCCTCGCAGAATTTCATTTCACAAACATTGATGACGCGGTCGGCTCTGTCAATAATCATATCTATCTGCGCACCATCTTTCTCTTTTCTGCTTTTCCAGGGACTCACCTCTGTCTGCACTCCACTAATACCGAGCGCCTGCTTGATTTGTGGCAGATGATAATAGCAAAGCGATTCAAAGGTAAAACCTCGCCATGCTGTCAGCTCAGGTGTCAGCAGGTTGTCTTGCCAGAAATGCGGATTGGTCGTCTTTCTGCCATCAATAAATGACAAATAGAATTTACTGTAGAAATCTGTCAGACGGAAATATACCTCACGCTTGGGATAATCATACTTAACATACGATGTTATGAAATCACTCACTTCGAGTGATTTTAATGTAGCAGAAAGCCCCCCGCCATTAGGTATTTTTGTAAGCGAAACAATTTCTTTTCGCGTATATCCCTGTCTTTTTTGAGCCAGAAGGCGCACGATAGTCATGCAATCCTCCGCATTAGTAAAGAGAGAAGAATAGAGACGGTCGAACTCTAAGCCGAGTTTGGCTGCAGGCTCGAAGAAAAGCCTGTCCATATTCTGAGCCAGACTTTTGCCTTTCTGAAGCATGGAAATATAATAAGGAATGCCACCTGTAGCCATATAACATTGTATCTGGTCGAACTTAGACATCACGATGTTGTTAGCCTGATAGTATTCTTCACATTCGCCTAATGTAAACGGGCGCAACTTGATTTCATCAGTTGTGCGATCAAACAAACCGCCTTTGTTGTTTAACAGCTTGTCTGAAATCCATGACGTGGCAGAGCCGCAGACGATAAGCATGATATTCTGCTTTCCTGCAGCCCATCCATTCCAAAAATGCTCTAATGCTGTAACAAATCCCGAGCGGGGAGTGTCAAGCCATGGCAATTCATCTATGAATATCACCTGACGTTTGTCTGCATCTTGCTCTTCCAAGAGATTGATGAGTGCATCAAAAGCTTCGAGCCAAGAGGATGGCACCTTCTTACTCTTGCTGCCATAGCGAACAAGACTGGAGTAAAAACTAGCCAACTGTTGCTCCATTATTTTTTGACCACTTAACTCGTAAGGAGATAAGCCCGTATGGTAAAAGCTCATTTTATCCTGAAACAATTCTCTTACGAGAAAGGTTTTACCGACCCTTCTTCTACCATATATTACTGCAAAAACAGGTTTATTTTCCTTGTAAAGATCCAGGAGTTCCTTACTCTCCTGCTTTCTTCCGATAATTTTCTGTGCCATAATCTTTGCGTTTATTTTGCTGCAAATATACAAAAAATATCGTTTCGAGCAAAATAAACACACGCTATTTTGCTCGAAATGGGGTAAAAATATCATTTCGAGCAAAATAAAGAGTGGCTATTCTGCGCAAAATGCATCAAAAGACCCGTTTCGAGCAAAATAGCGATACATAAGAAAAGCTGGAAAAGGCATCCTAAACACAAGGACTATGTCTTATACGTGAAAAAGTTGTCACCTTTAGGATGGTTAAACTAAATATGTTACTATCTATTTTTCTTATCACTAAATGAGTTACGCATTTTTAATTTTATCACTATATGGGTTGTCAGCGAATCCCCATTATACCTAACTAGGTTACTCTTTTTAAGGAGCTATCCCTAGAAAGGTTACGGTGATGATATTCTTTCAAATGCAAAGATACACATTTTCAACTAATTAGAAGAATTTTCCCAAGGATTTTTCCACATTTTCTGCTGTGGCCCCGCTTGAGTATGTGCAACAGATGGTGTTTGATTACCGATACTCATATGCGGTCTTTCGTCGTTATAAAACGCAATAATCCTGGTCAGTTCCTTCTTACATACTTTACGAGTAGGAATTGTCATCCTATAAAGCCATTCCGTTTTTAAAATGCCGTTTGCACGTTCTGCTATGGCATTCTCCAAAGGATCTCCTGTTTGAGTCATACTTATTTGTGAGCCATGACTTTTTAGGATAGATACATAATTCTGACTGCAATACTGGCTTCCTCTGTCTGAGTGATGAATGAGTCCTTTTGCAGTTTCTTCATCAATGCTTTTATATGCCATTTTAAGCGCTTCTAATGGATATACTGTTTCTAATGTTGGACCAACAGCCCATCCAACAATTTTATGGGAATACAGGTCTGTTATAAGCGAGAGATAGCACACACCTTCATTGGTTTCAACATAGGTGATGTCACTTGCCCAAATCTGGTTCGGATGGGTAGGAACTACTCCCTTAAT
>NZ_JANDWX010000026.1:0-43470 GCF_024330485.1 Segatella copri | reverse complement strand
CAACAATGCTTATGCCAACCTGTTCAAGACAGACTTTGGTTAAAGACCATGCTTTTCTGGTTAAACCAGCGTATTACCTCAAGTCGCTTTATGGGGTAAGGGGATTTTGTGTCTGCGACGTTTCTGTTATGCAAGGAATATGTACAATAAAATGAATTTTTGTCGTTTTACAAGCAAAATCCCACGAAACCCAATAGGTTGCGGATTTGAGGTAGATGAAGATCAAGCAATTCTCATTGAGATTCCGATACTGCCAGCTTCTTATGTAAATATTGAAGACCTAGATTCTGAAGATTTGGAATCTGGATTAGTTTGGTTTAATAAAAAACGCATTTCATATTATTGTAATACTTTTCCAGAAATACCAGCTGCAATTAGTTTGAAAACTTGCAAACATGAGAACATTGGGCTTTTGGTTGATAATTATTTCTTTCCGTTAAAACCCATGTTAAATAGTCGTTTTCTTAAACCAGAGTATAAATTTGATTATATTTGGTTGTGTATTAAGTATAAAGTGTTGTATAACTTTGATCATAAAAAAAAGAAAAGTAATATTTCTGAACTTGTTAAAGAGTTTTTTCTTTCATCTAAAGATGATCAGCTGGTTTCAGATATATCAAGATTACAAGATAATTTATATATAGAATCTGATATTTTGTCAGATCAATGTACGAAATACTTTGATAGAATGTTGATAATAGAAGATTTAAAAAAACTTCATACATATAAATTCTATATTGATGAGCCTACTGATACTAATGAGTCTACAGTATTAGGCATATATCAGAAAGTAAAATTGGATGAAGATTATCAACTTAAATATTTATTTGAAAGTCATGGTAAGAAACTTCATGACAAACAGGAAGGTGCTATAGAAAAGAAATCTGTATGGGTTTTGAAACCGAAAATAGCTCAATTCTTTATATCAAACTTTTTTGAGCAATTCTTGTTTTCAGCCCTTAGTGATATTAAAGGGAGTGCGATTGAAGATTATGTAGAAAATTATCATGCCCAATGGTCTAATAGTAAAGACTGCGAGTTAGATGCCATTGTAAAGACCTCAAACAATATTTATTATGTTGAGGCAAAGACAACTTTATCCGTTCGTCTTATCAATGAGTATATAACCAAATGTAAGAAAATAATTAGAGACTTTGAGGAGATTGATGGACATCTAAGATTTCTTATAGTTGGATATTTTAGTAATCCAGAATTGAATGTTTTTAGTCAGACGGTGAAAAAAGAAGATTTGCCAGAAGGTTATAATAAAAAACGTACAGACTTACATAATATCCCTTATTGTTTTAAGGTACCAATTGATAATACACATGATTTAATATGTTTTACAGAATTATCATATGCTAAGTTAAAATCAACTTTAACAGATGTTTTTAAAGAATGAAGTTACCCGTAACCCGATACTACGGCTCTAAAAGAAGAGTTGTGGAAGAAATTTGGTTTGCCCTAAAGAAGTCTCGTATTGAGTTTGATACTTTTCTTGATTTATTTGGTGGAACAGGTATTGTATCTTATTATATGCTAGCACAAGGAAAGCAGGTTTGTTATAATGACTTATTTGCCTTTAATTGTGAGATTGCTAAGGCTCTTTTGGCTACACCAAAGAATACGTTGAGCGAGTCTGAGGCTTTGGCATTATTAAATAGAGAACCTATGGTGTTTTATGATAATATCATAGAGCGTAACTATCAGGGTATATATTATCTTGACGAGGAAAATAGGCAAATAGATACAATTGTTCAGAATATCTTACGGTTATCGAATGAAAAAAAAGCGTGTGCTTATTACTTGTTATTTCAGTCTTGTTTAATAAAGCGCCCTTTTAATCTATTTCATCGTAAAAATTTGAATCTACGAATTAATCATAGTGAGTCGTCATTTGGCAACTATGTAACATGGGAAAAGAGTTTTGAGCAGTTATTCAAACAGTTCGTAAATGAGTTGAATACATATCAGTTTGAGCAACTTAAAAATGTCAAAATATCAAATCTCGATGCTCTAGATTGTGATACAAGTTATGATTTAGTATATATAGATCCACCTTATTTTAATAATGGTACTCCTATAAGCTATCATTCTCGCTATCATTTTCTAGAGGGGTTAATGCATTATAATGATATAGAACAAAAAATTAATAGGAAAAAGGCAAATTTGGAAATAGGGCTAAATTGTGAAAGTGAATTCGAAGATAAGGCATCATTTTCACAGAATTTGAGAAAGTTATTTGCTCGTTATCATAAATCGGTTTTGGTTCTATCTTATACAACAAATGGTTATCCTTCTATAGATGACTTGGTTTGCATCATGAAAGAATTTAAAGACCATGTTAAAGTGTTGTCATTAGGTAAGAAGCCTTTTGCTCTTAATAGAAGTAACGAAGGACGAGAGGAAGTTCTTGTAATTGGCAAATGATTTTCTTCTCATTTTATAAGTTCGACTTTTCAAGATTTAAAACAGTATATCACCATTACAGCGTAAGGTTTTAACACATTAAGTATTTACTTTTGCATCTGAATTCTTAAAAATTCGAATTATGGAAACAAGGAAATATTTCGAAAAAGTGATGCAGGAACTACAACCAAAATAGTAAAGGTCGTAGCTTGCGCAATTATTTCAGAGGATGTGTAAGTTTCTAAATAATGAATAAGGTGATTTTCCATCGATGACTTGCCGTTCTAAGTACTTGTTTTTTTCTCCAGGCGGTCCCATCCCGCACAATATGGCGAAGACCTTTGATGGTCCGCCAACCTTAGAGCGTAGCGGTTCCGAGCACCGGAGGGCGGTTACATCCCTAATCCCTATGGTAGGGATTTAGGGCTTGGGTATAGGGTAAGGACCCTCCCGCTGGGGAGGGACAGGTGGGGCAGATATAGCACTGAGGGCGGTTACATCCTTCCTTTCTGAGAAGGGAAGGCTTGGTTAGGATGTGGAGCTCTCCTTGCAGGAGAGACGGAGAGGTAGAAAAATTTCTTCTTTAATGGGAAAAAGCGATGCCAGTGAGCGCAATGAAAGCTGGCTTTCAAATTGCCGAGTGCAGCTTATCTTCTGCAAAACGATACAAAAATAACTTTTTTCAAAAAAACTGATAGGTGTAACTACTTATAATATAGTGGGGACGCTGTATTGGTGATATACCTTATTCGTGTAATTCGTGCAATTCGTGTTCAGTAAAATCAATGCGTAATTCGCGTGCAGAGAAATATCTATTGCTGCGAAGCTTAGTGAGAACCGTTGCTGCAACGAGAGTATCTGTGCAAATCCGTGAATTGAAAATCGGCGGCCGAAGGGAGATTTGTCCACCGGACCCACTGACCAGTGGGAAGTAAAGCCAAATCTGTGGGAGATTAGAGCAAGGATCAAAAACTCCTCCAAAAATTTGGTAGTTTCACAGAAAACCCTTATCTTTGCTGCGAATTAAATATAGAAGTTATGGCACAGTTAACATTACAGATAGATAGTCCATCTTTGTTGGAGCAATTAAAGAATGTCCTCTCTCTTATGAGAGGCGTTAAAATAGTTTCAGACTCCCCAGTTTCAAGGAGTGCTGCTTTGGAAGATGTTCCAAACGCAGAAACTTTGGCAGCAATGAAAGAGGCTGAGAGTGGTCATGATGCGGGAGTAGTTCGAGTAGATAGCTTAGAAAGTTTCATGGCATCAATGGAGGAATAGGCTTTATGAAAGAAATTCGAAAGACCTCGCAGTTCAAGAAAGATTATAAGCGTTTTAAGAATGATAAAGAATTTGTAGAAACGCTTATGGGGATAGTTAAGCTTTTGGCAGAAGGCAATCAGATACCGGAAGAATATAATCCTCATTCTTTGAAAGGCAACTGGAAGAACTATATGGAATGCCATATAGAAAATGATACACTTTTGATTTGGTTTGATAAGAACAATAATGCAATAGAATTAGTTCGTTTAGGTTCGCATTCTGAATTATTTGGTAAAGGACGTAAGCGCTGATCTTCATAACAGTCAGGCGGTCCCATCCCGCACAACATGGCGTAGACCGCTTTGGTCCGCCAACCTTAGAGCGTAGCGGTTCTGAGCACCGGAGGGCGGTTACATCCCTTGCCCTTTTGGAAAGGGCGAGGGCTTGGGAGTGGGTTAAGGACCCCCTCTTCGCAAGAGGGGGACAGGGGAGTCGAAAAAAACTTACGTTATGACCATAGAAGAAAAAAAGTAGATAAGGAAGCAGAATCATTTTGTGTGTTGTAATGTTTAGCCCTGAGCCAAGTATAGGTTAATAAATGCATTTTTTCTCTTAATTCCTTGGTAGTTATGAAATAAAATCGTACTTTTGTCACTATATTAGCAATAAAAATGTATGATTATGGCAAACGACAATAATATACAGCCTATGGCTGATGATTCACAGATAGTTCTTTATCAACCAGATGAAAGTATTTCCCTCCATGTAAGAATAGATGAAGCTTTCAATACGGTATGGCTTTCTTTAGACCAAATGGCAGAACTATTTGGTCGTGATAGGAGTGTTATTGGCAAGCATGTGCGAACTATATTTAATGAAGGAGAATTGCAGAAAGAATCAGTTTGGGCAAAATTTGCCTACACTGCCTCAGACGGCAAAACATATCAAGTTGATTATTATAATTTAGATGTTATAATATCTGTAGGTTATAGGGTAAAGTCCGTACAAGGTACAAAATTCCGTATTTGGGCTACATCTGTTTTACGCCAATATCTTCTCCAAGGTTATTCCGTGAATCGTCACTTGATAGCCTTACAGGAGAATATGGACAAGCGTATGACCCATATTGAGGATACCCAGGCTAAGCAGCAACAGCAGCTTGATTTCTTTATTCGAACCTCCACTCCTCCTGCAGAAATGGTCTTCTTCGAAGGTGATTTCTATACAGCAAGAGTTGCTTTAGAGAACCTGGTTCGTTCTGCCAATAATCGAGTAATCATCATAGATGGCTATGTTTCATCGCTAACCCTGAGTGTGTTAGATGTTCGTAAACCTGAAGTAACAGCGACTATTTATACTGCAGGTGTAGGTCAAGGAATGCAACGTCTCATGGATGAGCATGACCGCCTCTTCCCCGATAATCATATCGACATCCGAAAATGGAAAAACGAGTCCCATGACCGCTGGCTTATCATAGATGACAGCCTCTATCATTGTGGCCATTCCTTAAACGCCAATGGCGGTCATAAGATTTCCGCCATAACTCTGATGGGCACCTCCCCAGATGTAATCCTCTCAAAAGTAGAATAAAAATAATATTCCTCATTCGAGCGACGACCAGTGCAGAGCGATACTGCAATGAGGAACAAAAATGGTGGTCTCAATCTGCAAGCTGTTCCTATGCACCCCCAACCTGCAAGCTATAGCAAGTTTATAGCAAATTATAGCAAGTTATACCCAGGCGGTCCCATCCCGCACAACCATGGCGTAGACCTTTGATGGTCCGCCAACCTTATAGCGTAGCGGTTCCGAGCACCGGAGGGCGGTTACATCCCTAATCCCTATGGTAGGGATTTAGGGCTTGGGTATAGGGTAAGGACCCTCCCGCTGGGGAGGGACAGGTGGGGCATAAACAGTACCGAGTAGGGCGGTTACATCCTTCCTTTCTGAGAAGGGAAGGCTTGGTTAGGATGTATCAGGTGTATCTGTCATCATCACAAAGGTTGCAACCAAACGAAAGATGGAGAAACCACCACACAAATCTATCTCAATTCTATCAAAAGCTCAGAAGTAGATGATGCCAACGCCAAAATACTGGCAGCCCTATGAGCCACAAAAAAGAATAAAAAGAGGGATTTTGTAAAATGAACCAAAATGAACCATTTTTCCTGAATCTTTACATGAGAGATACAGAAAAACCGAAAACTTTCGTTCAATCAACGACTTAGGAAATTATGTACGAAAAGAATAGTAAAATAATGTTGATTTTCGTAGAATGATATTAATTTTTTAACACGCATAATTTGCTAGTTTCCAACAATTTTCGTATTTTTGCAAGGAGATTCTGTGTCTCTTAAATCGAGATTCAGATGAACGTCATCAAAAAACGAACTTGATTCGCATGATGAAAGAGACAAATATACACTCACAGGTTACGTCCACTATTGCAGGGGACGACGGCGAAGCCGTGGCAAAAAGTGAAGGATATGTAGCTGAAAATGGTTTTGTAGCAACAGATCCGACGCACTTTGGAAAGACGTATCATGATAAACAGTCGAGGTAAACGTGTTGTCCGTGAGGCTGTTTTCTTACCACCTTTGTCTTTGTGAGAGTTGAGGACAAAAATCTTAATGAAATCCGCTTTCGCTCCGATGTTTATAAGATGCTTTCGGAACCAGGCAAAAGTGCCCCATATGCTATCCCTGATATCAAATTCAGCCATTTCAGCGAGCGAGAGTTTGAAGAGAAGGTTGCAACTTCTATCATCCTGAGGCAGATGGTGGTATCTATATTCTCGATGATACCCTCGGTATCGATTGGAAGATTCCTACAGAGCATGCCAATCTCTCAAAGAAAGATACGAAGCATGCGATGCTGAACGATTCGCCCTTATACATAAAAAACGTTACGCTCTCTTTGTGACTTATTGCAAAACAGGGTGGTTTTAAAATAGGAGTAGTACCCAGTACCTTTAGCAAGATAATAGCAAGTTATACCCAGGCGGTCCCATCCCGCACACCCATGGCGAGGGCTTTGATGCCCCGCCAACCTTAGAGCGTAGCGGTTCTGAGCACCGGAGGGCGGTTTTCCTCTTCTTCCCTGAGGTTTCTGTCCCCCGCTAACGGGGGAACCGAAGGGGGTGTAAAGACCATTGAAGAAGACCGAGATGAGAGGTGGAGCCTTCTTTAATGGGAAAAAGCGATGCCAATGAGTGCAATGAAAGCTTGCTTTCAAATTGCCGAGTGCAGCTCGCTTTATCAAAAAAGAAGGACGGGATGATTTTAGAAAAACAGCACAGTAGGGCGGTTACATCCCTAATCCCTATGGTAGGGATTTAGGGCTTGGGTATAGGGTAAGGACCCCCTCTTCGCAAGAGGGGGACAGGGGAGTCGAAAAAATATACGTTATGACCATAGAAGAAAAAAAGGCAGATTTTATGTGTCACTTCAAGGCTTCTAGGGAGCGAAAGGCAGAATACATAGCACAAATGGAAAAGTGTATGCGCGATGACTATCGCCGCAGAACTGGTAAGGAAGCAGAATCATTCTGTGTGTTGTAATGTTTAGCCATAAGCCAAGCATAGGTTAATAAATGCATTTTTTCTCTTAAATCCTTGGTGATTACGAAATAAAATCGTACTTTTGTCGCTATATTAGCAATAAAAATGTATGATTATGGCAAACGACAATAATATACAGCTTATGGCTGATGATTCACAGATAGTGCTCTATCAACCAGATGAAAGCATTTCTCTTCAAGTAAAAATAGAAGAAGATACGGTATGGCTTACGCAAGCTCAAATGGTTGAACTTTTTGGTTCTAGTAAAGCTAATATTAGTGAGCACATTACTAATATTTATCAGCAAGGAGAATTGATGCAGTCAGCAACTGTTCGGAAATTCCGAACAGTTAGAAAAGAAGGCAATCGTATGGTTACACGCAATATGGATTACTATAATCTTGATATGATTATATCCGTCGGCTTTCGTGTAAATAGTCATCAAGGTATTCGCTTTCGTCAATGGGCTAACAATGTCTTGAAGGAATATCTTCTTCGTGGATATGCTGTACATCAGCAGATGCTTCAAATGGAGCAACGTATTGATGGCAAACTTATGTTGCAGCATGATGAGATGCAACGAATAAAGGACGTCCAAGCCAAGCAGCAACAGCAGCTCGATTTCTTCATTCGAACCTCCACTCCTCCTGCCGAGATGGTCTTCTTCGAAGGTGATTTCTATACAGCAAGAGTTGCTTTGGAGAACTTGATTCGTACAGCCAATCATCGTGTAATCATCATAGATGGCTATGTTTCATCGCTAACCCTAAGTGTATTAGATGTTCGTAAACCAAAAGTTTCAGCAACGGTTTATACTGCTGGTGTAGGTCAAGGAATGCAACGTCTCATGGATGAGCATGACCGCCTATTCCCCGATAATCATATAGATATTAGAAAATGGCGCAACGAGTCTCATGATCGCTGGCTTATCATAGATGACAGCCTCTATCATTGTGGTCATTCATTAAACGCCAATGGCGGTCATAAGATTTCCGCCATAACCCTGATGGGAACCTCCCCAGAAGTAATCCTCTCAAAAGTAGAATAAAACAATATTCCTCATTCGAGTGGCGACAAGTGCAGAGCGATACTGCAATGGGGAACAATTCAGGCGGTCCCATCCCGCAAAACATGGCGAGGGCTTTGATGCCCCGTCAACCTTATAGCGTAGCGGTTCTGAGCACCGGAGGGCGGTTTCATCCCTTGCCCTTTTGGAAAGGGCGAGGGCTTGGGAGTGGGTTAAGGCCCCCCTCTTCGCAAGAGGGGGACAGGGGAGTCGAAACAAAACAATAATTAATAAGGTGATTACGTTATGAACATAGAAGGAAAAAAAGCAGATTTCATGTCCCTAATCTCATGTAATTATAACTCGAACAAAAAGGTGAATGTCAAGGCTGCCTAAATGGTAGCTTTGACAATACCAATTAATAATATGTTTTTTGGGAAAAATGTTGGATGTGCTAACTGCTGAAAATCAGCAGTTACGTTCTAACGGTGATTTACTAAAATGGTAATAGCAGAGTCGATTCATTTAAGTTAGAAAATAAAAAATTATCATACAATGACAAAAGATGAGTTATATGATAAGCTAATTGCTATGCTCCCAGTCGAAAATAAAGACGATAAAGAATTTCGTGTTTTATTATCCGATTGTTTTCGAACATATCAAAGTTATCTTGATGATACTCCAGAAGTGGAAATGGAAGTCAAGAAAGAGGTTACTCATATTTGTGAGACATTGAAAGAAATAGTAAAGGCACAATATAAGGGTTTGCATTCACAAGCTTTTAGTAAATTGTCCAATCTCTTCTATGGTACATCTGGTCATAAAGGGTTGAGTGAGGTGCTTCCTGTAACTATATTGGGTGAGCATATTAGTTTCTTTAGGGCGAGAACTCATAGTGGTAATGGTAAATTTACGTATGAGGATATGTTTCATATACCATTTGATAAACGGGGAATCGTCAAGACACAGCGTTATAGTTTCCCTGGTTATCCTTGCTTGTATGTTGGCGCAACAACTTATGCATGTTGGGAAGAGTTGCATAGGGTAGATTTTGATTTATGTATGTTTTCTCGTATTGAAACTCAGAAGAAAATAGCTTTGTTGAATATGCGTATCCCTTCAAAAGAAAAATATGACGAAGACATTAAAGCAGTTTTGTTTTTGATGCCACTTTTGATTGCTTCAATGGTAATCGTCAAGAATTTAAATGCTGTTTTTAAGCCAGAGTATATAGTTCCTCAGTTGGTGAGTGAATGGATTATATCTCATAATGACAAGAAAGAAACGAGGAAGGACGATAGTTTCGTATATGGCATATGTTATACTTCTTCTTTGAAAACTGATGAGTTTGAATTTCCAACTTGGATGCTTAGTAATATCGCCTTGTTCCCAATTGATGTTTTATCTAATAAGAATCATTGCCCAAAATTGTCAGAGATATTTTATATCACGTCACCGACTTGTAATGAATATGAGAAGTTGAAATGTGGCTATGATATTGATGGAGGGCATGCTGGATATGAAAGTCGAGAAAAGGAATTGGAGGCAAATTACATATCTTCAGATTTTTATAATTTAGAGAAACGTCTGAAAGATATAACAAAATTTCCTCTTCACAAAATGAGTTGAAAATATGAAGTATTCTCGTAAGGAAATAGATAAGACTGGCAAAATAATGCTTACGGCAACCGACCAAGAAACTTTCAAGCAGGCAATTGAGAAGATTAATGATTGGCGAAGTTTGCATTTAATTCCTCTGGATATGTTACAACAAAAGATTGTGGCCTTCTTGGATTTCAATAATATTCGCCCATTTTTGATTTCCAGAAGATTGAAGCGTTTGACATCTATCCAATATAAATTGGACTTGAATCCAGAAATGGGATTAGGTGGGATGCAAGATATTGGCGGTTTGAGGATAGTCATAAATACTGTGGAAGAATTGCTCCGCTTACAGGCACTTTTACGTAGCTTGCCAATTGCTGATTTTGAGTGTAGAAGAATGTACGATTATGTCAATGAGCCAAAAGACAGTGGCTATCGCAGTATACATTTTGCTTACATATACCATTGTGAAAACAAGGACTATGATGGATTGAGAATAGAGTTGCAGATACGCACACGACTTCAACACTTATGGGCAACAGCAGTGGAAACAGCGGCGTTATACACTAATACACCCTTGAAATCAAGTCAAGGAGATGATGAGTGGCAGGATTTTTTCAAGGTGGTTAGTGCTTTGTTTTGTTTTAAAGAACAATTGCCTGTAGCTCGTAGTTTTGCCAATATACCGATGAAAGAATTGATGGTAGATTGCTATTGGAGAAACAAAAAATATCACTATTCTGATATATTGAAAGCGTTGAATGTTAGTGTCCATGAAACAGAAGATAAAACTCAGGAATATTCATACTATTTGATTTTTATTAATTTTGAGAATACAACTGTTAATGTGACTTCCTTTAAAAGGAATGAAGAAAAGTTGGCCTCAGAAAAATATACAGAAATTGAAAGCAAATTACAAGATGGCAAAAATGCAGCAGTATTGGTTTCTGTTAGTAAGGTGGATGAGCTTAGAAAGGCTTATCCAAGCTATTTCTTGGACACAAAAGAGTTTACTGGCAATATTGATAAGATATGCAAGAATTGCTTAGATTGGAATTTGTTGTCAAACTAATAAATTAGATGTTATGGATACATTACAATTGACAAATTACAGAAAATTCAAAGACACAGGTGTTATACATCTTAAGCCTATTACCTTTTTGGTAGGTGCTAATAGTAGTGGCAAGAGTTCATTTTTAAAGTTCTTCCCATTGCTTAAGCAAAGTTTGGGTGTGAATCGAAATGGAACTTTTCTGTGGTATTCTTCGGATGTAGACTTCAAGGATTTTCTTAATACGGTGCATAATGGTAAAGGAAACATTGATATAAGTTTTACTTTTTCGTCACAAAATTTACGTTTCCAAAGATTTAGAAGACGTGCAAATGTAAAGGGATTGTCGGAAGAGGATATAGCCAAAACTGTTGAGATTTCGGTTAAACTCGAAATTTCAGGTAAGAAAACGAATGGAAAAGAAAATGAAGACTATTTTTCGTTGGTTGTCATAAAGTATTTGGATCAAGTCGTTCAAATTCTGATATCAGAAGACGAAAATACACAGATTATAATTAATGGGCATGGCATAGAAGCAAAGTTTCATCCTGCTTTGAGTAATAATGCGATTAACTTGATTCCACGTATATACGAAGATAGAGAAGATAGTTTATATATGGGAGTAATCCGAAAGTCTCTCGATTTTTTTAGGAAAAATATCAAGACAGCAGAAAATGAGGAGTCATATCCTTTAATGGAATTGGAAGATGCTTTTTACTTGATTGACAAAAAAGTAAGCTCTCGTTATTTGAAAAGTCTCAATATTGAAGGTGAAGATGAAGTGCTGAATGAGATGTATATTCTTATGCACTTAAATGAATTTATCGAGAATATCAATTATTATCTTTTCGATATGAGTACATGCATTACTTATGTACGTCCTTTGCGTGTCTCTACAGAGAGATATTATAGATATCAGAATTATGCAGTAGATGAAATCGAATCTGATGGCAAAAACTTAGCTATGTATCTTGCTAATTTATCAGAGAAAGATCGTATGTTATTTCAAGATTGGACTTCTTCTTTGTTTGAGTTTTCTATAGATGTAATTAAGCATGAAGGTCATATCGAGTTGCAGATAAAAGATGGTGTCAACTCTCCAAGAAATCTTGTGGACACAGGATTTGGATATACACAGTTATTGCCGATTCTTACGATGATTTGGAATGCAATTAAGGCTCCTTCTCGCCGTTCTATATTTTATAGAGGTGATGGGGATATTCCAAAGTTCATAGTTATAGAGCAGCCTGAATTGCATTTACATCCGAGAATGCAAGCTAAGTTTGGAGCGATGTTAGCGAAGGTTATTGCAAGTGAGGCTGGAAAAAATATGAGATTTATTATAGAGACTCATAGCGAAGCAATATTGAATTCTGTTGGCATTGAGATAGAACAGAATAACTTGGATAAGGACAAGGCTAATATTGTTCTGTTCAATGCGGCAGAAGAAGGTTATGAGAATTACATAGAAGAAGCTCAATATAATGAGCGTGGTTTTGTCGAACATTGGCCAACTGGTTTTTTATCAGAAGATGTTTATTAAAGTAGAAAGGGATATTGTTGATGTGATACTTCATCAGCAACGAGGCAAGGAGCGGGAAAGAGCTATAGACATAATGGTGCAGTTAATGACCGCTTCCCGAACTAATAGTCATAAGGTTTATTTGAAGTGTCAATTAACAGATGAGGATAGGAAAACTTTGGAGGCTGCTTTGGATGAAAATTCCATGACAGAATTTAAAAAACTTCAAAAGGAACGCATAGATGTAGATGGTTTGATAGCTAAGTTAGATATATATGCTGTTATATCGAAGTCTAAGCATTGCTCAAGAGTAGGAAAAGAACTTCAAATTAATCCTTTTGAAGAAGATACATTCTTGCTTGGTGTTCCTACTTTTCTCTGTACAGAAAACCAGAGAGATGGTAAGTTCTACCAAATTGTTTGCAATTATTATCTTTCTCAAGAAAGAATATTAAATATGGCTTCAAGGTATAAAACTTGGAAAGGTGGTGGTTCTGATTTCGGAAATGCATTGAAGAATGATAGTATTTTGTCCGACAACTTTATCTTTGCCATAGCAGATAGTGATAAGTGTTATCCTAATGATAAAATAGGAAAAACGGCTAAAAGCATAAAATTCTTAGGGCATAATCGCTATAATGCAGATTATTATATACTGCTTAATGTCTCAGAAATTGAAAATCTGATACCAATAAAACTTGTGAAAAAGTATAATTCTGATATAGCATGTCTCAGAGATTCTGACCTTTCTTATTTTGATTTTAAAGAAGGTCTTAAATATCAAATTCTATATGAGAAAGATAGTCGTGATTATTGGAAAAGTAATTTTTCAAGAATTACTATTGATTGGGATGAAATAATAGATTTTGCTAAAGACAAATCTTATTCTGACTATTGCGATAAAGTTCATGGTAAAACTTCTTTGGTGCCAGGTTGTGGCAAGAATCTACTTGACTCATTATTGGATGACAATGAGTGGAAAAACATCAGGGAAGCAGATTTCACTCAATCTCAGTTGTCTGAGTGGAAAGAGATAGGAAAGAAAGTGTTTAGTTGGACATGTTGTTCAAAGAAAAAGGTATAATGTCAACTCAATCATCAAATAACAACAAGCGAATAGCAAAGAATACGCTGCTTCTTTACTTCCGAATGCTCTTTATGATGGTTGTGTCGCTATACACGAGCCGAGTCTTATAGGATGCTTTGGGGGTGGAAGACTTCGGAATATTATAACTAAGAAAAAATAATTTCATTATGAATGATTTTAAAGATATAACAGTAGCAGTAGCCGGTACCGGCTACGTAGGTCTGAGTATAGCAACGCTGTTATCTCAGCACCATCATGTAACAGCAGTAGATGTAATCCCAGAGAAGGTGTAGAAACTCAACAATAAGATTTCTCCTATCCAGGACGATTATATCGAAAAGTATTTGGCTGAGAATCCATATCATGGTGACACCATCCGATGCCCTCGTCATTAATACTTCGGAGTATCAGCGAGTGCTCAGCAAGGCATTGAGCTATACATCCGATAAGAACGCCATCGTTACTATCGGTATCAAGCCAAGCCGCCCAGAAACAGGCTATGGCTATATAGCCTCAGCAGAGCCAACATCCGTAGATGAAATCTACAAGGTTGAGGCTTTCAGGGAAAAGCCAAACCTGGAGACAGCCGAGCAATATCTTGCTGCCGGCAATTACTATTGGAATGCCGGAATCTTCGTATGGAACATTGATACCATCAGTAAGGCAATCCGCACCTTCCAGCCTCAGCTTGCCAGCATCATGGACGAGATGGCACCTTCTTTCTATACCGAACAGGAGAAAGAGGTAGTTGGCAAACTCTTCCCAACCTGCGAGAAGATAAGCATTGACTATGCCGTGATGGAGAAGTCGAAGGAAATCTATACCTTGCCAGCCGAGTTCGGCTGGAGCGACTTAGGCAGCTGGGGCAGTCTCCGCACCTTACTTCCACAGGATGAGGCTGGCAATGCCAAGGTAGGCAAGGATATCCGTTTGTATGAATGCAAGAACTGCGTCGTTCATGCAGCCGATGAAAGCAAGGTGGTAGTTCAAGGCTTGGATGGCTATATTGTAGCCGAGAAACACGGACAGCTACTTGTTTGCTCATTGAAAGAGGAACAGAGAATTAAGAAGTTTGGAAAAAAAACTGCGATAGATTTGCTATTATCGAAATTGAAAGCAGTGAGGATACCTCAGTACCGTCTTAGATAGAAGTTTAAGAAAGTGTGGCTCAAGGGTATAAAAATAGTAAAATATTAAATACAAAATAAATTATGGAAGAAAAAGTAATAGAATTGATTGCTCGTGTACTTAATGTACCAACAACAGAAATCGATATGGATACCGAAATTGGTGAACCAGATGAGTGGGACTCTCTTCATAATGTAGAGATTATCTCTCAGTTGGAGAAGGAATTTAATGTGAAGATTACATCTGATATGATTATGGACTTGGAGGATGTATCTGATATTGTTAGTCTCATTGAGGATTTGACAGAATAATATATCTTAGAGTTCAAAGAACATAAGAGAGACGATACAATAGAAATATATAACACAAAGAATAATTTATATGTTAGAAAGTATCGAAAAACAAATATGGCAGTGGGCGGCCGTGCAGCCCGATAAGTTAGCTGTAAAGAGTGGAAAGAAATCTGCAACATATCTTCAGTTGTGTCAACGCATATTGGGAGCAAGAGATTATTTCAAATCTCAATTATCACAAAACGAAGGAAATGTTATTATCCTTGCAGCAGGTAAGCAGATAGAATTTGTATATGCATATTTTGGTGCACACCTTGCTGGATTAAAGGTGGTACCAATTGATGCTGCAACGAATCCTACTAGATTGGATTATATAGTGAAACAAACGCATGCTAATCTTCTGGTTGGTTTTGATGAAAGTGAGCAGGAGATTGCTAAGGCTAGATTGAAAGACTTTGCAGAGTTATCTGCTGATTTCTCTACACCTTTGTTTTCTGATGGAAATGAAGTTGCAGACATCCTTTTTACAACAGGTACAACAGGTAAACCTAAAGGGGTACCTTTGACTTATGATAATGAGGCTGCTGCAGCAAGAAATATCAACGAGTTTATTGGTAATTCACAGGAAGATGTTGAACTTCTAGCTCTTCCAGTCAGTCATTCCTTTGGCTTGGGTAGAGTAAGATGCAGTCTGTCTAAGGGAGCGACATTAATCCTGCTCGGTAGCTTTGCCAATGTAAAGAAGATATATCGCACGATGGAGGAAGACCATGTAACTGGTTTCACAATGGTTCCTGCCAGTTGGAGATACCTCAAAAAACTTACAGGCGATAAACTGGGTGATTTCAAAGATCAGCTTCGATATATAGAAATGGGCAGTGCCTTCTTCTCTAAGGATGAGAAGCAGGAACTTGCCGATCTGCTTCCTCATACCAGAGTATGTATGCACTATGGCTTGACAGAGGCTTCTCGTTCTGCTTTTATGGAATTTCATCAGGATAAGGCACATTTGGATTCTGTAGGAAAGGCTTCACCAAATACAGATATCAAGGTGTTGGATGAAAATGGAAAAGAGTGTGCTGTTAATCAAGAAGGTGAAATCTGCGTAAAGGGTGACCATGTTACTCATGGATATCTTGATTTGCCAATTGAGGAATCTTTCTTTGGTGATTATTTCCGTACTGGTGATTGGGGATATAAGACAGCAGAAGGATATATTTATTTAATAAGCAGAAAGAAAGAACTGATTAATGTCGGTGGTAAAAAGGTAAGTCCTATAGAAGTAGAAGAGCAGTTATTCAAGATTTCTGGTATAGCAGATTGCGCTTGTATTGGCGTGTCAGATGAGGAAGGTGTTCTTGGCGAGGTTGTTAAGGCATTCATTGTGAAAGACAAAGATAGTGGCATTACTTTTGATGATATTAAAAACCAACTGAACGGTAAACTAGAGTCTTATAAACTTCCTGTTCACTATGAATGGATAGATGAAATACCAAAGACTCAGAATGGAAAAATTCAACGAGGTTTATTAAAATGATTGATATAAAGAATAAAAAAGATTGTTGTGGTTGTCATGCTTGTGGTGATGTGTGCCATGCCCAGGCGATTACCTTCCGTACAGACCATGAGGGATTCTGGTATCCAGAGGTAGATAAGGAAAAGTGTACTGATTGTCATCTTTGCGAAAAAATTTGTCCGATGATCAATATCGACAAGTTGAAGCATAATGATTTGTCAGAGCCAAAAGTTTTTGGTGGTTATAACAAGGATATTGTTATTCGCTTTGATAGTACATCTGGTGGTATCTTTACTCTTCTTGCACAAGCCATGTATAAGCAGAAGGGATATGTTAGTGGTGCCATCTATACGGATGACTTGAAGGTATTCAACTTCATTTCTAATGACAAGAAAGATTTGAAGCGTCTTCGTAGTTCCAAGTATGTACAGAGCAATGCTGAAGGTTTGTATAAGCAGATTAAGCAGTTGCTGATAGCTGGCGAAAAGGTTTTAGCCTGTGGCTCACCTTGCCAGATGGCTGCTTTGCGAAGCTTCCTTCGTAAGGATTACGATAATCTTATCATTGTAGATTTCCTTTGTCGTGCAACGAACTCTCCAAAGGTTTTTGAGAAATATAAGGAGTCTTTGGAAGCTCGCTATGGTTCTAAGATTGTATCTATTAAGGACAAGAACAAGGATCACGGTTGGCATAGTCTTGCCAGAAAGATAACATTCGAGAATGGTCAGGTATATTATGGTGAAGGTCATGAGGATGATTATCGCCGTGGATACCACGACAATGTCTTCGAGCGCCCTTCTTGTTATGAATGTAAGTTCAAGGGTATTCCACGTATGAGTGATGTCACTCTTGGTGATTTCTGGGGAATTGGTCAGGTAGATTCTTCTTTGGAACAGAACTTAGGAACCTCCCTTATCATGATTAATTCCAAGAAAGGTTTGGAATACTTTGATAAAATTAAGGATAAGTTAGTTGTTAAAGAGTTTACTTTGAAGGATATTGTTCCAGGTAATAGCACTGCTATTATGGGTGGTAAGCTTCCTTATCCTGCCAATATCAATCGAGATGAATTCTTTAAAGCTCTTGACGAAATGCCATTTGATAAATGTGCAGCTAAGTTCTTCCCATACGAGAGTAATGACAAGATTTCTGCTAAGCGAAAGGTAAAGAATATCCTTCGTGTCATTTATCACAATAAGAAGAACCCAATGCAGTTGCTCCGTATCTTTTATTGGAATTACTATAGAAAGAATATCCATAGCAACCTGTTAGAAGGAAAAGTCTTCAATGTTCTTTCTCATTGTGCCATAGATATCGCCAAGACTGCAAATATTGAAGTTGGTGGTCAGGTAAGTCTTAATCAGAAGCGAACACGTGGTAGTAAGGGTGAGTTCCGACTTTTGGTAGAGGACGGTGCCAGACTGAGTTTTGGTAAAGGTCATTCTTATTTTAAGTATGATAGTGATGTGCAGGTATTCAAGGGCGCACAGTTGTTAATAGGTAGTTGTGCTACCAATATTGGTTTGAATATTGTTTGTTCAGAGAAAATAGTAATGGGTGATGATGTCCACATTGGTCGAGATGTTTGGATACGAGATAACAATGGCGGTCATCATGTCATCATCAAGGGATACAAAGACAAGGCACCGGTCATCATTGGTGACCATGTATGGATCTGTTCAAACGTTAGTATCACGAAGGGTGTTACAATAGGCGAGGGTGCAATCATCTCTGCTAATAGTGTTGTTACAACTAACATCCCTGCTCATTGCATCGCTTCAGGTAATCCTGCTAAGGTGATTGCTGAAAACATTTATTGGAGACCATAATAAAAAAGAATATATGGCAAATAATAAGCGAATAGCAAAGAATACCATGTTCCTGTATTTCAGAATGATGCTGATAATGGGTGTTACACTTTATACTTCACGTGTCGTTCTGAAAACTTTAGGAATAGAAGACTTTGGTATTTATAATGTGGTTGGTGGAATCGTTACGATGTTTACATTCTTGAATGGTGCTTTGGGTTCTGCTACATCCCGATATATAACATTTGAATTAGGAAAAAAGAATTATGAACGATTAAACCAAGTTTTTAATGTCGCATTCTTGATACATCTTTTAATTGGTGTGCTTGTTATTGTATTGGCAGAAACGATAGGTCTTTGGTTCTTTTATGAAAAGATGACAATCCCAGAAAATCGTATGTTTGCGGCCTTTTGGGTATATCAGATATCTATTCTTACCTGTTTTTTTACACTAACGCAAGTTCCATATAATGCAACCATCATAGCTCATGAAAATATGAAGATTTATGCTTGGGTTGGTATTGTAGAAGTGATATGTAAATTATTGGTGGTTTATTTGTTGGTAATCTCGCCTTTTGATAAATTGGTGTTTTATGCAGCCCTGCTCTGTTTGATTCAAGTATCTATTATATGCTTTTATCGTATATATTGTTCAAGACAATATAAGGAAAGTTCTTTAAAACTTTATAAGGATAAGGGACTGTATAAAGAAATGTTTGGATATGCCGGTTCAGATTTGATTGGAAATATTTCTGTTCTTGCTCAGGGACAGGGTCTGAATTTGTTGTTGAATGTGTTCTTTGGACCAGTAGTGAATGCAGCCCGTGGAGTTGCTTATCAAGTACAAGGGGCGGTTACCCAGTTCTCCACTAACTTCATGACTGCAGTTAGACCACAAATCATCAAGTCGTATGCTCAAGGAGATCTCAAAGGGATGATGAAGTTAGTTGTGGATAGCAGCTGTTTTTCTTATTACTTGATGTGGATTATTTCATTTCCGATCATGCTTGAGGCTGATTATATCTTAAAGTTATGGTTAGGAGAATACCCGGAACATACTGTAAATTTTCTTAATTTAGTGTTGGTGTTATGTTTAATTCAGACATTAAAAACTCCAAGAACTACCATATTTCATGCAACAGGTCACATAAAACTTACCAATATGGTTGTTGGAAGTATTTTATGTTCAGCATTCCCTTTAGCATATTTGTTCTTGAAAATAGGAATGTCGCCAGAAGCTGTATTTTGGGCGGCTAACATAACAATGTTAGTATCAGAATTTGCGAGTATTTTCATATTAAAGAAATATGTTAAATATTCAATACCTTCATATCTGCTCCATGTACATGGAAGATGTTTGTTGGTATCATGTGTTTCTGCTATTGTTCCATTTTTATGTTTTGATAAGTTCATGGAACCTTCTTTTGTCCGCTTGTTATTAACAGGTGTGATGACTACAATGTTTATTGTAGTTACTGTGTTGGCAATTGGTATGGATAAAGAAATGAGGATGAAAATTTTGAATTTAATAAAAAATAAGATTTAAGATGAACAGCGTAATTTTAAGTAATGGTGTAGAAATGCCTAGTTTAGGTCTTGGGACATTTCCTTTGTATGGAGAAGTCTTGACTAATACGTTGTATGAAGCCTATAAGATAGGTTATCGACTTATTGATACTGCAGATAATTACCATAATGAAAAAGATTTAGGTGAAAGTCTAGACTATTTATATAGCCATTCTTCAGCTACACGCAAGGATATGTTTCTAGTTTCAAAAATTAGTGATGATTTATATCCACAAGGTACAATTGATGCTGGAAATAATATGGGTAAATATTTTTGGAAGTCTTCTTCCTATATGCAGAAAGAACAGGCTGTGAAAAAAGTAATTACCCATAAGATTGAGGAAAGTTTGACTTCACTTCATACTGATTATCTTGACTTGTGGTTAATGCATTGGCCATATCCTGATTATTTTGAAGAGATATGGTATGAAATGGAACAAGTATATAAGCAGGGAAAGGTTAGGGCAATTGGATTATGCAATAGTAGAGAAAGACATTTCGAAAAGCTTAAGAAATGTTGCTCTGTTTTTCCTCATGTGAATCAGGTTGAAACTTCTCCACTTAATACAAAAGAAGATCTTTTAGAGTATTGTAACGTAAATAATGTACGGAACATGGTCTATTCTCCATTAAAGAGTTTGTCGTTTCATATTAATGAAAAGTATGATAAATATGTAGATCTCTTGGCTAAGAAGTATAATAAAACTAAGGAACAAATCGTTCTTAAGTTTCATATTCAAAGAGAAACCGTGCCAATTCCAAAATCAACTCATACAAGTCGTTTGAATGCAAATTATAATATTTTTGATTTTGAGATATCAAATCAGGAAATGAATACTTTGCTTTCATTTAATATGGACTTTCAATATATGGCAGAATCTATGAGATGTCCAGGTCTTTAATATTTGAAAAGTATGATTATTAATAAGATTATAAATAAGGCTTTTAGTGTTGTCAATAACCATTTAGTTCAGCCCTCAGACTTTTATAAATCTATATGGGGTGGAGCAAACAAGTTTTGGCATATTCGAAATTTCAATCTTGATGTTGTAAATCTTGGATCAAATAGTGGCGTTTATGCTTTTGAATATTCTGACTTGGATTTGTTAGGTATGAATTGGGCTTTAGGACCACAGTCTTTGGTTCATGATTTCAATATTTTGAAAAATTATTTTAGTTATTTGAAAAAAGATGCAACTGTAATAATTACGCTCTGTCCTTTTTCCTGTTTGGTTTCTTCTTACAATAAACAGCACAATTTTAAGTATTATACATTTCTGCATCCTGCAACCATTCCGGGGTTTGATGAGTCAGAACACGTTAAGGCTTTAACTTTAAAAAAGCAGAATGTTCTTAGAGATGCTCCTCTACATACACTGAAAGGCTTGTTGGGATATTACAAACGATGTGCCTCAAGTAAGATTCATTCATGTGATTTTAAAAAAAGTGCATCTGGTTTTATTGAAGGTTGGAAAAAACAGTTCGATATCTCTAATTTGGATGCATGTCTTTCAAAAAAGCATTTGCAAGAGCAGGAGTTACGTGCTAGTAATCTTTCTGAAATGATCGCTTTTTGTTTGGAGAGAGATTTGCGTCCTGTATTAGTAATTCCGCCAATACATCCTGAACTTCGTGAATATTTTACTGATAGTTTTGTTGAGCATTATATAAACGATTTCTTAAAAAAGGGAAATATACAGTCTGCATACTTTAGAAATTATATGTTTGACCATCGTTTTGATTCAGATAATTACTTTTTTAATTCATTATTCTTGAATAAAAAAGGAGCTATGAAGTTTACCGAAATAGTACTGACTGATATTGGGTTGATACAATGAAAACATATGTAAAAAACTTGATTATCGATTAGAGATAGGGTTAAAGGAGCAACTATAAATAAACTGATATGGGACTCAAAATACGAAAGGTAAAGTTTTTGAATGATGTTCAGTTTGGAGATTTAGAATTCTTACAATGAGAGTGCTGATGGGGGAGAGAAATGATGTGAATAAACAAAGAAAAATCCCAACCCATAAGCTTTTTAGGACTTATAAGCTGGGATGATTTTGAACACGAATTACTCGAATAGCACGAATTTCCGGGAACTGTTCGGGCTTTCTAGAGATGGAAGTCGATTTCCTTCAGCCATTCCCTGACATCGAAGCAAGGACAGCTCTTGCGAACCCAGGGAAGGTCGCGATGACCTAGGATCTCGGCATCGGGATAGTCGAGGACGAGACTGTAGAGGAGGTCTTCCAGAGATGCTTTCTGGGCTGGAGTGCGAGTATCGGCAGGCTTGCCTTTCTCGTCGAGACCACCCTCGTAGCAGATTCCGATGCTATGGGCGTTGTAGTGGCGGGCGTGAGCACCCTCCTCGCTTTCTGGACGGCAGGGATAGACCACGCCATCCTTCGTATTGTAATAGTGGTAACCGATGGAGTGGAAACCACGGGCCTTGTGGCAGGCTTCTAAGGCTTCTACTGGGAAGTCCTGGTTAATACGTGTGGCACTGCAATGTACCACGATCAAATCGATTTTTCTTTGATTCTTCATTGGATTCTATGGATTTTAAAGGGGTTAACTGAACACGAATTTCTCGAATCTCAGTAAGCATGATACAATATAACTTTTTTCAAAAAACTGATAGGTGTAACTATTAATAATATTGTAGGTACGCTGTATAGGTGATATACTTGAAAACGACACGCTGTTAATTCTTGCATAACAATAACTTTTTGAGCCCCTTGGCTACCCAATGCCACGGGCTATTTATTAAGCTACTTTTCTGCTTGTGGTAGGAAGGTGGCCGGGGCTCATTTCATAAAAATAATAGATATAGATGAAGATAGGAATAATAACACATCCACTATATACTAATTATGGGGGATTACTTCAAGCATATGCTTTGCAAACCACGCTTGAAAGATTAGGGCATGAAGCTTTCGAAATTGAGCTTAAGAGAAAAAAAAGACAACTCCCATTTTGGAAAATGCCATTGTGTATTTCGAAGCGAATACTTAAAAAGTATGTTCTTGGTTGTAAAATGCAAAAGATTCTTGTGGAAAATTATGAAAATCATATATGGCCCATCATAACCCAAAACACCCAACAGTTTGTGGATAAATATTTGAACCAGAGACTTATTGAAAACTACGATGATTTGGACCATAATTTTGATGCTTTTATAGTTGGAAGTGACCAAGTTTGGCGTTATAAATATTACCCTTGGTTCGGAAACGATATTGCAAATGTTTATTTGAAATTTGCATCTCCACAGAGTATAAAAATTGCGTATGCTGCCTCTTTTGGAACAGATTTGTGGGAGTATCCCCAAGACAAAACTGAAGAATGTAAAATGCTATCACAAAAATTTAGGGCTATTTCCGTAAGAGAAAAATCGGGAATAAAACTATGCCATGATTTTTTAGATGTGAATGCAACTTTTGTGCTGGATCCCACGATGTTGCTTAAAAAGGCTGATTATGAATCGCTAATCAATACAGAAAGTTTAGCTGAGTCTGCTGATAGATTATTTTGTTATGTTTTAGATAGAAATACTATTAAAGATAATATAATAAAAGATATTGCGAAGAATATGAAATTGACTCCATATTATGTAAATGCAAACGTATATGATTCATATTCTCCTATAAAAGATAGAATTCAGCCTGCTGTAGAAAATTGGTTGTGTGGTTTTAGAGATTCAGATTATGTTATTACCGATTCTTTCCATGCATGTGTATTCTCTATCATATTCCATAAACAGTTTGCTGTTATAGGAAATGAAGGACGAGGAATGGCTAGATTTAACTCTTTGCTTTCTTTGTTCGGCTTAGAAAATCGATTAGTGACATCTAGTCAGCAAATATTGTCATTGCCTTTAATTGACTTTGATGCAATTGATGAAAAACTTAGTACATTGCGAACAGAATCTCTTAATTTTTTAATAGAAGCTTTAGGCTCAAAATAGCGTATGATAATGCAAACACCTAAGATTTCAGTAATAATACCAGTCTATAACGTTGAGTCCTATCTATCCAAATGTATAGACAGTATTTTATGCCAAACTTATACAGACTTTGAATTGTTGCTTATTGATGATGGTAGTAGTGATGCTTCCGGTAAAATATGCGACATGTATAAAGAAAATGATAATCGAATTCGAGTATTTCATAAAAAAAATGAAGGAGTAAGCAAAGCGAGAAACCTAGCATTGAATAATGCTTTGGGAGAATTCGTTATATTTGTTGATAGCGATGACTGGATTGAACCAAATACTTTTGAATTGGTTTTAAACCAGCTGGAAAATTTCGATATATTATTTTTCGATATAATTTGGCATTATGAAGATAATAGTTTTAGAACAAATTCTGCAGGTAATTTCTTTGTTACAAATAGAGAGAATGTAGAACAATCAATATTCAGATTGATTCATAATCTTACAGATGTGAATCTTTTTGGCTTTACTGTAAATAAAATCTTTCGAAAGTCGATTATAGACAAATACAATATTAGATTCATTGAAAATCTCTCTATTAGTGAAGATGAAATTTTCACAATGGAGTACTGTCTGAAGATTTCTTCAATGAAATATTTCGCTTGTCCATTATATCATTATATATGGAAACAACAGGGGCTAACGCATAAATATAAGAGTGAAAAAGAATATTTGTTGTTAGTGCAACATCTTGAAAAATTTCTGGCTGAGATTAATAATAAGGATTTATATGACTTACAAAAGAAAAGAATAGCTCTGTATGTAAATCTTGCGGCATGGTCTAATGACAAATGGTATAATATACTAAAGGGTATATTAAGACTTAGAAAATATTGTGTTAAGCAACGAATAGCTATGCCTGTAGTTTCCATAGCTCGTGAATTATTAAATAAAATCCGATGAAGAATATTGTAAGGAAAATAGTGAATAAAGTTTTTGGGGTTTTTCAAATTTTGAGAAGTTCTTTTCTGTCTCTTCGATATGGAATATCACCTTCCAAACGTGTAATTTTTGGGAAACGAGTTAGAATTGTTAACTTCCGATATATAGATATGGGGGGGGACAAATCTTCCTTGATGATGATGTGGAATTGTGTGTAAACAAAACCATGGAAGATGTCACTCCACAGTTGGTTATTGGCAATAGGGTGCATTTCGGTAAAATGAACCGTATCGGTTGCGATAACAAAATTGTTATAGAGGATGATGTACTCTTTGCGCCTCACGTCCACATTTCTGACCGCAACCATGGATTTGAGGACATTCATATACCGATATCCCGACAGAAAGTAACTAGTAAAGGACCTGTTGTCATTGGTGCTGAGTCTTGGCTTGGCTTTGGATGTCAAGTGATGTCGGGAGTGAAAATAGGAAGGCATTGCGTGATAGCAGCTGGAGCTGTTGTCGTAAAAGATGTACCAGATTACTGTGTAGTGGGAGGCAATCCTGCAAGAATTTTGAAACAATATAATTTAATGACCAATAAATGGGAAAAATATGATGACTAAACATTATGACTATCTAATCGTAGGTTCCGGTTTGTTCGGAGCCACATTTGCACATTTTGCTCACAAACAGGGCAAGAAGTGTTTGGTAATTGATAAGCGTTCTCACTTAGGTGGTAACATCTATTGTGAGAATATTGAAGGAATCAACGTGCATAAGTATGGCGCCCATATCTTTCATACTTCTAACAAGAAGGTGTGGGACTTTGTAAACTCTATCGTGGAGTTTAACCGCTATACCAATTCACCTGTGGCTAACTATAAGGGCAAGCTCTATAATCTGCCTTTCAATATGAACACCTTCTATCAGATGTGGGGCGTAACTACACCTGAAGAAGCTCAGGCTAAGATTGATGAGCAGAAGGCGGAAGCTGTTGCTCGTATGAAAGCTGATGGCGTAACAGAACCTCGTAACTTGGAGGAACAAGCCCAGGTGTTGATAGGAAAAGACATTTACGAAAAACTTATCAAGGGTTATACAGAGAAGCAGTGGGGAAGAAAATGTACAGAACTTCCTGCTTTCATTATCAAGCGCTTGCCAGTTCGTCTCATCTTCGATAATAACTACTTCAATGATAAGTACCAGGGTATCCCTGTAGGTGGTTATAACAAACTCATTGATGGCTTGCTTGAAGGAGTAGAGACGAAAACGAATGTTGATTTCTTTGAAAACCGCTCTTATTGGGAGGGTATCGCTGACAAGATAGTCTTCTCAGGCAAGATAGATGAGTTCTATAATTATCAGTTTGGTAAACTTAACTATCGTACAGTACGCTTTGAGACAGAGATCATTGATAAACCAAATTATCAGGGTAATGCTGTTGTGAACTATACCGAGCGTGAAGTTCCTTACACTCGTGTTATTGAGCACAAGCACTTCGAGATGTTTGGTCAGGAAGTGTATGAATGCCCAAAGACTGTCATTTCGAAAGAGTATTCCACAGAATGGAAGGACGGCATGGAACCATACTATCCTGTGAATGATAAGCTGAACTCTGAGCTATATGCCAAGTACAAAGGTCTGGCAGACAAGGAAGAGAATGTTATCTTTGGTGGTCGCTTAGCTGAATATAAGTATTACGATATGGCTCCTGTAATTGAGAAGGTGATGGAGAGGTTCTAAGTAACTAATCAGCACCCCTATGGGCATGGTAAGCAGCTCCGCATTTATACCTTGCATCATTCAAATCCTGGCTGATTTGCCCCCGCCAGGTGTTCCGTAAGTATTCTTTTAGTAAAGGTGATGTTCTTACTTGTGATATACAAGTATTTGAAACACTTGAAATGGATGGGAGTACAAAGGTAAAATATGTTATTTCAAAAGTATATGGCTTGCCACACTACCATAGAGTTCCTGAAGAACAAAATATTAATTTGATAATATGAGAAAGAGAGTAAAAAGACAATATCAAAAATCTGGAAACAAAAATGTAAGATCGGGACGAAACAGTTATAGCTTTATTGCTGTTTCAAAACGTTTGTCCATTCATAGGCATGGAAGAACATCGATGGATCCTGTATTTCCTGGTAAAAAGCAAGCAACAAGTGAACAAGAAAAAAGCTAATTAGTAAGAATATGGATGTTTTAAAAAAGAAAGATGAGGTATATACTGATTGGGTAAGTTTCCGTAAAAAGAATATAGCCTGTGTTTCTGCTAATGTATCCAATATCTTACGTCAGTTTATTTTAGCTGGTGTGGGTATAGTGTGGCTCTTTAAAGTTGTTGGGAAGGATGGTCATTTCCAATTGGACTTTCAATTGCTAATAGCATTAGGATTCTTTGTTTTGGCAATATTATTAGAACTTTTACATTATATTGTGGAAATTATAATGAATGCGGTTTACTTGACTGATAAAATGAAGGATAAAGAGATGCCAACTTATCTATCAAGCATATCATGGCTTTTTGGGATAGGCAAGATAGTGTTGGTTCTTTTAGCTTATGTTTTAATAGGAAGATTTTTGTGCGGAAAAATTATTTTATAAATGAATTTGTAAAAAAGATTTTTGACTTCTACAGACTGATAGCCATCAGCTATTACATTTATGAGCTACTTTTCTGCTGGCGGCATGAAGCCTAATTGGTCTTTTTGTGAAAGATAAATAATATGAAGATATGGAGACATATATTTATTATATTGAAATACTGTCAATGGTATCGCTATTCTTGTTGTATGGCTTGTCGGTATTACTGATGTTGGCAGATGATGGGGATATGCGATGGACGGTTTTGTTGAATGGTTTTGCATTGCTGCTGTCATTTAATATATATCAGAGTTGTAGAATTTATTGGGAACCAGAGAAAGCATATATATTGTGGGGAATTCTCATATTGATTACCTTGATAGTGCTGATAGTTGCACTTTATAAAAAACAAATAGGTATATTTATGAAGATTCTAAGTATATTGCTTTTTGTGTCTTGCGGAGTCCTGCCTTTTGGAGTGGTGTATTCTTCTAATAATATTTTTGCTCTGTTGCCTAAGGTTAATTTAGTTGTAGATACAAAACTAGAGCAATATATTCCTTATGTCATGTGCTTTATGATGATAGTATTGGTCTTATATATTGTTTTTCATACTCGTAATATGATGCGTTATACTCAAAGGACATTAGATTATCAAATTGACGATATAAAAAGGGAGATGGCTTTAAACAGTAATTTTGAAGAGCCATATTCACGTTATATACGTGATGACTTGAGAAATTTGATGTCCGTAATGTCTGAAGAGTTGATGGAGGAATTACATAAAGATATAGTAATATCTAAAGGATCCGGAAAGGGAAATATCAAGCATCAAAACCAGATCATGGCAGAGCTAAGAAAAATTAATCAAAAAATATCTTCGTCTCCTCAACAGACTATGCCTTTTAGCTTTTCTGATTTGACTAGTAATATAAAGCATACATTGACAACTCCATTATCTCAGATACAGATAAATTGCGAGGTGTTAAAGCCCAAGTTGGAAGGCGAAGAATTGGATAAAATTATTCGTATTGATAATTATTCTAAAATCTGTTTATCTGTAATAAATGCTTATGTTGAGGCAACAACAGTTTCTTCTTTGCCTTCATTTTTAGGATTGAACGCCGCTATATTAGAATATGCAAATGTAATATGCATTCAAAATAAGCTAGACAACGTCAAGTTGAGAATTGAGGCCTTACCTGATATCATCGAGGGATATTCTAGTAATTATATTTTTGCTCTGATTATTCCTTTGTTGCAAAATGCATTGGTTGCCTCGCCTGCTAATACAGAAGTTTGGATTTCTTATAAAGGAACTATAGAGGGACTTATTTGTATAGACATTTCAAATCAATGCAAGGATGAAGTTCCTACGATTGATCAACTTAATACTACTGGCTTTTCTTCGAAAAGTAATCATACTGGTGTCGGAATTCAGTCAGTTCGTAATTTAATAAGTTTAGTAAAGGGTAGCACTCTTAATTATCAAGTAGAGAGTGATCAGGTTATAGTAACTATAAAATTAAAAACTAGAGTATGATGCAAATAGATCTCTTTGAAGTTTTGGTTGTTGATGATGTCTTGTCAGCTGCTGAGGATTTCGCAAGACTAATTCATGCTAAGACGGGATTAAAAACAACTTACACTTCTTCTGCCAAGGAAGCTATTAATATTGTTCAGTGTAATGATATTAAAGTTTTGGTCTTGGACCAGGTAATGCCTGAGAAGACTGGTACAGAATTATTAAAAGAATTAAGGCAATATACTAGTGCAAAAGCTTTGATGCTAACTGGTGAAGCTTCAAAAGACGATTTAGGTGAGGCCATTAATTTGAAATTTGATGCGCACTTAGATAAGGCTTTGGCTACAACAAGTCTTTGTGGCAGAGTGACAGAGCTATATGCTCTGTTTGAGGATGAGTTTAGAGAGAAAGTAAATCGTTCGAAATCATTGAAGCGCACTTTTACATTGTGTAAGTTTAAGCTGTATAAGGCTGTCCTTTTCTATGACATAATAATTCGCTCTGGATATGTTGATTTGAAACAGGCGCAGACATTGTTGACAATATTTTCTGGGCAAGAACAAGAAACTGAATCTGAAATAGTGTATGCGGAAGAGATTATTGTTGAGCAAAGTGCAAGCTTTGATGCCAAGTTTGGCATAGAAATCCCTATACAAGATGCTGTAGCAAAAATGGAACGTAGCATAGCTAACAGTATCAGGAAAATTACTACAGTCAAGAAAAATAAAAAACTGAAAAATATTTCAAAGTATCATCTTACGGAAAAAGACTCAGAAAAAGTAGATCATCGCATAATAACATATGCTCCAATTTATGAAATCCATAAAATGATAGTTGGTTATAAGATTCCTTTTATTGGAAAATACCATAGAAGTCTAATGATTGTATACGAGTTTACAGGTGAATACCAATTATTCCAGAAGGATTTTTTGAAAGATGGTACAGAAAAAGAAAGAACATTGTCTAGGCAAAAATTTTGATTAACTTTTGCTATGGAAATCAAAGGCAAAACAGTTTAGATATATAAGAGATATAATTTTGGACTTTGGCGGCCTAGGCTTAGGTATATTGGTATTAGGCGGCTTGCCTTCAGCTTATTTTTTTGAGCTACTTTTCTGCTGGCGGCATGAAGCCTGCTATGTCCTTTAGATAATTGAAAAAAAGAAAAAAAACTGATATGAAAAAGATATTAACAATAGTAATTCCTACGTACAATATGCAAGACTATCTTCATAGATGTCTTAATTCATTGATTGTACCAGAGGAACAAATGCAGCACTTAGAGGTGCTAGTAGTGAATGATGGTAGCAAGGATAGTTCTTCTGCCATAGCCCATGAGTATCAAGATAAGTATCCTGATACTTTCAGAGTGATAGATAAGGAGAAAGGTGTTTGATGTTTTGTTAAATTGAAAAACTGATGAAATTTACATATGCCAGTCTCAATGAATTGTGTGTGTTAATAAGAATATGATAAAAATGGGAAAAATACAATCGATATTGGAATATATAGTAATAATATTGCTGATTTTGGAATTTAATACCCCATTTTCTCAATATGGAATATTTGCAAAGATTATTTATTATATTCCTATAATATCAATCTTTTTATTGTTATTACTTAAGGGTAAAAAAATCCAAATGAAATTTTGGCATTTATTACTTTTTTTTGGTAGTATAATACCTTTTCTAAATGTTCAATATGGAGCGGAATCGACTTATATAAGATTGTTTATGCTTTTTCTCCCTTTATCTATTTTGTATTTTTCAAATTACGAAGAAGAGAGAAATGTAATTTTGTATAAATATACCAATGTCATATTGATTATATGTTGTGTATCTTTGTTTTTTTATATTATGGGTAGTACACTAAATTTAATTTCTCCAACAGCATATGTTCCTGTTTTTTGGGGAGAACAGCGTATTTATCCAACTTATTTTTATTTATATTTTGAGGCGCAGAATTCTTTTTTTTTAGGAAATGAATATATTAGAAATTGTGGCATATTTAACGAGGCTCCAATGTATAATATGGCATTATGTATAGCTTTGGCCATAGAGTTATTTTTACGAGAAAAAAAACGAAAAATTGTACTATGCATTTTAGGTGTTACTATAATCACGACATTCTCTACAACGGGGCAGATTTTTTTGTGTTTTTTGATATTTTGCGCAATGTGGAACACAAAAAATAAGAAATATAAGTTTTTAAAATTTTTGTTGTTGACGTTAATGTTGTTGGTTATACCTTTTGTTATTAATTGGATTTTGCAGGATAAGGTTTCATCATCCTCTGGAGAAGGTTCTGTATCAGCGAGATCTTATGATATACAAAAATGCATTCAAATAGGTTTAGACAATTTATTTTTTGGTAAATCTTTACTTAGCGAACAAAATCCAAACCATAATTATGGCTTTAGCAATTCCTTGTTTGCATTATTTGCTGATGGTGGTCTTTATGTGTTAGCCTTGTATTTATCGGGATTGTTGTTTATTCCTTTGTACAATATGACAAGGAAAAAGTTCTTCAAGGAGAGCATAGTTCTTTTATTATATTTTTATTTATTCTCAATTACAGTCTCACATTTTAGATATTTAACATTATTATTTGTAGCATATGGTATTTCTATGTGCATAAATTATAGACAATATGGAAAATAAACTTCTTACTGTGGTAATCCCTGCTTATAATTCAAGTTCATATTTGGGGAAATGTTTGGAATCTTTATTAGTAGAAGATGTTATGAATGATGTGGAAATCATCATCGTCAATGATGGGTCTACTGATGAAACTTTAAAAATTGCTGAGTTATTTCGCGATAAGTATCCTGAATATTTTGTCGTAGTTAATAAGGAGAATGGTAATTATGGATCATGTATGAATGCAGCCTTGCGTATTGCGAAAGGTAAGTATTTCAGAACATTGGATTCTGATGATTGGTTCTCCAAAACGGAGTATATAGAGTTCGTTCATGATCTGTCACTTACAGATGCAGATATGCTTATGTGTGAGCGTTATATATATTATTCAGCAGTGGATAAAATGGTGAAATGTTCTTTTGAATCAGGAGTAACCAAACGTAAAGATTTAGATATAGAATCTGTTGATTGGACCTACAATTCAATAAAAAATAATATATTTGTAAATTCAATATGCTATAAAACCGATTTAATTCGCAAGTCAGGTTTACAATGGACAGAAAAGGTGTTTTATAGTGACAACGAATATGATTATTTTCCATCAAAAATAGCAAAAACAATTCGATTTGTAGACATTCCTGTTTATGTATATTGGATAGGTAGGGAAGGGCAATCGGTCGGCCCAGATACATTACTGAAAAACTATCGTTCCTTTCAATTGGTAGGAACCAAAATATTGGAAGATTTTTTGGAAACAGCTGATCCAAAAAGTAATATATACCAGTACCAAAAATATCTTTTGGTAAATCATATATTACAGCCTATATATATAGCTTTTCTATCAGGTAAGGAACCTTATGTTACATTTGTGAATAGTATAGATATGAAAGTAAGAACAAATGCATTATTAATGCAAGAAGTTGAAAATGTCATTTCTTATAGTGGTATTCATTTTGTGCGTGCTTGTAAGAAAAATGATAAGTTAAAAATCATATTAGCAAAATTCTTGTTTAAATACATAGGCAATCTTTCATTTGCAAATAATGTTAAACAACAAGTAAAAAAAATATTAGGTAAATTATGAAAAAGGTATATTTTTTAGATTTTTGTGATCCAAAAGTCTTTAATGGAAAAGGAAAATTTGTGGCAACATCTAAAGCGAGAAATGATGTTACTTCCATTGTAAAAAGATGTTTAGAAACAATTTATGTACCTATTATTCGCCATTCAACCAATAAAGTATTGGGACCTTTGGAAATAATAATAAGAATTTATTTAGCTTTATTAAAAATACCAAAAGGAAGTTATGTTCTTATTCAGTACCCTTTCGTTAATTTAAAGGCATTTAGAATTATATCTTCAAGATTCAAAAACTTTAACACAATAGCGGTTATACATGATTTGCCTTCTTTACGCTTTCCTGCTTCAAATAAAATTAGTGATGAGATAGCTGTCTTGAATAATTTTTCTTGTTTAATAGTTCATACTGAAGCAATGAAAAATAAGCTACAGGAATATGGACTCAATAAAAAATATTGTGTTTTGGGATGTTTTGACTACTTGTTAACTAAGGAACAAAATGCAGTGAGGAAACCTGATGAAATTGTATTTGCAGGACAATTGTCAAAAAGTATTTTTTTAAATGATTTTGGTAAACTTAACTTCAATAGAGTAACATTTAACCTTTATGGAAAGGATGTTCCTTCATTGAAGTTTCCAAAATTTCTATCATATAAAGGAGCTTTTTTACCTAACGATATATCAGCAATAGAAGGAGAATGGGGGTTGCTGTGGGATGGTGATAGTATAGATAGTTGCTCTGGTAATATAGGTGAATATTTAAGGATTATTGCACCACACAAATTATCGCTTTATATTGCATGCCAGTTGAAAGTTATAGTCTGGGAAAATAGTGCAATGGCTTCCTATATTTTGGATAATCATCTGGGTATAGCCATAAGCAAACTTTCTGAAATAGAAGAAAAAATAGCATTACTTACTTCTCAAGATATAGATTTTATGAATAGATGTATAGAAAAGGAGTCTTTTGCTTTGAGAAATGGACATATGCTTGCGAATGCATTACAATGTGCAATTGAAAATTAATTGAAAGTTACATGTTAAATATTGTTATTAATGGCCAGTTTGCTGCTCGTAGAGTTACTGGGCAAGAACGTTTTGCATTTGAGATAATATCAGAATTAGACAAAATATGCAAGAAAGGCCAATATTCTTTGGTTGTTCCAAAAAATGCTTCCAATATTCCACATTTGAATAATATACCAGTTATCAAATTTGGGAAGGCGAAAGGATCTTTATGGGAACAAACTTTTTTAGCTTTGTATATGCTAACTCATCCTAGAAGCATTTCTCTAAACCTTCTTACGATAATGCCTGTTTTAAAACCTGGAATTATTTGTATTCACGACATGAGTTATAGAACTCATCCCGAGTATTGCAAGACATTCTACATGAAGGTTTCTAGATGTTGGCATATATTTCAAGAGGAGTTAGCTCGAAGATTCTCACCTTTATTATTTACCGTGTCTGAGTATTCTAAGAAACAAATGATAGAATGTTTAAAGCTACCTTCAAATAAAATTGTAGTTTTAGGTAATGGGTGGGAACATTTCAAAGAGGTTACAGCTGATGAAACTTTGAAAGAAAGACATCCTGATTGGTTCGCAAATCCTTACTTCTTTTCTTTGGGTAGTTTGGCTCCAAACAAGAATATACAATGGATATTAGAGGTTGCAAAGAGACATCCTCAGTATAATTTCTTTATAGGTGGAAAGGCTAATCTCAAAGCGTATGGTACTGATTATAAAGAAGAGGACTATAAGAACGTTAGATTCTTGGGCTATATAAGCGATGGAGAAGTAAAGTATCTTATGGCTCATTGTAAAGCTTTTATATTTCCTTCCTTTTTTGAAGGATTTGGTATTCCACCTTTAGAAGCAATGAGCGTTGGTGCAAAATGCATCATTGCAAAGGCTAGCTGTTTGCCTGAAATTTTCGGAGAGTCTGCTTATTGGATTGATCCTTATAATACTGATGTAGATTTGGATGAGTTACTTTCTCATGATGTTGCATCTCCTGAAAAAGTATTAAACAAATATACTTTCAAGCGTTTTGCAAAAATCATGCACGATACCTTATGTGGATTTTCTTAATATATTCTTCACTGTACTTTTATTATTCTTTTTAGAAGATACTTTTTCGAATTCCTAATCATGAAAAAGTGTTTTTTTCACTAGAATAGATATTATGGATACAATTGATATTTCACAAAACATTCAAGACTTCAAACAGGTGTTTGAAAATGAGAGTAGAATCATATTCTCTGCTAAGTTTGGAGATGGTAAATCTTACTTTCTGAAAAAGTTTATGGAAAGCTATCCGAAAGAGGCTAATGATTATTACTTCATCACTCTCCATCCTGTAAACTACGTGGTTGAGGAGAATCGGGATGTCATTGAGTATATCAAGCGCGATATTCTGTTTCAACTCATAAAGGATAATCATATCTATGACTTTAAAGAGGGGTATGATAAGATATTTGATGCGGTATGCAACAAAGAGTCTTTGTTAAAGTTAGGCGACTTTGTTGCTTCAATCATTCCCATTGAAGGATTGAAAGATGGGTATGAGGCTTTGAAAGATTTTGCTTCTACTATTCATGAGAAATATAAAAGTCAAGATGTTTTTCATGTAGTAGATGACTACCTCAATGGATTTTATGGAAAGTCGGGTAGTATCAGTGAATGTGATGCCTTTACTTGTCTTATCCAGAAGTCTTTGGAGCAGATGATGGCTAAGTCTGTTTTGATTATTGAAGATTTGGATAGAATAGATCCTGCTCATCTTTTCCGCATCATGAATGTCTTGTCCTCTCAGGTAGATAATCCCTATTATTCGGAGGTTCCTCATGGTAACAAGTTCGGCTTTGATAAGATAATCCTTGTGATGGATTACGAGATAGCCAAGCATCTCTTCCACCATTTTTATGGTAAAGAGGCGAACTATGAAGGCTATATGAATAAGTTTCTGAATACACTTCCTTTTCGCTATTCTATAAAAGAAGAGGCGCATAGGCAAGTAGAAGCAAAACTCTTAGATATATGTAAAACAGAAGAGGTCTTGGGGGGAGTTCAGCCGTTGTCTAGCAACAAGGAAGATAGGTTTTCTGTCCCATCGGCAATTCTGCAGATGTCAGTTAGAAGATGTAAAGAGTTTCTTGATATGGATATTAGTAACCTTATAAGAAAATCTTGGATGAAGGGGAAATATGACATTCCTACACAAACTGTATGGACAAAAATACTTGCATGTTACCGTTTCTTGTTTCCTGATAGATCGTTAGATTCAATACAAGAAATGATGTTGTATGGCTTCTCTGATTTACAATTAGCAGAACTTTATGCTCCGTATAATTATGCACTGAAGGGTGAAAGTGAATTTTATATAGAGTATGAAAATGACATGTATAATTTTTGCTATATCAAGGGAAAAAATCTTGTGCGAAGGGGTAGGGTGTTATCTTGGCAAAGTGATAAAATTCTTGGTTTGGCAGAGATAAGGAAAGAACTGCAAAAAATGAATCATGATATTCGAAATTTGTTGTTGGGGTAAAAGGAGTTACAAGAAGAATATCATTATTAAGAAATCTTATTATATGGAAAAGCATATTAGAATCTTAATGTTACAGTTGGGCATCTATAAGCAATTCCGTATGCTGGTGAAGAAAATGGTGGGGGAAGTGAAAAGGTAAAACTATTAATTATGAAGGATATGGAAAAGAATAAAATACCGAAGCGTTTGCTAATTATCGGTAATGGCTTTGATCTAGATTTAGGTAGAAATACGAGGTATTCAGATTTTGCTAAAAGCGATTTCTGGCCAAAAAACTTGAAAAGCCAGTTGTATAGATATCTAAGCCAAAAATCTCAAATAGAGAAATGGTTTGATTTAGAGGGAGAACTTGCTAATTATGTTCAAAAGATGGGCAATACAGTTTCATCTTATAGAGCATTGATACCTGCAATAGCGCAGGAAGATGCTCAAGATTTTAAAATTATAGTTGCCTCAATGATTTCATACCTACAGAAAGTTCAAAGTACAAACGTAAAGACAGATACATTAGTAGCAAAAGTTTTTACTTTGGCTTGTGCAAACTCTGCATTTAGCAAGATTTATTCTTTTAATTTTACTGATTTAAATAGAGTTGCAAGACAGTTTCAAATACCAGAAATGTCTAATATTGAGTATGTGCATGGTTGTTTGTGTGATAACTCTGCAATATTAGGAATAAATGATCAAGTAGATACCATAGATGGAGTATACGACTTTATGCGGAAAAGTTTTAATCCGCATTATTCAAGTCATCCTGTAGGATTTGATTTAAGAGATGCTGATGAGGTCGTATTTTTCGGGCATTCACTTGGTGATAACGATTATCATTATTTTCAATCGTTCTTTAAACATCAATGTGAAGAGAACTTAGATAAAAGTGAACAACGGATGATTACGATTTTTACTTATGATGAGACTTCTAGAATGGAAATTATGCGTACTCTTCATAAGATGAACTACGGTCGAACTTCTATGTTGTTTCAGAATAATAAGTTGAATATTTTTTGTACTGATAATGAGGAGCATAAAATGAGTGATGCATTTCGTTATTGGTATCAACAAAGGAAAAGTGAAATTCAACAAATTCAGACGAAAGAGTTCTTTGCTGATATTTGATTATTAATATGTGGTTTGATATAGCATATCTCTTGATTTTGGATACAGAAGCCTATGCTAATAGGATTATCCAACTCGTAAATGACAAAGAATTAAGAACTTCTATGGAGGAGAAATCTAGAGTTTTATTCCTTGACGAATTCTTTATAGGAAATAGAATTAAATACTTGCAAAATCAATATAATATGGTTTATAATTTGCAATATGAGAGGGCAAGTCTTGTCCTCCTAAAGACTAACTTTGATACTGTAATTCAGGTATCTATCGGTTATAAAACACTCCATCGTGAAGAAAGGAGGGTGGCAGCATGAAGATACTTCATATCGGTAACCTCAAAAGCGGCATAGATACTTATGTTCGCAATACAGTTGCTTTGGCTAGTGATAAGTTTGAGTTCGTTATCGTAAATGGTGCGGATGATAACAGCAAGCCTTATATGCGACATGGCAAGCAGGTTAAGACGTATAGTATAGATATGTATCGTGCCTTGAATCCTGTAAAGGATATAAAGGCGGTGATGCAGGCTATCAAGATCATCAAGAAGGAAAAAGCTGACTTGGTGCATTGTCATAGTGCAAAGGGTGGCGTAATCGGAAGATTCGCTGCTTTTCTTACAGGAACAAAGGTAGTTTATACAGCTCATGCTTTCTCTTTTCTTTCAGCTGAATCTGCCAAGAAGAAACAGATATTTCTTTTGCTGGAAAAGATAGCAAAGCTGAATTCTTATCTTCTGGCTTGTTCTGACTCTGAAAGAGAATTGGGTATTAAGGTTGTTGGTTTTAACGAGGAGAAGGCTTTTGCCTGGAATAATGCAGTGCCTGATGCGGATAAAGGTCTCACACGGATCTCACAAATCTCACGGATTTCTTCTCAAAAGAATGAGGCTTCTGACTTGCCTGTGCCAAAGGAAGGTGAGCGATATATCACTTCTATCGGACGTCCTTCTTATCAGAAGAACCCTTTATTCATGGTAGAAGTCGCTCATGGAATCCATCTAAAGCATCCTGATATAAAATTCTATCTGCTAGGTGTTGGCTTCTATTCTCCAATGTTGGAAGATATGAAGAGACTCATTCATCAGTATGATATGGATGATACCTTCTATCTCTTGCCTTGGCTTAGCCACGAGGAAACTTTGAAGTATGTGAAGGGTAGTTTGCTCTACTTCATGACTTCGCTCTATGAGGGTCTTCCTATCTCTGTGATAGAAGCTATGTCTTTGGGTAAGGCGATTGTTGCGAGTGATGTATTAGGTAACAAGGATTGTGTGAAAGATGGTTATAATGGTTATCTATTGCCATTGAAGGAAGAGGTCTTTGTTGAAAAAATGAATGACTTGATAGAGAATGATGAGAAACGTAAAGAAATGGAGAAGAACTCCCGTTCTTACTTTGAGTCAGATTTCTTTATTGACAATCGCATCAAGGCATTAGAAGAAATTTATACAGAAGTTTATAACCGATAAATATTAATGAATTATTGTGCAAACGAGAGCAAACAAGCTTGCTTGATTTTGCCGAGTGCAGCCAATAATCTATAAAACATAGTTTTATGAACTATATTATCACTGGCGGTACCGGCTTCATCGGTACCCATCTTACAAATTTGATTAAGGAGCGTTATCCTAACGCCCAAGTATATAACCTCGACATCGTTAAGCCTGGTACTCCTAATCCGGTAGTGAAGGATTACAAGCCAGCTTTGCGTGATGGTCAGAAGTTGCAGTCTACTTTCATCGAGTATGATATCCGCAAGCCTATCGAGAACTTGCCATTTACTCCTACAGAGGATGATGTCATCTTCAACTTTGCTGCAGTTCATCGTACTCCTGGTCATGAAGATCATGAGTATTTCGAGACGAATATCCGTGGTGCTGAGAATGTGGTGGCTTTTGCAGAGAAGTGGAATATCAAGAAGATTGTGTTTACTTCTAGTATCGCACCATACGGTGCTGCTGAGGAGTTGAAGAAGGAGACTACTTTGCCTACTCCTAATACTGCATACGGTATTTCTAAGTTGGTGGCTGAGAAGATTCATGAGAAGTGGCAGAATGGTGATGCTGCTCATCGCCAGCTTACCATCGTTCGCCCTGGTGTGGTATTCGGAAAGGGTGAGAATGGTAACTTCACCAGATTGTATTGGGCTATCCGTGGTCATAAGTTTGCTTTCCCTGGCAGAAAGGATACCATCAAGGCTTGTATCTATGTAAAGGAGTTGGTCCGCTTCATGCTGTATCGCTTGGAACATCATGAACATGGTGTTGAGTTGTATAACTGTTGTTTCGAACCTGCTTATACTATCCAGCATATTGTGGAGGCTATGAAGAAGGTTACAGGCTTGACTCTGTTTGTGCCTGATATTCCTAACTGGGTTATCATGCCTATGGCAAGAGCTGCCATGCTTCTTGGCTCGCCAATGGGTATCTGTCCTGCGAGAGTGAAGAAACTCCAGATTTCTACTAATATCTGTGGTGAGAAGTTGAAGAACTGCGGTTATCAGTTTAAGTGGAGCTTCGAGGAAGCTCTTGCTGACTGGTTCGAGGATAATGACAGAAAGGGTTTAAAATAATAATCAATAAACATGAAAGGAATCGTATTAGCAGGTGGTAGCGGTACACGTTTGTATCCTATCACAAAGGGTATCAGCAAGCAGCTGATTCCTATCTTTGATAAACCGATGATATATTATCAATAACAAAGCTACTGTATTTGGCTATCGTGTAAGTGATCCTGAGCGATATGGTGTGGCAGAGTTTGATGAGTAAGGCAATTGCCTGAGTATCGAAGAGAAGCCTCAGCATCCAAAGAGCAACTATGCTGTAGTGGGCTTATACTTCTATCCTAATAAGGTGGTGGAAGTAGCTAAGCATATCAAACCATCTGCTCGTGGTGAGTTGGAAATCACAACAGTAAACCAGGAGTTCCTGAAGGATAAGCAGCTGAAGGTACAGACCATGGCAAGAGGATTCGTCTGGCTTGATACCGGAACCCATGATTCCCTTTCTGAGGCATCCACCTTTATCGAAGTATTGGAGAAGCGCCAAGGCTTGAAGGTTGCTTGCTTGGAAGGTATTGCTTATCGCCAAGGTTGGATAGATAGTGATACGTTGCGTGAGAATGCTCAGCCAATGTTGAAGAATGACTATGGCAAGTATCTCCTTTCAATACTTGAAGAGAAAGAGCAAACTTTAAAGAAGAATTTAGAATATTAATTTTTTTGAACACGAATCTTACGAATAACACGAATATAGAGGTTATAGTTTCTCCTGAATGATTCGTGTAATTTGTGTTCGAATATATACATTGATTAGGATGAAGAATATTGTAATAACGGGCGGTGCTGGTTTCATCGGCTCTCACGTAGTAAGACTTTTCGCGAACAAATATCCTGAGTATCACATCATCAACCTCGACAAGTTGACATACGCAGGTAATCTGGCTAACCTCAAGGACATCGAGGACAAGCCTAACTATACTTTCGTTAAGGGTGATATCTGCGATTTCGACCTGATGTTGAAACTGATGCAGGACTACAAGGTGGATGGCATCATCCATCTCGCTGCCGAGAGCCATGTAGATAGAAGTATCAAGGATCCATTCACTTTCGCTCAGACCAACGTGATGGGTACCCTGTCTCTGCTCCAGGCGGCAAAGATTTACTGGGAGAGTCTTCCTGAAGGATACGAGGGGAAGCGCTTCTACCACATCTCTACTGATGAGGTTTACGGTGCCTTGCAGATGACTCATCCTGAGGGTATTCCAGCTCCTTTCACCACCAAGGCATCCAGCGATAAGAACCATGAGGCTTATGGCGAGGAGTTCTTCGTAGAGACTACCAAGTACAATCCTCACTCTCCATACTCTGCATCTAAGGCTAGCTCAGACCACTTCGTCCGTGCTTTCCACGATACATACGGTATGCCTACCATCGTGACCAACTGCTCTAACAACTATGGTCCATACCAGTTCCCTGAGAAGTTGATTCCGCTGTTTATCAACAACATCCGTCATCGCAAGCCATTGCCAGTATATGGTAAGGGTGAGAATGTGCGCGACTGGTTGTATGTAGTAGATCATGCCCGTGCCATCGATATGATTTTCCACAAGGGTAAGATTGCCGAGACTTACAACATCGGCGGTTTCAACGAGTGGAAGAATATCGACATCATCAAGGTGGTTATCAAGACCGTTGATAGATTGCTCGGTCGTCCTGAGGGTGCAGACTTGGATTTGATTACTTATGTAACAGACAGAAAGGGTCACGATATGCGTTATGCTATTGACTCAAGAAAGCTGCAGAAGGAACTCGGCTGGGAGCCATCTCTCCAGTTTGAGGAGGGTATCGAGGAGACCGTGAAATGGTATCTCGAGAACCAGGAATGGATGGATCATGTTACTTCTGGGGAGTATCAGAAGTATTATGAGGAGATGTATAAGAAGTGATAACTTGTGAATGATGGTATGGCACAATCATCAGCCATTTTTCTGTTTTTAAGATACTGCCTTGAAGATAAGGTTGACCTAAGTATGGTTGTCTCCAATATGGATTGGCGACAACTATATAGCTTTGCGACAAAACAAACAATTATTGGAATCTGCTTTGATGGCATAAGGCGATTGAGTGAGGAATATCCTGAGGAGTTAAAGAAAAATCCGATAGAAAGGGACTTGCTGATGACTTGGATGGGAGTGTCGCAACAAATTCGCCGACAGAACATGAAGGTGAATGGAGTTGCTGCTAAACTCTATTCTATGCTCAGAGAGGATGGACTTAGGTGCTGCATTCTGAAAGGACAAGGGAATGCCTTGATGTATCCAAATGCGTATTCTCGTAATCCTGGGGATATTGATGTATGGGTGAATGCAAGCCGTGAACAGATAACGGAATATGCCAAGAAGCATTTCGAACTTGGGGATGATATAAGGTATCAACATATAGAAACTTCTGTAGATGGAGTACCGGTAGAATTGCATTTCTTCCCTTGCACAATGAATAATCCTATCTATAATGCACGTTTGCAGAAATGGTTCAAACGGAATGCAGATTTGCAATGTTCAAATGTTGTTAGCCTACCAGACGGTATTGGAGAAATTGCTATACCAACGACGGCATTCAATGTGATTTATCAGCTGACGCATCTGTATCACCATTTCTTTGATGAAGGGATTGGAATGAGGCAAATCATTGATTACTACTATGTGGTATCAATGTTAAATGTTAACTGTGAAATGTTAACTTGGTTGCAGAAGGATTTGAAGCATTTGGGATTGTGGAAGTTTGCTGGGGCGGTGATGTATGTGCTGCATGAGGCATTGGGATTATCAGAGGAGAAGATGATAGCTCCGATGGATGAGAAGAGAGGGAAGTTGTTGCTGGCAGAGATACTGAATGGTGGTAACTTCGGAAAGCACTTCACCAAATATGGGCATTTTACACAACAAGGAATGGCAAAGAAATACTTCCTGAAGATATGGAGAAATATGCACTTCGTGCGATATTATCCTGCAGAAGCACTAAGTGAACCTTTTTTTAGAACTTGGCACTTTTTTTGGAGGATGAAGAACAAAAAATAACGATATATCGGGCGAATGGCTCCTTATCTTCTTTTTAATGAAGCTACTTTTTTGTGAAAGAATTTAGTAGCCGATTCTTAGAAAAAGAAACTTTAAAATAATATACGTATGACAGCATTAGTATCAGTAATGAATAAGCACGCTGTTGTAATAGCGGCAGATAGTGCAATAACTGTAACAACTCCCTATGGGCATAAGGTTATAAATAGTGCAAACAAAGTTTTTGCTCTATCTAAGTATCACCCTGTTGGAATCATGTTTTGTGGTAATGCTAATTTTATGAGTACTCCTATAGAGGTTATTGTAAAATTGTATAGAAAGCAATTGAAAGATAGATGTTTTGCAACGATTTCTGAATATTTAGATGATTTTCTAGGGTTTATTAAGAATAACCATTATTTTTGTTCTGCAGAAATGCAAAATGCAAATATGGAGAACGAGATAGAAAATTTCTATACGCTGATCCTTAAGATAGCAGCAAATACTGCAAATGAAAAGAATAGTTTATTTCTAAACGAATTTATTCTGCAGCTAAATAGTATTGTTGTTAATTCTTGTGAGAATTGTACTTCATTTCAGAATTTTCCAGAAAAAGAATGACTAAAAAAGCAAAAAATAGCAGATTTGGGCTTTTATTTTGAGTTTCAAGTGGTTGTGGCAGTTGTTGGCTTTAAGTGACGTTCGTGAGGAAATGTGAAAATGGCGGAT
>NZ_JANDWX010000025.1:0-44847 GCF_024330485.1 Segatella copri | reverse complement strand
GTCATGCCGCTGATGTAATCCAATACTGCCATGATTCGCTCTTCCAGACTTTCGTTCTCGATATCGTACTGGCTGCTTACCCGGCGCAGAAGCTGCTTGGAGTAGAAACGGGACGGGTTGACGGCGGCATCGATGAATACCTCCATCAGCGTAGCCATGATCTTGTAACCCGAAAGCTCGATGTCGAGAACGGGCTTGCTGGCCTAAATCTTCTTTCTCGAAACCTGGGTGCAGGTGATGTAGGCATTGCGCTCGTGCTCCGAGATGTGGTCGATGAGGGCTCCCTCGAAGGTGCCGGCAAGAATCTCTTCCTCGTGGTCGAGGAATGCCTTTACGCATTCGTTCTCCAGTTTGCCTATTACGCAGGCTCTCTCTTCTATCACCAGCCTTCTGTTCTGGAGCAAGGCAACCTGTTCATCTACGTTTATCGGTTGTTTGTCGTAATTCATATACCCTTTATAAAAAGCGAAGTCCCACCGTGGTACGCATCGTTGAGAGGCGTGGTGGGATTTGTTGCTGCAAACAATACTCTTTTTTATTGGAAACTCCAAATATTTTCTTCAAAATCTGCTTGTCAAATATGGATTTTAACGTAAAAAGTTCTAATTTCCAAGTTTTTCTCCTTGTAAGCTATGCGAGATTTAGAAAAATATCGTATCTTTGTCCCCGAATTAAGGCGTTCTTTGCATATTGCAAAATACAGAAACGAGCAGAAGTCCGCTCGTTTCCATATTGTTACCTATATAATATAGGCAAACGCCCAACTTCTTGATTTTCAATCAAAGTCCAATTTAGAGCGAGTTAGATTTGTCATCGCTACACAAGTAATTTATTGATTTCCTGCTGCAGGCGATCCAGGAACTTTGCAGCATGTGCCCCGTCCATTTGAGTGTGGTGGAATTGGAATGAAACCGTTAGTGTCGTTCTGAAGAAACCTTTATGGTACTTGCCCCATATCATAAACGGATTGTTGAAGATACCGCTGTACATACCTACCGCACCGTCAATTTCATATTGGGCCAGTGCGGAAGTCCCTATTACCATGCTTTCTGTCAAATCGTGGTTCTCACAGCTTCGGGCTACTTCCATAGTCAATTTCAGATAATCTTCATTGAATAGCTGCAAATCATCAGAAAACGGCACATCACATGAACTGACCTCATTGTCCTTGTTCATAACAATGGTATTAACCGCAATAGCATCATATTGCATCAATTTGTCTCCGACAGGCAGCATATAAAATTCCTTGATACTGCTTGCCGCTTTGCCGATGCACCAGCACATCAGCATATTGAATTTCATACCTGACTTTTTGCTGATTTTAACAAGACGACTGACATCCAAAATCTTGAAAAACGTAACCATTGGCATCGGGGCTTTCATCCAAAGCTCAAATGCATATGCACGGGTGGTTTCTTTGGGATTTATTTCTCTCATAGTGCTTAACTTCATATTTTTATCGTTTTTATACTACAAAAATAACGTTTTATTTTGATAATTCATCCAAATCCCTTGAATATCTGCTGTATTCCGTCGTAATTTAGACAAAATCGAAATATAATCTGCAAAAATGGAACTAAGCAATTGATTTCCCAATATGGCAAGATACATATATGCGTTTATGAATATGTTCTTTTTGCCATACTCTTAAAATGACGTTACATGAAAATTACTGTTGGTAACTACTCTTTTACCTTTGCAAAGACTAATCTTAATATTTTGTAAAATCACAGCATAAAATGTTGTTTTTCAGAAATTAGATTTAACTTTGCACTCGAAATCAAAGCGTTCTTTGTATATTGCAAAGTTGTGAAAGAAAAAGAATATAGCTCGTTTCTAAATCGTTAGCAGTCACATTCTTTAAAATACTCAACTCGCTGATATTCAATAAATAAAAGAATTTACTGTGACTTGAAAGATGCCAGGACAGCGGCTTGGTGATACCACATTTCTTTCCCAGTCTTTTGAGCGAATCCATACAACTTTGGTAGTTGGGTACTGGAAACACCCTGCCGTCTTCACACAATCCACGGTATTTTTCCATAATCTGCTTGGGATAGTCAAGCAACTTGATGTTGGCTTCCGTTCCTGTCTTCTGTCGATGGATAACAATCCATTCACCTTCATCGAAAAATTCCTTGATGTTCTCTTCCTTCAAGTTGTACAGATCAATGAAAGCGAGACCTGTAAAACAACAGAACAGGAACAAGTCACGCACCATACTCATCTTCTTTCTTGTGATAGGTGTTTCCATCAACAGGTGAATCTCTTCTTTGCTCAGAAACTCTCTTGTGGTCTCTTCTTCCTTGTACTCATATCGTCTGAATGGGTCTTTTACGAGCCATTCATTATCTATGGCACGGAATACCATTGCACGGAGATTGCGGACAAACACCATCGTAGAGTTTATTTTCAAGTGCTTGTCGGTTCTGAGAAAAGTCTCGTAGTCCGTGATAAAAGGCAGCGATAACTCTTTCAGAGCAATATCCTTCACATGGTAATGCGTATGCAAGAACTCGCCCACATAGGCACACCCGATTCTATACTTCGTGTATGTACTCAAAGCCTTCATGCCAGCTTTATATTGCTTTTCCATTTCATCACGGCTTTGAGAATAGACTTTCATCAGTGTATGGCAACGATACTCCAAGCCAAGAAAGGCGTTCTTCACCTTGTCGGCAGTGACGAAGTTGTCCCTGTCCATAATCTCCTGATAATGCTTGCTGATACTCACACGCATCTTGTCCAATTTGCGGTTCACCTCCAAAGCCTGCATACTCTTACCTATCATGCGTCCGCCCTTGGTGTCCCACAAATCTGGATTGGCAGTTGTCTTGCAACTGAACTGCGCCTGTGTTCCGTCCACTGTGATACGTCCCATAACTGGAACAGTACCATCTTTCTTTACTACCTGTCTTTTGAGGTAGAAGATAATTGAAAATGTACTCTTCATAACGTCATTCTTTTTTGCGTTCAAAATTAATACATGAAGAGTCTTTTCTTGCTACGCATTTCACAGCAGAACACGGCAAATTTGGTTCGTAACCAAAAACCTTACGTTGCTCATCAGTAACTCACTATAAATCAGAGTATTCAAATTCAATTCGTAACCTTCCTCATTCTTCCGAACCTCAACATTCACCATTTGGGGTATAGGTTACGGATAGGTAACGTTCCTCTGTCTCATCTTGTCGTATTCCCGTCTTCGTCTGTCCTCGCCACTTTTAACCAAAATGAGGAAAGTAACTGATAACCAGTAAACTTTCCTCATTCTTCTCTCAAACACTTTTTATATGTACTTTCGACTTGGGAAACTATGTGTTTTGACTAAAAAGACTATATGCAAGAACTCTAAAGGCTATATGCTTTTACTTATAAAAATATTTCTTAGTGTTGAAAACACCATATCTTTCCTTTGAATGATACTATATACCTTTGAATGATACTATATAAATAGACCAACTGTTATAGACGCTTAATTTTTTTACATTACTCTTTAAATGAACTTAAACTTCTTGGGGAATTTAATGAAGTATCAGATTTAATCATTACTTTTGTATCAGATTCATATTAATAAGAAGAAGTAATTTGTCTGGTACAAAGAAAAGATATAAATCAGAGAAAAAGCATGAAGCGTATCATATTGATTTTAACAGTATTGCTTGCCATGTTAGGGCAGGTAGCCTATGCGCAGAAAACCTGTGTCATCGCATCGGCAGAAAATCATGTGCCTATTCGTGAAGCACTTATTCATACCAATAACAATCATTGGGCAAGAACAGATTATCGGGGCTATTGGACGATGCGCTATCAGTTTGATTCAGCAACCGTATCGAAACCTGGTTTTATGAAGGCAACTGTCCGGTACAAGGAACTGCCGGATACTCTGTTTCTCTTGCCGGATGCCAAACAATTAGGCGAAGTGACAGTTTGGGGCAAGAATCAGGAAGGCATCAAAAACATGGAAGAGGATATTCAGGAGAAGATAAACTCTTTGCCAACTTCATCTGCTGGCATTGGTTTTGATGCTTTCGGATGGATGGATAAACAGGGAAAACGTGATAAGAAGCATCTGCAACAGGCTAAAAAGGTATTTGAAAAAATGGAACATAAGGATCCTGTGGTAGCTGCTTATGAAAAAGCAACGGGGAAAAAGTATGAATTGACTAATCCGTATGATGTCTCGGCTTTTAAGAAAGATCCTCCTTCTGAAATGGCTACAGAAGAGAAAAAAGCAACTTCTGATGCTGAATCAAAATCGAAAAAGAAGGAGAATCTTGAAAAATAAGCACAAGAGAAAACTGAAGAAATGAACTCGGGAAAGGCAGAGCGACAGCTATTTTAGCCGACGGGATAAAAAAAAGCATAAACAAGTTGGCTTTCTCGAAAAAAAGTCGTATCTTTGTAGCCAAAAATATAAAGAAAGAAAAATGTTTGAAAATTTAAGTGATAGACTGGAACGCTCGTTCAAAATCTTGAAGGGCGAGGGAAAAATTACAGAAATCAACGTGGCGGAAACCATGAAGGATGTGCGCCGTGCACTCCTCGACGCCGACGTAAACTATAAAGTGGCTAAGGAATTCACCAACAAGGTGAAGGAGAAAGCACTCGGCATGAATGTACTTACTGCAGTAAAGCCGGGACAGTTGATGATCAAGTTGGTGCACGATGAACTGGAAGAACTCATGGGCGGCGAAGAAGCCCCATTGAAGCTCGAAAGTCATCCGGCCGTCATCCTCATGAGCGGTCTGCAGGGTTCGGGTAAGACTACCTTCAGTGGCAAGCTTGCCAACATGCTCAAGACCAAGAAAGGCAAGAAGCCATTGCTCGTGGCCTGCGACGTTTACCGTCCGGCAGCTATCCAGCAGCTCCATGTAGTGGGTGAGCAGGTGGGTGTTCCGGTATACAGCGAGCCTGAGAACAAGGATGTGCTCAGTATCGCCGACCATGCCATCCAGCAGGCTAAGACTAACGGCAACGATGTGGTAATCGTCGATACAGCCGGACGTCTCGCCATTGATGAGCAGATGATGAACGAGATCAGCAATCTCAAGAATCATCTCCGTCCAGACGAAACCCTCTTCGTGGTTGACTCCATGACCGGTCAGGATGCCGTAAACACAGCCAAGGAATTCAACGACCGCCTCGACTTCAACGGCGTTGTTCTCACCAAGCTCGACGGTGATACCCGCGGTGGTGCAGCCCTCAGTATCCGTACCGTGGTAACCAAGCCAATCAAGTTTATCGGTACCGGCGAGAAGATGGAGGCCATTGACGTGTTCCACCCAGCCCGTATGGCAGACCGAATCCTCGGCATGGGTGACGTGGTATCTCTCGTAGAGCGCGCACAGGAGCAGTTCGACCTGGAAGAGGCTAAGAAACTGGAGAAGAAAATCAGAAAGAACCAGTTCGACTTCAACGATTTCTACAACCAAATTCAGCAGATCAAGAAGATGGGTAACATCAAGGATCTGGCAGCGATGATTCCGGGCGTGGGCAAGGCTATCCGCGACGTAGACATCCCAGAGGATGCATTCAAGGGCGTAGAGGCCATCATCCAGAGTATGACTCCTAAGGAGCGCACCAACCCAGCCATCCTCAATACATCACGCCGCCAGCGCATCGCCAAGGGTTCGGGCACCAACATCCAGGAGGTGAACAAACTCATCAAGCAGTTTGACCAGACCCGCAAGATGATGCAGATGATGACCGGCAACAAGATGGCGCAGATGATGAGCCGCATGAAGGGTATGCCAGGCATGCCTAAGATGCCGGGAATGTAAGAAAAGTATAAACGTTAAACTAAAGAAAAATGCAGCTTATAGACGGAAAGGCGACGGCAGCCGCCATCAAGGAACAGATAGCCCGGGAAGTGGCACAGATTGTAGCCGCCGGTGGCAAGCAGCCACACCTGGCAGCCGTGCTCGTAGGGCACGACGGAGGCAGTGAAACCTATGTGAAGAACAAGGTGCTGGCCTGCGAGAAGTGTGGATTCAAGTCGACCCTCATCCGTTATGAGGAGGATGTTACCGAAGAAGAGCTCCTGCAGTGTGTAGACAAGCTGAACCGGGATGATGATGTTGACGGATTCATCGTTCAGCTTCCTCTGCCTAAGCACATCGATGAGCAGAAGGTGACCATGGCAATAGATTACCGCAAGGATGTAGACGGATTCCACCCGGTAAACGTGGGCAGAATGGCGCTCGGCATGCCTTGTTTCATCTCTGCCACTCCGCTCGGTATCCTCACCCTGCTGCAGCATTACAATATTGAGACCAGTGGCAAGAAATGCGTCATTCTGGGCCGAAGTAACATCGTAGGCAAGCCGATGGCTCAGCTGATGATGCAGAAGCAGTATGGCGATGCCACTGTCACCGTATGCCACTCCCATTCCAAGGATTTGAAGAAGGAGTGTCAGGAGGCAGATATCATCATCGCAGCCATAGGCCGTCCTGATTTCGTGACAGCCGATATGGTGAAGCCGGGAGCCGTAGTCATTGATGTGGGTACCACCCGCGTGCCTGATGCTACGAAGAAGAGCGGTTTTCGCCTAAACGGTGATGTGAAATTCGACGAGGTGGCAGAGAAGTGTTCCTTCATCACTCCTGTTCCGGGAGGCGTTGGTCCGATGACCATCTGTTCGCTGATGAAGAATACGCTGGCTGCCGGCAAGAAGGAATATTACAGCTAGAAAGAAGATAATTATTTCAGAAAGAAGCAGTGCTTAAGTCACTGCATACTTGATTTTTTATAACTCTCTAATTTGTGGGGCAGGGTGCAGGGATGCACTCTGCCTTTTTATCAAGCCGAGAGAAAGAGTGTAAAACAGACACAAATAATATTAATCTAAAAATATAGAAACATGGTAAAACTAAAGTACGTATTTACGTCGGCGCTGCTCGTGGCAGCTGCCAGTGCCAGTCAGGCTGTCAGCAGACAGCAGATGCAGAAGCAAGTAGACAAGGATGCCCCTGCATACACCATACAGGGCAAGGACTCCATCTGTCAGATATTCATCTATTCGCCAGCACCCAACCAGGGGTTGCATCTGGCTTATTTCACCGACGATGAGCGTTGGGTGGATGTAGGACAGCTCTGCGCCAGCGACTACGGTCCGTGGGGAGCTGAAAAGAAGATGTATAACCCCTTCGTGGTAAAAGCCAACGACGGCACATGGCGCGCACTCTGGAGCGTGAACCAGCATGCACCGCAGTTTGCCGTAGCCTATTCAGAAGACCTCATCACCTGGCGCCCGCAGGATTATCCCATCATCCGCGAAAAAGGCGTGAAGGATGTGGCTGCCTATCAGATGGATGACGGCAACTTCGACATCTATCTCAAGACATCCAAGGGCAAGCGATACGTACAGGCAAGCAACGATTTCCGTACCTTCAAGGAAGATACGCTGGAAGCTTCTGCCGACGAGATACTCTGGCAGCGCGACACCGCAACCATTGGCGGAAAACTCTTCCATGGCTGCGATTTCGAGGTGCCGGCAGTGCATCTCAACTACATCCGTTCCTGGTTCCACGCCCTCTCTGAAGAGGCAAAACTCAACGCCCAGCCGATGCCGAAGACCGATGCCGACCTCGCAGCTTATGCCAAGGTAAACCACATCGACCTGCCGGAAGATTCGGAAATCCCTGCCAACCTCAGTATCAATCCGCAGAAATCCCACCGCATCTCCAATAAGCTGATGGGTATCTTCTTCGAAGACATCAGCCGCGCTGCCGACGGAGGACTCTCTGCAGAAATGTTGCAGAACGGCGACTTTGAGTATAACAAGGAAGACCACCGCCACCAGTGGAATGCCACCACGGCATGGGTGGGGGTAGAGAAAGAGGGCATCGCCACCGAAAACGGGGTGAGCCAGAACAATGCCCATTATGCCGTTCTGGGCGCTACACCTATTTATAATATAGGTTGGGACGGCATCGCCATCCGTCGCGGAGCTGCCGTTGAGGGCAAGGAGGGCAAGCATCAGCCAGCCATCTACGAGGTGAGCCTGCATGCCCGCTGCATCGATGCCAAGAAGAAAGACCTCACCCTGGCGCTCGTAAACCAGGAGGGATTGCCTGTATGCCAGACCAAGATCAAGGTGCAGGGCGCAGACTGGAAGGAATATAAGGCGCAGCTCATCGTGACCGATAAATATGAGGGCGAACTCGCCAGCGAAGCCACCACCAAGGAGGGCAAACTGGGCAAGAACATCCGGTTTGCCATTTTGCCTAAGGGCGAGCAGAAAGTGGCGGTAGATTTGGTAAGTCTCAAACCACAAGATACTTACAAGGGTCATGGACTGCGTAAAGACCTTGCCGAGGCCATTGCCGACCTGAAGCCTCGCTTCGTGCGCTTCCCGGGCGGCTGCATGCTCCACGGTCAGGGGCTCAAGAACATTTACCACTGGAAGGAGAGTGTGGGGCCGCAGAAAGATCGCAAGCCAGCCTATAACATCTGGGGATACCATCAGACCCGCCAGCTGGGTTTCTATGAGTATTTCCAGTGGTGCGAGGATATGGGAGCCGAGCCGCTGCCTGTATTGGCGGCAGGTGTTCCTTGTCAGAACTCTGTGGCAGATGAGCGCGGAGTGGCTGGTCAGCAGGGCGGAATCCCGATGAGCGAGATGCCGCAGTATATTCAGGACGTGCTAGACCTGGTAGAATGGGCGAATGGCGATCCTGCCACCTCTAAGTGGGCTAAGATGAGAGCCGATGCGGGTCATCCGGCTCCGTTCAACCTCAAGATGATAGGCATCGGCAACGAAGACCTCATCTCTACCGATTTCGAGCAGCGCTACCTGATGATCTGCAAGGCAGTGAAGCAGAAGTATCCTCAGATAGAGGTGGTGGGTACCGTAGGTCCGTTCCACTTCCCGTCTTCCGATTATATTGAGGGTTGGAAGATTGCCCGCGAAAACAAGCGCTGGATTGATGCCGTAGACGAGCATTATTATGAGCAGCCGGGCTGGTTCCTGAACCATCAGGATTATTACGACCATTACGACCGCAAGGCTCCTAAGGTTTATCTGGGCGAATATGCATCTCGCGGTACCAATGCGGTAGACAATGCGCTGGCTGAGGGCATCCACCTCTGCAATGTGGAGCGCAACGGCGATGTGGTAGAAATGACATCCTATGCTCCTCTCTTGTGTAAGGACGGATACAGCAACTGGCAGCCGGACATGATTTACTTTGATAATAATAATGTACGCGTGAGCGAGAGCTACAAGATTCAGAAGATGTTCGGTCAGCATGCCGGTGACCTCTACATCTCATCCGTGCTCAGTCTGCCGGATGCGCTGAAGAAATATGTGGGCACCAGTGTGGTGAAGGATTCTAAATCGGGCAAAACCTGGCTTAAAGTGGTGAATGCCTTGCCTCGCACGCTGAAACTCTCGGTTTCTGGCTTGGGCAACAAGCAGGTAACCATCGCAGGCAGAAGCGCTCAGGTTTTCGAACTTTAGCTTTCTTCAGAAGATGTTTTCTGATAGAAACGGATAGAACCAATAATGGCTCAGATTATTCATTTTGAGTAAAATAGAATGGAGAAATAGGATATTAAAATGTTCTTTTTCTCCATTTTTTATGTTTTACAGCATAAAATATGGCCAAAAATTTGGTAGTTAATAATTTTTTTTATTATTTTGCACCCTGAAAATGAAGTTTTAAGTAATTTATATAAAATCAAATTTTAGAGAGAAAATGAAAAAGTTAGTATTAATGTTTGCTGCTGCCGTAATGGCAGTATCTGCATCTGCTCAGACTACACAGGAGAGCAAGTTCTTTGACAATTGGTATCTTGGTGTAAACGTTGGAGCTGCTACAAAGACTACTCACAATGCATGGTTCAAGAACGTAAATCCTTCAGTAGGTGTACGTCTCGGAAAGTGGTTTACTCCAGTTTGGGGTGCTGCTGTAGAGGCTGACCTCTATGCTCGTAACCGCAACCTGCCTTTTACACATAAGACTTTGGTTCGTGGTGCAAGCGGTAAGTTCATCGGTACTATCAATGCAACAAACCTCTTCTTGGGTTACAAGGGTGAGCCACGTAAATTCGAAATCATCCCATTGGCAGGCATCGGTGGTTACCACTCTTTCAACCTTCATAATGGCAACCTCAATGCCCTCACAGCTAACGCAGGTGTTGACTTCGCATTCAACCTTGGCGCAAACAAGGCTTGGCAGGTATATGTAGAGCCATCTATGAATTGGTTCCTTCACGACAACAAGAGTGCTTGCAATGGTTGCCAGTTTGATGTTAACAAGTCTGCTTTCCAGGTTAAGGTGGGTGTTAACTACAAGTTCAAGGGTTCTAACAACTCTCACAACTTCACTATCGTAACTCCACGCGACCAGAACGAGATTGATGGTTTGAATGGTCAGATCAACAACCTCCGCAACGACTTGAATAGCAAGGATTCTGAACTCGCAGCTAAGGACAAGCAGATCAAGGATCTCCAGAATGCGCTCAATGAGTGCCAGAAGGCTCCTAAGTATGTAAAGCCAGCTACTGCTACCAATTTGCAGCCAACAGTATTGTTTACTGTAGGTAAGTCAAAAGTAGAGCGTAGCCAGATGCCAAACATCGAGATGATTGCTCAGTATATGAAGAATCATCCAAATGCTAAGGTTGAAATTAAGGGTTATGCATCTCCAGAGGGTTCTAAGGAACTTAACCAGAAACTTTCTGAGGCTCGTGCCAATGCTGTAAAGAACATTCTCGTTAAGACTTACAAGATTAGCGCAAATCGTCTTCAGGCTAAGGGTATGGGTGCTACTGACAAGCTCTTCAAGCAGGTTGAGTTCAACCGTGTTGCTACATTCAATGATAACAATGCAGCTGAATAAAGAAATAAGTAGTTTCAGATATTTGGTCTTGTGACCAGGTCCTCCTAAACTTCGGTTTAGGAGGATTTTTTTTCTTCTTATCTTTCTTACATGTCTGGCCGCCTCGCTTTATACTTTTTCGTCAGGTAATCTTAATAAGATAAGAGTTCAGTGTGGTTAATAAGCTCTTTCTTGTTTTTTTGCACAAAATCAGCAGAAATGAGTATCTATCGTGATAAATTGTAAGCATTTTATTTGTTTTTCTAACAAAAAAACGAAGTTTTCTGAAATTTTATACGAAATTAGTTGGCTATTACATAAATTCTCTGTATCTTTGCAGGCAAATTATAACAAATGGGCTCGAAAGAGCCCTTTTAAGCAAGGAAATAAAAGAAAAAAAGATATGAAACATCCATTAAGAAGTAGCGTCTGCACTGAAGGCAGAAGAATGGCAGGTGCCCGAGCACTCTGGGTAGCTGCAGGTATGAAACACGAGCAGTTTGGTAAACCAATCATTGCTATCGTGAACAGCTTTACTCAGTTTGTGCCAGGTCATACCCATCTTCATGAAATCGGTCAGATCGTCAAGAAGGAAATCGAAGCTATGGGGTGCTACGCAGCCGAATTCAATACCATCGCCGTTGACGACGGTATCGCAATGGGACACGACGGAATGCTCTATTCCCTCCCAAGCCGTGACATCATTGCCGACTCTGTAGAATACATGGTCAATGCTCACAAGGCCGACGCCATGATCTGCATCTCAAACTGCGACAAGGTAACCCCAGGTATGCTCATGGCATCTATGCGACTGAACATTCCTACCGTGTTCTGCTCAGGTGGACCTATGGAAGCCGGACGCTGGAAGGGTGAGAACGCCGACTTGATTACAGCTATGATTAAGGGTGCTGATACAAGCGTTTCTGACGAGGAGATGACGCAGATTGAGCAGTGCGCCTGCCCAGGTTGCGGTAGCTGCTCAGGTATGTTTACCGCCAACTCAATGAACTCACTCACCGAGGCCATCGGTCTGAGTTTGCCAGGCAACGGAACCATTCTTGCTACCCACAAGAACCGCATCCAGCTCTTCAAAGATGCTGCACGCCAGATAGTTAAGAACGCTTATGCATATTATGAGGACGGCGACGAGAGCGTATTGCCACGCAATATAGCTACCCGCGACGCATTCCTCAACGCCATGACCCTGGACATCGCCATGGGCGGAAGCACCAACACCGTGCTCCACTTGCTGGCAGTAGCTCAGGAAGCTGGCGCAGACTTCAAGATGGAAGACATCGACCAGTTGAGCCGCAAGGTGCCTTGCCTCTGCAAGTTGAGCCCTAACACCCAGAAATACAGTGTACAGGAGTGCAACCGTGCAGGTGGTATCCTCGGTATCCTGAACGAGCTGAACAAGGGCGGTCTGATCAACGGCGCCGTAAAGCGTGTTGACGGCAAAACACTCGATGAGCAGATGAAGAAATACGACATTACCGGCACAGAGATTGATGCCGAGGCTGACAGAATCTACCATTCAGCACCGGGCAGAAAGTTCTCTACCCAGATGGGTAGTCAGGATGCTCAGTGGGAGAGTCTCGACACCGACCGCGCCGAGGGTTGTATCCGCGACCTCGAGCATGCCTACACCAAGGATGGCGGACTGGCAGTGCTCTTCGGCAACATCGCCCAGAACGGTTGCGTAGTAAAGACAGCCGGCGTAGACCCAGTGCTCTGGCATTTTGAGGGTCCAGCCGTATGCTTTGATTCTCAGGAAGATGCATGCGAAGGCATCCTCGGCGGAAAGGTTAACTCAGGCGACTGCGTAGTCATCACCCACGAGGGTCCGAAGGGTGGCCCTGGCATGCAGGAGATGCTCTACCCAACCTCTTACATCAAGAGCCGTCACCTGGGCAAGGAATGTGCCCTCATCACCGACGGCCGCTTCTCAGGCGGTACATCAGGCTTGAGCATCGGTCACATCAGCCCTGAGGCTGCAGCAGGTGGTAACATCGGCAAGATTAAGGATGGCGATATCATCGTCATTGATATCCCTAGCCGCTCCATCAATGTGAAGCTCTCTGACGAGGAACTCGCAGCACGTCCACAGCAGCCGCTGAAGCGCAACCGCGTGGTTAGCAAGGCACTGCGCGCTTATGCCCAGAGCGTAAGTTCGGCAGATAAGGGCGGTGTGAGAATCATCGACTAGTCTTCGAGAGTCTTTGAAAAGACAGTTTTTAGAGTCTTTGAGAAAAGAAAAGTTTTTGAATTATTCAGAATAATAACATATAAATGGCAAAAGAAGTAATAACAGGAGCCGAAGCACTGATGCGCTCCCTGAAAAACGAGGATGTTAAAACTATCTTCGGATATCCGGGCGGCAGCATCATGCCAGTGTTTGATGCACTGTACGGTTACACGAGAGGTGAAAAGAAGATGTTTGACCACATATTGGTACGTCACGAGCAGGCTGCTGCTCACGCTGCACAGGGTTATGCCCGAGTCAGCGGCGAAGTGGGCGTCGCTCTTGTCACTAGTGGTCCTGGAGCTACTAATACATTGACCGGCATCGCTGATGCCATGATGGATTCTACACCAATCGTAGTCATCGCCGGACAGGTAGGCGTAGGTGCCCTGGGTACCGATGCTTTCCAGGAGGTAGACCTCGTGGGTGTTACCCAGCCAATCTCCAAGTGGTCTTACCAGATACGCCGTGCCGAGGATGTGGCATGGGCTGTGAGCCGTGCTTTCTACATCGCCCGCAGCGGACGCCCGGGACCTGTGGTGCTCGACTTTACAAAGAATGCGCAGGTGGCTACATGCGAGTGGGAACCAGTGAAATGTGAGAAGGTTACATCTTACAACCCTTATCCTACGATAGATGAAAAGGCGGTGGCTGAAGCTGCCGAACTCATCAACAATGCCAAGAAACCATTCGCCCTCGTGGGTCATGGAGTAGAGCTTGGCGGTGCACATAATGAACTCATCGAATTCCTCGAGAAGGCAGATATCCCTGCCGGCAGAACCCTGCTCGGCCTTTCTGCCCTGCCTAGCAACCACCCGCTCAACATGGGTATGCTCGGCATGCACGGTTCTTATGCTACCAACATGAAGACCCAGGAGTGTGATGTGCTCATCGCCATCGGTATGCGTTTCAGCGACCGTATCACAGGCGTGCCTTCTAAGTATGCTCCTCAGGCAAAGATTATCCACCTGGACATTGACAAGGCTGAGATTGATAAGGTTATCAAGACCGATGTGGCTGTTGTGGGCGACTGCAAGCAGAGTCTGCCAGCCATTACCCGTCTGCTGAACAAGAATGTTCACCGCGAGTGGAGAGATTCCTTCGAGGAATACCGCCAGCAGGAACAGGAAAAGGTAATAGAGAAGGATATCCACCCTACAGAGGGACCGCTGCTCATGGGCGAGGTGACCAACGTGGTAACGGAAGCTACTCATAATGAGGCTGTTCTCGTAAACGACGTAGGTCAGAACCAGATGATCAGTAGCCGCTACTTCAAGTTTACCAAGAAGCTGAGCATCGTAACCAGTGGTGGCTTCGGAACCATGGGCTTCGGCCTTCCAGCAGCCATCGGTGCCACCTTCGGAGCTCCCGACCGCACCATCTGCTGTTTCTTCGGCGACGGCGGTTTCCAGATGAACATCCAGGAACTAGGCACCATCATGGAGCAGCAGGCACCGGTAAAGATGATTCTGCTGAACAACAACTATCTGGGCAACGTTCGCCAGTGGCAAGACCTGATGTTCGGCGGCCGTCACTCCTTCACCCACATGATGAATCCTCATTATGCAGAGATTGCCAAGGCCTACGGCATACCATACGATGTGGTAATAGACCGCAAGGACCTTCAGGCTAAGGTGGAGAAGATGATCAGCACCAAGGGTCCTTACCTGTTGGAGTGCGCCATCAAGGAGAATGAAGACATCGTTCCGATGACGCTGCCGGGCAAGAGTGTAGATGAGATGCAACTCGAGTTGAATTATTAAAAGCTTTCGGCTATATATAATAAGGTGTAAATTCCTTCATGAGGGAGCATCCTCCGAAAAGGAAAAACTCCGAAAAGTAACCGATTATTTTAAAATTTGGAAAAATGGAGAATAACAACGAAAAGAAATTATATACATTGCTTGTTTACTCAGAAAACATTGCCGGTATCCTGAATCAGATTACTGCCGTGTTTACTCGCAGACAGGTAAATATCGAGAGCTTGAATGTTTCGGCCAGCAGTATCAAGAATATACACAAGTATACCATCACGGTTTGGAGTGATGAAGAGCAGATTGAGAAAATCAACAAGGCAATAGAGAAGAAGATTGACGTGGTGAAGAGCGATTACTACTCTGACGACCAGATCTTCATCCATGAAGTGGCTCTCTTCAAGATTTCCACTCCGGTATTGCTCGAAAATCCAGAGGTTTCGCGCACCATCCGCAAGCATGATGCCCGCATGATGGAGGTGAATCCTACTTACAGCACCGTGCTCCTGGCAGGACTTACCGAAGACATCGCCGATCTCTTCCAGCAGCTCAACAGCTACAACTGCCTCCTTCAGTATACCCGAAGCGGCAGAATCGCTGTTACGAGAAGTTTTGACGAACCCATCTCTGATTATCTCAAGCAGAATTCAGAAGATTAGATTTCTTTCATATTTTGATGCCCTTTGTTCCCCTGGCTTCAAACTAGTGGAGCAGGGGGCTTTTTCGGTTTAAAACAACAAGACAAACAACAAGATAAAAGGACGAGACAGATATTATGGAACAGAAAATATTAGATAAGGTAGGGCGTTACGAATTCCTATCTGAGCCTTTCCACTGCGATTTCAGCAGCCACCTCTTTATGGGGCATCTCGGAAATCATCTGCTCAATGCTGCCGATTTTCACAGCAACGACCGCGGGTTCGGTATGAACTACCTCATGCCCCGACACAAGACATGGGTTCTCAGCCGACTGGCCATTGAGATGACAGAGATGCCGAAGTCTTACGACCGCTTTGTGGTAGAAACCTGGTGCGAGAGTGCCATGAAATATTTCACATCCCGAGATTTCAAAATCTGCGGCAAGACATCATCATCAGAAGAAGCCAAGGTTTACGGTTACGGCAAGAGCGTGTGGGCAATGATTGATACGGAGACCCGACAGCCTGTTGATATTTTTGAAATTCACGACGGACTCATCAAAGAATATATTGATTCGGAAAAACCTTGTCCTATCCAGGCAAGTTCGAGAGTGAAAATGGGCAAGGATGCCAAGCTGGTGAGAACCATTGACACCTATTATCATGATGTAGATGTTAACGGGCACATCAACTCGGTGAAATACATCGAACATATCCTCGACCTCTTTGATCTGGATTATTACAAAAATCACTTTTTGCAAAGATTTGAGATAGCTTATGTAGCAGAAAGTCACCAGGGAGACCAACTTCATTTCTATTTGGAAGAAACAAGTGAGGCAGAAAAAATGCAAGAATACTGCATAAAGATAACAAAAACCGGCAAAAATGACGTAAATGAGGTGGAAGTTGTAAGAAGTAAGGCTAAATTTATTAAAAATTGAAAGAAAAATTTGGTGGTTTCATTTTATTTGCTTACCTTTGCACTCAGAAAATAAGAATAAACCCAGAGCCGCCTTCTTGGATAGGGGGTGGACGGATCAAACAGGCTCTCTTTGGATAAGAATACAGCTCGCATCCGTATGGACAAGTATAACCCGCGGCTCCACAAACGGCAAGCCGCACAAAAAAAATAAAAATTATGGCAGAAATGAATTTCGGTGGCGTAATGGAAACTGTTGTCACCAGTCATGAATTTTCATTGGAGAAAGCACGTGAAGTATTGAAGAACGAAACTATCGCAGTTATCGGTTATGGTATCCAGGGTCCTGGTCAGGCTTGTAACCTTCGCGATAATGGTTTCAACGTCATCGTCGGACAGCGTCAGGGTAAGACCTACGAGAAGTGTCTGAAGGATGGTTGGGTTCCTGGTAAGACTCTGTTCTCTATCGAGGAAGCTGCTGAAAAAGGTACTATCATCTGTATGTTGCTTTCTGATGCCGGTCAGATTGCATGCTGGCCAAAGATTAAGCCACACCTCACAGCAGGTAAGACTTTGTATTATTCACATGGTTTCGCTATCAACTGGAGCGACCGCACAGGCGTTGTTCCACCAAAGGATATTGATGTAATCATGGTTGCTCCTAAGGGTTCTGGTACTTCTCTCCGCACTATGTTCTGCGAGGGTCGTGGTTTGAACTGCTCTTACGCTGTATACCAGGATGCATCTGGCAAGGCAGAGGAGAAGACTATTGCCTTCGGTATCGGTATCGGTGCCGGTTATTTGTTCAAGACAACATTCCAGCGTGAGGCTACTTCTGACCTCACAGGTGAGCGTGGCTCATTGATGGGTGCAATTGAGGGATTGTTGGAGGCACAGTATGACGTGCTCCGCGAGAATGGTCACTCACCATCTGAGGCTTTCAACGAGACTGTTGAGGAGCTCACACAGAGCCTTGGCCCTCTCTTCGGTGCTAAGGGTATGGATTGGATGTATGCTAACTGTTCAACAACAGCTCAGCGTGGTGCTCTTGACTGGGCTCCTCGTTTCCGTGAGGCTATCAAGCCTGTAATGGAGTGGTTGTACTACTCTGTAAAGACTGGTAACGAGGCTCAGATTTCTATCGACAAGAACTCTCAGGCTGATTACCGCGAGAAGTTGAACGCTGAACTCGAGGCTATGCGCAACAAGGAAATGTGGCAGGCTGGTGTTACAGTTCGTAAACTTCGCCCTGAGAATAACTAATTTTTTTCTCGTACATAATGTTGAAAAGGGAATGGCCCGAGAGGTGTCGTTCCCTTTTTTCTGTTTATAAGGGGCTTTAGTGATTTCATATGGGAGCGGGCTCATAAAGTATAACTTATGATACACCTTTCTGCTATTTCATTTATGGGTCATGAACGATTTTGTCTCCCTCGACATAAAACATATTCTCTGCAACCATTTCTTCAAGAACTGCAGCCATATCTTCTGAATCATATTTCAGTTGGTTTAGTTCTGTAATGTCATGTGGCTTTCCGTCTTTCAGCAAGTCTAGAATTTCTGATATAATAGTTTGCTTCTGGGGTATTTTGTGGTCTATGCAGACATCACATATCCCGCAATCGTCCTTCATTTTCGTTTTTTCGCCAAAATAACTCAGAAGCTGGCGCGAACGGCAGATGGTGTCGTTCTTGGCATAATTGATGATACTCTTGATGTGGGCAGTAAACTGTTTCTTGCGTACTTCCCATACCTCCTCAGGGATGATAACTCTGAAACCATCTTCCCTAGGACGCGTGTAGCTGATATAAGGTGTCTTGCGGCGGGGAATGAAGTCGATGATGTGGCGGGCACTCAGATTTTTCAGAATCATGTATACCTGCTGACGGTTTAGTTCGCTTACACGCTCTATCAGCGACTCATCAATGTAAACATAGTCGGTAAACAGACCGCCGTAATTACGCAGAAGCCCCGTAATAACAGACTCTTCCTTCTCCGAAACATTCTCTAGCAGATAGAGATCATTTCGGCTGATGTTAAATCTGATTCTTGCTTTTCCGTCAGGATTGTCCTCGTAGTGGATATAGCCTGAGCGCTCCAGAATGCGCAGAGCCGAGTCTACGCGAGTAGGGAAGTACTTGTAGGTGAAGCAGAACTTCTCTATCTCGAACATGAAAGTCTGTCCCATTCCGCTTCCAACTGCCACCTGGAAAAAGTAAGCAAGATGCTCGTATACGTCTTTGATGAATTCTTTGTCTGGGAAGGTTTCGTCTATGCGTTTCATGAGTTTGTTTTCATCACTCTGGTTGTAGAGCAGCACAGCATAAGCCTTTTCGCCGTCTCTTCCGCCTCTACCCGCCTCTTGAAAATAGGCTTCCAGTGAGTCTGGACAATCTATATGAATTACCATTCTCACATCTGACTTGTCTATTCCCATGCCGAAAGCATTGGTTGCTACCATTACCCTTATCTCGTCATTTTGCCAGTTTTTCTGTCGGATATCCTTCACGTCGGAATCCAGTCCGGCATGGTAAAATGTAGCAGAAATACCTTGTTTGTTCAGAAGTTCTGCCATCTCCTTGGTTCGTTTTCGGCTTCTCGCATAAATGATTGCCGAGCCTTGGGTACACTGCAGGATATGAACCATTTCGGTCAACTTGTCGTTGGTGGTGCGCACCACATAGGCAAGATTCTTGCGGGCAAAACTCATTTTAAATACGTTTTGCTTCTTGAAGTGAAGTTGGTTCTGGATATCTTCTACTACATCGGGAGTGGCCGTAGCTGTAAGAGCAAGGACTGGTACACCGGGCTTCATATCTCTTATTTTTGCAATTTCGAGATAAGACGGGCGGAAATCGTAACCCCACTGGCTGATGCAGTGAGCTTCATCTACCGTGATGAAACTCACCGGAATGTGGCGCAGTTTAGTTTGGAACAATTCTGAAGAAAGACGTTCTGGTGAAACATACAGAAACTTGATTTCACCGAAAATACAATTTTCCAATATTCGGAGAATCTCTTGGCGCGACAATCCTGTGTAGATGGCTTCAGCCAGGATGTTGCGGGCCTTGAGATGCTGAACCTGATCCTTCATCAGCGCAATGAGTGGAGTTACCACAATGCAGACGCCCTTTTGGGCAAGGGCTGGAACCTGGAAGGTGATGGATTTACCGCCACCTGTAGGCATAAGACCGAGGGTATCCTCACCTCGGGCTATACTCTCGATGATGTCTCGTTGTATGCCGCGAAAGTCAGGATACCCCCAATATGTACGTAGTATTTCTTGATATTTATCTGCCATTTTTTGAAACTTTTGCCCTTGCAGATTTCGATGCTTTTGCGTCCTGACGGATTTGCTCTACAAATCCGTGTAATCCGAGTAATCAGTGCCTAATCCATGCATAGGGCTAAGTACCTCATCCTTCGTTTGGACGGATGTCTTCTATCTGAAGTTGAACTTGGTTTTTCTTAAAAATATTCTCTTCTATGGTAAAGGCTATGTCGAAACTTCGCTTACTCTTGATGTAGCGGGCAGCTGCACTCTGACCGAAAGCGATGCCGTTTAAGACCGTGCTCGATTTTGAGTCTACCAGTTCCAACTTGATGTGTTCCTGTTCTCTGCCCACCACCTTGCTGGTACCATAATCATATACCCGGTTGGTGCAGAAAATAGGTTTCTGGTTACATGGACCGAAAGGAGAGAAGCGCTTCAAGTCGGCCTGCAGATGCTTGGTAATGTCTTTAAAGTCAATTTCAGCATCTATGTTGAGCATCGGTTCTGTCTGTTGAGGCGAAATATGCTCTTCTACATAATGCTGGAACCTGTCTCTGAACTCTCTAACCTTATCCCACTTCAAGGTAAGTCCGGCAGCATAGGTATGACCACCGAAATTGAGCAGGAGGTCGCGGCAACTCTTGATAGCTGAGTAGATGTCAAATCCCGTTACGCTACGTGCTGAACCTGTAGCCATATCACCATCCCGGGTCAGAACAATGGTAGGGCGGAAGTAGATTTCGGTGAGTCGGGAAGCAACAATGCCAATGACTCCCTTTTTCCAACCTTCATCATAGAGTACGATGCTGGAGTTGTGTTTCATGCTTTCCAGACGCGATACGATGCCGTTGGCTTCTTCAGTCATCTGCTTGTCTATATCTTTGCGCTGCTCATTGTACTCATTGATATGTCTGGCCATGCGCAGGGCTGAGGAATAGTCTCTTTCTACCAGCAGATCTACGCTCAGCTTGCCGTTCTCCATTCTGCCTGAAGCATTGATGCGGGGACCAATCTTGAACACAATATCGCTCATAGAGAGCTCGCGTCCGTTCAGTCCGCAGATGTCGATGATGGATTTCAGACCGATACTTGGGTTGGTATTCAGCAACTTAAGACCATGGAAGGCGAGTATTCTGTTCTCATCTACCACCGGCACAATGTCGGCAGCAATACTCACGGCGCAGAAGTCGAGCAGAGGAATGAGCCTGGAGAACGGAATGTTGTTGTTCTTGGCAAAAGCCTGCATAAACTTGAATCCTACACCGCATCCGCAGAGATGCTTGAATGGGAATGGATCGTCAGGACGCTTCGGATTGAGTATGGCCACAGCAGGTGGCATCACATCGTCAGGAACGTGATGGTCGCAGATGATGAAGTCTATTCCCAGACTCTTGGCATATTCTATCTCCTGAATAGCCTTGATTCCGCAGTCTAGAATAATAATAAGTTTTACACCAGTCTGATGGGCAAAATCTATTCCTTTCTTACTCACTCCGTAACCTTCGTCGTAGCGGTCGGGAATGTAGTAGTCGATGTTTGAATAGAATTGCTGCAAGAATTTGTACACCAGGGCAACGGCGGTGCATCCGTCTACGTCATAGTCTCCGTAAACAAGGATACGTTCCTTTCTACCCATAGCATCGTTCAGGCGGTCTACGGCAATATCCATGTCTTTCATCAGGAATGGATTGATGAGATCTGAGAGTTGTGGACGGAAGAACCGTTTGGCTGCAGACTCTGTCGTAATCTCGCGCTTGATGAGCAAATGGGCAAGAACTGGGCTCATATTTAGCTTGGCGCCTAATTCTTCAGCTGCTTTTTGCTGTTCAGGTGTTGGTGATTCGTAATTCCATTTAAAATGCATTTTAATTATTTTTTATTTCTGCCCCCAAAGTTACGAAAATAAAATGACAAAAGGAAATGTTTAGGGAGGAATTTTATTAAATTACCTAGAAATAAGTAAAAATAAGACTTGTTGGCAACCCAAAATAAGTGAATAAGAGATTTTCTTGGCAACAAAAAAGGCAGCAAACTCATCGGTTTGCTGCCCCTTGAATATTTTTGTTTAGGAGAATGTCCATAGAAAACCTATAGACTATAAACTTTTAACTATTAAAACTCTCCTAGATTCCGAGCTTCTTGCGGATGTCCTTAGGAAGGGCGTTCTTGTTAACCATGAAGTCCATAGTCTTGTAAGCTACGAAAGCCTTGGTCATGTACCAGGTTCCCTTGTAGTCACCATACTCGCCCCAAGAGTTCTTAACCATGTAGTACTCCTTGCCGTTCTGATCCTTAGCGATACCGTAGATGTGCATACCGTGGTCATCAGTTGTCTCCCAATTGTCGAATGCTTCCTGACGCATAGCCTGTGTAGGAACAATCTCAGGAGCATTTACGCCGAGAGAATCAAACTTCTCCTTCTTCTCGTCCTTAGAGAGCTTGAACCAATGGTCAGCATCTGTACCGGCCATAGAGCGAACCTTCTTTACGTCGTAAGCGATACCGAGACCCTTGCGAGTGAAACCATCTTCTGTTACGTCACCGCCCCAAGCTACTGTGTAACCGTTGTTTACAGCGTTGTCGATGATCTTGCAGATGTCTTCCATAGGAACGTTGTAACTCAAAGGCCAGCGCCAGTTATCCTGTACCTCAACAGCAAACTTGCTCCACATTGGGTGGTGGGTGTAGCTGGTAATGGTTACATAATCATCAAGATTCAAACCGAGGCTCTGGCAGAAGCTCTGTGGAGTATACTGCTTGCCCTCGTATGTAAACTTCTCAGGAGCCTTACCGATGTAAGAGTCGATAATGCCCTGAAGACCGCTCTTCCAGGCTGGAGAAAGCTTCTTAGCTGTGCTCTTTGCTACTGCCTCTACGTATGGAGTCATTACATTGAAGAACTCACCGAAGTTAGCCAAAGAGTCACCTGTCAATGAACCTGGTGCAGGCATGGCAGACTCAGGTACAATACCATAGTGCTGCAAAGCATAGAGTACATCGTAGGCGCTACCACCCTCAGAGAAGCTCACGTCGCCGTGCATTCTTACTGCCACTGTGGCGCGGTCCATATAAGTCTTGTTGGCTACGAACATTTCGCTGAGGTCGTAGGTCTTGCCTGTCTTCTTCAAGATTTCGCTCTCGAAGTAGCTGAGGGTAGAGTAAGCCCAGCACGTACCACTGCGGTTCTGGTCCTTGATGCTAGTGATAGGATTCTGCTTTACTACAGTAAATACAGGTTTGTTCTTTGCTACTTCTGCAGAGTCTGCAGCTTTCTTCGCATTTGCTCCTGTGGCTACCAAAGCCATCAAGGCTGCAACAATCATAGTTTTCTTCATGAATTCTTTTCTCTTTATATTAATGTTCTTGTTATATCTTCTCTCTGATTCCTTTTTCTGAAATGATTTCTCTTTCAGGAATTTTATTCCTTGTTGGCTGCCATGAACTCCTCAACATCTTTTGGATGATAAGGTATGCGGTCTTTGCCCAGGAATCTGCAACCATCTTTGGTGATGAGTACATCGTCCTCAATTCGGATACCACCGAAATCTTTATAGGTCTCAATCTTGTCGAAGTTGAGGAATTCTGCACAGTGACCGGATGTCTTCCAGCCCTCGATGAGGGCAGGGATGAAGTAAACTCCCGGCTCGTCGGTTACCACGAAACCTTCCTGCAGACGGCGACCCATACGCAGGCAGTTGGTACCGAATTGCTCCAGATTAGGGCGTACCTCTTCGTCGAAACCAACGTTAATCTGGTCGAGGTTCTCCATGTCGTGAACATCCATTCCCATCATGTGGCCCAAACCATGAGGCAGGAACATGGCGTGTGCTCCAGCCTTTACAGCCTCTTCTGTATCACCCTTTGCAAGTCCGAGTTCCTTCATGCGGTCGAAGAGCAGGCGGCAAACAGAGAAGTGTACGTCTGCCCATTTTACGCCTGGCTTGGCTACATCCAGTGCATGGTCGTGGCATTCTTCTACAATAGAGTAGATTTCCAACTGGCGCTGGCTGAACTTTCCGCTCACCGGCATGGTGCGGGTGTTGTCTGAACAGTAGTTGTTCATAGTTTCTGCACCTGCATCACAGAGTGCCAGTCTGCCTTCTTCCAGTACATTCATAGATGGATAACCATGCTGAATTTCTCCGTGCTGACTGAAGATAGTTGGGAAACTGACCATGGCTCCGTAAGAGTGGGCAATGCCACTTACCTGACCTGCAACATATTTTTCTGTCACACCCGGACGTACGAGCTTCATCGCTGTGGTATGCATCTTGTATCCGATGACAGCAGCACGCTCTAATTCCTCGATTTCTTCCTGGGTCTTAGTTGAACGCATCTTCACAACAGCCTTGATGAGGTCCATGCTGGCCTCTTCTTTCTGCTGGTTAGGATGGATACCCAGAAGGTCGAATATCTGCAGTTTGATGTCGTAGCGGTAAGGTGGCAGGAAATGAATCTTGCGCTTCTTCGACATGGCGTCGTTGCAGATAGTCTTGAGCGTTTTCATAGGTGCTGAGTTGTGAACGCCTACCTGTGCTGCAAGATCATGAACACTGTCAACGCTTCCGTACCATACGATGTCTACGAGGTCGATGTCGTCGCCAATCAGGGTTTCAATATCGTTGTCTATATCTATCACACCTACCAGACCGTCGCGCTGCAATCCGAAATAATAGAGGAATGTCGAGTCCTGACGGAAAGGGTAATATCCGTTATTAGGGAAATTACATGGTGAATTGTTGTTTCCGAAAAGTATAATTACGCCGCTTTTCACAAGCTTCTTCAGCTCCTGTCTGCGGCTGATGTAAGTCTCTTTGCTGAACATATTTTTAGTATTTTACATTATTTTGCTTGCAAAGTTAGCAATTATTTCCCAAAAAATACGTATCTTTGCAAGCAAAATTGAATAAAACGCGTAAATTTATAAATAATTAATATAAAAACGGCTTTTTGCTAGACAAAATGTAAGAAAATTGTCTATGCTGCGAGCAAAATATAATTATTTTCAGAATTTTAAAAGCAGAGAGTGTGTTATGAAATTGAATTTGAAAACAACAGGTTTGGTTCTTGAGGGAGGAGGCATGCGAGGGGTCTTCACCAGTGGGGTACTGGATGCCTTCATGAAGTATGATGTGTACTTTCCTTATACGGTGGCGGTATCGGCTGGAGCCTGCAATGGCATGTCGTATGTGAGCCGTCAGCCTCGCCGTGCCCGAATTTCAAACATCGATTATTTGGCGCGTTATCAGTATATAGGTATCCGACACCTTGTAACCCAGGGATGCATTTTCGATCGTGAGTTGCTATATGATAAGTTTCCGAATCAGTTGCTTCCTTATGATTTCGACACCTATTTTAAATATGCCGATGGGTTCGAGATGGTTACCACCAATTGTCTGACGGGATTGCCTATGTATCTTTCGGAGAACCACGACCGCCAGCGTGCCATCGACATCGTGCGTGCTTCAAGCAGCCTGCCTTATGTGAGCAAGATAGTGAATGTTGATGGCATCCCGATGCTGGATGGTGGTATAGCCGATAGCATTCCTGTGCAGCGTGCCTTTGATAGGGGTTTTGAGCATAATGTGGTTATCCTGACACGTAACAAGGGGTGGCGAGATACGGGTAAGGATAGAAAGCTACCTTATTTATATAAGAACTATCCGCGTCTGCGAGTGGCGTTGAGCCGTCGCCATAAGGCTTACAATGAGCAGATTCAGCTGGTCGATGACTTGGAAGCTGCGGGTAAGATTACCTGCATTCGACCGATACGTCCGATGGAGGTGGGACGCATAGAGAAAGATACCGCCAAGTTGGAGCGGCTCTATGAAGAGGGGTTCTTGCTGGGTGAAGCTTTCTGCAAAAAATACCTGTAAAATGAACTATAATAATAAAAATGAATATAGCTTGCTCTTTCTCTGGAATTCCAGACAACGAGCAAGCTATATTTCAATTTATGCTGGTGCCCCGTAAATTTCTGTTATTTGCAGCAGATTCTTTCGTTTGGTGGCATCCATGATTAGAAATAGATCAATGAGCCACCAAATGCCACAACCTCCACATGTTAGCAATTTGATGATACCTAATCCCACATCACCAATGTAAATTCTGTCGATTCCCCATGATCCAACTATGATTGACAATATGATTGAAATCGTTGGGTCTTTGGCTTGTGCTAAAATAATACTAGCTGTATTGTAATCCATAGACCGTAATTTTTCCCTTACAGTAAAGGTGGAATCAATAGGCAACTTGTTTCCATATATCGCAATAAGTTGTTCTACTTGTTGTTGTTCCATACATTAAGTTTTATATGTTTAATATGTTTCTGACTATAAACCAAATGAAAAATGTTGTTACATATATTCCTATAGCTATGTTGCTCTCAAATATATTTTTCATCTTTGTCTTTGTTTTGCAGTCAGGCAAATAATATGATATCACTACTAATATAAAATATGGTAATGCATATAGTAAATAATAGTTATATTGGTATGCTTTAGCTAAATGTCCTTGCAGTGCAGCATGAATAAACCTTTGTATGCCACAAGCGGGACAATTTAATCCTGTTAAAATCTTGATAGGGCACTTTGGCCAAAACCAATACTCTGAAGGGTTGTATTTGTATAGCAAAGGCAGACCAATGATAACGATTATTAATAGAGTGTATTTATTGATGTATTTCAATTTACAATTGAGATGCTATTGCTGCACCATAAAAGATGACATAAATCACTTGGATAACGAGACCAACAACAATGCCGATAATACTCCATTTCTTGGCATCTTGTGCCATCAGAGCAGCGGCTTCGTATTGCTTTGTTAGGTAAAGACCATTAACTTTACTAGCCTTAATGATACCAACTATACCTAATGGTAAGCAGCAGCATACGGTGCAAGCAATTGCCAAAACCATATTGTTGTCTGGTTTAGGTGGCATAGGTGTAGAAACTTGTTGTTCTAAATTGTTTTGTTCCATAATTCTAACTGATAGACCATTTATTAGTTATTTTCTTATGGTACAGTCTGGTCTTTTTCGCTGCGCCTAAGAACTTTATGTTAATTGTTGTTTATTCCTCAAGCAGGTCAGGGCGCAGGCGCTTGGTTCTTTCCATGGCCTGGTCGAATTCCCACTGGCGAATCTTGGCTTCGTTGCCACTGAGCAGAATCTCCGGAACCTTCCATCCCTTGTAGTCGGCAGGACGGGTGTAGATAGGGGCGGCAAGAATGTCGTCCTGGAAACAGTCGGAAAGTGCACTCTGTTCGTCGCTGATAACACCCGGAACCAGTCGGATGACGGCATCTGAGATGATGGCTGCAGCAAGTTCGCCACCCGTCAGCACATAATCACCTACACTGATTTCTCGGGTAATGAGATGGTCGCGCACACGCTGGTCAATACCCTTGTAGTGACCGCAGAGGATGATGAGGTTACCCTGCATCGACATTTCGTTGGCTATCTTCTGGTTGAAAGTTTCACCATCTGGCGAAACATAAATCACGTCATCATACTCGCGCTCTGCCTTCAGTGCAGCAATGCAGCGGTCTATTGGTTCACATTGCATCACCATGCCGGCACTTCCGCCGTATGGATAGTCGTCCACACGCTTCCATTTATCTAATGTGTAGTCACGCAGGTTGTGCAGATGAATCTCCGCTAGACCCTTCTTCTGCGCACGTGCCAGAATGGACTCATTGAAGAATCCCTCCAGCATCTCTGGTAATACTGTAATAATGTCTATTCTCATAACATCTGCAAAAATAATAAATATTGCGGAGAGCACCAAAAATTTTTGCTTTTTCTTTCATTTTTACTTCTCTTTTCTTCACTTTCCTTTCTTTTTTCTCTGTTTTCCTGCCTTTCCGTAGCCATTCTTGTCTTTTCATATCATAATCCTGCTTTTCCGGAGAAAGAGAGTGATTAACGTATAAATATGCAACAAAATTATCAAAAAACAGAAAAATCATATCAAAATGATAAATTTTCGATAAAACATGCTACTATTTGTAGAAAAAGTTGTATTTTTGCAAACAGAATTGCTCGAAAGAGTGTATAATTAATTAAAATTGTGAACAAGATGATATTGGACATTGAAATGCTGAGAAGCTTTTACGCTTCGTATTCGGAAAGTGTAGCCCAGGCTAAGGCTACGGTGAAACGACCTCTTACTTATGCCGAGAAGGTGCTCTTTGCGCATCTTTTCGACCCTACACAGTTGCGACCATATAAAAGAGGTATAGAATATGTTGACTTCCGTCCTAATCGCGTGGCGATGCAGGATGCGACTGCGCAAATGGCACTCTTGCAGTTCATGAATGCGGGTAAGGACAAGGTGGCCGTACCTGCTTCCGTACATTGTGATCACTTGATTCGTGCCGATGTGGGCGCTACGCAAGACCTTCCTGAGGCATGTAAGACTAATAAAGAGGTATATGACTTTCTGAAATCTGTTTCTCAGAAATATCATATCGGATTCTGGGGACCTGGTGCCGGAATCATCCATCAGGTAGTGCTCGAAAACTATGCATTCCCTGGAGGTATGATGGTGGGTACCGATTCTCATACTCCTAATGCCGGCGGTCTCGGCATGGTGGCAGTAGGTGTAGGTGGTGCTGATGCCGTAGATGTGTTGACCGGTCAGCCTTGGGAACTCAAGATGCCACGTCTCATTGGTGTGCATCTCACAGGTAAACTCTCTGGCTGGGCCACTCCTAAGGATGTGATTCTCGAAATCCTCGGCATCCTTACCGTAAAGGGCGGAACCAACGCCATCCTCGAATACTTCGGCGAGGGATTGGACAGCATCTCTACCACCGGCAAGGCTACCATCTGTAACATGGGAGCCGAATTGGGTGCCACATGCTCTATCTTCCCATTCGACCAGAATGCCAGCGAGTATCTCCGCAAGACAGGCCGTGAAGAAATTGCATCTCTCGCACAGATGAATGCAGCCGAACTCCGTGCTGATGATGAGGTGTTGGCAGATCCGTCTGCTTTCTACGACCAGATTGTTGAAATCGACCTTTCTAAGGTTGAACCTCATCTTAACGGTCCGTTCACTCCAGATGCAGCCACACCAATCTCTCACATGAAGGCAAAAGGTCCTGCCAACGATTATCCGATGGTAGTAGAAGTAGGATTGGTAGGTAGCTGTACCAACTCTTCTTATCAAGACTTGGCCCGTGCTGCCAGCATTGCCCGTCAGGCTTATGAGAAAGGTATTGAGGTTAAGGGACAGCTTATCATCAACCCGGGTTCAGAGCAGATTCGCTATACAGCCGAGCGTGATGGCATCCTTGATGATTTCAAGAAGATTGGAGCCCTCATCATGACCAATGCCTGCGGTCCTTGCATCGGACAGTGGAAGCGTCATACCGACGATAATACGCGCAAGAATGCCATCGTCACTTCTTTCAACCGAAACTTCCGCCGCCGTGCTGATGGTAACCCTAATACGTTTGCCTTCATCGGCAGTCCTGAGCTCACCGTGGCTCTCACCATTGCGGGCCGTCTCGACTTCAATCCGGCTACCGATACCTTGTTGGATAAGGAGGGCAACAGCGTGATGCTCGATGCGCCTACAGGTTTCACCTTCCCACCTAAGGGGTTTGCCGTAGAGGATAAGGGATTCATTGCTCCAAGCGAAGAAAATGCCAATGTAGAGGTAGTTATTGCGCCTGACAGCAACCGACTCCAGAAACTTGCTCCGTTTGCTCCATGGGATGGAAAAGACCTGACAGATATGCCGCTTCTTATCAAAACCGAGGGCAAATGTACCACCGACCACATCTCTATGGCGGGTCCTTGGCTGAAGTTCCGTGGACATTTGCAGAACATCTCCGACAACCTTTTAATGGGTGCCGTTAATGCCTTTAACGGTGAGAGCAATAAGGTGAAGAACCAGTTGGATGGTGCTTATGTCGAGGTTTCTACCGCTGCCAAGGCTTACAAGGCAAAAGGCATCAGCAGCATCGTGGTGGCAGAGGATAACTATGGTGAAGGTTCTTCCCGTGAGCATGCAGCTATGGAGCCTCGTTTTCTCAACGTGAAGGTGATTCTCGCCAAGAGTTTCGCCCGCATCCACGAAACCAACCTGAAGAAGCAGGGTATGCTTGCCCTCACATTCTGCAACAAGGATGATTATAATAAGGTGCAGGAGGACGACCGCATCTCTTTGACAGGTTTGAAGGAGTTTGCTCCAGGTTCTAAACTCACCGTCACCCTGAAGCACAAGGATGGTTCTGAGGATAGTTTCGAGGTTGAGCATACTTATAATGATACACAGATTGCATGGTTTAAGGCTGGTTCTGCATTGAACTTTGCAGCAAAGAAATAATAGTTGTAGCCATACAGCTAAAAAAGTAACAGTTATGAATAAAGAATATTTAATATATAAATTAAGCGATGAGGTAAAAAACTCATGCAAGATTGATAAGGATGCATTCAAGAAGTTCAATGTGAAGCGTGGACTTCGTAATGAGGATGGCTCTGGTGTGTTGGTCGGACTGACCAATATCGGTAATGTAGTGGGTTATGAGCGCGATGCAGAAGGTAAGTTGACCCCTACAGAGGGTAAACTTTATTATCGTGGTTATGAACTTGATGACCTGGTAACTCCTCTCTTGAAGGAGAAGCGTTTCGGATTCGAGGAAGTAGCCTTCCTGCTGCTTTCGGGCCAGTTGCCTGATAAGGAGGAATTGGATGCTTTCAGAGAACTCCTGAACGATAATATGCCGCTTGATCATCGTACGATTACCCATATCATCGAGCTGGAAGGCAGCAACATCATGAACATCCTGGCCCGTTGTGTGCTCGAAATGTACACCTTCGATCCGAATCCGGATGACATCAGCCGTGACAATCTGATGCGCCAGAGCATTGAGTTGATTGCCAAGTTCCCGACCATCATTGCTTATGCATACAATATCTACCGTCACTCTGTTCAGGGTAGAAGTCTACATATTCGTCATCCTCGTGAGAATCTCTCTATTGCAGAGAACTTTCTTTATATGATGAAGCATGAAAACTATTCCGAACTGGATGCCCGTATGCTCGACCTTCTCCTGATTATCCAGGCAGAACATGGTGGTGGTAACAACTCAACCTTTACAGTACGTGTAACATCTTCTACCCGTACAGATACTTACAGTTCTATTGCTGCTGGTATCGGTAGTTTAAAGGGTCCTTTGCATGGTGGTGCCAATATCAAGGTTATCAATATGTTCCACCACTTGAAAGAAGCTATCAAGGATTGGGGTAATGTAACTGAACTTGATACTTACCTTAAGCGAATGCTCAACAAGGAGGCTTATGACAAGACTGGTCTCATTTATGGTATCGGTCATGCGGTCTATACTTTGAGTGACCCACGTGCCGTTGAACTGAAGCGCCTAGCAGGTGAACTTGCCAAGGAAAAGGGTAGAGAAGACGAGTATAATTTCCTGAAGTTGATAGAGCAGGAAGGTATCAAATGTCTGCAGGAACACCGTGGAGGCAGCAAGCCAGCGTGTGCAAATCTTGATTTCTACAGTGGCTTTATCTATGAAATGATTGGTTTGCCACAGGAAATCTATACACCTATTTTCGCCATGGCACGTATCGTGGGTTGGACAGCCCATCGTATTGAAGAACTCAATTTCGAAGGCCGTCGTATTATCCGTCCTGCATATAAGAATATTCTTGGCGAACTGGAGTATAAGCCACTTAATGAGAGATAAAATTCCTCTTTGTTATTATACAAGAAAGGCAATGCCCGTCGTAGGGTGTTGCCTTTTCCTGTCTATGTACAAGCAGGCTATTGTCAAGTGATGCAGTGAAGTTTTTGTTTTGACCATTAGAATTAATATACGTTAAATATTCAACGTAGTATGTAGTAAATCTTGGAGAAATGAATAATTATTCTTATCTTTGTAGCCGAAAAGTATAAAGAAAAGTATAAGTATTGAAGTTTTAACCGTCTAGTTTTAAGACAAAACAGTAAATGGATTGCATGGAAAAAGAATTTGAAGATTACTGGAATAAGCACCAGAAAAGATTAATCTTGAATGCTCCAAAAGCACTACGCGATGAATATATCGAATCAACCAAGCTTGACAGCCCGATAGATTGGGTCTGTTTTATCCTGCCTGTGGCTTTGGGCATTGGCCTCCAACCAATTTTGAATATTCAGAGTGAGATTCTCTCTTGGGCAGTAGTATTGCTTATTGTGGTAGTTTGTTTTGCTGTGATGCAGCTGGTTAAGCCTATGTTGCAGAAAAAGAAATCTACCATACAAGTGGTCAAGAGCATTAAAGCTTTTTATTATGAAGTATACAAGAAAAATGGTTTAAAGAAATTAGAGCCTTGGAATTAGAGTCCAAGGCTTTTTTGTTTATTGAAACCATTATATAATCATGAAATCACTCATCACATCATCCGATATGTAAAGACCTTCCCGAGTGAGGGAGAGTCTGCCGTTCTTTATTTTCATCAGCCCCCGGCTGATATGCGACTGGGCTTCCTGGAGCAGTCTGTCTGCCAGTTCTTTTCCGAATTCCTGCTCCATTTTCATGAGGTTTATTCCGTCGCTTGTTCGCAAGGCGGTTGTTATCAGATCATTGTGTCGGGTGGAAATATCTAGCTGTTCACTCTCAGAAGGCAGAATGCCATCGCCGATGCTTCGAATATAAGTCTGGATATTTTCGATATTCCAGCTGCGCTGCTTCCTGTTGTAGGAGTGGGCTGCTGCTCCTATTCCGATATATGGTACCTCGTGCCAGTAACTGCTGTTGTGACGTGAACGGAACCCCGGACGGGCAAAATTGCTGATTTCATAATGTTCGTAGCCTGCTCCAGTAAGCTGGTCTATCAGGGTTTCATACATCTTGCGACTGGTTTCTTCATCAATTTCGCTAATCTTTCCCTGTTTCAGCATATGGTAGAGGGGAGTTCCCTCTTCGTACATCAGACTGTAGGCAGATATGTGTTCCACATCCAGCTGTATGGCGTGCCTGATATCGCTCATCCATTGGGAAAGAGATTCTTCGGGGAATCCGAACATCAGGTCGATACTGATATTGCGGATGCCGATGTTACGGAGTCGGGTGACGGCTTCTTCTACCTCTCCGGCATTATGACGGCGATGCAGAAAGCGTAAACGCTCGTTACAGAAGGTCTGTGCCCCCATGCTGATGCGGTTGATGGGGAGTTTCTTCAGCGTTTCACAGAAATCGCCGGTTACATCGTCTGGATTGCATTCCATCGTGATCTCCATATTCTCTGCCAGCGTATAGTTTTTTCTGATAGCAGAGAAAATCTGGTTGAGTTGGGAGCCGTTGAGCTGACTCGGGGTTCCACCGCCCAGATAGATGGTTTCGATAGTTTCATTGCTTCCGAGAGCGGCTTTTGCCGGGCGCATCTGCATCTCCCGGCAGAGAGCATCAGTGTAATCATCCCTTAACTTGAGGGAGGTGGTACTGTAAAAACCGCAGTAGATGCACCGGCTTTCACAAAAGGGGATATGTATGTATAGTCCTGCCATATTTCTGAACTTCTTTTTCTATATATAATAAGGTGTAAAGACAAAAACATGTCTAAACAAAGTGCAAAAGTACTAATATATTTTAAAAAACAGAAGTTTTTTGCCCAAAACTTTTGGCAAAGTGCGATTTTTTTTGTACTTTAGTAGCATGAAACAGAAAAACCGGTGGTTTGACTGTGGATTGCAACTAGCAAATTTAAGTATAACCCTTAAAAATCTATAAGCGTCATGAGAGTTTATCAGACAAATGAGATTAAAAACATTGCGCTGTTGGGCAGTGCGGGTAGCGGCAAGACTACACTTGCCGAGAGTATGTTATTTGAAGCAGGCGTTATCAAGCGTAAAGGCTCTGTAGAAGCGAAAAATACGGTGAGCGACTACTTCCCAGTTGAGTTGGAATACGGCTACTCTGTGTTCCCTACAGTTTTTCATGTAGAGTGGAACAACAAGAAGCTTAACATTATAGATTGCCCAGGTAGCGATGATTTCGTGGGAGGCGCCATTACTTCACTCAATGTTACCGATCAGGCAGTTATCCTTATTAATGGTCAGTATGGTCCAGAAGTAGGTACACAGAATAACTTCCGTTATACAGAGAAGTTGGGTAAACCTGTCATCTTCCTGGTAAACCAGCTCGACTCAGACAAGTGCGACTTTGATAATATCATAGCCACCATGAAGGACATTTACGGTTCTAAGTGTGTGCAGATACAATATCCTATCGAGACCGGTTCAGGCTTCAATGCTCTCATTGACGTCTTATTGATGAAAAAATATTCCTGGAAGCCTGAGGGCGGTGCTCCTATTATAGAAGATATTCCAGAAGAGGAAATGGAGAAAGCCATGGAACTTCATACGGCTCTTGTTGAGGCTGCAGCCGAGAACGATGAGGGACTGATGGAGAAGTTCTTCGAGAGCGAGAGTCTGACAGAAGATGAACTTCGCGAGGGCATCCGCAAGGGATTGGTTACCCGTAGCATCTTCCCTGTGTTCTGCGTTTGTGCAGGTAAGTCGATGGGCGTTCACCGCCTGATGGAGTTCCTGGGCAATGTGGTTCCTTTCGTAAGCGAGATGCCGAAACTGCATAATACACGTGGTGAGGAAATTACGCCAGACAGCAATGGTCCTGAGAGTGTTTACTTCTTCAAGACTGGTATGGAACCTCATATCGGTGAGGTTAGCTACTTCAAGGTGATGAGCGGCTCTATCAAGAATGGTGACGACCTGACTAATGCAGATCGTGGCTCCAAGGAGCGTATCGGACAGATTTATGCCTGTGCGGGTGCCAACCGTGTGCCTGTAGAGCAGTTGAATGCCGGTGATATCGGCTGTACCGTGAAGATGAAGGATGTGAAGACCGGCAATACCCTTAATGGTAAGGGGGCTGAGTGGCGTTTCGACTTCATTAAATATCCTAACCCTAAGTATTCACGTGCTATCAAGGCTGCCAATGTTCAGGATACAGAGAAACTGATGGCTGCACTCCTGAAGATGCGCCAGGAAGACCCTACTTGGATTGTTGACCAGAGCAAGGAATTGCGTCAGGTAATCGTAAGAGGTCAGGGTGAGTTCCATCTCCGCACACTGAAGTGGCGTCTGGAAAACAACGAGAAACTCAATGTGACTTTCGAAGAGCCACGTATTCCATATCGTGAGACTATTACCAAGAAGGCTCGTGCCGACTACCGTCATAAAAAACAGAGTGGTGGATCCGGTCAGTTTGGTGAGGTGCATCTCATAGTTGAACCATACGCAGAAGGTATGCCTGATCCTACGTCATTTACCTTCAACGGTCAGGAGTTCAAGATGAATATCAAGAGCCGTGAAGAGGTTAGCTTGCCATGGGGTGGTAAACTGGTATTCCTCAACTCTGTGGTTGGTGGTGCCATTGATGCCCGTTTCATGCCAGCTATTCTGAAGGGTGTTATGGACTGTATGGAACATGGTCCGTTGACGGGCAGTTATGCACGTGATGTACGTGTCATCGTTTATGATGGTAAGATGCACCCAGTAGATAGTAATGAACTTTCGTTCATGCTTGCTGCCCGCCATGCGTTCAGCGATGCCTTCAAACAGGCTGGCCCGAAGATTCTGGAGCCTATCTATGATCTTGAGGTTTATGTGCCTGCTGATTTCATGGGTGATGTGATGAGTGATCTCCAGGGACGCCGTGCTCTCATTATGGGTATGGACAGCGAGGCTGGTTATCAGAAGCTGAGTGCCAAGATTCCTCTGAAGGAACTTGCCAGCTATTCTATCTCTCTGAGTTCATTGACAGGTGGACGTGCTTCATTCACTACCAAGTTTGCCAGCTACGAGTTGGTTCCTTCCGACATTCAGAGTAAGCTGATTGCGGATCATGAGGCTGAATTGGAGAAGGATGCTGAATAGCAATTGTTAGGTTAGAGAAAAATCTCTCTTATATAAATTAAAATTTTATGTTGATATGACCAATATGGGGAAGTGTGCATGTGATATGTATACTTCCTCTCTTTTTTTATGAAAAATGAAAATTTAGTTTTATATACGAAACTAAAAATACGGAAAAATGTTAAAAACTAGAAAGAGTAAATAATTAATTAACGATTTTAAGTTAACTGATTAAGAAATTTCTTATCTTTGCCCCCATGAAGAAGAAAACGATTTGGACCATAGCCATTATCATGGGCTTTTCGTTCCTTGCGCTGCTGTACTTGCAGCTCAGTTACATCCAGGAGATGGTAAACATGAAGAAGGAACAGTTTGACGAGTCGGTCAACAGAGCCCTGTATCAAGCTTCAAGAAATTTGGAGCTTAATGAAACTCTGCGCTATCTCGAAAAGAATGTCAACGAGACAGAACGTAAGGCCAATAAAGATAAGAACAAGGGAACGGCAGTTTATTCAACTTTCGAGCTGAAGACAAATGCCACACATCCTGGCAATATGCCGAAGGCGATGATACTGCGTAGCGATAAGAATTCGCTGACAGAAACACAGAAGTCGCTTCAGGAAATCGTGAAGAACCGCTATGTCTATCAGAAAGCGTTGCTGGATGAGGTGGTATATTCTATCCTTTATTCGGCATCAGACAAGCCGCTGAAGGAGAGAATCAACTTCAAACAGCTCGATCAGGACCTCAAGGCTGAGATGATGAATAATGGTATCAACATACCTTATCATTTCACCGTGACTACTCAGGATGGACGAGAGGTTTACCGCTGTCCTGACTATACGGACGAGGGTGAGGAATACAGCTACTCACAGGTGCTCTTCCGCAACGACCCACAGTCGAAGATGGGCGTAGTAAGGGTGCATTTCCCGGATATGAACAGCTATATCTTCTCCAGTGTGCGCTTCATGATTCCTAGTGTCATCTTCACGCTGGTACTGCTGATTACCTTCATCTTTACCATTGTGGTCATCTTCAGACAAAAGAGATATACAGAGATAAAGAACGACTTCATCAATAATATGACCCACGAACTGAAGACGCCGATAGCCAGTATCAGTCTGGCAGCGCAGATGCTCAATGATACCTCGGTGGCAAAGAGCGAACAGATGCAGAAACATCTGGGTAACGTGATCAACGATGAATCGAAGCGTCTTCGTTTCCTGGTAGAAAAGGTATTGCAGATGAGTATGTTCGACCGCAAGAAGGCGGTGTTCAAGAAGAAAGAACTCGATCTGAACGAGATGGTTGAGAATATTGCCAATTCCTTCTCGCTCCGCGTTGAGCATACTGGCGGAAAGGTCTATACCGATATTGAGGCTATCGATTCGGGACTCTATGTTGATGAGGTACATTTCCAGAATGTCATCTTCAATCTGATGGACAATGCTGTGAAATACCGCAAGCCGGACGAGCCGCTTAACATTACGATGAAGACCTGGAATGATGAAGAGCATCTGTATCTCTCAATCACGGATACCGGTCTGGGTATGAAGAAGGAGAATCTGAAGAAGATTTTCGACAAGTTCTACCGCGTACATACGGGCAATGTCCACGATGTGAAGGGATTCGGACTGGGATTGGCTTATGTCAAGAAGATAGTAGATCTTCATGATGGTGAAATCAAGGTAGACAGCGAATTGGGAAAGGGCACAACCTTTACCATCAAGTTGCCGGTGATTCACAGTTAAGACTTGAAGAAACAGAATAAAGAATTAAAAGAATATTAATAATTTTAAAGAATAAAGATATGGAAGAGAAAATTAAAATCTTGCTTTGCGAGGACGATGAAAATTTAGGTATGTTGCTTCGCGAATATTTGCAGGCAAAGGGATTTACTACAGTTCTGTGCCCTGATGGCGAGGTAGGTTATAAGGAATTCAATAAGAATAAGTTTGATATTGCAGTACTCGACGTGATGATGCCAAAGAAGGACGGCTTTACCCTGGCACAGGAAATTCGTCAGACCAATGCCGACCTCCCAATCATCTTCCTTACTGCCAAGACATTGAAGGAAGATATCCTTGAAGGTTTCAAGATTGGTGCAGATGATTATATCACCAAACCATTCTCTATGGAAGAATTGGTATTCCGTGTAGAGGCTATTCTCCGCCGCGTACGTGGCAAGAAGAGCAAGGAGTCTACCATGTATCACATTGGTGACTTTACCTTCGATACACAGAAGCAGCTTCTTACCATTGGTGAAAAGCAGACCAAGCTTACCACCAAGGAGAATGAACTTCTTGCTTTGCTCTGTGCTCACTCTAATGAGATTCTGCAGCGCGATTTTGCTCTGAAGACCATCTGGATTGATGACAATTACTTCAATGCACGCTCAATGGATGTTTATATCACCAAACTCCGTAAGCATTTGAAGGACGATCCTCAGATTGAAATCATCAATATCCATGGTAAGGGATACAAACTGATAGTTCCTAACGAAGATTAAATGATTCTGTAATTGGGAAAAGATTCTCAAAGATATAAAAAGGATAAGTCGGTGACCGGCTTATCCTTTTTTTAATGAATATACAAATCCTGCTATTCCTGCCAGGATGAAAAAGAGACCTGCGAAGAGTGCGCTGTTTCCCTTGATAGAAAACGCAAAACTGGCAACCATCAGCAGGACGCCTAAAACGATGAAAGCCATGCCCATAGATGGTAGGGTATGGAGCAGAGTAATCAGTTTCTTGTTCATTTTTGCCATATTCTTTACAATTTAGAGGTTGTTTTTATACTATTAACAATTATTTTGTGCAAAAGTACGAAAAATATTTGGTTAATTCAAGAAAAAGTCGTAATTTTGCACCGCAATTCGTGAAAAGGCTGTGTTTCCGCACACATTTTCCGGTTTGCATGAGAATTTTTATATTAATATTTAATCATTTAAAGTAGTATGAATCAATACGAAACCGTTTTCATTTTGACTCCCGTTTTGTCTGATGAACAGATGAAGGAAACGGTCGCTAAGTTCGAGAAGGTACTCACCGATAATGGTGCTGAGATTCTGAACAAAGAGGCTTGGGGTTTGAAGAAGTTGGCTTACAACATCGAGAAGAAGACATCAGGCTTCTACAGCTTGGTTGAGTTCAAGGCTGAGCCAACTGTTATCGCTAAGCTCGAAACAGCTTATCGCCGCGACGAGAAAGTAATTCGTTACATGACTGTTAAACTTGACAAGTATGCTGCCGCTTACGCAGAGAAGCGTCGTGCAAAGCTTGGTAAAAAAGAGGAGGCTTAATCATGGCAGATCAGAAATCAGAAATCCGTTATTTGACTGCTCCTTCTATCGACACAAAGAAGAAGAAGTATTGCCGTTTCAAGAAGAGCGGTATTAAGTACATCGACTACAAGGATCCAGAGTTCTTGAAGAAGTTCTTGAACGAGCAGGGTAAAATCCTTCCACGTCGTATCACAGGTACATCTTTGAAGTATCAGCGCCGTGTAGCACAGGCTGTAAAGCGTGCTCGCCAGATCGCTTTGCTTCCTTACGTAACCGATTTGATGAAGTAATTTAAGGAGGATAAAGAAGAATGGAAATTATTTTGAAGCAAGATATTATCGGTCTTGGATATAAGAACGATATCGTAAATGTAAAGAGTGGTTATGGTCGTAACTTCCTTATCCCTACAGGTAAGGCTGTTATCGCATCTCCATCTGCTAAGAAGCAGTTGGCTGAGGATTTGAAGCAGCAGGCTCACAAGCTTGAGGCTATCAAGGCTGAGGCTGTTAAGAAGGGCGAGGCTCTCGAGGGCATTGTTCTTACTATTGCTGCTAAGGTGAGCGCTACTGGTCAGCTCTATGGCTCAGTTAACGCTGCAACTGTTGCTGAGGAACTCGCTAAGAAGGGCATCGAGGTTGATCGCAAGATCATCACTATGAAGGATGCTAAGAAGGTTGGTGAGTACGAGGCTACTGTACACTACCACAAGGAGGTTGAGGTTAAGGTTCCAGTTAACGTTGTTGCTGAGAACGCTCCTGTTGCAGCTCCTGCTGCTGAGGAGGCTCCAGTTGAGGCACCTGCTGAGGCTGCAGCTGAGGAAGAGGCTCCAGCAGCTGAATAATCCTAGCTCAATCAATTTGTATGAAGTACGATATTTTTCGCACTGTAAAGCAAATTAATATAAAGATCCCTTTTGCCGAAAGGCATTAGGGATTTTTTTATGCCTGTTCCGCATTCAGAATGGAAAGTTTTTACCATTCTTGTAGTAATTTAGAATATATAACTTTATTTTTTAATATTCTCTGCTGATTCTCAGAATTTTATTGTACCTTTGCAGTCGGATTCAAAGAATTCATGTATATTGCAGGAATATTTATTATAAACTAAAAAATATAAGGATAAAATGAAAGCATTTGTTTTCCCTGGACAGGGTTCTCAGTTCGTAGGTATGGGTAAGGATCTCTACGATAACAACGCATTGGCAAAAGAACTTTTTGATAAGGCCGACGAGATTCTCGGCTTCAAGATTACTGATATCATGTTCGCCGGAACCGACGATCAGTTGAAGGAAACTAAGGTTACCCAGCCTGCTGTATTCCTCCATTCTGTTATCTCTGCTCTTTGCCTGGGTGAGGAGTTCAAGCCAGCTATGGTTGCTGGTCACTCTCTCGGTGAGTTCTCTGCATTGGTTGCTGCCGGTGCTATGGCTTTCGAGGATGGTTTGAAACTTGTTGCTGCCCGTGCCAATGCTATGCAGAAGGCTTGCGAGGCTAACCCTGGTACCATGGCTGCCATCATCGGTTTGCCAGATGAGAAGATTGAGGAAGTCTGCGCTGAGGTAAGTACAGAAGGTAACGTGGTAGTTGCTGCTAACTACAACTGCCCTGGTCAGCTCGTTATCTCTGGTAACGTAGATGCTATCAATGCTGCTTGCGAGAAGCTGAAGGCTGCCGGTGCTAAGCGTGCATTGCCTTTGAAGGTTGGTGGTGCTTTCCACTCTCCATTGATGCAGCCAGCTAAGGATGAACTTCAGGCTGCCATCGAGAAGACTACATTCTCTGCTCCTAAGTGCCCGGTTTACCAGAATGTAGACGGTAAGCCTCATACTGATCCAGCTGAGATTCAGCAGAACCTCATCGCACAGCTTACAAGCTCTGTACGTTGGACTTCATCTGTACAGGCTATGATTGCTGATGGTGCTGATGACTTTACAGAGTGTGGTCCTGGCAAGGCATTGCAGGGCATGATTGGCCGCATCGACAAGAATGTTGCCGCCCATGGTATTGCTTAATCAACAATAACACTATTCAACGTTTTATCTTTTCAGCAAAGGCGTTGTTGGAAAGGTAAAACGTTTCATTTTTTTTAGTAAAGCCGCTAAATGAAGGAAAAAGTTATTATATACCAGGTTCTCCCACGACTCTTCGGAAATCAGAATACAACCTGTAAGGAAAATGGTACCATCGAAGAAAATGGTTGCGGAAAGCTGAATAATTTCTCTGATGAAGTTTTGGCTAGCATCCACGATATGGGATTTACACATATTTGGTATACGGGTGTGATTCGTCATGCCACTCAGACAAACTACTCTTCTTATGGAATTCCTACTCAGCATGCAGAGGTAGTGAAGGGAAAAGCAGGTTCGCCATATGCTATTACCGACTACTATGATATCGATCCAGACTTGGCTGTGAATGTCAGTATGAGAATGAAAGAGTGGGAGCAGCTGATAGAGCGTACTCACAAGGCAGGTATGAAAGTAATCATGGATTTCGTTCCGAACCATGTAGCCCGAGAGTATCATTCCATTTGCAAACCAACAGGTGTACGGGATTTGGGAGAAGATGATGATCCGAACATGCACTTCTCTACTAGGAATAATTTCTATTATGCATGGGGCGATTTGGATTTGAATGAAATCCGTCGTTCCAAACCAGAGTTCAAGGCTTTTTCTGCGAAAGATGCCAAGATTTATGAACCTTATACCGAGAGCCCAGCCAGAGCTACAGGAAACGACCGGTTTGATAACCATCCTGGCTGTAACGACTGGTATGAGACCGTGAAACTCAATTACGGTGTAGATTACTGTGATGCAGGAGGCAGAAGCTATCATTATGAACCAGTGCCAAACACATGGGGTAAGATGACAGATATCCTCCTCTTCTGGGCAAGCAAGGGTGTAGATGGCTTCCGCTGTGATATGGCAGAAATGGTGCCAACGGCCTTCTGGTCATACGCTACAGGAATATTGAAGGCGAAGTATCCTCATATCGTCGTTATCGGTGAGGTTTACGATCCTAACCAGTACCGCAACTTTGTAAAGGCTGGTTTCGATTATCTTTATGACAAAGTAGGAATGTATGATTGCCTGCGTGGCGTGGTTCGTGGTGAGCGTCCGGCAGCCAGTATCACTCACGAGTGGCAGGTAGTGGATGATATCCGCGATCACATGCTCTATTTCCTTGAGAATCATGATGAGCAGCGCATCGCCAGCGATTTCTTCTGTGGCTCAGCCATGAAGGCGATTCCTGCTGCAGCCATGAGTCTCTTCTTCCAGAAGAATCCTTTCATGCTTTACAGCGGTCAGGAATTCGGCGAAAAGGGAATGGATAAGGAAGGATTCAGCGGCACGGATGGCCGTACCACGATATTCGACTATTGGAGTCCTGAAACTCTGACACATGCCTATCAGGATTCATCTGACTCGGCATTGAGTCAGGAGCAGAAGTATCTGGCAGCCACTTATCGTCAGCTTCTTCGCTTCGCCAATGAAGAGAAAGCCATCCGCGAGGGTGAGACCTTCGATTTGATGTATGTGAATCCGGGTTCTGAGAATTTCGATCCCCGTACCAATTTCGCCTTCCTTCGCAAGAAGGATGATGAAGTCATGCTGATAGTGCTCAATTTTGCTCAGGAGGCGCGCCAGTTGCAGGTTTGCATCCCTGGTCATGCTTTCGATTTCTTCCATATTGCTGAAGAGGAGGTGCTTGTAACAGAACTGTTCTCGGGTGGCAAGAAGAAGGTTGAGTTGAAGAAGGATGGCGTGTTCCCGATATCAATGGATGCTAACGGAGTAAGAATCTATAAATTCAGTGTCAAGATGGAGGAAAGTGATATCATATTGAATGAGCATCATAAGGAGGAGTTCCCTCCTGCTCATACGGCAGAGCATTTGCTCAACCAGCTGATGGTTCGCATGTTTGGCTGCGATCGCAGCAAGAATGCTCATATTGAGCGAAAGAAGAGTAAGATGACCTTTGTAGTCGATCATAAGCCTACCCGCCAGGAGGAGAAGGAGATTGAGACGGAAATGAATCGTCTGATAGAGCTTGATATGCCTGTTACTTACGAGTTTGTGGATCGTGACCACATTCCGGCTAATGTCAAGTTAGACCGTCTGCCGGATGATGCGAGCGAGACCTTGCGTCTGGTTCGTATCGGTGATTATGATGTTTGTCCATGTATCGGCAAGCATGTCCGTTCTACAGCCCAGATTGGCAAGTTTGTACTGTTGGGTACCAATTGGGATGAGCAAGCTCATTCTTTGCGTATCCGCTTCAAGATTGTTCAGTAAAATATAAAAAAAGCAGCAATGGAGTAGTAGCCATTGCTGCTTTTTTCTTTTATAATTACTGCTTTCTTCTTTCCTTTTCTTTCGTGCACATAAAAGTTTTTTCTCGAAAAAAGTCTCAAAGTCTCATTAATTGTGGTAAAAACCGATGTATATGATTGATATATAGAGAATTATAAAAATGAGACTTTTCTGTTTATTTTACAAAAAGTATCATGGAAGTATCATAAATTCAATAGAAGTATCATAAAATTCAGGTAAGTTGCTTGCAAAAAAGACTTTTTTGAGGATTTATGTCTAGAAATACAGGCACAGAAACTAAGAAATGTCTAGTATTTCAGTTTTATAGAATTGATAGTGTCTACTATTTCCGTTTTATAAAACTGATAGTGTGTCTACCTTTCTAGTTTATAAAGTATGCCAATATTAACCAGGAATAAGATGGAAAACAGATAACTGTAGTTAGGAAAATAAGCACATTGGCTGGTCTCTTAGTGCCCGTCACACGGTCACTAAGGGATCAAGTGACGGGCATCGATAGACCAAGTGTTGGGTACTCATTGCCCGTACTGCGGGCATTGAATGCCCATTTCATGGGGTAATTTTTGGGCACTATTTTGAGCAAGCAAATTGTAGTTTTTCTATATTTAGTTGACTATAATTTCGTGTTTTTTTATGATGCATCATGGTAATTTAATGATACTTCTATTGAATTCATGATACTTCTATGATACTTCTTTGTAAATATATTTGGAAGTATCATTTTGTAATTCATTATGTATCAGTGATATATTTGCAAATAATGATACTTTGAGACTTTTTTGAAGAAAAAACATTTATGTGCGAGATAAAGGGATGGGCGAATCTGCGTCATTTGTAAGCGGCTCTCACCCAGAAGGAGGTTGCCGAGCTTACTGGGCTTGGCTTGACCACCATCCACAAGTTTGAGAATGGTACAGCGGGCAATCTTTCGCTTTCCACTTTTCTCCTCTTGCTGAAGGTGGTGGGTCAGATTGATGCCATCAATGATGTGCTTCCAGAACTTCCTCCATCACCTTATCTGATGAGAAAGGATGAGAAAAAGGCACAGAGAATACGTCATACTAAATAATAACTGGTTATGGTAAATATGTTGGGAATAACAGCCGTCTCTTTGACGATAGCTTTACCATGAGCTTTATTAATTATGGGAATAAAATCATCCATTGTGCAATGTACTTTTTGTATATCAGCTATATCAACGAATCAACAAACTTTGCTGAAAGCCTAAGTGGTAGTGGCGATACTAAGGATTGGGGACATGAGAAGGATGAAGATAAGATAGAATGGATAAGACGATGTTTGCGACAGGCAACGAAGATGGTGAAGCCAATGAAGAGGAAAGGCTTGAGTAGATAAAATATTAAGGGAGGAGCGCATTCTAACACGCCCCTCCCTAATTATTTTACAACTCGCAATAATCTTGCGAATCACTATTCTTAGTAACGACATGAATAGTGAGACGAGTGTGAGCTATGCGAGTTGTGATAACTGTGTAAAGAATTAGAACTGTGCGAATAGTGACCCGTAAGAGAATTTATATAGGTTTCTCACATCTAATCGAAAACGCGAAGGGGGTGTAAATTAAACTGTGTCAAGGCTTGTTCTTAACTTTCATTCCCACTCCCTGCTGGGGGCATGCCCCCAGCAGGGAAGCCTTTTCGGCTGCAAAGTTACATAATTTTAAATCT
>NZ_JANDWX010000024.1:0-56717 GCF_024330485.1 Segatella copri | reverse complement strand
GCATCATCGAGAACATCGTGCGCCACCACCTAAGCCTTTATGAAGAGGACTTCGAGGCTTGGCGCAAATTGTGAGAATTAAGGTCTGCGACCTTGGACGTGGATAGCTGAAAGGCTGTAATTCCAACTAACGTGTTCTGAGAGGGAGCGAGGTTATGTTTTGGGAACCCCAAAACGCCTCGCTCCACCATGAGGACGGAGATTTTTTGCTCCCGGCGGTCGCAGAAAGTGAGTGTACCAACTGTAAACAGTGTATCGAATGACAAACGTACAGGAACAAGACAAGAAAAAGGGCGGAAGACCGCCCACAGGCAGGGTTCGCAAGTTGTCGAAGTCTGTCACGGTGAAGTTCTCGAAGCCAAGCTACGAGGCACTGAGGCTGAGAGCGAGAAAAGCCAACCGCAAATTGGCTGAGTACATTCGTGAGTCCGCCTTGAACGGCGAGGTGGTCAGCGGACACAACGCTGAGACGATAGCCATCGCCAAGAATCTCATAGGCATGGCGAACAACCTCAACCAACTTACCAAGCTGTCGCATCAGAGAGGTTTCCATGAAACCCATGTATATGTGGTGGACTTGTTGAGAAGATTGAAAGCAATCCTTGGCGAGTATCGCCAAGCAAGTTATAAACCGAAGCCAAGCAGTATGGGCAGAAAGGAGGATACCACATGATAGGCAAGCTAAAGAAGGGCAGCTCATTTGGTGGTTGCATCCGCTATGTTACAGGCAAGGACGAGGCGAAAATCATCGCCTCGGATGGTGTGTTACTCGGCACGAATGCCGAGATAACGCAAAGTTTCGAGCTACAGAGGCAGCTAAATCCAAGGATTAAGAAGCCTGTGGGACACATTGCATTGAGCTTCAAACCCGAGGACAGGCCACGTTTGACGGATGAGTTCATGGCTAAGATAGCCCTTGAATACATGCAAATGATGGGTATCAACGATACCCAATTCATTATCGTAAGGCATCACAACACGTACAATCCACATTGTCATATCGTGTATAACCGCATCAACAATGAGGGCAAACTCATATCAGACGCCCACGATTACAGGCGTAATGAGCAAGTGACCAAGGCTCTAAAATCCAAGTATGGATTGACTTACGGAACTGACAAGAGCAAGACAAATACTTGCAAATTGCGCAATAGGGAGCGTGCCAAATACGAGATTCACAATGTTGTCAAGGATGTCTTGAAAACCGCAGGTAGTTGGCAGAAGTTCAAGAATGAGCTTGCAAAGCGAGGTGTTCTCTTGGAGTTTGTCTATAAGGACAAGGAGCGAACCAAGGTGCAAGGCATCCGATTCAGCAAGGATGGATATAGCTTCAAGGGTACGCAGATTAGCCGAGAATACAGCTTTGTCAAGTTGGATGCAAGACTTGGCACAGAGTATAATCGTGTATCGCCAAGAGCCGGATCTATGCAGGGAGGACAACCAAGTTGTCACCAAGTAGAACAGACTCAACCAACGGCAGAACATACCCAAGACCCTTGGAGTGGTATTTCTTCCATCGGCTTGTTCGCTCCGTCTAATGCCCAAACTTATGAGCCATTCCCAGAAGATGAATCCGCCAAGAAGAAAAAGAAAAAACGCAGAAAAGGCTTCAGCCTTTGATGCAAGTTACAAACTTAAAATTAGAATCGAACATGAAAGAAGAACTATTGGAAGCCATCTACGGCACAGTTGAGAGATTGGAGCAGAAAGTCGATAAACTTTCTGTCTCCACAAAGAACGCAGGAGCGGAAACCGTTCCTGCAAGTAATGACATAACCAAGTTGGATAAGTCAATCAATGCGATGTTTATCAAAGAAGAGGAAGTCAGAGGTAAAATATCCAAATTAAGAGATGCCATTATCGTTTTTGCTGACCTTATTAAGGTTGAACTTGGCAAAAATGAGCAGCGAAGCAAGTTCTTGGTTGATGCAGTCAAGCAGATGAGACAAGAGAATGATGTTTTCTCGAAGGTATTGCAGGACAAACTTGAAGTGTTGTTTTTTTCACCTCAAAAGAAGGTTGTAACCCATCGCTTCGAGCCAACCTCAAAGAAAGTTCTTCTTTTCATTGGAGGCTTGGCTCTATCCCTTGTCCTCTCCATTTGGGGCAATCTCACCCAATGGCGAGAGCACCAAGATTGGGAGAAGGCAGACTTGAAGTATCGGGCATTGAAGATGGTTCTTCCATCTGACGACCCCAATGTTCGATACATCGAAAAGAACTTCTCTGTATGCCCTAATAAAGAAGTTATAGAGAATGTTAGAGCTCATGTAAATACTTACGAGGACTCAATTCGCTACCATATCGAAATGATACAGATGGCAGCAATTAAAGATAGCATTGCTAATAGCCTATTTAAAGAGGCGAATGAAATTAAAAAGAAAATTAATCAGAAATAATAGACAACGACCAACGGGTACAAGCGCATCCTTCGCTTCGATAAAGTAAAGACGAACGGTCTCCGTATCGTGTTCGATGATGCAAGAGACGTTCCATTCATCAGTAATGTAGCAGCATATTAACTTTTCATTAACTCTCAACTATTCATGTCGTGTCCGTGATGCCACTCGCTTGACATTGCGGACACTTTTTCTTTTATGATGGTTATGAAGAAAAAGTCGAAGAATATACGGCAATCTTAGAAAACGTTATTGACTTGGATTCCATTGCAGGAACATATTGCGGCGTGTTGCCACCTAATGTTGAAACAACACTCACATTAAATGCGGATGGCACCTATAGTTTGAAGAAGAAATATCTAAACGAATCGGATAGTTGTGAAGTATTGAATGGCATCTTCAAAGTAATTGACGGTAGTTTTCTGATGCTTGAACATCCATCAAGTGGTGACAACATATTTTATAAGGTGAAAATGACAGCAGCATTGTTCTGATTGACTCGTTTGGGAATGAGCCAAGCGCTAAGAACGTAAAATTATATGTATTGAAAAAGAAAGTATAAAAAAACCGTGGATTACAAATTAAATAATCCACGGATTTTAATTGAGGTTATATATAAAAACAATTAATGATGAATTTCCAATCTCTCATTAGAAAATTCCGACATTATTGTTTCTCATATGTTTGCTTCTTTTTGACATCTGCAATGCCATCAAAGATAACTGTAGTGCAACTTAATTTTCTAATTCTACTCACATACTTCTTACCATAAATATCAGTAAGATATAAAGAATCATTTCTTATGAAAAATGTAAATCTGTATATGGTATCCGCCTGCGAATAGAGTATAGCACTACTATCAGCGAAAAATTCAATATCTGGATAATTTACCTGATGTTCTCCATCTACCAATGTCCACTCTCCATATAACATTTCTTTTGATAATATCCCATCGCTTGTTTTCTGTGGATTACATGACAGAATCAGTTGAATGAGAAAAATCAATATAATGTGAATTTTATTCCCAAAAGGCACTGGTGCTTTTTCCAAGTTGCGAATTTCCATTATTGTCATAATACAAGTTGTCTAAATGAAGCATATCAATATCACTCTGTAGAACCTTACGCTTTTCCGGATTCAAAGTTCCTCCACTTTGATTGTAGCTTGCTTTAGGATTGTATCTGTATTGAGAATCAACAATAGTACCTCTTGGATACATTATTCCTGGCTGTCCTTATCCAAGAAGATTTTCTTTCGGATGACCATTTTTTGTTCCAGGCCAAAGTCCCAAGCTGTGTCCAAATTCATGTGCTTCTGTTGAGCTTCCTACTTGTTCTACATTAGGATATTTCATCCATTTGCAGTATTTCTATATAGCGAATCCTTCCGAAAGTGATAGCTCTTTAACGTTTCCATTAGAAAATATTTCTAATTTCAGAGGATAAGGATAATTCCATTCATCTATAGTCCTATATTTGAAATTTGGTATTCCTCGATTGTCCTTCTTTATCCATGTTTTATCTAAAAAATTTTCAGATGCATCTATCCCATATATAACTACCAAGTTCCCATCTCGGAAAAAATATCCATCATATTTATTTTTATCATAATATATCATGGAACGTATTATTGCATAGTGTTTATTATTAATTTCCTTAAAACGTAATTCATATAATACATCTATATTATTATAAATGTAGGAATTAATAAATTCGTTCAATTGCTTGTTTAGAACAACATTATTTCCTTCTATTTTATTCTTTCTGCATACTATTTTTTCTGGCCTTTTTAATAATGCTAATTTGTTATTCCCAATAATTTCATACACCTGCTGTTTTGGTTCAGAAGTGACTTTGGAAGAATATATACAATTATAATTAAGTTTTCCCCCATCATATTTATACAAGAAATTATGGTCTATGATATAAGACCTGTCGTTTTCGTCTGTTTGGAAATATGTGACCAATTTATTCTTGTATATATAATAGCTTTCAGTCATTTTAGGATTATAATTATGAAGACAAGTGATGAAAAGTAACTCATGTCCTTCTAATTTGGATGCCTGAATTTGTATTACATTATATTCTGGATTTTTATTTATTATTCCATCGAGTACCATAGCTAAGGATGGAGAGAATGGTCCATCCTTAGCTACGCAACTTGTCAATAGAATAAAAAGTATAAAAAAAATCTTTTTCATTTCCTGTAAATTCTATTTTTTATTTGCTCATATGTTGGCGTGAAAATTGGATTAAATCTTGCACGTTTCAAATCATATTCATACAATTGGCTTTTTTGTCCTTTGTCACCAGAGTAATATATGTAAGCCCGTGGATAGCTTTCAAACCTTTTGTTTGGATTTGCTTTCTTATATGCATTATAAATATTATTCAGGGTCCAAACATCGCCATCTGTATAGTAATTGCTTATTGATTTTCCTGATGACACCTGATTGTATTCTTTATAATTTCCAGATGCTTTTGTTTCACCAAAATTTGTATTCCAAGGATGACTATGTAGATGGAACAACATATTTTTAGCATCATTCATGTCGTTAGAAACAGAACTGGAATTGAAATCAGTGCTCAATTTAAATTTTACACCAGAACCATTTTTCATGCCTACCAATCTCCATTCTACCTTAGTATGTTTTGCTGCAAAAGTGAAGAATTTAAAAGCATCATCGCCATTTGACGTAACAGCATATGAGCCTTGATTATTCTTGTTTTTCAGCAATTGATTTACAAGATTTCGTCCAACAACAATGCTCGCATTCTTAAAAAAAACACGATGTGTAGATTTTGCATTAGTTCGTCTCCAAAAAACTAAATATCCACTTGCATCCATCCTATAATCATCCTTTCCATCTGGGTCAATGCTAATTATTGGACTATTATGACAATAGGTATAAGAACTTATATCAGGATATTTCTCCTTTGACGGGTCAACACTAATCCACACACTCAACCTTGGCTCATAGTACCTTGCCCCATAGTAATACAGTCCTGTCTCCTCATCGAATTCCTTCGCATTGAAAAGATAAGGCGTATTCCAAATGTTATTGCGCTCCTCAACGAACACTTCACCGAAAGGTACATACTCGATATGCTGCACCACCTCGCCTTCAAGGTTGGTGATGTAACTACTGCTACCCAAGTGGTCTGGGTGGTAGTAGAACTGCATCTTCTCGTATGAGTCGCCTTCTTGGAAGTTGTTCTTCGCTGCTCGTGCCATAGCACGTGCCTGCGCAGCCTCCAAGCTGCCGTCATTGCAGCAGAAGCCCTTGCCATCGACATAGTCGTTGTTGTCCTCGCCATTGTACGGCACTGCAAAGGTTGCATAATTATCCTTGATAACCTGCAACTGCTGGACATATTTAACCTTATAATCAACAGAAAGGCCATCAGTCTCACTACCTGCATACTGAATGCGGCGTGGGTCAGAACCATAAGAGTCGAAGTCACCAATCTTGCTGACTACTCGCTGACTGCCAATATAGATGTGCTTGGTGTAACGACCGCCTTGGTTGGCAACGAGGTAAGGAGATACATACAATGAGAACTTGGCTGTGTTTGTGCGACCACCAGCAAACTCTGAGTTCACATAAACCTGGTCACTCTCGCCTGATGTCTTCACAGTACGCTCACCGTCTGCATCATACCAGTAGTTAGTCACGAAGCCATTGTCATCAGAAGCAAGGAGACGGTTCTCCTCATCCCATTTGAGTTTGCGCTCTTCGGCTTTCTTGTCAGCAATACCGTCCTTCTTCGTGCGGCTTGTATTGACATAGACAAGATTACCATTGGCATCATACTCATAGGCATGGCTGTTGTTCACATTCTCGCTTTCTGAAGGTGTCTCCTCCGTGCGGTAGTTCACATCCTTCACATTGGCGAGTTGGAACTTCTTGCCTGTCTCTGTTCCATAGGTGTATGACAAATCATAACCTGCATTCAATGTACCGTTGAACTGCACATTGTTCTGTGTAAGGATTTGACGCTTCGAAGTAATACGGTGCATATTGTCGTAACCCATTGCAAGGGTATAACTTGCGGTCTTGTTGTCCGCACCAGTATAAGTACCAGTTGCACTGACAAGGCGATAAAGAGCATCGTATGTATAGGTATGCGCCATCTGTCCGCCAGCCTTTCCACTCTGTGGAACTGACGCACCATTAACCACGCTGAGCACATTGCTCACCGCATCGTATGTATAAGCGTTATCCATAATGGTGTTGCCACCACTATTCACAGTGAGGTTCTGCAATCTACGACGCTGTGGGTCGTAGGTGTAGAATGTCTCAGCACCGTTGCAATACTTCAAGTATGTGCGCTGCTCGAACTTGTCATAGCCAATCTTGCTCACATAATCGTAGCCGTATGACTTGTAGCCATGAACCTTTTCAAGCTGACCACCGAGATTGTAAGAGTAAGTAATCTTCTCCTCATCAGGATAAATCATCTCCAACAGGCGGTTGTGGCTGTCGTAAGTCCATTGCGTCACGTAGGTTGCTATCGCCTGGTTAGGCACAATCAGCGTGCGGCGGGTCTTTGTTACTTCACCCATCTTACCATAGAAGTATTCAATGGCACCTGTTCCGTCCTCACGGAGCATCAAGCGACCAATACGGTTCTGAGAGGCGTTGCGACCACCGTAGTAACACTTTACGCTGTTCTCCGGATGATCTGGGTAGTTGATACCAATCAGACGCTGATAGTCGTAATCGTAGGTTATGAACTTACCTTCCTTGGCAAGGTTGGCAGTCTGCTTAGTCTGCACATTGCCGAGCGCATCATAAGTGAAACTTGTAATGCCGCTTGCAGGATGGTTCACCTCAATACGGCGGTCACCCATGTCGTAAGTAGAGGTCGTTACATTGCCCTCCGTGTCGGTGACACGAACAAGGCGCTGTATGCCGTCATACTCAAATGAGGTGGTAATCTCACCGTCAGGACCGCTCTTCTGGATGGTCTTCAAGGTCTTGCCACTGCCATTGGTATGGGTAGCCTGCACATTATGGAGTGCGTCTGTTACGGTTGTAACAAGTGCATGACTGCCGTTGTCAACAGTATATGCCGTAGTTGTCGTAGAGTTGTCCGGCAATGTCACTGAGGTAGCACGGTCGAGCACGTCATAGACTGTGACGGTAGGAGACACATTGTCGAATGACTTGTTGAACGTTGATTTCGATCCTGTTCCTTCCGTTGTAGGATAGAATGCCTTTGCCACACGTCCGAAAGCGTCATACACGTTTCTTCCGCTGACTATCATCACGTTCTCGTCCTTGGCAGAGTTTCCCTTGGATGCACTTGTCACAACACCGTCCTTCTTCACCTGCACGGCTCTTCCGAAACCGTCAACGAATGTAACAGTTTCCAAGTCGTCGTTAGGGTGCTGGATGTCGTAGTGCTTGGTCACGGCGTATGCAGGAGCGGTAATGCCACTCTCACCAAAGGTAGCCAAAGGCTGATATTCAAAGGCGATGGCATAAGGCACACCCGTAGCCAACTCGTTAGGACCACGCACGCCAGTAATGCGACCGAGGTCGTCAACATCAGTCTCATAGTAGAAGTTGTTGAGGTCACGATGCTCCTTGGCGATACCATAACGATAGTCAAAATTGCCTTGCTCGCTGCGGTAGCCCCACGCATCGTCAATACGCTCAACATACATGTTCATCTCAGGCTCATAGCGGTACTTGTACCACATACGCTGTCCCTTGCCGTTGGCAGGGAGAGTCTTCTGGATGATGTTGCCGTAAGAGTCGTACTTGTAATCGGTAACTGCCGCACCGTCATTCAACTGCTGTGTAATCTGCGTGATGTGGTTGGCGTAGTTGGTATTATACTTCGCCGTCACGTGGTGATAGAGTGAGCCGTCACCGCCTGTAACAGTCACATCAACTGGAAGTCCGAAGATGTGCTTGCTTGCATTGTCCGTGTACTTGATGGCGGTCGCATAGTCGAACTTGCCGTTTCCGTCCTCGCCAAGACTGCCCTTGTCGCTGTACTTGTAGGACTTCAACTCACCATGATAGCCATTGAGGTAGTACTCATTCCATGCTTCGGATGTAACCACACCGTTTGCCGCTCCCTCATACTGCAAGTTTGCCGTATAGCGGAGAGGTACGAATGCAGATGCACGGTCACTCCAAAGGTTCACGTCACGCTTTGCGAATGTGTACTTGTCACCGTCGGCAGTCATATAATAACTGTCGTAACGGTTCTTTGTCTCGGTGTACTTGTTGCCGTTGGCATCCTCTACGGATGTGGCGGTAACATTGCCCTGTGTGTAGTAGTTGGCTACATCGTAGTTCTCAACAGCCTGTCTGTAAACAGAATTGCCATTCTCCGTGTCGAGGTTCTTGGTGATAACCTCACCGAAACCGAGGAACTCACGTTCATGGCGGTCACGCTTGCCGTCGTTATACTCAAAGGCGGTTGTCATGACAGGACCATCGTCATGGATACCATCATCAATCGTCAAGGCAGACATTACCCACTTTCCACCAGGAAGACCGTAAGTCGGAGTGGTGTGGGCATAGTCCAAAGTGAATGTTCCGCCCAAGGAGTTGGTAACAGACTTCAACATATTGGTTCTGCCAATGGCTGAGCGTGTAACCTTCAACTCGCTTTCCTTCTCAGACTCAACGATGTCAAGATAGCCGTCACCATCAACATCCTGCAAAGAGTAGGTAGGACGATTGATACTATGTGAGGTGGAAGCACCAGGGTTGGTTGAAATCTTGATGCTTATGACAGGAATGTTGATGGTCAAAGTGAACGCTGCATTTGCAGACTCTGATGTAGAGGCTGATTCACTAAGCGCACTCACACCCTTCCAACTGATAGGCTCGTCAAAGCCGTTACCAGTGTTGAGGGCAACAATGATACCGTGGTCGCTCTTCCATACCTTGTCTGGAAGGCCATCGGAGTTGATGTCGATAAGATTATATTCCTCCTCACTTTCAGAGGTTACAATGCCAAAGCCTGCTGAGAAACTGCCGGAGGCCTTGTTTATCGACTGCTTTGTGCTCTTATTTTGGGTAGTTCCCCAACCAAAATCTTCCCCTGCACCTGCACCAAAATTATAGGAAAGAGACTTACCGCCTTGGATGCGGTCCAGCCCCCAGTCAACAGGCTCAGTGAAGGCATAGCCAAGGTTCAGTTTTACTTTCTTGTCTGAAAGAATCTTGTCGGGAAGTCCATCGCCATTGATGTCAATGAAAGATTCAACTGCCTCATCCGTATTCTTTGGCGCACTGCCAGAAATGGAGAATTGAGCCAGCCATGCAGTCTGCTGGTTCAGTATGGTTGCCTTGCCCTTGGAGATTAGATTTGTGATGCTTGACGCTGAAGCCACAGGGTTACCGCCATATCCCCATGCCTGTGAAGCATTGTCGGAGTTGCTGGAGCCGATGCCCTTATAGATTTCGCCGCTCAGTCCACCAAGAGAGTTGGTGTATTGAATCGTACCACCAGCGATGATGTCCGGGAAACCATCACCATTCATGTCCATCATGGTGACCTCTGTCTTGGCACTACCGCTCGCATCGTTGTGTGTGATACCAAGCGCACCGCCTTGCACTACCGTGCTCTTGCTGGACATCACTTGGCTTACTGCCGCAGCACCAGTACCTTGCAAATACTCACCTGCAAGTCCTGCTACCTCGGTATCGTTCTCCAACGGATTGGAGAGAAGAACATCCTGCTCGGTCAGTCGGGCTGTACTTGCCTCGGTTGCAGTAAGATAGATGTCCTGTCGCTGACCGACCCACTTGTCCATAGAAGTCTGGTCTGTACCCAATGGAGTGAATGCCATCGTGAGAGGATCAACCTTGTCGTTCTCGTTTTCAGGCAATTTCAGCAAGGACTCGTCAATAGGCTTTGCATATCTGCCCTCTGCCGAGTTATAAACAAAACCTCCCCAGCCACGGTAAAGCATACCGAAGCCAAGATTGTCATTCTCTGCATAGAATCCAGCAAGCACATTCTCTGTTACGAGACCTGCCACATCTTTCAGAATGGAAACAGAGGCTGAAGTAACAGTTTCATTAGAGATTGCTGCCGGATAGCTGTATTCAAACCAGATGTTCTTTCCTGCAGTAGTTGCAAATCGCAGAGTATCGGCTTTCAAGATGCCATTCTCGATATTGAAAGACTTCTTGCCGATGAGTGTATCCTCTGTCTTGGCGGTCAAAGTAACCTGTCCATTGATGGAATTGTCAGAAAGGATAAGTACTGGTGAAACGACCAAAACAGTATCAGTCGCTGTAGTCAAGTATGGCTTGCCCTCTGCCAAGGCATTTGCAAATGTCTTATAGTGTGCAGGAACGGCTACCGTCTGTTCTATGTTGACAGAGTCCTTATAAGTCACAGACGCTTGCCAACCGATATTCTTCCAATCAACATTTGAGGTAGATGAAATCTCAAAGCTGAAGTTAGTCAGCTTTTCTGTATTCTCCAGACTGATGTTGAGAGAATCGCCATTGAAAGCCTCATTAGCCTTCAATGTACGAGCAAAGACAGTCTTCTTGGTATAGTTCGGGTTGTCGTTTCCGTCACTGTCTTTCTTTTCATTGCTGCCGATGATGCTGAGAACAACATCATCGGTTGTTACAGGCTTGTGGAAGGCACTGTGAACTTCAACACTTGAACCATTCTCCACATTGGCAGAGGTGTTCACATCGTAGATGGCACCATCCTCTGGCTTGTACTCTGTTGAAGAAAGCCCGTTAGGCAAGATATTTGACTCGCCTGCGTATGTAATGGTAGGTGACCAATTCACCTTATCAAATGAGCCGTTGCTTGTTTCCTCAGAGCCAGACTGGACACGGAAATAGATTCTGTCACCACGCTTGACGGCAACAGATGATACGGCTGCGCTGTATGGACTGTTGTCACCCTTGGCTATCGTCTTGTTCCAAAGTTCATTGCCTCCCTTTTGGATGGCAATTCTTACGCCGTCTGCCTTCTGATACTCGTCAGCATCATAGTCATCTGTTGGTGCAATGAGGCTTACTTGACCAGTTACGCTGACAATTCCGTCCTTTGGAGCCTGCCATACACGCACGATATCCTCCATCGGTGAGTTCTTGATGGCTTCCGCCTGCTCATCCTTACTGATCTCCATGACAGAAGTGTCAACCTTGCCACCATAGATGATTGGGCTTGGCGTGTCGGCACTGCTCAATGTAAATGTAGGCACGGCATTGCCTGATCCGTCAAACTCCAAATGGTTGAAATAAACCTTGCCATTGGAAACAAGGTCAACAAGTCCGTCACCGTTGATGTCGCTGAAATACTGAGTGGTCTTTGTCTTAGTGGTTGACTTGTCCGTTCCGGCAACGGCAGTCAGGACATCCCAACCGACAACGGCATTCGCACCGAAAGTGTTGGTAGAACTTTTGGTTGTCGAGAAGTTACTGATGCCCTTTACCTTGATAGGCTCACCATATACGACTTCTCCGTTGTCTGTCTTAATCTGTGGACGATAATAAACAGAACCACCGGACTTGTACACCTTGTCAGGAAGTCCGTCACCGTTCAAGTCAACGAGTGCGGAAAGTCCCTTGCTCGTGTCGCTTGAATAGCTGTAAGAGCCACCCACGGTATTGCTTTTCCAGGGACTTCCGTCCACGACACCCACACCTGCATAGAACGAACCGCTTACAGAAGAACTTGTCGTTCCGCCAAGTGCAGTAGGCTTGTCGCTGAAACGCTTGCTGACAGTCTTTAAAGGATTGACGAAACCAGCGTCAAGTCCGTCATCGTGCGTGTTCCATTTCTCGGAATCATCCTTGAACGGAACATATCCCTTTTCAGCCTGCACATCATCATAATAGTCGAAGTTCTGGAAAGCCACTTCCTTTCCTGTGTTGTCATACTGTCTGACACCAGTGAGCATTTCCTTATGGAAAGCACCTTCCTTGTAGTCAAAGGAATAGCTGCGCAGGGTCTCGCCCTGGAAATTCACGGTCACTTTCTCCAACAGCTTGTTGGAGGAGGCGAGGAATCCATAGCGGGCATTGTTGGTCTTTACCTGCTTTACCTTGTTGCCATCAAAGAGTACAACGGTGTGCGGTTCCTGTCCTGCATTACCTGCGTGAACCTCCTTCAGATATGCAGCCTTGGCCTTCAAGCCGCCACGCACATCCTCGTCCACGATGTCATACACATATTCTATATAGTCACCGTGGAGTTCCTCGACACGTTTCAGCTTCCATTCGGCAATCACCTCACGGGTATTGCCCGAAGCATCGGTGACATTGCCCTTTACAACAGCTCCGTCACCGCCATAAATGTACTTGACACCCTGCTTGTCTGTAACCTCCCAATAATAGTTGGCAGGACTGTCACCCTTGCGGATGATACGGCTGAAATCACCGCCTTGGCGGGTGTAGAACTGGCGGTCAGCCTTTCTGTTCATCTTCTCGCCACGGTGTGCGACTCCCATCTGTCCGTTGTCATCCATAGTGGAGAGCATTGAACCGGACAAAAGATAAGTCTCCGTCTCTTTTGACTGGTCATAACGAGGCACGCCCCACCGGGTGTCAAGCGTAATGCTTGGCACGCTGACGTTCCAACCCTCGCCAAGCCAACCGCTACCGCCCTCGCTGCTGTACTGCAAGCCAAGGCTTGGCTGCATACCGTTTCGTGCTGGCGGCATCTCGAACGGATACTGCAGGTTGGCAGAGCCACGGTTGTTTGCGCTTGGAGGCGCAATGACATTGATCTTCGCCGTCGGGTCTGCCGCCTTGATGTCGTTCATCATCGTCGGGGCAAATCCTTCGGTCTGCGGTGACTCCGGGGCCTGTATCACACCGTTGATCATGTCGGTGAAGTGGGTCGTCTTTGAAACGACACACTCTTCCTTCTTGTCCACACGCACACGCTCCAACGCAACCCAATGCTTCTCGGCCGGGTCGTAGTAATAGGTACGGATGTCGTCCTCGGTATAGCCGCTTGGTATTCTCGTGCGGTCATACTTTATCTTGACAGTCGCGCCCTCGCCTGTAAAATGGGTTCCGTGAGGGAGAAAACGGTAGCCATGTCCTCCTGCCGTGACATTGGTCATGGCAAAGTCAAGCTCAGGAACATTCTCCTCTCCGATAGAGTTCACGGAAAGGCTTCTGTTCCGAATGAGGTCTTTCTGAAGAACGACCAGTTTGCTACCTCCTACGGAGATACTGTCAGAGACACCCTTCTTGAAGAGTTTTCTCACGGCTGTCCCGTCCTTTGCCGAAAGGGACAGTGTGGCGGCAAACAGTAAAACCAATGCCCACGCCACCTTCTGTATATAATTCTTCATGCGTATCTTCCTTTAAGTTACTTTACTGAGATTTTCCTTGTATGCTCCCCATTCTCGGAGATTGCCTTCACGACATACACACCCGATGCGGGAACCTTGAAGTCGGCTTGCTTGACGCTTTCGCCTGTCATTTGGCGTGACACTACCAGTTTGCCTGATACGTCAAACACCATCAATGTGGCTGCAGCAGGCTTGTCCTGTGTGAGTTTAGCCTCGTAGATGCCTGTCGTAGAACCGTTGCCATTGACAGTGAAATTCTCGTCTTCTCCAGAAATGAAGGTATTGTCAGCCTGTCTGTCCGAGCTGCCCACATGATTCTCCCTTGCCTGTGTTCCGTTAGGCATACTTGCATCACACTCGCTGCCGACATAGACGGTCATCGTTGTCGTACACTTCTTGGGTGTTTCTATCTGCACGTTGCCCCTTGTGGTGAATGAGGTTACAGGCGTACCGTTTACGGTAAGATCTGTGATATGTGTCTCGCCCTTTCCGTACTTGATGCAGAACCGCCATGCACGAAGTGACCAGACATATTCATGATGCACGGTCTGTCCGTTCAACTTGTATGTGACCTGCATATTGCGGACTGTAACACTGAGCACATCGCCCGGCTTGATGGTGACATATTTGGTTAGGCTTGTATATCCACCGGTTATGATATGCGCCTTGTCGCCCCGCACGTCGAAGCCATATTGGGTGATCTCGTCCGTGAGGCTTGGCTCCAATCCCACACGGTAGTTTGATTTTGTATCGTTCACCGTCCATGAGATGTCGCCAGACAGATAGGTCCTGGTGTCATGCGAGTATGAGGTGTAGAGTGCGTTGCCAGTGGCATAAATCTCGTTGCCTCCACCTTGTGATACGGACAGCACATAGGCGCCGGGGGCAAGATTCGTGATTCTATGCGTGTCACCGAAGAATGTTCCTCTGGCAATGGTTTCACCTTTTACTTTTCCTGCAACGGTGTCAACGCTGAGCACATAGGAATAGACAGGTGTACCGATGTTGATGCCGATGTCGATATACCCGTCATTGCGTGGAACTCCATTCTCGCAACTTGACGGCGTAGGAGTGGCATCATAGGAAATGCCGTCATAATAGGCGAATGTGAACACATCGCTTCCGCTTCCGTCTGCATCCCATAGGATATTGCGGAATATGGTCTTGCCCCTTGTCATATCAGGCTTGGAGCATCTTATGTTGCTATTGCTGTTGATGTCGAAATCACCTTCACCGCTTGGGTCTATGAGCATGACGGTACGCTTGCGGCAATAGTCCGAGAACTCCCTGTCCGGTGTGAGGTCATAGCTCAACTCTGCCATATAGCCGACATCATCGATTCCTCCTGTCCTCAAGCCTGCCATATTCAAGGCGGACTCTGCTCCTTCCGTTCGGATAATGCCCACATTTGTGTCTGTGTCAGTTGCATCAGAAAGGGATATGGTTCTTGTCGCACTTCCTGTCCCGTCAACACGCAGATAGATGTTTTTGCCTTCCTTGCGGATAGAGATGTCCGTTCCGTCAACATCCGTGGCGATGTATGAATTTGAGACCGCTCCGTTGATGATCGGATAAACAACTCCAGCATTGGTGAACCGGAATCCATACTTGCATGTGCTGCCACCGATGCTTCCGAAGCCAACGTCAAAAGTCGGGTGACTTGTCGGACAGGTGAACTCAAAAGCACCGCCACCTCCAACAAGGGCTGGGGTCGTGGCATAAGCTCCGGAAGCGGCTTTCTCTTGGATGATATTGTCAGTAAAGCCATTCCTCGAAACCTCAAATCCTTGTGCAGTCCATCTTGCCACTGTACTGTCGGGCTTTGACGGCACGTTGGTCTTGACCATCCATGTACGTTTCATGACATGCCACAGGGAATCTGTAGGTGAGGTATATGTTGCAAGTGCCACATCATCGTCGCCCCAGAAAGTAAAGCCTCTGTCCGGCATCGGATTGCCGTTTTCACGTCCCATGACAAGCAGGCGGGAAGCGGATGAAGGGTTGTATGGATTTGCGTCATGATAAGTTCCGTTCTCCTTCAAGGCCGCATACACCGGACTTTCCTCATATGATGTTGCGGAAAGCGGTTGGGAGAGACTTCCTGCCGTGTCGGTTCCAACAGCTGTGACCCTATGGTGGTAGGCTTGGTTCTCCGCCATATCCCAAGTCAGGTTTCCGTCGCTGTCAAGATACGAGCCTTTGAGGGTGATGCCGTACTTTACCGCCAGATAGCTCTCCACTTTTCTGCGCTCATCGGGTGTAAGCATCCTGCTGAAAACAACAAGCTCTGGGGCATATCCCCGGATGGAAGCATTACCGAAGAGCGAGGTCGGGAAATCCGTACCGAAACTGCCAGAGGTGGAAGGGGTTCCGATGAATAATGTGGTGTTGGAGTTGTCTCCCCACAATGTTGTTGAAGGATTGCTTACCTTGAAGTAGGAAACAACTCGCAGAGCACTTTCCTTAAAACCTTTCTCGGACAAAGAATCGCTTGATTGATAAAGCAGGTCTTCACCCGATGCTGAACCATAGTCCAGTGGTTCAACACCTCTACCCCTTACGGCTTTGTCCTTGCTCAGAATGGCTCCGTCGCCCTTGCGGCCGTCAAGAGCATAGACAACCATATCCTTGCCGATGGTTGCCAGTTCCGGTGCAAAGACACCGATGACGGTAGCCTGTGAGAGGTCGCCGTGCTTGAGGCTGGCACTCAGGCTGCGGAATCCGTCTGCGAGCCAGAGACTTGGATTGAAGTTGAAGAAATGGACTGAACTGTTCGGAAGAGTAAGTTCAGACTTGACGCCACGGCTGTCCAATAGCATCAGCCGTATGGAATCCCCAGAGAAATCCTGCCAACGGTAATAACCTTGCAGGTCTGAGTTCAATGGCGCAGTCTTGAACCACAGTTCGCTTCCGCTGACTCCTCCGGGCGTTTGTGCGAAACTGCCGAGAGCGAAGCCTAACAGTAACAAAGAAGTAAACTTTCTCATGCGCTGTCAATTTGGAGTGTTTGAAAAATATAAAAACGTATGCCTCTGCCGCGCAGGGAGAGACCAGTGAGAGAGAACGGACTGCTACTACGGAGAAGAATTGTGATATAGGCTTGCTCCGTAAAGTCCTATTGTCACGTGGCAGGCCAACAGGCTTTACCACCAAAATAATGCTGCAAATATACAAAAATAATCTTAATAAACAGATATAATCTTTAAGAAATTTGCTGGTTTGGTGTTTTTTTCTTATGATTTCGGTCGATTTTGCAGAAATCTTTTACATCTGTTGTATGAACTGGAGTTAGTTTTGCAAAAATACACAAATGGTCACGGCTTCACTTTCTTATAATAAGAATGTAAATCACGGTTTGAAACTGTACACACTCGGAGTACAAACGAAAACACCATATGCTTGTGTCGGAAAGGTATATATGAGCTGATGGTAGAGTCGTCATCAACAACAATGACCCTGATTGGATAAACTCAGTAGGAATACTTGCTATTCATTTTATGATGGGGTTATGTGGCAAGTTTGAGATTTCATGTAAAAAAGTCCTAATTTCTATGTTTCTCTTCTTGCAAATTATGGGATATTAAGAAAAATATAGTATCTTTGCCCCCGAATTGAGGCGTTCTTTGCATATTGCAAAATACAGAAACGAGCAGAAGTCCGCTCGTTTCCATATTGTTACCTATATAATATAGGCAAACGCCCAACTTCTTGATTTTCAATCAAAGTCCAATTTAGAGCGAGTTAGTTTTTTTAACTTTTTAGCCCATTTTCTATCTTTTTTACCACTAAACGGCCCAAAACAGAGACTTTTAAATCTTCTTCTTATAGCAGCGATGACGGCGATGCTGTTCGCTCTCCAGATACTGCCACTGGCTCTGAACACCGGTATTGGTCTCCATCTGCGGCATTGCCTCAGCCCATTTAAAGCCATAACGGCGATACTGCTTTATAAGATCGGCAAAAATAAGCGCGTTGGCTCCCTTCTTGCGATATTCCGGAAGAACACCAATCAAGAGCAAATCTACCGTATCCGTCTTGTGCCACTTCAGAACCTTCAGCACCTTCAGCCAACCCGTAGGGAAAAGCTTGCCATCGCCTATCTCGCGCAGCGCATCGGTAAACGAAGGGAAGGAAACACCAAAGGCAACCAGCTTGTTGCCAGCGTTGCCATCTACCACACCCGTTACCAGGTTCAAGTCAGCCTTCTTGATATAAGTATTTACATATTCATCTATCTGCTTCTCCGTAAGCTGCTGGAAATCATAGAGATTCTTATAAGTCTCGTTCACGATTTCGAACACCTTCCTACCCATACCTCCCGAGGTCAGTTCCCGGCGGGTGAACTTATGAACATGCAGATTATATCGGCTCTCTATCATCTGGGCAGTCTTGGCAAACTTAGCCGGCGTCACTTCCGGAATCCTGATGCGGTACTCCAGCCAGTCGTTATCCTTCTCATAGAGCGGATAACTCTCCAGATGCGTCTTGTAATAAGGATAATTGTAATTGATATACATCGTAGACTTCCGGTCGAAGCCCTCGATGAGCAAGCCTTCACGGTCCATATCCGTAAATCCGAGCGGACCTACGCATTCGTTCATTCCCTTGCTCTTGCCCCAGTTTTCTACCGCGCGCAACAAGGCACAGGAAACCGCAACATTATCCACGAAATCGAACCAGCCGAAGCGAACCTGCTTCTTGTTCCACTCTTCGTTGGCACGATGGTTGATAATGCCAGCAATTCTACCTACGATACGAGCCTCGCTGTCAACCGCCAGGAAGTATTGAGCCTCGCAGAATTCGAAGGCAGGATTCTTCTTTGGGTCCAGCGTATTCATCTCGTCGAAACGCAAAAAAGGAATGGCAAACTTATGGCCTCTGTAGAGATCATAATGAAACTGAATGAAGGTTTTCAGCCCTTTTTTAGTCGTTATCGGTATGATTCTTATCTCATCATTCATTAGTATATTGTTTTATGTATATATATTCAATTGCGGTGCAAAAATACAATAAATTTATGAATAATGCAACTCTTTTCTTATAAATTTATAAAAGTTAGTTCATAATTGTCCAACTTTGTGGATATTTATGTACCTTTGCAGGTTGAAATGCCCCAAAGAGCATCATAAAGTTATGAAGAAAGAGAAAAGAGACAACTATACGTTCCTCACACATGCCCCTGTGCATCATGTGATTTTCACGATGGCCATACCAACGATTATCAGTATGCTGTCGACGAGCATGTACAATCTCGCCGACACCTATTTCGTGGGCAGCATCAACACGCAGAGTGTGGCAGCGGTAGGTGTTTCCTTTGCAGCAATGGCTGTTATCCAGGCGATAGGTTTCTTCTTCGGTCACGGAGCGGGCAATTATGTTTCGCGTCAGTTGGGCGCCAAGCATACGGAAGAGGCACAGAAGATGGCAACAACGGGCTTTGTGCTGAGTTTTCTTACCGGTCTCCTCATCGCCATCCTGGGTCATCTTTTCCTCACACCGCTCTGCCTTCTGATGGGTTCTACGCCCACCATTCTTCCTTATACAGAGCGTTATCTGGGCATTATCCTGCTGGGTGCTCCCTTTATGACCACCTCGCTTACGCTGAATAACCTGATGCGATTTCAGGGCAATACGATGTATGCGATGAAAGGCATCATGTCGGGTGTGCTGCTCAATCTGATTCTGGCTCCTCTGCTCATTCTCTACTTCCAGCTGGGCATTACCGGAGCCGCCGTAGCCACCCTCACCAGCCAGTGTTTCGGCTGCGCCATGCTCTTCTGGATGACGCATAAAGGCGAGAACATCCGCATCCGTCTCAGCAATTTCACCCCTACCCGCGCCTTTGCCAAGGAGATTATCTTCGGCGGAACCCCTTCGCTGTCAAGACAGGGACTGGGAAGTATCGCTACGCTGATGCTCAATGTGGCAGCAGGTGCGTTTGGCGATGCAGCCATTGCGGGCATGAGCATCGTTACCCGCATCTCCTTCTTCACCTATGCGATGGTCATCGGTCTGGGTCAGGGATTCCAGCCGCTCTGCGGATTCTGCTACGGCGCCAAACTCTATGGGCGCGTAAAGGAAGCCTTCTTTTTCTGCATCAGATGCGGCACGGTTTTCCTCGCCGTCTGTGCCCTTCTCGGCTTCATCTTCTCAACTTCCATCATCAGCATCTTCCGCGATGATGCAGCGGTTGTAGCCGTAGGTTCGGTGGCTTTGCGATGGCAGGTGCTCAGTTTTCCGCTCGTAGCCAGCATCGTGCTCACCAACATGCTGATGCAGACCATCCGTAAACCGGTGAGAGCCAACATCGTAGCGGCAGCACGCAGCGGACTTTTCTTCATTCCGCTCATCTTCATCCTCCCCTATTTTTTCGGACTGCTAGGCGTGGAGATGTGTCAGATGTGGGCAGATTGCTGCTCGTTTGCCGTTGCGGTTCCGATAGCCTGGAGCGCTTTCAGGGATATGAGAAGAGAGCAGATGGAACTTGGGAAAAGCCAATAATAAGAAGATACTAGAAGATAAGAGAAAATACTTGAGATAAGAGAAATGGAGAAGACTTATTACATAGGATTGGACGTTGGCTCTACGACAGCCAAAATAGCCGTTATCGACAGCGATAACCGGGTAATTTACTCAAAATACGAACGCCACAACGCTCGTGTCAACGAACTTGTGTCGCAATATTTCGATGAGATTTTAGCCCTTACCGGCGATGCAGAGGCAAGAATCTGCGTAACGGGAAGCGTAGGAATGGCTACTGCCGAACAGCTCCAGGCGGAGTTTGTACAGGAGGTGGTGGCTGCATCGGTCTATGCCCGTACGGCTCATCCTGAGGCGAAGGCGCTCATCGATATCGGCGGCGAGGACGCGAAGGTTATCTTCTTCAAGGAAAACGGAAATATGGAACTGCGCATGAACGGCAACTGTGCCGGCGGAACGGGTGCTTTCATCGACCAGATGAGTGTGCTGATGGGCGTAGAAAACCAGAAGATGAGCGAGTTGGCGATGAAGGCAGAGCACGTTTATCCGATGGCTGCCCGCTGCGGCGTATTCGCCAAGACCGACATCCAGAACCTGATGGCGCGTAATCTGCCCGAAGCAGATATTGCAGCCAGCATCTTCCATTCCATCGCCGTACAGACGGTGGTTACGCTTTCTCACGGCATCAGTTTCGAGGCTCCTATCCTGCTCTGCGGCGGTCCGCTTACCTTTCTTCCGGCTCTCCGCAAAGCTTTCTGCGATTATCTCCATCTTTCTCCAAACGATTTCATCGTATCCGGAAACAGCAATCTCATTCCGGCTCTGGGCTGTGCTTATCGGGCTAAATCGGCAGATTCTGCAGCCTCAGTTTCTGCCCTCAGAAGCCGGATGAAAAAAGAAATACAAACGGAATGGACCAGCAGTCTGCTGCCTCTGTTCAAGAATGAGAAAGAGCACCAGGAATGGCTCAAATCAAAGGCGAAATTCGCTACCGAAACCCAACCGCTGAATAAAGGAAAACAGCAGGTTGTGATTGGTATTGACTCGGGCTCTACTACGACGAAGATTGTTGCGGTAAGGGTGAATGCGGAGACGCCTACGGGAGATATTGTCTTTACCAATTACCGCCTAAATCTGGGAAATCCGATCAAGGCAGTAGCGGATGGACTGAACGCCCTGAAGCAGGAAGCAGCATTGCGAGGCGCTGAACTGGAAATCGTAGGATCCTGCTCTACAGGTTACGGCGAAGAACTCATCAAGGCGGCTTTCGGCCTCGACAGCGGCATTATCGAAACAATGGCGCACGAAAGAGCGGCTGCCTCACTCATGCCCGACGTGAGTTTTATCCTGGACATCGGCGGACAGGACATGAAGGCTATCTTCGTGGAGAAAGGGGCTGTGGTGCGCATGGAACTCAACGAGGCGTGCAGTTCGGGCTGCGGAACATTCATCCAGACCTTTGCCAACAATATGGGTTATTCTGTAGGCGATTTTGCCCAACTCGCCTGCCAGTCGAAGGCTCCCTGCGACCTGGGAACCCGCTGCACCGTCTTCATGAACTCGAAGGTGAAGCAGGTGCTCAGAGAGGGCGCATCTGTAGCTGATATTTCTGCCGGAATCTCTTATTCGGTCATCAAGAACTGTCTTTATAAGGTATTGAAACTCCATGGTAATGAGAACCTTGGAGGCAAAATCGTTGTGCAGGGTGGTACGATGAGAAACGATGCGGTGGTAAGAGCATTTGAGTTGCTCACCCATACCGAAGTGGCACGAAGCAACATGCCTGAACTGATGGGCGCCTACGGCTGTGCCCTTCATGCGGCGGCAGATTACAAGCATCGCACATCTGCAGAAGATACGAACCCTGCCTCATCAAGATCCATCGATGATCTCCAGAATCTGGCTCATTATGAAACCAAACAGCTGCAATGCAAAGGCTGCGAAAACCATTGTTATGTTTCCCGCTACACCTTTACCGGCGGCAACCGATTCTACTCCGGAAACAAGTGTGAGCGTGTGTTCAACAACAAGGGAGCAAATGGGATAAAAGGCAAAAACATCTACGAATATAAATACAGTCTACTCTTTGATAGAGAGACAGTTAACCCACTTGACGCTGTAAAACACAGCGTCAAAGTAGGCATTCCTCGCATCCTCAACATGTACGAGGAATATCCGTTCTGGAATGCGCTGCTCCGGGCAGCAGGATTGGGCGTGATTCTCTCTTCCGATTCCACTTTCAGCCAGTATGAAGGAGCCTTGAATACGGTGATGAGCGACAATATCTGCTTCCCGGCTAAACTGGCTCACAGTCATCTGAAGGAACTCAACGAGAACCCGAAGGTTGACCGCATCCTCATGCCATACGTGGTTTATGAGCATAATGACGACCCGAAGAATACGCTGAACAGCTTCAACTGTCCGGTCGTTTCGGGCTACAGCGATGTCATCAAGTCGGTCATCAATCTGAAGAAACCGATCGATACGCCCGTCATCAACTTTGCCCAGCCTAAGGCGCTGGAAAAGCAGATTACCGATTATCTCAAGCAACTGGGTGTAAGCAAGAAGACTGCCCGTAAAGCGCTGAGAGAGGCCCTCTATGCTCAGGCAGTATATGCAGCCGAGATTAAGAAACAGGGCTGGGAGATTCTGAAAAATGAAGAAACAGAGGCTCAGAAAACGGACGAAGACAAGACTCTGAAGCCAAACAAGGGACTTACGATTCTGCTGGCTGGCCGTCCTTATCATACTGACCCGCTGATTCAGCACAAGCTGAGCGAGATGATTGCCAATCTGGGAGTCAACGTCATCAGCGAAGACATCGCCCGGGGTAATCTCTTTGCAGATTTCAAAGACTTCAATCTGGAGAATCTGGCGGCAGAAAGAAATGAGGCAGCATTAGCCAGCCAAGACAACAACGAAGCATACAACTGTCAGCCAGAGACTTATCTCGTGAAGCAATGGGCGTATATGAACCGCATTCTGAAGGCAGCACAATGGGCAGCCGAACAGGGCGATGAGGTTCATTTCGTCCAGATGACCAGCTTCGGCTGCGGTCCTGACAGTTTTATCCAGGACGAGATTCGCGACATCATGAAGCGCCACAACAAGCCTTTCACGCTGCTGAAGATAGATGATGTGAGCAATATCGGCTCCCTGAAACTCCGTGTCCGCTCGCTGATAGAAAGCCTGAAGGGAGTGAAGAATTCAACACTCAACATTCAACATTCAACACTCAACATTCAACATTTACAACAGACCAAGGTATTCACCAGGCAGGATATTCATCGCAAGATTCTCGCTCCTTTCATGACCGAATACCTCACCCCTATCATTCCGCCTATCCTGAAACTGATAGGCTATGATGTAGAGGTACTTCCGATGAGCGATGAGGTAAGCGCCGAACTCGGCTTGAAGTTTGCCAACAACGAAGTCTGTTATCCGGCAACCCTTATCGTCGGTGACATCATCAAAGCCTTGAAATCAGGCAGATACGACCTGAACAATACGGCAGTAGTGATGAGTCAGACGGGCGGCCAGTGTCGCGCAACCAACTACGCCGGTCTCATCAAGCGTGCGATGATTTCCAATGGATTCCAGGATATTCCGCTGCTCACGCTCGGTGTAACAGCCTCAACAGGCGAAGCATCAGGCTCAACAGACGACAAGCAAGACTACAATGAGCAGGACGGCTTCAATGTGCCTTGGCTGAAATACAGTCAGATTATCGTTACCGCCATTTTCTATGGCGATGCAATCAACGAGATGTACAACGCCTGCATCGTAAGAGAGCGTAAACCGGGCATTGCCAGAGAGTTGCGCGATAAATACATGCAGCTGATAGACGGACCTATCGCCCAGAATTCAGCCAAAGGACTCATCCGACTCCTGGAACAGGCAGCCGAAGAATTCAACCAGATGACCCTTGACAGAACGTTGCCGAAGGTAGGAATCGTAGGCGAAATCTTCCTGAAGTTCAATCCTTTCGCCCACCAGTTCCTGGAGCAGAACATCATTTCGCGCGGCATTGAGGTGGTTCCGCCTCTGCTTGCCCCATTCTTCCTGCAGGAATTTGTGAATGTAGAGATACAGAAACACATGCGACTGAGTTGCACCAGAGTGCCCGATTTCATCATCAAGGGCGCTTATCAGGCGTTGATAGGCAGAAGATTGCGCCAGGTAAACAAGGCAGCCGGCAAGTTCCGCTACTTCCGTCCGTTCACCAATATCTATGATGATGCGAAGGACGTACAGGGACTGGTTTCGCTTGCAGCCCAGTTTGGCGAAGGCTGGCTTCTGCCTGCCGACATCGTAGGTTACATCCGTGATGGCGTGAACAACATCATCTCGCTCCAGCCTTTCGGCTGCATCGCTAACCACGTGATTTCCAAGGGCATCGAGAAACGTCTCCACGACCGTTTCCCTACACTCAACCTTGTATCGCTCGACTTCGATTCCGGGGTTTCAGAGGTAAACGTCACCAACCGACTGCTCCTCTTTCTGGACAGCATCGCAAAATAAGACAAGCCAGACCCATGTACGGTAAAACACCGTACATGGGTCTTTCCATCTTTCATCCCCCAAAAAATCACTCTAAAAAATACAAAAAACCGTAGCTATTTCTTTGTCATTCAAGAAAATAATCGTATCTTTGCACTCAAATTTTATTGAGACATTAAGAAAATGAGTAAAGATACATTAACTCATCAGCTGACAGAGACCATCGAGGAGCTTTCGAGCGCCGAATCTTTGAAGGGTCTCTTCCATCAGCATCGAGACGGGAATCCACTTCCTTCGGGCAAGGCGCTCGAAGAAATCATCAGTTTGTCCCGTTCTATCCTCTTTCCGGGATATTTCGGCAATTCTTCGGTAAATATCTCAACCATCAAATATCACATTGGAGTAAGAGTAGAGAAACTCTATGAGATGCTGTCAGAGCAAATTCTCGCCGGTCTCTGCTTCGCCAACGACTGCGAAACGGAAACCCAGGCTGAACTGCAGCACCAGCGTGCCAAGGCAGGCGTGATTGCAGCCAAGGCAATCATGGAATTCCCGAGACTGCGCAAGATTCTGGCTACCGATGTAGAGGCTGCCTACGAGGGCGACCCGGCTGCCATGAGCCACGGAGAAATCATCTCCTGCTACCCGGTCATCAAGGCGATTACCAACTACCGCATCGCTCACGTGCTGCACGAACTGGGAGTGCCGCTCATTCCGAGAATGATGACCGAACTGGCGCATTCGGAAACCGGTATTGATATTAACCCGGAGGCTACCATCGGCAAGCACTTCACCATTGACCACGGTACGGGTGTGGTGATTGGAGCTACCTGCATCATCGGCGACAATGTGAAACTCTACCAGGGTGTAACCCTCGGAGCCAAGAGTTTCCCACTCGATAAGGACGGCAACCCTATCAAGGGAATCCCTCGCCACCCTATCCTCGAAAATGATGTCATCGTCTACGCCAATGCCACCATCCTCGGTCGCATCACCATCGGAGAAGGCTGCGTAGTGGGAGCCAACGTATGGGTTACCAAGGATATGAAACCGAAAACAAAGAAATATAAAAAAGAAAAACAAAGTTTATTAGATATAGAATTCAATAATGGAACAGGAATTTGAACTCATTGCCAAGACCTTCATGGGCCTGGAGCCTGTCTTGGCTGAAGAGCTCACCCAGTTGGGTGCCAATAATGTACAAATCGGTCGCCGCATGGTGTCTTTCACAGGCGACAAGGAAATGATGTATCGTGCTAACTTCCAGTTGCACACAGCCATCCGTATTTTAAAGCCTATCAAGCACTTCAAGGCTAGAAGCGCTGAAGAGGTGTATGATCAGATTCAGAAGATCAAGTGGGATGACATCTTAGACGTGAAGAAGACTTTCTCTGTTGACTCAGTAGTCTACTCAGAGGAGTTCCGCAACTCACGCTTCGTAACCTACAAGGTAAAGGATGCGATTGTTGACTGGTTCCGCGAGAAGCAGGGTACACGTCCAAATATCAGCGTATCTAACCCGGATATCCGCCTCAACATCCACATTGCAGAAGACAATGCCACCTTGAGTCTCGATTCGAGTGGTGAGAGTCTGCACCGCCGTGGCTACCGCCAGGAGCAGGTAGAGGCTCCTCTGAACGAGGTTCTCGCTGCAGGTATGATTCTGATGACTGGCTGGAAGGGCGAATGCGATTTCATCGACCCGATGTGTGGTTCAGGTACCATCGCCATCGAAGCTGCCCTCATCGCCCGCAACATCTCTCCAGGTGTATTCCGCAAGGAGTTTGCCTTCGAGAAGTGGAACGATTTCGACCAGGATCTCTTCGATACGATTTATAACGACGACTCTCAGGAGCGCGAGTTTGAGCACCACATCTATGGTTACGATGTTGACATGAAGGCTGTAAACACAGCTAACCTCAACGTTCGTGCTGCCGGTCTTAGCAAGGACATCACCATCTCACAGGCTGATTTCAAGGACTTCACCCAGCCAGCAGAGAAGAGCATCATCGTGATGAACCCTCCATACGGCGAGCGCATCTCTACCCCTAACCTCCTGAACACCTACAAGATGATCGGTGAGCGCTTCAAGAAGGCTTTTGCCGGCAACGAGGCTTGGGTATTGAGTTACCGCGAGGAGTGCTTCGAGCAGATTGGTCTGAAACCATCTATCAAGATTCCTGTATTCAACGGAAGCTTGGAGTGCGAATTCCGTAAGTATGTGATGTTCGACGGCAAGATGAAGGACTTCCGTTCTGAAGGCGGTATTGTGAAGACTGAGCGCGAAAAGAGCGAGATGGCTCAGAAGCACCGTTTCAAGAAGGAGCGTGAATTCAAGAAGCGTGTAAGCGAGGAGACAGAAAACGAGGAGGACGATATCCGTTCTTTCAAGTTCCATACTCACCGCCTGGAAGACTTCGAGAAGAAGCGTGCTGAGTTCCATAAGGGCGGCCGTTCACGTATCGGTGGCGGTCGACGCAATGATGACGACGATGACAAGCGTGGAAGCCGTAGCTTCAAGGGCGACCGCAAGGGTGGCCGTGACTTCGGTGGCAAGCGCGACGGAAAGCGTTTCGAGAAAGGCGACAAGCGTGGTGGCTTCAAGGGCGACAAACGTGGTGGCCGTGATTTCGGAGGCAAGCGCGGAGGCAAGAAGAACTTCAGCGTTGACTTCGACGACGAGGATTAAAGAGACATACTACCCATACGTCGTGTTTCACGACGCATGGGTGGTAAACCCGATAAAGTAAAGTAAAGAATATAATGAATCTGAAGAATTCAATTTATAAATTATCTTTTGCTGCTATGATCATGATGGCTATGAATGCAACCGACTTACAGGCTCAGGGCGTGGTTCCTGCTCAGAAAGGCGAGAAAGCCTTTACTTTGGAAGACCTGAACTTCGGCGGCAACAACTATCGTAACATGGTAGCTAAGAACCGCTGGTGCACCTGGTGGGGCAATGAGCTCGTTCGCCAGGATGTGGATGCCTGCTATCTCGTCAACAAGACGACAGGCAAGGAGACCAGACTCTTCGGCATCAATGACATCAACCAGTGGATTGCTCCTACCAAAGACATCAAGGTAAGAGCCCTCTACAATGCTATCTTCCCTTTTGCAGGCAAGAACATCGTGATGGTAAGCAACGGCAGCAAGACTTATACCGTAGACTTCAAAAAGCATAAGCTGCTGAGCGAGATGGATTTTGCTGACGGCGAGAACCTCCTGGAGGCCAACGCCCAGCAGAACGCCTTCGCCTATCTGAAGGGCAGCAACCTCTATGTGCGTACCTTCGATGTAACCAGCAACGCCCTGACAAAAGAGAAGAAATCTCACGATTTCCAGCTCTCAAAGGACGGAAGCCGCGAAATTGTTTATGGACAGAGTGTTCACCGCGATGAGTTCGGCATTAGCAAGGGAACCTTCTGGAGTCCGAACGGCGAACTGCTCGCCTTCTATCGCATGGACCAGAGTATGGTAACCGACTATCCGCAGGTCGACATCCCGGAAATCGGTTTCAATCATCCTGAAACACAGAGTTGCATTGCTACTCCTGCACCAGACAAGTATCCGATGACTGGCGAGACATCACACAAGGTAACCGTAGGCGTGTTCGACTGCATGACCGGCAAGACCGTCTATCTGAAGGCTGGCGACCCAACCGACCGCTACTTCACCAACATTGCATGGAGTCCGGACAGCAAGACCATCTATATGTTCGAACTGAACCGCGACCAGAACGACTGCCGTCTTACCGCCTACAGCGCAGAGACCGGCGAGAAGACTGGCGAACTCTATCGCGAGACCGATGAGAAATACGTGGAGCCTTGCCACCCTATCCAGTTCCTGCCTTGGGACAGCAACAGCTTTATCATGCAGAGCCGCAAGGATGGCTACAACCACCTCTATCTCTGCACCCTGGGCAAGCACGGAAGCCGCATGGCAAGCAATACAGAATCACTTGAAATCAAGCAGTTGACTTCCGGCAAATGGGAAGTGATGGAAGTGCTCGGTTTCAACAGCAAGCGCAAGAGTATCATCATCGCATCCAACGAGAAATCGCCTATCCAGAGAAACATCTTTGCCGTAGATACAAAAACCGGCAAGCGTACGCTGGTAGATGATTGCGAAAAGGGATGGCACAGCGCCACTTTGAGCGAGAACGGACAGTATGTCTTCGACAACTACTCTACTCCTACCGTGCCTCGCAAGATTGCCCTCGTGAATACCGAGAACGGCAAGCGCACCGCTTACTTCACTGCCGAGAACCCTTGGAAGGGCTACAATGTACCTGAATACAGCTGCGGTACCATCAAGGCTGCCGATGGCGAAACAGACCTCTACTGGAGAATGGTGAAGCCGGTAAACTTCGATCCAAACAAGAAGTATCCTACCATTATATATGTATATGGTGGTCCTCATGCCCACAACGTAGATGCCCGCTGGAACTACTCTAGCCGTGGTTGGGAAACCTACATGGCAGAAAAGGGCTATCTGCTCTTCATCCTCGACAACCGTGGAAGCGAGAACCGTGGCAAGGCTTTCGAGCAGGCTACCTTCCGCCAGCTCGGACAGATTGAGATGCAAGACCAGATGAAGGGCGTGGAATATCTGAAGACGCTTCCTTACGTAGATGCTGACAAGATTGGCGTTCACGGCTGGAGCTTCGGCGGATTCATGACCATCTCACTGATGACCAACCACCCTGATGTGTTCAAGGTAGGCGTAGCAGGCGGTCCGGTAATCGACTGGCACTGGTACGAGGTGATGTATGGCGAGCGCTATATGGACACCCCACAGACCAACCCAGAGGGTTACAAGAAGACCTCTCTGCTCTATCAGGCAAAGAACCTGAAGGGCAAGCTGCAGATTATCCAGGGCTTGAACGATGTGACTGTAGTGCCACAGCACTGCCTCACCTTCCTCAAGGCTTGCATCGCAGCAGGCACCCAGCCAGACTTCTTCGTCTATCCTGGCGAGCCTCACAACATGAGAGGTCACCAGAGCACTCATCTGCATGAGCGCATCAGCAATTATTTCTTCGATTATTTGAAATAACAAATTCAAGTTTCGCAAGTGGTTCAAGAACGGGCTGAAGGCCCAAAAGCTCCTAGCCCAGGGCATCGCCCTGGGTATAATGGCAATCAGTAAGGCGCCCTGTAAGGGCAAAAGCTTTATGTTTTGTCTGGAGTTTTAAAGCTTTTGCCCTTACAGGGCGACAGGTTTGCGTCCGTAATTACCCAGGGCGATGCCCTGGGCTAGGGGCTTCTGCCCTTTCAGGGCGTGTGGGGCTTACTTGCGAAAGTTTAGTAACAAACAATAACTTACAGCAAATGAAAATTTTATTGTTAGGAGGCGGTGGCCGCGAGCACGCCTTAGCATGGAAAATCGCTCAGAGCGAGAAGTGTGAGAAACTCTTCATCGCTCCTGGTAATGCCGGTACACAGAATGTCGGCGAGAACGTAGATATCAAGGCAGACGACTTTGAGGCGCTCAAGAACTTCACAGTAGAGAATGGCGTTGATATGGTGGTAGTTGGTCCGGAAGACCCATTGGTAAAGGGTGTTTACGATGACTTCAAGAACGATCCTCGCACCCAGAACATCCCTGTCATCGGTCCATCAAAGGCTGGCGCCGTATTGGAAGGCAGCAAGGACTTCGCCAAGAAGTTCATGAAGCGCCACAATATCCCTACTGCCCAGTATGAGACTTTCGACGGCGAGCACGTAGAGGAAGGCTTGAAATTCCTGGAGACACTGAAGGCTCCATACGTATTGAAGGCTGACGGTTTGTGCGCCGGTAAGGGCGTTCTCATCCTCCCTACCCTGGAAGAGGCTAAGAAAGAGTTCAAGGAGATGCTCGGCGGTATGTTCGGCAACGCTTCTGCACGCGTAGTCATCGAGGAGTTCCTCAGCGGCATTGAGTGCTCTGTATTCGTATTGACCGACGGCAAGAACTACAAGATTCTGCCTGAGGCTAAGGATTACAAGCGCATCGGCGAGCACGATACCGGTCTGAACACCGGTGGTATGGGTAGCGTTACCCCTGTACCATTCGCTACCAAGGAGTGGATGCAGAAGGTTGACGAGCGCATCATCCGTCCTACTGTAGAAGGACTTGCTGAGGAGAACATCGACTATAAGGGATTCATCTTCTTCGGTCTGATCAACGTTGAAGGCGAGCCTATGGTCATCGAGTACAACTGCCGTATGGGTGACCCTGAGACAGAGAGCGTGATGCTCCGCCTGAAGAGCGACATCGTGGATCTCTTTGAGGGTGTAGCAGCAGGCGACTTGGACAAGCGCAGCATCGAATTTGATGAGCGTGCAGCAGTCTGCGTGATGCTCGTAAGCGGCGGTTATCCTGAGGCTTACAAGAAGGGTTATCCTATCCAGGGCATCGACGATGTAGAAGGTTCGGTAGTATTCCACTCCGGTACAGCCATGAAGGATGGTCAGGTAGTAACCAACGGTGGTCGTGTCATCTGCGTAAGCAGCTACGGCAAGGACAAGGAAGAAGCCTTGAAGAAGAGCTTTGCTGAGGCACAGAAGATCCAGTTCACCGACAAGTACTTCCGTTCTGATATCGGACAGGACCTTTAGTTTTTTAATGTTTAATGTTGAATGTTGAATGTTGAATTGCCTAACGGACTCAAGGGCGCTAGCCTAATTCAACATTCAACACTTAACATTCAACATTCAACATTCAACATTCAACATTCAACATTCAACATTGAATTAGATGTTAAGAAAGAAAACTTTTCAAAATAAAGTAGCGGCTAGCCGCTACTCTTTACCTATTACTGCAACCCTTGCCACGCTGGTTTGGGTTGCAGTAGGTTTATTGGTATCCAATATCTGGGTAGAATTTGCTTTCACAGCCATGTCTACCCTGCTGATGGTGGAACTGAACAACCGTAATGCTCTGATGCGTACCTACAGCCGAATGGTATCTTGCAGTTTTCTGGCATTAATGACGATGGCAGGACTCCCCCAACTCTCTTTAAAAAGCAGTATTGTGACGATGTGTTTCATCGCCTTTTATCTCATTATCTGGAATTGCTATCAGGATAAACGCTCTACAGGCTGGACTTTCTACGCCTTTGCCTGCATCGGTCTGGCATCGATGGTTTTCGTGCAGATAGGCTATTTCATGCCTATCCTATGGATCATGATCATGGTGTTTACCCTCTCGTTTAGCGTAAAGACATTCTTTGCATCCCTGGTAGGTCTCATCGTGCCCTATTGGTTTGCAGCCGGTTATTTCTTCTATACCGACAACATACAGGGTCTGGCTGACCACTTCTGCGAATTCATCAACTACAGCGAACTCTTTGATTATTCGCAGGTTACCGACCATCAGGTACTGAACCTGAGTTTCGTTACCCTGCTCACCATCATCGGTTCCATCCACTTCATACGCACCAGCTACGGCGACAAGATACGCACCCGCATGATCTACGAAACGTTTATCATGATATCGGTTGCCAGCATCATCTTCATCGTCCTCCAACCTCGACATATACAGGAACTGGGCGGCATCCTAATTGTGAATACAGCACCGCTTATCGCCCATTTCATCACATTCACCAGAGGTAAGTTTACCAACATCTCCTTCATTCTGCTGCTCATCATGCTGGTACTTATCATGGCTTACAACATACTCGTACCAGAGAGCATATTACTATGAGTTGGATTATCAGTTTCTTAATCGACTGGGGCTATTGGGGCATGCTTGCTGCAGCTTTTCTGGCAGGTTCTTTCTTCCCATTCAGCAGCGAGGCAGTAATGGCAGGCTTGCAGACAGCTGGACTAGAGCCTCTCCCCCTCGTTATCTACGGTAGCATCGGCAATGTGCTTGGTTCCATGTTCAACTATGGTGTGGGCAGAATGGGTAAGATGGAATGGATAGAGAAATACCTGCATGTGAAGAAAAAAAGTCTGGATAAGGCTGAACGTTTCATGGCAGGCAGAGGCGCCTGGATGGGATTCTTCGCCTTTCTCCCACTATTGGGAAGTGCCATCACCATCGTTTTAGGCTTGACAAGAGCCAATATTCCGATTTCGATACTCAGTATCACCATCGGAAAAGTACTAAGATATGTTTTATTGGTCTATGGACTGAGTTTTATCGTTTAATTATGAAGAGATTTTTATACCTTATTATAATATGCGCCCTAATGGTTGGCTGCAAAAGCAACCAGCAAAAGGCTGGCATGGCTGAAAGTAATGCCAAGCCTACTGTAACCGTTACCATCCCTCCCTACCAATATTTCGTAGATAAGATTGCCGGAGACAAGGTAGATGTCAACGTAATGGTATCGAATGGTAACAATCCAGAGACTTACGAGCCATACGCCCAGCAGATGATGGAACTTTCGAAGAGTGCCCTCTATCTGAAAGTGGGCAGCATCGGTTTTGAGCAGACCTGGATGAAGAAGCTGCAGGACAACGCTCCGGATATGAAAGTGATAGATACTTCCGTGGGCATCAAGCCTGCCAAGACTCCGGGTGGCAACATCGACCCACACGTATGGATGAGTTGCAGCAATGCCCGCATCATAGCCAGCAACATCCTCAAGGCGCTCTGCGAACTGGAGCCGAAGAACAAGGCATTCTTTGAGAAGAACTACCAGTCGCTGCTCAGCAGAATCGACAGGCAGGACAGCATCATCAGAAAGAGTTTCAAGGATAATCCGGAGATGGTTCACAAATTCGTCATCTATCACCCTATCCTCACCTACTTCGCCCGCGATTACCAGTTGGAGCAGCTTGCCATCGAGGAAGAAGGCAGGGAGCCAAGCGCCGCCCAGCTGAAGAGTCTCATCGAAAGAGCCAGGAAGGAAAAAATCAGATACTGTCTCATACAGGCTGAATTTGCCAACCGCAACACCACGACATTCATCAAGGAAAGCCAAACCAAGGCGATGGATATCAACCCATTGCAGGCAGATTGGGCCTATGCGATGAAAGAAGTATCTCTGGCGGTACAAGGCAAGAAAATTGTGGTAGGAAAATAAAGAACAACAACTAATCATAAAGTTCAATGTTCAAAGTTCAAAGTTCAAAGTTAATAGAGATAGAGCATCTTTCGGCAGGCTATGAAGGCAAGGAGGTGCTCCACGACATCAACCTCACCGTCTGTAAAGACGATTATCTTGGCATCATCGGTCCTAACGGTGGTGGCAAGACAACCCTCATGCGCCTCATCTTGGGACTGATGAAACCCACAGACGGCAGCATCCACTTTTATAAAGACGGGGTGGAAGTAAGGGAAATCAGTATGGGATATCTGCCCCAATACAACCATCTCGACAAACAGTTCCCTATCTCCGTTTATGAAGTGGTACTCTCAGGACTCAGCAAGACCAAAAGTCTCTTTTCGAGATACACCCAGGCACAGCACCAGCAGGTTCTCGACTGTCTGGAACAGATGCAGCTCACGGAGTTGAAAGACCGCCATATCGCAGCCTTGAGCGGTGGACAGCTTCAGCGAGTACTCCTCGCCCGTGCCATTGTTTCGAAACCCGATGTAGTGATACTGGATGAGCCCAACACCTACATCGACCGCCGTTTCCAGAAGCAGATGTACGAGATGCTGGAACAGATCAACCGGGAGTGCGCCATTATCATCGTAAGCCATGATGTAGCCGAAGTGCTCAATAACGTTAAGCACATCGCCTGCGTAAATCATCATCTCCACTACCACGATACGGCAGATATGCCGAGAGAGAAACTGGAAGAGCATTTCTTAAATGTATAGGCTTATTATATAATAATGCCTAAAAAACAGGTGCAAAAATCCATATTATCTCATCTTTTTATTATCTTTGCAACTGGAATGTGCCTTTCTTGAAAGGCACAGAGAAAGCACTCAGAAACAGAGAAAGCATTCAGAAAGAAATATAATACATTAAAGTTTAAACAATAATGAAACAGTACAGATTAGTGGACAATATCTTCGGATGGGTCGCATTCATCATTGCGGCGTTCACTTATTGTTCCACAATTGAACCGACAGCCAGTTTCTGGGACTGTCCTGAGTTTATTACGACTGCTTACAAGCAGGAGATCGGTCACCCACCTGGGGCACCATTCTTCATGCTTTTAGGCAATTTCTTCACACATTTCGCCAGCGACACTACCCAGGTAGCCAAGATGGTAAATACGATGAGCGCCCTGCTGAGCGCCGTCTGTATCATGTTCCTCTTCTGGACCATCACCCACCTGGCTCGCCGACTCGTCATCAGCGACTGGAAAGAACTGACTACCAGTAAGCTGATTGCCATCGAGGCATCCGGTATGGTAGGCGCACTCATCTACACCTTCAGCGATACCTTCTGGTTCTCTGCTGTCGAGGGTGAGGTTTATGCGTTCTCTTCTGCCTTTACCGCTGTGGTATTCTGGCTGATATTGAAGTGGGAAGACCATGCTGACGAGCCTCATAGCGACCGTTGGCTTGTGCTCATCGCCTATATGACCGGTTTGAGTATCGGTGTCCACCTGCTCAACCTGCTCTGTATCCCAGCCATCGTATTGGTTTATTACTACAAGAAGGTGCCACATGCCAACCTCAAGGGCTCGCTCCTGGCGCTGTTCCTTTCATTCCTCGTAGTGGTAGCCGTATTGTATGGTGTGGTTCCAGGTATCATCACCGTAGGCGGCTGGTTCGAGCTGTTCTTTGTCAACACCCTCGGCTGTCCGTTCAATACCGGTGAAATCGTATACATCATCTGTCTCGTAGCCTCTGTCATCTGGGGCATCTACGAGACCTGTAATGCATCAGAGAAGAACGAGAAGAAGCAGAATATCGCCTTCGTTATCGGTTTCGGCATGCTCGGCATCCCATTCTACGGATATGGCTGGACAGCTGCCATTACCGGCATCATCGTGCTGGTTATCCTCTGGTTCGTACTCGGCTACAAGCGCAAGCAGGAAGTAGTAACAGGCGTTGACGAATCTACTGGCATCGCCAAGAAGAAGATGCAGCTCCTGCCGCTCATCTCAGCACGCGTCAAGAACACAGCCTTGCTCTGCATGCTGATGCTGATGATTGGTTATTCCAGCTACGCACTCATCGTGATCCGTTCTTCTGCCAACCCTCCTATGGACCAGAACTCTCCTGAGGACATCTTTACCCTGGGAAGTTATCTGAGCCGCGACCAGTATGGCGACCGCCCTCTGTTCTATGGCCAGGCTTATACATCACAGGTAGCCCTCGAAGTAGACGGCAACATGTGCAAGCCTGTCATGAAGGAAGGCGCACCGGTTTACCAGCGCAAGGAGAAAGCTTCGGCTGATGAGAAGGACTCTTACTTCGTAGTAAGTCACAAGAATAAGTATATCTATGCCCAGAACATGCTCTTCCCTCGTATGTACAGTTCGGCTCATGCCCAGGCATACGAAGACTGGATGGGCGGTGTAGAAGGCACAGAGATTCCTTACGACCGCTGCGGAGAGAGTATGATGGTGAAGATGCCGTCACAGTTTGACAACATCCGCTTCTTCCTCTCTTACCAGTGCAACTTCATGTACTGGCGCTACTTCATGTGGAACTTTGCCGGCCGTCAGAACGACATCCAGGGCAATGGTGAGCCAGAGCACGGAAACTGGATTACCGGTTTCTCATTCATTGATGATTCACTCTATGGCGACCAGAGCAAATTGCCAGACGACCTGAAGGAGAACAAGGGCCACAATGTATTCTATTGCATGCCGCTGATTCTCGGTCTCATCGGACTTTTCTGGCAGGCTTGGTATACCCGCAAGAAGAAGGTAATGAAGAACGGCAAGGAAGAGGAAGTACTCCTCCCGATCGGAATCCAGCAGTTCTGGATTGTATTCTTCCTGTTCTTCATGACAGGTCTTGCCATCGTCATCTACCTGAATCAGACACCGATGCAGCCACGTGAGCGTGACTATGCTTATGCCGGCTCATTCTATGCATACGCTATCTGGTGCGGTCTCGGCGTACTCGCCATCATCGACATCCTGAAGCGCAAGATGAAGCTCAGCGGTACTGCCGTAACAGCCATCGTAGCTGTACTAACTCTGCTCGTACCTATCCAGATGGCATCACAGACCTGGGATGATCACGACCGCTCAAACCGTTACACCTGCCGTGACTTCGGTCAGAACTATCTGATGTCACTCCAGGAGAAGGGCAACCCTATCATCTTTACCAATGGTGATAATGATACCTTCCCACTCTGGTACAACCAGGAGGTAGAAGGCGTAGGAACAGATGCCCGCGTATGTAACCTGAGCTACCTGCAGACCGACTGGTATATCGACCAGATGATGCGTCCTGCATACAACTCACCATCCGTGCCAATCACCTGGCCACGTCTCGACTTCTGTTCCGGTACCAACGAATATGTATCTGTTGAGCCTGAGGCAAAGAAGCAGATTCTCGACTTCTACAAGCAGGATCCAGAGAATGCCAAGAAGCAGTTTGGTGAGGAACCGTTCGAGCTCAAGAACATCCTGAAGAACTGGGTACGCAGCAAGAATCCAGACATGCACTTCATCCCTACAGATACCCTCTATGTCACCATCGACAAGGAGGCTGTAAAGAAGAGCGGCATGATGATGGCATCAGATTCTATTCCAGACAAGATGGTCATCTCGCTTGCCGGCAAGAGCGCACTCTACAAGGGCGACCTCATGATGCTCGAAATGTTGGCACAGTGCAACTGGACCCGTCCGCTCTACGTAGCACTCACCGTAGGCGAAGAGAACTATATGAACCTCGGCGACAACTTCGTACAGGAGGGACTTGTGAACCGTATCACTCCGTTCACCACCAACAAGCCAGGTGCCAAGAACTTCGATACAGAGAAGGCTTATCACAACATCATGACCCGATTCAAGTTCGGCAACCTGAAGCAGAAGGGACTCTACATCGACGAGACAACCATGCGTATGTGTTATACCCACCGTCGCCTGCTCGCCCAGACAGCCCTCCAGCTCATCGCCGAAGGCAAGAAACAGAAGGCTATCAACATCCTGAAGAAGGCTGATACCGAGATTCCGGCCTACAATGTTACGCTCGACTACATGAGCGGTGGCTTGGATATGGCTCGCGGCTGGCTGATGACCGGTCAGAAAGCCAAGGGCAAGGAATATATTGAAGCGGTATGGAAGAATGCCTCACAATACCTCAACTACTATCTCTCGCTGCCAAACGACCGTTTCCTCCAGGCAGAGCATGACTGCATCCGTCAGATCATGATCATGCAGAGCATCTGCGAGGCTGCCGGAATGGTGAGTCCACAGTTGGAGCAGAAGTATGAGAAGCAGCTCAACAACCTCTACCGTCTCTATCATGGCAGAGGTGGCAGAATGCCGGAAGGCAATCAGTAAAAAATAGAAAAAAGTTTGGTGTCGCAAAACACGACACCAAACTTTTCATTATTCATATAAACCTGTTTTATCCATGTTCATAGAGCAACCAGCCAAATGGCTCAGATGGTTATATCCAAAGGCCATCTGGAGAATGGACAAGAAAGACCATTCTGTCTATCTTACATTTGATGACGGTCCAATTCCTGAGTCAACTCCATTCATCTTAGAGACCCTGAGAAAGTACAATATCAAGGCTACTTTCTTTATGGTAGGCGAGAATGTATTGCGCAATCATGACCTCTACAACCAGATTGTGGCAGAGGGTCATCAGGTAGGTAACCATACATTCAATCATATCGGTGCCTTCAAGCACCGCGTCATCTCCTACGTGCTCAACACCAATAAGGCGAACGATATCATCCATGCCCATCTCTTCCGTCCACCTCACGGCTGGATGCGACCAAGTGAGTATTGGTGGCTGCACCGCACTTACAAGGTCATCATGTGGGACGTGGTGACACGCGACTATTCCAAATGGATGACGGCAGAAGATGTGGTGAACAATGTGAAGCGATATGCCCGCAATGGCAGCATCATCACCTTCCACGACTCGCTGAAGAGCATTGAAAAGCTGAAGACAGCGCTCCCTCAGGCCATAGAATGGCTCATGGAACAGGGGTATGAATTTAAGACTTTTGAATAAGAAGCTGTTATTTGCAAACAGGAACAGCCCAATAAACACAGACAAGAAATGAGCAAAAGAATCAACAGTTATCAGGCAGTAGCTGCATTTGTAAGAGGTTTCTTCGAAGCTTACGCACGTGGCATCATCGATGCTACCATCGAAGGCAATGACTTCAGCAAGAAGAACGACCCGAAACAGATCAAGCAGATGATGCTGGAGCACTATGGCGAGGTAAACCAATACTTCTTCGACATCATGTTCTCAACCCTCGTACGCCTCAACTACAAGACTGCCGAGGAAGCCAACGAGCGCATGAAGAAGAACTTCGACAGCATGAAACAGGCTGACCCGACCTTTGAGCCAACCATGCTCGACTACTTGCGCATAGCCTGCAAATCGAACCAGCTTTACAAGGCGATGGAGTCAGAATACAAGCGTAACTTCACCTGGCTTCTTCAAGGCAAGTTTACCACTCTTGAAGAACATGTACGCGATTACACCCATGGCATTCTCATCAGTCTTGCTGATGAGCCGATGGCCATCCATCTCCTGGTCCGCATCATCGTAAAGGCATACGCCGCAGGCTTGAAGTGTGGCAGCAAGGAGGGCGAACAGCACCAGCTCCACATGCCTACCCTTCACGGCATGTTGCTGAACAATGTCAACATCCTGCTCAACGAGACTCCGCTCAAGAGCAGCACCGAAGATCCAGTTGCCCTCTTCAAGGAGGCATGCAAGAATGAAGAAGAAAACATCAACGTTCTTTTCAACACATTAAACGATGCGATGAAAGAACTGGCAGAAGAATAAGAGAAAAGCATCATTGATGACGAGCACAGCACCAGATTCGAGAACCTTATCTATCGTGCCCTGCCAAGTGGCTTGATTACAGAATCCAAGGCTCATGAAAAGGGTTTGATAGAAGGCCGTGCACTACACTATACTACATCGCTAAAAGTTGCCAAAATGACTAAGCAGACAGGACACTATACAAAAGAAAATGGTCTTGCAGAAAATAGTATCCAAAAGTTATTGTTGCAATTGGCTCATAATGCAGGAAGTACGGGATTCAAACGTTAAGACGTTTATGAGGGACTACAACATGTTTTTCCATCAAGTTTAACTCTGGACGAAAAGAATCCGAATAATCGGATACCATTTCATCTTTCTTATATTTTTCGCGCACTTATAAACATTTTCTCAATTTTTATCAGAAAACTCTTGCAGGTATGAAAATAAAATTGTAACTTTGCTGATGCAATAGAAATATTAATAACATTGGGATTATGAAGCAGGTAGAAGAAAGATATATCAGTTTTGAAGCCAGCAAGATGGCATATCGTGATATCAAGAATTCGATTGATACCGCCAAGCGAGAAGGTAAAGAAGAGGGCCTGGCTGAAGGCATGGAGAAGGGGCTGGCTGAAGGCATGAAAAAAGGCATGGAGAAGGGCATGAACAAGCGAAGCCTTGAGATTGCCAGAAAGATGCTGGCAAATGGTATGGATGCTGCCACGGTGATGGAAATAACAGGATTGTCGGAGAGTCAGTTACAGCAGCTGAAAGGATAAGTTATTCAAAAGTGTACGAGTTCGTACACAATTTGAATTGGACACATATTAGGTGACTGTTGTCTGTGGTTTTTAATATTGATATCAATGTTCTGAGCCCATAGCTCATGTAGACGGTACCGCTTCCTGCGCTGTATCAGAAACCATGGTCATCGCAAAATTCGGTGATAATGCCATCAAGGTTGCCGTAAAATAAACTTCGTAGATTCTAAAATATAAAGAGTTTGGTGCCCAGGAATTGGTGCGTCAAACTCTTTTTTGAATGGTAATTCCCATTTCTTCTTTCTTGTTTTGTAAGCAGAACATGGTTTTACAGCTCGTTTTTATACTATTAAACATAAATATTCACTTTTGCGAGATTTTTCTTGCGGAAAATTTTGTGATTTCAATAATTATTCGTATCTTTGCAGCGTCAGTCCTCGCCAAGCCTCTTAACAATGCTCAAATCGTGCGAGGCGTTTTTTATTTATACACATTTGAATATGGCAAATCTTGTACCTTTTACAAAACGATTTGAATCTTCAGAAAATCTCGTTAATTTGCTTGAATCACGAGGTTTACAGATTTATGATAGGAACAAAGCCATACAGTACATTGACAATATTGGTTATTACAGATTGTCTGCTTATATGTATCCTTTGTTGAAGATGCCCAAGACAGCACATTTATACAAGGAAGGTTCATCCTTCAAGAAAGTGATGATGCTTTATCGTTTTGATAAGAAACTGAGACTACTCATGTTCAATGAGATAGAAAAGATTGAAATTGCTATCAGACGGGCAGTAATGCAAATAACAGCAGATATGACGGGCAATCCTTTTTGGCTTACTGACTCTTCTTATTTCTTGGATAGTTCCAGATTTAATGAAACAATGCGGGCTATATCCAAGGAATACAGCAAATCCAAGGAGGAGTTTGTTCTTCATTTCAAGCGAACCTATTCTGAGCCATATCCACCATCGTGGATTTTAGGCGAGTTGCTTACTATTGGAAATGTCAATGCTATTTATCGTAACATCAAACAAAATCTCATACGCAAACGCATAGCTAGGTTTGCCTATCAATGTGTTTGAGTCATGGCTTACAGTTATTGCTGTTACTCGAAATGCCTGTGGTCATCATTCAAGAGTATGGAACAAACAGAATGCTATTCAGCCAGCGATTCCAAATAGTCCTGAAAGAGAATGGATAACGCAACCAACAGATTCCATGCGTGCTTACTTCGATCTGTGCATCATCAAGTACTTTCTTAATGTTATATCCCCCAATAATGATATGCAATCTAAAATAACATGGTTGTTCATTCGGTTTCCCGAAATTGACTTAAAAGCTCTCGGCTTTCCGCAGGGATGGCAAATGGAACCATTATGGAGGTAATTTCAAGTAAAATAGTCTTTTTGCCCCGATATATAAAACTATAGGCTTATGGTACATGTCGGTATTACACATTAGCAGATAAGGAAGAAATTAGACAGCACAAGCAGAATGTTAAAGATAGGCAATATAGAGCAAAGAGTTTAATAAGGCAAGGTGTTTGCCCACAATGTGGTGGTCAGTTAGTTTTACGCAATGGAAGATATGGCTCTTTTTATGGGTGTTCGAACTTTCCTAAATGCAAGTTTACACTAAATTAATGAGTGGGTAGTATATTAAGTTACACCCTCTTATGCTGTTTCCGAGTCTTTGGTTATCGCCAAGGTGGGTAAGGATTCTATCAAGATGGCGATGAAATAAGGATTGTGCATCGCTCTGCACCTACCGTAAATTTATAAAAGTAAGGGGAAGAAGGCGAGTAACGTAAATTGCTCACTTTTTCCCCTATTTTGTATACTTTTCTGAGAATCATTAAAAAAATCGTATACATTGTGAAAATTAAGTATTTTCACGACTCTTGCATATGTCGAAAATAAAGAGTAATTTAGCACTCAAAATTAAATGTACTGAGTCCACTTGAAAAAGTCCTGAATCATATTTTTGTCTTTGTAACTTATTGACAATCAATGACACGTTTCGTAAAAATGACTTTTTCAAGTGGACTCAATATATGATTCTTTGAATCTTTTGATTTTCAAATAAAAATCCCTGCCAGCTTTCACAAGCTGGCAGGGATAATTATAAGTAAAAGATGTAATTCGCTATTCTGATTTCACTTAGAAAATCATCTTATAGTCCTTGCTGCTACCATCTGTCAATTCTATGTGTATGATTTGAATGCCTGTGGCTATGCTCGCCTTTAAACACCTTGAACCATTTCCCTGTACCCTGCTGATGATTCTGCCATTCAGGTCTATGACCTTGACACTCTTGAGCAGACCGCAGGCAGATTGCACGAGGACAGAAGAACCTTCCTGAACAATACTGATGCGCTGATCAGTATCGACAGATGTCACATCTGTACTTCCATAACGGCTTCTGATAACAAATCTGCCTAACGAGGTCTCGGCATCCGCAATAATGAGAGGAGAATCAAGTGAATAATCGGCACCCGAAAGCATATCATGGAGAACATATCCGCTCATATCAACACCCTGAATAGGTTTTACCTCGATACGGATGCTATCCTTTTGCGACAGATAGATTCCTAAAGATGTAGCGCCAGTCATCGGAAGGATATCGTAAGCCTGACTCTGCTGAATACCAAATACCTTCAAAGGTGACTTCACTTCACTATCCAGAAGAGTTGGAACCCATACAGAGTTCTTGAAAGAAGAACCGGCAGAAACATCATAAGCAGTTTCTGAATTCTCCATCACCAGCATAGCTGCTGATTTGCTTCGCGTCTTCAGGCTTTCCACACACACTTTCAGTCCCTTGGCTTCAGCAGGTTTACTTTCCTCAGTAGCCTTCTTGCTTCCACCAATCATTTCTGGGGTGAGCAGCAGGGTGATTTCCGTACTCGGCTTATCATTTGTGGTAACATAGAATGCCTGCATTGGGGCGATGGTGGTGGCATTGCCCGTAGAAGCGACCTTGCTTACTGTCTGCTCTTCCATATCTCCTAATTCATTCTCTACTTCCACCTTCACACTGCTCACGTTCTCATTCACCTCCAGGAACTTCTTGATATTCAGGCGGCTCATGAATGGGTTGCCCAGCACGAAGGTCTGCGTAGGAATATCCGATTTCAGCGTAATATAATACTCGCTCTGCCCCACGAACACCGTGCGGTTCTCCGTCACTTCCTTGCCTTCCGACAGATACTTATATTCCATCGTCAAGTCGCCCTCCTGCGGAGAATCCGGTTCGTAGATGAAACGGTTTATCTTATCTGCATCTTTCGTCACTGTTTCACTAGCCACTTTCTCCTGATCGTAATCCACGAAGTAACTATATTCTTTATGCGCCTTAGGCAGGCGGATACAGAACTTATTGGTAGCCGGCAGATTGCCGTTGTCTATCCACATAGAGAAGCCTTCACCCATGCCGTAAGGCTTAGCCACGGCATTGAAGTTGTGCGACCAGGTGGCCTCTTTCACGGCGAGCGTTTTATCATCCGTCAAAACCGGATTTCCCTTGCTGTCTAGCGAATAAATCTTACCCGGATGCGCAGCCGCCCAGAGGCGCTGGTAGATGCTCGGGTTGAAGCGCTGTTCCTTCCAGTTTCCTTCGTTCAGATCCTCGAAGTATTTCGCCTTCGTGGTGTCGGCAGGCATGAACATATCGCCCGTGTACATCTGCTTGAGTGGTGCACTCAGCAGATAGTAATGGTTCGGCTTCTGCTCCAGTTCTACCCATGCCTTGCGATAGTTGAGCGATGGCACGTTATCCACCGCCGAACGGGGTTCGAAGAAGATGTCCTTGCAGCAGTAGTCGGCTGGCTTCACTGGCGTGCCCAGCATTGGGAAGTTATCGGCATCCGACGAAATGATGGCGTTGGTGCAGCAGTAAGGCGAACCGTCGCTCCAGTTGTCCCACTTGTTCCATTCATTGGTAGATGCACTCGGAAGCCATCGGGTCTGTAATGGATGAACCTGATATACTACTGAAGAGAGTGGCCTCCCGCTGCCGTCGAAGAAACTGAGCTGATATTCGCCCGGCTTCTTGGTGATATAAGAATATTTTATATTGTTCTTGGTGTCTGATGTAGAATGCAGAGACACGATGCCATTATCTCCCGCATTCTTATCACCGAAGTAAAGATGATAATCTACTCCGGTCAATCCGGTAGCAGTTACGACAATCGTATCTCCTACGCATACATTGTTGACAACGATATCGTCTACACCATCTACGCACGACTTGTCGTCCTTACAGTCAGGAATACCATCATTATCAATATCACCACGTGTCACGAGTCCGTATAATTTCTGCACATCCAATGCGCCTACAATTTTGGCTAAAGTTAATCGCACCTCGTCATACGCTTTCTTTGGCTGAAAGAAGAGGATATTCTTATCGCCATAACCCGCTACATCAGCGGAAATCACCTTCCAGTCGGTAAATTTATCTCCCGTAGAATTACCGTCTTTGAAGGTTTCTACCGTTAGCCAGTCTCCTACATCTACGGCTGCCAGGAAAGTCTTGTTGTCAATGACAATTCCCAACTGATGATGATAGTCGAGTGTTCTACCCATCTTTACGGCGAATGTTTGACCAACTCCCAGACTTACCGTATTGGCAACCGCCATATAGGTATTCAAGTCATCATCCACCAGATAACCTAAGTTATCATCTACAGTAGCCACACTCACCGCTCCGCCAAATTTGGTTTCATTAGCATTGATGGTAGTATGTGAATGATTATGCGACATCACCAGACTGCTACATGCAAGTGGCGAAGAACAGTCATCGGCAGCCTCCTCAATAAAGGCATAGTAGATACGGAGTTTAGAACCGCCCAGATTGAGTACACCCGAATTCCAGAGTTGGAACTCATCCATCTGAATCTGTTTGTCTTTGCTGTCGTAGGATGGAACTTCGATAGAATATCTTATCTTTTGCAGCTTGTCTGAACCTGCAATATCTGCACTAATCGCATTGTTCTCATCTATCAGATGGCGATATACTTCCTTGCCTTGGTTATAGCAGCGTATCTGCAGGAATTGCAGGGCATGCAAATTGATTACTGTAGCATCAGCCTCTACCACAAAACCAATGCGCTTAGGTTGAGCTCTCTTGACGGCATCCGGCTCTGATTCACCTTCGTGTCGGTCGGTAGCATCGTATATCAGTTGACCATCCTTGCGGTGAATTCCGATGATGCAGAGGTTATCGGCAAGACTCAAGCCACCTATATATTCGGCATATTTATCATATTCACCTTTGATAATATTGTCTCTATCCTTGAGTTCAGAGACAGAAAGCAGCGAGCCGGATGTTTCGTGAATCTTAGGCGATACCTCGTAGAAATCTTCACCCAGTTTGTTGACAAGTGGTTTGCCACAAGTTGTATTTCCATCATTAAAACCACCTACGGTAATGGTGGTTTCATCATAACATCCGTCCTGAGCCGTGGCCCTGAAGGTATATTTACCAGGTTCCAGATTGGTAACTTGACCATCAGAGGTAACCTTTACTGGTGTGGTGGCAAGAATATCGTTATTTTTCAAATCCCATGCATTCACCAGACTCCATGTTACGCTTACTTTCGGATTAGAACGGAGAGTAAACGAAGTCTGCGATTGGCAGACATTGCTGCTGATGGTAGGATTGATGGGGCACCGGTGGGATACATCTGGAGCCATTCTTACGAATCCATAGTGGATGCCAATGGCGCCTGCATCAACTCCGAGAACCGTAAGGAATCTGATTTCGCATCCTGAAAACGGCACCTTTGCCTTGATGCTCACCGTTCCGTCGCCAATCTGCACCAGCGAGAGGTGGAGCACCTGGGCAGAAATCGTTTCTTCCTGCACCTTGTTTCCCTTGTGGTCGAAGAGCAGCACGTTGACCCATGTTCCTGCATTGAGGCTCAGCAGGGCATCCATCTTGTATTTGAAGCCAGCCTCCATGCCAGCCTCGAATGCTTCGCCTTGCGGGTTCTTGTTGTTCTGCATCATAAACTTGGCTCCGCCCTGGTAACCTATGTCAAGAAGAGGGACGATGGTGGCGAAATTGTCCAGATCATCATCTGTCATCTTCTTTATATCGCCGTCCAGGAAAGGCAGGGGGATGCCGAGGATAATAGGGCGCCAGCCTTTCATCTCTTTGAGCGCTACCTGCTTGTCGTCTTTGAAATATTCGTTGTATTTTTTGATGCCTCCATCGGTGATGGTAAACTCCGTAGATTCGCCCACGAAGGCATATTTGATTTTCAGAATATTCGCCACTTCTGCCTGAATGCCGCCCGAGCAGTCGAGAGTGATTTCATCAAAGAGCCAGTCGCTTTCTGCCGTCAGCATGGCGCAGATGTTGTCGGAACCCGGTATCTGGAGCAGCTTCAGCGTTACTCCCGAACCATTCTGTCCTTCCCTTACCGCCTTCACACCCTTCAGTTTGCCGTCGCGATAGAATCCGATGGAGAATGCCTTGATTACATCGAGGCTCAGCACGCTGCTACCCGAACCAGCCACGATGGTAAAGCCTGCCACCGTTCCCTTGGAATAGTAATTATCCATATCTTTTACACTTACTATCGGGTCTACGGTTACCCCTGCTCGTACCACGGAGTTCACCTGTGCATAGTTGTCGAGTGAATCGTCGGTAAGGGCGCCCATATCCTTTGCCCAGCTGCCTACGCCTACCACACCAATCAATTTGTTAATGGTGCACGATTCGCCCGTAAGGGCACGGCGGTTGCGCAGTTCACGGAATGTCATGTTGTAATATTTGGGGTCATTGTTGAACTCCACAAAATGGTCTTGGTGCTTGTCGGCTGGCAGATCATCCCAGTTGTTGGTCCAGATGGGTTTCTTGCAGTTCTTGAACGAGTCTCTAACGGCAGCACTCTCGAAATAGGGACTGGTGTTGTCATCCTGAGGTTGTGCCGCCTGGATAGAGGCGGGCACAACCATCAGGAATGCCAACAAAAATGATATGAAAGTTTTATATATAAAATGCAGTTTCATTGTCTGTTTGATTTTAAAACATAGCATAACGTCTTGATAATTCTCTTGATCTTATTCGAGCAAATGTCTGGAGTCTGTAAGTGTCTTTTGCTCATCGTATGTGAAGACATATTTATGGTTTCGTCTCAGATAGAAGAGGTTGCTTACTCCATCTACCACGATAACGCACGTGGCTGCTTCAGAAGACATCATATCCTTTGCCTTTATCTGATAGTTGTGGGCGTGAGGATAGGCTTTGAGGCCTATTCTCACGGCAAGATGGGTCTTGCCTGGCAGCACAAATGCCTTGAGCACCACTTCCTTGCCTTCACCCGGAAATTGGGCATAGGCAATGGCGGTATAGGTGCCTCCCTTTTTTGAATAGTTATTGATAGGTTCCCCACCCTGCTTAAAACCGTCGTAGCTGGTAAGAGGCATCTGGGTAAGCACGGTGTCGGCAAGTAGGCAATACCATTGCGTCTGCGCTGTAATGCTGTAATGGGCGGCATGAGTGATATGAACCTCCACTTCTGCCATGCCTCTATAGAGTGTTCCTACAAGCGGCGTAGGGGTGTTGTTTCCCAGATTTTCCTTCTGGTAATCAGCAGAAGAGATGATTGGATTTTGGGTATCATCCCCCTGCTGGTAGAGGGTGCCATAGAAGAGCTGCGGCACCGTGATGAGCTGGCGGCTCAAGCAATCTACATTATTTAGTGTGAGAACTATTTTTTTTAGATAGTCAAGCCAGTTGTTGGGGGTGTCGGTTTTGCCATCATCATTGACCAGGTAACTCGCAAACGTGGCCTTGAACTCCTGAAATGTAGTACCTTTTTTTAAATTGAGCATTTCCGTGGTAACCACATTGTTTTCCTCATACTGCGGATAGGGCGATTTCTCCTGGCTATTGTAAGCGAGGGCAATGATGCGATATTCGTAGCCCCTGCTGATGCCGAATTTGCCCTTTACCACATAGTGCTTGTGGGGCTTTCCCGAAAGATAATCGTCTTCATTGACGTCTTCTACCGTGGGTTTCCCAGTAATCACTTTGTCGTTGGTAGGGTCGTACTCGAAGCCCTGGATATCGTTGACTGCGGCATCATAGGTTGCAGTATTTTCTCCTTTGTTCTGAACTCTTCGGCGAAAAGCTATCAGCCTTACGGCATTGACTTTGTCGGTCTCGGCATATCCGTAGTCCTCACCTATTGTGCCCGACGAGGAAGAGGATCCTGCACCAGGAGGGGCTACACGGGTGTTTCTGCCATCTTGCTTGGCATTGCCATCGCTGCCGCTTAATCCGCCCAGAGTGATGGTGAAGGGAACTGTCGTAATCTCATCTTCGTTTTCCGAAGGCTGATTCATGCCTGCATCTCCATTGCTGCCATCTGGATAGGGTGGCTGATCGGCATCGCTGCTGCATCCCGCGGCTAGTGCGAGGAGGAAGCAAACCCCTACCGCCATGCCTATCCTGATGGTGTTCATCTTGATGGCGTTCATCTTGATGGAGCTTATCTTATAGATGCTAAATCTTGATTTCTGCATATTCTATTTCCGTTTTTATGCTGTTTTGTAACGTTTATTCTGTTTCAAATTCATGTCTTTTTTCGAAGGCTGGTTCTATCTCAACCTTCACGTCGGTCATCACCGGCTCGTAATACTCCTTCAGGTCGTATGGCTGGTTCACGGTCTTGCTCTTGGCTCCCAGGCAATACAGGTGGTTTGCCTCGATAGGGAACTTGAACTTGTCGCCAGTGGTTGTAGATTTCCTGATGTTGTCGTACCTGTGGTGCTTGCCATCCGTGTAATGCAGATAGAAGGTGGTCTCGTTCTCTGCCGAGTTCTTGCTTTTCTGCATTTTTCCCTCTGGTGTAGGCATCATGAAGTTGCTTATCATGTAGCTGTTTGCCTTCCATCCTTTCTGGGAGTCTTCAGCTCGCTTGAATATGTTCTCTGTAGCATCTACGGTCCATCCGTTTGAGGGGGTGAGGTCGATGGTGCCCAACGTCTGATAAGTCAACGGTTCAGCATCTGCCGGTGCCTGCTTCTGCCTTATCAGCGTTTCGGTGGTGATGCCGGTGGCTACAACGGATAGAGAGGTGGGCCTGAAGGTAACGGTACTCACGTCTCCTGCTGCATTCGACTCCACCTGTGCCGGGATGTTTTCTACGTAAATCATCAGACCGGCCACGTTACGGCTGGCGGTCAGCGTGCGGTGGAAGTATTTCGTCTCTTCCGTTACGAGAACGGGGGCTTCCTCGTGTGTCTTCTCGTCTTGCAGGATGCCACTAAACAGCTCTGTGGTATTGAGGATACCGAGTTTGGCGCTGTTTTTTGCCTCCTCGGTGAGGGCGATTCTTGCGTCCTCCAGTTTCGTTTCTTTTTCAGTGAATTTGGGTTCTGTAAGTACTTTGTTCGTTGCGTATTTGTCATCTCTGCCTATGGCTAGAAACTGGTAGTAGTAGCCGTTCTGCAGATAGGGTTTGATGGTGTATAGATGCTGCTCGGGCATGTTCTGGTGCTCGGCAGAATAGTAGGGTTCTTTATTGTTGAATGCGTCAACGGAATAGTAACCATTCTTGGCTGCTTCCGGTCCAATAGGGGTGCAATAGGTATATGCTTCTTCTGAGGTGCCCTTCTTTTCTTCGGGGCATCTGAAGACGTAGATTCTCATATCATTCACCTGCTGTGCTCCATCCCATGTATCAAGTTCTCGTGAGCCGTTAACGACACCTGCGCTTACACCCACTCTCATGTTCAACTTCACGGCATGCGAGCCGTCGGCGAGGGTATCAGGCACATCATTACTTGCGCTGCAGCTCATTAGGAGACTGGCAGCGAGGATTATATTTAAACTGTTTTTTATAGATTTTCTCATCATATTCGTCTATTCGATTTCAATGTTTGCCTATTCGATTTCAATGTTCGCCTATTCGATTTGAATGGGAATTACGTATAAAATGAATGATAAATTAAATATTGTGATGTTGGGATAGTAAGGGATGCGAGTGCCTATAGCGGGCACTGTGCATCCCTTGGATATATTTTTCTTAATACTGCCTATATTATGAGCACGTAGTAAGATTAATCACCCAGCTCCATCTTGTGGATAGCCTCCCAGTTGTCGTTCACCTTCAAGATGAGGTTCTGAGATTTGCTCAAGTCTTCTGGCTCGTCAGTACCTGGCTTTGGTTTGTCTGGATCTGGATCAGTTGGCTTTGGATCAGGATTACTTGGATCTGGTGTTGTGCCATTTGAAGTCTTCACACCCAAGTTGTACATGTGGTTACGAACCACGTTGAAGATAGAAGCACTTGCGTCTGTAGCTCCATTTGCTTTATTCGAATTTAAATCTGATGCTGGGATAGAAACGGTCCAAGTCTTGATGATATTGTTATCAGCATCCAAGAGCTGAAGCTCCATGGTGTTCTTACCCTCTGTGTATTTAAATGGAATGACGAAGTTGCTTCCGAATACAGAACCCTTCACAACCTGAGTATTTACACCATCAGGGTGTTTCCAGTTGGTATCTTCAGCATTCAGCACACCGTCACTGTTCTGATCACCACCAGGGAACCATGTATTCAAATTGATAGAGTAGAGCACATAACCATCCTCTTTGTTATTGAACTTTGCATCTGCAGTAGCAGCACTTGCAGATTTAGAACCATTAACATAATACTTGATAGTGCTGGTTGCTGCATCTGTGAATGAGCTGTTGAAGTTGTTGAAAGTCAACATATCATTCTTATCTCTTACTACGAGACGAAGGATTGCGGCTGCTTTGCCATTCACACTTGCAGGAATGTTCTGGAAATAACCGAAGCTACCAGCTACCTGACGATGCAAGGTTACTGCTACGCCATTCTCCTCACCAGAAGTAAGGTTGGTGATCTTCTTGTCATCTCCGATTTTAAGATCTGCATCACCAGCGAATACTTCCTCTGCTTCTTTTTTGCCTGCCTTCAAGGTTGCAGTAATGTCATTGTAAGTAAGGCCAACTGCACTTGTTGCATTCAAAGAATACTCGTAGTCACTTTCATTGCTGTAACCTACAGCCATAACCTTGTAGTTACCTTTCTCCAGTCTATCATTACCCTTGAAAGTAAGAGTAAACTGGCGTCCATGTCCATGATTGTTATAAGTAGTACTCTTTGTCCAGTCCTGCGTTGCGTCTTTGACAATCTCCTTCGTATCTGCGTTGTAAATTACGACGCGAACATTCTGGATAGTCTGCAAAGCCTCTGAAGAATACAATGGGCGGCCTGCACGTGTTGTCAAGCCATCACCGCTACTTGCTACCTGCAATACAATCTGCTGTACTGCCTCGTTCTGACCCTCTGTGCTAACCACAGCGTCGTCACTGCTACATGCGCTGAACAGCAAGCTGCTTGCTGCAAGCGCAAAAAACATACCTTTTTTCATAAATTATAAATTTAAAAATTGAGTATAAATTAATTATCAATCCAATATCATGCCGTGAATTTCCTCCCAGTTGTCGTTCACCTTCATATAGATGGTGAAGCGATTGCGGTCGGAATCGTACACATATTTCAGCACCGTAATCTTGTTGCGCTCCATGCTTACCTTCACGTCATCAGGCGTCAACACAGATGAACTGCTGCCTGCACCTTCGCTACTATTCTTATAGAAATTGACATCCACCACTGACTCATCCTTCTGGAAAGAAGGAGCCAGGAAAATAGAGGTCTTGGTCTTGGCGCCAGCTTCAATTTCCGATTCATGAAAGACGCTGGTCTCTTCAGAATATAGGAAACTTGGATTTACTATTCCATAGAGATCGCTTACTTCAGTATCCATCACATGATACCCGACAGGAAGATTCTCTGTCCATATAACCAGTTTTCCCTTGGTGCGCTCCATCTCGCTGGTATAGCAATAATGGTTTTCATCATAGACGAGGGTATCGCAAACCTGATAAACATCATCGCCCTGACTGTGCTCCGGATGTAGCAACAGTTCGTTTTTATCCAGATTGAGTTCGCCTCGCTTCCTCATACCTCCCCATACCGTAAAGACGTATTTTCCGAAAGGCATATCGGGGTCGAAGCTTACAGGATAAGTTAATCCATCACCTTCTACTTCGAAACCTTTTTCTTCTACGACAACCTGCTGAGTGCCGTCGTCGTTGAGTCGGCTCAGACGATAGGATAGAGTCGGGATGAATGATCTAAATGGCTGTTTTTCACCTCGTTTCTCTTCGGGTGCAGTCTGGTCGACATTGAAATAATTCTTGTCTTTCACCTCGATGTTGATACTCAGAGGAGGACATTGGTCCAGATTTTCACGAACGCACGAGGTGAATGACATAGCCAGTGCCATACCATATATGATAAATTCTAATCTTGTCATACGCTGTAATTTATTCTGTGAGTGCCTTCTGGCTGATCAGAGCCTCTTCTACCTTCTGGCGGTTCAATATCTCTTCAGCCACATCCATCTTGCCTTCTTTCTCGAGTAGGATGGCAAGATTGTTGGCAGCAATCTTCGACATAGGGTAATATTTCAAAGTCGTCTCATATACCTGCTTCTGCTTTTCTGCGCTCTCTGCAATCTGTGCCACATGCAGGAACTCATCTTCGCTGAAGGCATCTGGGCGGAGCTCGTACATCTGCAGCATTTCTTCATCGGTGGTGAAGTTCTTGATGATGTATGTGTAGGTGTATTCCACGCTACGGCTCTTCTGCAGATACTTCTTCTTGATGCTGTTCCAGATAGGCAGGCGGCGGATATAGCGTTCCTGCACATCATCGTTGAAGTTGGCATATCGGGTCAGGATGTTCTTCACCAACGTGCTGTCGGCATCGCCGGCGGCCACCATCGCATCCAATACCGGCTGCCATCCTTCAGGGCGTGAACCGATACGGGCTATCTTCTTCACCTTGTCGCCATTCTCTATGTGCGCAAGCAGCCACTTCAGGGCTGAGTTGGCACGGTTGCGGGAAAGTGGGGTGTTAAACTTCAGCGGGCCGTCGGCTGACGCCAGACCATAGATGCCCAAAGAAGTGAGGGTAGCGAGGCTGTCGCTGAGCACTGGAGCTATATCGCTCAACATGTGGTCGAGCTCAGCCTGGTTGTTGCTCATCTTGAGATTGATATCATATTTATTGATAGCAAACTCAAGTCGTGCCACGCCCTTTCCTTCTCTTATCTTCGGCTTGATCTCGAAGGTATGCTTCATCCAGTTGAGATGCAGTTGCTTCTTGATTTCCGGACGGAACACATCGGCTATCTTGGTATGGCTGATGGCACGGCATTCGCCGCATCCGTCGGCAGAAGCCACTGCCACGAGGCTTCCCTTATGGAAGTTGGCAGGCAGGGTGATGGTGTCGTTATATAACACGGATAAATCTACTTTTGTGTTGGTAACTCTCTGTGCAATAGAATCGTATGGATCAGCAATGCTGTCGAGCACCCATTTACGTTCCATCTTCCTGCTGTAGATTGGCGCATCCAGCACTATAGGCTTGTATTTAGCCACGATGCTGTCGCTGTCTGTCAATACGGGTATTACGAAGAGACGGCTTCTCTTCGAGAAATAATGCTTCGGGATATGAACCTGAAGGTTGAGTGCAGCCTGATTGCTGCTATCTGGCAGAAGCATAAAGGAATCGGGAGTACATGTAATCTTTTTATCACTTACAATGTTCTGTTTGCTGCATGAAGACATAGTCGTCAGAAGAGCCAAGCCTACACCAGCTATAGCCAGATATACTATTTTGAGTTTCATTCTATCATCCATAATATTCTTTGTGATTAAATGATGCACTTTTTTTTAAAAGATATAGACTAATGATAGTGCAGCCTTGGTAGGACCGATATAGTTCTCGTTCTTCTTTTCCTGGCACTTGATGCAGGGCAAGTTAGGGCTTTGCTTGTACCAGAGGTGGGCGTATCCCACACCGATGGCTGCCTCCAGATTCCAGTGAGGGGATAGAATCCAGTCGTAACCGTATGTTACGCCTCCGCCAGCCAAGTAGCCATCGTAGAGCTTGCTGCCAAAACCTCCGTAGAATTGAGCACCATGCAGGTGGATACCAACAAAATGTCCTTCGTACTTTTCGCACAGCCAGTATTTCATTTCTGGCTGCACCAAGAGAAGGTGCATCTTCTTGTCTTCCCTGAATGTCCAGGGGTTGTATGCAACATCTGCTTCCAGGGTTACCTGGTTGCTGATTGCCTTTTCTACGCCCATATTGAGTGTGGTTGTCGCCCAGTAGAGTCCGTTCGTCTTCAGGGCGAAATCTTGTGAGTAACCTACTGTCTTAATTCCCAAAATAAAAAACAGCAAAACTGCTATCCTTTTCATTTATCACTTACTATTTAACTATTTGTCCTGAATATTACTGTTGCTTTGTTGTTAACCAATATAAACCTATTATGACTTATTAAATGGTCCTCAACATTATGTCAACTAATCCCCTTGTATATTACTTGGAGACTGATTTCTGGTTGCAAAAGTATATAATTCATGTAGATTCTGCAAATCACCCCCATTTAAACATGTTTTAACATAAATAAATGTATTTTTAGCTAAATGACAGTTAAATTGAGGTGACGAGTGGATAAGGGACGGATGTTATCACAGAAGCAGTAGGTAGTGAACCTACTTATCAGATGGCGGTAGAGGAAGTGGCTTTTAATTATTAATAAGTTACAAAGGAAAAAAGCACCCCCTTCCAGCCAGTTTTCACCAGCAGGAAGGCGGCGCCTTAATGGTTCTGATTCAATCTAAAAAAGTGAAATCAGTATTTTCCTATCTCATCCTGGGCTTTCTTCAAAGCGCGGATTCTTTCCTCCTTCTCTACTCGCTTCTTCACTTCCTTCTCTATCATGTCCTCTAAGATCTGGTCGAGAGGACGGGAGAAAGGATGCCAACCGTAATCGGCGTTCTCCTTCGTGTGACAGAACAACACCGTGCCAATACCCATCCATACCTTCAGGCGAACCTCCTCGCTAGCATAATGGGTGAAAATCCAATTGGTAAAACGAACAAACTCGGAGAGCAACATATGCTCGCCCTTGTTCAAATGAGTAAAGAAACTGCGAGTCAGATGAAACGCTTTCTTGATGTCACTCTTCTTCAACACCCAGGCACGCATGCCTTCGGTCAACTCATGATAAGTCGCCTTCTCTGAATAAATGTGCTTGGCAGACTTCACTAACCGGTTTGACAACTTGTCGAAACGCTGCTCAGCAGTCTTCGACGAAATCTCAGCCGCGAGCTTCAACTTCTCATCGGCAGAAAGAAGGAATTTCTTTTTTCCATTCCTAAAACTTTTAAATTAAATTAACAATTAAATTATTTATTTTTACCACAATGTGGTAATTTTCGATTTCTCTATCGCCCTTTTGTCGTATCTTTGCTGACAGTTACCGATTGGTGAACAGCGGGGTGAACACTTGCCCCAAGCATTCACCTTTTCGGCTCAGGGGTGAACCCTAGTAAAAAGAACTTTGTATATACAGCGCATGCTAGAAATATAAGAGTCTCTATTATAATGGGTTATATAGTGTTTTTAACACATTATTAACGCTAAAGGTTGGCATCGGGGTTCACCCTTCACCGACTTCATCGCCAAGTGTTCACCCACACTCTTTCTTAGAGAATGTTGCAAACAAGAAAATAGTATAAATAACAGACAATTTTAATCAAATGGAAAAAGAATCAAACACCAACTGTATGTATGAGGCAGCTACGATGCCATCGTACTTCCCTTGTATCAAATCTTCGGAGAGCCATCCACTCGCCGACTGGTTGTATCTCAAGAGCGTGATTACCTCTAGCCCTGAGCTACGAATGATGACTGAGACTTACCGCAAGCGTCTCGCCATCAGCAAGCAGTTTGCCGACCAGTACAAGCCTGAGATGCCTGCCATCACGGTTTCGGCACTCATGAACGGCTACGGCAGACAACTTGCCGACTTCCTCAAACCTACCTACATGTTACAGCTCGACTTCGACCATGTGAAGAAGGAAGATATGGAGCAGCTTATCCAACTGGTGAGAGGCGACAGTCATACGATGGTAGAGTATATCACCGTGAGCGGCAGGGGATTCAGAGTATTCTGCGCCTACCGTCCTGTAGATGACGACGACATCAGCGTGCTCGAACTCTTCGATGCCGTGCTGCAGAAGGCGATGGCTTACTACACCCAGCTCCTGGGTATCGCTCCCGACAAGCAGTGTGTAGACATCACCCGATGCGCCGGTCTTGCCTACGACCCGGATGCCTATTTCCGTTGGGATGCCGAGCCTTTTGCCTTGGGACCGAAGGATCTGAACCCCCTCTACACGAAGAAGGCAGGCTCTTCGCAAATTTTGGTGCATAATGCCCAACTGCAGAATTCTTTAAGAAAGTTTTATATAAAATGTTAGCGATTGTCCGACAAAAAATGTAAGTTTATTAGTGTTCAAAAAATAAG
>NZ_JANDWX010000023.1:0-56917 GCF_024330485.1 Segatella copri | reverse complement strand
ATTGCAAAATACAGAAACGAGCAGAAGTCCGCTCGTTTCCATATTGTTACCTATATAATATAGGCAAACGCCCAACTTCTTGATTTTCAATCAAAGTCCAATTTAGAGCGAGTTAGATTGTTTAACAGGTTTCAGATTGAGAGCGTGCTGAAAATCGCGCCTTATCACACGCTGAAATTTGGTGGTATCGGGAAATTGGCGTATCTTTGCACTGTCGTTCGAAGAAAGGCTGCACTCGACAAAGCTTAAGCAAGCTTAGCTCTGTTCTCGTTTGCACTTTCTTTGCATCGTGATTCAAGAAAGGCTTGTGCACCCCGCCAAGTCAACATTCAACATTCAACATTCAACACTAAAAAATTTAAGATTATGGAAGTAAAAGGAACATTGAAATATCGTAAAGTACAGCGCACACCTCAGACTGGTGAAAACGCAGGTAAGAAGAAGTGGTATGCTACTTCGGTAACCGACCGCGAAGTGGACTTCGAGGGATTCGTATCGCATATCTCCGACCACGGCTCGCCTTACTCACGAGGTACCATCCACGGTGTGCTGATGGATGCACTCGACCATCTGCAGGAGCTGATCCTCGACGGCAAGAGCGTGCGTCTCTCTGACCTCGGATTGTTCTCTATCGGTATGAGCTCCAAGGCGGAGGATACCAAGGAGAAGGTGACGGCTGCCAGCGTAGAGGGCGTGCACCTGATTGTGAGAAACACGAAGAGCTGGAGCAATACTGAGCTGCGCAAGAAGTGCAAGATTCAGGAGTACGGCGGCTATATCGGCACCGACGAGGAGGGCACTACAGGCGGTGGTACTACCGGTGGCGGCACTGAACAGGGCGGCGGCTCTGACACCAGCCAGGGCGGCAGCGGTACAACCGGCGGCGGAACCCAAGAAGGCGGCGGAGGCGGTTCTCAGGATAGCGGCGATGGGCTTGAATAAAGCCCTCGCCTGAGGGCCGCCCCGCAGGAGCGCCTAACGGGGGTGCGTCTCTCCCTAACACCTAGCGGAAGCCAGCGCATCCCCCACCAAGTCAACATTCAACACTCAACATTCAACATTTAAAAAGTCAACACTCAACATTCAACATTAAAAAAGTCAACATTAAAATAAAGATTATGAAAGCAAATACTTGGAAAACGATTTTGCAGATTGCTATCTCCGTCCTTACAGCCATCGCTACTACGCTCGGAGTTACCAGCTGTAGCGTGTAAAAAAAAAGATGTTTTTTAAATTTTGATTCGACATAGCAAAGCCCCCGGTGCATCACGCATCGGGGGCTTTTTTTTAACCCTTTAACCAGTCGGCTACCCATGTACGGCGTTTCGCCGTATATGGTATGCTAACTAGTTAATAGTCAATACTTTGTAAATAAATATTTTCAATAATTAAAATTTTTCTATCTCTTTACAACCCCTCTTATCACGAACCAGGCATGAACTGCAAGGGTGGGAAGAAGGCCGTAATGGGTGCGCATCACCTGGAAACGCTCCTTCAGGGAGGCTTTGTGGTTCTGCGTGGTCATGCCGCCATCCAGAAAATGGGTGAGAACGGCATGGACGTTGCGCAACGGGAGCTTGCGGCGAGATGACTCCCGCATGATGCGGATGCACCAGTCTACATCTGCCGAATAACGGTAGTGCAGATCGTAATGAATCTCACGGGCTATGTCTGTGCGGGCATAGAATGACTGGTGACATACCAGCATGCCCCAGATGAACGAACGCCACGTGAGCTTCTTGGGTGGAGCTAGACGGCGATGACGCAGGAAATGGCCCATCTCGTCCACGATATCGGTATCGCCGTAAAGTACGCCGGGCAGTACTTCGCCTTCGCCTACACAGCCTTCTACGTACTCCAGCGTATCGGCTGTAGGAAAGGTGTCGCCGGCATTCATGAACACCAGGTAATCGCCCGTAGCACGGTCGATACTCTTGTTCATGGCATCATAAAGTCCCTTGTCGGGCTCTGATATCACCACGATTTCGTGCGAGCTCTCGCCTACTGCATTGCGATGCTGATATGCCTTCACCAGCTGGAGGGTGCGGTCGCGGGAACCGCCATCCATGATGAGGTGCTCGATGTTGCAGTAGGTCTGGCGCTGCACGCTGTCGAGGGTACGCTGCAACTCCTTCTCGGCATTGTACGTACAGGTTACGACGGTGAACTTAATCATAACTTATAGTTTTTGTAGGCCATCGCCTCGTTATAAACTTCAATATATTTCAATGCTACTGCATGCTGCGAATAGTTCTGTGCTACCTTCTGCAGACATGCCTGCTTCAGCGCCGCCCTGTCGGCCTCTTCGAGTACCCAGTGGATACCGCTCGCCAGGTCTTCGGTATCACGGTAGTTGGCCACGTAGCCGTTCTGCTGATGGTCTATCATCTCCGGTATTCCTCCTACCCTGAAACCGATGCTCGGCACGCCGCACGCCATCGACTCCATGATGGTGTTAGGGAGGTTATCTTCGAGCGATGGCAGCACAAAGGCATCGGCAGAATTGTAGATTGCCACAATCTGCTTCTCATCGCTGACATAGCCGAGCGAATAGGACGGCAGAGTGAGGTTCACTTCCTCGGAATGGCCGCCCAGGATGGCGATGGCGGTATTCTCCTTCATCTCGGGATAGCGCGCTACCAGCCGGTCGATGGCTTCGATGAAATAACGCATGCCCTTGCGCTCGTCGGTTACGCGCTGGGATACGAAGAGGATGATATGCTTGTCGGCTGGCAGACCGGCACGCAGACGCGCCTCTGCCTGATCCTGAGGACAGAACACGTGGGTATCTATCGGATTCGGGATGTTGGTGATGCGCTGGCCTACGAAGAGACCGCTACCCTTTGCCTGCCGTTCGAGCCAACGGCTACAGGTGACGAAGGAGATGGCGCCGCGATGGTAGAGTTCCTTCTTGCGGCGGAATATCTTTGCTGAGAGGTCGTTCTTGCTGCCTTTATTGGGGAGAAGCGGACAGTTGCCGCAGGCGGAGGCATAGCGGTTGCAGCCACGGGCATAATGGCAGATGCCGGTAGCTGGCCAGAGATCGTGCATGGTCCATACCACCGGTTTGCCGCTGCGGATTATCTTGCGGATGTTCTTGAGTGAGAGCATGCCCTGGTTGATCCAGGAGAGATGGATGACATCTGCCTCCTGAAACTCGCGGAGCCTGGTGATATCGGTACCCGATGTTGCCACGTCTACCTCCCAGAGGCGCTGACGGGAGAAATGGAGATGCCAGAACACGCACCAGCGCTCCCACAGGAAGTTCCACTGCAACCTGAGCGAACGGGGCAGACTGACCACGGTGATGTCTTCAGTCTCCTTGTCGCGTACCAACATCTTTGCCTTAACGCCATTGTTGTTAAGGGCATCCATCAGGCGGTTGGCTGCTACTGCCGCTCCGCCTGTCTTTTCACTTGTATTTACTATGAGTACTCTCATCTGCGTATATTTTTGATACCGCAAAAAGCTGCGTATATTGATTGATACTGCAAAGATAGCACAAATCGGAGACAAAACAAAATAAAAAGGCATGTTTTTTTCGAGGAAATCGGAAAAGAGGAAACGGAAGGGGGAGAAAGGGGCATAAAAAAAACATGCCACAACTCTCAACGAGCTGTGGCATGCAATATGTTTAACTTAAAAAATCTAATCAAAATAGTCTCACGACCGTCTCAATTATCGGTTAAACAATCTACCTTAAAACCTAATAACTAAAAACCTAAATCTATTACTACTAACCTAAACAATCTATTAACCTTTTGACGCTGCAAAATTACTACTATTTCGGCTATCCACCAAATATTTAGCCAAGAAAGTGTGACGTTTTTACATTTTTTTGATATATATCAAGCAAAAATGAACAAAAGAAACGGAAATTAACAACTTTCTGACACTTTTCCTACATTTTGCAGAATATAAAGCTTTTGCCCTTTCAGGGCGCCTTGCTGATTGCTATTATACCCAGGGCGATGCCCTGGGAGGGCACTGAAAAAGTCCCTTCATGGGTTATGTTAGTTTAACATTCGATCTTTGAAATAGTGTACCCAAAAGTTGCATATGTGCAATATTTTTTGTATCTTTGTAGAAAAATACAAGGATTATGCTAGAGCAACAACAGACCATATCATTCAGTGATTATTCAAGTTTGTATGACTTGATTATCCCAAAAGACAACCTGCTCCGCCAGATTACTGACCTGGTGGACTTTCGTTTCGTATACCAGGAATTGCAGGACAAGTATTGTCATGACAATGGTCGTACAGCAGAGAGTCCTATCCGTATGTTTAAGTATCTTCTTTTAAAGGTAATCTATGACATATCGGATGTTGATGTTGTTGAACGTACTCGCTATGATATGTCGTTCAAGTACTTTTTGGGATTAACTCCTGAGGAGACTAATCTGATTAATCCTAGTTCCTTGACCAAATTCCGTCGACTTCGTCTGAAGAATATGGACCTGTTGGATCTTCTTATCAAGAAGACTGTTTCTATTGCTATAGAAGCAGGTGTCCTCAAGTCTAGAACCATCATTGTTGATGCAACCCATACGCATTCTCGTTCCAACCCTATCAGTGCAGCAAAGAGTTTGGAGTATTATTGCAAGGCCGTAATCAAGGTCGTTAATTCTGTAGATGACAGCATGGAATTGCCTGAGCTTCCAAAAGAAAAGAAGTATTCTTCTATCATGACTGCTGCCAAAACGATAGTTGCAACAGTAGAAGCTGACGCTGCAACTGCCAATATGCCTGCAGTCAAGGAACGTCTTAACATGCTGAAAGAAACCATTTCCGATGCAGAGACCCGAGGCGTAATATCAAAAGATGCAGATGCCCGTACAGGACATAAAACAGCGCATTCTTCATTCTTTGGCTATAAGACGCATATAGCTATGAGCGATGAGAGAATTATCACCGCAGCTACCGTCACCTCCGGCGAGAAGGGTGATGGACAGCAATTGCCAGAATTGATAAAAAAGACAGAGGAAGCAGGAATGGAAGTTGATTCCATAGTAGCAGATAAGGCATATTCCAGCAAGGAGAATCTCAAAATGGCAAAGGAAAACAATATGCGCCTCTCTGCTCGTTTAAGCTCTGTAATTGACGGTAATCGAACAAACAAACTCCCTTTTGAATACAACAAGGATGCAGATCTGTACGTCTGCCCAGCAGGGCATCTGGCGAAATGGAAAGAGATGAATAATCGCAAAAATGACAAGCGTCACAGAAACTCCAGCATTACCTATTATTTTGATGTGGACAAATGCAAGGTCTGTCCATTACGTGAAGGTTGCTACAAGGAAGGAGCCAAGACAAAAACATATGCGATTACCATCAAATCGGATGAACAGTTGGAGCAAATCGAATATCAAAAAACAGAAGAGTTTATAAATCTTCAGAGGAAACGATACAAGATAGAAGCCAAAAACTCCGAACTTAAGAATGTCTTAGGATATGACAGAGCCCTGTCATACGGTTTGTCGTGCATGGAAATGCAGGGAGCTTTGACTATTTTCGCTGCAAATGTGAAGAGAATCATCAAATTGATGCAAAATGCATAAGGGGGAAGTAGATTTCTCTATATATTGCCGAATTAAACGCCAGAAACGCTATAGAAAGCTGTTTGAGACTATATTCCTGTCCAAAAAAGTATTTCACTTTTAAAAGATGAAATGCTTCTTGGACAAGAATTAAAGTTCAAAAACAAGCTATGCAACTTAAAATTGGGTACCTTTTTCAGTGCCCTCCCTGGGCTAGGAGCTTCTGCCCTTTCAGGGCGTGCTGATTGCATGCTGCCCGATTAAGGGCGTGTTGCTTGCATGCTGCTCTTTAAGGGCGTGCTGATTGCGTGCTGCTCTTTAAGGGCGTGCTGCTTGCATGCTGCTCTTTAAAGGCGCCTTGCTTGCGTTCTATCCTTTCTGGATAAGAACGGTGGCATAGGCGGAGATACCCTCCATTCTGCCCGTGAATCCGAGTTTCTCGGTGGTTGTTGCCTTGATGGATATCTGGTCTTCGTCTACCCCCATTACCTCTGCCAGACAGGCTTTCATGGCTGGCACATGCGGGTTGAGTTTAGGGCGTTCGGCACAGACTGTGGCATCGATATTGCCCAGTGTATAGCCCTTGGTAGCTATCAGTTCCATCGTTTTGCGGAGCAGTATCTTAGAATCCACATTCAGTGTCTCTGCTGCCGTATCCGGGAAATGATATCCGATATCACGCATGTTGGCGGCGCCCAGCAGGGCATCGCAAATGGCATGTATCAGCACATCGGCATCGCTGTGACCCAGCAATCCCAGTTCATAATCTATCTTGATTCCTCCCAGCCACAAGTCGCGGTTCTCCACCAGCTTGTGGACATCATATCCAAATCCTACACGTATATTCATCGCTTTAAATTTATATTAGTGTTGAATGTTGAATGTTGAATTTTTGCCTAACGGACTCAAGGGCGCTAGCCTAATTCAACATTCAACATTCAACATTCAACACTATTCATTCAACATTCAACATTCAACATTCAACATTCAACATTCAACACTATTCATTCAACATTCAACATTCAACACTCAACATTACCTTTTAAACAGGTCCTTCAGTCCATCCATATCAAACGACAGGGTGAAGCGGAGGGTCTGGTCGAGCGGGTTACTCTTGGCGGTAGCCACCACATAGGCAGCATCGAGCGAGAAGACATTCATCTTGAAACCGGCACCTACAGTGAAGTACTTGCGGTTACCCTTGCTCTGACTCTCGTGATGATAACCGGCACGGAGCGCAAACTTATCATTATATACATACTCGGCACCCAGACCGTAGTTGATTTCCTCCAGCTCTTCCTTGAAACCGCCAGGGGCATCGCTGAAACTCTTGAAGATACCGCTGATGCCCGAAATATCATCATACTCACGATGCACACGGTCTTCATATTCTGAATTGTCCTCACCCTCTTCCTGCTTCGGAACGGTAGGCACCAGATACTTGTTGGCATCGGCTGCCAGGGTAACGCGATTGTACTCGTCGATAGGAATCATCAGCGAGGCGCCCAGACGCATGTTGGCTGGCAGGAACTCGCCATACTCCTTGCCGCTGAAGGTAATCTTACTACCGATGTTAGAAATATTCAAGCCCAAACCCAACTGGCATTCGCGCTGGCCGATGACCACATAGTTCTGGTAATAGGCGGCAATATCGGCTGCGAAAGCGGAGGCTGGCGAATTGTCTTCGGTATAATCGAAGCGCATATCGGAATAGATCCAGCGGATGGCGGCAGCAAGAGAGAACTTCTCGCTGAGCATCAGAGAATAAGCCACATCGACCGACATCTCGTAAGGATTGATGGTCATACCCGTGCCTGTCTCGGCACCCTCCTTACTGGTGTACACTTCGCCCATATTGAAATAGCGGAGCGATGCCGATACGGCGCTGTAATCGCCAATGCGGTAATAGCCAGAGAGATAGGCAAGATTCATATCATTGACCAGCGAGCGCAGCCAAGGAGTGAAACTGAGCGACACTCCGGCACGCGAAATGGTGAAAGGATATTTTGCCGGGTTCCAGTACTGGGAGTTGACATCAGGGTCGGTAGCCGCACCGACATCTCCCAAACCGCCACCACGGGCATCAGGAGCTATGGTTTGTGAAATGACTGCATAGTTCACAGGATTGAAGAGGTCTTTCTTATCCTGCGCCTTCACTTCTGATGCCATCAGAGCGAGACATCCCAAGATGAATATCTTATAGATTCTTTTCATTGCCATTGTAAATATATTTTTATTTAATAATGATGAGTTTCTTGACTTTAGAGGTGTAGCTGCTGCCATCGCTTGCCACCTTGACGCGATAGAGATATACGCCGGTACCCAGAGGAGTGCCGCTATCGGAGGTGAGGTCCCAGCTGACGGTATAGCTGCCCGAGGTAGGTACACCGCTTTCGGAATGGCGCCAGTGCTGTCTGCCCGATGAATCGAACACTTCTACCACCACGTCCATATCGCTCTCTGTGCGGTCGTGACTGATGATGAAGGTGGTGGAGGTCTTAGCCGGATTGGCGGTTACGCCCACATCGAAGAGTGCCGGACTCAGTGCCTTCACCACATTGAAACGGAGTTTCACCGTAGAACTGTTGTTCTGGATATCCCAGGCACGGAAGGTGAGTTCGTGCTTGCCCGGTTCCAGTTGCGGTATGCTGTAATAGGTAGAACCGCTGGTATAGGTTCCGAAATCGTAGGTGAAATTGCTGTTCAGCACGTAGGTCTTCGACATATCGCCATCTATCACCAGCTGCAGGTCGTGGCCGATACCGCTTCCGGCAGCATTGATTCCGTCCTTATCGGTTATCTTTGCCACAAAGAACGGGGTGGTGTTGACATTGCCGCCATCTACGAAGGAAGGCGAATTGAGATAGCAGTAGATGGAAGGACCGATGGAATCGTTCTTCTGCTCCTCGCTCTCGCCTACCGTAAACTGCTCGCTGGAGCCGTGGGCAGAGAGGGTCTTGGCGGTATTCACCGCATAGAGGTTGACCAGACCGCTCTGGTTGGAATAATTGATATCCAGCGGAACGGCAAAGGAGAAGGCAAACTTGCCGCCTCTTACGCTATCGGTGCCCTGATACAGGGTCTTGGTTCTGTCTTTGTATTCGAAAGCCTTCTCAGCACCATCTTCTTTGCTGGTATTGTTCAGTCGACAGGTAACCGTTTCCTTAGAATCTCTTACGATAGCGGTTATCACGCCCCGGAAGTCGTCTGCTCCCTCGATATGACCTGCCATGCGGGCGATAGAGCCTGCCTTCAGCATCGGCAGGGTTTCAGACTCGGCAACAGGAATGCCATTGATGGAATCTACTACTATCTGATACTTAGGCAGATTGAGCGCAAGCGCCGGGTCGCCCAAGAGGGAATAGTTGAGATGGTTCACCGTGACATCGGAGCCGGGAGTCGGGCCGTTGCCGCTCACCAGATCGTTCTGAGCCAGACGGTGTGCTTCGCCCATCGTAACAGGCTTGCCGTCTACCAGACTGAGCACTCTGTAGATGAAGGCGCGGTTGATATATTTGTTATACAGGGAGGAAACGGTACGGGTGGTGCCATAGAAGGCTACTGCGCCGCCTTTATCGTTGAGCAGCGCATATTCTCCGATGTTGGCCTGGAGTCCGTCGAACGGCATGATATCGCAGGAGGCAGTTACCCAGAGCGGCAGGTTGGTATTGCGGAAATCGGCAAAATCGTTGAGTTTCAGAACCGATTCGTGCGATATCTGGGTAGGATCGCCATGTCCGGCATAATCCATGATGAGGGTTCCCGCAGCCTGCTGCTGCTTGATGATCTTGGTTGCCTCTGGATAGGTATTGCCCGTAGAGGAGGTTTCGCGGGTATAGGCATCCCACATCACCTTCTTGACGAGATAGGCGGGATAGGTGGTGAGCACATCATTTGCCACCTCATCGGCATCCTTCATGTGGAGGTTGCCGTTTCCGTCATCGCCCATAAACATCAGGGTGTTCTGCCAGGCGCCTACATTGGCATTCTGAGCATAACTGATGGTCTTGTCTACCAGCACCTTGGCCTCTTCTGCATAGGTTACCGGGAAGCGGCCTACGGCTACATCCTGCAGTTCACGGCTAGGATACAGTCCGGCTCCCTCGCCGAGCATACCGAACCAGCTGTCGCTGACGAAGCAGGATACGGCGCTGAAGGAGTTTTCACTCTCAAAGCACAGCAGGTAATCGTCAGGATTCAGGATTCTGCAACCGGAGGTAAGCATGCGGTTATCCCATACGCAGTCGCCAAAGAGCAGGAGATATTTCGGCATGTCAGCCTCGCTCTTCGCCTTATCGGAAAGCATGCGCAGGTAGCGGCGGTAGGCGTTGGCATCGGGGGTACCGCTAGAAAATTCGTTATAGAGTTCATCAGCAGGTACAATCGTAACGCGCAGTCCGTCGTGCTGTTCATGAAATTCTTTCAGCCGCTGAGCCTGTTTCAGCAGTTTCTGTGAGGTCGGGATGATGATGACCATATCGGCTGCTCCATCGGCATGATGATCCTGGTTGGTGATGCCGTAGACATACTGGGCAGCCGGAATCTTTCCACCGGCGGTCAGGTTCGCAGCGGTAAAGGCACAGCTTCTAGGCTCTGCCCACGTTACGGAGATATAATCGAGGCGGATGGAAGCACCCGACAAGACCTTGATAGAGATAGTATCCTTATCCTGGAAATCGGAAATGGGATAAGTGGCAACCTTCTCTGTAGCCTTGAGGTAAGCTATATCCTCCGTTGGATTGTCATCTTTGAGAGAAAGGGTGATTTTGCCCAAAGCCTTGCCATTCTTCTGTATCTGAGCCACGCTGTTTGTGACGGTAGTCAGGGCTACGGAGAGTTTGCCTGCCGCAGAACCGGTGGTATTCGTGATTACCACTTTCTTTTCATCTCCCACCTTCAGTTCTTCTGCATCGAAGAGGTTTCTGCCGCCATGATAATAGCTGAAACCATCTGACTCGTAGAGGGAATGGTAATCGTAAGGCTGCGGATAATGGGAAGAGACAAAGGTGGCTGAATCCTGCACCAGTGGCTCTCCATCGGTTTGGGTAATAAAATAGTAGCCGTAATCGGAATAAGGATTACGGATGCGCTGGAGGGCGGTTTCTGACTTCCAGGATACCGGACCCTGGGCATAGAAATAATGCTTGCCGTCTACGATGCACTGGGGAACTTCCTGCAAATCGTCGGTAGCCTGCAGTTCGCTCGCCAGAAGGGCTTCGTTCTGCAGATTGCCGCCATAGCCGTAAATCTTCACCTTGCTGATATCGGAGAAGCCTGCCTGGCGCACTACCTGTTCGGTAAGCTGATGGAAACCAGTTTCGCTGACTCTAATCTTCGCCCATCTGCCTGAGGCTAGGACGGAATGGGAGGCATAGAGGGAAGAGGCTAAGCGCAAAGCATCAGAAGAAGTGAAGGCTGATACTTTGCCCTTAGCCAGTAAAGAACCCCGACTGGAACGCTCGGAGCGCTTCAGAGGACGGGCTTCTACCTGGAGCATGAAGCTGACCAGCAGCTGATGGCGGTTATTGCGGAACACGACAGGACTGAAATCTATCTGGAGTACGCCCTGCTTACGGCATTCGGTAACCCGCTGCTGGGGTAATACCTGCTCAGGAGGAACTGCACCCGACAGGCGGTTGTAATTGGCGATGTCGGAGGCAGTCATATCGATATACTCGCCATATTTCAGGCTGACGGTATATACGGAGTCACGATATGCACCGGTCAAAGGAATGGAATACACGAAACGGGGCAACACGGAATCTACTCTGACTTCAGAAGAGGTCAGATTGAAGAATCGCTGTGCCTGAGCAGGAGCCACCAGCATGAGCAGGCATGCCAGCAGCATGTATTTCCAAACCTTTGTTGTGTTCATATCGATATATTACTTGCAATATTGTTTATTTACAGTGAAAATCGAGCACCTTCCTGTCTTCGAGATAGCCTACGAGATGGTCGTCGATGTTGACAGGACCGCAGCCTGTAGGACATCCGGTATAGAGCAGGTCGCCCGTCTTGAGCGTGAAGTACTGGCTGATATAGGAGATGATTTCATCTACCTTGTAGAGCATATCGCTCGTGCAGCCTTCCTGTACGGTCTTGTCATTGAGGTCGAGGCGGAAGTGCAGTGCCTGGATATCACGGAACTTCTGGATGTCGACCCATTCGCCGATAACCGCAGAACCGTCGAATCCCTTGGCGAGTTCCCAAGGCTGGCCAGCCTCGCGCAGCTTCTTCTGCATCTCGCGTGCCGTAAAGTCGATACCTACGGTTACTGCATCGTAATAGCGGTGGGCGAAACGCTGCGGAATGGTCTTTCCCAACTTGGATATTCTGACCACTACTTCGGTTTCATACTCTATTCTTCCCAGATGATCAGGGATGAAGAAAGGCTTGCCGTTATTGAGCAAAGCAGAATCTGCCTTGGTAAAGATGACAGGACGCTCTGGTTTAGATAACGTACCATGCAGCGATTTATTGTGTTCGGTATAGTTCATACCGATGGCAAATATCTTCATAACATCAAATTTTTATATAAAAAAGAAATGGGAGTTAGAAGCAAAGCGAGGCTTAACTTCATAACTCCCGGTATTCTAATTTAACTATAAGTCAAATTAACGCTTGCTTTTGAGTAATGATTACTCAGCAGCAAGAGTAAAGCGCTGGTAAGCAACGATCTTGAGATCCTTGCTCTGAGAAGCGAGGTACTGAGCAACAGTCTGCTTGTCACCGTCACCGAACTGGAACTCCTGGTCAACGAGGCAGTTCTCCTTGAAGAACTTAGCCAGACGACCATTAGCAATGTTCTGGATCATAGTAGGGTTCAAAGTAGCAGCTTTCTCCTCACCAACAGTCTTCTTGATGTTGCGAGCCTCTTCAGCCTGCTCAGGTGTCAACCAACCCTTCTTGGTGTTGCTCTCGATGTGCTCCTCAGAGTCAACGTGAGCTGGGTTGATGCCAGCCTTCTTCAAAGCAGCGTTAACAGCCTTCTCTACGAGTTCTTCCTTAGTCTTGGCAACAGCAACCTCGAGCTCAGTCTTCTTAGTCTCCTCAGAAACAGAAGACTCGTCGAGAGCTACAGGGCGCATAGCAGCAACCTGCATAGCTACCTTGTGACCAGCCTCCTCGTTGTTCTCGTTGAGCTGAACCATAGTACACAATGTGTGCTTGTTCATGTGGTCGTAAACCTCGATGTTGTCACCCTCGAGAACGCAGTAGCCGTCGAGCTCCATCTTCTCGCCAGTGATACCAGAGCGCTGTGTAACAGCAGCCTGAGCATCAGCATCGCCAACCTTCAAAGTCTTCACCTCGTCGAGAGTGTGAGCCTTGGCAGCGATAGCAGCGTCGAGGATGTCAGATGTCAACTTGATGAAGTCAGCACCGTTAGCTACGAAGTCAGTCTCGCACTTGAGAGCGATGATAGCAGCGAAATCGTTAACCTTCTTAACGAGAACGCAACCGTTAGAAGTCTCACGGTCAGAACGCTTAGCAGCGATAGCGAGACCACGCTCACGGAGCAACTCCTTTGCCTTATCGAAATCACCTTCAGCCTCTGTGAGTGCCTTCTTAACGTCAGCAAGACCAGCACCAGTCATAGCGCGAAGTTTCTTGATATCTTCAATTGAAACAGCCATAATAATATTTTTATATTAAAAAGTTAATAATAATCTTTGCTTAAAAGCTACTAAAGCCATCGAATCATAAACAGAATCAATGGCTTCAGTATATATTTCTTTGCCTAATTACTCAGCCTCGTCCTTGCGGGCAGCCTTCTTCTTAGGCTGGTCCTTCTGCTCAGCAGCAGCCTTGTCGTCAGCCTTCTCAGCCTTGCGCTCCTCGAGAGCCTCAGCGATAGCACCGCAAACTGCAGTAAGGATAGCATCTACAGAATCCTTAGCATCGTCGTTAGCTGGGATAACGTAATCAACATTCTTAGGATCAGAGTTGGTATCTACGATACCGAACACTGGAATACCAAGACGGTTAGCCTCCTTAACAGCGATATGCTCCTTCATTACGTCAACAACGAAGAGGGCTACTGGGAGACGAGCCATATCTGCGATAGAACCGAGGTTCTTCTCCAACTTAGCACGCTGGCGGCTTACCTGAAGCAACTCGCGCTTAGAGAGGTTAGAGAATGTACCATCGTTCAACAGACGATCGATGTTTGTCATTTTCTTAACTGCCTTACGGATTGTAGGGAAGTTGGTGAGCATACCACCAGCCCAACGCTCGTTTACGTATGGCATATTGATAGAAGCTGCCTTCTCAGCAACTACGTCCTTAGCTTGTTTTTTAGTAGCGACAAACAGGATCTTTCTACCTGTCTTGGCAATTGTCTTGAGAGCCTCAGCAGCCTCGTCGATCTTAGCGACAGTCTTGTTGAGGTCGATAATATGAATACCGTTACGCTCCATGAAGATGTAAGGAGCCATTGCTGGATTCCACTTGCGACGGAGGTGTCCGAAGTGGCAACCTGCCTGAAGTAACTGGTCAAAATTTGTTCTTGACATTGTTTTTTCTTTTTTAATTGTGTTTACTTTCTTTTTGAATCTAATGTTAGATCAGTCGATGAGTAGTCCCCGATTAATGGAATCTCACCGATTTAGATACTAAACTTTTTAGCTCAGCTATATATAATCTGTATATATATAATAAAATATGTATAAGATTAACGCTTGCTGAACTGGAAGCGACGACGAGCCTTTGGCTGACCTGGCTTCTTACGCTCAACAGCACGTGAGTCACGTGTCATGAAGCCTGCATCCTTCAAAGCCTTCTTATCGTTAGCGTCGATCTTAACGAGCGCGCGAGCGATAGCGAGGCGGAGAGCCTGGCTCTGACCGGTGAAACCACCACCGTCGAGGTTTGCCTTAATATCATACTTACCCTCAGCTTCGAGCAACTGCAATGGCTGCTTTACTACATAGCGAAGGATTGCTGATGGGAAATATGTCTCAATATCTTTCTTGTTGATTGTGATCTTACCGGTACCCTCTGTGAGGTATACACGAGCTACAGCGCTCTTACGGCGACCAATTGCATTAATTACTTCCATTCTACCTTAATTATTTATACTGGTTAATATCAATAGCCTTTGGCTGCTGTGCCTCGTGCTTGTGCTCTGTGCCATCGTAAATGAAGAGGTTGTCCATCAAAGAACGACCGAGAGGGCCCTTTGGCAACATACCCTTGATAGCGTGACGGAGGATCTTGTCCATTCCATCAGGACGCTTGCGCAACTCTGCTGGAGTGTTGAAGCGCTGACCACCTGGATAACCAGTGTAACGAGTGTAAACCTTATCAGTTTCCTTCTTACCAGTGAAAACTACCTTAGCGGCATTGATAATGATTACGTTGTCACCACAATCTACGTGTGGAGTGAAAGTTGGCTTGTACTTTCCGCGGAGCAATTTAGCAACCTTAGAGCAGAGACGACCTACAACCTGGTCGGTAGCGTCGATTACGACCCACTCTTTCTTAGCTGTTTCCTTGTTTACGGAAATAGTCTTGTAACTTAATGTGTCCATTTTAAAATTTAAATTTACTACTAAAAAACGTTTTTAATCTTTTTTACTCACTATTCAGACAGGTGATTCACTAACCACATACCCCGGCCACAGGGCATGCTATTAACACACCATATCTTGGGGACTCTAAGCGTATCCCCGAAATAATCGGACTGCAAAATTACACATTTTTATTTGATTATGTGTAGGTTACGAGTTTTAACCCCAAACTTTTATAAATATTTAACTTAGTTTACGCTTTTCTGCTCAGGATAAGCAAAAAAAGAGTGCATTGTTAACGGCAATGCACTCTTTTTTATTATATCAATTCCTTATCCAGGAAATATTATCTGATGAACAGCAGTTCACGATACTTTGGCAATGTCCAAAGTTCATCAGCTACGAGAAGCTCGAGCTTGTCTATCTGATAGCGGATTTCCTCCATCTTTGGAGCTACCGTGTCGTGATATGCTACTGCCTTCTCGCGCTCACTCTCTATCTTGTTGGCTACCTTGCGGGCATCTACCAATGCCTCTACACCACGCTCTATTGCCTCGGTGCGCTCGGCTATCTCACGGATAATCTTCACGTTGCGAGCAGTCAGTTTCTTGCCTTCCTCGCCACCGAAGATGTGAATCATACCCTCTACGTTCTTTGCCAGACGGCTCTGATAGTGGGTTGCCACAGGGATGATGTGGTTCATGCTCAGGTCGCCCATCACACGAGCCTCAATTTGAATCTTCTTGGTATAGGTCTCCCACTTCACCTCGTTGCGCGCCTTCAACTCGCTCTCGCTCATCACGTTGGTCTTGGCAAACATCTCGATGCTTTCCTTGTCCAGATAACGGTCGAAGACTACCGGGCAGGATGCCTCACAGTCCAAGCCACGCTTCTGAGCCTCTTCCTTCCACTCATCTGAATAGCCGTTGCCATCAAAGCGGATTGGCTTGCAGGTCTTGATATCCTCGCGTACAATATCTATAATAGCCGATGTCTGGTCCTCGCCCATTGCTATCAAGGCATCTACACGAGCCTTGAAGTCTTCGAGAGCCTCAGCTACGGCAGCATTCAGTACGATGAGAGATGACGCACAGTTGGCCTCTGAACCTACGGCACGGAACTCGAAACGGTTTCCGGTGAAGGCGAATGGAGAGGTACGGTTGCGGTCGGTGTTATCGATCATCAGCTCCGGAATCTCAGGGATATCCAGCTCCATACCCTTCTTGCCAGCCAGGGCGAAGAGTTCTTCCTTGTCTGCCTTCTCGATATGGTCGAGCAGGTCGGTGAGCTGCTTTCCGAGGAATGAAGAGATGATGGCTGGTGGTGCCTCGTTGGCTCCCAAACGGTGCGCATTGGTAGCGCTCATGATAGAAGCCTTCAGCAGTCCATTGTGCTTGTAAACGCCCATCAGGGTCTCTACGATGAAGACTACGAAGCGGAGGTTGTCCTCCGGTGTCTTGCCTGCTGCATGGAGCAGTACGCCGGTATCGGTGCAGAGACTCCAGTTGTTGTGCTTGCCCGAACCATTCACACCGGCGAATGGCTTCTCGTGAAGGAGCACACGGAAACCGTGCTTGTGAGCCACACGCTTCATCAGACTCATCAGGAGCATATTATGGTCTACGGCAAGATTGCACTCCTCATAGATAGGTGCCAGCTCAAACTGGTTAGGAGCCACCTCGTTATGGCGGGTCTTGCAAGGGATGCCGAGTTCGAGTGCCTGGATTTCAAGATCCTTCATGAAAGCCTGCACACGCTCAGGGATTGTTCCGAAATAGTGGTCGTCCATCTGCTGGTTCTTCGCAGAGTCGTGTCCCATCAGGGTGCGGCCTGTAAGCATCAGGTCAGGGCGAGCCGAATAGAGACTCTCATCTACCAGGAAGTACTCCTGCTCCCATCCGAGATTGGTCTGCACCTTCTTCACCTGAGGGTAAAAATAGTGGCACACCTCGGTAGCCGCCTCACTCAGCGTATGGAGCGAGCGGAGCAATGGAGCCTTGTAGTCCAAAGCCTCACCGGTATAAGATATAAAGATGGTAGGGATACAGAGGGTATCGTCGATGATGAACACAGGCGATGTAGGATCCCATGCAGAATAGCCACGAGCCTCGAAGGTGTTGCGGATACCGCCGTTAGGGAATGAGCTGGCATCAGGTTCCTGCTGGACAAGCAATTTGCCAGAGAATTCCTCAATCATACCACCCTTTCCGTCATGCTCCACGAAGGCATCATGCTTCTCGGCAGTACCTTCTGTCAATGGCTGGAACCAGTGAGTATAATGTGTTACCCCGTTTTCCTCAGCCCAGAGCTTCATGCCGGCAGCCACGGCATCAGCGATGGAACGGTCCAGACGAGTACCGTTGTCTATCACATCGATGAGTTTCTCATACACATCAGATGGCAGATACTTGTACATCTTCTGGCGGTTGAATACATACTTGGCGAAGTACTCCGAAGGGCGCACCTTGGGAGCCTCTACCTCTACAGGTCTTTTCTTAAAGGCCTCGGCTACAACCTCAAATCTCAAATTAGCCATTCTTTCTTTTATTATTAATTATAAGTTTGCGGGTGCAAAGTTACGAAAAAATGAGCAAATTGCTAGCGTTTGAGCGTATTTTTTATGCAAAATTCAAACTTTTCTTATACATAAAGTGCCTTTTTCCTACATGGCGACGTAATCTTTCCTACGTCCTGACACAGAAACTCCTGCGTCGCCATGTAATTTCAAGGGCATTAGAAGAGAAAAAATCCCTTGCAACCACTAGAGTCGCAAGGGATTCACATTATCCACTTATCTATTTGTACCTTAAGGATTTATTGAAGATTGGAGGTCGGCAATTAGAAACGGTATACAACAAAGCTGTTTGGCTTCATCTTCACGTTCAATACATTGCCCTGAACCTGTGCATCTGATACTACAGGAACAACCACATTTTTATTGTCTATCTTGTTTTCTGCCTGAATATCGTCGGCATGGAGAACGGTTACCTTACCTGGGTTCAACTTCTTGATACCATTAAAGGTGACGTTGATTTCCTTTGTCTCGTTAGAGGTGTTGGCAATCTTTACGATGTAGCTCTTGGTAGCCTTGTCGAAGCAAGCGGTGGCATAGAGACCATTCTCACCTGCTACAGCCTTGCCGTTCTCGGTAAGTTTCAACACATTGGTACCCTTGTTCTCGCCGTAGAGCTGCTGAACATAGTAGTTGGCAGAACGGACAGAGCTGAGGTTATCGAACCAGATGAGGTCCGGACGCCACTGCCATCCCTCTACATGAGCGAAGAGAGGTGCATAGGTAGCCTGATAAACCACATCGGCATTACGCTCCAAACCGGTCATGAAAGCTGCCTCAGAAAGGGCTGCCTCCCAAGAGTTTGGATCATTCTCGGCATGAGCAGCATACTCACCGGCAAAGACCTTAGGACCCTTGCGGTCGTACTTGTCGTAACGGCTGGCATTGCTGCGGAACCATTCCGGACTCTTGTAGTAGTGCTCATCCACCATGTCTACGCCCAACTTGCGCATCTGCTCCCAACCGTAGTCGAAGTCCTTGCCATCAGCAGATGGACCTGATGAACCGCAGATCTTGATCTTTGGATACTTGGCATGAATCTGCTCCATGAACTTCTGCAGACGCTCAGGATACATAGGACCCCACTGCTCGTTACCGATACCAATCTGCTTCAGATTGAATGGTGCCGGATGACCCATATCGGCACGGAGCTTACCCCACTTAGAGGTGACAGGACCATTGGCAAACTCGATGAGGTCGAGTGCATCGTCGATATAGCTCTGGAGATCCTTGACTGCTACATGCGCATTAGGATCCTTATCATCGTTCTGATACTGGCAAGCCAGACCTACAGAGAGAATAGGCAATGGCTCAGCACCAATCTTCTCTGAAAGGAGGAAATACTCATAGAAGCCCAAGCCCAATGACTGATAGTAGTTAGGGAAAAGGCGATGTGGGAAGGTATCTCTCCAGCGGTTCTCGTTTAGAGGACGGTTCTCAGGAGCACCCACAGAGTTCTTCCACTCATAACGGGTATCGAGGTCGGTTCCCTCGACGATACATCCGCCAGGGAAGCGGAAGATGCCTGGCTTCAAGTCAGCCAAATCCTGTACGAGGTCGGCACGGAGACCATTCCAGTTGTCCTCAGGGAAGAGAGAGATATGGTCGAGATCTACGCTCTCAGAACCCTTCTCCAGATATACTCGCATCAAACCCTTGGCATCGGTCTGAGGAGAAGTAAGGGTAGCAGTAAGCTTCTGCCATTTATTATTGGTGATGTTGATGACCTGCTTGGCAATCACATCATTCTTTGAATTGACGAGTTCTACGCGAATCTTGCCCTGCTTGCCATCGATGAGATGAAGACGGCCATATACGGTGAAATCGTACTTCATATCCTTCTTCAAGCCCATGCCGAAGAAGCCACGGTTCTCAAGACCAGTCTGCTTCTCACGTGCGCCTGCGCTCTCAAGTGTTACATAATGAGGATTGCGGTCGAAGGCAGGTTTTACGTCGCTGAGGGTTACATTTCCGAATGTATTCCATCCCATCAGGCGCTGTGGGAATTCGAAGGAGCGGTTCTCTACCATCTCTGCATAAAGACCACCATCGGCACCGAAGTTGATATCCTCGAAGAAGATACCATACATGGTAGGCTGGATTTCTGCTCCAGGCTTGTTAGCCTGAACAGTAAACTGATGCTGTGCGAAAGCTCCGAGTGAAGACATCGCCAGCAATGCTGCTGCGAAAAATTTTGCTTTTCTCATATTGTTCGTTATTGTTTTATTTTTAGGCTGTACCTACACTTTTCCGTGATAGGTGGTGCAAAGATAAAAAAATCCACCCCGAATGAGGTGGATTTTCTGTTTAAATATATTGGATTTTCGTATAAATCCCTGCTTTTCTACTATTTATCTAATGGAATGAGCACGAAAGTGAAGTTCTTATCGCCATAATGGAGGCGATATTTCTCCAAAGGCCATGCCCCCCAAGAGTTCTCACCAGCCACACCAGAATGCTCTGCATCGAGGAAGAGATTGGTGAATCTTGACTTCTTCAGATTGAAACTGTGGCGCTGATCCTTGTCATCACCATCATCCAGTTCTTCGGTGTCGAAGTGGATGGCAGAAGCATAGAATGGCTTGCAGCTCTTCACCTTGAATCCGAAGCCGGAAGCATCGGTCTGGTTCCACCAGCGCATATCGCCCTTGGTTCCACTCTCCTGTGGACGAATGTATGGGAAGTACTGGTTGTCGGCATCATCGCTGTAGATTCCGATGCGCATGCAGTCCTCACGGTCAGAATAGTTCTCGATAGGACCACGGCCGTAATACTGGCTCTTGTCCATATCGTATGGCAACTGCATCAGCATACCGAAACGGAACAGATCGCTGACCTTGGCATCATCAGAAGCATCAAACTCCTGGCTTACCTTCATCGCACCGGTGTTTGGCATGATGAGATAATCGATTTCCAGCTCACCCTTCACCTCTGGCATCTCATAGGTTGCACAGATATTGATGGTATTTGCCTTCTTGTCCTTTTCAACAGCTACACCCTTCAGGTTCATGACAGGGTTCTTCCAAACCTGGAACTTCTTCTGCAGGCCGGCACCGAAATCATTATCGGTAGGAGCACGCCAGAAGTTTGGCTTCAGGGTACCGCCCTCGCCGAGGAGCGACTTGCCACGATAGGTATATTCAGAGATGAGACCTGTGGTACGGTTCACCTTCACGGTCAAATTAGGAGTAGTAACGGTGATATCCTGCTCGCCCTTCTTGTCGATGAGCTTAGCCTTCACCTTCTTGCCGTCCTGAGCCTTAGCCATGTTGTCTGCACAATGACCGCAGCACTTCTTCTCCTTCACTGCCAGCTGGGCATAAGCCACAATCTGACCAGCCTCCATCAGAGGTTCAGCCTTCTTCAGACGGAAATCGATGTTGAGGAACACCTCCTTGCCCTTTACCTTAGAAAGGTCGTAAGGGATGGTGAAGTTCTTGGTTTGCTGGGCAGCTACATCGATATCAGCGATGGTACCGTTCTGAGTCTCCACGCCATCCTCAAAGAGGCTCCAAGCCAAGGCATAGTTGCTCAAATTGCGGAAGAAGTTCTCATTGTATACACTTACTTCGCCCTTCTCTGCATTCACCATCTTAGCCCAGATGTTCTGATACTGGTAGGCTACCTCGTAGGCATGAGGATTGAGCTGACGGTCAGGACCGATGATACCATTGCAGTTGAAGTTGTTGTCGCTAGGGTCGTAATTGTTGTAATCGCCACCGTAGCAATATTCTATCTTGCGGAGCTCTTCATTGCTCATCTTCTCAGGATTCTTGATGGTCATCGGCTTCAATACCTTGCGGTGCAAGCCCTGGTCAACGAAATCCCAGTCGAAACCACCCTGGAAGATAGGATACTTGCGTACCAGATCCCAGTATTCCTTCAGGTTACCACCCGAATTACCCATAGTATGGTTGTACTCGCACTGGATGAGCGGCATCGGACTGTTAGGGTCCTTCGCATACTTTTCACAAGCACTTACAGGATAGTACATAGGGCAGAAGATATCGGTACCCTCGCCTCTGCTTGCCTGCTCGTACTGAACCGGACGACTCTGGTCCTGGCTCTTGATCCACTTGTAAGCCTGCAGGAAGTTATCGCCCATCACAGTCTCATTACCCATACTCCAGGTTACGACACTAGGATGATTGAAGTACATGGAAACATTGTGCTGGTTGCGCTCCATAATCTGCTTGGCAAACATCGGCTTCTTGGCAGCAGCATCATCGCCATACTGGAAACCATGACTCTCCTGATTAGCCTCAGCTACCACATAGATACCATACTCATCGCAGAGCTCGTACCAGCGTGGATCATCAGGATAGTGGCAGGTACGGACAGCGTTGATATTCAGGCGCTTCATAATCTTGATGTCCTGAATCATGCGCTCCATGCTCAATACATAACCTCCATCAGGGTCAATCTCATGACGGTTGGCACCCTTGATGAGCACAGGCTGACCGTTGACAAGGAACTGCTTGTTCTTGATTTCCACCTTGCGGAAACCTACCTTGACAGGAGTCATGCTAGCCGCCTTCATAGCGTCCTTCTTCTGAGCACCCATCAGGGAAACCTGCAGGGTATATAAATAAGGTGTCTCGGCACTCCACTTCTGAGGATTAGCTACCTGCAGAGAAAAATTGGCAGTACCGTTCTTTGCCACGCCGGTAGTGGTTGCTACCTGCTTGCCGTCCTTATCGAAGAGGGTGAAGACGAGCTTACCGTTACCCTTTACCTTGGTAGAGATATTGAGCACACCATCCTTGTAGTTGTTTACAAGGTCAGGAGTAACACGGATATCCTCCAAATGCAACTGGGCATCGCGGGCAAAGAGATAGCTTTCACGAGCCACACCACTCAAGCGCCAGAAGTCCTGATCCTCATCCCAGGAACCATCACACCAGCGGAAGGTCTGGAAGGCAATCAGATTCTTGCCCTTCTTCAGATAAGGAGTGATGTCAAACTCGGCAGCTACCTTGCTATCCTCTGCATAACCGGCAAACTTGCCGTTTACATAGAGATAGATGTTGGAAGTAACGCTACCGAAATGAGCTACTACCTGCTTGCCATCCCAGTTGGCAGGGATGTCGATGATACGGCGGTAAGAGCCTACATGATTGTCCTTGGTAGGAACAGCTGGTGGCTGCTGGTCAAAATGTCCGCGCCATGCAAAACCATTATTTACATACTCCGGATCGCCGAATCCATTCATCTCCCAGTTGCCTGGAACATTCATGGTCTTCCATTTGGAGTCATCAAGATTTTCCTTGTAGAAATCGGTAGGACGCTGGTCTGCATTAGCCACCCAGTTGAACTTCCAGGTTCCGTCGAGCGAAAGGAAATACTTGCTCTCCGTCTTGTTCATGTGCAGGATATCCTTGCTCACGATTTTACCGTCTTTCTCTGAAACCCAGTCATCTGCCGGATAGGTGAAGAAATTGGTGTGCAACGGAAAACGATTGATGGCATTCACCTGAAGGTCGTGCCATTCTGTGTAAGTTGGCTGTTGGATGGTCGTCTTATTCAACGACTTAATGGCAGCCTTCGGTTTGGTTGCACCAAAGGTTGCCATTGCTAATCCTGCCAAACTCAATGTTACGAACAGTCTCTGTTTCATGTTTGTTAGTTATTTATACATTAGATTGAAATTACACCTTATTATATATAGGCTATTCTATACCTTATTATATATAGGCATATCCTGGAGCATCTTATATGCCTCCATGTTGCCGGTAGCCTCAGCTAAGCAACTGCAAATATATGAAAATTAAGTTAGAAACAAGCAGAACGACCGTATTTTTTATTGTTTTTTCAACACCGGAGCACCATTTTCCCAAGAAATAGGTACCCACAAGTGTCTGCTGTCACTCAAGTGTTTTGGGTTCCACATGTCTGCCATGAACACATAGTCAGCACCATGAAACATCTTCTTTTGTGCTGCAGTTTCCATCTTTAAAGGTAGCCATACCATCATAGAAAGGCATATAAATATATAAAACTTTTTCAATATCCGCTAAAAGAAAATGACAAAAAAGTTTGGTGTTTCCAAAAAAATGCATTACCTTTGCCATCATAAAATAAACAACGAAACGACATAAAAATTATGATGACAATCGAAGAATACAGAGCAGCCATCTTGCAGGCTTTGCTCGATACTAAGAACGAGGACGGCACTCCAGCCATTACTCCAAGGGAAGCACAGGAAGCACTCAACGGATTTACCGACGACGAGTTGCAAGACGGACTCCTATGGAATTCGCCCGAAGACGTGGCGTCAATTATCCTTGAGGGATAAATCACGGAAGTTATATTCAGCTACCAACAGATAAGAATAGGAGCAAAGACCCTTTTTGCGGGGCCTTTGCTCCTATTCCCATTTATACTTTCTGTTCTTTCCTTTAAAGACAGTCTTCAACAGCCCCGCAATACTTCATTTCTGTTGCAAAAGCAATAAAAAACTAAAGAATGCGACAAAAAACAAAAGAATGTGCAATTTTTCTTTCACAATTCAATTATTATTTGTAAATTTGCAGCCGCATAAACGGAAAGGGAACTTGCAAATCCCTCTTCAATCAGTTTAAAAAGATAATTTTACCGGTAAAAAAGATATATTAAATAATGAAGATAGAAAACGAAATCATCAGCTCGGTCATCGCAGCGGTGAAGGAGCTTTATGGTCAGGACGTGCCAGAGAAGATGGTAGCCCTGCAAAAGACCAAGAGTAATTTCGAAGGTAACCTTACCCTCGTCGTATTCCCATTCCTCAAGATGTCAAAGAAAAAGCCTGAGGATACAGCACAGGAAATCGGCGAATACCTGAAGAAAAACTGCGCTAATGTTATCGCAGACTTCAACGTGGTAAAGGGTTTCCTCAACCTTTCTATCGCTCCTGCCGCTTGGGTAGGACTCTTGAACACCATCAACGCTGACCCTAAGTTTGGCGAGAAGCCAGTTACAGAGAACAGCCCGCTCGTCATGATCGAGTACTCTTCTCCTAACACCAACAAGCCTCTCCACCTCGGTCACGTCCGCAACAACCTCCTCGGCTGGTCTCTGGCTCAGATTATGGAGGCTAACGGCAACAAGGTAATCAAGACAAACATCGTTAACGACCGTGGTATCCACATCTGCAAGTCTATGCTCGCCTGGCTCAAGTGGGGCAATGGCGAAACTCCTGAAACTTCCGGCAAGAAGGGCGACCACCTCATCGGCGACTACTATGTAGCTTTCGACAAGCACTATCGTGAGGAAATCGCCGAACTCAAGGCTCAGTATATGAAGGATGGCATGGACGAGGAAGCTGCCACAGAGAAAGCTAAGGTAGAGGCTCCGCTGATTAAGGAGGCTCACGAGATGCTCGTAAAGTGGGAAAACAACGACCCTGAGGTTCGTGCACTCTGGCAGAAGATGAACAGCTGGGTTTACGCTGGCTTCGATGAGACTTACAAGATGATGGGTGTAAGTTTCGACAAGATATATTATGAGTCAAATACTTACCTCGAGGGTAAGAAGAAGGTAGAAGAAGGATTGGAGAAGGGTCTCTTCTTCCGCAAGGATGATAACTCTGTTTGGGCTGACCTCACCAACGAGGGTCTCGACCAAAAGCTCCTGCTCCGTTCTGACGGTACTTCTGTTTATATGACTCAGGACATCGGTACTGCCGACCTCCGCTTCAAGGACTTCCCTATCGACAAGATGATCTACGTGGTAGGTAACGAGCAGAACTACCACTTCCAGGTGCTCTCTATCCTGCTCGACCGTCTCGGTTTCAAGTGGGGCAAGGACTTGGTTCACTTCTCTTACGGAATGGTAGAGTTGCCTAACGGTAAGATGAAGAGCCGCGAGGGAACCGTAGTAGATGCTGATGACCTGATGGCAGAGATGATCAAGGATGCTCGCCAGACAAGCGATGAGCTCGGCAAGTTCAAGGACATGAGCGAGGAAGAGCGCCAGGAGATTTCACGCATCGTGGGTCTCGGAGCGTTGAAGTACTTCATCCTCAAGGTAGATGCCCGCAAGAACATGCTCTTCAACCCAGAAGAGAGTATCGACTTCAACGGCAACACAGGTCCATTCATCCAGTATACCTACGCTCGTATCCGCAGCATCATGCGTAAGGCAGCTGCCGAGGGCATCGAGATTCCTGCAGAGTTGGGTGCAGATGCTCCTATCAACGAGAAGGAGATCGACCTCATCCAGAAGATGAACGACTTTGCTGCAGCTGTAGCCGATGCAGGCAACAACTACAACCCTGGCGGTATCGCTAACTACTGCTATGAGTTGACCAAGGAGTTCAACCAGTTCTATCACGACTACAGCATCCTGAATGCTGAGAGCGAGGCTGAGAAGATTACCCGTCTGGTTCTTGCAGCCAACGTGGCTAAGATTCTGAAGAACGGTATGTCTCTGCTCGGCATCGAGGTTCCAGAAAGAATGTAATATATACATAAGATATAATAACCTACAATTTAAAAATAAAAAAATATTGACTATTTGACATAATGAGCATGGCCCTGGAGCTCGACTCCAAGGCGCATGCTCATTTCAGTTTTAGCCAATCCTTTTTGTTTTCCAACCCCAAAAAGAAAAAAATATGAATAAAATGCCCGTAAATCCTCCTTCATGGAGAAACGATACCATTTTGCCTCTGCCCAACGAGGTAAGAGCCAACGCTTGGGCTGTGGATGCCGCCTGTTCCGGCAATCCCGGCCCGATGGAATACCAATGCATCGACCTTCAGACCGGTGCCCAGGTTTTCCACTATGGTCCTATCCACGGCACCAACAACATCGGCGAGTTTCTCGCCATCGTCCATGCCCTCGCCCTGATGCAGCAGAAGGGCATTACCGACAAGATAATTTATAGCGACAGCGTGAATGCCCAGCTATGGGTAAGCAAGAAACAATGCAAGACCAAACTGGAGCGCACTCCCCAGACCGAACAGCTCTACCAGATCATCGCCCGAGCCGAAAACTGGCTCCGCACCCACCCCATCAACATACCTATTATAAAATGGGAGACGAAGAAATGGGGCGAGATTCCAGCCGATTTCGGAAGAAAGGGATAAAAAGGACATTTTTATGTGCCTTTCCCGAAATAATACCCGCAAAAGCTTGCAATTTCAGATATTTTGTTTAATTTTGCAGCTATTATCGTATTAAACATACATAATCGCAAGAATGGAAATAGAAAAAGAAACAATATTATTAATGTCGAAAGGAGACAAGAAAGCATACGAAACGATGTTCCGCAGGTTCTATCCTAAGGTACACCGTTTTGTGGCCATGCTCTTGAAAAACGAAGATGATGCTGATGACGTCAGCCAGCTCATCTTCTTAAAGGTATGGAACAAACGCGAGAAGTTTGCCGATATCCAGGACTTCGATTCCTACCTCTTTATTTTGGCAAAATATACTGTCATCAACTATATTTCCTCCAAGCACATCATCCCAATAGATATTGACAGTCTGCCAGACAGATACGCCAACGAATCTTCGCCACATGACGATGTGGTGGCAAAGGATACCCAGCTGCTCATCGACATGGTGGTAGAAAGCATGCCGCAACAACGCCAGCAGATTTATCGCATGAGCCGCGAGCAGCATCTCAAGAACGAAGAGATAGCCCAGCGCCTGGGTATTCAGAAGAAAACGGTAGAAAATCATCTTAACCTAGCTCTTAAAGAAATTAAAAAAGCCTTATATTTGATGATTTTGTTACCTTGCCATTGGGTGTAACACCATTGAAACATGTCTTAAAAATAAATGAAGTTTTTATTATGGCAACAAAGATAAGGGATATCATAGATTATTATAGCGGGCACAATGTGCCGGATGAAATAAAAGAAAGAGTATTAGATAGGATTTCCAATACACAAGACGATAAAGAGGCGAACGAGGCATTTAGAGAATTATGGGACAAGGCTGATTCAGCCTATATGGAAGAAGAAGAAATTTCTGCTGCATACAACCGCCTCTTCGAAACAGAAGAAACAAGAGAAATAAAAAAGAAAAAATCGCTTCGAATCTTCAACTTTGCCAAACTGGCTGCCGTCTTCGTACCGCTGCTGATGCTGATTGTATTCGGCAAGCTCTACGTCCAGATGAACAACCAACTCAAGGATGTAAAACTGGCAACCATGCTCCAGGAGCATACCATCAACGAAGAGAGCAAAGTCATCGCCTTGGCAGACGGAACGAAAGTAAGACTCAGCCAGAGTTCCGTACTCCTCTATCCTTCCTCTTTCAAGGGAGCAGAAGAACGCAAGGTTTTCCTGTCGGGAGAGGCATTCTTCGACATCAGGCATGATGATGCCCAGCCGTTCCACGTCAGCACTCCTCATTTCGAGATTACCGACTTGGGCACCTCTTTTACGGTTTCATCTTATTCAAATACAGATGAAGTATCTGCCACACTCAAAACCGGCAAGATAGAACTCCGCATCATAGGTCAGGAAGACAAGGTCTACAGCATGAAACCTAACGACCAGTTAGTATATAATGTAAAGACCAAGGCTGTAAACCTCCGCAAGGTTTCGGCCGAAGAAGATGGTACAAGCTGGCGCAACAAGGAGATTGACCTGAACGATGTAACGCTGGCAGAAGCTGGTAAGATTCTGGGTAATGCATACGGAGTGAAATTCACCTTCCGTTCAAAGATTCACCAGAACACGAAGGTTACAGTTCATTTCAACCGTGGCGAAACCCTCTCGGGAGCCATGTTTGTCCTGAAGAACCTGGTTCCTGGTCTGGAATATGAAGTGAAGAAAGAGGAAGTAATCATCAGGTAGGCATATATTATAATAGGTAAACAAAAGGCGCATTATGTAAAAATGATGCGCCTTTTTTCATAAAAGAGTATCTCTGCACGGGATATGAAAACAGAAATAATAACATAAATGGGAAATATCATGATAAAGAATTTGATTTTTGATTTTGGAAAAGTACTCGTAGATTACGAATACTTTGAAACGCTTGACCAGATTTTCAAGACCCACGAACAGGCTGAAGAATTCTATCATCTCCTGATAGACGGCAAGTGGAATGAGAATATGGATCGCGGAGATTCTTTCGAAGAAACCTTCTGCAAGATGCAGCAGATTATGCCGCAATATAAGGAAGAAATAGCAACCGTAGCCCAGCGCTTTAACGAATTTGTAAGGGGCGAGAAGGAAGGAATGCGCACCTTACTAACCCAGTTGAAGGCAGAAGGCTACCACCTTTACGGACTTTCCAACTGGTGCACCAAGGTTCACGAAACGATGGCCCAATATCCCATCTTCCAACTTCTGGAAGGACAGGTGATTTCTTCAGAAGAGAAAATCATCAAACCCGACAGGGCAATTTACGAAAGAATCTGCCAGAAATACAATCTGAAACCGGAAGAATGCCTTTTTGCTGACGACAGAATAGAGAATGTAGAAGCCGCCCAGCGTTTCGGAATGCAGGCCATCTGCTTTGAGGATGCTGCGCAGTACGAGCGGGAATTGAGAAAAATCGTTATAAATAGTTAATAACCTTCCCAAAAGTTTCCATATATAGATTCTTTTGCTTATATTTGCACATGTTTTAAATATAAGACAGATAATGAAAGAAAGATTTAAAGTTCTGTTTTCAAAAGACGCTGACGACTTTTTGGAAAGTCTTTCACAAAAAGCAAAGGATAAGATATTGTCAAATATCCGAAAGGCTAAATATGTCTTAAATCCTAAACTCTTTAAAAAACTGGAAGGAACTGATATATGGGAATTCCGTACAAAATATGATGGAATCCAATATCGTTTGCTTGCTTTTTGGGACACTTCAACTAATTCATTAGTCGTAGCTACCCATGGGTTTATCAAGAAAGTGCAAAAAACGCCAAAGCAACAGATAAAGCGAGCAGAGGAAATCAGAGCATTATATTTTAAAATGAAAAGAAAGTGACTATGGAAGAAATGAAATTTTATAGTGAAGAAGAAATGCTAGATAAGCATGTTGGAAAGATTGGAACTCCTCATCGTGATCAATTTGAGGATGAAATCAACACATTCTTAATTGGTGAAGCTATTAAGGAGGCTCGTAAAAACAAAAAACTTACGCAAGAACAGTTAGGCAATCTTATCGGAGTAAAGAAGGGACAGATATCTAAGATTGAGAATGGCAAGAACCTTACACTCAATACTATTTCCCGAGTACTTCATGCTATGGGATTACAGGCTCATCTAAATATTCCGACAGTAGGACAATATGCAATTTAGATCCTACATTTAAGATACTCATTCGAAAGAAGACAAGGGCAGAAACTCCCAGTTCAGGAAATCATACTGAACTGGGAGTTTCTGCCCTTTACCTTGCTTTTCTTTCGGCAACCATTAGTTCTGGATATGTGATGCTTTGCAAGAAAAAAGTCAATCATATATTATAGGTGAGAAAATAAAAAAGAAAAACACAATTGTTTGCGAACACAAGATATTTTTTTCAGAAAAACTTCATTTTAACAGTTTTGTAATTGGGTGTAACTCTCTTTTCCGTTGTCTTCAAGACGTAACAAGCAAATTATTATTAACTTAAAAAGATAAAGTATGAATCTTAAAAGAATCTCTGCGTCATGCTTCTGTTTGCTCCTGGCAGGCCAGATGACCCTTTCGGCTCAGAACGTCAGCTTCAGCTCAAACAAGGTAACGCTTAAGTCAGCTTTTGAGAAGATTGAAAAGGAATCTAAGTACAAGATTGCCTACAACTCCTCACAGTTGAATGCTAACCGTTCGGTTACATTAACCAAGAAAAGTGATGATGTCTTTGGTATGTTGAACCAATTGCTCAAAGGTACTAATTTTACCTATGAGATGGAAGGCAACTACATCGTCATCAAGCCTCAGCAAAAAGCTAAATCGCAGGCTCATGGCAAGAAAATCAAGGTACGTGGTGTAGTGAAAGACGAAACTGGCGAGCCAGTTATCGGCGCTACCGTCATGGAGAAGGGTACCACCACCAATGGTGTTGTAACCGATTTTGACGGCAACTATACCATCGAGATTCCTGCCGACGGTATGTTGGCAGTATCATACATTGGCTGCAAGGACCAGGACATCAAGGTGAATGGTCGCGAAGTAATCAATGTAAACCTGGCAGATGATAATAAGGTATTGGAAGAAGTTGTGGTTGTAGGTTATGGCGTGCAGAAGAAGCGCGACGTATCTACTGCTGTGTCTTCTGTCAAGGCAGAGGCTCTTGCCAACAATCCTTCTACCGACTTCCGTCAGGCCTTGGCAGGTAAGATGCCTGGTGTACAGGTAACTGTACCTAGCGGAGACCCAGAGGGTAGCGTAAGCATTCGCGTTCGTGGTGTAAGTACCGTCAACGCCGGTAGCGACCCTCTCTATGTAGTAGATGGTGTTCCTATGGAGCGTGGTTTTGCCAACCTGAACACCAACGATATTGAGTCTGTTGAAGTTTTGAAGGATGCTTCTGCAGCAGCTATCTATGGTAGCCGTGGTTCTAATGGTGTAGTTCTCGTTACAACCAAGAAGGGTACCTCTGACAAGCTCTCTGTTTCTTACGATGGTTACGTAGGTGTACAGAACGTATCAAAGAAACTCGATATGATGAACGCTTACGAATATGCAGAATTCGTAAAGGATGCACGTAACAACGCATATCTTTCTAAAGTTCCTGGTGCATCTGCAAGTGACCCTAACAGCGTACGCCCTAAAGGTTACATGCAGATTGCAACCGATTTGTTCCCATATCTGGAGGGTGTTAAGGGCTTGACAGATACAGACTGGCAGGATGCTATCTTCCGCACAGCGATGACTACCGGACACAACATTTCACTTTCAGGTAAGTCTAACAGCGTCAACTATTTCGTATCAGGCAACTATATGAAGAAGGAAGGTACTATTATCGGTTCTGACTTCGAGAAGTTTGGTGCCCGCATGAATCTCTCAGGTCAGCACAAGCGCTTGAAGTTCGGTGTTAACTTCGCTCCTTCTTATTCTGTTTCTAATACAGTAGATGCATCTGGTGCAGGTGGTATCGTTCAATCTGCTTTGATGATGCCTCCAACCTTCCCTGTATACAACGCAGACGGTTCATATAACTTCCAGGGTAATGGATATTGGCGAATTGGTACAGACTATGAGCACAACGAGGTGATGAACCCTGTTGCGATGGCTCGCTTGCAGTCTAATGTTACCGACCGCATGTCTATTACAGGTAAGGCTTATGCAGAATTGGAACTGATGAAGGGACTTTCCTACAAGTTGTCTTTGGGTGGTGATTATTATGGTGCTCATAATGATAAATATCGCCAGTCAGGTTTGCCTTTGAAGGGAAAGGACTACTATGATTCTCCTTCAAACCCAACAGGTTACAGCTCTTCCAGTTTCTTCTTCAACTGGTTGGTTGAAAACCAGTTGACTTACACAACAACAATCAATAAGAAGCACAACATTACAGCCATACTTGTACAGTCTGCTCAGAAAGAAACCAAGAAGACCGACAACGTAACAGCAACCGATTACCCTAATGATTACATCCAGACCGTAAATGGCGGTACTGTAACCAAGGGTGGTTCTGACAAGACACAATGGTCTATTGCTTCTTACCTGGCTCGTGTTCAGTACAACTACGAAGGACGCTACATGCTTTCTGCAGCCATCCGTGCTGATGGATCTTCACGTTTCGGTAAGAACAACCGTTGGGGTTACTTCCCATCAGCCTCAGCAGCTTGGCGCATCAGCGACGAAAAGTTCTTCAAGAATATAAAGGAGTTGTCTTTCGTTAATGATATGAAGATTCGTGCCAGCTATGGTGTAACCGGTAACTTTGAGATTGGTAACTACGACCATTTGGCAACCATGTCAACAGACAATTACATCTTAGGTACCAATGGAGGTTTGTTGCATTATGGTTATAAACCAGACAACATCAAGCGCGACGACCTGAGCTGGGAGAAGAACCAGATGATCAACGCCGGTATCGACCTTCAGATGTTTGACGGCTACATTGGATTCTCTGTAGACTATTACAATACCAACACTTCAAACATGTTGCTTTATGTACCAGTACCTCTGTTGACAGGTTACAGCACCTCACTTCAGAATCTGGGTAAGGTAAACAACCGCGGTTGGGAATTAGCTTTGACATCACAGCATACATTTGCTAATGGCTTCGGCTATTCATTTAATGCCAACTATGCCAAGAATACCAATGAAGTGAAAGAGTTAGGTCCTGGTAATGCGCCTATCATTTCTTCGGGTAGTGTAGGACACGCATATTATATTACAGAGGTAGGAAAGCCTATCGGTAACTATTACCTCTTGGTACAGGACGGCATCTTTGCTACAGAAGAAGACTTGAAAAAGTATCCTCACTTCGACAACACAGAAGTAGGTGACTTCAGATTCGTTGATGTTGACGGAGACGGCAAGTTGGATTTGGATAAAGACCGTACAATCTGCGGCAACTACATGCCTAAGTTCACATACGGCTTCGGCGGTAAGCTCTGGTATGCAGGTTTCGATATGGACTTCAACTTCCAGGGTGTATATGGCAACAAGATTCTGAACTTGAACAAGCGCTACCTCGACAATATGGAGGGTAACACCAATGGTACCAAGATTGCTCTCGACCGTTGGAAGAGTCCTGAGAATCCAGGCAGCGGTTCGGTAAATAAGGCAAACCGTAAGCAGACAGGTTACAACAGCCGTACTTCTACCTGGCACTTGGAGAGCGGTTCATACCTCCGTCTCCAGAACCTGTCATTAGGTTATACTTTGCCTCGTGCACTTACTCAGAAGTTTAAGGTTGAGAAGATGAGAGTTTATGTTTCTGGACAGAACCTCTTCACTATTACCAACTACAGCGGCTACAACCCAGAGGTAAATGCCCGTCCTTCCAAGAACCTGACTCCAGGTGAGGACTATGGTACTTATCCTTTGGCAAGAACATATATGTTTGGTTTGAATCTCACATTATAAAGAATATAGCGACATGAAAAAGATATTAGTATTAGCATCATTGGCAACTCTGCTCATGACCTCTTGCGGAGACAGCTTCTTCGATTTGGAGCCAGCAAGCAGCGTAACCATTGACAAAGTATATAAGACTGCGAGCGATTATAATGTAGCAGTTATCGGCTGCTACGCAAAATTGCAGTCACAGGTGAATTTCTATACAGAATGCTGCGAGTATCGTAGTGACAATCTTTCTTTGGGCGCCCCAACAGCAGGTACCCAGGACCGTTACGATATCGACCATTTCACAGAGAAACCATCTAATGGAATCCTCAGTTCTTACTGGGCGAACTTCAACAACAACGTTTATCGTTGTAATCTCTTACTCGACCAGATTGATGGTGCAAACTTTGCAGAAAACCTGAAGAAGCAGTATAAGGGCGAAGCGATGTTTATCAGAGCTTTGAACTATTTTAACATGTACCGCATTTGGGGTGGCGTTCCTGCTACCAAGCATGTAGTAAGTGCTGCGGAGGCTCTGAAAGTTGCGAGATATTCTGATGAGCAGATGTTCGATTTGATTGCCGGAGATTTGAAGGAGATTGTTGACAACAACTATCTTCCAGAAACTTACTCTTCTGCAGATATGGGTAGAGCTACCTCTGGTGCTGCCAAGGCCTTGCTCGGTAAGGTATATCTTACTTTCCACAAATGGACTGAGGCTAAAGACATTCTTTCTCAGTTAATCGGAAAATATCAGTTGGTAAGCCCTATCGCCCAAGTCTTCGATGTGGATAACAAGAATAATAATGAGATTATCTTCGCTGTACATTTCAACAAGGAAATAGAGGGAGAAGGACATAGTTACTGGTACAATCTCACCAACGCATCTGATGATACCAACCAGACAAGTTCTCTGCTCAACACATTCCCTACAGGTGATGATCGCAAAGACCTCATAACATACGTACAGGTTGAGAAAAACGTTCGTTTGATGAATAAATTCTATGATACAAAGAGCCCTACCTTCAAGACTGTAGGTAATGATCAGATCCTTCTTCGCTACGCAGATGTTCTTCTGATGTATGCAGAAGCGCTCAACGAGATTCAGTATGATGCATCTGAGGGTTCACTTGCCCTGAAGTATCTCAACGCCGTAAGACAGAGAGCTGGCATTTCTAATCTGACTGTAAAACAGTTGCCTACACAGGAGAAGTTCCGCAAGGGCATCTTGGTTGAACGCCAGAGAGAATTCCCTTATGAGGGCCAGCGCTGGTTCGACTTGGTAAGAATGGGATTTGCAAAGAGCGTGATGGCTGAGAATGGTGTTGAAATCAAGGATTATCAATTACTCTTCCCTATTCCTCAGCAGGAGATTGAAAAGGTAGGCGACAAGTCTATCCTCTGGCAGAACCCTGGATATGACAACAATTAATAAACGGTTAAGACATGAAAAAGATTATATATTTGCTGTCTTTAGTGACAGTTTTTATTCTCGGTTCTTGTAGCGATGATCTTCCAAAAGCAAGTTGGGACATTTGCCAGGTAGGTACTTTGAACGCTACGGCACAAGATGAGAAGGTATTGTTGGAATGGGCTCCTATGCAGGGAGCCAACCCAACAGGTTATTTGGTCAATTGGACACCGGAAGTTGCTACATACGAAGGTGGTTCTGTAGAGTTGGATGCAAAGACTACTTCATATACTATAACAGGTTTGGTTAACAAGGTTACTTATACCATCACCATCCAGGCCATCTATGGCAACCAGCGTTCTATGATTTCAACAACAAAGGCAAGACCTGTTTCTGATACAGAGCCTTTCAAGGTTTGGTCTACAGATATGCCTAACGGTGGTATGGTGAAGACTGCAAATGCAGTATTCTCTTTAGACGGAAATACATTCTACTTGCCTTCTGCAGGTGCTACGGGTGATGTTACTGCTTTTGATGCGATGACTGGTACTGTGAAATGGACCGCTTCCATCCCTAAGACTACTTATGGTGGTGGTGTAGCAGTAGGCAAAGACGGTACTTTGTATCAAGGTGCTCGCAACGCAACCTTGTATGCTATCAATAGCGATGGAACACAGAAGTGGACATACGCTACAGGAGCTGCCAACAAGAATCTGGACTGTTTCCCTGCTGTAACTGCTGACGGACAGACAGTTTATATCCTTGATGGCGACAACGTTCTCCATTCTATCAATACAGCTACAGGTGTTAAGAACTGGTCTGTTAAACTGGCTGGTACAAAGAACAAGGCTGGAGCTGTAGCTATAGACAAGACAGGCAATATCTATGTAGGTACACGTACTACTATTTATGGTTTCAAGGCCGATGGCACTCAACTTTGGAAGGTAGCCGGTAAGGTAACCGAAATCGGTTCTTTCGCTTTGGACGGCGAAACTCTTTATGCTGCCCAGATTGGTGGTGCAGGTTTGCTGGCTTTGAACACAGCAGATGGTTCTACCAAGTGGAATGTTGAAACTGCGGGTGATATCTATGCTCCTATTGTTGACAAGAGCGGCAATATCTACTTTACAGACAAGGGTGGCAAGGCTCTCTACTCTGTAGATAAGGCTGGACAGTTGAAGTGGAAGTTTACTATTGATGCAGCTCCTACTTATTGCTTTCCTGTTCTCGACGATAAGGGAACTGTTTATTTCGGTAGCGGCGCCGGTCGCATCTACGCAGTAAACAGCGCAAATGGCGAGGAACTTTGGCACATGGACTCAGAAGGTACAGATAATAATGCCAAGATTATGTCTGGTATGACTATCGGCGAGAACCAGATGCTCTATGTTTCTTATATCGGCGGTAATGTTGCTGCTATTAAGATCTTTGCCGGCCCAGAGAAATCTACATGGAGCTGTAGAGGTGGTAATATTCATGGTACAAACCAATATTAATATTTGAATCAGTATGAAAAAGATATATTTATTCATCGCATTATTCGCTTGCGCCCTCTGCTCTTGTGGAAGTGACGAAGATGGAATGACTTATGCGCAGCCTGTCGAAATAGGTGAAACTACCGACATGAAGACTGCAAAAGAGGTGGCTGAAGCTTTGTGGGCTACTACTCCATTACAGCAGCAACCTCTCAATGCGGAAAGATCTGAAGTTCTAAAGAAGATACAGAAGATGGCAGACGACTGCACTTCTGATTTCTTTGAAAGCTATATTGCTTCTTTGGACCAGTCTGCTGAAATGAGAGAAAAGTACGACCCTATGCTGGCGTTCTACCGTTTGTCTCTGGATCATGTAATTAATGCCATCAAGACGACTACCGTTGAGAATGGTACTACATGCATCTGGCAGCTCTACAATATGGGTTACATCGTAAAGACTCCTACCACTTGCTTTGGTATTGACATCAACCATCGCTGGGCAGAGAAACTGGAGCCTTACCTGGATTTCCTCTGTGTTACTCACAAACACCAAGATCACTACAACACAGCTCTCATCAACGCGATGCTGAATGCAGGAAAGCCTGTTTATTCTAACTGGATAAAGGGTGGCTATACTTCTAAGAAAAATACCGATTACCAGTTTAATAACATCAAGATTCATGTGTCTATTACAGACCATAACAACTCGGGCTTATCAAACTTCGTTTCTGTATTTACTTTTGAATGTGGCGATGATAGTGGCAACTTCACAATGCTCCATACTGGCGACTCAAACTTCAAGGCTGCTCAGTATACCAATATTCTGCCACACGTTAATGTTTTGATTCCTCGCTACGCACCTAATGCGCTTACCGAGAACAACATTATCGGTACTGGTGCCGGTCAGACAAAACCTGACTATGTATTGCTCTCACACATTCTGGAACTTTCTCACGAAAGCGAGGAAGAATCTAGATGGAGTTTGAATTCTGCCTTAGAAAGAGCCAGCAAGCTTAACTGCGAGAACTCTGTTGTTCCTTTCTGGGGAGAAAAGTTAGTTTGGAAAGACGGTAAATTGAATTAAAATGAAGAAGATTTATATTTTATCTTTGTTGTGCATGCTCACTTCGGTGAGCTTTGCACAAAGCAATCTGAAAGAGATTCTTAAGAATTTCAACAAGCCAGCAAAAGAAAATGTTATAGTCGTTTCTCATCGTGGAGACTGGCGTAATGCTCCTGAAAATTCTATTCAGGCATTCCAAAACTGTATCGACATGGGTGTTGATATGGTTGAGTTGGACTTGAAGAAGACAAAGGACGGCGTTCTGGTTCTGATGCACGACAAGAAGATTGACCGAACCATGAATGGTAAGGGATTCCCAGAGAATTATACTCTTGATTCTTTGAAGATGCTCCGCCTGAAGAATGGTGTAGGCTGCAAGACCCGCCATCAGATTCCAACATTCCGTGAGGTAATGGAACTCTGCAAAGGCAAAATCATGGTGAATGTTGACAAGGGCTACGACTACTTCGACGATGCCATGAAGGTATTGAAAGAGACTGGTACAGTTGACCAATGCATCATCAAGGCTGAACTTCCTTACGAGGTGGTAAAGGCTGAACATGGTGATGTTCTCGACAAGATGATTTTCATGCCTGTAGTTAACCTCGGCAAGCCTGGTGCAGAAGAGGTAATCGACGGTTACATCAAGAACATGAAGCCAAAGGCTTACGAATTGGTATTCAAGACTGATGATGCCAACACTCGCCGCCTGATTAAGAAAGTACGTGATAGTGGAGCAAGAGTTTTCATCAACACGCTTTGGCCTGAGCTTTGCGGTGGACATGATGATGATCGCGCCGTAGAACTCAAACAGCCAGAAGAGAGCTGGGGATGGATTGTTGACCAGGGTACTAAGATTATCCAGACAGACCGTCCTGCTTTGCTTCTTGATTACTTGAGAGCCAAGAAACTTCATAAATAAAATTCAATAGGTTTCGCATATATGTTCAAAAGGTTAACAAGTTTAGGTTTGTTGTGCATGCTTGCTATTGCAAGTTATGCACAGCACCTAAATGAAATCCTCTCAGAATTATCTGCTCCTGCCAAGCAATCAGTCTTGGTGGTTTCGCATCGTGGCGATTGGCGTAATGCTCCAGAAAACTCACTTCAGGCATTTCAGAACTGCATAGACATGGGAGTAGACATGGTTGAACTGGACTTGAAGAAAACCAAGGATGGAGAACTTATCCTGATGCACGACAATACGCTGAACCGCACAACCAATGGTACAGGAAAACCAGAAGACTTTACGCTGGCAGAACTGAAAGAACTCAGGTTGAAGAACGGCGCAGGCTGCCTTACCCGTCATAAGATTCCTACACTTAGAGAAACCATGTTGCTCTGTAAGGGAAAAATTCTGGTGAATGTTGACAAGGGCTACGAATACTTTGAAGATGTTCAAAAGATTCTTGAAGAAACCGGTACGGCTAACCAATGTGTTGTCAAGGAAAAGATACCTTATCAAACGATTAAGGAACAGCATGGCGATATTCTAGACAAAGTAATTTTCATGCCTAAGGCAGACTTATGCAAGCCTGAGGCAGAAAGCATTATCGACAGTTACTTGCAGAATGAGAAACCTCTAGCGTTTGAAGTTAGATTTTCTCAAGTAAACGATAAGGTATTTGAACTGATTAAAAAGCTAAACGACAACGGCATCAAAGTATTTGTCAACGCCTTATGGCCTGCACAAAATGCTGAGCACGATGATGATAGGGCTGTTGAACTGAAACAACCTGATGAAAGTTGGGGATGGCTTATCCAACAGGGATTCAAACTGATTCAGACCGATCGCCCTGCCCTGCTTCTCGATTATTTGAGAGCAAAGAAACTTCATAAATAACAACTAAGGATTATATGTTTAAGAAAATAATAGACTTCTATAAGGTTTCGGAACCGATTCCGGCTAAAGCCTCAACACCTGAGGAAAACGAAAGAAAACTGAAACGTCTGCAATGGGCTACTTTCCTTTCTGCTACCATAGGATATGGTACATATTATGTGTGCCGACTCAGCCTGAACGTAATCAAAAAACCGATTGTTGATAATGGCGTATTCTCTGAAACTGAGCTCGGTATCATCGGCTCTGTCTTGTTCTTCACTTACGCTATCGGTAAGTTTACCAACGGTTTCCTTGCTGACCGAAGCAACATCAAGCGACTGATGTCTACCGGTCTGCTCGTTACAGCCTTGGTAAATCTGGCTTTGGGCTTTACCAATTCCTTCATTCTCTTTGCAGTTTTGTGGGGATTGAGCGGATGGTTCCAGTCGATGGGAGCTGCCTCTTGCGTAGTAGGTCTCTCCCGCTGGTTTAACGATAAGAACCGAGGAACGTTCTACGGATTCTGGAGTGCGAGCCATAATATTGGCGAGGCGATGACCTTCATCTTTGTAGCTTCCATCGTGAGCGCCTTCGGATGGCAATATGGTTTTATCGGAGCTGCGATAGTAGGTTTGGCGGGCGTTGTCCTGCTCCTTACTTTCTTCCACGATACGCCTGCCAGCAAGGGTGTTACCCTGCCGGGTATCAAGGTAGAGGAAAAGAAGCAGGATACGGAATCTTACAATAAGGCACAGAGTGCGGTTTTGAAGAATCCACTCATCTGGATTCTGGCCTTGAGTAGTGCTTTCATGTATATCAGCCGCTATGCTGTTAACAGCTGGGGTATCTTCTATCTTGAGAACGAGAAGGGATATACTACGATTGATGCCAGCTTCATCATCTCTATCAACTCTATCCTGGGTATTGTGGGAACCGTATCATCCGGTCTGGTATCGGATAAGATTTTCAAGGGCAACCGTTATCTGCCAGCTGTTATCTTCGGCTTGCTGAATGCGTTGGCGCTCTGTCTGTTCCTGCTGATTCCGGGCCATCATCTCTGGGTTGATGCTACGGCGATGGTACTGTTCGGTTTGAGCATCGGCGTGTTACTTTGCTTCCTCGGTGGTTTGATGGCGGTAGATATTGCGCCTAAGAATGCATCGGGTGCTGCTCTTGGCGTTGTCGGCGTAGCGAGTTATGTGGGTGCCGGCATCCAGGATATCATGAGCGGTCTGCTCATCGAGGGCAACAAGCATCTGGTAAATGGCGTAGAGACTTACGACTTTACCTACATCAATTATTTCTGGATTGGTGCAGCCCTGATGTCAGTCTTAATGACTTGCATCGTCTGGAAGGCGAAACCAAAGACAGTTTAAGAAATAAACGAAGCTATCATCAAAATACTCTTCACTCTTCACCTTTCGGCCGGAAACCCCTGTGTTTATCGGCATTCTGAGGGGTGAAGAGTTGTTTTTATCTCTTCACCCACTCTTCACCACTCTTCACCCACTCTGTTTTGGCGGATTTGTAATCCGCCATCGAATGGGTAACTATTGCGGATTTGCAATCCGCTAAAAGGACCGATGCAAGATACGCAAACTCGCTTGAGGCGGATTACAAATCCGCTTTAAAGTGGTCGAGCCTTCTTTGTCTGCGGATTGCAAATCCGCAGGAACGCCTTGCGGTCTTGCGCTTCTGTTTATGCCTTGCGGTCTTGCGCTTCTGTTTACGCATTGCGGTCTTGCGCATCTGTTTATGCGCATGAGTGGGTGAAGAGTGGTGAAGAGTAGGTGAAGAGTGCCCGAATACTCTTCACCCTTCGAAATGCCGATAAACACAGGGGATTCGGAGCTTTTGGTGAAGAGTGAAGAGTATTTGGCAGGATGCCTATACGAAAACAAAATAAAGGAGTTTTCGATAACTGTTCCAGTAAAACAGCCGACTAGCCACTCATGCGCTAGTCGGCTGTTTGCAGTTTGCTAGTTGGCTATTTATATTTTGCCAGTTGGCTATTTCCGGTAAAGCTCAGAAGGCTTCTGCATATACAGATATTTCTTTGCCACGTATACCTCCAGCTGCATCATCTGCTCATTCTGGAGATAGGCTCCATAAGGAAAGAGGATGTTGATATTCGGAGCATTCTGAGCCTGGGCATCCGAGAAATTCACGAAGGTAAGGTCGTTGATATACATCGTGGTGATGAATCTGCCCATATTCTCCAGCTTCTTCTTCTGATAGAGATTGCCCAACTGGATATAGTCGTTGCGCATCGCTACGGGCACCTGCTTCTGCCAATACTTGTCGCCAGCCTTCGGGAAAGGCACAAAAAAAAAGCCTGGGCTTTCATCAACATGGATGAAAGCACCAAGCCTAATATCATTATCAATTTCTTAGTCATATCGTTTACTTTTTGCGTACAAAGTTACGAAATTATAACAAGACCGAAGTCTAGAAAATGATAATTTTAGAGCAAATATCGCTTTAAGCGGTATTTTAAGAGAGAGAATTTCACTTTTTCCTCTGTTTATACCTCCAAAACTTACTACTTTCTCAAAGAATTGGCAGTCAGTTCCAGAAGACTCTGCAGATATTCATCGTCTGTATCCTTCTTCATCTTATTCAGCGAAGAGGCGCAGAATTTCTTCTCGTCAGCATTCAGCAACTTGCCGTATCCCTTACAAAGCTTGACTATTTTGTTGGCAATGCCCGTCTGGAGGGTACGCCGAGTCACCTGATTTCCCCAATAAGGGTATTGGTCTCTGGCATTCTTAAAGGCAGCACGGAGCGTGTTGAGTTGCATTATAAACTCTGCCGCATCCTTTGGAGGAGTCATATCCAATCCATAACTGCGAACCAGATTTTTGTTATACCTGATGTTGCCCAGAGAAACAAGAGAATCCAAACCTTGAACAGCATTCATCTTATAAGATAATGGCTTCTTATAGGTTTGCGGATCCTTGGAGTAGAACTTATATACACTGCCCTTTACCGAACGATCCATTCCCTGATACCATACCAAGGCATAAACATATCGCATGGTAGAATCCTTGCTGTCGCGGAAATACTGCAGGTTATAGTTGCGGTCTTTGTGAGTACCAAACTCGTAAGTCATGGAATTATCCTTGCCATACCCCACCCGATTCGTTTCAAGACTGAGAGAGCCCGCTTTCTTGGTAAAACTAATATAAGCGAGGCGACTATTGCTCAATAAAGCCTTTTGAAAGGTATCAACCATTTTCTGCTTTCTCTCAGGAATAGCGAACTCAAATCCCTTCATCATACCAATATTATAGGTATTCATAGAGGAAGAAGTAACAAAGTCGCCTTTCAACAAATCCTGTGCGAATACATCAAAAGCCTGGTCGATAGCCGGTATAGGCTCCTGAGCATGGCAAGCCGAAGAGAGCATCATCAGGCAAGCCACAAATGCTAATTTAAAAGTTGTTTTCATATTCTTCTTCTTTTTAATTGTTTCTTGTTAATAAACCTCTTGGTCACCACTCACATAGTCCTCATCATGCACATTCTCCTCGCTTTCGAACGAGGCACTGGCTACTTCGGCATTGAGCGACTGGGTCTGAAGAGCATTGATGAGATAGAGTTTGAAGAACATTTCGTTCTGCTGTGCCTCCATCTCACAGAGATGCTCATCGGCAAGCTTTTCCGGCTCTGCCAACAAAGAATCGGTAGCAATATTCTGAGCTATCCAAAGCTTTGGAGAAGCAGGAGCAAACAGATGCTGACGATATTTCCTCTGCTTGTGCTTCCTTGTTTTGGGAGATACGGAATCACCCGATTTTTTTACCTTTTCAGGCATGGAGAGATCGGCATCTGTCGATTTCTCCTCGTGGACAACAGCAGAATCAACATCCTCCTGAGTCGTTCTGCCATCGAGTTGAGCCATCTTCGAATCGTCCTGATGCCCTGTCTGTTGACCTATCCGAGGAATGGCAATCACAAAGAGCAGGGCGATGGATGCAGCCATACCTATCGGCAACCATAGGCGACGCATTCGTGCCTTAATCTTCGGATGAGCATCTTCTACATGATTCTCTGCCTCATAGTCGAGGGGCATCCCCTCATCGAAATATCCAAACATCATCTGATATTCCTTCAAGTCATCGCTCAGATCGGGATGTTTACGAAACCACTCCCCTATCAGAGCCTCCTCTTCCAGAGAAGTCTCACCAGCCATAAATCGGTCGAGCAACAGTCGTATGTCCTTTTCTTTTTCGTTCATATCCAGTTTCCTCCTTTATTGATTATACCTATTTTATATATAAGGGCTATCGACATCTTTTTCTGATTTCCTGCAACATCTGCTTTCTTGCCCTCGAAAGCAAGACAGATACAGATTCAGGGGTGATGCCCACGATTTGCGCTATTTCCTCAAAGCTTTTCTTCTCTACCTGTCGCAGATAAAGCACCTGATATTGGTTGGAGGGCAGAGCCTTGAGGCGTTTTTGCAGCCACTGTTCGTTCTCCGAGTTTTCCACTTCCACATCGGGCGGCGCATAGTGGCTAGGCGACTTATCGAAAGGCTGGGCATCTATCGAAATCATCTTCCGCTTGCGAAAGAAGTCGATGCAAAGATGCTTGGCGATGCAACCCATCGAACCTTTGGCATGAGCAGCAGACTGAATATCATCCTTGATGGCCCAGAGCTTGAGCATCGCATCCTGTGCGATATCCTCAGCCTCATCGCAGCCAACACCATAACCTTGACTGATCTGCAAGGTTATCTGCCGCAACTGCGGAACGATATGGATGAATTCATTCTCTGTCATTTGCTCTCTTTTGTTTTATTTGTTCAAAACTACAACATAAACGGAAAAAAAGTGTTTTTCTTAATGGGATTAACCTATATTAACAAGAAAGCCTGGCAAACGCCGTTTGCCAGGCTTTCTTGATTTAAAAAACTATTTATTACTTATCCATAAACGACAAGCCCTGATAGAACCAGACATTCATCTGGTTGGCACCACGATGATTCCAGGCATAGTAAGGAATCAAGGTGAGAGGGGTGCAATCTACAGCGACCACATCCTCCTTCTTCTGGTAGATAATATGGGCAGGAGAGGTAACGATAGTCTTTACGGTGAAGGCTGGGGCTCCCTTGGTCTCCGTGTTCTGAATGCTGTAGTTGTCAACGAGAGTGAAGCTTGGCTTCTCTGGCATAACGGCATGGAGCACAGGTTCATTGCTATTATCCACAGCCTCAGCGCAATATACCAATGGTCCACGCTCTACGGCAACCTTGCCATTATCATCTGCCACCTTGCCATTAGCAACCACAGTACGAACCGGCATATCGAAGTGGATGCGGATTACATCGCCCTTCTTGATGTTCTTGACAGGGAGATAACCCTTGTTGGCATCGAGATCAGCCTCTACAGCCTTGCCATTTACGGTTACTGTGTAAGCAGGCTTCTCTGCATCGCTATACTTGTAAAGGTCGCTAGGTACTACCTGGTTGCGAACCCATCCAGGAATACGGACCAGAAGGTTGGCATTCTTCACACCGCTCTTCTTCACAGCAATCTTGATGTCGCCGTTCCAAGGATACTCGGTAGTCTCCTCCAGAACCACATCCTTGCCATTCACCTTGATGGTAGATGTATTACCGGCAAAGAGATTCACATAGATGTTGTTATCCTTCACGCCATAGAGATAACCCGGAACAGAAGGGATGAAGCGGCACAAGTTACTTGGGCAGCAGGCACATCCGAACCAAGGCTGGCGGGTGGTGTTGCCATCAGCATTGAAGGCATACTTGCCATCGCTAGACAATGGGTTTGGATAGAAGAATCTGCCGCCATCCATGCTCATACCCGAGATGACACCATTATATAAGGTACGCTCCATACAGTCGATATACTTGCTCTCGCCGTGAAGGAGGAACATGCGCTCGAAGAGGTAAACCATAGAGATGGCTGCACAGGTCTCGTTGTAGGCAGTCATGTTTGGCAACTCATAGTTCTCGCCGAAAGCTTCACCTGCATGACGGGCACCTACACCACCTGTAAGATAGTACTTCTTGCCAACGATGTTTTCAAAAATACGGTCGATGACCTTCATATAGGCAGAATCCTTGGTAAGGGCAGCCACATCGGCTATACCGGCATACATATAGCCGGCACGAACCGCATGACCTACCGCCTCTTTCTGCTCCAGTATAGGAGCCTGGCTCTGAGAATATGGGTTGCGGATATGGGTCTTGCCACGATAGTCGAGCAGATACTTAGCCTCATCCAGATACTTCTTCTCACCGGTCAGGGTATAGAGACGAGCCAAAGCCATCTCTGCAATCTGGTGTCCCGGAACGATGGTAGTCTGTCCTGGTTTAGGTCCCACTTCCTTTACCACACAATCGGCATAGCGCTTGGCGATATTCAGGAACTTGGTGCTACCCGTAGCCTGATAGTGAGCGCAGGCTGCATCTACCATGTGACCGAGGTTGTAAAGCTCGTGGCTCGCCTCCTCGTCCTTGACCCAACGCTTATTTCCCGACCACTGGTGTGGATGCTTTGGATTGATGGTACGGGCGGTATAGAGATAGCCATCTGGCTCCTGTGCCGCAGCTACCACATCGAGCACGCTGTCGATGTAAGCCTTCAACTTCTTGTTCGGATAAGTCTGAAGGATGTAGCTGGCACCTTCGATGGTCTTATAAACATCGGTATCATCGAAAGAGAAGCCCATGAACTTGCTCACATCCCACTCCTTGGTATCCAAACCCGGGTGGTTAGGATGCTGCAGGGTATAGGCAGCCATATCGAAATTCTTATAACGGTGCTCGCTCTCGCACTTGCTGAAAGCCAATGGCACGGTTACCTCGCGGGCAGCCTTCAGACGGGCACCCCAGAAAGTATTCTGTGAAATCTTCACACTGGTGAAAGGAACCTGAGTAAATGGATAGCCATTGCCCAATGTCTTTGCATTCTTCGCCATGGTTGGCACAACTACGGCTGCCGAAAGCAATACTGCTGAAATTAATCTCTTCATTTTCAAATAGGTTTTATTAATTTAATATTATTGTTTGTTATTTCAGTTGCAAAGATAAGAAAACTTTCCGACTATAGTGTATAATAAACAATAAAAAACAGGTAATTATCAGTCAATCTCCTATATTTATATCATATTTAACGCTTTTTTTTGTTACAATCGTTTTTTTATCTTACCTTTGCAGTCAAATTAGAAATACAATAATATATCAAATATGAATCATCTTCCATACCGTGCCATCGCCCTTGATCTGGATGGCACCCTGACCAACCACGACAAGGTGGTTACCCCGAAAACCCGCGAAGCGCTGCTCCAGGCAGAAGCCGAGGGTGTTGTTATCATCCTTGCTTCAGGCAGACCGACCTACGGCATCGAACCGGTGGCGGAATGTCTGGAACTGGATAAGCGAGGCGGATACATTCTTTCTTATAATGGCGGCAACATCGTGAATGCCAAGACTGGCGAAAAACTCTTCGCCCAGTTCTTGCCTGATGAGGTGATACCTATATTGTATAGGTACGCGAAGGAGAAGAACCATGCCCTGCTGGGCTATGCCGGCAACGAGATTATCACCGAGATGCCCGACGACCAGTATGTAAAGGAAGAATCGCGTATCAACAAGATGAACATCCGAAAGGTAGAAAACCTGTTCGAAGCCCTGGAGCCTCACCCTACCAAGCTCCTCATGACAGGCGACCCGGCAGATATGCTCAAGGCAGAAAACGAACTTTCAGAGATTCTGGGCGACAGGATGGACATCTTCCGTTCAGCCCCATTCTTCCTGGAGCTGGTTCCTAAAGGCATCGACAAGGCAAAGTCCCTGCTCCGCCTTCTGTCGAAAATCAATCTCACCCCAGCCGATATGATTGCTTTCGGAGATGGCTACAACGACTTGAGCATGCTGAAACTGGCAGGCATGGGTGTAGCCATGCAGAATGCAGCACCAGAGGTTAGAGCCGAAGCCGACTACATCACGCTTTCCAATGAAGAAGATGGCGTAGCTGCTGCTTTGGAACATTTCTGTAAAAAGGCTTTTTAAAAGTAAAAAGGTAAAAAAGTAAAAAGGTAAAAAAGCCTAGCGGGGTATAATCTCCCTAGTTTCTTTTTACCTTTTTACTTTTTTACCCTTTTACTTTTCAACAATCAATCCACCCTTAGGCTGCATTTCCACCTTCAGTTTTCCCTTCTTATCCACCTTTACGGTCTTCATCTGAGAAACAGGCCAGAGAGCCTTCTTGTCCTTGCTGGCAGTTTCATGATAATAGGTAACGCTCTTGCCGGCAAGCATTGGCAGATTCAGGGTGAGCTTCATCACCTGGTCGGTGCCGTTCAAACCAGCCACATACCATTTATCACCATGGCGACGGGCAACAACGGCATATTTTCCAGGATAACCGGCGATGAACTTGGTCTCATCCCAGGTAGTAGGAACGCTCTTCAGGAAATCAATCTCGTGCTGAGGAAGCTCAGAGAGATTGTTCGGATAGATGGCGATACATTGGATAGCAGCCTGGTTCATGATAGCCGAAGCCATCTCGAAAACATCAGTAGTATAACGACGATGACGACTTTTGTTATCACGAGACAAGTATTTGTTCATGATGGTACCACCCCAATCCATCGCAGCCACGGCATTGCGGCAGAATGGATGCATGGTCAGCTCAAAGCCCTCCTGCTTGGCATGATAATCAGAGAAGAATACATTCTCTGAAGCCAATACAGCCTCACTGGAAATATAGTTTGGATACATGCGCTCCCAACCTCTTGGCAGGGTGCAGCCATGGAAGATAACGTGAATGCCGTAATCGTTGGCATCGCTCAGGATATCTTCATACTGCTGCATGGTATGCTGCTTGTCACCACCAAAGAAATCCACCTTGATACCCTTGATGCCGATACTCTTCATCCAAGCCATCTCCTTCTTGCGGGCCACGATGTTATCCATGATGCCACGAGGTCCCTGAGGTGCATCGTTGGCCACACCATTGGAATTATACCAGAGCATCAGACTCACATTCTTGCTCTGCGCATACTTGCTCAACTCTGCTATCTTGTCTCTACCAATCTGGGTATCCCAGAGCGCATCAACCAGCACATATTCATATCCCATGGTAGCAGCCAGGTCGATGAACTGCTTCTGGTCGTTATAGTTGCAGGATTCATCCTGCCAGATGAGCCAGCTCCAGGTATACTTGCCTGTTCCGTATTTCTGGGAAGCCTTGAATCTTGGCTCTACTACATCGTATGGAATGGTAGTCTCTACCAATGGCTTCAAATCTGAACCCACGGTGATGGTGCGCCATGGAGTGGAACCCGGAAGAATGAAAGCTGCCGATGTAGAACCGATGCCATCAGCCTCTTTCTCCATAGGGAAGGCTATCTGATAACCCTTTGCAGTATCATAATCGCTGATGTGACAACCCGGATAGTTGCCATGAGTACCCGTCTCGCTGACCAAAACCCAGCCATCGCCGCCTACCTTGAAGAGGCAAGGGAAAGTATAGCCATGACCATAACCCGACTTGGCTGTAAGAGGCTGATCCACCTTATAATCTTCTTCATAACTTGGTTTGGTACGGGCAAAACCGATGAGCGGATCCGACTGTGGACAGAGGTAAGTGGTGGTTACCTTAGGAAGATTGAAGGCTGTCTTCTCCTCATTCACGATGATATGCTGAGCCTTCAGTTGATCAAAAGTATAACGGAATGCCACGTCATTGTTGCTTACATTGAAGGTAACCGTCATTGGCTGCTTCTTACCGTTGATGTATGTCACGTTGAGTTGGTTGGCATGATAATCTACATGCGAAACCTTGGCGGTGCGGAGGTCATAACTCTTCTCCACCTTTATCTCATTCTTGCCCTGATAGGTCAAGCCCTGACTGAAATCGCCTACATTGGCAAGGAGTCCGAGCTGTGATTCCTCCATCATTCGCTTGCCTGCATAGTCGATGGAATAATAGAGTTTACCATCGTGGTCTTCTACCACGACATTCAACTTACCATCAGGAGAACTGACAGTATTCTTCTCTGCGTATGCACCGATGCTTGCCATCAATGCCAGCGCTACTGCTAAAACGTTTTTCTTCATTTCCAGATAAAAGTAATTAGTTTATTTGTTACTATGTTTTTATGCTTAATTCCACCGGCAAAATTACAAAAAAAAGAGAAGAATGACTGCATCTCTTTGTGATTATTTGTTCACGAATCATGAAAATGGAACAAAAGCCAAAGAAAATGTAACACAAAACAAAGAAATATTGCCCCCTAAAAGGTAGAAAATATATTATTATATGTTGCATTTAAAGGTTTTCGAATACGATTTATAGAAAATCGAATGCCAGGAGACGATAAAAAACTTACCTTTGCGGCGAAAAGTATTTAATACAGCGTTTTGCATCAAGTAGAAGATGATCTCCCCATAATATGATACGGGGAGATTAGATGATATTAGGCAATCCATTTCATATGCGGAAGCCACTGAACTTACTTGGCGGGACTAGGTTTCATGAAAATGAACCTACTGGTAGTCACTCGGCGAAACACCGAACTGCTTCTTGAAAGCAACAGAGAAATGAGCTGCAGTACTGAATCCAGTCAACACAGCTATCTCTGAAATGCTATACTGACCCTCATGCAGCATCTGAGCTGCCTTGTTGAGTTTGTATTTACGGAAGAAGATACCAGGTGTCTCGCCAGTAAGTTCTTTAATCTTATAATTAAACTTCGACGGACTGATGAACATGTCGCGGCACATGCTGTTCACATTCAGGTCTTGCTGGGCCAAGAGCTTCTCCATCATTTCATATACCTCATCCATAAACTTTCTATCCTGCGGAGAAAGCGTATCAGCTACGTTTTCTGCCAGCGAATCAGTCTTCGTACTCTCGCCGAGACGCTGACGGAGCATCTGCATGTTCTGCAACTGCGACTTGATGAGCGCTTTCAGATAAGCCGGATCAAAAGGTTTGGTGATATAAGCCACAGCCCCCAGTTTCAAGCCATCTATCTGGTTGTGCATGCTCGCCATCGCTGTAATCAGGACCACCGGAATATGGCTGAACGAGAGATTCCCCTTCAGCATCTTGCAGAATTCCAATCCCGACATATCTCCCATGATAATATCACTCAGGATGATATCTGGCTTCACCTCTTCCAGATCCGCCAAAGCCTCTTCGGCAGAATAGCGGTTCACCACTTCGTAATCAGGCGCAAAGAGATAGTGGAGGTAATCAGCTACATCCACATCATCATCTACAATCAGGATTCTAGGCAGATTCTTACTAGGAGCAGAAGCATTTCCAGCAAGAGAATTCTTCACTCTTCCCTCTTCCCTCTTCATTTCCAGAGTTCTTCCCTCTTCATTCTCCACTTTCAACGGAATCTGCATCACATGCTTCTCCTGAGCAACAATCTCCACCTTATTATATATAGACTTATCGGTAGGAAGACTGAAACAGAACTCCACACCATTCCTTAGCGAGGCCTCTGAAGAAGTCTCGCTGACCGCATTCATATTTTTTACATGAATCTCTCCATGATGAAGTTCTACCAGGCGCTTCACATAATAGAGACCGATTCCGGAACCCCAGCCATACTGATGGGAATCCTGAGAATCAGAAAGCTGATAATAACGCTTGAAAACATCCTGTATCTTATCTTCTTCCATCAGCTGTCCACTATTGAAGACCGAAACCTTCAATCTTCCTTCATCTGCTGAAGCCTGGATGCGGATGATGCCACCCGGAGCCGTATACTTGAGGGCATTGGTGAAAAGATTGCTCATGATTTTTTCCAGTTTGTCACAATCCAACCATGCATGGTAATTGCCATTCTTTACTGTCAGTTCCAGTCTGATGCCTTTTACTCTGGCAGATTCTTTAAAAGAAGCTACCTGCTGGCTCAACTCTTCAGCAGCATCCACTTCCGAAACTCTCAGGCGCAGTTCATCGGTCTCCAACTGGTTGAAGTCGAGCATCTGGTCTATCAGCCTCAACATTCTGTTCACACTCATACATACATGAATCAGGATACGGTGTACCGACTCAGGCAAGGCTTTATCGGCATTCAGCGTCATCAGAGGTCCGGCTATGATGGTAAGCGGATTGCGGAATTCGTGAGCAATATTGGCAAAGAATCGCATATTCATCTCCTTAGCCTGCTTTTCGCGTTCCAGTTCGCGCTGCTCCTGCAAAAGCAGAAGATGATTGGTGCGAGCCCTGAGATAGAACGTGTTGAGATAAAAGAGAATACCAAGAACGATGCTGAAATAGAGCAGCCATGCTGCTGATGACCACCAGGGAGCGTGCATAATCCTAATCTCTACCTTGCGCTCAGCCAAAGCCGGCTTGTCGGGAGATGATATGAGCCGCAGACGAAAAGTATAAGTTCCAGCCGGAAGATGGGCATAACGGGCCTCGCGACCGTATGTGGGAACCTGCCAGTCTCTATCATAGCCTTCGAGCTTGTACTGGCACATCAATGCCGAGCGACGGCTGAAGTTGGGATAATAGAAATTGAACTTCAGATCGTTCTCATCGTGAGCAAAAGTATAGCTGTGCAGATGAGCCACCTCATCGGTAACGGCAAGCACCTTGCCATTATTCTTCGTCACTTCTACACCATAAACCGACAGCATCTCGCTGGCATGAATGCCGGCCTGAGTATTCAGGAAGTTGGTCTGCATCGCCTTAGGCGGCATGAACTTGCAGCCGTCAGAACTGCCCAATACCACATCGCCCGAAGGAGAAATACAGGCAGAGTTGCTGAAATATTGCCAGTCGTCCTGATCCTGGCTGGCAGACAGGAGGCTGTTCATCTGAAACTGCTTTCTCTCAAAGGTTACGAAGAAAGCATCACGTATGGTGGTTACCCAAACCTGTCGTTTCGTATCTTCAACCAGAGCCTGAATATGGGCATCATTCAAGATATTGATACAGCGCATGTGCGTTTTTTCCTTATTCATTAAATAAAGACCATCCCGCTTGGTTCCCAGCCAAACGAATCCATAGGAATCCTGTTTCACAAACGCCGGATCCAGACTGCCCTCCTGAGGCATACCTGCAACTTTCATCTCGCGTATCTTTCCGGTATCAGGAGATAGAATCGCCAAATGCATGCCCGACATAAAGAGCAGAATATTCTCATCGCTCAGTTTAGCCAGTTTGGTTTCATAATTAAAATACGGACTTGGAATACGGATGATTTCCGGTTGCGGTTTACCAAACTCAAAACGCAAAAAACGCCCCTTTTCACTACTTACATACAGATGATTTCCCGCCTTTAAACCCTGTCCTAAAACTGACTTGAACAAAGGTGATTTAGCAAGCACTTCAATGCGTTCGTTGTTTATACGGCAAGATAACACCTGATGTTCACTCACCAGCCAGAGATGTTCATCATCATAGCCCACCATATTATTCAGGTTGATCTGACGGGGCTTTGGCAAAGAATCGAATAAATCCCTAAACAACGTCTGTTCCAACCGGCTATTCTTCTCATCATAAGCAAAAACACGAAGGGCTGTACCTGCCAGCACATGTCTGCCCACAGTAGCCATCGTGAGAATAGAGATGCCCTTGGTTTTATCAGATAAGGCATTGGCATTTGCTTTTTTATAAGCGATACGGTTTTGCGAAATAATCTGTACACCGGCGTTGCGGTAACCTACCCACAGATTGCCGCCCAAATCGCAGAATGTAGCCGTTACCACTTCCGCCGGTTTACGAAGGATGGAAAGATCGGCAGGCAGAGGAGCCTGCAGATTGTTGGGCTGGATAGAATGAGAGGAAGGCGTTATCTTTTCATCACCGCCGATGCGGTAAGTCTGATTGCCATCGCTCACCAATATCGCCAGAGAATCATGTTTCTCAGGTGAATCTTCTATGGCGATGATGTTGTGATGATGAGCGGGAAGAGCTACGCGATGAAAGCGGTAAGCCCCAACATACCGGGCAAGTCCGTTCTGCGTTCCTACCCACATTCTGCCCTTGCGGTCAAGATGAAGCACGTTGATATAATCATCGGGCAAGGCGGCAGTATCTTTCACATCATAACCAAACTGTATATAACTTTTCCCGTCATATACATTAAGTCCTGCCGAAGTACCGATCCACATCAGTTCCCGTCTGTCTCTAGCGAAAGACGTAACGCTCTGCGAAGAGAGCATCATATCTCTCACAGTCTGATTACCTTTTTCCTGTAGCACCTTGAGGGTGGCTCTTCTGCCAGGGTTAAAGCAATAAATGGCAGCCAACAGGCAGAACATCGCTGCGAGTATGGTAATGACGGCTTTCTTCATGATGGGTTCTTTTGTTGATTTATTTAAAGTTCATATTGCCCTTCATCAGACCAATATGCCGCAAAGATAATGCAAATGAGCGCAATGAAAGCTTGCTTTCAAATTGCCGAGTGCAGCTTATCTTATGCAAAGTTAAGCAATATTATCGAATAAACAAAAATTAAACCGAATTATTTTGTATTTTCTTCAAATAATAGTAACTTTGCACGAAATAAACTATACACATATCAGCAGTTATGTTACAACTTGACAATTTCTATAAGGCTCGCTTCGTGCTGAGCAAGGTAATAAGAAAGACTGAGCTGGTTCACACGCCAAGAATCAACCCAGAGAGTGATGTTTATTTGAAACCAGAGTGCCTGCAGAAGACCGGTTCGTTCAAGATTCGCGGTGCTTACTATAAGATTTCACAACTCACCGATGAAGAAAAGGCGAAGGGTGTAATAGCCTGTTCTGCGGGCAACCATGCACAGGGTGTAGCGCTGGGAGCTACAGCCATGGGCGTCAAGAGCCTCATCTGTCTGCCAGAAGGCGCTCCTATCTCCAAGGTAGAAGCAACCAAGCGACTGGGTGCTGAAGTCTGTCTGGTACCTGGCGTTTACGATGATGCCTACCAAAAGGCGCTGGAACTGAGAGATGAGCATGGCTACACCTTCGTTCATCCTTTCGATGATGAGAACGTCATTGCAGGTCAGGGCACCATCGGTCTGGAGATTCTCGACCAGTTGCCAGATGTAGAAGCTGTCGTCGTTCCTGTAGGTGGCGGCGGACTTATCTCTGGTGTAGCCTTTGCCATCAAGTCGCTGAATCCTAACGTCAAGGTATATGGTGTTCAGGCAGAAGGAGCAGCAAGTATGGTACAGAGTCTGCACGATCACAAACAGGAGAAGTTGCCTTCTGTAGCGACCGTAGCCGATGGTATTGCCGTAAAGGAACCGGGCAAGATTACTTTTGAAACCTGCTCCAACTATGTTGACGAAATAGTAACCGTGAGCGAGGATGAGATCTGTGCAGCCATTCTGAAACTCATAGAGAGCGAGAAGATGGTAGCCGAAGGCGCCGGTGCGGCCAGCGTGGCAGCCGTGATGTACAACAAGGTTCCGGTGAAGGGCAAGAAAACCATCTGCGTGGTAAGCGGCGGTAATATCGACGTAACCATCCTGAACCGCGTCATCACCCGTGGTCTTGCCAAGAGTGGCCGTCTCTGCACCATCGAGATGGAGCTGGATGACAAACCGGGCGAATTGGTAGAGGTCTGCTCTGTCATCGCCGGATTGGGGGGCAACATCACCGGTGTTCACCACGACCGTTCTGCCAACCGCAACAAGGTGAATGCCTGCGTGCTCCGCCTCACCATGGAGACTCGCGACGAGGAACACGTAAAAGAAATCAAGGAGGCTTTGGAATCAAAGGGATTCCATCTCTGGATAGTATAATATTTAATGTTGAATGGTTAGTGTTCAATGTTTAGTATTAAGTGTTAAATTATAAATTGTAAATTATAAATTGAAGATTATGAACGCAATTCACACAGACAATGCGCCTGCAGCTATCGGTCCATATAGCCAGGCTATCGAAGTAAATGGTTTTGTTTTTGCATCTGGTCAGATTCCTATCGACCCTGCAACAGGCAATTTCGTAGAAGGTGGCATCAAGGAGCAGACTCGCCAGAGTCTCACCAACGCCCAGAACATCCTGAAGGCAGCAGGTACCGACCTTTCTCATGTGGTTAAGACTACAGTTTATCTGAACAGCATGGACGATTTCGCAGCCATGAACGAGGTTTATGCCGAGTTCTTCAGCCAGCCATATCCAGCTCGTTCTGCCGTAGCTGTAGAGAAGTTGCCAAAGGGTGCCCTCGTAGAGGTTGAGGTTTTGGCAGCCAAGTAATTCTTCCTTTTTTCTATCAGGAAGTAAACATTCAAGGTGAAAATATTCTTTAGATGGTATCAAGCATTACATTAAAGAATCTGATTATAGGCTATCGTTCGAAGCATCAGCTCCGGGCGATAGCCTCACCTGTTCATGCCTCGCTCCAAGCCGGTGAACTGACCTGTCTCATCGGAGCCAACGGAGTGGGCAAATCTACCTTACTCAGAACTTTAGCCGGATTTCAGCCAGCACTTGATGGCGAAATCCTGATTCAAGACAAATCTCTTTCTGATTTCTCTGCCCAGGAACTCGCCAGAGAAATCAGCATCGTTCTCACATCGAAGACAGACCATGCCCAGCTCTCTGCCGAAGAGATTGTAGGCATAGGCCGTTCTCCCTATACCGGTTTCTGGGGCACATTATCTGCTGCCGACAAGCAGATTGTTGCTTCTGCTCTTCAGGAAACGGGCATTCAGCATCTTGCCCAGAGAAACATCAGCGAACTGAGCGATGGTGAGCGCCAGAAGGTAATGATAGCCAAAGCCCTAGCGCAGCAAACCCGCATCATCATCCTGGACGAGCCTACCGCCTTCCTCGATTTCCCCAGCAAGATAGAAACCCTACAGATGCTCCGCCGTCTGGCGCACGAACAGCATAAATCCATATTACTGTCAACCCATGATGTAGAGTTGGCGCTCCAGCTCTCCGACCGTCTCTGGCTGATGGAAGAAAGCCGTTTCTCTATCGGCACTCCTAAAGAACTGGCTGCCGATGGTTCCTTATCCAGATTCATCAATCGTGACGGCATCCGATTCAACAAGGATTCCCTCCGCATCGAAATCAAATGAGTTTTCGTAATTGATTTTCTCTATGGTTGCACGCAAGCACATGAAGAAAAATTCTCAAGTGGCTCAGTTTGCTAACTCAAGTAGCTCAATCTGCTAACTCAAGTAGTTCAGTCAGCGAGTTCAGACGTCTCAGTTAGTTGATGCAGACGTCTCGGTAAGCCTACGGATACGGCTCCGTTAGCCTACGCAGCCATATCTGTAACCCGATGCAGTCATATTCGTAACCCAACGCAGCCATATTCGTAGCCCAACGCAGCCATATTCGTAACCCAACGCAGCCATATTCGTGAATAAGTTTTAGATAATTATCTATCATCCATCACGATTTACATACACCACGCGCATTAATACACTAATATACAGATACTTAAATAGCGTGACAGATACTCCGAAAACGGGAATATCCATCACGCTATCCATCACGATTTGGGGTTATCCATCAGTAAGCGGCTCCGCATTTATACCATTGTAGTCTTCTCATTTGTTCGTACCTTTGCACCATAATTTTAAAATTACATGAATTATGACAGCAAACGAACGTTATGAGAAGGCTTGGGATTC
>NZ_JANDWX010000022.1:0-58272 GCF_024330485.1 Segatella copri | reverse complement strand
GTTCTTTGCATATTGCAAAATACAGAAACGAGCAGAAGTCCGCTCGTTTCCATATTGTTACCTATATAATATAGGCAAACGCCCAACTTCTTGATTTTCAATCAAAGCCCAATTTAGAGTGAGTTAGATTCGTTAACGGGAGGAAAAACAACAAGGCGATACTCTTCTCTTATAGGAAGAATATCGCCTCATTACCTTCATTAAAAAGGAGGTCAAGGATGCTCATATTGGGCTGAAAGCCGTATTTCTGCTCGTAAACCTGGTAATAGCGCTTCGACTCAAATTCGGGGTCAGGAAGCGGTTTCTTGGGACGAATTGCATCGCGGAAATCCTTGATTGGAGTGTTGAGTGTTGAATGTTGAATGTTGAATTGGGCTTGCGCCTCAGGGCTATCGAATTGGCTTTCCCTTCGGTCGCCGAACGTTGTTTCTTCACTCTTCACTCTTCGTTCTTCGCTTTCTATGCTCTTCACTTTTCGTTCTTCACTTAAAACGTATTCGTCAGTAACACTTATCTTCGGACGGATGTCGAGGAGCTCTATCATCTTCGCGGTTGTCTCCATGTTGAAATCGAAGAGGAACTCGTATTTCTTCTCGTAGAAGGGGCGGATGTCGTCCTGGTAATACTCGAAGAAAGGGCTCTCGCCATAGGCGGAAAGGAGCGCATTCCAGTGGACGTGGCGCCAGTTGGCGTGGTCGGAGATGCGGATGTCCTTCATCGACAGGGAGATGTCGTGATTGGTGGGGATGGTGAGCGAGAGGGGGCCGTTGGTGGTAGGGATGAGCATACGGTTACGATAGGTTTGCTTGATAAAGCTCTCGTGGCGCTCTATCAGGCATTCATCGTAGCGGTTCAGCTTCTGGTACCACTGGATGGGGCCGAAATATGTGGAAGAAAGAAGGGCTTTCAATTTCTGCTTTGTTATGAAGGGTTAATGATGAAGAGGGGGACGAGCGATGGAATCGCTCGGAACGGGGGCAGATGGGGGACAAGCTTCCGGCGGGGCTCCAGGCTGCGGCAAGCTGAAGCGAGGGGCAGCGGGGCTCTAAGCAGCGGCGAGGAGCACGAGAGAGCGAGGAGCGGCAGCGCGAGGGAGCTAGAACAGCTTATGGGCTTTGCCTATCATCTGGTGCTTATGAACGAGCTGCTGGCCGGTTGGCGTCTTCAAGAGATAGAAGCGGCAATCCTTGCAGCCGCAGCGCTTGCAGCATACGGTAGGAATGACGAACTGCACGGTGTCGATGCGCAGCGTATCGCCCGGAAGCTTCTCTATCCTGCCTATGAAATGAGATTCGAAGACACGCTTGCGGCGCTGGTTCTTGGGCTGGTAAACCACCGTATCGGTGAATACAACCACATCGCCACGCCCGAAATTTTCGCAGTCAATCCTGTTCACTATCACCCGGTTGCCTGCCTTCAGCTGGGGCGGAAGCCCGCCCTGAGGCACCGAGAAGATAGTGAAAACATAGGTGCGCACTGCCCAAGCCAGGAGCAGCGACAACACCAATGCTATTAGGAATTTGACGGCAGTCTTCAATTCTTATTTCTTTTTCTTTACTTAATATTGTCTACAAAAGTGAAGAGGCGGTTCCAACGGATGCCTGAGAAGCCCGGATGATCTGGGCTGTGGCTCCACCAGATGAAGATAGGCTTGCCCACGATGTGGTCCTCAGGCACGAAACCCCAGTAGCGGCTGTCGGCTGAGTTGTGGCGGTTGTCACCCATCATCCAGTAGTAGTCGAGCTTGAAGGTGTAGCTCTTCGCCTGCTTGCCATTGATGAAGATGCGGCCGGCGTTGTCTACCTTCAGGTCGTTGCCCTCGTAAACCTTGATACAGCGCTCGTATACAGGCAGATTCTTCAGCGTCAGAGCGATGCTCTCGCCCTTCTTCGGAATCCAAACCGGACCGTAATTATCTCTTGTCCAGCCGGTATAGGCGTTGAGCGGATAGAGGTCGCCATAGGTTGCATCCGTATTGATAGAGATGCTCTCTACGAGGTTTCTGTTCGCCTTCAGCGCCAGATAAGCCTTCTTGGTGAGCGGAATCACGCCACTCTGATTATACATCAGCAGGTCTTCGTTGGTGATTCCCAACTCATCGGCAAGATCGATTGGGAACTCGCCCTTGAGCTTCATCTTATAAGTATACTGCACGTTATCAGGCTCCTTGTTTGCCTTTCCGTTCAGATAAACGATGCGGTTCTTGATCTGCAGGGTCTGTCCAGGCAAGCCCACGCAGCGCTTTACATAGTTCTCGCGGCGGTCGGTAGGACGGCTGATGATGTCGCCATATTCGCCCGGCATGCTGCTGATGTAGTTGCGGCCTGTAGCATAAACCTGCTCAAAATAGTGGCGCTGCTGCAATGGGTTCATCGCACGCACATCCTTTTCCTGTCCGTTCTGCTGCATCAGCTGGTCGCCGATGCTGTAAACCATCTGGTAGTAATCATTCGCCTGATAGCGCTCCTCATTGACGAGCGTATCGCCTGCAGGATAGTTGAACACCACGATGTCGTTGAGCTTCACGTTGCCCAAACCCTTCACGCGGCGGTAATCCCAGTGAGGCCACTCAATGTAGCTCTTCACGTTGACCAGCGGCATGGTGTGCTGGGTGAGCGGCATGGTGAGCGGAGTTTCAGGAATGCGAGGACCGTAGCTTACCTTGCTCACGAAGAGATAATCGCCCGTAAGGAGACTCTTTTCGAGAGAGGAAGACGGAATGACGTAGTTCTGGAAGAAGAAGAGGTTGATGAAATAAACCGCTACAAGAGCAAACACCAGCGCATCTACCCAGCTCATGATGAAACGGATAGGACCTTCTTCATCCTTCCACCACTGCCAGTGAATCTTCTTGGTGATGTAAACGTCGAAGATGAACGGAACCACAATGAGTCCCAGCCAGCTTTCTACCCAAACCAGGAAGAGGAGATAGAGGGCGAGAACCACTGCGAACTTCGCCCACTGTACCTTCATATTGAGTTTTTGTTTCTCTTTATCTATCATAACTTCTGCTTAGAACTTAAATAAATCTGATGTGGTGAGCAAGCCGGAATGGTTGGCTGTGAACTCAGCTGCGAGAACGGCTCCCAGGGCGAAACCCTTGCGTGAGTGAGCGCTGTGCTCGATGGTAATCATATCAGCATCGCTGTCGTACATCACGGCGTGGATTCCCGGAACCTCGCCATCGCGTACGCAGTTGATGACCAAATCCTCATCGGTGATGTTTGCATCGCCCTCATCGTGATGACCATCCTCAGTCCAGTAAGTTACGCCACGCTTCCAATCCTTCTTTCTGTCGATATTGTCGATAATTTCCTCGGCAAGGGTGATGGCTGTACCTGATGGCGCATCGAGCTTGTGCACGTGGTGGGTTTCCTGCATGCATACAGAGTACTGTGGGAAACCGTTCATGATTTTAGCCAGATAGCGGTTTACAGCAGAGAAAATGGCCACACCGATGCTGAAGTTAGACGCCCAGAAGAGGGTCTGCTTACCGTCGGCGCAGAGTTTCTCCACGTCTTCCTTATGGTCTTTCATCCAACCTGTAGAACCTGAAACCACCTTCACGTTGTGAGAGAAAGCCTTCAGATAGTTGCCGTAGGCGGCAGTAGGGTTGGTAAACTCGATGGCAACATCGGCAGAGCAGAACTCCGGGCTGTCGATGTCTTGAGGGTTATTCACGTCAATCTTACAAACGATTTCGTGGCCACGCTGCAGGGCGATCTCCTCGATCATGTGTCCCATCTTTCCGTAGCCGATCAAAGCAATTTTCATCTTTATCTATTTTTTATTTGTTCTTACTTTTTGTTCTATTCGGCAAAAAAAATGCAAATGAGCGCAATGAAAGCTTGCTTTCAAATTGCCGAGTGCAGCTTTTTTTATGCAAAAATACACATTTTTCTTCGAAAAACCTTGAAAAATCCTTGTTATTATAATAATAAATAGAAAATTTTGGTTATTTTTGCAGTGATTTAAGGCTTTTAGCCTCATTTAGTAACTAAAAAAGAGAAAATTATGAGCAGATATATTTTTGAGACGAAGATGGAAGTAAGAGATTATGAGTGCGATATTGAGGGCATCGTGAACAATGCCAACTATCTGCACTACATGGAACATACCCGCCATCTCTTTCTGAAGGAATGCGGCCTCAGCTTTGCCGAAATGCACAACAAGGGCGTGGATGCTGTGGTGGCGAGAATGAACCTACAGTACAAGGTTCCGCTGCAATGCGATGATGAATTCTTCTCGCGTCTGTGGCTGGAGAAGCAGGGCGTGAGATATGTTTTCCATCAGGACATCTTCCGTGCCAAGGACGAGAAACTCTGCCTCAAAGCAACCGTAGAACTCGTCTGCCTCATCAACGGAAAACTGGGCAACAGCGAGGACTACGACAAGGCATTCGAGAAATACTTCTCTCCTCAGGGTTAACAGGTTAACAGTTAACAGCTGATTTTTCAATACCCCTTCCGCACACGAGCGAAGAACTTGCGTTCCGAAAGAGGCAATCCTATAAACCATAAAAGCCGAAACAACATGGAGCAACTCCTTCATTATGTGTGGAAGCACAAGCTCTTCCCACTCTCTCCACTCACAACCACCTGGCACCAGGCTGTGGAAGTTATTGACCCCGGACTGCACAACCGCAATGCAGGGCCCGATTTCTTCAATGCCAAAATCAAACTCAACGGAACCCTATGGGTGGGAAACGTGGAGATTCACGACAAGGCAAGCGATTGGTATGTACACGGACATGACAAGGATGAACGCTACGACAACGTTATCCTGCACGTTTGCGGAACCATCGATGTAGAGGCAAAGAACTCGAAAGGCGAGCCCCTCGTGCAGTTGCAGCTCGACATCCCCGAAAACGTATCGAAACATTATCAGGAGCTGCTGAGCATCGACCAGTATCCTCCCTGCTACCAGATTATCCCATCGCTCACCCGCCTCACCGTGCACAGTTGGATGAGCGCCCTGCAAACCGAGCGCCTTTCGCAGAAAACCGATGCAATAGAGGCGCGCGTAAAACAATGTAACGGCGATTGGGAGAACGCCTACTTCGTGACCCTGGCGCGCAACTACGGGTTCGGAATCAACGGCGACGCGTTCGAGCAGTGGGCTTACCATCTGCCGCTGAGAGCCGTAGACCATCATCGCGACGACCTCTTCCAGATAGAAGCCATCTTCCTGGGGCAAGCCGGACTGCTGGAGCTGAACACCATTCCCGAAAGATATCAGAAAGACGCGCTGAACGACGGGTATTTCTCCCGATTGAGGAACGAATATCTCTATCTCTCGCATAAATTCTCACTGCAGCCGATGGATTACAAGCAGTGGCGCTTCCTGCGCCTGCGCCCGCAGAACTTCCCTCACATCCGCATCTCGCAGCTCGCCAATCTCTATTATAACCGCCGTGCGGGGCTCAGCCAGCTGCTCGGGGCAAGCACGGTGAAGGAGGCAAAGCAGGTGCTCTCAACCAGCGTAACGGAGTATTGGGAAACCCATTATACCTTCGGCAGCACGAGCATCCGTAACGAGAAGCACCTCTCCCCTTTCTCGCTCAATCTGCTCATCATCAACACCGTGGTTCCCATCCTCTTTGCCTACGGCAGGCACCGGGGCGAGGAGAAATACTGCGACCGCGCCTTCGACTTCCTGGAGGAACTGAAGGCTGAGAATAACCACATAGTAAGGATGTGGAAAGAATGCGGGCTGCCGGTGGAGAACGCCGGGGATAGCCAGGCGCTCATACAGCTGAAGAAGGAATACTGCGACAGGAAGGAATGCCTTCGCTGTCGCATCGGTTACGAATACCTGAAGAGATAAAAGACAAAGATTATGGCAGACCAACAGGAAATACTAAACACCATCCTCCTGACAAGGCTCAATTACTTCAGCCTGGCAGGAATGCTGGAGCTATACAGAAAGGTAGGCTCCGCCACGCTCATCCTGGAGCATAAGAACAACCTCAGAGACATCCTCCCCGATGCCTCGGATAAACTCGTGAGCGCTATCCAGAACTGCGAAGAAGCCCGAAAACGCGCTGAGGAAGAACTGGAGTACGACATACGCTACGGAATAGAACCCATTCCGATGAACGACGACCGCTATCCGCAACGCCTCAAAGACTGCGATGACGCACCCCTCATCCTCTTCTATAAAGGCAACGCCAACCTCAACCAGCAGCGCGTCATCAACATCGTGGGAACCCGCCACTGCACGCCTTACGGCGAAGACCTCATCCGCCGCTTCATCACCGACCTGAAGCAGCTCTCGCCCAACGTGCTCATCATGAGCGGACTTGCCTACGGAGTGGACATCGTGGCGCACCGCCAGGCACTCGCCAGCGGCTACGAAACCATAGGCGTGCTGGCTCACGGTCTCGATGACCTCTATCCCCGTCAGCACCGGGAAACGGCGGCAAGAATGATAGAACAGGGCGGACTGCTCACCGAATTCCTTACCCGTACAAACGCTGATAAGATAAACTTCGTGCGCCGCAACCGCATCGTGGCGGGAATGTCGGATGCCTGCATTCTGATAGAGAGCGCAGCTCATGGCGGCGGACTCATCACCTGCGATATTTCGCAATCCTACGGCAGAGACGTCTTCACCTTCCCGGGCAGGATAGGCGACCACTACAGCGAGGGCTGCAACAACCTGATACGCAACAACGGCGCCACGCTCATCACCAGTGCCGAGGACTTCGTGAAGGATATGGGCTGGCAGGATGACACCACCCTGATGCGAGCCAAGCAGCAAGGCATCGAGCGCAGCCTCTTTCCCGAATTATCGCCCGAGGAGCAACTCGTCGTAGAAGTCCTCTCCAAGACCAACGACCTGCAAGTGAATCTCATCTCCGTAAAGACGAATATCGACATTTCTCGCCTCACTTCCCTCCTCTTCACATTGGAGATGAAGGGAGTCATCAAGACCTTTGCAGGGGGAATGTATCATCTTTTGAAGTAGTATTTTCTTTATTTTCAGAAAAAAGCAGTAACTTTGCAGCCGCAAAAAAGAAGATATACATCATAGGAATAAGAAGATTTCACTCGAAACTCATGAAAATAGGTAATATAGAATTTGGGCCTCAGCCCCTCTTCCTCGCTCCGATGGAAGACGTAACGGATATTGGCTTTCGCATGCTCTGCAAGCGATTCGGAGCCGCCATGGTTTATACTGAGTTCGTATCGGCGGAAGCCTTGGTGAGAAGCATCAAGAGCACCGTCAGCAAACTTACGATAAGCGATGAAGAGCGCCCTGTGGGCATTCAGATTTACGGTCGCACCACCGAGGATATGGTGGAAGCTGCAAAAATCGTAGAACAGGCGAAGCCGGATGTGATTGACATTAACTTCGGCTGCCCGGTGAAGAAGGTTGCCGGAAAGGGTGCCGGAGCCGGAATGCTCCGAAATATCCCATTGATGCTCGACATTACAAGAGAAGTAGTAAAAGCGGTCAACGTGCCCGTAACCGTAAAAACCCGATTGGGATGGGATTGCGAGAACCTCATCATCACCGACCTTGCCGAGCAGCTACAGGATTGCGGAATCCAGGCGCTCACCATCCACGGCAGAACCCGTAGCCAGATGTACACCGGAGAAGCCGACTGGAGCCTCATAGGAGAGGTGAAGAACAATCCCCGCATCCATATTCCTATCATCGGCAACGGCGATATTACGACCCCGGAAGAAGCCAAGCTTGCCTTCGAGAGATACGGCGTAGATGCGGTAATGATTGGCCGCGCCACCTTCGGCCGCCCTTGGATTTTCAAGGAAATACGTGATTACCTGGATAATACGGGTGCTGCCCCATTAACCGTGGATGAGAAGATTGACCTTCTGGAGGAGCAGCTCCGCATCAACGTGGAGCGCATCGACGAGTACAGAGGCATTCTCCACACCCGTCGCCACCTTGCCGCCTCCCCAATCTTCAAGGGCATCCCCGATTTCCGCCAGACGAGAATCGCCATGCTGAGAGCCACGACCGTGGAGGAACTGAAAGAGATATTGAAAGAATGCCGGGAAAGAATAAAGGCGATAGAATAAAGCAAACCGCCCTGTAGGAGCAAAAGCCTCGTATATGAAAGCTTTTGCCCTTACAGGGCGAATCCTTTATATCTTCCTTATACCCAGGGTGTTGCCCTGGGCTAAGAGCTTGTTGGGCTTTCAGCCCGCTTCATTAACCACATTAAGGAGTTAACTGTTCATCTTAACTGCCAAGAGTTAACAGGTTAACAGTTAACAGCTGTATTTTCTATACTTCTACCTGAAATTGAAGAAACCTAGCTTCCTCAAATTATAGAGAAGGGCTTTACTTCTTCAATATCGAAGCACCTTCGAGCAGAGCGAGTGCCTTGTTCTCGTTCTCCTCCATGATTTCACGCTCTCCTGGACCCTTGTCGTTGATTCCGCAGAGGTGCAGGATGCCGTGGATGATGACGCGATGGAGCTCATCATCGTAGGTCTTGCCAAACTGCTCGGCATTGGTGCGGACCGTATCGAGCGAAATCACGATGTCGCCGTTAATCACATCATCCTCATCATAATCGAAGGTGATGACATCAGTATAGTAATCATGACCCAGATATTCGTTGTTCACTTCGAGAATCTTCTCGTCATCTACAAACATATAGCCTATCTCACCCACCTTGCGGCCATGAGAGGCAGCCACTTTGCGAATCCAGGCACTCGTATCACGCTTCTTAATCTTTGGCATTTTCACGCCGTCTACATTGTATGTTATCATACGCTTCTTCCTCCTATTTTTATTTTATTTTTGGTAAAAATTCATCTACTTCTCTTCCGAAGAATCTCAGCTCCCTGACCAGCGTTGAGCTGATGCTGCTGTATCTTGGGTCCGAAAACAGCAGGATGGTTTCTACGCCGCCCAACTGCTTATTGATGTCAGCCTGCTCCCTTTCGTACTCGAAATCCTTGGCAGAACGGACGCCACGAACCAGAAACCTGGCTCCCAGGCGATGCGCCAAATCGATGGTGAGATCATCGTAAGAAACCACCTCCAGGCGATAACCCTTAGATGCATCCTCCGCATCTACCAGTTCCGAACATTCCTTCGGGAAAACAGCCTTGATATCCTCCACACGCTTCGAGATTTCCTCGCTGGCGTGCTTCAGCTTGCTCACCGCCACTGCAATCACGAGCTTGTCGAACATCGGCAAGGCACGCTCGGCAATGTTCTGATGTCCTATCGTAAATGGGTCGAATGTACCCGTAAAAATCCCAATCTTCATAAATGTTTATCCTTTTACGGCGCTAGCCCTAATTCAACATTCAACATTTAACATTAAACATTACTCAAACAAGTCTCCCTGCATAATATTGCTTGTATACGGATTTCTGCCGAGATGCTCGTAGGCAAGCGGCGTTGCCATTCTTCCTCGCGGCGTGCGCTTGATGAAACCCTCCATGATGAGGAACGGCTCATAAACCTCCTCTACGGTGCCGCCATCCTCGCCTATTGCCGTGGCAATGGTGCTTACGCCTACCGGACCGCCACGGAACTTGTCGATGATGGTGGTGAGAATCTTATTATCAATCTCATCCAAGCCATACTGGTCGATGTTGAGCGCCTTGAGAGCCATTTGGGCAATATCGTAAGTGATGGTTCCGTTGCCCTTTACCTGGGCGAAATCACGCACTCTTCTGAGCAGAGAGTTGGCGATACGAGGGGTTCCGCGCGAACGACGGGAGATTTCCACTGCCGCCTCATCCTCTATCGGCACCTTCAGGAGCATCGCACTTCGCTTGATAATCTTCTGAAGCGTAGCCGGGTCGTAATATTCGAGATGCAGATTGATTCCGAAACGGGCGCGCAGAGGAGCTGTAAGCAGACCGCTTCTCGTTGTCGCTCCCACGAGGGTAAACGGATTCAAGTCTATCTGGATACTGCGAGCCGAAGGACCCTTATCTATCATGATGTCGATGCGGTAATCCTCCATCGCCGAATAGAGATACTCCTCTACGACAGGCGAAAGACGGTGGATTTCATCGATAAAGAGCACATCGTTGGGCTCCAGCGAAGTAAGGATTCCCGCCAAATCGCCCGGCTTATCAAGCACAGGACCCGATGTAATCTTGAATCCTACGCCCAGTTCGTTGGCGATGATGTTGCTCAGCGTGGTCTTACCCAATCCCGGCGGACCGTGGAGGAGCGTATGGTCGAGCGGTTCGCCACGATATTTGGCAGCCTCAACAAAGACCTCGAGATTTTCTACCACGCCATTCTGTCCGCTGAAATCAGAAAACTTCAGCGGGCGCAGCGCCTTCTCGAATTCCTTTTCGGCAGGCGAAACCATTTCTTGTCTTATATCAAAATCTTCGTTCATTCTATGACTATTATCGATAATATGGGTGCAAAGTTACACATTTGTTGCGGAATTAAAGAAGAAAAGCCGAATTATTTTGCACATGATTTTGCACAATCCCAAAAGATTCGTGCAGATTTGCAAGCGCTACCCTATAAAAATGTTATAACTTATCATTTTCTTGCAGAATAATTTGTTTATCCGAAAGAAAAGACGTACTTTTGCACTCGATATTGAAAGCGAGGAAAGAAATAAATAAGAGAGAAATATCAGGATTTTAAAAGAAATAGAATTATGCTTAAGTTATTTCAAGGGCTCAGCAAGCTGCTGGCCAATTACACATCTATCTTCGTGATAGGTGTTGCAGTGTTCACATTCTTCTTCCCACATACCTTCGACTGGGTGCGCGGAACTACTCAAACCGTCATTCTCGGCATCATCATGCTCACCATGGGTCTGACCTTGACCACCAACGACTTCAAGATTCTGGCCCAACGCCCGCTGGATGTCTTCATCGGAGCCTGTGCCCAGTTTATCATCATGCCGGGTGTGGCTTATACCCTGGTTCATGTGTGGCATCTTGACCCAGCCCTGGCACTCGGAATCCTGCTGGTAGGTTGCTGTCCGGGCGGCGTTTCGAGCAACATCATGAGTTATCTGTGTCATGGCGACGTGGCTTTCTCCGTAGGAATGACCTGCGCCTCTACCATTCTTGCACCGGTGATGACTCCACTGCTGATGAAGATTACGGCAGGCGAGATTATCCATGTAGATGCTGTGGGAATGTTCATCAACATCCTCATCGTAACGATTATTCCTGTAGCCATCGGCTGCGCCCTCAACTATATTTACGGCAAGAAAGACTGCTTCCCTACCATCCAGAGTCTGATGCCGGGCATCAGCGTTACGTGTCTGGCAATCATCGTAGGCGGTGTGATTTCTACGGTTCATGATGACCTCGTAGCCCGCGGCTTATCGCTTTTCCTCTGGACTTTCGCCGTGGTTTTCTGCCACAACACGCTGGGTTATCTTCTCGGTTGGCTTGCCGGCAAATGTGCGGGATTCAATACCGCCAAGAAGCGTACCATCAGTATTGAGGTCGGCATGCAGAACGCCGGTCTTGCTACGGTACTTGCCGGCAACTTCTTCGCAGCCCAGCCTCTCGCCGTATTGCCTTGCGCCATCAGCTGCGCCTGGCACAGCATTTCCGGCACCATCCTTGCCGGAATCTATCTGAAATGGGACCATCTGCATGAGAAGAAGTAAATGACTTCTGAAAAAGATAAGAAAAGGTCGTGAGATTTCTGATTGAACCTCACGACCTTTTCTTATATCATTACCTCACGGGGTTAACAGGTTAACAGTTAACAGCCGTTTTTTCTATTGTTACACGAGCAAAGCACTTGAATTGGCTTTCCCTTCGGACGCCGAACGTTGTTTCTTCACTCTTCGTTCTTCACTCTTCGTTCTTCACTCTTCACTTAACCTTCCCTACTTCCCCGTAGTCAGCAGCTGCACGGCTCGCTGAACTATCTCGTTTGTCTCGTTCCAAACCTGGAAGTATTGGCTCATATCCCAGATATCTCTTGCAACAAGGGCTTTCAGTTGCAGGGCGAGGTATTTCTTCGTCTGAATTAATTCAGCCTCATCCTTTGGCTCTATCTTCTCCTTCTTGCCCTCGGCGATAATGCCATCTATCAGCGAAGAAGGAACCTCGTAGGTGGCGAGGAACTTATCGAAATCCTTATACTGGCTCTTCAGCTCCTTACGATGCGCATCGATGAACTTCAGACTGTGGTTAATGACGATACTCTTGGCTGCCAACTGACGGTGCATCTTGGTGTACTTGGTTGTATCCAGCGGAACGAAATAATCTGGCATGATTCCACCACCACCATAAACTACACGATGCTTGCGCAAGGTATAATACTTCAGACTGTCTGAAAGATGGATGCTGTCCTGGTTGGTGAACTCGCCATGCTTGTAACGCTTGTCCAGATCCATCGCATAATCCAATCTGTCACCTTTCTTATAAGGCTTCTGGATGCATCTGCCGCTAGGCGTATAGTAATGGGCGATGGTGAGACGAATCTCGCTGCCATCATCAAAGGTCAGCGGACGCTGCACCAATCCCTTGCCGAAGGTTCTGCGACCAACCACTACGCCACGGTCCTGATCCTGGATGGCTCCGGAAACAATCTCGGCGGCAGAAGCGGTAAACTCATTGGTGAGCACCACCACCTTGCCCTTGCGCCATCTGCCGTTAGCCTGCGCCTTGTATTCCTGGCGAGGCGCTGCACGACCGCTGGTATAAACGATGAGATCGCCCTTCTGCAGGAACTCGTTGGCAATCTGAGCCGCAGCCTGAAGATAGCCTCCGCCATTATCCTCAAGGTCGAAGATAAGGTCCTTCATTCCCTTCTTTTTCAGCGAATCCATCGCTATTGTTACCTCTTTATGACTGGTAAGACCGAAGCTTCCCAATCGGATGTATCCGATGCCCGGACGAATCATATAAGCCGCATCCATCGTAGTTACCGGAATTTTATCGCGCTTTACCTTGAAGATGAGCTTATCCTTGATGCCACGGCGCACAATGGTAAGATTCACCGTTGTTCCCTTAGGACCACGAAGGCGCTTCATGATTTCCTCCTTGCTCATCTTCACGCCCGAAATGGCAGTATCGTTTACAGCCACAATGCGGTCGCCGGCAATGATTCCCACCTTCTCGGAAGGTCCGTTCGTAACCGGCTGGATAACGAGGAGCGTATCATCTACCATGTTAAACTGCACGCCAATGCCATCAAAACTGCCGTTCAGCGGCTCGTTCATCGCCTTGGTTTCCTTGGCTGTAGCGTAAGAAGAATGAGGGTCGAGCTTTTCGAGCATGCCTCGGATGGCGTCCTCTACGAGCTTATTCTCATCCACACTATCCACATAAAGGTTGGTAATGGCAATTTCAGCCCTTCCCAACTTCTCTATCGGGCTGTTCTTGCCCATCTTGATACGCAACTGGGCACTGGCAGAAGTTACTGCCAGAAATGCTACCAGTGCTAAGAATAGATATTTCTTCATTTTTTTAAACTTCGTTCTTCACTCTTCACTTCATTTAATCCAGCGGTGCTGAGTCTTCCTCCGGAATATCCTCTTCTATCACCAGATTTTCGATGATGAAGTTCTGGCGCTCCATCGTGTTCTTACCCATATAATATTCCAGCAGCTTCTGCACCTGATCGGTTTTATGCAGCGTAACCTGCTCCAACCGCATGTCGGGACCGATGAAATGGGCGAATTCATCAGGCGAAATCTCTCCCAATCCTTTGAATCGGGTGATTTCAGGATCAGGGCCCAAATCGCGAATTGCCTGCTGGCGCTCCTCATCGCTGTAACAGTAATGCGTGATGAAATCGCTCTTTTTCTCCTTGCTTCCCAGTTTCGCATCCGCATCAGCCACGGCCTGCTTGTTCTTGATCTTGGTTCGCTTGTTGCGCACTCGGAACAATGGAGTCTGAAGCACGTAGACATGGCCCTTCTTGATGAGATCTGGGAAGAACTGAAGGAAGAAGGTGATGATGAGCAGGCGGATGTGCATTCCGTCGACATCCGCATCGGTTGCCACAATCACCTTGTTGTAACGCAATGAATCCAAGCCGTCCTCTATATCGAGAGCCGCCTGAAGCAGATTGAACTCCTCGTTCTCATAAACCACCTTCTTGGTAAGACCGAAGCTGTTGAGCGGTTTACCACGCAGCGAGAACACCGCCTGGGTATTCACATCGCGGCTCTTGGTGATGCTTCCGCTGGCAGAATCGCCCTCGGTGATGAAGATAGAACTCTCCTCCTTGCGCTCGTTCTTGGCGTCGCTGAAATGGATGCGGCAGTCGCGAAGCTTGCGGTTGTGAAGATTCGCCTTCTTGGCACGCTCACGGGCGAGTTTGGTAACGCCCGCCATTGCCTTGCGCTCGCGTTCGCTCTCCTTGATCTTATTCTCCAGAATCTCAGCTACATCCTTGTGGATATGGAGATAGTTGTCTACTTCCTTCTTCAGGAAATCGCCCACATACTTATTGATGGTTTCGCCACCATTCGGCGTCATCGTAGTACTTCCGAGCTTAATCTTGGTCTGACTCTCGAAGACCGGTTCTTCTACGTTGATGGCAATGGCAGCCACCAGTCCGTTTCGGATGTCTGCATACTCATACTTGCCGTAGAACTCCTTGATAGTCTTGGCAATATGCTCCTTGAAGGCACTCTGATGCGTACCTCCCTGGGTGGTGTGTTGACCGTTGACGAAGGAATAGTATTCCTCGCCATACTGGTTGGTATGGGTGAAGGCAATCTCGATGTCCTCGCCCTTCATGTGGACGATGTCGTAGAGACCTTCGTTGGTCATATTATCGCTCAGCAAATCCTGCAGACCATGGCGACTCAAGATGCGGCGGCCATTGTGCATGATGGTGAGTCCGGTGTTCAGATAAGTATAGTTGCGGAGCATCGTTTCCACGAAATCATCGTGGAAGGAATAGTTCTTGAAGAGTGTATTATCCGGCTCGAAGAAGATAAAGGTACCATTCTCGTCCTCGGTATCTTCCGTCGTGTCGCTCTTCAAAATACCTTTCTCGAACTTCAGATGGCGCACCTTTCCGTCGCGGTACGACTTTACTTCGAAGTGGGAACTGAGGGCATTGACCGCCTTCACACCCACACCGTTCAGACCAACGCTCTTCTTGAACGCCTTGCTGTCGTACTTACCGCCGGTATTCAGCACACTTACAGCCTCAACGAGCTTTCCCTGAGGAATACCACGACCATAGTCGCGCACGCTGACACGCAGATTGTCCTCGATATCGATTTCCAGACGGGCACCTGCGCCCATCTTGAATTCATCGATAGAGTTGTCTACCACCTCCTTCAAGAGCACATAAATACCATCTTCCGGCAGATTTCCATCTCCCAGACGACCGATGTACATACCCGGACGGGTGCGCACATGCTCCATATCGCTCAAGTGGCGGATGTTATCGTCGGTATATTCTACCGGCTGCTGCTCCTGAGGGGCATTGGTAAGCTCATCAGCGGCATTCAATTCGCTGTTACCTAAGTTTTTATCTTCAGACATGATTCCTCCTTAGTTATTCTTATTTATTTTCTTATAACATAGCAAATGATGTTGCAATATTCTGTTTATCAGATAATTGCCAACACAACAATTACTATTTACCTGATACTCTTAATATAGCAGTTGCGGCGCTTGTGAAGGATTGGATCCAAGACGCCCCATTGTCCCTGCACGGCAGCATTTTCTTCCATTTCCACCTGTGTTTCTCCCCACTCGATTCCATACTTCTGATAGATAGGAATCAGGTCGGCAAAGAGCAGCGCATTGGCACCCTTAGCACGGTATTCTGGCTGGATACCGATGAGCAGAAGGTCGACAATCTTGGTTTTATGGAACTTGATGGCGCGCAGCAGATGCCACCAGCCAAAAGGAAGCAGCCTGCCCCTATGACACTTCTGCAGAGCTCTGGAAAGGGAAGGCATCGTAATACCGATACCTATCATCTTATGATCCTCGGTAGTCCAGTCTTCTATGGCTGTTACAAAGTTCAGGTCGAGCAAAGACAGATACATCTTGATGTACTGGTCTATCTGCTTCTGTGAAAGTTCGGAATAACCATAGAGATGCTTGTATGTATCATTGATGAGGTCGAAAATCTTCTGTCCGTATCCGCCCTGATAAATATCCTTACGGGTAAGTTTGCGGACATGGAGATTGTATCTTTTCTCTATCATCGCCGCTATCTTGGAATATTTCTCTGGGATGGTATCTGGCACCATCAGTTTATACTCTACATACTTATTATCTACGGTAAAACCCTCCAGAGCCTCAATGTGCTCCGGATAATATGAATAATTATAAATGGTAGGCATGGTGCCTAGCTGGTCAAAGCCCCAGGTAAGCATGCCTTCTGGATCCATATCGGTAAAACCCAACGGACCTACAATATCTTCCATTCCCTTCTCCTTACCGTATTTCTCTACAGCATCGAGAAGAGCCCTGGAAACCTCGCGGTCGTCAATGAAATCAATCCAGCCGAAACGGACCGATTTCCTGCCCCATTTGTTGTTTGCCTTATGATTGATAATGGCAGCGACGCGACCTGCCAGCTTGCCGTCCTTATAGGCAAGAAAATACTCTGCCTCGCAGAACTCGAACGCTGCGTTCTTGTCCTTGCTCAGAGTATTCATGTCGTCGCTGAAAAGATTAGGCACATCATATTCGTTGCCTTCGTAGAGGTCGTAGTGGAAGTCGATGAACGTCTTCAAGTCCTTCTTTGTTTCGACCTTTTTAATTTCTATTAATGACATGATTTTCAAACTAGTTTGCAATATTATAAATGCAAAAGTAGCAATATTTTGGCAAATTACCAAATATTGCTACTTTTTTTGCAGTTTTTTAGGGGTTAATTTTTAATTACAGCTCCCAAACTAGCCTATATCACCCATTTAGTGATGGTTTTGGCGGAATATCTTTACCGATAGTTTTAAGCACTGGCGGAAAACTAACATTCTCCAAGGAATCACAATAAGAAAAAGCTCGATCATCTATTCTCTCCAACACTGGCGAGAAGTGCGAAGTGTCGGATGAAGCGAGAGATGGTTCATCAAATGAGTAGTGAAATTCTGAGGGTGGAGTCGATTACAGATGACAATGTGGAGTCAAATTGCTCCATGACCCGAAAATATTCCTCCAAAAGGAGTGAGTTTCTCAGATTTAATTTGTATCTTTGCCATGTCATATCAGAGTTTTGCTTGTTTTCTTTTCGCAACACTAAGATAAGTGAAAATTCTGACATAGCAAAATCCGGAGTAACTTTCTACTGCTCAGGTTCTTAAAACGTTTAATTAATAATAGTGTTACGGAATTAATGGAATAACCAGAAATGAGATTGAAAAGACATCTACTGACAGCTGCCCTGACACTCTTTTGCCTATCGGCAGCTAACGCCCAACTGCTAAGAACAACAGTGGAGCAAGGGGAAATTGAAGGTGTGGAACATGAAGGATTCGCCTTATACAAGGGAATCCCATACGCAGAAGCACCAGTGGGCAACCTCAGATGGAAAGCCCCAGTGAGCAAGAAGCCTTGGAAGGGAGTATTCAAAGCTGACAAATGGGGAGACCGTCCACCACAGCCCATCGACCCTAACCAAAATGGTGGTGCGCAGGGCATGAGCGAGGACTGCCTATACCTCAGTGTGGAAACGCCAGCCAAGAGTAAGAATGACAAACTCCCTGTATTTGTGATGATTCATGGAGGAGCCTTTCTTACTGGCTCCTACAGTGGAACTCAGGAAAGCTTTGTCAAGGAAGGCATCATCTATTGCAGCATAGAATACCGCTTGGGAGCCTTGGGATTCATGGCACATCCAAAGCTGAGTAAGGAATCAGGCAAGAACATATCTGGTAACTATGGCATCCTTGATCAAGTGATGGCCTTAAAATGGATTCACGACAATATCGCTGCCTTCGGTGGAGACCCAGACAAGATTACCATTGCTGGAGAATCTGCCGGTGGTATCTCGGTAAGTATACTATGCGCCTCTCCCCTTGCCAAGGGACTCTTCCGAGGAGCCATCAGCGAAAGTGGTAGCTCCTTCTGGCCTGTGGGTGAAAGCAGAAATGGTAACACAGCCATGCTCACTACCAAAGCGGCAGAAGCAGGTGGACTTCTCCTTCAAAAGAAACTCAAGGCTAAGAACTTGAAGCAGCTAAGAAAAGTTCCGGCTATGGACATCGTGAAGAATACCGCCTTTGAGTCTTTTTGGCCGAACGTTGACGGCTACTCCATCACCGATGACCAGTATAAGCTCTATGAAAAGGGAAGCTACAATGATGTAAATGTCATCATAGGAACCAACAGCGACGAAGGAAGTATGTTTAGCCGCCCTGGCAGTGTAAGTGACTATGAGAAAAGAATCCATGAGATATATGGAAGTTGGGCAGACCAGGTTCTCAGTCTCTATCCTGCCAAGACAGAGGAAGAAACCTACTTCGCTCAATCCGACATTTTCCGTGATGGCTCCTTTGCATGGGGAACGTATGCCTGGGCTAACCTGCAGAGCAAGACCGGCAAGGGCAAGGTGTATATGTATTACTTTGACCAAGACTCTGAGAACACCATCGTGAAAAGCCGCAAGGGAGGAGCCAGCCATGTGGCAGAGATGCCATTCATCTATGGCTATAAGTTTGGCTCTGGAAAGATGACCGAGACGGAGCAGCACATGGAACAAATCATGTCACGCTACTGGATCAACTTTACCAAGACTGGCAATCCAAATGGGGATAGCCTTCCTTTCTGGACTAGCTACCAGGAAGGTAAACCAACGGTGATGATTATGAAGGAAGGACTGCATTTGGGTCCTGTTCAAAATCAAAAGCAAATGGACTTCTTCGAGAAGTTCTTCAAGGAAAAAAGAAAATAATACGTCAAGTTCCAAGTGGCATTTCTCCCACTTGGAACTTTTTCATTAAAGAGATAAAACGCCACTGTGGCAGCACACCTCACCTATTTTTTCTCTATCAAGCTGTTGCTGATATATTTTTCTTTTCAGACCTTTACATTTTACACATTTTCGAGGTTTTCTAAGCTTTCTCCGTTATTACCAGCACATGGCTTTCGTCGCTCAATGTGGTGGCGAAGATATAGGTTTCGCCACCATCCTTCAACTTCAATCGCTTGCGCAATTCTGCTACGGAAAGAGGGAAGTTGCGGATGGCGATGTTCGCCTTGGTGATTCCTGACAGATGACGCTTCAACTCCTTTTTATTAAAGGAGGAGATGGCAATGATGCGGAAACTTCTGCCGGGGAAGACGGCGATAGGCTCACGGCTCACGAAAAGATGACTGTTCTTGGAAAGCATCCTTGCATCATATCGCTTGGAAAGAACACCGAAACAGCCGGCTTTCATCAGAGAGGCATTCGGCTCGTAAAGATACTGCATCTCTTCAAGGGTGGATGGGGCTATCTTCACCGAAGAAGACTCCATATCCAACTCTTCGCAGACGAAGGACTGGGCATCATTGACACAATAAATACGGAGACTCCCGGCATGTTTTACTTCTCCAGCTGCTCCATCTGCCGATGAAGCCACCTTTCCGCCCATATTTCGAGCTGAGAGCACTAAAAGGAGTTCCTTGCACTCATTGTTCACGGAGATGATATGAACCTCTTGTACGCAGTTTAATTCGCTTATGGCACGGTGCCAATCGAGCATCGGAGAGAGTTTGATGATGACGTAATCTGCCTTCGAAAGCATTTCTTCCTGCAAAACGGTGACATCGGGCGTGCAATCCTTCAAGGATACTACCTTGTTGCCCGCATCGTCTCTACGGGCAGGATCGATGAAGATCAGCTTAAGACCAAGGTTGGTCTTAAGTAATGACTGAGACTGGTCTTCAGTTATGCCTAAAGATTCTGATGCAGCATCATCCTTCTTTGAAACAAAAGAATGCAGCACCTCTATTCCGTCTCCATTCTTCACGATGGCGTTCTTCAAGCCCAACCGCCCAAAGTTTTCCTTCGCTGCTTCACAGAGATGAGCCTGACGCTCCACATACATCGACTTCACGCCCAATCGGGAAGCGATGTAAGAGAAGTCTACTCCGAAGCCGCCGGTCAGGTCAACAAACCCGGTTTCTTCAGAAAAATCTCCTTCATGAGGTTTTTCTTTCATTTCATTAACATTCTCTTTTGATTCTGTTAATATCTGTTGCTTTTTGCAAGTAGCTTCATTTTTGGCGAATTCTGAATCAACTGCCCCTTTGCCCGCAAATTCGCAAATTTCAGAAAGATGAAGATTTGAGGCGTTTTCGCTCTCCATCTCCTTTTCTTCTCCGTTTTCGGATGATGAAGGAGACAAACCGAGCAGCCGGGCAGCGAGTTCAGCCTTATAAAGTGCCGTTTGCTCTGACGAACATTGCTCCATCGAAATATGAGGGGGATAGATAATGCCATCGATGTTTGCCCAACGGGGCAGTTTCACACGAGCCATCTTTCGCCCGCGAATCTGGTCGAGAGCGAAAGGCATATCTACCTCGGGATACTTGCTGCCGAGGAAAGCCAACTGGCGAACATCATCGTCCTGATGCTGGCGGATAAAATCAAGCGTTGCTTGGTTCATTATTTCTGTTGAGTGATTCGTCATTACATTACTTATTCTTAATAACCGCAAATTTACGATATTCTGATGAGATTACAAAATATTTCTCAGAATATCTGATAATTTACTCAAATTTCGCATGTAAACTCCCACGCCCTGAACCAACGGTCACCGGTGCGTAGCGGAAAGGTAAAGGGCAAAAGCTTTAAAATACCGGGCAATATACAAAGCTTTTGCCCTTACAGGGCGCCTTGCTGATTGCCATTATACCCAGGGCGATGCCCCTGGGCTAGGAGCTTCTGCCCTTACAGGGCGTATGGGGCAAAACTTGCGAAAGTTCAGTACATAACTATCGGAGATAAAACAACTGACTAGGAAAAACAGAAGGCTGGCAGAAGAAAAACAGCATACTGGCAAAAGGCAAACAGCCGACTAGCGAAACAGAGGCTAGTCGGCTGTTCCTGTATAACAGTTTGCCAAACATCCTTTCTCTTATTTCAAAAGAAGCATGGTTGGCAGGAATATCGCAATCAGCTCTTCACTCTTCACCTTTTCTGTATAAACAACTGAAGCACAACACATTACATAGGTGAAGAGATTTTCGGCACTCTTCACCCACTCTTCACCACTCTTCACCTTTTACGATTTTGGGAAAGGTATAAACGCAGAGCCGCTTAGCTGCCAACAGCCTAAAAAGGTGAAGGGCGGGTGAAGAGTAAAAAAAACTCTTCACCCGCCCAACTTCCTATCCTTCAACTACTTACACGCAAAAGGTGAAGAGTGAAGAGTTGTTGGGAAAATTCTCTCGCATCCGTAAAGATGCAGAGAGAAAATTCCGGTGTCTCAAAAGAAACGATGGATTAGTCAGCCAACTTAGCCTTCAAGAACTCACGGTTCAAGCGGGCGATGTTAGCGATAGACTCGTTCTTAGGACAAACAGCCTCGCAAGCACGAGTGTTTGTACAGTTACCGAATCCGAGCTCATCCATGCGTGCAATCATCTTCTTAGCACGGGCAGCAGCCTCTACACGACCCTGTGGGAGAAGTGCCAGCTGGCTAACCTTTGAGCTGACGAAGAGCATAGCAGAACCATTCTTACATGCAGCAACACAAGCACCGCAACCGATACATGTAGCGCAATCCATTGCCTCGTCTGCATTCTCCTTAGGAATCAGGATAGCGTTGGCATCCTGAGCCTGACCAGTACGAATGCTGGTGTAACCACCTGCCTGGATGATCTTGTCGAATGCTGAACGGTCTACCATACAGTCCTTGATGATAGGGAAACCAGCAGAACGCCAAGGCTCAACGGTGATAACATCACCATCGTTGAAACGACGCATGTAGAGCTGACATGTTGTAGCACCACGCTCAGTCTTACCATGAGGTGTACCATTAATATAGAGAGAGCACATACCGCAGATACCCTCGCGGCAGTCGTGGTCGAAGACGAAAGGCTCCTGACCTGACTCGATGAGCTCCTCGTTCAAGATGTCGAGCATCTCGAGGAATGAGGTATCATCTGGGATGTTCTTCATCTCGTGTGTATCGAAGTGACCCTGTGCTGTAGGACCGTCCTGCTTCCAATACTTAACTGTGAAACTTATATTTCTTGCCATTGTCTTGTTCGCTTTTTAATTCTTGTAATTTCTTGTCTGTACCTTAATTGCCTCATACTCGAGAGGTTCCTTGTTGAGCACTGGAGCAGTTGTATCGTTGCCCTGATACTCCCAGCAACCTACGTAGAAGAAGTGCTCGTCATCACGCTTTGCCTCGCCTTCCTCTGTCTGGTACTCCTCACGGAAGTGACCACCACAGCTCTCGTTGCGGTGCAATGCATCGTAAGCGATCAACTCGCCCATCAAGATGAAGTCACGCAAGTGGATAGCCTTATCCAACTCTACGTTCAAGCCTTCCTTCTTGCCAGGGATGAAGAGGTTCTTGTTGAATTCCTCGCGCAGAGCCTTCATCTTCTTCAAGCCTTCCTCAAGACCTTCCTTGGTACGACCCATACCTACGTGCTCCCAAAGGATGTGACCCAACTCCTTGTGGATAGAATCTACAGAGCGCTTGCCCTGGATACCCATCAGGCGGTCGATTTCCTTCTGAACACCTGCCTCTGCCTCTGCGAACTCTGGGAGATCGGTAGAGAGCTTTGGCCACAATGCCTGATCGGCCAAGTAGTTCTGGATGGTGTATGGCAATACGAAGTAACCGTCAGCCAAACCCTGCATCAAAGCAGAAGCACCAAGACGGTTAGCACCGTGGTCAGAGAAGTTACACTCACCAATAGCGAAGAGACCAGGGATAGTGGTCATCAACTCGTAGTCAACCCAGATACCACCCATTGTATAGTGGATAGCAGGGAAGATCATCATTGGGTTGTAGTACTTCACGCCGTTGATCTCGTTAGCCAACTCACCTGGGTTAACGTCGGTAATCTCCTCGTACATATCGAAGAGGTTGCCATAACGCTGAAGGATAACGTCGATGCCGAGACGGTTGATAGACTCAGAGAAGTCGAGGAATACGGCAAGACCTGTGTTGTTGACACCGAAGCCCTTGTCGCAACGCTCCTTAGCTGCACGAGAAGCCACGTCACGAGGAACCAGGTTACCGAATGCTGGGTAACGGCGCTCCAAGTAGTAGTCGCGGTCTTCCTCAGGAATATCAGAACCCTTCTTTGTACCAGCCTGCAATGCCTTAGCATCCTCAATCTTCTTAGGAACCCAGATACGACCATCGTTACGGAGTGACTCTGACATCAAAGTCAACTTACTCTGGTTTGTACCGTGAACTGGGATACATGTAGGGTGAATCTGAACGTAAGATGGGTTAGCGAAGTCAGCACCCTTGCGGTAGCACTGGATAGCTGCTGTACAGTTACAACCCATAGCGTTTGTAGAAAGGAAGTATGCGTTACCATAACCACCGGTAGCGATAACTACGGCGTTGGCAGAGAAACGCTCCAACTTACCTGTAATCAAATTCTTAGCGATGATACCACGAGCGTGACCGTCAACGATCACAATATCCTCCATCTCGTAACGGGTGAAGAGCTTAACCTTACCTGCCTCAACCATGCGGCTCAAAGAAGAGTAAGCACCGAGGAGGAGCTGCTGACCTGTCTGACCCTTAGCATAGAATGTACGAGATACCTGAGCACCACCGAAAGAACGGTTAGCCAGCATACCACCGTATTCACGAGCGAAAGGAACGCCCTGAGCTACGCACTGGTCGATGATGTCGTTGCTCACCTCAGCCAAACGGTAAACGTTAGCCTCACGAGCACGGTAGTCACCACCCTTTACTGTATCATAGAACAGACGGTAAACAGAGTCACCATCATTCTGATAATTCTTAGCTGCATTGATACCACCCTGTGCTGCGATAGAGTGAGCACGACGTGGAGAGTCCTGGATGCAGAAGTTCAAAATGTTGAAGCCCATCTCGCCGAGAGAAGCAGCAGCAGAAGCACCTGCCAAACCTGTACCTACAACGATAACGTCGAGCTTTAACTTATTCTTTGGGTTAACCAAACGCTGGTGAGCCTTATAGTTGGTCCACTTCTCAGCAACTGGTCCTTCAGGTATTCTAGAATTTAATGTTTTTGCCATAATCTTTTTTAATACTTAAATGATTACACGAATTATGCGCAGCACAAAGATGGAGCGCAACCGAAAGCGAATGCCAATACAACTACGATGAAGAGGAGAAGCAGGATGGTAGAGTAAATCATACCGATCATCTTCCAACGGCAGAACCAAGTCTTACCGCTCCAACCGAGAGTCTGAATAGCACTCCAGAAACCGTGAGTGAGGTGGAACCAAAGAGCTACCAACCAGATGATGTAGAGGACTACAAATACTGGGTTAGCGAAGGTGTCCTGAATGAATGCGAAGCCGTCTGCTGGGCTGTGACCGAAGCTAGTACCCAAAAGCTCAGCAAACATCATGTTGTACCAGAAGTTGAAGAGGTGAAGCAACAAACCGAGAACGATGATGATACCGAGCACCAACATGTTCTGGCTAGCCCACTCTACTTTCTCTGGCTTTGCTGTTACCTCGTAACGCTGGTTACCGCGAGCACGACGGTTCTGTGCTGTCAGGATGAAAGCGTAAACGATGTGACAAACTGCCAAAGCTGCCAAACCTAAAGTTGCAACTACGGCGTACCAGTTAGCACCCAACAATTCGCAAATCATGTTGTAAGCATCTCCTGAGAAGAGAGCAACAACATTCATGCAACCGTGGAATGTCAAGAATAGAATAAGAGCGATACCAGTTACTGACATCACTACCTTTCTACCAATAGATGAATTGATTAACCACATAAATGATTGAAATTTAATTATTTAACTGTTTGAAACTAATTTATATTCCACACTTTTCGTCCCTGCAATACCTATTTTTTGGCATTCTGCAATCCTCATTTCTAGGTATATTTTCGCAAGTCTGCTGCAAAATTACTATATTTTAATGATTTATCAAAGTATTTTTGCTAAAATTTCGATTTTATTTCTTACTTTTGCCGAAAATTAGAAAAAATATAGATTAAACGAAGTATGAAATTCAATTATGACGTGCTCGTTATCGGTGGAGGACATGCCGGATGCGAGGCTGCTGCAGCCTCTGCAAACATGGGTGCCAAAACCTGTTTGATAACGATGGATATGAACAAGATTGGTCAGATGAGTTGCAACCCCGCCATCGGAGGTATTGCCAAGGGACAGATTGTGCGCGAAATCGATGCATTGGGCGGACAGATGGGTATCGTAACGGATAAAACCGCCATCCAGTTCCGAATGCTCAACATCGGCAAAGGTCCTGCCGTATGGAGCCCCCGTGCCCAATGCGACAGAGGAAAGTTTATCTGGGAATGGAGAACCATCCTCGACCATACCGACAACCTCGACATCTGGCAAGACCAAGCAGACGAACTGCTCGTTGCTAACGGAGAGGCCATCGGCGTAAAAACCATCTGGGGAGCCGAGTTCTACGCCAAGAGCATCATCATCACCGCTGGAACATTCCTGAACGGCCTGATGCATGTAGGAAGAAAGATGGTAGAAGGCGGAAGATGCGCCGAACCTGCCGTACACAACTTTACAGAGAGCATCACCCGATGGGGTATCACTACAGCCAGAATGAAAACCGGAACTCCGGTCAGAATAGACAAGAGAAGTGTTCATTTCGAAGATATGGAAGAACAGCCGGGCGACAGCGATTTTCACCAGTTCTCTTATATGGGCGAACACCGGGTTCTGAAACAATTGCCTTGCTGGACTTGCTACACAAACAAGAAGGTACACGAAACTTTAAAAAGCGGTCTCGCTGACTCACCTTTATATAATGGTCAGATTCAGAGTACCGGTCCACGTTACTGTCCGAGTATCGAAACCAAGCTCGTTACCTTCCCCGACAAAGATCAGCATCCGCTCTTTCTGGAGCCGGAAGGCGAAGATACGAACGAGATGTATCTGAACGGTTTTTCTTCAAGCATGCCGATGGAAATCCAGTTGAACGCTCTTCATGAGATTCCGGCATTGAGAGATGCGAAGATTTACAGACCGGGTTACGCCATCGAATACGATTACTTCGACCCTACCCAACTCAAACATTCACTGGAGTCGAAAATCATCAAAGGCCTCTTCTTTGCCGGACAGGTGAACGGAACTACCGGTTATGAAGAAGCAGGAGGTCAGGGAACCGTGGCAGGAATCAACGCAGCCCTGCATTGTGTCGGAGACAAGACATTTGAGATGAATCGCGACGAGAGTTATATCGGCGTACTCATCGATGACCTCACCACAAAGGGAGTTGACGAACCATACCGCATGTTTACCTCCAGAGCCGAATACCGCATTCTGCTCCGCCAGGACGATGCCGATGCCCGACTCACAGAAAAAGCATACGAACTCGGAATTGCCAAACGCGACCGTTACGACTGGTGGATAGAGAAAAAAGAAGCCATCGAAAGAATCATTGAATTCTGCGCCAACTATCCTATCAAGAAGGATGAGATAAATCCAAAACTGGAAGCACTCGGTACTACTCCACTTCGCGCCGGCTGCAAGCTCATCGACCTCATCGCTCGTCCGCACCTGAATCTCACGAATCTTTCGGAGATTATTCCGGACCTGAAGGCTGCACTGGAAACACCAGCCAACCGAAAGGAAGAGATAACGGAAGCTGCAGAAATCAAGATGAAGTACAAAGGTTACATCGAACGAGAGCGTCTCATTGCCGACAAGATGCACCGTTTGGAGGACATCAAAATCAAGGGCCGTTTCAACTATTCCGAGCTCCACGAAATCTCTACAGAAGGACGCCAGAAACTCGAGCGAATCGACCCGGAAACTTTGGCACAGGCAAGCCGAATTCCGGGCGTATCACCAAGCGATATCAACGTGATGCTTGTATTACTCGGAAGATAAGCCGTTTCACAGCGAAAAACAAGGGAATCCCAAATGTTTCACGTGAAACAGGTTATCAGCAAAACATTTGATGCTCAACCGCTTAAGAAAGGTTGCATCAAGTGTTTTGCGGTTAAAGTAAAACTTCAGCAATTCGTGAAACAAAAGCTGATAAAATCAAGTAAAACGCAAAAACAAACGGGCAAAAAGCCCATTAAAAGAAGCACAAAAAAAAGAATAAAATAAGTATCAATTTAAAGCATAAAAAAGTAATGAACAATCAGCTATTATTAGACAATCTGCGTTGCATTCCAGATTGGCCAATCAAGGGTGTAAACTTCCGCGATGTATCAACCCTTTTCAAGAATCCTGCATCTTTAAAAGAGATCAGCGATGAGATGTACGAACTCTACAAAGACAAAGGAATCACCAAGATTGTAGGCATCGAATCACGCGGTTTCGTAATGTCTTCAGCCCTCGCAATACGTCTCGGAGCCGGTGTAGTTTTATGCCGCAAACCAGGCAAACTTCCATGCAAAACCGTACAGGAAAGTTATGCTAAGGAATATGGTATCGACACCATCGAAATCCACGAAGATGCCATCAATGAGAACGACATCGTACTCCTCCACGATGACCTCCTCGCTACTGGCGGAACCATGAAAGCAGCATGCGATCTGGTAAAGAAATTCCATCCGAAAAAGGTATATGCCAACTTCATTATCGAACTCGTAAACGAGAATTTCGAAGGCAGAAAGTCCTTTGATCCAGACGTTGAAGTAACTACTTTATTACAGTTATAAGCAGCAAAAATACTGCAAGAAATACTGCGAGAATGCAGCATGGAAGCAGTAAAAGACACTAGAGCGTTGCCGTTTCACGTGAAACAGTAACGCTCGTTTTCCCTTTAAAAACAAGTAAAAATATGACGAAACAAGAGAATGAGGAGCGCTTGGCAAGGCTTAAGAACATCGTTTTAAGTATGCCGGAGAAGCCAGGAAGCTACCAATATTACGACGAAAATCATACGATTATATATGTGGGAAAGGCGAAAAATCTGAAGAGAAGAGTATCTTCCTACTTCCATAAAGAGGTAGACAGATACAAGACAAAGGTGCTTGTTTCTAAGATTCACGACATATCTTATACGGTCGTAAACACAGAAGAAGACGCACTTTTGCTTGAAAACAGCCTGATCAAAAAGTATAATCCAAGATACAATGTCCTGCTGAAAGACGGTAAGACATACCCTTCTATATGTGTAACAAACGAGTATTTTCCACGCATTTTCAAGACTCGCCATATCAATAAAAAGGTGGGAACCTTCTTCGGTCCTTACCCTCATATCGGCAGCATGTATGCTGTTTTAGAGGTCATCAAGAAGCTCTATAAACCCCGAACCTGCAGAATGCCTATCACCAGGGAAGGCGTAGCTGAAGGCAGATACAAGCCGTGTCTGGAGTATCATATCCACAACTGCGGAGCACCCTGCATCAACAAGCAGAGCTATGAGGAATATCAGGAAAACATGCGTCAGGCGCGTGAAATTCTGAAGGGAAACACGCGGGAAGTAAGCAAATATCTCTACGATTTGATGATGAAAAATGCCGAACTTCTACGCTTTGAGATAGCAGAAGAATATAAGAAAAAGTACCAATTACTGGATGAATTTGAGGCAAAAAGCGAGGTAGTAAGCCACACCATTACGGATGTTGATGTCTTTACAATCGTGAATGATGACGCTAACAAGAACGCCTTCATCAACTATATTCACGTAAAAAACGGCACCATCAACCAGAGCTTCACATACGAATACAAGCGCAAGTTAGAAGAGAGTGACGAGGAACTTCTGATTACTGCCATTCCGGAAATCAGAGAGCGTTTCCACTCCACTTCGAAGGAGATAATCGTGCCTTTCGAGATGGAATGGAAACTGAAAGATGCAACCTTTTTCGTACCTCAGAGAGGTGACAAAAAGCATCTTCTGGAACTGTCGGAAATGAACTGCAAGCAGTATAAATTCGACCGTCTGAAGCAGGCTGAAAAACTCAATCCGGAGCAGAAACAGACCCGATTGATGAAGGAATTGCAAGCCAAATTAAAGCTTACGAAGATGCCTTACCAGATAGAATGTTTCGATAATTCCAACATATCCGGTACTGATGCCGTGGCAGGATGTATCGTATATAAAGGTATGAAACCATCCAGAAAAGACTATAGGAAATACAACATCAAGACGGTAGAAGGACCGGATGATTACGCATCCATGCAAGAGGTGGTAAGGCGCCGGTACAGTCGCATGATAGAGGAAGGATCAGCACTTCCGGACCTCATTATTACCGATGGCGGAAAGGGTCAGATGGACGTCGTCAGAGAGGTTATTGTTGACGAATTACACCTGGATATCCCTATCGCAGGACTTGCAAAAGACGACCGTCACAGAACCAACGAACTCCTCTTCGGATTCCCTCCTCAAACCATCGCCCTACCACCCGAAAGTGAGCTGTTCAAGGTGCTGACACAGATACAGGATGAGGTGCACAGATACGCTATCACCTTCCATCGCGACAAACGCAGCAAGCATGCTCTGCACTCCGAATTAGACGATATCAAAGGCATCGGTCCGAAAGCTAGAGAAGCCCTTCTGAGCAAGTTTAAGAGCGTGAAAAAGATGAAAGAAGCATCGTTGGAACAACTTTCAGAGGTATTAGGCCCACATAAGGCGGAAATTCTTGCAAAATATTTTGCAGAAAAAGGCGAGAATATGAAATAAAAGTTGTATATTTGCAGTTCAAACTATACTATATATAATATATAAACAATAACAGGGATTGAACAGAACAAAGCATTCCATAAATGCTATTCATAAAGTTCTATGTTCATCATTCAAAGTTCAAAATAGTAATATGAGAATCGTAATACAGCGTGTCTCTCACGCCTCAGTTACCATAGAAGGAGAGGTTAAATCTGCCATCAGACAAGGCTATCTGATCCTTCTGGGAATAGAGGAAAGCGACACTTCAGAAGATGTAGACTGGCTGGTCAGAAAGGTAATAGGACTCCGTGTTTTCGACGACGAAAACCATGTTATGAACCGCTCCATCATGGATATAAATGGTGAGATTCTGGTCATCAGCCAGTTCACCCTATTTGCCAGCTACAAGAAAGGAAACCGCCCAAGCTGGCTCAGAGCAGCCAAGCACGAAATCAGCGTTCCACTCTATGAGGAGTTCTGCAAAAAGCTATCCGATGCACTCGGAAAGCCAGTAGGAACAGGCGAATTTGGTGCCGATATGAAGGTTGATTTACTGAACGATGGACCGGTAACCATCATGATGGATACTCACAACAAGGAATAATGCCCTACCCTGAAAGAAAGGCATCTTTCCCCATAAAAGAATTAGGAAGATGACAATAAAAGAAGCACAAGAAGCTGTAGATCAGTGGATTAAAGAATATGGCGTACGCTATTTCAGCGAACTTACCAATATGGCTTGCCTCACAGAAGAAGTGGGCGAACTGGCACGCGTCATTGCCCGAACATACGGCGACCAGAGTTTTAAGAAAGGCGAGAAACCTAACTTAGGCGAAGAAATGGCCGATGTTCTTTGGGTGCTTATCTGCCTGGCAAATCAGACAGGGGTTGACTTGACAGAAGAACTCCAGAAGAGTTTTGACAAGAAGACCAAAAGGGATTCTGAAAGACATAAAAACAACCCAAAACTATCTGAGCATCAGGAAGATAAAGAACAAGAAAACAAGAATTAAAATTGCTATTCATATAAAAACTTAACTTTAATAATTATATAAATAACATTAAGTATGAGCAGTATTAAAGAACAGGTTCTTGCACAGCAGGGACAGTATAAAGAGTCAGACGACAAGTATTTATCAGTTTTGAAGCAGTACAACTGCGACCTCAATGATGAGGAAGTAGCTGCTGCAGTAAAGAAGATTCTCGATGAAAAGGTAGCAGAGAATGAGACCATGGAGGTCAAGAAGTTCCTCTTCGGTAGCATCGAGTTGACTTCTCTCCATACAGAAGATACAGAAGAAAGCATCCTGAAGATGATTGAAAAGGTGAACCAGTTTGCCAAGGATTATCCTCAGCTTCCTCACGTAGCAACCGTATGTACCTACCCTAACTTTGCCGGCCTTATCAGCCAGAGTCTGGAGGTTGACGGCGTAGAAATCGCTGTAGTAAGCGGTAATTTCCCATCATCTCAGACCTTTATCGAGGTAAAGATCGCAGAAACCGCTATGGCTATCAAGGATGGTGCTACAGAGGTGGATATCGTAATGCCTGTTGGCAAGTTCTTCAGCGAAGATTACGAGGGTCTCTGCGATGATATTCAGGAACTCAAGGAGACATGCGGAGAGCATAAGATGAAGTGCATCTTGGAGACAGGCGATCTGAACAATTGCAGCAACATCATGAAGGCTTCTATCCTCGCAATGTACTCAGGTTCAGACTATATCAAGACCTCAACAGGCAAGGAGAAGGTCTCAGCTACCCCTGAGGCAGCATACGTTATGTGCCAGGCTATCAAGGCATATTACGAAAAGACTGGCATTCAGATTGGTTTCAAGCCTGCAGGTGGTATCAATACCGTTCATGATGCCGTAGTTTACTACACCATCGTGAAGGAAGTTTTGGGCGAGAAATGGCTGACCAACCAGTGGTTGCGCCTCGGCACATCACGCCTGACTAACCTCCTCTTGAGCGAAATTCTGGGCAAGGAGATTAAATACTTCTAAAGAAAAGTAACTGATTATCAATAGAATACAAAAAACAAAGGGTTGATTCTCGCTGAGAACCAACCCTTTTTATATTAAGCTTTTCTTTCAATCACAAAATCCAGGTAAGCCTTCAAGGCATTGTAAATATCCTTATCCTCCACATAAGTATCGAGGAAATTCATGGCTTCGGCATGGAAATCCCACATGCGCTTATCCGCATATTCAATACCTCCGTTTGCCTTTGTAAATGCCACTAACTGAGCTATTTCATCAGCCGTCACAGTATGAGCCTTTACCTTTCTGGCAAGCTTCATCATCTCCTCATCACCGGTAGACTTCAAAGCATATATTACAGGCAAAGTCAGTTTTCCTTCAACCATATCATTACCAGTAGGTTTACCTATCTCCTTGGAATCATAATAATCAAAGATATCATCACGAATCTGGAAGATAATGCCCAGGTTCTGTCCGAAACGCTTCGCCTCTTCAATCTGCAGTTCTGAAGCATTGGCAGACATCGCTCCGATACCGGCGCAAGCCTCAAAGAGAGCAGCCGTTTTCTGCTTAATCACCTGATAATAAATATCTTCCGATATCTCTTCATTACTGATACTGTTGAGCTGAAGAATCTCACCATTAGACAGGATACGTCCCAACTCAGCAAGATAACGCACGATTTCCTCTGAATGCGAATAAGATACATGAAGCAAGGCAGTGGAAAGAATGAAATCGCCCACAAGCACAGCCACCTTATTATTATAAGTAGCATTCACGCTAGCCTGTCCGCGGCGCTCCCCACTCTCATCAACCACATCATCATGTACCAGCGAAGCGGTATGAAGAAGCTCCAGACCTACCGCAGAATGCTGGGTAACACTGGAAACCTTTCCAAAATTACGTGCCATCAACAAGATGAGTATAGGGCGCATACGTTTTCCAGCGCGCTGACGGATGTGGTCGAGCACCTGGGAAAGGAGGCCATCGCTATGCATGAGAGACTTGTTGAACAAATCTATAAAATCTGCTAATTCTGCCTCTATAGGCAGCTTGATAAGTGATAAATAGTCCATTATATGTGAGTAAATCTACTTAATTTCTGAAATTTGTTACAAAATTAATCAATTCTTCTTGAAATATCGCATTTTTTTAGTAATTTTACACCACAAAAATGAATATTATGGATAAATTGTTCCTTTTAGACGCGTATGCGCTCATTTATAGGTCGTATTACGCCTTTATGAAAGCCCCTCGAATCAATTCGAAGGGACTCAATACTTCGTGTGTAATGGGGTTCTGCAATACCCTCAACGAGATACTTACCAAGGAGAAACCTACCCATATAGCGGTAGCTTTCGACCATGGCAAGACCTTCCGTCATGAGGCTTTCCCGGCATATAAAGCTCAACGAGAAGAGACACCGGAAGACATCAAACTCTCTGTGCCTATCATCAAAAATATCCTGGAGGCATATCATATCCCTATCCTTCAGGTAGATGGTTTCGAGGCGGATGATATCATTGGAACAGTTGCCTTGAAGGCAGGTGAAAAGGGGATGGAAACCTACATGCTCACACCCGATAAGGATTACGCACAACTGGTTCGTAACAATGTTTTCATGTTCCGTCCTCGTCATGGCGGTGGATACGAAAAGTTGGGCGTACAGGAAATTGAAGAGAAATACAGCATCACTTCCCCACTCCAGGTTATCGACCTTCTTGCTCTGATGGGTGACTCAGCTGATAACTTCCCAGGCTGTCCGGGCGTGGGAGAAAAGACAGCCATCAAACTTATCAACGAGTTCGGTAGTGTAGAAGGTCTTATCGAGAACTCTTCTCAAGTGAAAGGCAAGCTCCGCGAAAAAGTGGAGGGTGCTGTAGAAGATATCAGGATGTCAAAGTTCCTGGCAACCATACGAACCGATGTTCCGGTAGAGATCAAGATGGAAGATTTGAAACGGGTAGAGCCAGACAACACAAAATTGGATGAAATCTTCACCGAGTTGGAGTTTAAGTCGTTTGCCAACCGAGTTCTTAACAAACCTAAAAAGGTGCAAACAAAGTCTACAGGAGAGCTCGATTTATTTGGCGCACAGCCTGCCGATGGTAAGGAAGAGTCAAAAAACGCGAGTTTTGAGACCCTTAAAACGACCTCTCATTCATACAAACTAATTGATACAGAAGAAGATGCAAAGAAACTTTGTGACTATTTATTGACATTCAATATTCTCAGTCTAGACACAGAGACCACATCTACTGCTGCTATTGATGCAGAATTGGTGGGTTTGAGCTTTGCCGTGAAGGAAAAAGAGGCTTTCTACGTAGCAATTCCGGCAAATCGTGAAGAAGCCTTAAAAATCGTAAACATCTTCAAACCTCTCTACGAGAACCCGGAAATCCTGAAAGTGGGGCAGAACATCAAATACGATTACGAGGTGTTGATGAACTACGGCATAGAGATTCAGGGCAAGATGTTCGATACGATGCTCGCCCACTATCTCATCCAGCCAGAACTCTACCACAACATGGATTACTTGGCAGAAGTATTCCTCAACTATCAGACCATCCACATCGAAGAACTGATTGGTCCGAAGGGAAAGAACCAGAAGTCGATGCGCGATCTCGCCCCATCAGACATTTACGAATATGCTGCCGAAGATGCCGACATCACCTTGAGATTGAAAAATGTGCTCGAACCAAGACTCAAAGAGATAGATTGTGAAGATCTGTTCTGGAATGTAGAAATGCCGCTTGTACCTGTTTTAGCCCACATGGAGATGACGGGAGTATGCATCGACACCGATACCCTGAAGGAAACATCCGAGAAACTCACCAACCGCCTCAATGAGATAGAACATCATATCTATGAGTTGGCAGGCGAATCGTTCAATATCGCTTCCCCACGCCAGGTTGGAGAAATACTCTTCGGAAAGATGAAGATTGTGGAGAAGCCTAAGAAGACGAAGACGGGCCAGTACGTAACAAGCGAAGAAGTTCTTCAGCAGCTGCGCAGCAAGAGTCCAATCATCGATGAGATACTGAACTACAGAGGTTTAAAGAAACTTTTGGGAACCTATATAGATGCCCTTCCAAAGCTTATCAACTCTCGCACCGGGCACATTCATGCCTCTTTCAACCAAGCCATCACAGCCACAGGACGTCTTTCTTCAAGTGATCCAAACCTGCAGAATATTCCTGTACGCGATGACGATGGCAAGGAGATACGCAGATGCTTCATCCCAGAACCAGGCTGCCTGTTCTTCTCTGCCGACTATTCACAGATAGAACTTCGCATCATGGCACACCTGAGCCAGGATCCAAACATGGTAGAAGCATTCCGTGAAGGCTCTGATATTCATGCAGCTACAGCTGCCAAGATTTGGCACGAAGACATCAAAGAAGTAACAGATGCACAGCGCAAGAAGGCAAAAACTGCCAACTTCGGCATCATCTACGGCATCACGACCTTCGGTCTTGCCCAACGCATGAACATCGAAAACCGAGAGGCAAAGCAGATCATAGAAGACTACTTCCGCACCTTCCCTGGTGTTCAGGCTTACATGGAGAAGGCAAAGGAAATGGCAAGAGAGAAAGGCTATGCCGAAACCCTCTTCCACCGCCGTCGCTACCTGCCAGACATCAACAGCAAGAATGGTACTGTAAGAGGATTTGCCGAGCGCAATGCCATCAATGCCCCTATCCAGGGCTCTGAGGCAGACATCATCAAAGTGGCTATGATCCGCATCTTCAACCGATTCAGAGCAGAAGGCATCAGGAGCAAGATGATTATCCAGGTGCATGACGAACTCAATTTCTCCGTATATCCGGAAGAGAAAGAAAAGGTAGAGAAGATTGTGGTAGAAGAGATGCAGAACGCCTACCAGCTCAGTGTGCCTCTGGTTGCTGATGCCGGATGGGGAAACAACTGGCTAGAAGCACATTAGAAAAACCAGAAAGCGGCCGCAGAAACCGCAAGGCAACTTAAAAACAAAGAAGCTCGCAAGATACCAAACGTTCATCTTGCGAGCTTTTCTTTTTCGAGATGTTTCACATGAAACAATTAAATCTTCTATCAAAACACTACTAAAAAGACAAATAACTCCTTTATTCACAAGTACATCTAGAAATCTTTGTTTATTTAGATTAAAAAGGATAATAAAATTATAATATTTTCAAATTTATTTGGTTCTTACAGAAATAAAGTGTATATTTGCATTGTAAATCAGAAAGATATGCAAACGCACCTGTCTGATTAAAAGTGAATAGATAACACTAATCAATCAAATTAAGAAAGAAAGGAACATTATGAAGAAATATGTTTGCGACGTGTGTGGTTGGATTTATGATCCAGAAGTAGGTGATCCAGAGGGCGGCATCGCTCCAGGTACAGCATTCGAAGACATCCCTGATGATTGGGTTTGCCCTCTTTGCGGAGTAGGCAAGGAAGATTTCAGCCCTGTAGAGGAATAAGGCTCTTTTGGAGGAATCACCCGAAGGAAATCCTCACAAAGGAATCATCTGAATGAAATGCCTGATATTCAGGCAACACATTCATAAAATAATAGGAGGAACCATTATGACAAAAGTTAGAGAAATCTACCGCTGCCAGATTTGTGGCAATGTAGTAGAAGTTGTAAACCCAGGAGCCGTGCTCAGTTGCTGTGGCGAGCCGATGAAGCTGATGAAGGAAAACACCAGTGATGGCGCAAAAGAGAAGCACGTGCCTGTGATAGAACCTATTGAGGGCGGCTATCGCGTAACAGTAGGAAGTGTGGAGCATCCGATGCTTCCAGAGCATTACATCCAATGGATAGAATTGCTCACCCCTACCGATGTGCTTCGTCACGAGTTGAAGCCAGGCGAAAAGCCTGAAGCTATCTTCCTGACCAACGCAGAAGCCAAGGATGTTACGGCTCGAGAATACTGCAACCTTCACGGATTGTGGAAGGGGGTAATCGAAGGATAAAAACCATCATACTAACAAAAGGTCTCATGTTGTCTTCCCAATGTAGGGAATATGACATGAGACCTTTTTAACTTTATTTACATCTCGTTTCTACCACAGTAACTACTCATGCCCATAGGGGTGCTGAGCAAAATGATCACCATAATTCTAAGAAATTCATCGCACAACAACTGAACTACGCCCGCACATCAGCTGTTATGCATGCGCACAACAGGTGATGTGCAACCGCACAACAGCTATTGTGCGGTTGCAGAAGGTATCTTTTCCAGCAACTTATCCTATCTCTTCCAGCAACTTATCCTATATATCCCAAAGACTTATGTAATATTTTCCAAACACCTCTCCCGTATATTCCAGCGTCTTCACCTATATCGTTGCACTTCCTCAAGCGTTTCTGTCGGTTTACCATCGTTGATTCTTCCCTCATCTATGATTTTTAGTTAATTTCCCACGATTTCTTCGTATCTTTCATTTATAATGTGTAACTTTGCATCAAATATATTTAAACGTTTTAAATAAAGCAACATAACAATGGCAAAGAACAATAAGCAGACAGTTGGTCAAAACGGCAACAGCGCCAAGAAGACCACCAGGAAAAAAAAGAAGAGATTTCCATCCAGCAGCAAACGAATTCATCTTCGAACAGAGAATCCGTCACTAATCGCTCAAATCAGCCAAAGGATTTGGTAGCCCAAGGAATATCTTTCCTCTCAGGCTTAGCAGAGACCTTGAAGTCGCCAGAAGCCACTGCCCAACTGGTTGATTCCATCGTTGAGAAAGACGAGCAGACAGGCGAAACCTCCATCAAGATTCCTATAGAGAGCAAAGAGACTGTCTCTAATCTCTTGAATCTCATCGGCAAGTTGTTTGCAAAATAAGTCATGGGTAAAAAGAAACATAAGCATCAAGGACATTATTGCAAGATGTGTGGAGAGTATAAATCCAACGAGTCGTTCAGTGGTAAAGGACACAGACTGCACATCTGCAAGAAATGTATATCAATAAGAAATAAGGCTAAAAAAGAAAAGAAACGTTTAGAACATGATAGAATTAACGAAGTCTCAGAAGAAAACAGCTCGCAAGCTCATTAATTTGGGCTTGCAGCGAGAGTGTGCCAAGTTCATGCAATCCACCAAAGATTTCATGAACAAGAACGCATCAGCAGAGGATGCACACGATGCATACCTCAAACTATATGATAAGGTATACCAATTCGACAAGCATATCGCTCGCCGATACGATGGGATGTCAGGAGGTAGATATTACATCACCGTATGTTACCTATACTATGACGGAGTATTGACTGACGAAGACATCCGAGAGTTTGACGATGAAATCTATAACAAGCTTAAAGAAGACAAAGAGTTTTTCCTAAAAAAATAAACAATATTCTTCCAAAAGTAAAAAATGAAAAATAACTAAAGATTTCCTTGCAGCTACCAAATAAAAAGCGTAACTTTGCCGAAATATCATAAAAATAAACGATTATGAAGGAAGAAGAAATCAAAGAATTGTTCGAGCAATTCGAAGCTATCGCCAACGAATACGAAGGCGTAGAATGTTGGAGTGCAAGAGAACTTGCACAAGTGTTAGGTTATAGCCAATGGCGTAATTTCGAAGGAATTATCGAAAAGGCAAAAGCATCATGTACCAATGCAGGGCAAGAAGTATCATATCATTTTGCTGACGTCAGCAAAATGATAAATCTTGCAAAAGGTGCTCAGCGTGAAGTCAAAGACTACATGCTGACTCGTTATGCTTGCTACCTTATTGCCCAAAATGGCGATCCACGCAAGCCACAAATCTCTTTTGCCCAAAACTACTTTGCCGTACAAACTCGCCGAGCAGAATTGGTGCAAAAGCGTTTGCTGGAATACGAACGTGTACAAGCACGTGCAAAACTTGCAGAAACAGAAAAGCGTCTCTCTGGTGTATTATATGAAAGAGGTGTGGACAGCAAAGGCTTTGCCATCATTCGCTCCTTGGGCGACAAGGCGTTGTTTAATCTCGACACGGCTCTTCTCAAACGTAAATTGGGTGCTCCCAACAGCAGGCCTCTCGCCGATTTCCTCCCTACACTCAATATCAAAGCCAAAGATTTTGCTGCAGAAATGACTTCTGTCAACGTTCAGCAAAAGGATTTACATGGTCAGCAATCTATCTGTCAAGAGCATGTCGATAATAATAAGGCTGTTCGTAATATGATGCTCCAACGTGGCATTGTGCCAGAAGATCTACCAGCAGGTGAAGACGTCAAGAAAGTAGAACGCAGATTAAAATCTGACGAAAAGACATTGACCAAAAAGAATAGCAAAAAGAAATAATATCTATCATAATTCTATAACTAGAGAAGATGTAAGGATTTCACTCGTCATCTATGATTTTTAGATAATTTTCCACTATTTCTTCGTATCTTTCATTTATAATGTGTACCTTTGCACCAAATATTTAAACGTTTAAAGATAAAATGGCATTAAAATGTGGTATTGTAGGCCTCCCAAACGTGGGTAAGTCTACACTGTTCAACTGTTTGTCTAGTGCAAAGGCACAGGCAGCTAACTTCCCTTTCTGTACTATCGAACCAAACTTGGGCGTCATCACCGTACCAGATGAGCGACTCAACAAGTTGGCAGAGATTGTTCACCCAGGACGCATCGTCCCAGCTACTTGCGAAATCGTAGATATCGCAGGTCTCGTAAAGGGTGCCAGCAAGGGCGAAGGTCTTGGTAATAAATTCTTGGGAAATATCCGTGAGTGCGATGCTATCATCCACGTAATCCGCTGCTTCGACGATGACAACATCGTTCGCGAGGGTGGCGCTAAGGTTGATCCTTTGGAGGATAAGAGCGTCATCGATACAGAGTTGCAGCTCAAGGACCTGGAAACTATCGAATCTCAGCTCACCAAGCAGAAGAAGACTGCTGCAGCAGGCAACAAGGATGCTAAGACGATGGTTACCGTTCTGGAGGCTTACAAGGCTGTTCTGGAGCAGGGAAAGAATGCTCGTGGCGTTACTTTCGAAACCAAGGAAGAGCAAAAGGTGGCTCACGACCTCTTCCTCCTCACTACCAAGCCTGTGCTCTACGTAGCCAATGTTGACGAGGCTTCTGCCAAGACCGGCAACGAGTATAGCAAGAAGGTAGAGGAAATCGCCAAGGAAGAAGGTGCTGAGTGCATGGTCATCGCTGCCAAAACAGAAGAAGACATCGCATCGCTCGAAACCTACGAGGACAAACTGATGTTCCTCGAAGAACTCGGACTGGAAGAGAGCGGCGTAAACCGACTCATCAAGAAGGCATATGCCCTGCTGAACCTCGAAACATTCATCACCGCTGGTGAGATGGAAGTCAAGGCATGGACCTATCACAAGGGCTGGAAAGCTCCTCAGTGTGCCGGCGTCATCCACACCGACTTCGAGAAGGGATTCATCCGTGCAGAGGTTATCAAGTATGATGACTATATCAAGTATGGCTCTGAGGCAGCTGTACGCGAAGCTGGTAAGCTCGGCATCGAGGGCAAGGAATACGTCGTACAGGATGGTGACATCATGCACTTCCGCTTCAATGTATAATCCTATTCTTCTACGGTTATGATAGCAAATCTGCTTAACTATATCGTATGGGACCCAGATCCTATTCTGGCTCATCTGGGTCCTATGACCATCCGCTACTACTCCACCTGCTGGATGATTGGTCTGCTGCTGGGCTATCTGCTCATGAGCAAGCTTTACAAGCAGCAGGGGCTCTCAGATGAGAAGTTCTCCCCACTGTTTCTCTACATCTTCTTCGGTGTACTGATAGGTGGCCGTTTGGGACATTGCATCTTCTATCAGCCGGAATATTTCCTCACCCAGTGGGATCACTTCATCGAGATGCTGATACCTATCCACCACATGCCAGACGGCAGTTGGAAGTTTACGGGTTATGAGGGACTGGCGAGCCACGGAGGCGTATTCGGCATGTTCGTCGGCATCTGGCTCTATTGCCGCAACATGAAGGTGAGCGGCTGGGTAGTGCTCGATAATATGGGTATCTGCTCAGGCATTACAGCCACCTTTATCCGTTTGGGCAATCTGATGAATTCAGAGATTATCGGCAAGGTAACCGATGTGCCTTGGGCATTTATCTTCGTTCGCGAAGACCAGTATCCACGCCATCCGGGTCAGCTCTACGAGGCTTTGGCATACTTCTGCTTCTTCCTCCTCATCCTCTTCATCTACAAGAAGAGAGGACCTAAGAGCGTAGGCACCGGTTTCTATTTCGGTCTTTGCCTTACTCTCATCTTCACCTTCCGTTTCTTCATCGAATATACCAAGGAGATTCAGGTAGCATTCGAGGCAGGTCTGCCTATGGATATGGGACAGATATTGAGCATTCCGCTCATCATCGCCGGTGTATGGAGCATCGCTTCCAGCACAAAGAGAGCGAAAGAAAAGAACGTAGAGGCAAAATAATATTAAACGACTTATTTTCAGATTATAAAAATCCCTCCTCGTGCAACAGCATCTGCTGCCACGGGGAGGGATTTATATTTTTATCTTCCCAGCAGAATCTTCTTGATGTCATTGAGCTTGTTCAATGCCTCTACCGGAGTGAGATTGTTCACATCCAGCCCGAGTATTTCATCACGTATCTGCGTCAGTACAGGATCATCGAGCTGGAAGAAACTGAGCTGCACACCATCCTTAGGTTCATCGATGTGCTGTACGTTCGGTTTACCGGCACCGCCAACCCCGGCATTGTCATCCTCCAACTGTTTGAGAATCACATTGGCACGGTTCACGATGCTGCGAGGCATACCGGCAATCTCTGCCACATGGATACCGAAAGAGTGCTCACTGCCTCCCGGTTCCAGTTTACGCAGGAAGATTACCTTTCCGTCCACCTCTCTCACACTCACATTGAAGTTCTTGATGCGAGGGAAGTTCTTCTCCATCTCGTTGAGCTCATGATAGTGGGTAGCAAAGAGCGTACGTGCCTGCGCCTTCTTATGTTCATGCAGATATTCCACGATAGCCCAGGCAATGGAAATACCATCGTAGGTAGAAGTACCTCTTCCCAGCTCATCAAAGAGCACCAGCGAGCGCGGAGAAACGTTGTTCAGGATGTTTGCTGCCTCGGTCATCTCTACCATGAAGGTCGATTCGCCGAGCGATATATTGTCGCTTGCACCTACACGTGTGAAGATTTTATCCACCAGTCCAACTCGGGCGCTCTCTGCGGGCACAAAACAGCCTACCTGTGCCAGCAGCACGATAAGGGCAGTCTGGCGCAGCAGAGCCGATTTACCAGCCATGTTAGGACCGGTAATCATCATGATCTGCTGTTTCTCGGTATCGAGCAGCACATCGTTAGGTACATAGCGTTCGCCCAGCGGCAGTTGGGTTTCAATCACCGGATGCCTGCCCTGCTTGATGTCGAGCACCTCAGAATCATCGACGATAGGGCGCACGTAGCGGTTCTCGTCAGATGTCTTTGCAAATGACAAAAGACAGTCCATACGGGCGATGAGGTTGGCATTGATCTGTATCTGTGGAATATACTCCTGCATGGCAGCTATCAGTTCGTTAAAGAGCTGTGCTTCCAATACCAGAATCTTCTCATCAGCACCGAGAATCTTTTCCTCATATTCCTTCAGTTCCTGGGTGATATAACGCTCTGCCTGAGCCAGCGTCTGCTTGCGTATCCACTCCTCAGGCACCTTATCCTTAAAGGTATTTCTCACCTCCAGATAGTATCCGAAAACATTATTGTAACCTACCTTCAGACTCGAAATTCCTGTCTTTTCTATCTCCCTTTCCTGTATCTTGAGCAGATAATCCTTGCCGTGGCGGCTGATGGCACGAAGGTCGTCAAGTTCAGCATTGAATCCGTCGGCTATCACGTCACCCTTATTGACCAGCTGTGGCGGATCGGGCTGTATTTCCCTGGCGATGCGGTCTTTCAGGGTCTCGCATACGTTCAGCTGCTCGCCTACCCGCTTCAGAGCCTCGTTCGTAGCATGCTGGCATGCCACCTTGATAGGCTTGATGGCTTCGAGTGCATTCTTCAACTGAACCACTTCGCGAGGCGAAACTCTACCCACGGCTACTTTGGAAATGATACGCTCCAGGTCGCTGATGCGATGCAGCTGGTCATCGAGAAGCTGACGGAATTCCGGTTCCTTGAAGAAATATTCTACGATGTCGAGGCGCTCGTTGATTGGTTTAACGTCCTTCAACGGGAAGACCAGCCAGCGTCTGAGCATACGTCCGCCCATCGCCGTTACCGTACGGTCGATGACATTCAGGAGCGAAGAACCGTCTTCCTGCATAGGGGCAACCAGTTCCAGACTGCGGATGGTAAACCTATCCATACGCACAAACTTATCTTCTTCGATACGTGAAAGGGCGGTGATATGATTAATCTGTGTATGCTGGGTAATCTCGAGATACTGCATGATGGCACCACTGGCTATCACGCCATTCTTGAGATGCTCTACACCGAAACCTTTCAGAGATTTTGTCTTGAAATGTCCCAGGAGTTTCTGCAGGGCTGTCTGTTCGGTGAAAACCCAGTCATCCAGTTCGAAGGTACAGTATTTGCTGCCGAAATATTTCTCGAAGTCATTCTTTCGGGCGCGGTCGTAGAGCACCTCTTTCGGCATGAAGTTGCCCATCAGTTTTTCTACATAGTCGTAGGTTCCCTCGCCGGTAAGAAACTCTCCGGTCGAGATATCCAGAAAGCTCACACCGCAGGCGGTCTTGCCGAAGTGTACGGCTGCCAGGAAGTTGTTCTCCTTGTAGTTCAGTACGTTATCTCCCATCGCCACACCCGGTGTAACGAGTTCGGTAATACCTCGCTTCACCATCTTGTCCATCTGGCTCAGTCCCTTCTTACCTTTTATTTCGAGTCGTTTCTTCTTCGGGTCTTCCAGCTGGTCGCATACCGCTACGCGCTTACCCGCCCTGATGAGTTTAGGCAGATAGGTATCCAGAGCATGATGAGGGAATCCTGCCATCTCAGTCGTGCCCGTAGAACCGCCATTGTTACGTCGTGTCAGCGTAATGCCGAGTATACGGGATGCCTCCACCGCATCTTCGCAGTAAGTTTCGTAGAAGTCACCGCAACGGAAGAGCAGCAGCGCTTCGGGATGTTTCGATTTCATCTCGAAAAACTGTCTCATCATCGGTGTAAGACCTTTATTATCGTTTGCCATATTCCAAGTATTTGGTACAAAGTTACGAAATATTACCCTAAGGTAAGTTACCCTAAGGTAATATTTAGAGTTTTTTAAATGAATATATGCTGCATTACCATAATAAAGCCGTACTTTTGTACTCATGAAAAAGAAACAATTATACATAGGGGTTCTGTCGGTTGCTTGCTGCGCTCTCGTAGCAATAGGCATCACCTTGCACCTGCTCTACCCCAAGAAACAGATACAGAACCTGGTGAAAACTCCACCGGTTCTCCGGCTCAAGCCACAGCCTGCTGATACGCTGAAGAAGAAACCTGTGAAGAAGATGGATTTCAATATCTCCGGAACTTTAAGAGATAAGGAAGGAAAGGGAGTGGCTGGCGTCATCGTGAGCGATGGATTCAACTGTGTGAAAACCGATGCACAGGGCAGATATAAGATGAAGCGAGACAGCCTGGCAAAATTCATATACTATTCTGTTCCAGCCGATTGCGAGGTTCCTACCCATTCTAAGACCGATCGCACGGCTTTCTTCTACCAGAAGGTTTCCAAGGGGAAGAAAACCTATAACTTCACCCTCACCCGACTGCCGGGCGGCAAGGAGATTCACTATAAGATGATTGTCATCGGCGACCCGCAGGTTACCAATGCCTACAGCCCTTACTATACTTCTCCGGATGATAATCCCATCAAGAAGAGCGATGTAGAAAGATTCACTACCCAGACGATGGCGGACATCAGGCAGACCATCAGTTCGCTGCCTGCCGGAACACCGGTCTACGGGCTCAGCATGGGCGATGATGTACAGTATTATGGCGGTTACAACGCCAAACTGGAGCGTCAGATACGCCAGGCATTGGGCTCTTCAGAGATGCGTCTCTTCTCCGTCATCGGCAATCACGACCAGGATGGCAAGGCGCTCTACCGCAGGAAATGGGAGGAGAATTTCGGTCCTACCGATTTTTCCTTCAACCGTGGCGATGTGCATTATGTCTGCATCAACAACTGCTTCTTCCATCGCGGCATGTCTTATTATTCTCCTGGAGAATTACGTGAGCGCCAGGTGAAGTGGCTGAAGCAGGATCTCGCCCTTACGCCTAAGGATATGAAGGTGGTGCTCTGCTATCATATCCCGTTCACCTTCGGCAATGCGCCTTTCAGCAAGGCGAAGCCGCTGACCAATGCCCATGAGGAGGGACACTATTCTTCTTCCCGTCTCTCGCTCCTGCTTTCTTTGCTGAAACAGTTTAAGGGCGGTTACGAACTCTTCTGCGGCCATACTCATTTTGCCTGCAACCACGAGATCAATTATCAGGGCGAGGATGTGATGGAGCATTGTCATGCTGCCGCCTGTGGCAATATATGGCAGTCGAACATCAACATCTGCGGCACCCCGAACGGATATTATGTATACAGTTTTGTGGGTACCAGCATCAGCAACTGCTATTACAAGGGGACCTTCTGGGATAAGAGCAAGCAGATGACCTTGTTCCGTGCGCAGACCGATTTCAACGGCGAGAAATACTCTAGGGATTGGCAGTTGGCAAACAACAGGAATATCCTGGTAGCCAATGTCTTCAATGCTACCAGTCATTGGCGTGTGGTAGCCGTAGAGGATGGCAAGGAATATCTGATGGGGCGCCTCAGCGGAAAGGGTCAGGATGCCTTTGCCGCAGGCTATCATCATAAGTACAGCGAGAGTGTATCTTACCGGTTCGTGAGCAAGGGCAACGGTTATCTCATCATGAACCACCTATATTATTATACTCCTAGGAATCCGAATGCCAGAATCATCATCAAGGCATCCGATCCATACGGAAATACCTATACGGCATCGAGCGATGAGGTAACGACAGAGCCTTTCGCCAACTATGCCCATTATTACGAAAAAGAGTATAAGGAATATAAGAGTAAGAAAGATAAGATGTTGCGGGATTCTATATCTGGCAGACAGAAAGATTCACTTGCTGCAAGGAAGAAAGATTCTGCAGCAGTACAAAAATAAAAAGAGAGGGTGCGTCATAAATTGATGATGCACCCTCTTTTTAAATATTATTTGTTCAGTTTCCAGGTAACACCATCTTTGGTGTCCTTTACCTCGAAGCCGGCTTCAGCCAGGGCATCGCGAATCTGGTCGCTGGTAGCCCAATCCTTATCAGCCTTAGCCTTGGCACGCAGGTTGAGAACCATATCCACTACCTTGCCATAAGCCTCTTCACGAGCATCATTGTTGGCTCCCTTCTCACTCTTCAGACCGAGCAGGTCGAAAGTGAAGAGATGCATGGTGTCTGAAAGCTCCTTCAGGTCTTCAGCAGAGATGTTTGCCTTGTGGTCGAGGGCTGTATTGATTACGTGGCAAGCCTCGAAGAGATAGCTGATAACGAGCTGAGTCTGGAAGTCATCGTTCATCGCATCGTAGCAGCGCTGGCGCAACTCGCTTACAAACTTCTTCACCTGCTCATCGCTCTGCTTAGCCACAGGCACACGCTCCAGGTCGTTCAAACCATTCATCAGGCGCTCCAATCCCTTCTGGCTAGCCTTCAATGCATCGTTAGAGAAATCTACAGTGCTGCGGTAGTGAGCGGAGAGGATGAAGAAACGGATGGTCATTGGCGAATAAGCCTGCTCCAAACTGTCGTGATTGCCTGTGAAGAACTGCTCCAGGGTGATGAAGTTGCCAAGACTCTTACCCATCTTCTGACCGTTGATGGTAATCATATTGTTGTGCATCCAGTAACGAACCATCTGGTCGCCCTGAGAAGCCACAGCCTGCGCAATCTCGCACTCGTGGTGAGGGAAAATCAAATCCATGCCACCACCGTGAATATCGAAGTGGCTGCCCAAGTACTTGCGTCCCATCGCAGTACACTCGCAGTGCCATCCTGGGAATCCATCACTCCAAGGACTAGGCCAGCGCATGATATGCTCTGGTGAAGCCTTCTTCCAGAGGGCGAAGTCAGCCTGGTTCTTCTTCTCGCCGATACCAGCCAGCTCGCGGCTCTCGTTGATTACGTTCTCCAGGTTACGTCCGGAGAGGATACCGTACTTATGATCCTTGTTATACTTCTCGATGTCGAAGTAGATAGAGCCGTTACTCTCGTAGGCATAGCCATTGTCCAGGATTTCCTGAACCAGTTTCTCCTGTTCGATGATATGGCCTGTGGCATGAGGCTCAATGCTAGGAGGGAGTACGTTCAGCGCCTCCATGGCATCGTGGTAGCGGTTGGTGTAGTACTGCGCAATTTCCATTGGCTCCAACTGCTCCAGGCGAGCCTTCTTCTCAATCTTGTCATCGCCTTCATCTGCATCGTGCTCCAGGTGGCCCACGTCGGTAATGTTTCTAACGTAGCGAACCTTATAGCCCAGGTGCTTGAGATAGCGGAAGAGTATATCGAATGTGATGGCTGGTCGTGCATGACCGAGATGCGGATCGCCATACACGGTAGGGCCACAAACATACATGCCCACGTTAGGAGCGTGGAGCGGAGTGAATCTCTCTTTCGTACGAGTGAGAGTGTTGTAAATCAGTAATTTCTGTTCCATCTTGTATGAACCTTTCTTTTATATTATTTATATTTGTCTGCAAAGTTAACTCATTTTTCTGATATATCCGACAAATCATTCGCAAAATGTTATTAAATTCCTCGAAAATATCAATGGAACAGATCTTCCATGGTCAATTCTCTCTGTATGATACTGCTATACTGATTTTTTGCCAAACCATAAGTGGTAAGCATAACCTGCTGGCAACTCTTGCGAGTCTTTGTCTCCTGTTCAAAGATCCATTGGCGATTTTGTAGCGTTTCGGCATATTGCTTATCTATTGTATAAGGCCGGGTAGAGAACTTGATTTCGCAGAGGTTTACGATATGGTCAGCTCTATCCAGCACCAGGTCTATCTGAGCTTTTTGCTCCTTGCCCTTGCTGAACCATCCCGAAGTAGATACAGCCATGCCACTGATTCCCATCGCCATCTTGATTTGCTCCACATGAGCCAGGCAAACCTGCTCAAAGGCATAACCTGCCCATGAGTTTATCTTTGGTGTGCCCAGATGATGCTGCCAAAACTGCTTGTCGTTGTTCTTGCCATCCTGCAGGAAATGAAAATAGAATAAGGTGTATGCATCAGTAAGTTGATACATCTCGTCGCGCTTCTTCTGTCCGAACGAGGTATAGCGGCGAATGAAGTCACTTTGTTCCAGTTCATCCAATACTCTAGTCGCACTCCCCGCATTTGGCAAGCCTGTGGCTTCCAGTATCTCATTGCGAGTCAATCCCTTGCTCTTTGCAGCCATGGCTTTTACTATCAGTAAGTGGTTGTCTGCATTGCGGAACATGGCTTGATACAGATTCTCGTATTCTCGATGGAGTTGACCATCGGGATGAAACAATAACTCATCGATGTTCTGCGCCAAGCTCTTGGTTGATTCCAGCATGCTGAGATAATAAGGCACACCGCCAAACACCATGTAGCTTATTACTTGGTCGTAATGGTTCATGGCAATCTTTTTATCCTTATAAAACTCTTCGCACTCTCGGAGGGTAAAAGGATGCAAATGAATGCGACGATTCACTCGACCATATAATCCACCATGATTGTTGAAAACCTTGTTGATAATCCACGAAGTGGCTGAGCTACAGCAAACTAGCAAAATATCCGTTCTTGCCGAAGCCCAACTGTTCCAAAACCATTCCAAGGCGGTAAGAAAAGAGCCGTCCACTCCATTCATCCATGATAATTCATCAAGGAACACCACTTTCTTCTGCTCCTTGGATGCTTCCAGTATCTTGATGAGCGCATCGAATGCCTCTAGCCAGGTCTTTGGCAGAGCAAGGGGTGCATCAGAATATTTGCAAAGCGCATGGTAGAAATACATGAGCTGTACATCCTTATTTTCCTGGTTGACACCTGTGGCATAAAATGCCAACTTGTCGTCAAAGGCCTCTCTTACAAGAAAAGTCTTGCCTACGCGACGGCGACCATATACGACAACAAACAGCGATTCCTCTGCTTTGTATGCCTCTTCGAGCTGTTGTAGCTCACGTTTCCTTCCTATTATCTTTGTCATATATTATATAGTGAATGGGTTAAACAACCTGCTTATTTTGGCTGCAAATATACAAAAAATACCACTTAAAGCCAAACGAATTGATAAGAAAGTGGCTCTAAGTGGTAATTTTAACATATTTAGAGCCAAAAAGGTATTATATAAACTTATATAAAGCTTGTCATAAGTTGTTCAAGTGGGTTAAGCAACATTTAATGATAACCAACTCTATTTCGACTTCATGTTCAATTAATATATTTTAAGAGAAGCTTGTGATCTAAATCAATTATTATTAGTAATTTTGCAACAAAATTTAAATGGCACTACTCCGTAATGGTGCGAATAGATATCAATTCAGAATGAAGCAAGAAAATGAACTAAAATCGCTTTTGACAGATCAAGAGTTTGAAGCCTCGGATAACAGGGAACTATTACTCGCTCAAGCAAAAGCGTGTGCAAATGGTTATGCATTAGCAACAGAAGGCATAGCAGTTGTATCAGATTTTCAAAATAAAGAATGCCATATTTATTCTGGAAGATTCGGTCAAACTATAATGAATCTTCCAGAATATATGGTAGATCGTAATTCTGCCTTTGAGGACATCGTATTCTGTCATGCAAAAGAAGACGAACTTATTGAACGTCATGTACTGGAACTTCGTTTCTTCAACTTTATAAAAGAACGTTCAATAAAAGAAAAGACAAATTTTTCAGCTTCATGTATCCTTAATTTTTACCGGGCCGGAGACAATGAAAAAGTCAAGATACTCCATACAACGAGATATTTCAGCTGTAGTGCCAACGGTAGTGTTTTACTCGGTCTATGCACTTACATCCCGTACCCTATTTCCCATAACCGACAAGATGGAATAATTGTTAATCTATTGACCGGGGAAACGGTTGGACGAGACATATACGAAGCGAGTGACCGTAAAATTCTTAGCCGCCGACAACTTGAAATACTGTCATTGATAGCTAAAGGAGTACCAAGCAAACAAATTGCCGACAAGTTAAACATATCCATTTATACGGTTAATCGCCATCGTCAGGATATTTTAGCATCGTTAAAAGTGGCCAATACCGCAGCCGCAGTAGAAATTGCATTAAGAATGAACCTTATTTAATGTGCATGCCTGATTCGAAAATTGGTTAGAAATCAGTATTGCACATATCGTAAATTTTCTCTAATTTTGCAACCGCAAATAAATCACAAGAAAGTTGCAATATAATAAACATCAAATCAATGTTACAATGAGAAAATTAGTATTTATCGCAATCATAGCAAGTCTTGCTATGACTGGATGCATCCAGAAAGAGTCAGAGAAAAAAGAAGGAAGTTCTGACAAGAAAGTCTTAACGGAAAACGTTAAACTCGCTACCTGCAATATCAATGTAGGAGGAATCCGTTTTACAAAGTCTAAAAACGGCGGAGAGAATGGTATCACACTTCTTGGCGACACTCTCAAGTTTGTGGCCGGTCCCCAAACTGATTATTTCCGCTCCCCGGATGGAAGCGTTGTCAATAGCTCTGCAGTCATTTTTACAGAAGTTGACAACACTAAGCCTTTCACTTTTACGGCTAAAGTACAGCCGAACTTCACCAAAACTGGAACATATTCGGCAGGTGTGTTATACGCATACGAGAATGACACTCATTGTCAAAAACTGTGTTTCGAACAGGATGAATATGGTGTTCACCGCGTGGTGTCAGTTCGCACAATAGGCACTTCTGATGACAATAATCATCAGGCGATTATCGGTCCGTATGTTTATATGAGATTATCATCCGATGGCACTACTCTTGGCAGTTATTTTTCAGAAGATGGGAATATATGGCACATGGCTCGTCTCTACAAGAATGATTTTCCGAAAAAACTGCTTCTTGGCCTAAGTTCCCAAAGTCCTAAAGACGATGCACACACCTGCTATTTTACGGAAGTGTCGCTTAAGCAAGAGGCTGTTGCCAATTTTCGCATAGGTAAACTCGACGGGGAATAAACACCATGCCTCAGCACTATTATCAGATTTTAACAAACATATTAAACATTTCGACAAATGAAGAGAAATCAATTTTTCATAGCATTGTCGCTGCTTGCATGCACTCTGCTGTCATGTCAAAATGAGAAAAAACAACAATCATCAATAGCAAATAAATCGAATATGGAAAAAAATGATACAATCTTAAAGCCATTTGTGGCTGAAAACTTGTTTTGGATTCGTGAGCCCAAACAATACACTATCACGGACTCTTTGATTACAATCGTTTCAGAACCTCACACAGACTTGTGGCAGCGCACCTATTATGGGTTCAGCAACGACAATGCTCCGGTGCTGCAAATGAAAACCTCCAACAAGTTCTTTTCTTTTACTGTAAAGACATCGTTCAACAGTTCGGCCCTGTTCGACCAGTGCGGTATCGCAATCTATCTTGACAGTGACAATTGGATGAAGGCGTCAATCGAATACGAGAACGAGGAATACCAGAGATTGGGCAGTGTGGTGACAAACAACGGATATTCCGACTGGGCTACGCATGATATTCCATCTTCCATAAAGGAAATGTGGTATCGCCTTAGCCGTCGGGGAAGCGACTATTATATAGAGACAAGTCCTGACGGTACCACTTTCCACCAGATGCGTACATTCCATTTGGATAAGGGTGATGGGGAAATCTCGTTCGGAATATATGCGGCAAGCCCGGTTGACCATTCATTCACCGCACAGTTCTCTGAAATGGAAGTCGGCGAGTGTAAATGGCAATCATGGTCAGCGGAAGATACAGGATTCAAACAGACAACGAAATAATACGAACAGCATACAAGAAACTGTTCTTTCGTTATGACACCATTGAATCTGAAATAATTCTATATGATAATCAACGAACTATATTTTATTTATTCAAGTTTCGCAAGTGAGGGAATTGATTGAAGTTAAAGAAGTTATCACTCCCTACGGTCGTTCGGGAAGTTAAGAGACAATAGTCTTCTAGCTTAAAATGTAGGACATTTGTCCCTTAACTTCCTTCTAACTTCCCTAACTTCACTTAACTTCCCCACATGCGAAAGTTCAGTTATTTACTTTTATGAAAAGAGCAATACTATTTACCATCATTATTTTACAGTTATCGGCGTCTTATGCCCAAAAGATTTTATCTCCTTCAGGTATTATAGACGTAAACTTTGAATTGACCGAAAGAGGTGTTCCAACCTATTATGTAGGCTATAAAAACAAACCTGTTGTCAAGCCCAGTCGTTTAGGATTGGAACTGAATGGGCAACCCGATCTTATGGATGGTTTTGAGGTCGTAAAGACCTCTACCTCCTCTTTCGACGAAATATGGCAGCCGGTATGGGGAGAAGTAAAAAACATTCGCAATCACTACAACGAACTGCTGATAGAACTCCGGCAGCCAAAGACCGACCGATATATGAACATTCGCTTTCGAGTTTACGACGATGGTTTGGGCCTGCGCTACGAGTTCCCAAGCCAAAAGGAATTGATCTATTTCATTGTCAAAGAAGAACATACCCAATTTGCTATGACGGGTAATCATACAGCCTGGTGGATTCCTGGAGATTACGACACACAAGAATATGACTATACAGAAAGCCGCTTGTCAGAAATTCGCAGGTTAATGCCAGAGGCCTATACGGACAATTTATCACAAACAAAATTCTCTGATACAGGGGTACAGACCTCTTTACAAATGAAGACTGATGATGGGCTTTATATTAACCTGCACGAGGCTGCTTTAGTCGATTATTCATGCATGCATCTAAACCTGGATGATAAGAACTTGGTTTTCGAATCCTGGTTAACACCCGATGCACAGGGGAACAAAGGAAGACTGCAAGCGCCTTGCCATAGTCCTTGGCGAACGATTATGGTCAGCGATGATGCTCGTGACATCTTATCTTCAAAGCTTATCCTGAATTTGAACGAGCCATGCAAATTGGAGGATACTTCTTGGATCAAACCAGTGAAATATATCGGTGTATGGTGGGAAATGATTGCCGGAAACCGCCCTTGGGCTTATACATGGGATTACCCTTCCGTTAAACTGGGTGAGACGGACTATTCAAAAGCAAAACCTAACGGACAACATCCTGCCAACACCCAAAATGTGAAAAAATATATAGACTTTGCCGCAACCCACGGTTTCGATCAAGTATTGGTAGAAGGCTGGAACATCGGATGGGAGGATTGGTTCGGGAAAATGAAAGACTATGTCTTTGACTTTATGACTCCTTATCCGGATTTTGACCTACCGGGGTTGAATGAGTATGCACACAATAAGAATGTTAAACTGATGATGTATCACGAAACATCTTCATCTGTGCGCAACTATGAGCGCCATATGGAAGAGGCGTATAGTCTTATGAACAAATACGGTTATAATGCGGTGAAGAGTGGATACGTTGGATATATACAACCTGCTGGCGAATACCATTATGGCCAATGGATGGTAAACCATTATCTTTATGCCATTAAGCAAGCTGCCAAGCATCATCTCATGGTCAATGCGCATGAGGCAGTACGTCCGACCGGATTATGTCGCACTTATCCCAACTTGATAAGCAATGAATCCGCTCGCGGCACAGAATATGAAGCCTTTGGAGGTAATAAACCTTTCCATACAACCATTTTGCCGTTCACACGTCTTCAGGGAGGCCCGATGGACTATACGCCAGGTATTTTCGTAATGGACCTCAGTACATGGGCTCCCAATCGTTCACACGTCAACTCCACATTGGCACGTCAACTTGCCTTATATGTCACAATGTACAGTCCATTACAAATGGCGGCAGATTTGCCGGAACATTATGAGCGTTATATGGATGCGTTTCAATTCATCAAAGATGTGGCAATCGATTGGGATGATTCTAAATACCTTGAGGCGGAACCTGGACAATACATTACGGTAGCCCGTAAAGCTAAGGACACAAACAATTGGTTTGTTGGATGTACGAGTGGAGAAAAAGGGCATCAATCCGTATTGAAGTTAAACTTTCTCGATGCTGATAAAACCTATGTAGCCACCGTGTATGCCGATGCACCCGATGCCGACTACAAAACGAATCCACAGGCTTATACCATCCATAAAGGAACAGTTACTTCGAAATCTGTTTTAAAATTAAGAGCTGCTTCAGGAGGAGGTTATGCCATCAGTATCTTTGAAGTAACCAATAAATCGGATGTAGCAGGAGTAAAAAGACTTAAATTATAAACAGGCTATTGCCGAAATAACTACGAATCAAGGAATATCAAGCAGGCAAAAAATGATTGCCTGCTTGATATGACATCGCAATATATCTTAATGATCAATTAAAATGAATATACTTCATAATCAACATAAACATTTGCTTGTCGCCAATCGTGTTGCCTTTATGATAATAGGGGTTCTCGAGGCTTCGTGGGCACCGCTTGTACCATACGTCAAGAGAGCGTTTGCAATAGACGAGGGTACTCTTGGGTTACTTATGCTGTGCAGTGGCTTTGGCTCTATCTGTGCACTTCCGCTTTCCGGCTTTCTTGTAAATCATTTTGGCGCAAAGAAGGTGGTTTATGTATCGGGATTGCTGATGGCTTTCGCATTGTTAGCCATAAGTCTGCTTATAAATATATGGCTGACAAGCGTGATGCTTATGGTTTTCGGAGGTTGCACCATCACCATTGATGTTGCGGCAAACATGAATGGTGTTACCGTCGAGCGCATGACGGGACAGCATTTTATGTCTGGTTTTCATGGTGGCTATTCGTTGGGTACACTGATTGGTGCCGGAGCGATGAGCGTGCTGTTTACTTTAGGACTCATGCCTAAATGGGCTGTTGTTATTTGTATAATATTCATATTGCTGGCGCTGGTATTCGGATGTAGGGATTTGTTGCCGAAAGAAGAATTTGTGTTGTCTGACGTACCTGTTGAGAAGCCAAGAAAAAATAAATTGTATATTCCTCCTATGGTTATCGTAGTTGGATTGTTGTGCTTTATCATGTATGCCTCGGAGGGTGCTGTGATGGGCTGGTCGGCAATATTTGTCAGTCAAGAGCGTGGCGTTGACATGTCCATGGCAGGTTTCTTCTATACAGCATTTGCTGTTTCAATGACCATTATGAGGCTCTGTGGAGACAAAACCGTAAATCGATTGGGACAAAGGTTTGTTGTGGCCGGAGGAGCATTACTCATTGCTATCGGTTTCATGGTTGTAGTATTAGTTGATAGTTCCGTTGCTGCTGTCGCTGGCTTTGTGATTGTCGGCTGCGGTGCCGCCAATGTTGTTCCTCAATTGGTTTCCTTTGCGGCACATATCAAAGGAATGGCTGTACACAACATTATCAGTTTCATTAATGCCCTTGGATATTCGGGGATACTCCTCGGTCCAGTACTAATCGGATTCGTAGGGAAACATTATGGTTTACATATATCATTTATCGGAATTGCTGTTTTTGTTTTAATTGTTGCGGTTGTTTCGTCTATAATATTGAAGTCCAAACGGACTATATCGCAAACAGATATAAGCTAATAATGGCTATACAATTCCCCAAAAGGGGAAAGTAAAGAGTTTCACGCTTATAGGGCAATGTCATCCAAACTTTCGGCTATCTTTTTGCATAAAGTAAGCAATTTTTGTATATCTATTCACTATTTGTAAGTTTTTTGCCAATTAATTGCATAAAATTATCAAATTATTAGCGTATATCGAAAATAATGTGTAACTTTGCAGCCGCAAACAGTTATCAATTATCAAGAAGGCGGCTATAAGTTCCGCTAATGAGTATTAAGTTAGAAGAAAATGGCATATACAAGATTGAGTGCTGCCGAAGCGGCAGCGATGATTAACGATCAAGATACAATCGGATTGAGTGGTTTCACACCAAACGGCGTGCCTAAGGCAACCTTCCGCGAACTCTCCAAGAGAGCCGTGGCTGAGCACGAGGCGGGCAGACCTTTCCAGGTGGGCATCCTCACGGGTGCTTCTACCTCGCAGAGTATCGAAGGTGACATGGCAGCAGCCCATGCCATCAAGTTCCGTGCGCCATTTTCTACCAACAAGGACTTTAGAACTCATACCAACCTGGGCGAGATTGATTATGAGGACATGCACCTCGGCCACATGGCTGAGCGCCTGCGTCGTGGTTTCTATGGCGAAATAGACCTTGCCATCATCGAAGTTTCTGATTTGGAAGAAGGCGAAACTACCTGCAAGGCATTCCTAACCTCTGCCGGCGGCATCGTTCCTACCATCGTCCGTCTTGCCAAGAAGGTGCTCATCGAGAAGAATACCTTCCACAGTCCAGCTTCCCGCTATCTTCACGATGTATATGAGATAGCAGAATGCCCGTTCCGCACCCCTATTCCTATCATGAACGTAGGTGATAGAATAGGTAAAGAGTATGTGGAGATTGATGCCCGCAAGATAGTGGGTGTGATAGAATGCAACATTCCGGAGGAGGCACGTGCCTTCAAACCTCTCGACCCTGTGACCGAACAGATGGGACATAATGTGGCTGATTTCCTGGTCAGCGACCTGAAGAAGGGACATATTCCTCCTCAGTTCCTGCCTTTGCAGAGCGGAGTGGGCGTAACTTCCAATGCCGTTCTTGAGGCATTAGGACAGAATCCTAACGTGCCGGTATTCAGCGTTTATACCGAGGTGGTTCAGGATGCTGTAGTGAAATACATGCGCGAGGGAAGAATCAAGGATGCTTCCTGCTCTTCGCTCACCGTAACAAACGATACATTGAAAGAGGTGTATGATGATATTGATTACTTCAAGAAGCATCTCACCATCCGCCAGAGCGAGATTTCAAACTCTCCTGAGGTCATCCGCCGTCTGGGTGTCATCGCCATGAACACCGCCATTGAGTGCGATATCTACGGCAATGAGAACTCCAGCCATATCTGTGGCAGCAAGCTGATGAATGGTATCGGCGGTTCCTGCGATTACGAGCGCAATGGTTACATTTCTATCTTCACCACGCAGAGTACCACCAAGAACGGCTGCATCTCTGCCATTGTTCCTATGTGCAGTCATGTGGACAGCACCGAGCACGATGTGGATGTGATTGTTACCGAACAGGGAGTAGCCGATCTCCGTGGCAAAGGCCCATTGCGCCGTGCCAAAGAGATTATCGAAAACTGTGCCCATCCAGATTACCGTCCAATGCTCCGCGAATACTTGAAGTTTGCCGAGAAGGGCCACGAGCCACAGAGCATGCGTGCCGCCCTCGCCATGCACGATACCTTCCTGAAGAAGGGAGATATGAGATTGACAGATTTCGGAGAATATCTGAAATAAGAGAAGGCCGAAAGATTGTGAAAACCGAGAAGACAAATCTTTCATAGATGACTCAGAAAAATATTGAATTATATGATAAGCGGCATTCATATCCAAGGAATGCCGCTTATTATTTGTTATAAGCATATAAAATACTGATATAGATAGACACATTTTATTTATTAACCATAAATGTGTCTATCTATATCAGTATAAGTCAATCTATCGCAAGTGTTTCTACAATGATATGCAGTATCTGGTAATGTGTAGTGAGAATATCGTGAGGGATAACCCCAAATCGTGATGGATGATAGATGATTACATAAAACTTATTCACGAATACGGCTGCATCGGGTTACAAATATGGCTGCATCGGGTTACGAATATGACTGCATCGGGTTACGAATATGACTGCATCGGGTTAAGGATATGACTGCGTAAGCTAACGGAGACGTATCCGTAAGCTTATTGAGACGTATCCGTAGGCTTATCGAGACGTATGCATCAGCTAACTGAGACGTCTGATCTCGCTTACTGAACTACTTGAGTTGCTTGATTGAACCACTTGAGTTAGCTGACTGAACCACTTGAGTATTCTTCTTCATGTGCTTGCGTACAACCATAAAACATTTTCTGAAACTTTTCCCTGAAATCTCTTGCGGGTTTGAAAATAAAACCGTAACTTTGCGGCATGGATTTTTAATACAGTTGATTATGAAGCAGGTAGAAGAAAGATATATCAGCTTTGAAGCCAGCAAGATGGCATATCGCGACATCAAGAATTCCGTAGACACTGCCAAGCGTGAAGGTATAGCTGAGGGTATGGAAATTGGTATGGCAAAAGGTAAGCAAGAAGGTCTTGCGGAAGGTATGGAAAAAGGTATGGAGAAAGGTAGAGCAGAAGGCAAACATGAGGCCAACACAGAAACAGCACAACGATTGCTGGCGATGGGACTTTCTGCCGAACAGATAGCCAAAGCTACCCAGCTACCTTTGGAAATCATTAAGAATCTGAGCAATTCATAAACGGAGACGTAGATTGAGAGTGTAAATTAAACTGTGTCAAGCTACAATAAAAGTAGTTTAACACAGTTTTTATATTATGGACAACTTAGAAATTGATTACAAGAAAGCAGCTCAGCAGTTGCGTAGTGGTGA
>NZ_JANDWX010000021.1:0-63044 GCF_024330485.1 Segatella copri | reverse complement strand
CCAGCCATCCGTAAACTCATTTATACGACCAATACGGTTGAGGGGTATCACAGACAGGTAAGAAAGGTCACAAAGACTAAAGGGGTCTTTCCTACGGATAATTCTTTGGAGAAGCTTGTATACTTAGCTTACCGCAACATCCGTAAGAAATGGACTATGCCACTGGCAAATTGGGGACAACTTTCTCAACAATTGGCAATAAAATTTGGAGATAGATTTAAAATTATGTAACTTTGCAGCCGAAAAGGCTTCCCTGCTGGGGGCATGCCCCCAGCAGGGAGTGGGAATGAAAGTTAAGAACAAGCCTTGACACAGTTTAATTTACACCCCCTACATCGCTAAATTAATTTTCAACAAGTGTCGGAGAATACCGAACCGAAAGTTAATTAGTCATACTATCAAAGAACTCTTTGGCTGGCAACGTAAAGCTGCTTAGCCATTATCTCAAATTTTAACGAACTATTGATAAGATTATAATGAGGAATTTCGGGATGGCTATAGTCATAGCGATATCCTCCAAATGTCAGAAACTCTGCATTCGGAATACCAATATCCTTCATATGATTGATTACATTAGTGCCAGCCCCACCGACACCGATGCACAATATCTTTATATTTCCTGTATCATTTCCCATATTATAGTAGCATCTATTAGTATCGATTGCAAAATTAAACAAAAAATCGATAAGTTGTATCAGCAAGCCTTGTTTTTTCATTTACAAGGCTTACTGACACCCTGTACTACAGCACATTTTTGCTAACATATAAACTATAGACGAGTTATATTTATTACCTTTACATATAAAGAAACAGTTTTTGGCATCATTAAAGATTTAGATGATCATCTATTATTTCATATAATTCGTGAAAATACTCCTCACCTTTGTCTAAAATTTCCTTTTTATTACCAAGTTTAGCAATTCTCAATTCTTTATGAAAAGCATTAATGTCCTCTTGATTTGGAATATGATATGGTAGAGAGGTATCTATCAAAAAGACCTTTTTATTCTCATCATAAAATTTAGATAGGATATATGTCATTATAGGCAATCTGTTCTCCATTGCCCTATCTTTTCTTCTATATGATGCAGAAGGTGTCATTCCCCCAAAACCCAATAAAGTTGGATCAGGATTTACATTATAAAGTTCATCAACTAGCGTTTGTGGTCTTTTTACAAACAATGTAAATAAAGCAGGTAAGGCATATGTATTTTTCGCAATTAGGAAGTTCTTCGCTATGCAGTAGTATGCATTCTGAGCAGCTATTTCATTAACCAGAAAATTTCCATTCGTGAAATACAATGCCATTTTTATAAATGCAAGGCCAACAATTTGACCATCCTTAGCCTCAACATTCTTTAGCAAATGACTATTATATCCCTGTACCTTAGTATATAGCTTTACTAGATTATCAGTAACTCCTTGCTTGTTTCCTGTAACAAAACAAAGATTCACATTGCCTGCTATTCCTGCCATTTGATTTGAAAAACTAGCATTCTCATCCACACAGACCTGAAAATCAGACAATCTTACCTTTTGCACTGTTGCCTTTTTAAACGCTTCATCTATTTGCTTAGCAGTTTCTTCTTTTTTTCGTTGAGTTTGCTGTTCTTTAGCCTTTTTTGCTTCATCTGCCTTGCGCTTAGTTTCTGCAATTCGTTTAGCCTTCTTATTTTCATAAAGAGCTATAGATTTTTCCACGCTATAAAATGTCCCATTCACTCTTTCGACCGTGAAGGAACTTTCTGAAACATCCCAAATAGACTCATTGCTTTTCGCAGCATTCACCGCTCCATACAACGGACTTTCATCCGACAAAATAAAATATGCTTCTTTTGGAGAAGAGAACAAAGAAGTCCAAAAGCCTCTTTCTTTTATAGCTATAACTCTAACTACATCCTTATATGTTCGGAAGTCAACTTTTCCGATACTTTTGATTTTATAATCACCCATAGCTTTTATCTATTTTTTCTCTATTACAGGGTTCACACTTCTACAAACTTATCAACCGAAAATGGCAATAACTTCTCGAACTTTGTGTGACTACCTTTTGGAATTTTTATCTCCTTAAGACTTGTACAGCCATCAAATACACCAGAGCCAATTTCTTTAATCGTATCAGGAATATAGACCCATTTTAAAGACTCACAGTTTGCGAAAGCATGACTATCAATTTTGATAATGGAATCTGGGAACGAAACACTAGTAAATCTTCTACATCCATAAAAAGCATTTGCTCCTATATAATTTAACGACTGAGGCAAGTCTAGTTCTTGCTCTAATTTGATTAAAGAACACCCATAAAAAGCATAACTACCAATATACTTCAAACTAGGAGACCATATTATTTCTTTTACTTTTGCATTACAAAAAGCATACTCGCCAATAGCCACAAGCGTATTAGGACAGAATATTTTTTTGATATTATTCTGCATTTCAGATAGATTAAAAGCATTGTTACAAACAGCAACAGTACCATCAGCTATTTTATATTCTTTCAATTGAAGACTACCCTTTATTAATTTCTTCCCATCAATAGAATACAAGACCCCACAACTATCATTATACTGTTTATCCAAATATCCTTTGGGATTTGGATTAACACATAAAGATGCAAGTTCCTGTTCTGTCATCTCCTTAGCCTTTTCCCCAAGACCATTCATAAGATCTCGAAGTTGCTCTATGGACTGAATCTTATAAATCAACCCATTATGCTCTAAATATCCATTTAACTCTTTCATAACTTCCATTTATGTTCCTTGTAAATTATTATCTGTCTTTATCAATCCACATTCCATGTAGCTTCTGGACATCCATCAAATGCGTCATCTATGACATCATCACAATATCCATTATAGTAGCCATATTTTTCTCCAGATGTACCATAATCATCCCATTCATTGTAATAATCATCCTCATTACAAAAATCATCAAATTCATCTGTATCGTCTTCTAAACTATCCATAAATTCTTGAAGTTGCTCGACAGATTGAATTTTATAAATGTCCCCATCATACTCCAAATATCCTTTTACTTCATCCATAACTATCTTATTTTAGTAAAATTCAATTAATCTATCAGGATTCACGAAACGGAACGCTACTTTTGCGACCTTTTGGTCGATAGTAAAAACATTGCCGATAATAGGTTCATTCTCAACATATTTCTTTTTCTTTCGAGAATACCCCATCACCATGCCTATCGCCAAAAGTCCTGCATCGTTAATGTTGGATTGCTCTGCATTGATGTAAAACACGAGTCGATCATTGTTTGTGATACAATTATCAAACTCAAACTTTGATAGAATTTTCTCAGGAATAGGATTATTCTGTAAATTAACAGTAATCAATCCTGCCTTCGTAAAGATACCACCATTATGCTGTTTGAAACGAATTTCAAAATGCACTTCACCTTGTGAGATGAGTTTACCGTCGACATACTCCTCATATCGATCAACAGGAAATGGAAACTCTCTGAACGTCAGAGTTTGAAAAATAGGCCATCTATCCATAGAGCTTAAGATTATTAATGCTGTTGGCTACCTTTGCAGCAATAATTACACATGCTACATATATACAAAAAACGTGGAGCCAGTCCTGTCACTCGTTCCACTGTAGAAAGGCCTTCGCATTGCCCTGATTGTCGAAACGAGCAACGACGAAAGCCCCACGCTGATGCATATATAGAACTCCCACACTATCACAAACATTATGATAATGCAAGCGTAATATTATACTACACCCTTGGGGCGTTTCCGTTGCTTTGTTTTTGACAATCAGATGAGTTTGCGAAGTTCTTCTACAGTCAAAACCAAAGCGTCCAGTAACGCCTTATGTATATATGCCCTCAGCCTCCACGTCACATACGACATGCAACTTCAGCGTGAGGACAGTGCAAAAGTATAAAATACTTCTGTAACTTCCAAATATTTTCGCATATTTCTTTATCTTTGTGGATAAATTCTTTCATTTTTACGATTTTAGACTAAAGATATTGACTTTTCACCCTTACAAACCAATTTTCACGAAAAACATATTATTTATACCTCGCCAGCACAACAACATCTTAACAATATTGTAACACCTGTTTAAATCACCTGTAACATTGTACTCGTACCTTTGCACCCGGAAAAGCAAGGGGAGAAATGTGTCTAGCTATGTTGAGACAAGCCCCTATAATTATATAATAAGGTATATAAACATTAATAAATATATGAGTACGATTTATCTTTGTATTGTGATCTTCCTGCTCTGTTTAGCAGTGTTCGATCTCTTCGTAGGAGTCAGCAACGATGCTGTCAACTTCCTGCAATCTGCCATCGGAGCTAAGGTGGCTAAGTTTCGCACGGTGCTGATTATCGCATCCTGCGGTGTGGTTCTCGGAGCCATCATGTCATCGGGAATGATGGATATCGCCCGCCATGGTATCATGAGTCCTGACCACTTTACATTCGAAGAGGTTATGACGCTCTTCCTGGCGGTCATGGTGACTGATGTCATCATCCTGGATGTGTTCAACACCTTAGGTATGCCAACATCTACTACCGTCTCTCTGGTATTCGAGCTGCTGGGTGGTGCTTTCATCCTCGCTACATTGAAGATGTATGGCGACGACAGCCTCAACTATGGCGTATTGCTGAACAGTAACAAGGCATTGGAGGTAATCATGGGTATCTTCTCATCTGTCATCATCGCCTTCGTGTTTGGTGCCTTTGTGATGTGGATTTCCCGTATCATCTTCACCTTCAACTACCGCAAGCACAGCCGCTACAGCATCGCTATCTTCGGCGGTATCGCCTTTACAGCCCTCTCTTACTTCATCTTCATGAAGGGTTTGGGCAAGAGTCCTTACCTGCCTGCTGAGGTGCGCGATTACATCGACCAGAATCTCGGTTTCCTCATCTGCATCACCTTCGTGGTATCTGCTGTTGTAATGGAATTCCTGCACCTCTGCCGTGTCAACATCTTCAAGTTTACGGTGCTGATGGGTACTTTCGCCCTGGCTATGGCTTTCGCTGGTAACGACCTGGTCAACTTCATCGGTGTGCCTCTAGCTGGTCTCTCTTCTTATCAGGACTATATGGCAAATGCCAACGGTGCAGCGCCAAACCAGTTTATGATGACTTCATTGATGGAGAGTGCCAAGACTACTCCAGGCTTCCTGCTTGCTGCCGGTGCCGTGATGATTATCGCCATGGCGACATCCAAGAAGGCACAGAACGTAATCAAGACTTCTGTTGACTTGAGCCGTCAGGACGAGGGCGATGAGATGTTCGGCAGTTCTTCTGCAGCCCGCGTGATTGTACGCAACTGCCAGGCTACAGATTCATGGTTGAAGCAGTTTATGCCAAAGGCACTGATGAACTGGATCAACAGCCGTTTCGACAAGAATAATGTTGAACTCGAGGAGAGTGCTGCTTTCGACGTGGTTCGTGCAGCCGTAAACCTGGTACTTGCTTCCATGCTGATCACCATCGGTACCAACCTGAAGTTGCCTCTCTCTACCACCTACGTTACCTTCATGGTAGCTATGGGTTCTTCACTTGCTGATAGAGCATGGAGCCGCGAGAGTGCCGTATTCCGTGTAACAGGTGTATTGAGTGTAATCGGTGGTTGGTTCATCACAGCCGGTGTAGCTTTCGCAGCCTGCGCCATTGTTTGTATCATCATGCACTTCGGTGGTGTGGGCATCCAGGCTTGCTTCATGGGCTTGGTTATCTACCTGCTCATCCGCAGCAACATCCAGTATAACAAGAAGGCAAAGGAAGAGGGCAAGAGCAGTACCTTCCAGCTGATGATGCGTTCTCGCGACCCGGAGATTGTATGGGATTTGCTTCGCCGTCAGGTTTCACGCACCCAGTCTTACGTCTGCCACTTCGCCCTGAACGAGTTCAACCAGATTATGGATGGTCTTGCTAACGAGAATACCCGCGACCTTCGTCATGCCAACAAGGATCTGAAGAAGGAACAGGATATGCTGAAGAAGTTCCGCCGTCAGGAGATGCTCGGTTTGAAGAAATCACCTATCGAGATTGCCATCGAGCGCAACACCTGGTTCCATCTGGGTGCCAACAGCAACCAACAGTTTATCTACTCTCTGCGCCGTATGCTCGACCCAATCAAGGAACATGTTGACAACAACTTCAATCCGCTTCCTGCTGAATACATCAAGGAGTTTGCTCCTGTACGCCAGAAGATCAACGACCTGATGCGCATGAGCTGCGAACTGATTGAAACTGGCAGATATGACAGCTATCGCGAGATTCTTGCCGAGGCAGATGCCTGCAAAGACGAGCTTTCAGTTCTCCGCAAGAAGCATATCGACCGCATCCAGCACATGACTGACAATACGCTGATGCAGATTTCTCTGGTTTATCTCAACGTACTGCAGGAGAGTCAGGAATTCCTGAGTGTGATGAGGCATCAGTTAAGAGCTGCAAAGAAGTTTATGGAAAAGTAAATTTTCTCTGACATCTTGTCATGAAACTACTTTTTGGTATATCTGTTGCATGATGACAGATGACAGCGGATAACAAGAGTGTTATTTCGCTATCAAAATATAATCTGAAAAGGTTAGTTTCTCATAGGTTAAGATTGTTAGGTTTAGTTTTTAGAAAAAAGTTTTAGGTTTTTAGTTAGATAAGGGCTCCAAGTGCTAGTGATTAGTATTTGGAGCCATTTTTTTGCCCAAATATTTGGCTATTAGGAAGAAAAGTTGTAATTTTGCAGCCGATTTCTGAAAAGAATCATCATATTCAATAACCCGAGTGCTTGGTAAACCTCGTAAAAAACAAGAAAATGGACAAGAAAAAAACTCAAGTGAGCGTGCTGTTTATGCTTTTCAGCATCCTCTTCTGCGTTTGCCTGATTGCAGCAAACGTACTCGAAACAAAGCAAATCGCCTTCGGGCCAGTTTCCCTTACCGGTGGACTTATCGTATTCCCTGTAAGCTACATCATCAACGATGTGGTATGTGAAGTATGGGGCTATCAGAAAGCGCGTCTGTTGATCTGGACCGGCTTTGCGATGAACTTCTTCTTCGTGGCACTGGGTGCTATCTGCGATGCCATTCCTGCAGCGCCTTATTGGACCAACGATGCCGGTTTTCATGCCATCTTCGGTCTGGCACCCCGCATTGCAGCAGCCTCTTTCGTAGCCTTCATCATCGGTTCGTTTGCCAATGCTTATGTAATGAGCGTGATGAAAATCCGCGATGGTGGCAAGCATTTCTCTGCCCGTGCCATCCTCAGTACCATTGCCGGTGAGAGTTGCGACAGTCTTATCTTCTTCCCACTTGCCCTGGGCGGTGTGGTGCCTGCATCAGAATTGCCTTGGCTCATGCTCTGGCAGGTGATACTGAAGACAGCCTACGAGATTGTGGTATTGCCTCTGACCATCCGTGTAGTAAAATACGTGAAGAAGCATGAAGGCGAAGATGCATACGACAATAACATCTCCTACAATGTATTCAAGATCTTCAGCCTCGGCTAAAAGACATCAGTAAATATCAAACATTAAAACATTACCAAGCGTGGATAGAAAAGAAGACGGTCTTCAGGCATTAGGTGCCAAGACTACATATAGAATGGATTATGCGCCAGAAGTGCTCGAAACTTTCGTGAACAAGCATCCTGGCAATGATTACTGGGTACGATTCAACTGCCCTGAGTTTACATCGCTCTGCCCTATTACGGGTCAGCCAGATTTCGCAGAGATTCGCATCAGCTATATTCCTGACGTAAAGATGGTAGAGAGCAAGAGTCTGAAACTTTATCTCTTCAGTTTCCGCAATCATGGCGACTTCCATGAAGACTGCGTGAACATCATCATGAAGGATCTCATCAAACTGATGGACCCTAAATATATAGAGGTAACAGGCATCTTTACTCCTCGTGGCGGCATCAGCATCTGGCCGTATGCCAACTATGGCAAGCCAGGCACCAAATACGAGAAACTGGCAGAACAGAGATTCGCTACTCACGAATAAGAAACAAGAAACCTCGGAAGATTGGCAGATTGCTTTTCTTCCGAGGTTTTTATTGTTTATAGATGATGAATTTATGGGAACTGAGGATAATCCTCGAAGCGAGGCTTGCGCTTCTCAAGGAACGCCTTGCCACCCTCCTGAGCCTCATCCATCGTATAATAGAGCATCGTGGCATCGCCAGCCAACTCCTGAATACCAGCCTGACCATCCAGTTCGGCATTCAAGCCAGCCTTGATCATACGGAGTGCCAGAGGTGAACGTTCCATCATGATTTCAGCCCACTCTACACAGGTATCTTCCAACTTTTCGAGAGGCACCACCTTGTTCACCATTCCCATCTCTTCAGCCTCCTTGGCAGAATACTGCTTGCAGAGGAACCAGATTTCACGAGCCTTCTTCTGACCCACCATTCTTGCCAGATAAGAAGAGCCGAAACCGGCATCGAAGCTTCCTACCTTAGGACCAGTCTGTCCGAAAATAGCATTCTCTGACGCAATGGTCAGGTCGCACATCACATGAAGCACATGACCGCCACCGATGGCATAACCATTCACCATAGCGATAACCGGCTTTGGCAGACGGCGAATCTGCATCTGCACATCGAGCACATTCAGGCGAGGTACACCGTCATTACCTACATAACCGCCTCGGCCCTTCACATGCATGTCGCCACCTGCACAGAACGCCTTATCGCCGGCACCCGTCAGAATGACCACACGGATATCCAGACAGTCGCGGCAATAGTTGAATGCCTGCGCCATCTCCCAAGTGGTCAACGGTGTGAAAGCATTACGGTAGCGCTCACGGTTGATGGTAATCTTAGCGATATGATTATACTCCTCGAAGATGATTTCCTTGAAATCAAAACCTTCTATCTTCTTCCATTCTCTCATTTTACTTTTAACTTTATGATTACTATTTATCTTATTCTTTTGACAGAACTATCAGTTATAGTTCCTTACAGGTCCTCTATCAGCACTTCTGAACGGCTTCCAGCATCTCATTATCTACATCCATATCTGTGAAAACCTCCAGGAGCATCGGGCGCTCGCTCTCGGCATGAATCAATTGGCTGATGCCCTGTTCCATCTCTTCCATCGTATGAGCTGCGAGATATTTTACCTCATTCTGACTACAGATTCCTTCAGCCGTTGCATGATGCTTTGCCATTATTATTTCTTCGCGAGCCTGACTCTCCTTTAATCCCTGGAACTTGCCAAAGATGGCACCGCCACCATTATTGAGCACGATGATACGGAGCTTACCGTTCAGATTTCTATTCCAGAGCGCATTTTGGTCATAGAAGAAACTCAGGTCGCCGAGAACGCAGTATACATGCTTATCAGACTTGTTCTTGCACATCGAGAAGCCAACAGCCGCAGAAAGAGAACCTTCTATGCCATTCACACCACGATTGCAGTAAACATGGCGGTCGGCATACAGATTCATCAACCGGATGGCAGAACTGTTACCGGAGATGACGCTGCTCATCAGACCAGGAAGGAAAGTATCGAATTCGCGGTCATAGATACCATCGTCCTGAACATCTTTACCACCTAAGGTGAACGCTTTGAAATTCTGAGGCTCAACCTTCTGAAGCTGGCTGAAGAATTCCTTTACGGTAGCCAGACTGCTGAACTCAAGCTTGAAGTTCTCTTTGCGTTCATAACTTTTAGCCAACGCATCCATCCACAATTTGCGATAATCCTCCCAGTGGTTGTGCCAGCCAAAATTACCCAACCATGACATAGCATCACTGTTTGGCAAATCCATCACTTTAGTAAGATGCATGAACGTATCTTCGATATCAGCCTCTTGCGAAATTCTTATCTGCTCAACTCCTTTAAGCGAACGCAGATAAGATTTCAACTTCTTGCTCACAATATGTCCACCTATATAAAAAACCAGGTCAGGACGGAATCTTTCATCGTCCTTTATTTCATCCAGCAAATTCTCGAAAGCGCCATACAGGGTGGTTTTATTCCAATCTTCTCCCAGTTCTTCCTGAACCTTATATAAATAAGGTGGCATTGCCAGAGATTCCCATAATATAGGCATCCGGTCAATATAAGCCAACAAGTCTGTATATTTTTCGGTATTGTCCAACTGTCCTATTACCAACAATGGACGTTTGGCTTTTAACACACATTCAAAAGGGGTCCCATCAAATGTGTCAATATTTGCCCTGCAGTAAGCAACCTCTATCTTGCGCTCAACGGGCAAAGCTTCTTTCGTAAACGAATAGAAAGGCTCAGAGATAGGTACATTGATGTGTACAGGACCCTTTACCCGCCCCATGCTTTCCAACAGCGCTTCGTTGACCAGCCGGTTGCAATACCAATGCATCTCTTCCTGCTGCTCACCTGCGAACACTTCTGGCAGAGATACTGCTTTTCTTACCATCTGCCCCAAAGCATCAGGCTGAGGAAGCGTCTGACCATCCAGCTGGTTGATCCACTGTGCCGGTCTGTCGGCAGAAATCACGATGAGTGGGATTTGCTGATAATAAGCCTCAGCTACTGCCGGATAAAGATTGAGCAATGCAGAACCCGAAGTCACACAAACTACGACAGGCTGATAACCTTCAGCCATAGAAAGTCCAAGAGCTTGGAAGCCGGCGCTACGTTCGTCGGTTACAGGATAGCAAGTGATGTTTTCACACTCGTTGAGATTGTGAACTATGGCTGCATTTCTGCTGCCCGGACACACCACTGCATGGCGAACACCATGCGCTACCAGTAAACTTGTCAAAATATTGACGTTTTCTTTATTGCTATACATTTCACCTTATTTTTCAGGTTGTTTTTATGTTTTCAGATTCTTGAAGAGCCTTTGTCTTTTAGCATTATAAAATCAGAATGAATCCCTATCATTTCTCTGCAAGACCTTTACAGGACCGACAGGATGGTCTGCATCTTAGCTTCAGTTTCCTTCCACTCCTTCTCCATCTCGCTTTCCTTCAGCAATCCGCCTCCGGCATAGAGTTCGCAGGAGCCGTCATCCAGGATGTTCATGCAGCGCAGGGAAACATAGAGATGCGTCTTTCCTTTCGGCGAAATCGGTCCCACAAAACCACTATAGTATTTGCGCGACTGATGTTCATGCAGCAGGATAAACCGGCGAGCTTCATCCTTCGGTATTCCGCAGACGGCAGGCGTAGGATATAAGGCATCGAGCACATCGCCCAGATGCCCCGTATCATGCAGACGGAAAGCGATGTCGGTACGGAGATGATAGAGATTGGCAGCCATCGTGGTATAAGGTCCCTTCTTCTGATATTCATCCGAAAAGACCTTGATGCAATCCTCAATATAATCGGTTACATACTGCTGTTCCTCTCTGTTTTTCTCCGACCATTCTATCCCTTCTACCGGATAATCGGCTACGGTCTTGGAAGGTTCAGCCTTTTGAGTGCCTGCCAGCGACATGGTTGCCATCTGATTCTGTTCACCTTTGAGCAGAATTTCAGGTGTAGCCATCAGCCATAAACCCGATTGGGGTGTATAAACCAAGGCTACAAAAAGACGGGGATACATCCGGCAGGTTTTCAGAAACAGAGCCTTTAAAGAGTCTGAATCCTGCACAACTGAAGCATTGGCTGTATTCTGCACAGCTGAAGTCTTGCCGACATCTTGCATTGCTAAAGTCTGGACTGATTCTAAAGGCTGCCGATTGCTCTGAATACGCAGTTTTCTTGCCAGAACAATCTTGCTGAATTTACCTTCAGAGAGCTGCCGGTGAAAGCATTCAAACTCCCTTGCATAGGCTTCAAAATTACGTCCCGACGTAGATTCTGCTACGTCACGACGTAATTCCTGCTGCGTCACGACGCAGGAAGTGCCGCATCGCGATGCATTTTCAGCCCCCTCGGCAGAGAGAAGTTTACTTTCATCCGGATGCATTAACACCACGGGACATTCGCTGGATGGCGCGAAAGGAGCTATCACGAAACCTTCCTTGCCATTCAGTTCTGCCACAGAAGAGAGTACCTCTGGTTCTCCCTCATGCTGAGCCACATAGGTAGCATGGTGCAGATAAGGCAGACGATAATACGCAAAAGCTATCATACCTTTGTTTCTGCCCCCTTTTTCTGATTATCTTTCTTTGGAGTGAACACATAGTTGGTTACCTGTACGGTACAGATTACCTCACCAGCCGTATTCTTGATATCCACCTGCCAGGTATGCAAGGTTCTGCCCTTGTGCACAATCTTGGCAAAGGCAGTAACTATATCGCCCTCGCTGACCGCCTGAACATGAGTACCGCTCACGTTGATACCCACGGCAATCTGTCCCGGACAGAGCGCCAGGGAACCGATACCTGCCACATTCTCGGCAAGAGCCAGGGAAGCACCTCCACTCAAGAAGCCGAAAGGTTGGCGATTACGCTCATCTACCATCATCGTTGCCTGAAGCGTATCAGGCTCAGGGGTAGAAATGAAATGCATTCCGAGGGTCTTGGATAATCCATCAGTCTTGCTGATTCTTTTTACTAATTCATCTATGTTCATCTTATGATCTCCTATTTTTCGTATTTTGTTATTGATTCAGAGCTATTCGTTTTCTCTTCGCTCCAAAGTATGTTTCTGATAAACTCAACGCAAAGGTAAGACTTTCTTTAGAGAAAACAAAATTTATCGCACTTTTTATTTGATGAAGGGCAAACTTTACATACCTTTTCCTTTCTTTAATAATAAAAAACATAAAAAACGGCATATAGTTCAGATTTATTTTGTATTTTTGCACCAAAAATAAGAAAATAAAAGATATATCTGAATAGAATATGAACATTTTAGAGCTAAGCGAACAGGAAATCGTTCGCAGACAGAGTCTTCAGACATTGCGCGAGATGGGCATCGACCCATACCCAGCAGCAGAGTTTCCAACCAATGCATTCAGCACAGATATCAAAGCTGAATTCAAGGACGAGGACGAGCCACGCCAGGTAGTTATCGCCGGACGTATGATGGGGCGCCGCGTAATGGGTAAAGCTAGCTTCGCTGAGTTGCAGGACTCAAAGGGAAGAATCCAGGTTTATATCGCCCGCGACGAGATTTGTCCAGACGAGAACAAGGACCTTTATAATACAGTATTTAAGAAACTTCTCGATATCGGTGACTTCATCGGTGTAAAGGGTTTCGTATTCCGCACACAGACTGGCGAGATTTCCGTTCACGCCAAGGAACTGTGCCTGCTCTCTAAGAGCTTGAAGCCACTCCCTATCGTGAAGTACAAGGATGGCGTGGCTTACGACAAGTTCGATGATCCTGAGTTGCGTTACCGCCAGCGCTACGTTGACCTCATCGTTAATGATGGCGTAAAGGATACTTTCCTGCAGCGTGCTACCGTACTCCGCACACTCCGCAGCGTACTCGACAACGCAGGTTATACTGAGGTAGAGACTCCTACCCTTCAGAGCATTGCCGGTGGTGCTTCTGCCCGCCCATTCATCACCCACTTCAATGCGCTCGACCAGGATATGTACATGCGTATCGCTACCGAGCTCTACCTGAAGCGCCTCATCGTAGGTGGTTTCGAGGGTGTTTATGAAATCGGCAAGAACTTCCGCAACGAGGGTATGGACCGCAACCACAACCCTGAGTTTACCTGTATGGAGCTTTATGTTCAGTACAAGGATTACAACTGGATGATGGCTTTCACAGAGAAGTTGCTCGAAACGATCTGTATCGCCGTTAACGGCAAGCCAGAGCGCGAGATTGATGGCAACATCATCAGCTTCAAGGCTCCATATCGCCGTCTGCCTATCCTCGATGCCATCAAGGAAAAGACCGGTTTCGACTGCAACGGCAAGACCGAGGAAGAGATCCGCGCATTCTGCAAGGAGAAGGGCATGGACGTAGATGAGACCATGGGTAAGGGTAAGTTGATTGATGAGCTCTTCGGCGAGTTCTGCGAGGGAACCTTCCTCCAGCCAACCTTCATCACCGACTATCCTGTAGAGATGTCTCCATTGACCAAGATGCACCGTTCTAAGCCAGGCTTGACCGAGCGTTTCGAGTTGATGGTAAACGGTAAGGAGCTTGCCAATGCATACTCTGAGCTCAACGACCCAATTGACCAGGAAGAGCGTTTCATCGACCAGATGAAGCTTGCCGACAAGGGTGATGATGAGGCGATGATCATCGATCAGGACTTCCTCCGTGCCCTCCAGTACGGTATGCCTCCAACATCAGGTATCGGTATCGGTATCGACCGCTTGGTCATGTTGATGACAGGCAAGACCTTCATCCAGGAGGTACTGTTCTTCCCACAGATGAAGCCAGAGAAGAAGATGCCACAGAGCACCATCAAGGAATGGGAAGAGATTGGCGTGCCAGAGGATTGGGCATACGTGCTCCGCAAGGCAGGCTTCAACCTCATCTCTGATATCCGTGAAGAAAAAGCACAAGGCTTGCAGCAGAAGATTGGAGAAATCAACAAGAAGTACAAGCTCGGCTACGAGAAGCCTTCTGTTGACGACATCCAGGGCTGGATTGATCGTAGTAATGTTGAATGTTGATTGTTGAATGTTGAATTATGAGCAGCGCAAAAGATTTACTTATGACCAAGAGTATGGATTTTGCTGTACGCATCGTTAATCTATACAAATGGTTATGTAACGAGAAGAAGGAGTTTGTTTTAAGCAAACAACTCCTTCGTTCTGGTACTAGTATCGGAGCTAATCTTTCCGAAGCTCAGTCAGCAATCAGCAAAGCAGACTTTGCTGCAAAGGTTTACATTTCTCTCAAAGAAAGTAAAGAGACATTATATTGGATAGAGCTTTTGTATCGAACTAAATACTTAGACGAAAAGCTATACCTATCTATATATAAGGATGCCAATGAAATGGTAAGTCTTCTTGCTTCTGTTACTAAGAAATTACAACCAGACAGCCATTAAGTCTCACAACATCCAGCATGCAAGGCGTATGCCAACTCAACATTCAACATTCAACATTCAACATTAACATGTATAACTGCGGTAAAATAGCGATAATTGGCGGCGGTAGCTGGGCTACGGCAATAGCCAAGATTGTGGTGGGTCATACTCATCACATAGGCTGGTATATGCGTCGCGATGACCGCATCGAGGACTTCAAGCGCATGGGGCACAACCCTGCCTATCTGATGTCGGCACGATTCAATGTAGATGAGATTTTCTTCTCTTCCGACATCAACAAGATAGTGCAGAATTACGATACACTCGTGTTCGTCACCCCGTCGCCTTATCTGAAGAATCATCTCAAGAAGCTCAAGACGCGACTCAGCGACAAGTTCATCATCACAGCCATCAAAGGTATTGTGCCAGATGAAAACCTCGTTTGCTCAGAGTATTTCCATCAGGTTTACGATGTGCCTTACGAGAACCTCGCCTGCATCGGAGGTCCTTCTCATGCCGAGGAAGTGGCACTGGAGCGACTGAGCTATCTCACCGTGGGCTGTAGCGATACCGAAAAGGCGCGTGCCTTCGCCAACGATTGTCTGGCGAGTGAATTCATCAAGACCAAGACTTCGAGCGATGTCATCGGTATCGAATACTCTTCGGTTCTGAAGAACGTATACGCCATCGCAGCAGGTATCTGTGGCGGTCTGAAGTATGGTGACAACTTCCAGGCGGTACTCATGTCAAATGCCGTTCAGGAGATGCACCGCTTCCTGACAGCCGTCCACCCTATCGACCGAAGCATGTACGACTCAGTTTATCTGGGCGACTTGCTCGTAACAGGTTACAGCAACTTTTCCCGCAACCGCACCTTCGGAACCATGATAGGCAAGGGCTACAGCGTGAAGAGTGCGCAGATAGAGATGGAGATGATTGCAGAAGGATATTTCGGCACCAAGTGTATGAAGGAAATCAATCGCCACATGCACGTCAACATGCCGATTCTCGATGCTGTATATAATATATTGTACGAGCGCATCAGTCCGCAAATCGAAATCAAACTCTTGACCGACTCGTTCAGATAGGCACATCCTATCCTTCGGTTTCGGCAGAAGAGTTTGGCTTCAAGTAGTAACATTAACACATTCATTTAGATATTAAAAGAAAAAATGAAAAGTATCAGCTTAAACATTACAAAGGCTGCATCATTCCTTGCAGAAGGTGCAGTAAAGGCTTACGAGCCTAAGGTTAAGGCCGCTCAGGAAGCTCTTGAGAACGGCACTTGTGAAGGTAACGATTTCTTGGGATGGTTGCATTTGCCATCTTCTATCACTCCTGAGTTCCTCGATGAGATTCAGGCTGTTGCCAATACTTTGCGCGAAAAGTGTGAGGTGGTTGTTGTAGCAGGTATCGGTGGTAGCTACCTCGGTGCACGCGCCGTTATCGAAGGCCTCGGCAACTCTTTCGCTTGGCTCGTAAACGACAAGAAGAACCCTACTATCCTCTTCGCAGGTAACAATATCGGTGAGGACTACCTCTTCGAGTTGACTTCTTTCTTGAAGGACAAGAAGTTTGGTGTCATCAATATCTCTAAGTCTGGTACCACTACTGAGACTGCTCTCGCTTTCCGTCTTTTGAAGAAGCAATGCGAGGATCAGCGCGGTAAGGAAGAGGCTAAGGATGTTATCGTAGCTGTAACCGACGCCAAGAAGGGTGCTGCACGTACTTGTGCTGACAAGGAGGGTTACAAGAGCTTCATCATCCCTGATAATGTAGGTGGCCGCTTCTCTGTTTTGACCCCAGTAGGTTTGTTGCCTATCGCAGTAGCTGGTTTCGATGTAAAGCAGCTCGTAGCTGGTGCGGCTGACATGGAGAAGGCTTGCGGCAAGGACGTAGCTTTCGAGGAGAATCCTGCAGCTATCTATGCAGCTACACGTCAGGCTCTCTATACTCAGGCTGGCAAGAAGATTGAGATCGTATGCAACTTCCAGCCTAAACTTCACTACTTCGCTGAGTGGTGGAAGCAGCTTTATGGTGAGAGCGAGGGTAAGGACCAGAAGGGTATCTTCCCAGCAGCTTGCGACTTCACTACCGACCTTCACTCTATGGGCCAGTGGATTCAGCAGGGCGAGCGCTCTATCTTCGAGACTGTTATCAGCGTAGAGACTCCTAACGAGAAGTTGCTCTTCCCTCACGATGATGAGAACCTCGACGGTTTGAACTTCCTCGAGGGCAAGCGTGTTGACGAGGTGAACAAGATGGCAGAGCTCGGTACACGTCTGGCTCACGTTGACGGTGGTGTTCCTAACATCCTGGTTAACGTACCAGAGTTGAACGCTTACTACCTCGGTCAGCTGATCTACTTCTTCGAGAAGGCTTGCGGTATCAGCGGTCTCTTGGAAGAGGTGAACCCATTCAACCAGCCTGGTGTTGAGGCATACAAGAAGAATATGTTCGCATTGCTCAACAAGCCAGGTTATGAGGCAGAGAGCAAAGCTATCCAGGAGCGCTTGAAGAATGAATAATTGATGAAGGAAATTATTTTTAAATATATGAAAGAACACGGCTTTGGGGAATTCAACCCTAAAGCCGTGCTTTTTGATATGGACGGCGTGCTGTACAACAGTATGCCAAATCATGCTGTGGCATGGCAGGAATCGATGAAACAGTTTGATATCCACATGACAGCAGCCGATGCTTATGCCACCGAAGGAGCCCGAGGCATTGACACCATCCAGATGATGGTGAAGAAGCAGAAGGGCATCGACATCACGCTGGACGAAGCACAGAAGATGTATGATGTGAAGACCGAAATATTCCACTCGATGCCTACTGCCGAAATATTTCCTGGCGTAAAGGAAATCATGCAGAAGATTAAAGATGCCGACATGCAGGTAGGAGTGGTAACAGGAAGCGGACAGCGCCCGCTCATCATGCGACTGCTCAACGACTTCGGCGATTTTCTGGATGAAGCACATATCGTAACCGCCTATGATGTAAAGCGCGGCAAACCAAATCCTGACCCATATCTCATGGGATTGCAGAAGGCAGGAAACCTGAAACCCTGGGAAGGCATCGTGGTAGAGAATGCTCCTTTGGGCGTCCGTGCCGGCGTGGCAGCCAACATTTTTACGGTAGCAATTAACAGCGGTCCGCTACCAGATGAAGAATTATCCAATAAGGGTTGCAATCTACTCTATCACCAGATGACTGAATTCTGTGATGACTTTGAAAACCTGATTGCTAAGGCTTAATCCGGTTCACCCACAGATATTCTGACTTATTCAATAAAAAGACATCATTAAAAACATATAATGACATGAATAGAAAAGTAGCTTTAATTACAGGTATTACAGGCCAGGATGGTTCATACTTGGCTGAATTATTGTTGGAAAAAGGGTATGATGTTCACGGAACTATCCGCCGGTCATCTACCGACTACCGCGAAAGAATTGCCCATTTGGAGGGTACGCCTAATTTCCATCTTCACTATGCTGACCTCGGTGACTCTATGAGTATCATCCAGGTAATGAACAAGGTGAAACCTACTGAAGTATATAATCTGGCAGCACAGAGCCACGTACAGGTGAGCTTCGACTCCCCTGAGTTTACAGCAGATGTAGATGCTACCGGTGTGCTCCGTATCCTGGAGGCTATCCGCCAATGCGGTCTGGAGAAGACCTGCCGCATGTATCAGGCTTCAACATCTGAGCTCTACGGTAAGGTAGAAGAGGTTCCTCAGAACGAGAACACTCCATTCCACCCTTATTCTCCATACGCTGTTGCCAAGCAGTATGGTTTCTGGATTGTCAAGGAGTATCGTGAGGCTTATGATATGTTCTGCTGCTCGGGTATCCTCTTCAATCATGAAAGTGAGCGCCGTGGTGAGACTTTCGTTACCCGCAAGATTACTTTGGCTGCAGCCCGCATCAAGCAGGGCAAGCAAGACAAGCTCTATCTCGGTAACCTGGATTCGCTCCGCGACTGGGGTTATGCCAAGGATTATGTAGAGTGTATGTGGCTGATTCTCCAGGCTGAGAAGCCAGAGGACTTCGTGATTGCAACAGGTAAGCAGCACTCTGTCCGTGAGTTCGCCCAGCTGGCGTTCCACTATGTAGGAATCGAACTGAAATGGGAAGGCAAGGATGAGAACGAGAAGGGTATCTGCGTTGAGGGTCCTGAGGAACTCATCGGCAAGACACTCGTTGAGGTTTCTCCTGATTTCTACCGTCCTACCGACGTGGTGAACCTCTGGGGTGACCCAACAAAGGCAAAGGCTAAGCTCAACTGGAATCCTAACACCACCTCTTTCGAGGATCTCGTCAAGATCATGGTAGAGAGCGATATGGCGAAGGTAGCTGCCGAGGATGCCGGTCAGAAGGTTCGCTGCAATCTTGCAGAATATCTTGAGAAGGGTATTGTTAAGTAATAGTTTATAGTTAACAGTTGATAGATAGTTTATAGCAATAATCAATGTTATCAAAAGATAGTAAGATTTATATTGCAGGACACCACGGACTCGTGGGTTCTGCTATCTGGAATAACCTCAAGAAGAGAGGTTATAACAACCTGGTAGGTCGTTCTCACAAAGAACTCGACTTGACCGACCAGTATGCAGTAGAGAAGTTCTTTGACGAGGAAAAGCCTGATGCAGTAGTATTGGCTGCTGCCTTCGTGGGCGGTATCATGGCGAATTCATTGTATCGTGCAGACTTCATCATGCAGAACATGAAGATGCAATGCAACGTAATCAGCAACGCTTATTCTCATGGCGTGAAGAAACTCCTCTTCCTGGGCTCTACCTGCATCTATCCTAAGAATGCACCGCAGCCTATGAGCGAAGATGTGCTCCTTACTTCTCCGCTGGAATATACCAACGAGGAATATGCCATTGCTAAGATTGCCGGACTGAAGATGTGCGAGAGCTACAACCTTCAGTATGGTACCAACTATATCGCTGTGATGCCAACCAATCTCTATGGCCCTAACGATAACTTCCATCTGGAAAACAGCCACGTAATGCCTGCGATGATGCGCAAGATTTATCTTGCCAAACTCATCCACGATGGCGACTGGCACAGCATCGAGGTGGATATGAACAAGCGCCCTATCAACCCTACTGATAAGCTCCGCGAAATCATCGGCGAGGGTAACGTAGACGGCAACAACTCTCACGAGCGCATTCTGAAGGCGCTGGAGTTCTATGGCATCTACGACAACAAGGTAGTGCTTTGGGGAACCGGCAAGCCATTGCGTGAATTCCTCTGGAGCGAGGATATGGCAGATGCCAGCGTTCACATGCTCCTGAATGTAGATTTCAAGGACATCATCGGTATCGAGAAGTACAGTTCTGTATTCTATGGTGCCAAGGTAGATGGTGCTGTGGATAGAAACAACTCTGAGGGCCGTGGCGGCGCTATCCCTTCTCTCGGTGAGATTCGCAACTGCCACATCAACGTGGGTACCGGCAAGGAGCTCACCATCCGTGAACTTTCTGAGCTTGTAGTAAAGGCAGTAGGTTTCGAAGGCGAGGTAGAGTTTGACGCCAGCAAGCCAGATGGAACCATGCGCAAGCTCATCTCTGTAGATAAGCTCCACAGCCTCGGCTGGACGCATAAGGTAGAGATTGAGGATGGTGTGAAGAAACTCTTCGACTGGTATCAGGAGAGTCTGAAAGACTAATAAAGAATATTGACTATGGATACAGAACAACTTTCTATGACCAAGAAAACCCTTGTGGGAGTACAGTTCCTGTTTGTGGCTTTCGGAGCAACGGTTCTGGTGCCTCTTCTGATAGGCATCGATCCGGCAACGGCTCTCTTCACCGCTGGTGTAGGAACCTTTCTTTTTCACTTCATCACCAAGGGTAAGGTGCCTATTTTCCTGGGCAGTTCCTTCGCCTTTATCGCCCCTATCATCGCTGCAACCAAGCAATGGGGACTGCCGGGAACAATCGCCGGACTAACCAGCGTTTCTCTGGTGTATTTCGTCATGAGCGCCCTAGTGAAATGGCAGGGCAAGAAACTGCTGGACAGGATTTTTCCTCCGGTAGTCATCGGTCCCGCCATCATCCTCATCGGTCTCTCCCTTTCGGGCAGCGCTGTGGATATGGCAAAGACCAACTGGATTCTCGCCTTTGCATCGCTCATCACCGCTATCCTGGTGCTTACCTTCTGCAAGGGCTTGATGAAGCTGGTTCCTATCATTTCGGGGGTTATCGTGGGCTACGTCATCGCCATCTGCATGGGCGAGGTAGATTTCTCGGGCGTGGCAGCGGCATCATGGTTTTCCTGTCCTGTATCCTTCGATACCATCACCCATTTTTCCTGGGCTCCATTCCTCTATATGTTGCCCGTGGCAATAGCTCCGGTACTGGAGCATATCGGCGATGTGTATGTGGTGAGTGCCGTAGCCAAGAAGGATTTCGTGGCAGATCCGGGATTGCATCGCACGATGTTGGGCGATGGACTGGCATGTCTCTGTTCAGCCTTTCTGGGCGGACCTCCTGAGACCACTTATTCAGAGGTAACAGGTGCGATGTCTATCACCAAGGTAACGAGTCCTGCCGTAATTCGCATATCCGCAGCCACCGCCATCTGTTTCTCTATCGTGGGCAAGTTGAGTGCTTTGTTGCAGAGCATTCCTCAGGCAGTTTTAGGTGGCATCATGCTGCTGCTTTTCGGAACCATCGCAAGTGTGGGCGTTCAGAATCTGATGCAGAACAAGGTAGACATGAATGAAACCCGCAATGTTATCATCATCTCTGTGATGCTGACGATGGGCTTGGGTGGCGCCGTTCTCTCATCCGGTTCCTTCGCCATTTCCGGCATCGGTCTTTCCGCCGTCATCGGCGTAGTTCTCAACCTCGTTCTTCCTAAGACGAAGAAGAAAGAGGCATAAATAAGGAAAAAGCTTTGAAAACGAGATTGTTTTCAAAGCTTTTTCTTTTTTTCTTGCATCATTCGGAGTAAGCGGATGAATTAGAACAAAAAGAGAGGTAAAACAAGGAATTTACCCTACTAAAACTGTTCTTTCAACTAAGAAAAGAAACATTTATACTTAGATAAAATCTCCGTTCATAGACGTTGAATGTCCGTTCAAAGACGTTGAACCGCCGTTCAAAGACGCTGAACCGCGGTTCAACGTCTATGAACGGAGATTTCAATAGGGTTAAAGAACATTTTATCCTATAATCAACCAAGACTTTTCCCGAGATTAACACATTATTAATACAAGAAGAAAGAAGGTAAGAGAGATGAAGAAAAGACGTTGTTTCTATCTCGAACTAAACCGATTGTACAAGAAAAGCGTGCAAGCTACATCATGTCGCCTGCACGCATCCTCTTTTATTTAATCGCGCTATGATATTATAATCGCTTTTTACAATCTCGCTCCGAATCTTGCGCTTGGCAATGGGGCGGCGAAGTAATAGTTCTGGTCGTTATTCTTATCCAGGAAATTCACCTGCTTCATGCCGAAGAATGGCAGACCTTGTGGGAAGAGACGGACAAAATCGGTTACACCTCCTGAGAGAGCAGGACTGCCTGCCTGATAATCGAAATTCCAACTCTTGTCGAATGCCAATGGAGCACCCTGGGCTACATCATCAATTTCGCAATTGATGTTCATCTTCTCGCTCTGCTTGAAACTCTTGAAGAGAGGGTTGAGCTGACCAGCCACGCTGCTCTTGATATCGGTATCAAACCAGATGCCGAGCTCTGCATCCTTCGCCATCTGCGCTACGCCTGTCTCTGTAGATGCAAAGTAGTAGTTTGGTGTAAGACGACTGTGCTCCATATCAGCACCATCCTTCTTTGGCTGCTTCAGTCCGAAACGGGAATCGTAGATGAGGTTGTTCACGAAGACTGGCTTCGCTGCCTTCTCTACCCAGACAGAACCACCCTTTTTGTTTTTGGAACGGCGCCAGCCGCAGTTGATGATGGTATTGTTATAGGCGGTCATCTCGGTGAGAGGAATCACCTCGCTATTGCCGGCATTAGAAAGTTTGAAGGCGTTGGTGCAGGCATTGTAGATGATGTTGTTGGCTACATCAATCTTGCAACCTGCCTTTACGTTGATGGCCTCGCCACCATCGGCTGCATTTCCGCTATCGGCAAAGATATTGTTGATAATCACGCCGTTACCACCTGTAAAATAAGTCTGGTCGTTGTAGTTGTCATGGAAGAAACTGTTTGCCATCACAAACTTGCCGTTTACATTACAGAAGTGGAAGGCTGGCACACCGCCATCGATAGTGGTCTTGAAAAGCTTGTTCTGGAAAGAAGCAGAACTCTCGGTAGGAGTAGCACCGGCATAGGCCACATCTACGTGGTTGAGCACCACCTCTTCTGAATTGTAGCCGCAGATGATGCCGCCCCAATCGGCTGGTTTCTTGGTATCAGAAGTGATGGTAACTGGCTTCTCGGCGGTTCCCAGACAATAGAGATTGCCCAATACCACGATTTCTACCGGTACCTGAACCTCTGATTTGCAGGTAACAGTTACGCCCGGCTCGATGTAGAGCGATGTTCCTACAGGAATCTCCACGCTCTCGCTGAGGGTAGTATCCTTGCTCCAAACCAGAGAGCCTTTAGGATATTCTGCCACCTTCGTTGTGATGATATCCTTAGAACCCTGGTTCTCATTGCCATCACTTCCATTACCGCCATTATTCACGTAATCGTATGGATTGATATTATCGTTCTCGCAAGATGTGGAGAACATTGCAGCTGCTGCCATCAACAGCAAAGCAGCAAAAGTATTTATCTTTTTCATTTCTTCTTTTTTTACCTTTTTACTTTTTTACCTTTTTACTTTTTTACCTTTTTTACCTTTAAAAGCCTTTTTACCTTTTAAAGTTTGTATCTTACTCCCAGCAGGAAGGTTCTGCCATACTGATAAGTTCCCACGATGGTCTTATCGCTCTTCTGGCCCTCATACTCCAGGTTGCTTTTGTTCATGGTCTTCAAGTATCTCTCACGCTTGGCATCAAGCAGATTGTTTGCCTTGAAGAAGATGGAGATGCCGTTCTTGAATTGCTTCTCGGCACTCAGGTCGAGACCGAACATCGCCTTATCCCACTGGTCGGCATCCTTGAAGGGAGAAACCAGGGTAAGCTTGGTGCCCGTGAAGGAAGAGGCCAGCTGCGCATTCCAGCCATTCTCCGTATCCTTATATAATAAGGAGATGTTGGCGGTATGAGGAGCCTGGTTAACCAGCGGACGGGTCTGGGTTACACCCGTCTTATACTCGGCACTACCCTCCTGGTACTCACGCTTCGAGGTGGTGATTTCAGAATGGGTGTAAGTATAATTCGCCTTTACTCCGAAGTGGCGGATGTACTTGATCACATCGATTTCGAAGCCCATGTTCTTGGCATTACCCAGGTTATCAGGCATGTAATAGGCATCGGTTCCGGCTCCAATCTTGCCATCCGATGTTACGAACACCTGTTCTATAGGGTCTTTCAGATACTTATAGAATACGCCGGCAAGAATCTGTTCGGTCTTGCTTGGGAACCACTCCCAGCGCAGGTCGATGTTGTCGATGCGGGCACGCTTCAGGTTTGGATTACCCTTTTCCTGATACTCCTCGCCCTGAATCTGATAAGGCACTATCTCGTAGAAGCCCGGACGGTTGATGGAGCGATAGTAAGAGAGACGCACGTTCATCTTCTTGGTTGGCGTCCACTTAATGGATGCCGATGGCAGATAATCCCAGTAGCTCTGCTCGCCCACCTGTCCCATATTGCGGAAGTGCTGGAGCATGGTGTAAATCTGGTTGGTATGCTCGGCACGGAAACCGGCATTCAGTTCGCCCACCTCGCTCTTCAGGGTTACCATGGCATAGGCTCCGCCGATGTGCTCCTTGGAATCGTAGTTGAGCTGCGAAGCCTGAGAATAAGGAGTCTTGCAAACCCAATCGATGTGAGCAAACTGGTCTATTCCGTTGCCATCCAATCGCTGCGAGATGTCGGCAGGATTGAAGATGTAAGAATAATATCTGTTGCTGCGTTCCTTTCTGCGATACTGCGCGCCCGCCTTCCAGAGTGCTTCCACATCGTTGGCGAAATGGGTATCGTAAGAGAGGTTGATGTAACCCGCCCAGTCGGTATCCTTATTGTGCTGGAACCGGCGTTCGGCACTCTTAGGCAGGGTCTTGGTGATGTTCTTGTCGCCTTCCCAGATGGAACCCGAAACGGCATCGCCGCCATTCTCGGCTTTTCTGCTCACGGTATTCGTCAGGGTAACGTAAGTTCTGTCCGGATCTTCCTCCTTAGCCTGCGAGAATACGCCCGACCAATCTATGATAAAATCCTTGGTAAGCTGATGCGTGCCCTTCAGGTTGGTGGCGAAGATGCTCTGGGTGGTTGAAAGAGAGCGCACCTCATCATCCTGGGTGTAGCTGTCGGCTCCGATGTATTCGGTGTTGACGCTATTGTTGTATCTGGTGCCCTTGGAATTGGTGCGCACATACATGTTGTACCATTCCAGCTTGTGACCAGGCAGGGTTAAGTCGAACTTGGCATGAGCACCCGCAGTAAGGTCGTGGATGCTATAATAGCGATGCTGCAGATTGGAAATGTACATGGCCTGCTCGCCCGAAGCCATCTTTACGGAATTGTAGGTGCGCTCTGTACCACGGAAAACATTCTGAACGCTTCCGGCAAGCATCACGCCCAGGCGGTCGTTCCAGAAGCGGTTGCCGATGCTCAGACCTCCTATGAAGTTAGGAGCAGGAAGAGAATGGCTCTTCAACTGAACAGGACCGTTCTTGAAATCGCTCATCTGTGCCTTGTATTCAGAGCCGAAAGCCTCGTAAGGAGATTTCTTTGTATAATCAGAGCGGTTGCTGGTAAGATAATCTCTGCCATCCTTCCAGAAATAATCACTTGCTCCGATGGCTGCATTCGCCTGAATCTGGAAGCAGGATGGGGCATCCTTCATCACCATGTCCACCACGCCGCCGGCAGCATCGCCTTCCATATCAGCAGTCAGAGACTTGGAAACCACGAGGCGGTCCATCAGATCTGAAGGGAAGATATTCAAAGGGATATAACGGTTTTTATCATCCGGACTAGGAATCTTTACGCCGTTCACCAGGGTGTAGTTGTAGCGCTTGTCCATGCCTCGGAGGATGGCGTAGGAAGCCTCGCCCGATGCATCACGCTCCATGGTTACACCCGATACTCGCTGCAAAACGCTCGCCACGTTGACATCAGGCGAAAGCTGGATGCTCTGCTGGCTCATCACGTTGAGCACGTTGCCGGCATTCTTCACGGATTCTATGGCGCTACGGTCGCTGCGGTATTCACGATGGCCGGTAACCACCACTTCGCCCAGCTGCTTCAAGTCTTCATCCATCGGAATATCCACCTTGTCTTTCTTAGCCACATCCACTACCATCTCCCTGGTCTTGTAAGACATGTAGGAAACGATGATGGTAAACTTGCCTTTATCTGGCAATTCATGCAGGGTGAAAGTACCATCAAGTCCGGTGGTGGTACTCACGTTGGGCAGCTCCTTTACCCGGATTACGGTTCCGATGAGGGGTTCGCCCGTTTTGTTATCCTTGACTATACCATCCAGCGTATGTGCCTGGATGGTGGTAGTCGCTGCGGCAAGAAGCGCCGCACTCAGTAAAAATCTTTTCATCTATATCGCTATTGAAATCTTCATTCGTTTCTTTTCGCAAAAAAGCTTCTTTTACTTTTTTACCTTTTTACTTTTTTACCTTTAAAACCGTGTGGATGATTTTTCCATCCTTGTCAATCATCGACATTCTGAGCTGCTTCTTATCTGCTGTAAATACAGAGAAGCCATCAGCAGGACTGCAGAACACGGTGCCATCGATAGGCTTCACAGGACGAGCCAGAGATGAAGAGGAATTGACTACGTAGTCGATGTTGTCGCCCTTCTTCTGGATGTGCTGGAAGTTGTGGATGTGACCGCAGGCATAAATCGCCACATTATTATATTTATGGAGGATAGGCAGGAGGCGCTTCTGCATGTCGAGACGCTCATTCTCCTTCTTCGTGGTGTAGGCGTAGATAGGATGATGACCTACCACGATGACCCAGTCTTCCTTGGCATTCTTCAGGGTTTCGTCGAGCCAGGAGAGCTGAGCCTCTGCATCCTGCTTGCAGGCATCAGGATAGATTTCCACATTCTTGCGATAAGAATCGATAAGAGGTGTGGTGTCGAGGAAGATGACACGGATGGTGGTTCCCTTGTGGTCGAACACCTTGGTGTAATATTTGGCTGGCATCATCCAGCGGCGGCTCACCTTGCCGTATTCCATAAAAGCCTGAGTATTACCACGATACTCATGGTTGCCGCAAACCGGGAACCAGTTGAGCATCAGGTCGGGATGAGAATAAACCCATTCGTAATTGGTAAGCCACAGAGGGTCCTGGGTAGAAGCCACGCCATTGAAATGGTGGATGTCGCCCACGGCAAGTACACATTCCGGATCTACTGTGCCCGCCATCTCGCCCATCAGTTCGGCGATAGGCTTCTGGTCGTAGTAGCCGTTGCGACCCATATCATTGGTCATGTAGAGGGTGATTTCACCCTTCAGTTTCTGCCATTCGGCAGCATTCGCCTTCCAGTTAGGATTCTGCGGAATAGCGGTTGCTGCACTCTGAGAACAGGTTGTTAATGCTGCGTTTTGAGCCTGTGCAGTCAAGCCTCCACCCAACAATAAAGCCGAAGCCAAAACTACTGTAACTACTCTACCTTTCATCATAGCAAAGCCATTCATGCTGCTATGCTTACCCGATACTTTCTTTTCCATTTTTCTTTATCTGACTATAATACTTTTATTAAAGATTTCCCCCTTTCGAGGTAATACCTGTTAAATTTCGGGTGCAAAGGTAGGGGTATTATGTGTCAAAGAGGTTACAAGGATTTTAATTAGCAGATAAAAGATGCTACAATTTTATTACGGGAGTTTCCCCCGATGCTTTTAGGGAAAATCATACATCAGATTATGGTTTTCCCCTTGTTGTTTTCAGCTATTCTCTCTATCTTTGCACCAGAATTAAATAAATGCAGTAATAACCCTTTAAAGAGAAGATAGTTATGAAAAGAATCATGATGACATTGGTAGCAGTATGGATGATGATTACATCTATGAATGCTCAGAGACTGACAAATATTCAGGCAGAAGCCCGTTTTATCACAGATAAGATGGTGGTGGAACTGGGATTGAGCAGCGTTCAGCGCAACAGCATCCTGAACATCAATCTCAATTATCTCAATGGCATCCGCAGCTATCGCGACATTGATGCCTACGGCTGGCATTACCGCAACAAGCAGCTCAAGCGCATGATGACCGCCAGACAATGGAAGAAATTTAAGAACTCATACTATTTCTATCGCCCTATCGGCTGGCAGAATCATGTGTATGTTCACCATATTTACACCAAGTATCCAAAGCATAACTGGGGACACGACAAGCGCCGCCCTCGCCCTGAGTGCAGCTACGGAAGACCGGGATGGCCAGGCGGAACCCATGTAACTTATGGACCAGGAAAGCCGTGCAAGCATCACAAGCACGATAAGAAGTGGAAGCACGACAAGAAGAAGTGGAAGCACGATAGAGATTGGGATGATGATGATGACGATGATGATGATGATGATTGAGATAATGACTGGGATGATGACTGAGATTAAGACAAACATTCGATGATAAAACAGAAGAAATCCAAGCTAGAGATGATTCTCCGGCTTGGATTTCTCGTTAAATAAAAACTAACTATGCCGACTAACTAATCATTAATTACTGACAAAACGTCTTCCACAATCTGCTCATCGAGCAGGCGATTATCCGAAAGCAACTCCTTCACATCGTATCTGTCGTAGAGTCCCTTCCTGATGCCGCCCACCATCACCTTCATTTCTGAAGTGCCATAGTAAGAGGCGATGCGCTCTCCGAATCCGCCATCCTTCGAGCCATCCTCCAGGGTTACCACCAGCTGATGATTTGCCTTCAGGCTATCCAGCACTTCGGCATCCACCTCATTCAGATAACGGGGGTTGATGAGCGTAGCATCGATGCCCTTATCAGCCAACAGGCGGACTACATTCTCGCCCTTCTGATAGAACGAACCGGCGGCGATGACTGCCACCTTCTCGCCCTGGTGCATCACCTTGTACTTTGCCTCGTAGCCATACTCAGCATCAACGGCTTCTGACGTATGAACCACGCCATTGCTTGGCACACGGATGGCGATAGGTTTCTTATCCTGCAGAATGCTCCAGCGGAGCATGGAGAAATACTCCTCGCAGGTGGTTGGAGCCAGATAGATGAGCCCCGGAATGCTGCAGAGCATCGGAATATCGAAAAGGCAGATGTGGGTGATGTCGTTCATCGAGTTCACTCCGCCTCCTACCACGTTGATTACGGCTGGGTTGGAATTGATGCAGAGGTCTTGCGCTACCTGGTCGTAGGTGCGTTGGATGAAGGTACTGTAAACCGTCCATACCGGATGCAATCCACCCTTCGCCATTCCCGAAATCATCGCTACTGCCTGCTCTTCGGCGATTCCCATATCGATGTGCTGCTTGCCAGCCAACTTTCGCTTATCGGCAGTAAAGCCGCCTGCGGTAGGAGTACCGGCGGTTACAGCGATGAGGGTCTTATCCTGCTTCATCTCGCTGAGCATCCAGTCAGAGAATAATGTACCGTAATCCTCTGTTGGAGCAACTTCCGGGAGGGTTCCATCGGCATTCCTTCTTGGTCGCGAACCGTCTTCCAGATTGAAAGGCATTCCCCAATGCCAAGCCTCCTTGTTGGCTACGGCTGGTGCAAATCCATGACCTTTCTCTGTATGAATGTGAACTACGGTAGGCTTATCCGTATCCTTCACGCTCTTGAAAACCTGGATGAGTTTTTCGATGTCGTTACCCTCTTCCAGGTACTTGTATTCAAAGCCCCACGCCTTGAACCAGTTGTGCTCGCAGGTGCCGTTGCTCTGGCGCAAGGCACGCAGGTTCTTATAGATTCCGCCATGATTTTCGGCGATAGACATTTCGTTGTCGTTCACCACGATGATGATGCCCGTACCGAGTTCCGAAGCCTCATCAAGTCCCTCGAAAGCCTCGCCTCCCGAAAGAGATCCGTCGCCGATAATGGCGATGATGTTCTCATCGGTTCCCTTGACGTCGCGCGCCTTCTGCAAACCGGTGGCAAGACTCACGGAAGTAGAAGTATGCCCCACCTCGAAGTTGTCATATTCCGGACATTCGGCAGGAGAAGAATAGCCCGAAATGGCATTCATGTCATTCACATCGCCGAGGAATCCCGCAGCTCGTCCGGTGAGCACCTTATGCGGATAGCATTGGTGGCTTACGTCAAACACGAGCTTATCCTTTGGCGCATCAAACACATAGTGAAGCGCCACGGTAGCCTCTACGAATCCCAGGTTCGGCCCCACATGACCGCCATGCTTGCTTACACGGTTCAGCACAGCCTGTCTGGTTTCATCAGCCACCACCTGCAGCTCCTTCAAATCCAGCTTCTTCAAGTCGGCTGGCGACTTTATTTTTTCAATATACATATTTTTTATACTTATAGTTATAATTCTATTATGATTATATGATGATTATAATCATGATTATATGAGGATCATGATTTCCGGGTGCAAAGATACGAAGATTCCCGAAAACACGCATTACCCCAACTACAGAAAAAATGAATGATTTTCCGGAAATCTCATCCTGGAAATCAGCCTACAGCCTTATCCCTATCCTTCAGAATCACAGCCATGTTATCCAGCGCCCATTTTATCAGATGATCCATAATAGGAATAAGGGTTTCAGCACGAGGTGTGAGAGAATACTCCACTCTTGGCGGCACTTCGGCATAAGCCTTGCGGGTAACGTAGCCATCAGCCTCCAGCGATTTTAACGTGCTGGTAAGCATTTTCTGCGAAATATCCGGAATCAGCTTACGCAGGGCATTAAACCGGAGGGGACCATCCTGATGATATTTCAGGGTGTAGATTACCAGTAGAGACCACTTGTCGCAAACACGCGCCAGGACGTTACGGATGGGACAGTCCTGCACTACCATTTCTTTTATCATTCTTGCCATAATCTATCTTCTTTATATTCTACTATAATATTCTGCAATAATCTATAATATTCTGCAAAACTCTGTAATATTCTGCAATAGGCTACAAAAGTAACTAATATCCGAAAAGACACAAAACATACGAAGTTAATCTAAGTTAACGCTTCATTTTTCTTTCTCCCATTCCCACACAATAGTTACCTCCCGGTAACCATCTTACCCCCAAGTGCCCTCTTGCAGGAACCAGTTTTTCGCAGTATCTTTGCAGCGCAATTCAGAAATAAAAAGAGAAATATAAACATTTAAAAATAACAGAAAAGATGAAAGAAACAAAGCTTATTGCAAAGGCTGAGAACTTCACAGCCACAGATTTTGGTAAGATGAGTGAAATCAAGGATTACACCTTAGAGTTGGGTCCTGAGATTAAGATTCCCGGAAAGGTATTCGGAGGTCAGAGCGTAAACGCTACTGGTGGCGAGTTCTCATTCCAGAACTTTGCTCCTGGCACAGAGACAGGTTTCCTCCATACTCACAAGAAACACGAGGAATTATATTTCTTCCTCAGCGGCAAGGGCGAGTTCCAGGTGGATGGCAAGGTATTCCCAGTTCAGGAGGGAAGCGTGGTGAGAGTAGCACCAGACGGCAAGCGCTCCGTTCGCAACAACGGTACAGAACCACTCGTGATGCTCTGCGTGCAGTATAAGGCCGAAACCTTTACAGCCGAAGATGCAACCGACGGCGTGATTCTGAATGATAAGGTGGAGTGGTAGAAACTACTCCGTCACCTCCATGGATTGTCCTTGAGAACGCCGATGGCAAGAAGTCATATAGGTATTTCAAGAAGGAGCATGTGGACAAGGCTGAGGTCAGACGCAAAGTTGAGTCCATACCGTTTGAAGAACGGAAGAAACGCAACAACGTAGAAGCAGCAATGTTCCAGTATGGCTTCCATACAAGAAACAACAAGACCAGATATCGTACACTCTTTAAGCACGGCTTGCAAGCAATTGCAAGATGCGCTTGGATGAACATGCGCCGTCTTTTCTGGTTTGACTGCCAATTAAGTCTCCAAATTGCAAAATAAGTAGTTCAAAGAGCGAATAGCCCCATTTTGAGGCATTTTTAAGGCTGTAGTTGCGTACTAAAGTTGTTTGACCAACTAACGAACACTAACTATTCGCCAGAGTTAGTTAACGCCAAGGGCAGAATATAACTACCCAAGGCTATTGTTTAATTTAAATAGAATCCACTTTTTCAAGTGGACTCATACAACAAATTATGAAGAAAAATAATGTTACAATTCGACTGATTCGCAATGCAACTTTGCGAATTCATTATGCTGGAAAAGAGATACTTGTTGACCCCATGCTTGCCGAAAAAGGCACTTTGCAGTCGGCCCTCGGAGTATATAAGACACCAAGAGTACATCTTACGATGCCGATGAATGAAATTACGGATGGTCTGGATATGGTATTGCTGACACACAACCATATTGACCATTACGACCCGACAGTGAAACAGCATTTAGCGAAGAACATCCTGTTCCTGACACAACCGCAGGATAAAGAGGGTATTAAGCAGGATGGTTTTACCAATGTAGAAAGCATTGAAAAAGACAAAACCATTGGAGATTTAACCATTCATCGCATCCAAGGGCACCATGGCTTCGGCCAGATTGGAGATATGATGGGGCCGGTATCCGGCTATGTGCTTACCGCGTCTGGTTTCCCTACCGTATATATAATGAGTGACTGCAAGTGGGAGGAGTGTATCCGTCAGACCATAGAACAGTTTTCTCCCGATTACATCATAGTGAACAGTGGAGGTGCAATATTCCCTGAATTTTCTCGAACAGAAGGTTCTATTATTCCCGACGAACAGGAAGTTATGACCATGCTTGATGAACTTCCCGCTCACATCAAACTAATAGCAGTCCACATGGAAGCTACCGATCATGGGCAGACCACACGCGCAATTCTGCGTAACGAGGCCATGCATCACGAAATAGAAATGAGTCGCCTGATTATTCCTGAAGATGGAGAAACAATAATATTATGAGCGTCTGTATCAAATCACTTATAACGATGAAAACGTATGGATGGGAGTTACTGTGACTAGGGCTTCCGAGAAGAAACGGCTGAAGGAATTAAAAGGTCACATTCGCTCTAAACATGATTATGCCACTTTTGAACCTCTCTTTGAGGATGTGGGTGAGATAGATTTGGAGGGTTACGAATGGATTGTTATAGGGACGGAAACAGGCAAAAGGAAAGGAAAAGTAGATGCCAATCCTGAATGGGTACTTCATATAGTAGAACAGGCGAAAAGAAATCACATTCCGGTATTTATGAAAGAAGACCTTTTGCCTATCATGGGAGAAGACCGAATGATTCAAGAGCTACCAGAACAATTTATAGAAAAAATATGGAAAAGGAAATAATCAGAGAAATAGATGTACAGAGTGTCATGACCAAATCTTCGCTGCCGGTCGGCGGGTATTCGGTCAATCCCTATGTAGGCTGTCCACACGCCTGCAAATATTGCTACGCCTCGTTCATGAAACGTTTCACTGGACATACCGAACCGTGGGGAGCATTCCTGGACGTGAAGAATTGGAAACCGATAAAGAATCCACACAAATATGATGGCGAGCGTATTGTGATAGGTTCTGTGACGGATGGTTACAATCCGTATGAAGAATCTTTCCGTCGTACGCGTAAATTGCTCGAAGAACTACATGGAAGTAATGCCGAGATTATGGTTTGTACGAAATCCGACCTCGTCCTGCGTGACCTCGATCTATTGAAAGGTTTTCCTAAAGTAACGGTATCGTGGTCGGTCAATACGCTTGATGAGCGGTTCCGCACGGATATGGACAATGCCGTGAGCATAGAACGTCGCCTGAAAGCGATGCGTCAAGTCTATGAGGCAGGCATCCGTACCGTATGTTTCGTTTCACCCATATTTCCGGGAATAACCGATGTGAAGGCGATTATTGGGGAGGTGAAAAATTATGCCGATTTGATATGGCTTGAAAATCTGAACCTGCGTGGACAATTCAAAGGAGGAATAATGACGTATATTCGTGAGAAATATCCCGAGCTCTTTCCGTTGTACGAAGAGATATACAACAAGAAAAAACTTGATTACTGGCAGGCTTTGGAACAGGACATATCCCAGTATGCACAAACACACGGCTTTCCCTATCGGGTGAACGATTTGCCTTACGGACGCTCCGAAAAAGGTAAGCCTGTCATCGTGAACTATTTCTATCATGAGAAAATCAGGCTCAAAAACAAAGGGTGAATGCCGTAAAAGGATAATGGATATGGTCAAAGATGAGCCCGGACCTGATGATATCTCACATCAGATATGAACAAAAATCCGCGATAAGGACAACCCACGCCGATTGACATTGTCGCCAACAATGACAGTGGTTTATCGGGGATTATTCTCCAAAAGGAGTAAGTTTCTCAGATTTTATTTGTACTTTTGCCATGTCATTTATCGAATTCTCTTGTTTTTTTTGCAACACTAATATAAGTGAATTCTTTGACATGACAAAATCCTGAGCAACTTTTTGTTGCTCAGGTACTTAAAAAATATTATAAACTATAGTATTGCGGAATTAAGGGATGCTCAAGCTTTTCCTTTTTCTTGAGCTTCTTCACCACTTCGGAATAGCTGTGGCGAATCAGGGACTGGATGAAATCATCTTCCAGCGTGCCATAGAGGTTTACCTGATTCCAGTATTTCTTATTCCAATGCCATGCGCCTTCTATTTCGGGATGCACTTCCCGGAGTTCGAGGGCGTAATCGGCATTACATTTCATCGTAACCCACTCGGGGCGCTCCAGGTCAACACAGGCAAAGATCTTGCCCAAGATGCGAAACGCCAAGGTCCGCTCATCAAAAGGAAAAGCCTCGGTTACGAGGGGAAGCGAGAGGCAATACTCTCTAACAGATTCTATATTCATTATTTCTTCTGATTATTTCTGATTAAAATGTTTTCTATGTTTTAGGGGACAAAGAAATTGCAAACGAGCGCAATGAAAGCTTGCTTTCAAATTGCCGAGTGCAGCATTTTTTCTGCAAAGATAATGAATTCTGATGAAACGGCAAGACTTATTCCATAAAAAAAAAAGAAAAACTTTAAAATAACTCCCTTATGGGATACCTAAAAATAATCTTTTTGTAACTTTTTCAACAAAATATTTGGTAGTTACATAATTTTATTGTAGATTTGCAGCAGAAATCAAAAAGAAGGAGTGATTATGAAGAAGGAAGAAATGAAGCAAGGACTGCTGTCCCGGATATTCCATCTCTATTACGATGGTTTTAGGACGATGACCCTGGGCAAGACGTTGTGGGCTGTCATCCTCATCAAGCTTGCTATCATCTTCCTGGTGCTCAAGCTCTTTTTCTTTCCAGATTTTATCAATACGAATGCCAAGAACGGAGACAAAGCTGGCTTCGTTTCAAAGGAAATTCTGAACAGATAAGACTCAGAATCCCCGCAACCTTCACATCGAAAGAAATACAAAAACATTATATAATAACAATTTTAAAACCATTCAACTATGATGACAAATCTATTGTTAGACATTACATCAGCCACCATCGACTGGTCGAGGGCGCAATTCGCACTCACGGCCATCTACCATTGGCTGTTCGTGCCGCTCACCCTGGGACTGGCAGTTATCATGGGCATCGCCGAAACATGCTACTACCGCACCAACAAGCCGTTCTGGAAGCACGTAACCCGTTTCTGGCAAAAACTCTTTGGCGTCAACTTCGCCATGGGCGTTGCCACAGGCATCATCCTGGAGTTTGAATTCGGCACCAACTGGAGCAATTACTCCTGGTTCGTGGGTGACGTATTCGGCGCTCCCCTAGCCATCGAAGGCATCCTGGCATTCTTCATGGAGAGCACCTTCGTGGCCGTAATGTTCTTCGGCTGGGATAAGGTGAGCCGGGGCTTCCACCTTGCCTCCACCTGGCTCACGGGACTTGGCGCCACCATTTCTGCCTGGTGGATTCTCGTAGCCAACGCCTGGATGCAATATCCTGTAGGACAGGAATTTAATCCCGACACCATGCGCTTCGAGATGACTTCGTTTATGGATGTGGCACTCTCGCCATTCGCCATCAACAAGTTCACCCATACCGTTACTTCCTCCTGGATCATCGGCGCCACCTTCGTGGTAGCCGTAAGCTGCTGGTATCTACTGAAAAAGAGAGAAACCCAGCTGGCGAAGGCGAGCATCAAGATGGGTGCCGGAGTAGGACTCATCGCCACCCTGCTGGCTGCGATGACCGGCGACAATTCCGCCTATCGGGTGGCACAAGTGCAGCCGATGAAACTGGCTGCGATGGAAGCATTATATAATGGTGGAAACGGCGAAAGCCTCACGGCGATAGCAGCCGTTCACCCCTTCCAGCAGCCCGATTACGAAAACGAACAGGAGCCAGCCATGCGCATCGCCATCCCTAACATGCTCTCGTTCTTAGCCACCCGCACAGCCGATGGCTACGTGCCAGGCGTAAACGATATTATCAAGGGTTACACCCATGAAGATGGCACCCGGGAACCATCCGTGCAGGAAAAGATAGCCCGGGGCAAGAAGGCGATTGTTGCCCTGAAAACCTATCGCGAAACGAAGGCGAAAGACCAGCTCCCTATCTTAAAGGAGAACATGAAATACTTCGGATATGGTTACATCAAGGACGCCAAGGAACTGGTACCGAGCATCCCGATCTGCTTCTACGCCTTCCGCCTGATGGTGGGAGTAGGCTGCCTGCTCATCCTCTTCTTCGCCCTCAGCCTATTCCTGGTCTATAAGAAGGAAATCGCCCAATACCGATGGTTCCTCATTTTCGCCATCATCATGATTCCGCTGGCTTACATCGCCTCAGAATCGGGCTGGATAGTAGCAGAAATCGGTCGCCAGCCTTGGACCATCCAAGACCTGCTGCCAGTAAGTGCCGCCATCTCCGACATCGAGGCAGGCAGCGTGGCCACCACCTTCTTCATCTTCCTGGCACTCTTCACCACCATGCTTGCCGTGGAAATCAGCATCCTGGTGAAGCAGATTAAGAAAGGACCGGAATATGAATAAAAACTTAAGATGATAAACTTAAGATTATGAATTAACTTTATGACATTAGCATTATGACATACGAATTTTTGCAATCATACTGGTGGTTCCTCGTATCATTATTAGGAGCCCTGCTGGTGTTTCTCATGTTTGTACAGGGAGCCAACACCTTGATATTCTGTTTGGGAAAAACAGAAGAAGAGCGTCGCCTCATCATCAACTCTACGGGACGAAAATGGGAGCTCACCTTCACCACGCTCGTCACCTTCGGCGGAGCCTTCTTCGCCTCGTTCCCGCTGTTCTACAGCACCAGTTTCGGCGGAGCCTACTGGCTGTGGATGATCATCCTGTTCTCGTTTGTGATTCAAGCCGTGAGCTATGAATTCCAGAACAAGATAGGTAATTTTCTTGGACCAAAGACCTTTCAGATCTGCCTCATTGTCAACGGCATCGTGGGTCCGCTGCTTCTTGGCGGAGCCGTAGCCACCTTCTTCAACGGCAGCAATTTCCTGATAGACAAGGGCAATATTACCAACAGTCTGCAACCCGTCATCAGCCGCTGGGCAAACGCCAGTCATGGTCTTGATGCCCTGCTCGACCCATGGAATGTGGTGCTGGGACTTGCCGTACTGATGCTAGCCCGCATCCTGGGCATGCTCTACATCAAGAACAACATCGAGCACCAGCAGATTCAGGAGCGCTGCACCCGCCAGTTGCCATGGAATGCCCTCCTCTTCCTATTGTTCTTCCTGCCATTCCTCATCAGATTGCTGGTAAAGGACGGATTCAGCACTTCTTCTTCCGACATTACGATAGAGAGCATGAAGTATCTTCACAATCTTCTGGAGATGCCAATCTTGATTGTAATATTATTAACAGGTGTAGTACTCGTTCTTTTCGGCATTTTCAAGTCATCGAGGAGCGTGCAGTATAGAAAGGGAATCTGGTTTACGGGCATCGGAACCGTGCTTACCGTGCTGGTTCTGCTGCTGATAGCCGGCTGGAACAATACCGCCTACTATCCATCCAATATCGACCTTCAGAGTTCGCTCACTCTCGCCAACAGTTGCAGCAGCGAGTTCACGCTCCGCACCATGGCGATAGTCTCCCTCCTCATCCCGTTCGTGCTCGCCTACATCGTCTTTGCCTGGCGTGCCATCGACCGCAAGCGCATTACGCAGGAAGAAATAGAGCAGGGAGAAGCGTATTAAAAAAGACTGAAAAAGTGAGCCACTTCAAAAGTCCCACAGATACCACAGATTTACACAGATTCATTCTTGTCATAATCGGGAGGAAAATTCCCCAAATATCCAAACAAAAAAATCTGCGAAATCCCCGACCGTACAGGTCAAAAATCTGTGTAAATCTGTGAAATCTGTGGGACAAATAAAATTCTACAGTTCTATCACCTCCAAATCATCCGGAACGAAGATTCTACCCTTGAAGTTCTCGGCAGCTTCACGGGTATAATTTTCTTTACGATTAGCGAGCGTTTTCTCCTCCGTATGATACAGGATAAGATTCTTCACGCCCAGTTCCTCCGCCAGTTTTCCGGCATCAAGCGCCGTACTGTGGCATTTCTCATAAGGCTTGAACGTATCGCGGTCGGCATAGAGACAGAACGCCTCACACATCATCCAGTCAGCCCCCACTATGTAGCGTCGGTTCTGTTCGTTATAAGGTTCATCACCCAGGCACGCCAAGACCAAAGGCTTATCCGATTCATCAGAAGAAGGCAGCTCAGCTCGGAATCCGAACTGTTTTTCCTTAGTAGACTGAATATCAAAGCATTCCAGCTTCATATCCCCCACTTCGAAACAATCGTCATCTTCCAGCTGATGGAACACCACCCTTTCAGCCACCTTAGCCAGTTGCTTCTTGGCAAGAATCATGTCGATGATGGTCTTGATCACCTTCATCACCTTATCGTTTCCATACACATGCAGCAATCCCTCGTAACCCTTACATTGTGCCACCATTCGGATTACCCAGATCACACCCAACACATGGTCGGTATGGGCATGGGTAACGAAGAGGTGATGAATGTCAGAAATCTGAACATTCACCTTCTTCAGCTGCGCCAGTATTCCGTTTCCTCCTCCCGCATCCACCAGCATCAGGGTGCTGGGAGTCTTGAGCACAAAACAGGTGTTATAAATCTGGGAAACCGTAGCATTTCCCGTTCCGAGCATCGTAATTTGAGTCGTTGTCTTATTCATTATTTTATTCGTTATCTATTTGATTCACGCCCGCAAAACTACTCATTTTCTGATAAACCACCAAGAAAAAGCCCCAAAATCTTTGCTTATTCCAAATAATAATCTTGACTTTGCGGCATAAAAGGTAGGTCCATGCTTGCCGGGCACTTTGCAAAGGCATAAGAAAAGGTTATTTTTCAAACACGCAGCAAAGATAGGAAATCATTCAGCGGCAGGGGTAAAAACTGATAAAACGGAGTCGAGGCTTTCTAGAGAAAATGGGGACTTCGGGGAGGCTGGTAACAGGATCAAAACAGAAATGATTTTCGGGCAAGCGTTCCAGTTGTTCCAGTTGTTCCAATTGTTCCAAATAGGTTTTCATAGGACAATGCCCCTTTATAGAGACTCTATAACTACTTAATATATAGATAGTTATATATATAAGAAGGTAGAATGGAACGCTCAAAAAATTAATTGGAACAACTGGAACTGGAACGCTCCGCCCAACCCCACTTCTCTCTATAAGGCTCATAATCAATAAATTATGTAGAAATAGAGACTAAGAATTTGAAGTACAATATCCCCATTTCAACCGCTCCGACGATGAAAAAGCTGGGAAAAGGCATCGAATAGGTGCAACTTTTGCTCTCTCAGGCATCAAAAGACATGCAGGAACCCTTATTTCCGATGCTCTTCCCGATACTCGAAGTGGAGATAAATGGGGCTATTTTTCAGTATTCCGCCCTCAATTAGGGGAAATCATACCGTATGAAGACCTATCTTGTTGCCGATTCGGGCTATAATAAGGAACAACTGTCCAACATCGCTGAAACTATCTGTCCCAACTTCCGTGAATACGAAGAAACGAGATTGGAGAAAAATGTTCCGCAATCGCATGGTATCGCACGCTATCGCACAACTGATAAATCGGAATTTCGTATCTTTGCATCGTGATTCAGAAAGCGCGCAAAATCACTTGCCCAGTTGGAGAAAAAAATCTCTCTAATTGGGAAAATAAAAAAGCCTGATTTAACCCGATAAAAAAAGAGCCCCCAATGCGGGAAAAACATCGGGGGCTTTTATTTTGATATCAAAAATCCTTAGTAAGGAAAAAGGAGCGGAAGAACGAAGGTCATCACAACGCCGATGATAATCTGCAGAGGCAAACCTACCTTCACGTAATCCATAAACGTATAGCCACCCGCCTTCATCACCAGCGCATTAGGAGGCGTGGAGAACGGAGAGGCAAAGCACATGCTGGCGCCCAACGTAACCGCAAAGAGGAAGGAATAAGGACTCACACCTACCTGCTGGGCCGCCACCAGGGCAATAGGAGCCATCAGCACAGCCGTAGCTGTATTGCTGATAAACATCGTCATCAGAGAAGTGGTGAAGTAGATACCTGCCAAGAGAGCTGTAGGTCCCATCGAACCCAAACTCTCTACCAGCCCCTGAGAAACCAAGGCAGAAGCACCCGTCTTCTCAAGCGCCGTAGACATCGGCATCATGGCGGCTATCAGCACGATGCTCTCCCAGTTGATGGTCTTGTAAGCCGCCTCCACATTCCGGAAACATCCGGCAAAGACGGTCAGCAGTCCGGCGATGATGACCGCCGTGACCGGAGCCACAGGAATGAAATCGAATACCATCATCGCAATCATCAGCAGCATGATGGCAGCCGCCACAGGCGCCTTATAATCCAAGAGCACCTTGTCTGCAGTCTTCTCTGGCTGGTCGATAACCACCCAGTTGCTCGTATCGGTAGCCAGATGAGCCAGATTGGTCCATTCGCCCTGCACCAGGAGCATATCGCCCACATGCAGTTTGGCGGCTATCAGATTGTCGGTAATATATTCATCGCCACGCTTTACGCCCAGCACGTTGATGCCGAAACGCTTGCGCAGGTTGGCATCGCCTATGCGCAGACCGGCAAAATTAGACGTAGGCATCACCACGATTTCGGTCAGTCCCAGATCGTAGAAATCAATCTTCACATCCTTCATCTTCCTGAGGCCGTAATCGCTGGCAAAGCGTTTCATCTTCTCCTCCTCACCTATTATATATAAGGTATCGTGAACCTGAATGGTGCTGCTGCTCTTCGCCATGTTCTGGCTCACATCCTTCACCAGTCCCAGTCGTGATTTCTTCTCGTTTCTTATCTCGATGATACTCACGCCATATTTCTTCTGGATACTCAGATCCTTCAGGGTTTTGCCCACGATATCCATCTGCTCGCCATTCTCGTCGAGGGCAGCAGAAGGGCGGCGGCTAGGCACGATGTAGCGATGCAGATTATCGAGCAGCTGATATTCGTCTACCAGGTCATCAAGCGATTTGCCCTGCTTCTTTTTCTTACCGTTCTGCTTTTTGCTGAGGAAGATTTTGCTGAGCGGCATGAGCACGATGATGCCGATGGCGATGACGATGATGCCCACAGGGAAGAAGCTAAAGAAGGCAAGCGGCTGATAACCGCCCTCGGTCAATACTTCATCGATAACCAGGTTGGGTGGCGTACCGATGAGGGTGAGCATTCCGCCCAGACTTCCGGCAAAGGCGAGCGGCATGAGGAAACGCGACGACTGCATGCCCGAGCCCGCAGCTATGCTCATGATGATAGGCATCATGAGGGCCACCGTTCCGGTATTGCTCACGAAGGCGCCGATAAAGGAGGTTACGAGCATTACGAGCAGGAAGGTAATGGTTTCGTTGCCGCGCGAGAGCGCCATGAGCTTATTGCCCGTAAGCTTGGCAAGTCCGGTCTGCATGATAGCTCCACCCACCACGAAGAGTCCTATCATCATGATGACGATGGGCGAAGAAAAGCCCGCCAGCGCCTCGGCAGGCGTCAGGATACCCAGAACCAGGAGTGCTGCCAGGGCGGTAAGCGCCACGATGTCGGCCCTCACCCTGCCCCAGATGAACAGGGCTACCGTAATAACCAATATGATAAGTGTTGTTGTCATGTGCTTTTTTTGGCTGCAAATATACGGAAATAAAGTGAGAATTAAGAATTTGTGGGAAGAAAAATGAAGAAAAATCTTGCATAATACAGAGATTTATGCTAACTTTGCAAACAAAAAAAAAGTTAGCAACATGACAAAGAAAGGTAAACATACCGTATTATTCATCTGCCTGGGCAACATCTGCCGCTCTCCGGCAGCCGAGGGAATCATGAAGAGTCTTGTAGAAAAAGCAGGGCTTCAGGATGAGTTTGAAATCGATTCTGCGGGCATCGGGGGCTGGCACATAGGTCAGTTGCCCGACAGCCGCATGCGCAAATGTGGCGCCGAGCATGGCTACAATTTCAACAGCCATGCCCGCCAGTTTCAGAAGTCAGACTTCGCCCGTTTCGAAACCATCGTGGTAATGGACAACGAAAACTACCGTGCCATTACCTCCATGGCTTCTTCAGAGTCTGATAGGAAGAAAGTAGTGCGCATGGCCGATTTCCTGACCCACCATCGTGAATACACCACCGTTCCCGATCCGTATTATGGCGACTATAGCGACTTCGAGCTCGTTATCACGCTTCTCGAAGATGCCTGCCAGGAATTGCTGGACAGCATTATCGGGGAAGGGTAAAAACAGATAAAACAAAAAGGGATGAATCATCAAAATATCAGATTGATGACTCATCCCTTTTTTCAATTTAAAATATTTATACCGTAATCTCGCCCGAGCCATAGCAACGATGATGATGCTCATCATAAACTACACAGAACTGGCCGGGAGCCACACCATGAATCGCCTCTTCTGAATGAATCATCCAGCGGCCGTCTTCCAGCTTTTCTATCGTAGCAGGATGATACTCCGGCGTATGACGAATCTTGAAAGTTACCTTCTGCATAGCAACCTCGCGTGTGAGGAAATGGAAATCATGGAGAGGAAAATCCTTCTTGTATGCCGACTGCGGATCGTAACCATGACTCACATACAGGATATTGTTCTCTACATCCTTCTTAATCACGAACCAGGGACCGCCGCCAAAGCCCAAGCCCTTGCGCTGGCCGATGGTATGAAACCACAAACCCTTGTGCTCGCCTATGCGCTTGCCCGTTTCCATCTCTATGACATCGCCCGGTTTTTCGCCCAGATAACGGCGAATATAATCATTATAATTTATCTGTCCCAGGAAACAGATTCCCTGGCTGTCCTTGCGTTTGGCATTTATCAGATGCTCCTCTTCGGCTATCTCGCGAACCTCATTCTTGATATGATGGCCGATAGGGAAAATCGCTTTTTTCAATTGCCAGCTCTCTATCTGAGCCAGGAAATCGGTCTGGTCTTTCACAGGATCAGGACTCGTGACAAGCCATTTGTCGCCATTTTCATCCGTTTCGGTCTGCGCATAATGCCCCGTGGCGATGAGGTCGTAGTTGTGACCCATCTTCTCATCGAAGGCGCCAAACTTAATCAGGCGGTTGCACATCACGTCCGGATTAGGCGTAAAACCAGCCATCACCTTCTCCATCGTATAACGGGTTACCTCGTTCCAATATTCATGATGGCAGTCAACCACTTGCAGCTTGCACCCATACTTTCTAGCCACAGCCGTAGCCATCTCCAGGTCCTCCTCCGAAGAGCAGTCCCACTCCTCTTTCTCCTCAGGACCAATCTTGATGTAGAAGCAATCAGGATGCAGGCCCAGCTGGGCAAACTCCCAAACCACAACCGAACTGTCGACGCCTCCCGAAAGGAGCACGGCAATTCTCTTATCCTTTATTTCGTCAATATTCAGCATATTCTTTCCTGTTTATAATAATCCGGTTGCAAAATTACGAAAAAAAACTGATATAATGAGCATAGAAAGGGCTAGAAATGCATGAGAAAGAGAAAAGAAAAGCCCGCAAAGCCTATTTTTGCTATAGAAAACACTTATAGCAGCATTCGTAGCTTTTAAATATAAAACGAGTTTTGCTTTCGTTTTTATCTATACCTTTGCAATCGATTTCAGAAATCGATAAGAAAGAATGTTTTTGAAAATTCAGTATTTACATTAATAGATAAAGAAAAATGGAGATTTTAAAAAATCTATTTTATGGCTTCCCAGACCTTTGGGGAGGCGGAGTAGCCCACTCTGTGATGATTCTTTCGCTGGTCATCGCCTTGGGTTTGTGTTTAGGTAAGCTCAGAGTAAAAGGTGTTTCCCTGGGCTTGGCTTGGATTCTGTTCATCGGTCTTATCTTTGGACATTTCTCTCTCAACCTTGACGAGCATCTGCTCCACTTTCTCAAGGAATTTGGCTTGATTCTCTTTGTCTACTCTATCGGTCTGGAGGTAGGTCCGGGCTTCTTCGCTTCGTTCAAGAACGGCGGCAAGAGTCTCAACCTGCTCAGCATGATTGTTGTGGCCCTGAGTATCATTACTACCTTAGTCATCTTCTCATTTTCGGGAACATCCATCACCTCTATGGCAGGTATCCTTTCGGGTGCCGTAACCAACACTCCGGGTCTGGGTGCAGCCCAGCAGGCATTCAGCGATCTGCGCCACATCGATGCCCCATCCATCGCAGCCGGCTATGCCATCGCCTATCCTATGGGTGTGCTCGGCGTTATCCTCAGCTTCATTATATTAAGGTTCGCGCTACGCGTAGACAAGCAGAAGGAAGAGGATGAAGCTAAGCGAGGAAAGGGACATCTTGAAGCGATGACCCTGAACACCTTCGCCGTAAAGGTTTCTAACCAGATGGTTTTCAAAGATACCGTCAAGCAGATCCGCTATCTGCTGAAGCGCGACTTCATGGTTTCCAAGATTATCCGTAACAACGGCGAACGCCAGGACGAGGTGGTTAACGGACAGACCGTGATAGAAGAGGGCGACATTCTGCAGATTGTGGCTCATCCTACCGTAGAAGAACCTATCATCGCCCTGCTCGGCGAGAAGGTTGACGTAAAGGACGAGGAATTCAGCAGCGAGCTCATCAACCGCCGAATTCTGATTACCAAGCCGGGCATCAACGGCAAGAGCATCAGCCAGTTGCAGATTAGAAGCAACCTTGGCGCCAACATTACCCGCGTGAACAGAAATGGTGTAGACCTCATCGCAACCCCAGACCTGAAACTCCAGTTGGGCGACCGCGTAACCGTAGTGGGCAAGGAACTCGCCATCGCTCATACCGAGAAGGTGCTGGGTAACCAGATGAAGCGTCTGAACTACCCTAACCTCATCCCAATCTTCCTGGGCATCATGCTGGGTTGTATCGTAGCCAACATTCCGTTCTTCATCCCAGGCATCAACGAGAATCTGCGTCTCGGACTTACCGGCGGCCCATTGGTAGTAGCCATCCTGATAGGTTATTTCGGACCGAAATACAACCTCGTTACCTACAATACCATTTCAGCCAACCTGATGCTGCGCGAAATCGGCATCTGCATCTTCCTGGCTTGCGTGGGTCTCGGCACAGGCGAACAGTTTATCCAGACCGTAGCATCAGAAAGCGGACTGACCTGGATACTCTACGGCATCGCCATCACCATGATACCAATCATTCTGGGCGGCATCATCGGCAAGCTCGTGTTCCACATCAATTATTATACATTACTCGGCGTATTGGCAGGTGCCAACACCAACCCATCTGCCCTGGCTTACGTACGTGAGCAGACTTCGGCTGATGCGCCAACAGTAGGCTATGCGAATGTATATCCATTCGCCATGTTCCTCAGAATTGTAACCATTCAGATTATTATTTTTGTATTCGGATAAACATATATGACAGAAAAAGAATTGAAAACCTGCGCTTGCGGAGAGGATAACTGCAACTGCAAGGAAATAGCAGAATCAGAACTCAGAAGAAAACTCGACTTATTATTACGTACCGGTAGCATTCTCATGGAGAGTGCTGCCGACACATCCCGCATCATGCGAACCATGAAGCGTGCAGCAGCTTTCCTCGGTCTCGACGAGCGATACATGCATCTTTACATCAACTGGAACGTGCTGATGGTAAACTATAGCGACGAGGAGCATTCCTTCTCCAAGTTCCAGAGATGCGAGAAGCACGGTATCAACCTCACCTCTATTTCCCAGGTAAGTAAGCTCACCTGGAAGGCCATCAAGGATAACTATTCGCTCGAACAGTATGAGCAGGCTCTGAACGACATCAAGGCCACCCCACGCAGCTTCACCCCTTGGCAGGTAGCCATCGGCGGCGGTTTTGCCTGCGGCGGATTCTGCATCCAGTTCGGTTGCGACTGGCCAGCCTTCTTCTTCTGTTCGCTTGCAGCCATTCTGGGTTTCCGCCTGAGAATGTTCTTGCCAACCAAGGGCTGCAACAACTATGTAGCCATCGGCATTTCGGCCTTCGTAGCCACTCTGATAGCCTGGTTGACCTCATTCCTTTCGCTCAACCCATCTATTGCCGAAGCGCTTCCAGCCTTCATGCATTCAGATACCCCTTGGCATCCGCTGATGGCGTGTGCCCTCTTCATCGTGCCGGGAGTTCCACTCATCAACTTTGTAAGCGATATGCTCGACGGATATATTGAGGTGGGAATGGTTCGTGCCCTGAACACCCTGCTGATGCTCTTTGCGATGGCGTTCGGTATCGCCTTCGCCATCCAGGTTTGCCACATCGACAACTTTGTGAAGGATCTTACGATGACTCCTCATCACGAATACTGGGAGTTTGCCATCGCAGCTGCCGTATCGGCCATGGGCTTCTCTACCATCTTCAGCATACCTCGCCGTCTGTTGCCGGTTGTAGCTGTGGGCGGTATCATCGCCGTATGCTTCCGCAATTTCGTCAATCTGGGTCCATCTAACGGCAACATCGGTCTTGACATGGGTCTGAGCATCGGTTCGCTTGCCGGTTCTGCGCTCATCAGCATCATCGTGATCAAGGCGCGCCATTGGTTCCATACCCCTCACCAATGCATCACCATTCCTAGCGTTATCCCAATGGTACCGGGAGTTCTGATGTATCGCGCCCTGTTCGCCTTCATCGACATGCATGGCGTGGTAGGCGAAGTAACCGTAGGTATGAACAACCTCATCAAGGCTTCGCTCGCCATCATCTGCATCGCCCTGGGTGTGGCAATTCCAAACGTATTCTTCCGCCGCTTCATCGCCGACAACCGCAAGCGCAAGCTGCTTGCCATGCTGGTAGAAAGAAAGAAGAAGAATGGCGAATTCGTAGATTTGCACGAAGTAGAAATCAAATAATCATCTGGTTGGAAATCTGATTTTCATCGGATGATAATCAGAAATTCATCCGATGTTAACCGGTTTTTCATCGGATGATAACCGGATAAAAAGAAGTAGAGATGCGATAAAACATCATTTTATTCTTCAAAAAAGGAGGATATTAAAATAAATGTTTTATCTTTGCACCCAAATTTAGCTATCGGTTATTTCTATAGCCGATAGCTTCAATAAAGGAACAATATGGAAATACGACAACTGAAATATTTCTTGAAGGTAGCCGAGACGCTCAACTTCTCAGAAGCTTCGCGCAAGTTATACATCACCCAGAGCACCCTCTCACAGCAGATTTCGCATCTGGAACAGGAGATAGGTCTGCCTCTCTTCGAGCGCAATTCCCATGAGGTTTACCTCACAGAGGCGGGCAAGGAATTGAGACCTTATGCCCAAAATGCTGTCAATTCTGCCGAAGCCTGTGTAGACCACATGAACGATCTGAAGGAAATGCTTACAGGCGAACTGAACATCGGCGTAACGTTCTCCTTCAGCAACATCATGTCCGAGACGCTCATCGCCTTTCTCCACGCCTATCCTCATGTAAAGCTCAACATCCAATACCGCACCATGCAGGAACTGATGGACGGACTGAAGAAGCGCGAACTCGACCTCGTTCTGGCTTTCAAGCCTCTGAAGAACGATAAGGCGGTAGACAGCCGAGCTATTTTCAGCAACCGTCTTGCCGCCATCGTGAACGTGAATCATCCGCTGGCGCGCCTTTCATCGGTCAAGCTTTCCGATCTGGAGCGTTACGACCTCATCCTTCCTTGCAAGGGTCTGCAGGCACGCAACGCCTTTGATCACATGGTAGAGGGCAAGGATTTGAACTACAAGATTATGGTAGAGGTGAATAATGTAAACATCATCTTTGATCTTCTGAGCCGCAGTAATCTGGTGACCATTCTCTCCGAATCGACCACCATTCTGCAGAACGGCCTGAAGGCGATTCCTATCGATGCTGCCGACAACGAAATGGATGGCTGCATCCACATTCTGAAAGATGCCTACATGAAAAACTCAGCCCAGGAGTTCATCCGCATGCTGAGCCAGAGCACCAGCATCCTCGCCAATTTTGCCCTAAAGGATATCCTGAGATAATCATCTTAACGTCATGCGGGCTTGCGAGCCTATTTGCTTGCGGCTAGAACAGAAAAAAATCCTCGTTCGAGTTCTTTTTCGAGCGAGGATTTTTTCTTCTTTTTACCCTTTTACCCTTTCTTTCTTGCGATGATAATCGTTACGCCAGCCAGGATAGCGAGGATGCCTATCGCCAGCTGCAGAGAGAAACTCTCGCCGAAGACGCATACGCCGATGATGACGGCCGTTACCGGCTCCAAGGCTCCCATGATGGCGGCTGGCGTGCTGCCGATGAGATTGATGGAGATGGTCATGAAGAAAAGCGACAATACCGTTGGCAACAAAGCCAGCTGGGCAGCACAGAGCCATTGTTTAGGCGTTTGAAGCATCTGTATCGGCTCGCCTGCAATAAACGAATAGACAAACATCGTAAGCAGTCCGAAGACTAATATATAAAAGGTAAACTTGATGTTCGACATGCCCGGATTCTTCCATTGGTTGATGGAGATGATGTAAAGGGCATAGAGCAGGGATGAACACATGACGAGGGCAAAACCCGCCGTGCTCAACTTATCGTTTCCATCGCCCTGATAGAGCAATCCTACTCCCGATACCGCCAGAAGAATGGCAAGCGAGGTAGACCACGTTACCTTCTCGTGGAAGAAGACCGTCATCAGGATGGCCGTCATAATAGGATAAACGAAGAGGATGGTGCTGGCAATACCTGCCGCCATATAATGGAAACTGACATAAAGCGTAGCTGATGAGAGCGAAAACATGCAGCCCAGCACGCCAAGACGAATCAGATGTCCCCACTTCACCTTGAAACTCTCCTTGCGGAACAGCATCACCACGGCAAACATCAGTACCGCCAAGAGATAACGATAGATGAGTACAGAACTGGAATTGAATCCGTCGCCATAGAGTTCGAGCGTGCCCAAAGGATTGGTACCATAACATACTGCGGCAACAATGCCCGCCGCAAAGCCTTTAACTTTATTACTGCTTGTCATTAGATTAAATACTATTTTTTTCTTATACTTCTTGTTATCTATCTATTTCGGGCTGCAAAGTTACAGCAAATATTCGAGATAAGCTAACAAAATCGTATAAATATATAGTAATATCTGAGAAAAAACGCTCTTTTCTTGTGCTTTACGAAAATAAATTGTACCTTTGCAATATCTTTGAAAAAAGATAATCAGATGAAACATTAAAAACTAAACAAAAGAATTAATAACAATGGAACAGATTAAGAATGATCAGCTCACACTTGAGATTTCATCTCTCGGAGCAGAACTTCAGAGCATCAAGGATGCTAATGGTAATGAATATCTCTGGGATGGCGACGAGAAATACTGGAACCGCCACTCTCCTATCCTCTTCCCTATCGTATGCGGATTGTGGAAAGACACTTATCGCACAGAGGGCAAGGAGTATCACCTTCCTCGCCATGGTTTCGCACGCGATACAGAGTTCAAACTCGTTGGCAAGACTGCCGACCGCCTCACCTTCGCGCTCATCGACAACGAAGAGACTCAGAAGAACTATCCTTACCACTTCAACCTTGCCATCTCTTACCGCCTGCAGGGCAACGAGATTCATGTCATCTGGCACGTAGAGAATACCGACGACAAGGAAATCTTCTTCCAGATTGGCGGTCACCCAGCATTCATGGTTCCTGGCTGCAAGAAGGGCGAAGAAATGAAGGCTACCCTGAAACTCGACAACGAGGCTCCTGTTCGTCTCTATGGTAACGTAGGCGGATGCATCGACCGTCAGGCTAAGGAAACCGTAGAAACCGACAAGGGTATCTGGGAAGTAAACGAGGAGACTTTCGCAGAAGATGCTGTTATCTTCGACAAGAGTCAGGTTAAGCAGGTGAGCATTCTCAACGAGCAGGGCGAACCTCATGTAACCCTCGAGTTCAAGACTCCAGCCGTAGGTATCTGGAACCCAACAGGCAAGCACGCTCCATTCCTCTGCATTGAGCCATGGTATGGTTTGAACGACTGGGCTGAATATGATGGCGAGTTCAAGGACAAGTATCTGATGAACCGTCTGCAGCCAGGTGCAAGTTTCATGAGTGAGTATATCATCAGAATAGAGAAATAATGGAAGAAAAAGACAATTTGCAACTCCCCGAGAACGCATTCCGCGAACTGAAAGACGGGGAGGAATATAAGCCGCTGATGTCGCCTGACAAGGTTTATCCTGAGGTGAACGGCTGGTCGGTTACATGGGGAATCTTGATGGCAGTCATCTTCTCTGCCGCCGCAGCCTATCTGGGTTTGAAGGTGGGTCAGGTGTTCGAAGCAGCCATCCCTATCGCCATCATCGCCGTGGGCGTAAGTACCGCTACCAAGCGTAGCAAGGCGCTGGGCGAGAATGTCATCATCCAGAGCATCGGAGCCTGTTCGGGTGCTGTGGTGGCAGGAGCCATCTTTACCCTGCCAGCCATCTACATCCTGCAGGCTAAATATCCGGAGATGACTACTTCGTTTATGAAGATTTTCATGGCTTCGGCCTTGGGAGGAGTCTTGGGAATTCTTTTCCTCATTCCTTTCCGCAAGTACTTCGTAAGCGATATGCACGGCAAGTATCCGTTCCCTGAGGCTACGGCTACCACGCAGGTATTGGTGAGCGGAGCCAAGGGAGGCGACCAGGCTAAGCCGCTGCTCATAGCCGGACTGGTGGGTGGTCTTTACGACTTTATCGTAGCCAGCCTGGGATGGTGGAACGAGAATTTCACATCGCGTGTGGTAAGTCTGGGATGCGACCTGGCTGACAAGGCTAAACTCGTATTTAAGGTAAACACAGGTGCAGCCGTATTGGGTCTGGGTTACATCATCGGTCTGAAGTATGCCTTCTTCACCTGTCTGGGTTCGCTCGTAGTATGGTGGCTGATTGTTCCGGGCATGAGCGTTATCTTCCATGATAGCGTGCTGAGCGCCTGGGATCCTAGCATCGTGAAGACCGTGGGGGCCATGAGTCCGGAGGAAATCTTCCGTGCCTATGCCCGCAGCATCGGTATCGGCGGTATCGCCATGGCAGGTATCATCGGCATCATCAAGAGCTGGGGCATCATCAAGAGTGCCGTAGGTCTGGCTGCCAAGGAGCTGAAGGGCAAGAGCGATGTGGATGAGAACGTGAAGCGCACCCAGCGCGACATCTCTTTCAAGATTATCGCTATCGGTTCGCTTGTTACCATCCTCGTAACCTTCCTCTTCTTCTGGTTTGGCGTGATGGAGGGCAACCTTCTCTTCGCCATTATCGCCATTCTGCTCGTGGCTGCCATCGCCTTCCTCTTTACTACCGTAGCGGCTAATGCCATCGCTATCGTGGGTTCAAACCCTGTTTCGGGAATGACCCTGATGACGCTCATCTTCGCCTCTGTAGTGATGGTGACTGTCGGCCTGAAAGGTCCTGGCGGCATGCTGGCTGCCCTGATTATGGGTGGTGTGGTTTGTACAGCCCTCTCGGTAGCAGGTTCGTTTATTACCGACCTGAAGATTGGTTACTGGCTGGGAACAACTCCTAAGAAACAGGAGGGATGGAAATTCCTCGGTACCTTGGTGAGTGCGGCTACCGTGGGCGGCGTGATGATGCTGCTCAACGAGACTTACGGGTTCGCATCGGGTTCGCTTGCAGCTCCTCAGGCTAATGCGATGGCTGCGGTTATCGACCCTTTGATGAATGGCGTGGGAGCTCCTTGGGTGCTCTATGGCATCGGAGCCGTGATAGCCATCGTGCTGACTTATTTCAAGATTCCTGCCCTGGCTTTCGCTCTGGGTATGTTTATTCCGCTGGAACTGAACGTTCCTCTGCTCGTGGGTGGAGCCATCAACTGGTATGTTACTTCGCGCAGCAAGGATGCCAAGGTGAACAGCGAACGTGGTGAGAAGGGAACGCTCATCGCCAGCGGCTTCATCGCTGGTGGAGCCCTGATGGGTGTGGTTAGCGCCCTTCTGAAGTTTGGCGGCATCGAGGTAAGTATCGCCGACAGCTGGTGGGTTAATCCGATGTCTGAGGTTTGTTCGCTCCTGGCTTACATCTGCCTCATCGGTTTCTTTATCAGAGCCACAAAGAAATAAAGAATAGGCTTTTTACAAATAAGACAATCGCCTGGATGCATCTGAGCACCCAGGCGATTTTTTATTCTATCCGAATAGTTTTTCTATCCTACGATTCCGCAGCTACGAAATCCATCGGCTTGACGCCAAACTGCTTCTGGAAGCACTTGGCAAAATAGCTAGGACTGCTGAAACCTACCATATAGCTGATTTCGCTGATGCGGTAGTTTCCTTCTTTCAGGAGCTTTGCGCCCTTCTTCAGTTTCACGAGCTGGATCATCTCGTTTGGCGTAACATCGGCAAGACCGCGAATCTTATTAAAGAGCGAAGAGCGGCTTATGCCCATCTTTTCGGCAAGGAACGCCACGTTGAGTTCCGGATTCGCCACATTCTCTTCGATGATGCGAGACATTCGTTCCAGGAACGCATTATCAACCTGAGTTTGAGCTATCTCTGCTATCGGCTCAAGCGGAGTATGAGAGAACTTACTCCTCAACAGACGGCGCATCTCAAGAAGCTGTCTTACGCTTGCCTCAAGATACTTCATCGAGAACGGCTTTTCTATGTAGACATCGGCTCCACAGTTCATACTCTCCGTCTTCGCCGCATCATCGGTCTTTGCCGTGAGCATCACGAACGGGAGATGAGAATATTCTGAATTCTCACGCACCCTACGGCAGAACTCCGGACCGTCCATCTCCGGCATCATCCAGTCGCTTATGATGAGTGAAACCGGATGCTTCTCCAGTCTACGTAGCGCATTCTTTCCGTTGTCGGCAGTATAAACCGTATACATCTTTTCGAAATGAGCCTTCACAAACTGGCGCATGTCTTCATCATCATCCACAATCAGCATCACCGGTTTTGCCGGTTCACGAAGTGGACTGGCAACAGCATCGCCTGCCTTTTGAGAACCTTGCTCAACTGGAGTTTCATCTGTCAGCAGATTTTCCTCAGCAACAGTTTCTTCTTCCTTCACCATTTCATCCGCCTTCTCAACCACAGCATCCAACTGGTTGAGCGGCAAGGTTACGATAAAGGTAGATCCCTTACCTACTGCAGATTCTACTTCAACCATACCATGATGAGCCTCAACGAGATTCTTCACGATGTTGAGACCGATTCCGGTTCCCGGTTTGTTGTCACGTGCCTGATAGAAGGCTCCGAAGATTTTCTCCTTTTCGTCAGGACTGATTCCCAATCCGTTGTCTTCCACCTCTATGCGGAAATGGGTTCCATTCTCCAGCAGGCGGCAGGACAAGCGTACATAATCCTCGGTATATTTCAAGGCGTTGGTCATCAGATTGCTGATAACCTTGGTAATGGCCTCCTGATCTATCATCGCCACGAGATCATCAGCAGGATAATCAACATCAAAACGGATGCTTTTCTGCTCGAAGGTAGGAGCGAAGCGCTCTGCCACAGCATGCATCAGCTTCGAAATGTTATTCAAACGGAAATGAACCTGCATGCCCTTCTGCTGCACTTTGTTGAAATCGAGCAGCTGATTGACGAGCAAGAGCAAACGCTGGGCGTTACGGTCGATAACAGAAAGCGTCTGCGTGATAGTCTCACCATCGGTAAGTTTTTCGGAAACCTGTTTCCAATGCTCTTTCAGACTCTCCAAAGGTCCGATGATAAGCGTTACCGGCGTACGGATTTCATGGGCTATCATCGTGAAGAACTGCAGGCGGGCATCTCTCATCTCCTGATCCTGCTTGAGTTCCAACTGGTCGAGTTCTTCCTGATGACGGAGTTTCTCACGTTTCAACCGGCTCTGCATGAACCAGTAGATTGCGTAACCGATGAGCAGAAGATACAGAATCTTGGCTGGCAGAGACCACCAGAACGGCGGATGAACCACAATCTGGAGTCTTGCCTCATTCTTCGACCATACACCATCATTATTGGTTGCCTTAACCAAGAAGGTATAGGTTCCGGCAGGAAGATTGGTATAGTTGGCACGATGCTCGTGGGTATAAATCCAATCCTTGTCTACTCCCTCAAGTTTGTAAGCATACTGGTTCTTCTCAGGCGATACATAACTCAGGGCGGCAAACGAGATATTGATGGTATTCTCGTTATGAGACAGATTGAGTTCTGCTGCATGACTCAGAGATTTCTCCAGCTGGTCGCTCCCCGCCTCTATCGGCTGTCCGAAGAGTTCTACCGAGGTGATTGCCACAGGAGGAGCTACCTGGTTAATCTTGACGAGATATGGATAAAAGCAGTTGAAACCTCTTGTAGAACCGAAATAGATTCTGCCATCAGAGGCCAGGAGTCCGGCGTTTGGCATAAACTGGTCGCAGGTGAGTCCGTCATATTTATTGAATAGCTGGACAGGTTCACCCGGCGTATATTTCACAATTCCCTTGCTTGTAGAAATCCACATTACTCCCTGCGAAATTACAAGGCTCGTGAAATCCTGACTAGGCGCATCGATGGAGATACGGCGGAAGATACCTTTAGAAGGCAGGAATTCGCAGAGTCCGTCGCCGGTTGCAGCATAGAGCTGCCCCTTTTCGCCAATAGTCAGACAGTTCACCTGATCACTCACCAGCGAAGTAGAATCATTCTCTACATGTTTATATTGTTTCCAGGCATTATTCTTACCCAAGCGCCACAAGCCACCTCCCTGGGTAGCAAACCATACGTTGCCCTGAGGATCTTCCTTGATATCGATGGTAAGCGACTTGAACGACTTGATTCTTCTGAACTTCTGCTGACCTTCGTCGAAAAGACTGGCTCCATCCATCGAAGCCGCCCACAGCCGGTTCTTCCTGTCGCGATAAATACAATAGGCATTACTTCCCGAAACCATTCCATCGGTTTGGAAAATCTGCTGCGCTCCGGTAGCCATATTCATTCTGATGACACCATTACCATAGGTTCCCACCCACAGATCGTTTTCATCAGCAAAGAGCGCATGAACATTATACTTGCCCATAGCCGCCTTGTCCGGATAAGAAACAAAACTGTTGGTCTGGGGATTGAAGCAGTCAAGTCCGGCATCATCGGTAGCTATCCAGATGCGATGCTGCTGGTCTTCGAAGAATCTTCCTACCACATTACCGCGCAATCCCCCCTGGCGGGCTGAGTAAGCACGGAAACGTTGTTCAATACTCGTAGAAGGAAGATAACTCACACCTCCATAGAAAGTAGTAACCCAGATGCCGCCTTCATTATCGCCCGCAATACCATAAACAAAACGCTCGCTCGTGCTCCGGCTCGGATTGTTTACTTCCGACAGCATACTCCAAGAGCGGTTCTGGATGTCATACTGCACCAATCCATCATCGCTGGCTATGAGAATATACTTGTTGCCGTTGTTGTAAAGCTGGTGGATATGATGAACAGCATTACTCAAGGTTCCGCTGATGAGCTGTTCGGCACTACCATCTGCGTTGAGCTTGTAAAGTCCGTTTTCCCAGGTTCCGACATAAAGATTGCCATCGGGAGCAGCCAGCATCGCCATGCCGTGAAACATGGTTGCATCGCCCTTCAGAGGGAATGCTTCAAACTGGTCTGTCGACTTGTTGAGATGATAGATGCTGGCTTCACCATGGTTACAAAGCATCCATACCTGGTTGTTGGCATCAACCAGCGTACTTTGCACTTTACCCTGAATATTCTTCATTGGATACTGGTGCAGTTCGTGAGTTGTCCGATTGTATCTGAACACACCCTGTCCGTTGGTAGAAATCCAAATATTCTGATCGCCGTCAAGCGAAAAATTAAAGACAGGCGCCGTAATCTTATCACTCAGTTTCTGGAATCGGTCGGTTGCATTACAGAACAGATAGGCTCCATTATTGCAACCTACCAGCAGGCCTTCTTCGCAAGCAGTAAGGGCGCTCACAAACTGGTCTACAGTCGTAAAGGGATTATAATAGGTTTTGACATCGTATCCGTCAAAACGGCACAATCCGTTGTCTGTACCAAACCACATGTATCCCTTGGAGCCCTGAACCACGCTACGCACAGCATTACTCGGCAAACCATCATCCATCGTGATAGAGCGCACCATAGGGTCGATAGGAGCCCATTGTGCACCCGAGTTGGTTTGCGTTACCGTATGTGGCTGCGCCTGAATATCCGTAGCCCCTTTCGAGACAAAAGCGGTCGGCACCTGCGCCTCAGCCCCTACAGGCATCATCATGCAGAGCACAGAAACCATTAGAGTAGATATCTTTCTCATTATATGGGTCTTTATTTTCTGTTGTTAGATAATTTAATGCCGCAAAATTACAAAAATATAACGAGAAATACAACAAAAAGAACAAAAAAAGCCCCGAAACAAGCAAATAGCTACTTTTTAATAGTAAGACTATCCGTTTGCTTCAGGGCAAAACTTAAATAATGATTCAAGTGAGAAGTTTCACTATCAACAGATTGAAACCTGAATTACTTGCTCTTTACATCACTCCATTTAGGCGGTTTCACACCCAGCAGATTCTTCACGAAGAAATCGTAACGCTTGTGCTCGCCATAGAGTTCGCCCATGGTATGATGGGCTCCAGGAATCACCACGAGTTCGAAATCCTTGTTCGCCTTTTCCAGCGCATTCACCACCTGATAGGTGCTCGAAGGATCTACGTTGTCATCTATCTCGCCTACCACCAGCATCAATGGGCGCTCCAGCTTGTGGGCATTCTCCACGTTGCTGCACTCCACGTAACTGGAATCGATAGGCCAGCTCATCCATTGCTCGTTCCACCAGATTTTATCCATCCGGTTGTCATGACAGCCGCAGGCACTATAGGCTGCCTTGTAAAAATCGCCATGCAGCAATACGGCTGTGGTACTCTCCTGTCCACCTGCCGAACAGCCATAGATTGCCACATTATCAGCATCCATATAAGGATACCTCTTGGCTGCAGCCTTGATCCAGAGTTCACGGTCTGGGAATCCGGCATCCTTCAGATTCTTGTAGCAAACCTCCTCAAACTTCTTGCCGCGATAGGAAGTTCCCATCGCATCGAGCTGAACTACGATGAAACCGAGTTCGGCAAGCGAAGTGGTGTACCAGTTGTATGGCATGAAACTCTTCGGAGTATAGGCATCGCCCGGACCCGAATAGATATACTCGATAACCGGATATTTCTTGTTCGGATCGAAATTGGTAGGGCGCTGGATGATGCCCCACATATCAGTCTTACCATCACGTCCCTTAGCCACAAATACCTCAGGAGCAACCCATCCGTGCTTCTTCAGCGTTGCAATATCAGCCGTCTCCAGAGTCTTGACGAGCTTACCGGTCTGCGCATCTCTGAGCACGGTAACAGGAGCAGCATCCACCTTAGAATAGGTATCCAGAAGATAACGGTAATCATAGGTATATTGGGCACTATGATTTCCCTCTTCAGGAGTGAGCGCCACCATATTCTTGCCGTCGATACCTATTTTATAATAATGCACCAGATATGGGTCCTCATTCTTGTTCACGCCACTAGCCGAGAAATAGATTTCTCCCTTCTCTTCATCCACACGCTGGATGCCGCGAACAAACCAGTCGCCCTTTGTAATCTGTCGGATAACCTTCGACTTCTGCACATCGTAGAGATAGAGATGATTCCAGTTGTCGCGCTCGCTCATCCAGAGCAGTTGCTTGCCATCCTTGATAAACTGACGCCACAGACGACCATAGTTCACGAAAGTATTGGCACGCTCCACTACCACGGTACGAAGCTTGCCGGTTTCGGCATTCATCGCCAGCATCTGATAAAGATGATGCCCACGCTGGTTGTACTCCATCGTCACCTCCTTGCTGTCTGGTGTCCATTGCATCCACTCCAGTTCATACTGGTTTTCTATCTGATGCTTGTCAGCCTCCACCTTCTTTCCGGTAGCCACATCGATGATGACCGGATAGTGCTGTGGCAGGGCATCGCCCGGCTTGGCATACTCCTGCTTGTGGAGGATAGGCTGCAGCTGGTCGGCAGGCGAAGATTCTACGTAGTAGGCATAGCGCTTCTCTACCGGAACACGCTTGCATACGAAGATGTGCTTGCCGTCTGGGCTCCATTGGATGCGGTTGCTGTAATAGCATCCGATGGTACCATCCTGAGTGAGGATTCGCTTGGCTTCTGTATAAGGTTTTCCTGCCTCATGAACCACCACGTTGTAACCTTCGATGTAGGCTTCCATCTTGCCGTCGGGCGAAAGTACCGGATAAGCCTCCTTCTCCTCATCTACCTCCATCCAATGGCGCTCATGGCGTCTGCCAAACTGAGGTTTGTTGGCAAGACGAGGCTTGATGCCCAGCGCCTTTTCCATCGCATCCTGCGAATCATAAGTCTTCATCTCATCCTTGTCGGCATCATAGGAAACAAACTTCCTGCCCTGAGGAGTAGAAATCTGGTAATGCAGTACGTGGGTGGAGTCGCACCAAGCCGATGAGCGTGTCCAATGGAACACGGAATCGGCTGAAAACTGATGACGCAGCGCATAGGCTCTGTTGTAATCTTCTAATGTGCCCTGTGCTGAAGCTGTAGCTGCCGGCATCGCCAAAGCTGCGCTCAACAGCGAAAGAGCTAAAATCTGATTCTTCATTATGCTTGATATTTTACTTGTTAACTTCTTAAGTTTTTTTCTCCAGTTAGGAAAATATTATTTCCCAGTATAGAAATCTGTGATGCGTCGGATAGCACGCTGGCAAACCGGACAGAAATCATCCACTTCGTTGATTCGCATACGGCAGACCTGTGCCGGACGGTAACATCCCCTGCTCTGGTTGCCCGCCCCCTCGAACACACCAATCTTGAAGACGGCTTCGTTGAGCTTCTTCTGCTCCTTCGCGTTCTTGATATTCTTATGATCCGGTAGTTTGGCAAGCGGCGTAGGAATCTTCACGCCCTTCGGCATCATATCCGCCCACTTGCTCCGGAAATCCTTCAGCGTGGTGAGGTTCGGCTCCCAAGGCTCGGTATCACCAGGATACATCGGGTCGTACTCATCGGTACTGTACTCATCACCCAAGCCCGCATAGCCATGACCGAACTCATGTACCAGCACCTTCTTGAACGTAGGATGATCAGAGGTGGAAAGCGTTACCTGGTTATAGATGCCGCCGCCACCATACGTAGGAGAATTCACCAATACGATGATCTGCTCGAAAGGCACATTACTCAAGGCATCATAGATGCGATGAATCTTGCTCGTGGTGAGATAACGGTTCGAATAGAAAGTATCATAATGAGAGCAAGCCATCGTGTTCTTCCATTTCCCTTCGTGCGGAATACTTGGTCCCTCATCGAGCGATGGAGCCGCAACAGCCACCACGTTGAATCTCGACTTGAGTGAAGCGAAAGGCTCGCGCTCGAAGATGGCATCGGCTGCCCGCTGCGCATCCTGATAGAACTTATCCATCTGTTCCTGGCGATAGCCCTCGGCAATGATGGCGAGGTCAACACAGTCGGCAGCCTCTCCGCTCTTCACGATGTAGCGGTAAGGGATGCCATTCTCGCCCAATGGTCGGATGAGTATATCCTGTGGATTGATGGTATGGCGCAGTTCTGCGGTCACCTTCTGATGCGTATCGCTCAGGGTGATGCTTACATCCACCGGTCTCTTTGGGAACGGCACGAGGAAACTGCTCTCGAATGATTTCTGCAGATGCTTTGCCTCCTGTGTAAGCTGCCATTCCTGGAAGAGTGTTGAGAAAGTATTTACATAGAGCACCTTGTTGGTACCATGCTCATACACGGTCACCTGTCCGTTGCCGTTCAGGAATTTCTCATCCAGTTTTGTCTTTCTTCCCGCCCATGTAGGGTTGCTGTAAGCCTGTTCAAAATAGATAGCCTGGTTCACGCTATCGCCCGCCACGATGTAATCCAGTCGCAGCGTCTTATCTTCGAAGTTATCTTCAAAGCGCTGTGCCTGCATCGGCAACACCATCATCAAGGCGAGGGATGCAGTCAATAAAGTCTTATTCTTTATAAAAGTCTTATTCTTCATAAGCTATGATATTTTTTATGTAGATGATTTTTATTCGATTCGTACTTGATTCTTATTCGATTCGTACTTCACTCTTACTTCACTCTTACCTCATAAGGGAAACGGCGGGAAGATGGATTGAGCGAATGATTCGAAGGAGCACCCATCACCACCAGATAGAGTGCCTTGAGAGGCTGGGACTTTGGAGCCACAAGCGAAACCTTTCCGCTCTTCGCTTCACTCATCGGACTGTAGATACATTCATCGGTATCGGCAGTTACTCCCACCAATCCATAACGGTAACCGATGGTGTGTGCCATCTTGTCCTTGGATGCCTTGAACACCTTGCCCTCGGCATCGAGGGCTCTGAAATCTACTGTAACCTTCTTGCCTGCCTTCGGGATTTCCAACTTGATGGCATTGAAACCATAGTTCTCTGGAACCGAAGCTGTATCCGGACGGAGATAACCATTCTTTTGCTTCAGCATCCTGGTATCGAAGGTGCAGGCATAAGGACGGGTCTCCTTGCGGGCATAACCGAAATCGAAGTTCACGAGATGACGGTAGCAGTCGAACATTTCATCATTAAACTGCTTCTGACTCATCTTATACTTCCGCTTGTAGGTAACAACCGGGTCCTCTCCTACTTTTCCCTCACGATAGAGCTGGGCGATGCTTTCCAAGCCATGCTTCTCAGCCCACCACTCTATCACGTATGGCGAATGATAGATGTTGTCCAGATGCAGATAACCCTTATGGGTAAGCTGTCTGAAGGCATCGAAATGATACTTCTCATCTGTTATCCACTCTGGATTCACTCTCCAGAGCATCCATTGGGATGTCATCTCGAAGAAACCGCTTCCTCCCCAGGCTTCGCCCGTTTTGTCTGCCATGATCTGAAGTTGGAAACTGTGTCCCAACTCGTGAGCCAGACAATTGAGTTTTTGATCCTGAATACGGTTAGGCGTTACCCAGAGCGCTCCGATAAAATCATCGTAAGTTCCGCCGTAAGCTGTTCCTTCCAGCGAATAGTTCACCATCACCATCATCTTGTACTTGTCGCAGATGCTGCCTGGCAGCGAGAACTTCAGGGTATCGCGGAAGAAACGGTAGAATCGTTCAACCTGAGTCTGCAGATTACCAAGATCGAATTTCATCGGCTTACCTTCGAGCGAAGGAGGATTCTGCGGATTATCTCCAAACGGCTTTTCCCAGAAATACACGATATTCTGGGTCTGTGCACTATGTCGCCAGCACCATCTCTCATCATCCTTGTTGAAATCATAGGATTTCAGAGAGTCCGGTACAAAGATGAGTTTCTGTGGTGCAGATACGGGATTTACGGGTCTGGTGGCAGGAGCCTCAGATGGGTCCTGCTGTGCCAGGACTGCAGTAGCCCAAGGCAAGGTAGCTGCTGTAAGTATCAGCGATAAGAAGATTCGTTTCATTTCGGTTATGATTTTTGCGTTATTTATTATTTCGCCACAAAAGTACTGATAATCTTGCAAAAACGCTCGCAATATCGTCTAAAATGATACAAATATCGTATCTTTGCCAAAAGAATTCTATAAAAAGAACAGATTATGAGATTATCAGAAGAACGATATATCAGCTTACTTACCGACTTTGGTTTCAAACAAGAGCTACGAGAATATGAAGACAGCCTCAAGGCTTACCGAGATATAAAAAATTCGATCGATACTGCGAAGGAAGAAGGCAGAGAAGAAGGCAGAGTAGAAGGCATTGCCAAAGAAAAGTTGGCCACCGCAAAACGTCTTCTCGGCATGGGGCTCACACAAGAGCAAGTTGCCAAAGGTACAGACCTTTCAATAGAAGATATAGAGAGACTTGTTTAAACAACAGAACTTTCGCATGTGGTTCAAGAACGGGCTGAAGGCCCAAAAGCTCCTAGCTCAGGGCAGCGCCCTGGGTATAATAGCAATCAGCAAGGCGCCCTGTAAGGGCAAAAGCTTTATAAATCCTTGGTTTTTAAAGCTTTTGCCCTTACAGGGCGACAAGTTTGCGTCCATAATAAGTAGCTGTATCACACTTCTGTCAAGCAATTCAAGCTGTTCAGCTAAGCACCTCAAGTAGTTCAGTAAGCGAGTTCAGACGTCTCAGTTAGCTGATGCAGACGTCTCGATAAGCCTACGGATACGGCTCCGTTAGCTTACGCAGTAATATCTGTAACCCGATGCAGTCATATCAGTAACCCGATGCAGTCATATCAGTAACCCAGCGCAGTCTTCATATGAACAAATTTTATGTAATAATCTATCATCCATCACGATTTATATGTATTACACATCTTAATATACTAATATACAGACACTTGAATAGCGTGATAGATACTTCGAAAACGGAAATATCCATCACGCTATCCATCACGATTTGTAAGCGGCTCGTAAGCGGCTCCGCATTTATACCATTGTAGTCTTCTCATTTGTTCGTACCTTTGCACCATAATTTTAAAATTACATGAATTATGACAGCAAACGAACGTTATGAGAAGGCTTGGGATTC
>NZ_JANDWX010000020.1:0-63585 GCF_024330485.1 Segatella copri | reverse complement strand
TCGTAATCTATCTGCTGCGAAATACCAAGACTTCTATATTTGTCTAGTACAGCCTGTAATTCTAACACATACTTTTCCATTTTGCAACTTCTATTTTTTAAGGCACAAAGATAGGTAAATTATATTAGAATCACGAATGATTATGAAGAATTTTGCAAATTATCCCTCATTTTTTCTATGATTATATTGTAGCATTGCCCCCTTTCACTCATTTTCGTAAAAAGGTCATGAAGGGTTAAAGTCATTTCGGGTCATTTTCATTTTTTATTTCCGTTATCCGGTCATTAAGGTCACGGTCATTAAGGTCATTAAGGATTTCGGGGTTCAAAAATATCCCTCAACATCCCTCTATCTTATAAAATAAGGTTAAATCGAGTTCGTCCTGCCAACAAAATCCATCCATATAATCACTTTTCTGAATATTTTTTGTATTTTTGCAGATATATTGCAAGAATGTAGGGGGGGGTAAGCATGGCTTATCCTCCTAGATTAAAGGCGCATAATTATTAAAAGATTAGAGAATGAAGAAAATATTTATCATGAGCATTATAACCATGCTATCAAGCCTGTCTTCTTGTCAGGCGCAAAATAAGGGCTATAAGAGTCTGTCGGCAGATGACTATGAGAAAGCCATCGCTGACACCGCAGTAATCCGTCTCGACGTACGAACCGCAGAGGAGTTTGCCAATGGGCATATTCGTGGCGCAATCAACATTGACGTACTGAAATCAGACTTCGAGCAGAAGGCAGCTGCCACTCTTCCCAAAAGCAAGACTATCGCCGTGAACTGCCGAAGCGGCAAGCGAAGCAAAAATGCCGCAGCTATTTTGACAAAGAACGGCTATCAGGTAATAGAACTCGATTCCGGCTTTATTGGCTGGCAGGCAGCAGGAAAAGAAATCGTAAAGGAGTAAATTGAAATAATCTGACTCAAGTTTCGCAAGTAAGCCCCACACGCCCTGTTTGGGGCTTGCCATTAGGCTTGATGCAGTTTATGAGCAAGGAAGCCACGGTAAAGGCAACCCCTACCCCAACCACGCCTGTCCATCCATAATGCTGCCAGGACAGGCCAGAAACGAAAGTTCCGGCAGAACCACCCAGGAAATAAATGGTCATATAAACGGTATTGATACGGTTGATGGCAGATGCGTCAAGGGCTACTACGCTGGTCTGATTCGACAAATGGATGCATTGCATACCGGCATCAATCAGCAAGATGGCTATTATTATCCACAAGTAGCTGTCATTCCCCCAAAATGCCAGCAGCCAGGCAGCCAACAAGACGCATCCTCCGGCAACAGAGAAGAACCTTGCACCATACTTTTGGACGTAGCCACTGATGAAGACCACCGTAGATGCACCTGCCAGTCCGCACAAACCGAGAGCTCCAATCATGTCGTCGCCAGCAAAGAAAGGCGACTGCTTCATCCGGAAGGCCAGGCAACTCCATAAGGCGAAGAAGGAACCATACGCCAATGCCGCCCTTAGCGACGCGATTTGCAAGTATGGGTATTTGAGGAGCAGGCGCAACAATGATTTCATCAACCCTGCATAGTTTTCCCGCGAACGGGCAGACAACTCTGGCAGCATCCTGTGAATGAGCAGAAAACATCCGAGCATAAACACACTAGCCACAAGATAAACAGAACGCCATCCCCATTCGTCGGCCAGCAGGCCGCTGAAGACACGTGAACCTAGAATGCCTACGAGCAGGCAGGATTGTATGATTCCCACATTGCGCACCTTGCGTGAAGGTGTGGAATGATAAGACACCAGCGGGATGAAGAACTGCGGCATTACCGAAGATGCGCCAGCAACCAGGGATGCGCCCCACACCCAATAGATGTTCGGAGCAAGGGCTATGGCAAGCAAGGCGCACAAAGAAATGATGTAATTGGCCTGTATCAGTTTCTTTCGTGAATCCAGATCACCAAGCGGAATGACAAATACAAGTCCTACCACATAGCCTATCTGGGTCAAGGTAGCTACCATGCTGGCAGAAAAGTCTGATACCGCAAACTCTTTTGCCATACTGCCCAGCAAGGGCTGGTTGTAATAGCAGTTGGCAACGGAAAGTCCGGTAGCTACTGCCATCAGAGCCAGCAGAGGTGCCGGAATACCTTGGTTCTCTCTCAATTCATACTTCATTTTTCGCCTCTCTTTTTTTTAATATGACACAATCTTCAATCCAATCAAGGAAGCAATGAGCGTGAAGAGGAAGAAAAGCCTGATGGGAGTGGCTGGTTCCTTGAAAACGAATATCCCTATCAAGACCGTACCCACTGCCCCGATGCCTGTCCAGATGGCGTAGGCCGTGCCCAAAGGCAAAGTCTGCACCGCCTTGGCGAGAAAAGCCATGCTCAGAATGGTGGAAGCAAGGAAACCGCTCCCCCACAGATAAAACCAAATTCCTGATGCTGCTCTCGCTTTTCCCAAGCAGAACGTGAGGCTCACCTCAAATAATCCTGCGAACAATAAAATTATCCAATTCATATCTATTAATTTATTTTATAATTTTAAATTCGGGTGCAAAAGTAAGCAAAAAAAAACTAAAAGCTTTTTGCATTTGACAAAAACGGATTTTGCATTTGCAAAAAAACAACCATTTACTTTCGTTTTCGTGTGAAATTTTATAATTTTGCACACCAAATACAGCAAAAAAGAATATGGATATAAAAGAAATCATTAATAAGAGATACGCCATGCCGGATGCGTCTTTGGACAAATTGCAGCGATGCTTAACGGAAGTTTCATATCCCAAAGGATTCCGGGTGTTGGAAAGAGGTAAGGTGGAGAAGAACATCTTTTTCATCAAGAAAGGCATTGTCCGCGCATATACTTCAGTGGACGGAAAGGAAATTACCTTTTGGTTTGGCAAAGAGGGAGCGACTATTGTCTCCTTGAAAGGCTATGTGAACGACGAGCCAGGATATGAGACGATGGAGTTGATGGAAGATTCGGTCTTATATAAATTGGAAAGAAAACAGCTGAAAGAGTTGTTTTTGGATGATTTACACATCGCCAATTGGGGACGGCGTTATGCAGAGATGGAGCTGCTTGCCACCGAGGAACGACTGATTTCCATGCTATCCGCCATCGCTTCGGAAAGGTACAAGGAGCTGCTAGAGAAAGAACCAGACTTATTACAAAGGTTGCCATTGGGAAGCATCGCCACCTATTTAGGTGTAACGCAGGCAAGCCTGAGCCGGATTAGGGCAAAAATCACACAGCCGTAATCCGAATCATCATCCACCATGAGCAGCCTGTGCTGATGACGCATTTACACATTCCTTTCGCATATCAGGAAGCTAAGTTTCGCCAGTGGTTTAACTACGGGCTGAAAGCCCAAAAGCAAAAAAAATCCCAGTCAGGATAAAACCTTGACTGGGATTCTTATTTTAAATCTCTCTCTTATTTTTCTCATCTATAAAAAGATGATTACTTCAAACCACGGTTGATAAGGGTTGTGTTGAGAAGCATCACGTACTTACGATACTGACTGTTGTCCAAGATAACGTGCATGTACTTGAGATCCTTCAAAACTGCCTTGTCAATCATTGCAGAACGATCCTCACCCTTAGCTGTTGCAGCATTCATCATGTCTGCGGTGAAGTTCTTGTGTACATCAGCTACAGCCTCTACCTGATCGATGTTCAAGCTCAAAGCATCTGCCAAGCTAGACATCTTAATGTTCATGTTGTAAGCTGCTGTTGCATTTGTCTCCTCATCTGCTGCGAATGTAGCTGTTGCCATTGCAAACATAGCTACTGCTAATACCATAATCTTCTTCATAATCTTTTTACCTTTCTTTAATTTGTGAGTCCTGCACATCCGAAGACGCCGGCTCTGTTAAACATTATCCTATAGTCTTTTTCTTTAAGACGCTGCAAAGATACGAACTTTTCTCTGTGTGCGCAAACATTTCTTGGGGTATTTTCAGTTTTCCGTCTATTTCTTGACTTAAATCAACAACAATACACCCAAAAAGGCATCAGAACGTTAGAGATATTACATTTTCTCTATCATTTTGTAATATCATCGAAAAAAAAGCCCTTTTTCTTCGTTTATACCAATTATTATTTGTACCTTTGCAGAAGATTCAACCTATAAAACAAGCAAAATGGTACAGGAAAATCATATAGACAAGGCACTCGCCTTTATGGAAAGTCTCGAGAAACTGGGCAACCAGCTCAAGGCGGCTGAGGAACACCAGAAACAGCTCATCGCCCGAATGCTGGATCTCAAGAAAGAGAATCAGACCGACGGCGAGGAATATGCCGAACTCTCGCAGAAGAGCAAAAGTCTGCAGGACATCATCGACAAATGGCGCCCTATCTATCTGGAGCGCATGGAGATGGTAAAGAGCGTAAGCATTCAGAAAAGAAAAAGAAATAATAAAAAATAAATATAGAAATGGAAACAAACAACAAGAACAAGTTTATTGTAGTTTCATACGCACTGTATGATGTAACTAAGGGTGACAACGGCGAGGAGATGCTCATCGAGCGCACAACCGACGAGCGTCCGTTTATCTTCATCAGCGGTATGGGTGTTACCCTGCCAGCTTTCGAAGAGAAGGTGGTAAACCTGGCTAAAGGTGAAGAGTTCGACTTCCAGCTGGACCCAGAGCAGGCTTACGGACAGCACTATGATGAGCGCGTACTGGAGCTCGACAAGCAGATTTTTACCGTCAACGGCCAGTTTGATGCACAGCACGTACAGGTAGGCGCTATCATCCCATTGCAGAACGAGGATGGCAACCACTTCAACGCTGTAGTGAAGAACATCAGCGAAACAAAGGTAACCTGCGACCTGAACCACCCATTGGCTGGCTTGAAGCTTAACTTCTGCGGTCAGATTCTCGAGAGCCGCGAGGCTACTGCTGAGGAAATTGCCAAGATGGCTCAGATGATCAGCGGCGAAGGTGGCGGCTGCTCAGGTGGCTGCGACAACTGCGGCGGCGACTGCAAGGATGGCAACTGTGAAGGTGGTTGCGAAGGCGGCTGCAACAAGTAATAAACACCTTTATAATATATAAGGTAATGAGGAATACATTTGGCAATCTTTTCACTCTCACTACGTTTGGAGAGAGTCATGGAATAGCTGTAGGAGGCGTTATTGACGGATTTCCTGCAGGCATAGAAATCGACATGGACTTTATCCAGAGCGAGCTGAACCGCCGACGCCCAGGACAGAGCCACATCACTACGGCCAGAAAGGAAGCTGACAAGGTAGAGTTTCTGAGTGGTGTGTTCGAAGGCAAATCAACAGGAACCCCTATCGGTTTTGAGGTGCGTAACCAGAACCAGCATTCTCAGGACTATGAGAACATGCGCTGTCTGTTCCGTCCTTCTCACGCAGATTTCACCTATCACGAGAAGTATGGCGTACGCGATCATCGTGGCGGCGGCCGTTCTTCAGCCCGCATCACCATTGCCCGATGTGTAGGTGGAGCCTTGGCTAAACTTGCCTTGCGACAGTTGGGCATCAGCATCACGGCTTATACATCACAGGTGGGCAGTATTGCGCTGGAGAAAGATTATCATCTGTATGACCTTAACACCATAGAAGATAATCCGGTGCGCTGTCCTGACCAGCAGAAGGCGAAGGAAATGGAAGATCTCATCGCCCAGGTTAAGGCTGACGGCGATACGATTGGCGGAATCATCACTTGCGTCATCAAGGGTTGCCCGGTAGGATTGGGCGAGCCTGAGTTTGACAAGCTTCATGCACAACTGGGTGCTGCCATGCTTGGCATTAACGCCGTGAAGGGTTTTGAATATGGCGAGGGATTTGCCGGAGTTACTGCCCGCGGAAGTGAGCAGAATGATGTCTTTATCCCGAAGGCTGATGCTGGAGAGATGCCAGAAGATGCTGCCGTGAATCAGGATGTTGCTGCCCGTATTACAACAAAGAGCAATCATAGCGGAGGAATACAGGGCGGTTTGAGCAATGGTCAGGACATTTATTTCCGTGTTGCCTTTAAGCCGGTTGCTACTCTGCTGATGGAGCAGAATACGGTAGATTTGGAAGGAAATGCCACCACGCTGACTGCCCGCGGCCGTCATGATCCATGCGTTTTGCCAAGAGCCGTGCCAGTGGTTGAAGCCATGGCTGCCATGGTTATCCTGGATAACTATCTCTTGAATAAAACAGTCAGAATCAGTTAATAGTTAATAGTTTATAGTAAATAGGGCTTTCTTGCGACAAGCAGAGTTCTTATTTACTATAAACTATTATTTTTTATCAGTTTCCCTCTACTTTAAGCTAGTTTGCTATACGGCGAAGCCGCTATAAACTATAAACTATTAACTATTTCTAAAGTTTACTGTCCTTTAATAGTTTGGGGCAATAGTCATTAAAAAAGCATTTATCGCAGAGCGGTTTCGTACTCTTGCAAATATATCTGCCATGCAGCAGAATCCAATGATGCGCATTCGGAATATCCTCAGCCGGAATGTGTTTCATCAGATAATCTTCTACTTTTCGGGGCGTATCTGCCGTTTTCGGCACCAACCCCATACGATGACTCACACGGTAAACATGCGTATCCACCGCCATCGTAGCATGACCGAACCATACGGCACGAATCACATTCGCCGTCTTGCGCCCCACTCCTGCCAACTTCTCCAAATCATCCGCAGCCTCAGGCACCTCACCTCCGAACATATCAACCAGCTGGCGAGACATTTCAGCCAGATGCTTCGCCTTGGCATTCGGATAACTCACCGAACTGATCAACTCATAAATATCTTCCTCACTCGCTTGTGCCATGTGCTGCGCATCAGGATAACGGGCAAAGAGAGCAGGCGTAACCATGTTGATGCGTTTGTCGGTGCATTGCGCAGAAAGCAAGGTAGCCACCAGAAGCTGAAATGCGCTACCGAACTGCAACTCGGTAGTTACATTCGGCAGCGCACTTCTGAAATGATTCAATATAAAATCGTATCTTTCCTTACGAAGCATTTCTCTTACTTTTTAGCAGGAGCAGTTTCCTCTTTCTTCAGCTTACCCTTGTAAGCCTTGTTCAAGCCGGAAATCACCTCTTTTGTAATATCGTAAGCCTTGTCAGCATAGAGCAGATTATCGCCGCTCTTAGAGAAGATGATGCTGTACTTCTTGTCCTTGTTGTAGCGGGCAAGATAGTTAGCAATGCTGTCGTGGAGCGCCTTGTTGTACTTCTCCTGCTCAGCAGCAAACTCGTTGCTCAAGCGCTGCTGCAAGCCCTGCAGGTCGTTGTTCTGCTTCTGCAGTCCAGCCTGAATAGCCTCAGCCTGCTCGCGGGTGTAAGCATTCTGCTGAATCTTCTGCTGGAAGTTGGCTGCTGCAGCCTGGAGCTGCTGGCCCTTCTGCGCAATAGTAGCCTGAATGTTCTGACCCTTCTTCTCCAAGATAGAAGAATACTCCTTAGCAAAGGTATACTGAGTCATGATAGAGTCTACCTCTACATAAGCAATCTTCAATTCAGCAGGAGCCTTGCTCTCTGACTTAGCCTCTACCTGAGGCTGAGATTTGTTGCATGATGCCAATGACAGGGCAGCAACAGCTGCAATTGCCACTGAACTCAAAATGTTCTTTCTCATTTTTTCTATCATATTATATTATTACTATTTTCTAATACGCCTTGTTGGCTTCCCTTGCCTCGCGGTCCTGATCCACCACACAATGAATGCCCTGCTTGCGCAAGCCCGGATTGTCGTGCACATGCTGGGAAGAGAACTTGCCGTTCTTCTTAAAAATCAACTTTACGCAAAATAATGCCATGCAAATAGCAATTATTAACACGCTTAATAACATTAATTTTATCATTTTTATTACCTTTGCAGTGCCTTAGTGCACTTTTGGGTGCAAAGGTACTATTTTTTTGGGAATAACCAAAACAAAATAGCAGAAATAAATGTTTTATCAAAACAAAATAATAGAAAATAAATGAATAAAAGTGAATTGAAGCCTGCTCTCGTGTTCGAGCAGTTCGCAAAAATCAACGAAATACCTCGCCCTTCCAAGCACGAGGAGAACATGATTGAGTTTTTGAAATCTTTCGGTGAGGCTCATCAGCTCGAAACGCTGGTAGATGAAACCGGTAATGTGCTCATCCGCAAAGCTGCCACTCCAGGCTACGAGCATGCTGAAACCATCATCCTGCAGAGCCACATGGACATGGTTTGCGATAAACTGGTAGATGTTGATTTCGATTTCCACAAAGACGCCATCCAGACTTACGTTGACGGAGAATGGCTTAAGGCAAAAGGCACTACATTGGGTGCTGACGACGGTATAGGCTGCGCCATCGAACTGGCTATCCTGGCAAGCAACGATATTGAGCATGGTCCTATCGAGTGCGTCTTTACACGTGATGAAGAAACCGGACTGACCGGTGCTCACGGCATGAAGGCGGGCTTTATGACCGGAAAGATGCTCATCAACCTCGACTCAGAGGATGAGGGCGAAATCTTCGTATCCTGTGCCGGTGGTCAGACAACCCATGCCACTTTCCACTTCTCACGCGAAGAGGCTCCTGCGGGTTATTTCTTCATGGAAGCTTCGCTGAAGGGTCTCAACGGTGGTCACTCGGGTGATGACATCAACAAGAAGCGCGCCAATGCCATCAAGATTCTTGCCCGCTTCCTCTTCCTCGAAAATGAGAAACTGGATGGAAGCCTGCGCCTCGTAAGCTTCAACAGCGGCAAAATGCACAATGCGATTCCTCGCGACGGAAAGATTGTTTTCGCCGTCAAGAATGCTGATAAGGAACAGGTTCGTGCCGACTGGAACATCTTTGCATCAGAAGTAGAAGATGAATTCCACGTAACCGAACAGACTATGCAGTTCAATATGAGCAGCAGCGATGCTGCACCTGTCATCGAGAAAGCTGTAGCTGACAAGTTCGTAATGGCTCTCCAGGCTGTAGACAACGGTCCGCTTACTACCTGTCAGGATGAGGCGATTGCCTGGATGGTAGAAACCTCAAGCAATGTGGCAAGCGTGATGACCGATGAAAGCAGCATCAACATCGTAGCTTCTCAGCGAAGTAACGTGATGAGCAATCTGGCGAACATGACCAACACCGTAAAGGCAGCCTTCCTTCTGGCTGGCGCCGAGGTAACTGTAGGCGACAAGTATCCTGCCTGGAAGATGCGCGCCAACAGCGAGCTTACCGACCTGGCTGTGAAGGCTTACGAAAAGCTCTTCGGCAAAAAGCCATTGGTAAAGGGTATTCATGCCGGTTTGGAGTGTGGTCTTTTCTCAGAGCGTTATCCTGAGCTCGATATGGTAAGTTTCGGTCCTACCCTCCGCAATGTTCACACCCCAGACGAGGCTCTTCTCATTCCTACTGTAGAGATGGTTTGGGACCACTTGCTGGAGATTCTCCGCAGCGTGGCTAAATAAGCAAGCGTGCTAAATAAAGCAGCGCGGCTTAATATAAAGAAGATGTCTATGATAAAGAAAATGATGTTTGTCATGGTTTCAGGACTTGTGCTGATGTTCACCTCGTGTGGCGATCAGCACAAGGCTCAATCTCTGGTCAAGGATTTTCTTAATGAAAACCTCGTTGATCAGGACTGCAGCTATGAGCGGTTCTCCCGCCTCACTCCTACCGCCATGATCAGTTTCGGCCAGATGAAGGAGATGCGACAAAATGTCAGCAAGCTGCCTTACGTCAAGAAGAATATTGATTATAATGATGCAGCTTATCCCGACACCTTATTATATTTAAGGGCTACATACAAGCTGACCAACCATCAGGGCGAGAAGCAGGAAGTAACCCAAACTTTTTATCTTGATAAAGGTTTGACAAGAGTAATCGGGTTTAAGGAAAACTGAAAAATAGTAAAGAATTGCCTTTCAGCAAGGCAGTAAGAATAAACAGAAAGAGTTGACTAGCATTTTAACTAGCCAACTCTTTTTTCATATAATCTCTTATTTCTTTTCTAGCCAGAGTCAGACGATTCTCAGCCGCTTTATATCCGAGGTTCAGACTTTGGGCAATCTCGCTCACCTGCATTCCTTCGAAAAGGTTCAGGCGGTAAACCTTGCTTCTCTTCTCCGTGAGCCTGGCAATGCCACGCTCCAGAATCTCGTTGGTCTGCTGGGCAGAGAAAACAGATTCGCCATCAACATCATATCTTCCCATCCAGTCGGTAGCTCCCAGGAAGTGTTCATACTCCTCAATCTTATGCTTGCGACGGTAATAATCGATAATCAGATTCTTGGCAATGGTGTATACAAAACAAGGTAAAGTAACAGGCGTAATCATCTTATCGCCTCGAAGTAATCGCACAAAAGTATTCTGCACGATGTCTTCAGCCTCGTCTGCCGGAAGCGAACGGGACATGACATACAACTTCAGCTCGTTGTAGTGTTCAGAGTAATAATCAGCAATAATGCTGTAATTTGAATTTGTTTGTTCCATGATGGCGATTTTTTTAATCATGTTTTTCGTTTATCGATATTGCAAAGGTAATAAAAAAAAGGAAAGCCACCAAAGGAAAGCGAAAAAAAATGTGCTAAATGTTCGTTTTGAAACATTTAGCACATATGATAGAAACAATTTGTAACATGAAATGTTACGCATCGCAAAGTTTTATTTCTTAATTCAAACTTTTTTACAGGTTGGATTACTTAATCATGTCAACGCTTCTCTTGAGGAATGCGTCGAGCGAAGCACCCTTCAACATACCGTTCTGAAGAAGGGCGAGGTCGATGAGCTGGTGAACAATGTTGTTGTTCTTAGCATAACCCGAGATGATTTCGTTGCGTTTAGCCTTCTCATCGCTGATGGCCTTCTCTGTGTTGTGAACATCATCCTTCTCCTGCTGGGTAATCTCTTCAGGCTTCTTCTTGTTCTGCTCCTGATGGAGTACGGCAAGGCGAGCTTCCTGACCCTTGATTTCTGCAAGGATTGGCTTCAATGTTTCAGCAGTGTTGGCCTCAGCATCTTCCAATACCTTCTTTACCAGAGCATGGTCTGAGTTCAGTACTATGTTGTAGCTGTCTGGCATCTGACCGTAGAAGTTCATGCCTGCCTGGAACTGGCTCATCGCCTTCATACGGCGCATGTACTCGTTCTGAGTGATGAGCACTGGCTGGTTCTGTTCGCCCAAAGCCTGAATCTCAACAAAGAATTCTGTCTTGTCGAGTTGAGGCATCTGAGAGCGGAATACTTCTGTCAAGTTGTCAGACTGCTCTTTGCTCAAATCGGTCTTCTTAGCATCTTCCTTCACGATGAGGCGGTCGATAATGTCGGCGTCAACACGTGTAAAGCGGCACTTCTCCAACTTCTGCTCCAGCATGTTTACCATCGGCGTATCGAGCTGACCTTCCATCAGGAGTACAGAATAACCCTTCTGCTTGGCAGCTTCGATGTAAGAATACTGCTCTTCCTTATTGTTGGCATAGAGATAAACCAGGTTGCCGTCCTTATCGGTCTGATTGTCCTTAATCAGCGTCTTGTACTCCTCGAAAGTAAAGTACTTGCCCTCAACATCTTTCAGAAGTGCGAAGTCCTTTGCGCGCTCGTAGAAATCTTCCTGAGAGAGCATTCCGTAGTTGATGAAGATCTTGAGGTCATCCCATTTCTCTTCAAACTCCTTGCGGTTCTCCTTGAAGATAGAGTTCAGACGATCGGCTACCTTCTTGGTGATGTAGGTAGAAATCTTCTTCACGTTGCTGTCGCTCTGCAGGTAGCTTCGGCTTACGTTCAGCGGAATGTCCGGTGAATCGATTACACCATGAAGCAATGTGAGGAATTCTGGTACAATGCCTTCTACCTGGTCGGTTACGAACACCTGGTTGCAATAGAGCTGAATCTTGTTGCGCTGCATGTCGATGCTGCTCTTGATGCGTGGGAAGTAGAGAATACCCGTGAGATTGAATGGGAAGTCTACATTCAGATGAATCCAGAACAACGGGTCGTCCTGCATTGGATAAAGGGTGTGATAGAACTTCTTGTAGTCCTCATCCTTCAAGGTGCTAGGAGTCTTGGTCCAGAGAGGCTCCACATTATTAATAATGTTATCCTCATCAGTCTCCACATTCTTGCCGTCCTTCCACTCGGTCTTCTTGCCGAAGGCTACAGGCACTGCCATAAACTTGCAGTACTTGTTCAGAAGTTCCTCAATCTTGCTCTTCTGCAGGAATTCCTTGCAATCATCAGCAATATGGAGGATGATGTCTGAACCACGCTCAGCCTTGTCTGCATCTTCGATTTCGAAAGCAGGTGAACCATCGCAGCTCCACTTTACAGCCTTGCTTCCCTCTTTGTAGCTCTTGGTAATGATTTCTACCTTGCTGGCTACCATGAAAGAAGAATAGAAGCCGAGACCGAAGTGGCCGATGATGGCGTTGGCATTCTCCTTATATTTGTCGAGGAAGTCAGTTACGCCTGAGAATGCAATCTGGTTGATATATTTATCGATTTCCTCCTCAGTCATACCTATACCATGGTCGCTGATAGTCAAGGTTCCAGCCTTCTCATCGAGATAGACACGAACGGTTGTGTCGCCTATCTCGCCCTTGAAATCGCCCTGAGCTGCAAGAGTCTTCAACTTCTGTGTAGCATCTACGGCGTTTGAAACCATCTCACGGAGGAAGATGTCGTGATCTGAATATAAGAATTTCTTGATAACAGGGAAAATGTTCTCTGTCGTTACACCAATATTACCTTTCTGTGCCATAATATAAAATGTTTTTATTCGTATTTACTTTATTATTGTTTGGCAAGGGGGCTTACAAATAGCGTGCCAAAATAAAGGGGAAGAACAGAAAGGCTCAAAATACAACACGCCCAGCAAGAGCAAAAGCTTCATTGCATTAGGAAATATACAAAGCTTTATGCTATTGCAGGGCGTGCGAAGTAAACTTACGAAAATTGAATCTTATGATTAAATATCTCTTGGAAATCCCTTTGCCAAACCGCCTTCGCTTGTTTCCTTGTAAAGCGAAGGTAGGTCATGACCCGTCTGTCGCATCACTTCAACTACACGGTCGAAAGATACGGTATGATGGCCATCTGAGAAGGAAGCGTAGAGGTCTGCATCCAAAGCTCGGGCGGCAGCAAAGGCATTTCGCTCGATGCAAGGAATCTGAACCAGTCCGCAAACCGGGTCGCAGGTCATTCCGAGATGATGCTCCAATCCCATTTCGGCAGCATATTCTACCTGAGCCGGACTGCCTCCGAAAAGCTGACAGGCTGCAGCCGAAGCCATGGCGCAGGCAACACCTACCTCGCCCTGGCAACCTACATCAGCACCACTGATAGAAGCATTCTGCTTTACGATGTTGCCCACCAATCCGGCTGTAGCTAAGGCTCTCAAGATGCGCTGTTCACTCATATCATGAGAAGTAAACATGTGGTAGAGTACAGCTGGCAATACACCACAGGCGCCACAGGTAGGAGCTGTAACAATGGTGCCACCCGAAGCATTCTCTTCGCTCACAGCCAGCGCATAAGCATAAACCAAGCCGCGGCTCTGCAGGGAAGCACGGTAACCCTTCGCCTTTATATAATAGGTGGCAGCCTTACGCTGTAGCTTCAGCGGACCAGGCAAAACACCTTCATGGTCTAAACCATTCCTGATGCTCTGCTTCATCGTTTGCCAAACCATGTCGAGATAATCCCAGATATCTTCCGATTCGCATTTCTCAACATACTCCCAGAATGAGCGTCCGTTATCATAGCACCATTGCTTGATGTCGGCGAGCTTGTTCAGATCATAAACATCCTTGGCGCCCAGCTCTTCGTTGCCGGCAGTACCATCTGATATGGCTCCACCACCAATACTGTAAACGGTCCATTCTTCAATAATATCACCGTTCAGATCCTTGCCCACAAATTTCATTCCGTTGGGATGATAAGGCAGGAAAGTCTGTGGCTGCCAGATAATATTCACAGTTTTATGAGGTTTGAGCACTTCTTCTATTGCCACATCAGTCATGTGTCCCTTACCTGTAGCTGCCAGACTTCCATAGAGGGTTACTTCATAATAAGAAGCGTTAGGGCAACGCTCCAGAAAAAGTTTGGCTGCACGCTGAGGTCCCATCGTATGACTGCTCGATGGTCCCTTACCTATTCTATATAATTCCTTTAATGACTTCATTTTTCTCGTATTTAATATTTTTACTTATCGATTTTTCCCTTTTAATGGGCTCAGTTACTTATTTCTTCAGTTTACCATCCGAAAGTTACTTCATCTGCTTGGCTTTCAGGATGATGACATCCGTGAGAGGTCTGTCGTTGTTCGCCTTATCGGTAGCCACATTCTGAATCTTATCAACCACATCCATGCCTTCAAGCACCTCTCCGAAAACAGTGTAGCCGTTGTCAAGGTGAGGAACACCACCATGCTTGATGTAGCCCTTCTGCAACTGTTCAGAAGGAATGGCGTAATACTTGCCGTCCCGTTTCAGTTTTTCTACATAATATTCCATCTGCCGGGAAGAAAAATTTCTGCCCCAGGTGATGTAAAAATCAGTAGACGCCGAAGCTTTGGTCGGATTTTCATCATCTCCTTCGCGAGCAGCACAGAGCTGTCCGCGCTTATGATAATATTTAGGATAGATGATTTCTGCCGGAACCGTATAGTTTACATCAAACTTCTGCGGCTTTTCCATGTTCACCTTTCTGCATGAATAATCGCCACCCTGAATCATGAAATTCTTGATGACACGCTGAAAGATACAACCGTCATAATAGCCCGAATTGACAAGTTTCAGGAAATTATCCCGATGCTTGGGAGTATCGTTGTAGAGAGCCACGAGAATGTTGCCCATCGTAGTTTCCAGCAACACCTGAGGGCAAGTTGGATCGTGCGGTGTTTCCCAGTCGAGCAGAGAATCGGGCTTAGACGCCACAACTTTTCCGGCTGGTTCTGATGTGTTCTGATTGCCTTCACTCTGAGCGAATGTCGTAACAGGCACCGTAAGAAGAGCGAGTGTCAATAATCTGATGATCTTCTTCATATTTTTGTATAATTTTACATCTATTTATGTTATCGGATGCAAAGATAATGATTTTATTCTAAAAAATTGATTTTTTATGCGGGAAAAGTTCCTTTGTTTCATACATTCTTCATATCTTTGCACCAGAAGACAGAAAATGCAATCAATTATGAAGAAAAAAATATATATTATCATCGCTTTTTGCACTTTCCTCACTACAGAAGCAAGTGCACAGCAACAGGTAAGCTTCGGACCATTGCACAGTCCGGACAGTCCGCGCGAAGAATGGTTGCTGCCTGGCGATACGGTTTACCAGGCAGGAAAACCTATGATTTATCAGGGAAAACCGGTGAAGAATGCATATATGACTCCTGCCCGACTATCTGATAAGAAAGAAACTCTCGGCAAAAACGGATTGCTGGGTGATGCTTCGCTAGACAGCACCTATTATAATAATCCCATCTCCAACCTTACCAACAGTTTGAGTTATCCGTTAGGCTATGGCTGGGGGCTGCACAAGGGATTGAATCTCTCGGTAGATCTTTCTGCCTTTGCCACATTCGGCAAGAATGTGCCTCACAGAGGTGGTTTCACTCAGACGATCGATGCAACCTACCTAACGCCACTCACCAAAGATAACAAACTTTGGTTGGCTCTGGGCACTTATATCAACAACGTAAACTATGGTGGAGACAGTTATCATGACGGTGGAGTCTACGGCATTCTGGGCTACCAGTTTAATGAGCATTGGGAGGCTTACGTTTACGGTCAGCTTAGTGTAGCCAACAATTACAATTCTCTCTACGGCCGTTATGGCGGTTATGGCTATGGTCCCTACGGCTATTCGCCTTGGGGCTACGGAATGTATCCTTGGGGTATGGGAAGAGGAATCATGCCGGGTGGCTACGGAATGGGAGTACCTGGCGCCAACGTTTTAGGAGCCGGTGTAAGATACACTAATTCCAAAAAGACTTTCTCTATCGGCTTAAACGTAGAAGGAGTATGGTATGATAATAAGACACCGTCCTATTTTAAGCAATACGACTATCCTGTGCCAAAGGCGCCTGAAAAAGATTAAGGAAAAGGATAAAGCATAAAAAAAAGAGGTTCACTTTTCAATATAATCATATTGAAGTGAACCTCTAAGTTTATTCTGAAAAGAATCAGTTTACATAGCATCATCTCTCTCCATGAGATTATACCTATGAGTTTAGAATCTATTCAGCGAGAATCTGGACTATTCTTTCTGCTGAGCGGCCATCCCATCTGTCAGGAATGCCCGCTTTCTTCCATTCACCCTTCAGAAGTTTCTGCATAGTTTGCTTCAGTAACTCCGGATCTTCAGCAACCAGTTCGTTTGTACCCACCTTTACGGTTTCAATATGCTCAGTATAGCTGTTGAGCGTAATGCAAGGAACCCCATTGAAGGTAGCTTCTTCAGCCACATTACCCGAATCGGTAATCACACCTTTGGCGTGAGTTGTAAGATAAGCAAACGACAGATAATCGAGCGGCTGAACCACCTGGATTCCACTCTGATGATTACTCTCTTCCTGATAAGCCTTGAATGCGAGCACGAAGCCCAAGGCTTTACCTCGAAGCGGAGCAATCACCTTCACTCCAGCCTGGCGCGCCTCTTCATCTATGACAGAAATGAGCGATTTCATCTCATCAATGTTATTGACGATGGCCTTGCGGTTCAAGGTCAGAACCATATATTCGCCTTCTTTCAGGTGATATTCGTCCATGACTTCCGGACGCTGCATTTTAGACTGAAGGAAACGGATGTTGTCGATAAGCACATTTCCTACCATATAAACCTTAGACAATTCTGCACCTTCCTTGTTGGCGATGCTGTTGTTTGAAATGCCAGCGGTAAAGAGAATATCTGACAAGCCATCAATCACCAGACGGTTGATTTCCTTTGGCATGGTAATGTCAAAACTGCGGGTTCCGGCTGCAATATGAGCAAGCTGCACACCCTGCTTCTTGGTAACAATAGCCACAGCCATGGTTGAAGCCAGATCATCTACCACAATGACAACATCTGTAGCATTCTGCTGCAGATAGCGCTCAAACTGACCCATCACCTGTCCGGTAAGTTCGTTCATGTTTGGACAGTCTACGCCGAGATAAGCATCCGGTTTCTGAATGCCTAAGTCATCGAAAAGAGAAGATTCCAATGTCGGGTCATCCTCTTTTCCTGTGTAAACCAACTGATAGCTGATTTCGTTACCAGCTTCCTGAGCATTACGAATTGCTCTAATTACGGGCGCAACCTTGATAAAGTTAGGTCTTGCGCCTGCAACGATACAGATTTTCTTCATTTTTATCCTGTTTTATATTTTTTACTTACTGAACTTGCAGTTTACTGATATTCAGAGTGCTTTATTTCTTGAGTCAAAAGGCATTATCCCTTGACTCAGAGGTCTTTATCCCTTGAAAAGGTCTTTGATTCCTCCTATAGAACCCAAGAGATTGGTTGCCTCGTATGGCAGATAAACCACCTTATTATCCTTACCCTGTGCTACTTCCTGCATCATGCTGATGTATTTCTGGGCCAGGAGATAGTTGGCTGGATTCGTACTCTGTCCTACAGCTTCCGTAATCTTCTGAATGGCAATAGCCTCGGCCTCAGCCTTACGGATGCGGGCAGTAGCCTCACCTTCTGCATTCAGGATAGCCTGCTGTTTGGCAGCCTCAGCCTTGTTCACGATGGCAGCCTTCTCACCTTCTGAGAGCAGGCGCTGCTTTTCCTTCTCACCTTCAGAAGTCAGGATGGTAGCTCGCTTGTTGCGTTCAGCCTGCATCTGCTTTTCCATCGCCTGGAGCACACTCTCTGGAGGTGTAATATCCTGCAACTCTACTCGGTTTACCTTGATTCCCCACTTATTGGTTGCATCATCCAAAACTGCACGGAGTTTGGTGTTAATCGTATCGCGGGAGGTAAGAGTCTGGTCAAGTTCCATCTCACCTATTATATTACGCAAGGTAGTTTGTGTCAGTTTCTCTATGGCGTTTGGCAGATTGTTGATTTCATACACACTCTTGAATGGGTCCACAATCTGAAAATAGAGCAACGCATTTATCTGCATCTGGATATTATCCTTAGTGATTACATTCTGACGGTCGAAATCGTAGACCTGTTCACGAAGGTCGATGCTGTTTGTATAAAGGTATCTTCCGTTTCTCATCGCCACAATATCCTTGGCATGGTCAATGAAAGGAATGATGATATTAATACCCGGCTTGAGCGTAGCAAAATATCGTCCGAGACGCTCTATGATTTTCGTCTCACTTTGAGGGATGATGACGATGGTTTTCTTAACCACTACGAGTGCAAGTACTACTAGAGCCACCAGCACATAAATTCCTATGTTCATGATGTTTATACGATTAAGTGAATAATGTTGAATTTAAACTTTTCCTACCTAAACTTTTTCTACCTTGAGGATAATAGATTCGTGACCTAAGATTCGAACCTTATCGCCTACAGCAAGCGGTTCGGCAAGATGCGGAGCTTCCGCTTTCCAATCATCTCCATCCAGCTTCACTCTACCATATCCTCCGGCAGGAATCATCTCGGTCACTTCCCCAATCTGTCCTGCCAGCGCATCGGCGTTACTGCGGCGGTCTTCCCCACCCTTGTGTAGCGATTTCAGCAGATGCGGACGAACCAACCAGATGCTAAGCATAGAGCAGATAGCCCAAACCACTACCTGCACCCAGAAAGGTGCTCCTACTAATGCCACAGGAATGCTGATGAGCGCACCAATGGCAAAACAAGTAACATAGAAATCGCCCGAAGACAACTCTAAGATGAGGCAGATGAACATCACCGACGTCCATACCAGCCAAAGGTTATGAGATAAATACTCCATACTTAACTATTTTAATTTGATTCTTCAGATTCGAGAGATTCGAAAGAGAAGATGAATTCATTTCTTCAGATTCGAGAGATTCGGAAAATTCCTTATCTTCTGCGGGTTGTAGTCTTCTTTTTGCTACTGGTCTTCTTGGTTGTAGAAGTCTTGCTCGTAGAACCTACCTTATAAATTGTCTGAGGTTTATAATACTTCAGCGCAGTAGGCATTTCCTTCTGCAAGGCAGCAATACGCTTGGCGTCTGAAGGGTGATCACTGAAAATATCGCTCTGATTGCTGCTAGAGCCCTGCGACATTCTCTTCCAGAAAGGAATGGCCTGCTGAGGATCATAACCAGCCATGGCAGCGAAGATAAGCCCCATGTAATCTGCCTCGGTTTCATTATCACGGGAATACTTCAGATTGCGGAATGAGAAATACTGTCCGGCAACTGCACTTGCCACATTACCTACACCATTACCTACTGTCTGGTTCAACACAGTTCCCAGGATGCTTGTACCGGTTTGCTGATTCTGCTGTTTGGTGAGCTGCTCAGCACTATGTTTAGCCACAGCATGAGCTATTTCGTGACCCAAAACGATTGCCAAACCGGTATCATTCTGAGTGTAAGGCAAAAGTCCTTCATAAACCACGATTTTACCGCCAGGCATACAGAATGCATTGGCAGACTTATCTTGTACCAGGTTGAATTCCCATGAATAATTCTTCACGTCGGCTTCAAATCCATTCTGCTTCAAATAGAGTTCAACAGCATTGGCAAGTCTTTTTCCTACCCGCTGAACCATCGCCGTATTGGCTGCATTGGTCGACTTCTTGGCAGAAGCCATGTACTTTGTGTATTCCTGATTAGACAGACTGAGAACCTGCTCATCGGATACAGAGATGCGATGAGTGCGACCGGTCAGAGGCACCGTCTGAGTAGTGCCGCAAGATGACAGCGCAAGGACTGCCACAACCGTCAAAACTAAAACCTTAAACTTTTTCATCTTAACTTACTTATGTATATTAAATATGTTTATTCATTAAGTTTATGTGCTGTTTGAAACACATTTTCTCTGCAAATATACTATTTCTAGTTGAAACCACCAAAGAAAAATGAGAAAAACATGAAATATAACCTAAAAATAACACAAGATAACTGACAAAAAAGGGGTGTACGAAAAAAAGATGGCAAAAAAATAAGGTGTGGCACAATCTTTGCAGTTTCGCAAAACCGTCAGACTGCCAGATGGCAGCTGCCCGAGAAAGCAGCATTATCAGCAGACTGGGTTTAAGAAGTATAACATTAAAATATTTTAATATGAACGCAAAGAAGGAAGTGCCTGTATTGCTCTTGACAGGCTACCTGGGTAGTGGAAAGACAACCCTTCTCAACAAGATTTTAGCTAACGAAAAAGGTATTAAGTTTGCCGTCATCGTCAACGATATTGGTGAAGTCAATATTGATGCAGCCCTGATAGAAAAAGGTGGCGTAGTAGGTCAGAAAGACGATTCGCTCGTTTCTCTCCAGAATGGTTGCATCTGCTGCACATTGAAGATGGACCTGGTAGAACAGCTCAAGGAAATCGTAGACATGAAGCGTTTCGATTACATTGTCATCGAGGCTTCCGGAATCTGCGAGCCTGCTCCTATTGCACAGACCATCTGTTCTATCCCATCCCTCGGTCCTCAGTACATCGAGAATGGCATTCTGCGCCTTGACAGCATCGTTACCGTAGTAGATGCTTTGCGCATGAAGGATGAATTCTCCAACGGCAGCGACCTGATGAAGAAGAATATGGATGAGGAAGATCTGGCTTCGCTCGTCATCCAGCAGATTGAGTTCTGCAACATCATTCTTCTGAATAAGGCTGCAGAGGTTGAGCCTAAGGAGCTGGAGCACCTGAAGCAGATTATCCACGCCATCCAGCCTAAGGCAGAAATCTTTGAATGCAACTATGGTGACGTTGACTTGAATCTGATCGTCAACACTAAGAAGTTTGATTGGGAAACCGTATCCACTTCAGCCGGTTGGATTCAGGAGATTGAATCAGAAAGAAACGAAGAGCATGAAGAAGATGAAGATGATGACGAACATGAGCATCATCACGATCATGACGAGGAAGACGAACATGAGCATCATCATCATGACCACGATGACCATGACCATGACGAGCATGAACATCATCACCATCATCATCACCACGATCATGACCATGATCATGAAGGCGGAGAAGTTGAGGAATACGGAATCGGCACCTTCGTTTACTACCGCCGCAAGCCTTTCGACCTGGGTCTCTTCGATGATTTCGTAGCAAGAAAATGGCCTAGAGACGTGGTTCGCGCCAAGGGAATCTGCTATTTCGATGATGAGCGCGACATGTGCTACGTGTTCGAACAGGCTGGCAAGCAGAAGACAGTAAAGCAGGCTGGTCAATGGTTGGCTACCATGCCGAAAGACGAACTCGCCCAGGTCTTGATGAATAATCCACAGCTGCAGAAGGAATGGGATCAGGAATTGGGCGACCGCATGATAAAAATCGTATTCATCGGTCAGCATATCAAGGAACAGAAAGATGCTATCATTGCTGAGCTCGACAAGTGCTTGGCGTAGAAGCTTATTCACCCGGCTTCCTAGCATAAAGCAAAGGAAAAATAGCTCAAAATGAGCAGAAAACAAGAAAAACGGAGGAAAACGAACAAAAAAGTGAAGTTTTTCCTCCGTTTTTTAGTTTAATTCGTTTTTTTTTGTTAATTTTGCACCCGAATAATAAAAGCGTAATTAATATGAAGACAAACTTCAGACCGGCGTATATTAAGGACTTTGCTGCTTGCTGGAAAGTCATCGACCAGGCTCGCCAAAGTATGATAGAATCGGGACGTCATCAATGGACTGAGGAATATCCATCAGAAAAAGACATCAGAAAAGACATAGAAAATGGCAACGCCTTCGTTCTGACAGTAAACGAAGAGGTAGTTGTCTATGGAGCAGTCATATTGAATGGTGAACCCAAATATAAGAAATTAGTAGGCAACTGGATTACTGATGGCGATTATTATGTAATACATCGCTTTGCCACGTTGCCTAGTTTCCAGCGTGAAGGTTTGGCGCGTATTTTCATCAGTAAGGTGAACAGCATGTGCGAGGTAGAAAAAATACCTAGCATCAAGGTTGACACCAACTTTGACAATACGCCGATGATTAACCTTCTGTCTTCGATGGGTTTCTGCATCTGCGGACGTGTAAACTATGGAGGAAACAGAGGTCAGCGTTTCGCCTTTGAAAAACTCTCCATAGCCATGGAACCTGCAGATTAATTTCTGACCATCGAAAAACACAACATTTGATTAATATCCTCAAACATTCATTATGGAAGAGAAACTATTGCAGATGAAGAGCTTGGTTGAAAGACTCAACCAAGCTTCGGATAGTTATTATAACGGAAAAGGCGAACTCATGACCGACTATGAGTGGGACGCCCTTTTCGACCAGCTCAAGAGATTGGAAGAGGAAACAGGCGAAATTCTGCCTGACTCCCCTACTAATCGCGTGTCAGAAGATTCTATCGTAGGAAAGAAAGAGGAGCATGAATTTGCCGCCCTCTCTCTGGCAAAGACCAAACAGGTAAGTGATCTTGTTAAATGGGCAGAAGACCGCCCTATCTGGATTTCATGGAAACTGGACGGACTGACCCTCGTAGTAACCTATGACGGCGGAAAACTCACCAAAATCGTTACCCGCGGTAACGGACACATCGGCACCAACATTACCCACTTGGCTCCAGCCATTTCAGGCATTCCTGCTACCATTTCAGAGAAAGGACATCTTGTAGTAAGAGGAGAAGCCGTCATTTCGTATGCTGATTTCGAACAGTTCATCATCGAAAGCGAAGGCGATTACGCCAATCCACGAAACCTCGCTTCAGGCTCACTCACGCTGAAGGATATTGATGAGGTGAAGCAGCGCCACATCCAATGGATTCCGTTCACCTTGGTTTATACTGAGCGGGAACTTACCTCATGGGGCGAACGCATGCAGATGCTGAAAGACCTGGGAATGAATCCTGTAGAACGTGAGCGTATTGACCACCCTACCACAGAAAATATCCAGCTGGAAATAGACAAGTTTACGGAGAAGGTGACAAGCAAGAAGAATCCTTTCCCGGTAGACGGACTGGTGATTTGCTACGATGATACGGCTTATGCAGCTACGGGGTCGGTTACTGGCCACCACGCTACGAGGGCAGGATTTGCCTTTAAATGGCAAGATGAACATGCTGACACCGTACTCGACCACATCGAATGGTCGTGCGCAGCCAGCACCATCACGCCTGTAGCTGTTTTCAAACCGGTAGAACTTGAAGGAACCACCGTGCAGCGTGCCTCGCTCTGCAATGTAAGCGAATGCGAGCGTCTGGGCATTGGCGACAAGGGAACCAGACTGCAGGTCATCAAGGCCAATAAGATTATCCCGAAGGTAATCAATATTACAGAGGTTGTGGGGAGTTTTGTCATTCCCAACGAATGTCCGGTTTGCCATGCGCCAGCCGTAGTGCGCGAGAGTGAGAGCGGCACCAAGACTCTCCATTGCACCAATGCAGCCTGCCCAGCCAAACAACTTAAGAAATTTGCCCGCTTCGTCAGCAAGGAAGGAATCAATATTGACGGAATCTCAGAACAGACTGTCTGGAAATTCATCAATCATGGTTTTATCAGGGAATATGCAGATTTCTACAAACTGAAGAATTATGCGTTCGAGATTTCCTGTTTCGAAGGATTTGGCAAGAAGAGCGTAAGCAATCTTCTGGAGAGTGTAGAGAAAAGCCGCCATACTGATGGCCGTCATCTGCTCTACGCTTTGAATATTCCGCTCTGCGGCGGCGATGTGGCTAAAAAACTGCTCAGCCGTTACAAGGTAAAGGAACTGATAGAAACGGCGCGTCTGAGCATGTTCGATGATGAGTTTGCAAGCATTGATGGTATTGGACCTGAAAAGAGTGCCAAGTTTATCGCCTGGTTCAAGGATGATGTTCATTTCCAGCATGTGCAGCATCTGCTGTCCGAGCTGATTATCGAGGAGCAGGAGCCTGTAGAAACGGGAAATAAATGCCAGGGACTGACTTTCGTCGTAACGGGAGATGTGCATCATTACAAGAACCGCAACGAGCTGAAAGCTTACATTGAAAGCCAGGGCGGCAAGGTTACGGGAAGTGTGAGCAAGAGTACTAACTTCCTGATTAACAACGATGCTGCTTCGCAGAGTTCGAAGAACAAGAAAGCACATGAACTCAATATTCCGATTATCACAGAGGATGAGTTCATTGAAAAGTTTCAGGAGTAAACAAGTGAATTAAGCGAAATAAAAAGCGAAAGCCAGATTCCGGATTACGGACTTGGCTTTCGCTTTTCTAGTTTTAAGAACCTGCAAATTCTCTGTTATTATTCTCCCAGGAACTGACCCATGAATAGAATGGCGCCACTATTACGTTCTGTAATGAAATAAACGAATGGACGGTTGGCATGAAATTCTACACGCTTCATCTCGTGAGGACCTAGTGAGGTCAGCATCACAGCAGCTGTTACGGCAGCAGCCTTTGTTCCACGCTCGCTTACCTCAATCTTTGCCTTCTGCAACATCTTCGATACGTAGAAGCTGCCATTGGCAAAACGGCTGAAATCTGCCGTGCCTGACTGGAAGATGCTTGGAGCTCCCAATTTACTGATAATCTGGTTGAGCGACAAATCCATCTCTGTGGTAAACTTAGGGAATTTTAAATCTACCTGGCAACGGTCCATGTCATTACTCAACTTCTGAAGTTTATCAGCATCCATCTCCTTCATCACCTCGCTGATGCTCTTGCCAGCCTTAGGAAGAAGAACGGTCATCTGATAACTTCCATTTCCGTATGGCAGCTCTACAGCCTGCAACATATCATTTTCAGTATAGGCAAACTTCTTGTTCTGGTGCATCATGTTCACCTTCTTAATATCGCGGGTGTAACCGCTGAAGTTCTCGAAGTGGGTATTCTTCGCATCAAACTTCTCCTGCCAGGTTCCATTAAAATAAATAGCATTCAGGAGGTAAGAAACAGCTGCAGGGTCTACCTGGTCGATGATGCTAGGAATCATGCCTTTAGTCTGCTTCTTGCACCAGTCATTAATGCGAGTGGCAGATTTAGAATTGGTAAAGTCCATGCTCTCAACGCCAGCCTGATAAGAATCGGCTACGGTGTGAGCGAAATCGCTGTTCAATGTGAAATTCTTATTGATGGCAATAAAGTTGGCAATGTTTACGGTTGTCTGCTTGTCGAGCTTGCCAGCCGAAAGCATCAGCGCCTTATAACAGTCGTTGAGTTCCTTCACGCTCACGCCCTCGCAACCGATTGCCTTCAGAATCTCCTGCTGAGTCTTGCCGTCGGCACCATTTGCAAGCATTCCCATCAGATAGGCGATACTCATTGGCGAAACCACCTCAGAATCCATGCCGCTAATCTGCTGATAGAGTCTGAAAGCGAAATCGTTGTTCTTCTTCACGATGTTCTGCTGAGCCTCTGAGAGGACAAGATAACTCTCGTCCATTTCCTCATCTGCCGACGGACGGGCAGCCTCTGCCTCTGTTATCTTCTCAGCCTTTGTTGCGTTCTCATTTTGTGCATTCTTGCTTGAGCTGCAAGAAGTCATTGCCATTGCAGCTGAAGCTAAAATAGCTGCACTAAATACTTTCTTGTTCATATTTCTCTAATTTATTGGTTCATTTTAATGACTCAACGCTCCTGAACCCAAAGGGACTGTTCCTCTTTAAAAGGCTGTTCCCGAATCGGAATCAGAATCGTGAGTTCTGAAGATAAAATGAAAAATAGGCTAATCCTTGCATGGGAAAAGCCGATTTTACTATTTCTTAACAAAAAATATCGACCTGTACGGTTTAAATTACCCAATACGCCCTGAAAGGGCAGAAGCTCCTAGCCCAGGGCATCGCCCTGGGTAATTATGAGCGCAAACCCTTCGCCCTGTAAGGGCAAAAGCTTTAAAGAACCAAGCAATAAACAAAGCTTTTGCCCTTACAGGGCGTCTTATTGATTGCTATTATACCCAGGGCGATGCCCTGGGCTAAGAGCTTTTGGGCTTTCAGCCCGTTTCAACCATACAGTTAGAAAAAAAAACTATGTTCTTTACAAAAATAATCAATGCAGCGGTGCCTCTTCCGAAGGTCTGCCAGGCTTTATTCTGAGATGATATCTGTTTCCATCATATTCCACGCGCATGATGTTCGTCCTGTTGGTCTTCATCTCATCGCTCGAATTAGCCACAAGATGTTCGTATAGATCGATTGCCACATGACCCATCGTTCTGCGCAGATTAATTTCGATGCAAGGAACCACGCCCAGTCCGGTTCTGTTTACGTCCTCACCTTCCTGATTCAGCACAGCCTCGCAGAATTCATCCTTCTCCCCTTTCGTGCAGATCATCATGTCAACGCCGAACGGACCACTGTAAATATCCTTCAGCGCCGGCTCCATTACCTCGATGATGCGCTGTCTGATTCCGGCAAGCTGCGCCTCGCTAATGAGCGGTTTCATCATTTCCACCTTATCATCTTCAGAGCAGAGCACATTGCCCGAATAGGCATTCTTGATCGTATCGAATAGCGAAAGACCGCGATAGAGCGCCTTGCCATCTTTCATTTCAAACTCCATGGCGAAATCTCTCACCTTATTATATAGGGGTTCTACGGTTACGCCGCCCTGATGATAAATCATGTTTGCCACCCATCTTTCGAAGGTAGGATAATCTCCGGCAGTTCTGAAGTCCTCAGCACTCACATATTTCACTCCCCTCCCGCTGCTGCTCCAGGGAGCCTTGACAACGGCTTTGCCGTGCTGGAGAATGAGTTCTTTGACGCGAGCCGTCTCAGTAACATATTCCACGCCATGCTGCAGATGAAGGGCAGCCCATTGCCTGCTGCTCACCTCGCGTACCTTATTTAATACAGCATCAGTCGGCAACATAATCTCCAATATTCCCAAACGCTCCAACTCACCTTTCAGCGACAGGTTCCATCCCCAGGGATGAACACTGTCCAGAAATTCAGTCTTGAGCAGATGCTTCAGCTGAGGCTTGGTGATGAATTCAACCTTGCTGTTCAGTTCAGCCCCAAAATGGCGCACCCTGTTCTTCGCAAAATCAATATCATCCACAAGTACGAGGTCGCCCTCTTCCGCCCAAAGAGCCGGAATGAAAGCAAGATCACTTCTAAGTTGTCTACCCGCATGAGGCGCGGTGAACTGTTTCAGATTTGCAGCCAAAGCCAAATCATGTTCTGGATTGAAAATATGTAACTTCATGGTGCAAAGATATAAAGAAAAGTGCAAAAAAGGGCAGAAAATCCCCATTTTTACTTAGACAAGTGCTAAATAATGAAAAAAAAGTTACTTTTTGCTATCTAGAGTTTGCAAATTAGAAATATTTAATTACCTTTGCATCGTAAAAACAATTAGAAACGATATAAACTCATGGAAGAAGCATTCTTCAGAACACATACATACCTCGTAGAGCATACGGACGCACCAGTAAGACGCACTCTGATGGACGAAATCGACTGGAGCGACCGTTTGATTGGCATAAAGGGAACACGCGGTGTAGGAAAGTCTACATTCCTCCTTCAATATGCCAAGGAGCACTTTGGCCCTACTGACCGCAAGTGCCTGTATGTGAATATGAACAATTTCTATTTTCAAAGCAGAGGAATCGCAGATTTTGCAGGCGACTTTGTTCGCCACGGCGGCAGAACCCTTCTCATCGACCAGGTCTTCAAGCAGTCGGACTGGAGCAAGGAGCTGCGCAAATGCTACGACCTCTATCCAGAGTTAAGAATCGTGTTCACAGGTTCCAGCGTGATGAGACTGAAGGAAGAGAATCCTGAGCTCAATGGAATCGTGAAAAGCTATAATTTGCGAGGCTTCTCTTTCAGAGAGTTTATCAACCTGCAGACTGGCAACAGTTTCCAGCCTTATACACTCGATGAAATTTTGCGCAATCACGAGCACATCATCAAGCAGATACTGCCTAAGGTGAGCCCGATGAAGTACTTCCAGGACTACTTGCATCATGGATTCTATCCATTCTTCCTGGAGAACCGCAACTTCACAGAGAATCTACTAAAGACAATGAACATGATGACCGAGGTAGACATCCTCCTCATCAAGCAAATCGAACTGAAATATCTCACCAAGATCAAGCGGCTCTTTTATCAGCTAGCTGTAGAAGGTGCCAAGGCTCCCAACGTGAGCCAGCTTGCCGAAGAGATCAACACCAGTAGAGCTACGGTAATGAACTACATCAAGTATCTTGCTGATGCGCGACTCATCAACATGATTTACCCTACCGGGCAGGAGTTCCCAAAGAAACCATCCAAGGTGATGATGCACAACTCCAACCTGATGTACGCCATCTATCCTATCAAGATAGACAAGCAGGAGGTAATGGAAACATTCTTCGTCAACTCGGTCTGGAAAGACCACAAGGTAAGCCAGACCGGCAAGGACCACTACTTCATTGTAGACGGTGAGAAGAAGTTCAGAATCTGCGATGCGCAATCTCCAAACAAGGTGCGCAACAATCCCGACATCATCTACGCCCGATACAATACCGAGGTAGGCAAGGACAACAGAATTCCGTTATGGCTTCTGGGTTTCCTATATTAGGGAATGTTGAATGTGGAGTGTTGAATGTTGAATTGCCTAACGGCATCTGCAAGAAGACACATAAGGGCGCAAGCCTAACTCAACACTCAACATTCAACACTCAACATTAGAATAAGTTAGAATAAGAATGAATTAAATACAAAACATTTTTAATATTTTATCTAAAAGTAAAATGGCTAAAGAGAAAAAATTTATCACTTGTGATGGTAACACAGCTGCCGCACACGTAAGCTACATGTTTACTGAGGTTGCTGCTATCTACCCTATTACTCCATCATCACCAATGGCGGAGCATGTAGATGAATGGGCTGCCAAAGGTCGTAAGAACCTTTTCGGTCAGCGAGTTTCTATCCAGGAAATGGAATCAGAGGCTGGTGCTGCCGGTGCAGTTCACGGTTCTCTCCAGGCTGGTGCCTTGACTTCAACTTACACTGCTTCTCAGGGTTTGTTGCTGATGATTCCTAACATGTACAAGATTGCTGGTGAGTTGCTCCCTTGCGTGTTCAACGTATCAGCTCGTACATTGGCTTCTCACTCACTTTGTATCTTCGGTGACCACCAGGACGTAATGGCTTGCCGCCAGACAGGTTTCGCTATGTTCTGCTCAGGTTCTGTTCAGGAGGTTATGGACCTCTCTGCAGTTCCTCACTTGGCTACATTGGAGACAAAGGTTCCTTTCATTAACTTCTTCGACGGTTTCCGTACTTCTCACGAGTACCACAAGATCGAGGAGATGGATATGGAAGACATCCGTCCATTGGTTAAGGAAGAGTTCATCGAGGACTTCCGTAACCGTGCTTTGACTCCTGAGCGTCCTGTTACTCGCGGTACCGCTGAGAACCCAGAGACATTCTTTACTCACCGTGAGGCTTGCAACACTTACTACGATGCAATCCCTGAGGTAGTAGAGAAGTACTGCCAGGAGATGACTAAGATTACTGGTCGTGAGTACCACCTCTTCAACTACTATGGTGCTGAGGATGCTGAGAACATCATCATCCTGATGGGTTCTGCTACAGAGCCAGCTCGCGAGGCTATCGACTACTTGAACAAGCAGGGCAAGAAGGTTGGTATGGTTGCAGTTCACCTCTTCCGTCCATTCTCTGTTGACTTCCTGAAGAAGACTATCCCAGCTACAGTTAAGCGCATCGCTGTTCTCGACCGTACTAAGGAGCCAGGTGCAGAGGGTGAGCCATTGTACCTCGACGTTAAGTCAGCTCTCTACGATGACGAGCGCAAGCCATTGATCGTTGGCGGTCGCTACGGTCTCGGTTCTTCTGATACAACTCCAGCTAAGATTGTTGCTGTATTCAAGAACCTCGAGTTGCCACAGCCAAAGAACCACTTCACTGTAGGTATCGTTGATGATGTTACATTCACTTCTCTCCCAGAAGAGGAGGAAATCCCAATGGGTGGCGACGACTTGTTCGAGGCTAAGTTCTATGGTTTGGGTGCTGACGGTACTGTTGGTGCTAACAAGAACTCAGTTCAGATCATCGGTAACAATACTAACAAGTATTGCCAGGCATACTTCTCTTACGACTCTAAGAAGTCTGGTGGTTTCACCTGCTCTCACTTGCGTTTCGGCGACAGCCCTATCCACAGTGCTTATCAGGTAAATACTCCTAACTTCGTAGCTTGCCACGTACAGGCTTACCTCCACATGTACGATGTAACACGTGGTTTGCGTAAGAATGGTTTCTTCCTGTTGAACACTATCTTCGACGGTGAGGAGTTGGTTAACTTCATCCCTAACAAGGTAAAGCGTTACTTCGCTCAGAACAACATCACTGTTTACTATATCAACGCAACTAAGATTGCTCAGGAGATTGGTCTCGGTAACCGTACCAACACCATCCTCCAGTCTGCATTCTTCCGTATCACAGAGGTAATTCCTTTGGATCTCGCTGTAGAGCAGATGAAGGCATTCATCGTTAAGTCTTACTCTAAGAAGGGTCAGGACGTTGTTGACAAGAACTTCGGCGCTGTTGACCGTGGTGGTGAGTACAAGCAGTTGACAGTAGATCCAGCTTGGGCTAACCTCGCTGACGATGAGGCTAAGGAGGATAACGCTCCAGCATTCGTTAAGGAGCTCGTTCGTCCTATCAACGGCCAGGCAGGTGACCTCTTGAAGGTTTCTGACTTCGTTAAGCACGACACAGTTGACGGTACATGGCAGAACGGTACTGCTGCATTCGAAAAGCGTGGTGTTGAGGCATTCGTACCAGTATGGAACGTAGAGAACTGTATCCAGTGTAACAAGTGTTCATTCGTTTGTCCTCACGCAGCTATCCGTCCATTCGTATTGACCGATGAGGAGCTCGCAGGCATCGAGGGTCTCCAGACTCAGGATGTGAAGGCACCTAAGGCTTTGGCTGGAATGCACTTCCGCATCGAGACTTCAGTACTCGACTGTCTTGGTTGTGGTAACTGTGCTGACGTCTGCCCAGGTAAGAAGGGCGAGAAGGCGTTGACAATGGTTCCATTCAACGTAGACGCAGAGGATATGGTCAAGGAGGCAGCTAACTGGGAGTACCTCGTACACAAGGTAGCTTCTAAGCAGGATCTCGTTGACATCAAGCAGAGCCCTAAGAACTCTCAGTTCGCTCAGCCATTGTTCGAGTTCTCTGGTGCTTGCTCTGGTTGTGGTGAGACTCCATACGTTAAGTTGATTTCTCAGCTCTTCGGTGATCGTCAGATGATTGCTAACGCTACTGGTTGTTCTTCTATCTACTCAGCTTCTATCCCATCTACTCCATATACAAAGAACGCTAAGGGTCAGGGTCCTGCATTCGACAACTCATTGTTCGAGGACTTCTGCGAGTTCGGTCTCGGTATGGTAATGGGTAACAAGAAGATGAAGGAGCGCATCGCTCACTTACTCGAGGAGGCTAAGGCTCAGGAGCATGTTCCTGCTGAGTTCGTAGCTGCTGCTGACAAGTGGATGGCTAACATGAACGATTCTGAGGGTTCTAAGGAGGCTGCTGCAGAGTTGAAGCCTCTCATCGCTGCCGGCGCTGAGAAGGGTTGCCCTATCTGCAAGGAGCTCAAGACTTTGGATCACTACCTCGTTAAGCGTTCACAGTGGATCATCGGTGGTGACGGTGCTTCTTATGATATCGGTTACGGTGGTCTTGACCACGTATTGGCTTCTGGTGAGGATGTTAACATCCTGGTACTCGATACTGAGGTTTACTCTAACACTGGTGGTCAGTCTTCTAAGTCTACTCCGCTCGGTGCTATCGCACAGTTCGCTGCTCAGGGTAAGCGTATCCGTAAGAAGGATCTCGGTCTGATGCAGACTACATACGGTTACATCTACGTAGCTCAGGTAGCTATGGGTGCTGACAATGCTCAGACATTGAAGGCTATCCGCGAGGCTGAGGCTTATCCAGGTCCATCACTCATCATCGCTTACGCACCATGTATCAACCACGGTTTGAAGCGTAAGGGCGGTATGGGTCGTTCACAGCACGAGGAAGAGTTGGCTGTTGAGTGCGGTTACTGGCACTTGTGGCGTTACAACCCACTGTTGGCTGATGAGGGTAAGAACCCATTCACACTCGACTCTAAGGCTCCTAACTGGGAGAACTTCCGCGACTTCTTGCTCGGTGAGGTTCGTTACCTCTCTGTACAGAAGGCATTCCCTAAGGAGGCTGATGAGCTCTTCTCTCAGGCAGAGAAGATGGCTAAGCTCCGTTACCAGACTTACGTTCGTAAGAGCCAGGAGGACTGGAGCGAGCAGATCTAATCTAGCGAGATTTCAATAGGTTAAATATATCATCTCCGAAGACCTTGGTTGCGTTCTGCAATCAAGGTCTTTTTTGTTTAAAAATGCTCCATATTCATGTAAAAATTGGAAATAAGTGATGAAACATAGGGAAAAATCGTGATTTTGGGATTGAGTTCTTCAGGGGCAATTCTAATTGTTTTGTAAAGATAAAATTTCTGTTTTGGCAGTTTACCTATTCCATCTGTTCCGGAAATTATTCTCATTAAGTTCAGGCAGATTTGCAATTCACCGCTGTACAGCAAACTATTATGGATTTTTAATCCGCTAAAAGAAACAGAGCAAGAAGCGCAATCAGGCTGAGTAATGTAAATTATCCTTACCTACACAAAACAGAAAACAAAAGAGGTAAAAATCAGTGTTTTTTAGTGAGTTTTCGAAGAAAAAATGCAAAATAAGAGGGTTAGAAAGGTGTTTTACCCCCTCTACTAAGGGTGAAAAATGCCCCTCCTCGGACATAAAAACAGCCTCTGAGATGATATATTTTTAACAAAAGCAAAATAAAACAAGGATAAAAATGCAGAATTGAACAGTATAATAGCTAACTTAAGTGACTTAATATGTAGATAATTATTATACACAGAACGTTAGAGTAGAAATATAATAAAACGCACATAATATACTGACAACCAATACATTCAGGAATACACACAACCTATATCAGGTAAAACTCACAAGTTCATCTATCGTGTCATTAAGGGTCAAGGTCATTAAGGGTCATTTTCATTTTCGGGGGAGAAGAATCCCCTATAGTATATATATAAATAAATATTTATATATACTATAGCTCAAAATGACACTTTCATTTTTCTAAATGACCCTTAATGACACTGACCCTTAATGACACGCTGGCTTTTTATCCTTACACCTCACCATTAGATTGTTCTGTAACAAAGTTCAGCTAGAAAGCCAATAGAAATCAGTATCAATCAATCACTTACACTACTTCTCCGAAAGAAAGTCAGGGTAAAAGCTTGCATTCTGCCCAAAAATGTTGTATCTTTGCACCGGCAATCGAAAGAACAGCCTTTTGTGCCTTGCTCGGGTCTTCTCTTAAGACCAACACGGGTCATAAATGATGGCAGGCGCTGGTCATCAATGAAGACCCCGAAAACGGCAGGAACGGGGCATTCTGGGGAGTTGCTTAGAGAAACAAAAATTTGAACAAGAAGAAAATAATATGATTACAGTTGATGGATTGACCGTAGAATTTGGCGGCACCACCCTATTCAAAGACATTTCCTTCCAGATCAACGAGAAGGACCGTATAGCCCTGATGGGAAAGAATGGCGCAGGAAAGAGCACATTGCTTAAGATCATCGCCGGTGTGAGAAATGCTACTCGTGGCACCGTTTCCGCTCCCAAGGATTGCGTCATCGCCTATCTGCCTCAGCATCTGATGACCGAAGACGGCAGAACCGTATTCGAGGAAACCTGTCAGGCGTTTGCCCATCTGCACGAAATGCAGGCTGAGATTGACCGCATCAACAACGAACTCACCACCCGTACCGATTACGACAGCGATGATTACATGCAGCTCATTGAGAAAGTATCCTCTCTCTCAGAGAAATTCTACGCCATCGACATGACTCATTTCGAGGAAGATGTAGAGAAGACGCTGCTCGGTCTCGGTTTCGAGCGCTCTGATTTCAACCGCCCTACAAGCGAGTTTTCGGGAGGATGGAGAATGAGGATTGAGCTGGCAAAACTGCTTTTGAAATCGCCAGACGTACTGCTGCTCGATGAGCCAACCAATCATCTCGACATCGAATCTATCGGCTGGCTCGAAGACTTCATCATCAACAGTTCGAAAGCAGTAGTTGTCATCAGCCACGACCGAAAATTCGTTGACGACATTACAACAAGAACCATCGAAGTAACCATGGGGCGCATCTACGACTACAAAGCCACTTACAGCCAATATCTGGAACTGCGCAAGGAACGCCGCGAACAGCAGATGAAGAAATATGAAGAACAGCAGAAGATGATTGCTGAAACCAAAGACTTTATAGAACGCTTCAAAGGCACTTATTCTAAAACCTTCCAGGTGCAGAGCCGCGTGAAGATGCTAGAGAAACTGGAACTTATCGAAGTGGATGAAGAAGATACAAGTCGCCTCCGACTCAAGTTCCCGCCGAGCCCACGAAGCGGTGCTTATCCGGTTCAGATGAGCGATGTGGCGATGTCGTTTGATGGCAAGAAGATTTTCAGCGGCGTAAATCTTACCGTAGAAAGAGGCGACAAGATTGCCTTCGTGGGAAGAAACGGAGAGGGTAAGTCAACACTCGTGAAATGCATCATGGGTCAGCTTCAGAACGAAGGAAAGTTGGAATTGGGACATAATGTGCAGATAGGTTATTTCGCCCAGAACCAGGCTTCTCTGCTCGATGGCGAACTTACCGTATTCCAGACCATTGATGATGTTGCCAAGGGTGAAATCCGCAACAAGATACGCGATTTGCTTGGAGCATTCATGTTTGGCGGAGAGGATTCTACCAAGAAGGTGAAAGTATTGTCGGGAGGTGAGCGCACCCGCCTTGCCATTCTCAAACTGCTGCTGGAGCCGGTGAATCTGCTGATTCTCGATGAGCCGACCAACCACCTCGACCTGAAGACCAAGGATGTGCTGAAACAGGCCTTGCTCGATTTCGACGGAACACTCATCGTGGTTAGCCACGACCGTGATTTCCTCGATGGTCTTGTCAGCAAGGTTTATGAGTTCGGTCATGGTCGCGTCCGCGAACATCTCTGCGGCATTTACGAATTTTTGGAATCGAAGAAGATGGAAAATCTTCAGGAACTGGAGAAGAAGCAATAACCCTGATTCTTTTGTTTCCTTATCAAAAAATATTTCAAGCATAAAATAAAAAGTCCTGATGTTTCAAACATACGAAACATCAGGACTTCATTTTTTCTATCTATTCGGGGGAAAACATTCCCCGCAAAATTCTATTCGGAAAAATTTCCTTCCGGGAATTACCAAAGCTCCAGGCGCTGGTTCTTAGGAATGAACAGCTTGTCGCCCTGCTTTACACCAAATGCCTCATACCATGCATCGATGTGAGGAAGCGCACCATCAACACGCCACTTGCCGAGAGAATGAGGATCATTCTTTACGCGGTTGCGGATTTCCTTATCAGTAATGTTCTGTCCCCAAACACCTGCATAGGCAAGGAAGAAACGCTGGTCAGGAGTGAAACCATCCTTGTTCTTCAATGGCTTCTTGGCTGTAGCATTCTTGAAGGCATTGTATGAAACCATCAAACCACCGTGGTCGGCAAGGTTCTCGCCGAGGGTGAAACGGCCGTTGGCATTCAGATCAGGCAATACCTTGATGTTGCTGAAGAAATCAGCATACATATCAGCACGCTTGTTGAAACCTTCTGCATCAGCAGGAGTCCACCAGTCCTTCAGATTACCGCTAGCATCATACTGACGACCCTGATCATCGAATCCGTGAGTCATCTCATGGCCGATTACTACGCCGATAGCACCATAGTTGAATGCTGCATCAGCCTTAGGATCGAAGAAAGGATACTGGAGAATACCAGCTGGGAAGCAAATCTCATTGGTAGTAGGATTGTAGTAAGCGTTCACGGTCTGAGGAGTCATGAACCACTCATCCTTATCTACTGGCTTTCCTGCCTTCTTTGCAATCTCCTTATCGTTGGCAAACTTGCGGCAAGCCAATACGTTCTCATAATAGCTCTTAGATGGGTCGATGCTGAGCTTGCTGAAATCAGTCCACTTGTTAGGATAACCAATCTTTACATAGAACTTGTCGAGCTTGTTGTGAGCAGCTTTCTTTGTTACATCGCTCATCCAGGTCTGAGCATCGATACGCTGACCGAGGCTGATCTGAAGATTCTTCACGAGTGTCTCCATCATCTTCTTAGAGCTTTCTGGGAAATAGCGCTTGCAGTAGATGCGACCGAGTGCCTCGCCCAACTGAGCCTCTACCTGAGTAGTAGCGCGCTTCCAAAGAGGATAATCCTCCTTACGGCCACTCATAGTCTTGCCGAAGAATTCGAAACGGGCTTCGCGAATCTCATCGCTGAGGTAAGAAGCAGAACTACTGATGATGTCCCACTCCATCAAAGCCTTCAATGTGCCTGCACATTCTGCAGCTGCCACCTTGTCATAACCGGCGAAGAAAGCAGGCTGACCTACGATCATCTCCTTGAGATTTTCGCTCTTGATTCCCTCGGCGTTGGCAAGTGCCTCGAGAGGAATGTTAGGATAATTCTCCTTGAATTCTGCCAAGGTCATCTTGTTGTAGTTGGCCTGAGGATCACGAAGTTCGGTACGGCTCTTTGAGAAAGTAGCGAGCGTTGTTTCGTGAAGGAATACGGCAGAAGCCTTCTTGGCAGCTTCATCAGCAGAGAAACCGTAGAGCTGGAACATCTTGCTGAGGTAAGTCTTATAAGCCTCACGGATAGCTACAGTTGCAGCATCGTTGTTGAGGTAATAATCCTTGGCACCGAGAGTAAGACCGCCCTGCATCAGGATGTATATGTTCATGGTTACGTTCTTCTCATCAGCATCGAAACCTGAGACATAGCCCAAACCGAGACCCATCCATGCATACTTAACCTGAAGCTTCTGAAGCTCTTCCTTGGTCTTGGCAGCTTCAATCTCATCCAACAGAGGCTTTACTGGAGCGATTCCAGCCTTGTTGCGGCTGTCAACATCCATAGAGAGTTTGTAGAAATCAGACAATTTCTGCTCAATGGTTCCAGCCTTGTAAGTCTTCTTCTGGAGTTCAGAAAGAATGGTGTTGATGCGCTTGTTGTTGTTCTCAGCCAGCTGGTCAAAACTGCCATAACGGCTGTAAGCGGCAGGAAGAGGATTGTTCTTCTGCCATCCGCCTGTAGCAAACTGATAGAAACTGTCTGCTGGCTTCACTGTCTGGTCGAGATTGCTCATGACAAGACCCGATTTATTCTGAGCATCAGCGCCTAATGGCAGAGCTGCGATCAGCATCATCGGTAAGATCATTTTCATTTTCATTTTCTTCTCTTTATTTTATATTAATGTTACTATTATTTCGAAACTTCTTCCAGTTCTTCCGAAAGGAGCATCCAGCGCTCGTTCTCCTCATCGAGACCCTTCATGAGTTCGGTGTATTCAGTCACGAGTTCCATGTTGGTTGCATTTTCCGGTTTCATCAGGAGTTCATCAATCTCCTTCTTTCTCGCTTCCAGTTTCTCAATCTTCGCCTCACATTCCTTCACGGCTTTCTCAGCCTTACGGATCTTCTTCTGCTGTTCCTTATGTTCAGCGTAGCTCTGCTTGCCGGATGTGGCAGAGGCAAGACTGTCGGCTGTAGAACCGGATGCGACAGAAGAGCCGGAAGTATTGGCAGAAGGCGAACCGGCAGAAGCCATGCTCTGGTTGGCAAGAGCCTGATTGATGTTCTCGGCATTATGGGCACGGAGATAATCGTAAATACCACCGAGATGCTCACGAACCTTGCCGCCGCCAAACTCATAGACCTTATCTACCAGACCATCGAGGAATTCACGGTCGTGGCTCACGATGATGGCTGTTCCATCGAAAGCCTTGATGGCTTCTTTCAGCACATCCTTCGACTGCATGTCGAGGTGATTGGTAGGCTCATCGAGAATGAGGAGATTCACCGGTTCGAGCAGGAGCTTGATCATAGCCAGTCGGCTGCGTTCTCCTCCACTCAGAACCTTGACAAACTTCTCGGAAGTCTCGCCGCCAAACATGAAGGCGCCCAGGAGATCGTTCACCTTCAGACGCATTTCGCCTGTTGCCACATTGTCGATAGTCTGGAAGATGGTAAGATTCTCATCCAAGAGCTGCGCCTGGTTCTGGGCGAAATAACCAATCTGCACATTATGACCAATCTTGAGAGTTCCGGTGAAAGGAATCTCACCCATGATACATTTTACCAGGGTAGACTTACCTTCGCCGTTCTTACCCACGAAAGCCACCTTTTCGCCACGCTTGATGGTAAAGGTAACATGGTCGAAGACGGTGTGTGCGCCGTAATCTTTGCGCACCTCATCACAGATAATAGGATAATCGCCACTTCTGAGACAAGGAGGGAATTTGAGGTGCATCTGCTTGTTGTCAACCTCATCCACCTCGATAGGCACGATTTTCTCGAGCTGCTTGATTCTGCTCTGCACCTGAACCGCCTTGGTAGGCTTGTAGCGGAACCGCTCGATGAAATCCTTGATGTCGGCAATTTCCTTCTGCTGGTTTTCGTAAGCACGGAGCTGCTGCTCGCGGCGTTCGGCACGCAACACCACATACTCATCGTATTTCACCTTATAGTCTTCTACCCTTCCGCAAGTAATTTCGAGGGTACGGTTAGTTACATTGTTGATGAAAGCACGGTCGTGGCTCACCAGAACCACAGCCTTGGCACTCTGCGCCAGGAACTGCTCCAACCACTGGATACTTTCAATATCAAGGTGGTTGGTAGGCTCATCGAGGAGCAGGACATCAGGTTTCTGCAACAGAATCTTGGCAAGTTCGATACGCATTCGCCAACCGCCGGAAAACTCCTTGGTTGGGCGCTCGAAATCATCGCGCGTAAAGCCAAGACCGCTTAAGGTGCGCTCTATCTCAGCCTCATAGTTTTCGCCACCCATCATCATGTAGCGTTCATGTTCCTGGGTAAACTTCTCTACGAGCTGAGCATAGCTTTCGCTCTCATAGTCGGTGCGGTCGGCCATTTCTTGCTGCATCTTGTCCAGACGCGCCTTCATCTCGGTATTATGGGCGAAAGCCTTGCGGGTTTCCTCCTTCACGGTCGTATCGTCCTGCAGTTTCATCACCTGTGGCAGATAGCCGATAGTGGTTTCGTTAGGAATAGCCACAACGCCAGCTGTAGGTTTCTGCAAACCGCAGAGAATCTTGAGCATCGTAGATTTTCCGGCACCATTCTTACCCACCAGGGCAATGCGGTCGCGGTCGTTGATGACGAAACTTACATCATGAAAGAGAGGCTTGACGCCAAACTCTACTTTCAGTCCTTCTACTGAAATCATCTATTTTAATTTATAATTTACAATTAATAATTTATAGTTTTCCTAACTCCTTTTACGGAATGAGCAGGGATGAATCTCCATAGCTCAGGAAACGGAAATCATGCGAAAGAGCATAATCGTAAACCTTCCTCCAATCGCCCTTGAGGAAAGCACTCACCAGAAGCAGGAGCGTACTCTGAGGCTGATGGAAATTGGTGACCAGCATCTTCACAATCTTATACTGATAGCCAGGAGCAATAATAATCTGCGTGCTGGAATGGAGAGCCTCCAAGCCGTTGCGGTCCAGATAATCGATGATTGCCTGGATAGCCTGCATCGGAGTGATTCCATCAACCAGATTGCCATCTTCAGAAAGCTCGTAAGGATCCCACTGTTTTACGTGCAGATCTTCTTCGTTTGCCTCAGGATGCTTCAGCAGATGAACGCCCATGTAATAGAGGCTCTCGATGGTACGGACGCTGGTGGTTCCTACGGCAATGACCCGGCACTCGTGCTTGATGAGTTTTTCCAGACTGCGACGATGAACAACAATGTATTCCGTATGCATCTGATGACCTTCGATTTCAAGACTCTTCACCGGTTTGAATGTGCCGGCTCCTACATGTAGGGTTACTTCTTCGCGGTCGATTCCATGCGCATCAAGATCCTTGAGAACTGCATCGGTAAAATGAAGTCCAGCAGTTGGAGCAGCCACACTTCCCTTGATTTTAGAATAAACCGTCTGATAGGTGGTCTTGTCGCTCTCCTCAGTCTTGCGGTTGAGATATGGAGGAATAGGCAACTCGCCTACTGCTTCGAGAATCTCAGCGAAAGACACCTTGTCGTTGTCCCAATCGAAGTCAACCCAATAGTTGGTTCCTCCGCCTTTGGCAACCATTTTCTGCGCCTCAGAACCGAGAGCATCTCCGCGTCGCATAGTAGCGCTGAGCGTAAGCTTGTGGCCCTTGATTTCGAAATCACGCTTCAGGGTGCCCTCTTTCCATTTCTTCAGATTACCGATCATGCAGAGCCAGGAACAATGTCCGGTGGTCTGGAACATGAGTTCATAATCAGTAGGTTCTGCAGGCTCCATCAAGAAAACCTCAATAAGCGCACCTGTTTCCTTGCGGAAATGCAGACGCGCTTGTATCACCTTGGTATTGTTGAATATCATCAAGGCTCCTTGAGGGAGATATGTGGGAAGATGATGGAAAACATCATCGCTTACCTCGCCGTGCTTATAGACCAGCAGTTTGCTGTGGTCGCGCTGGGCGATAGGGAATTTTGCGATGCGCTCATCCGGTAAATCATAGTTATAATCACTAATCTTAATGTGTTTTGTATCCATTATTTATTTTACTTTTTGAACTTTCTATTTTGAACTTTTATTTCTGTACTAAAGATATGCCATCTGGCAGGTGGCATAAAACACAACCATGATAAGGGTAAATATCACTACAGTCATGATTTTATCTACATCATCATAGTCGTACCCCGTACTCGTATACTGGTTGGAAATATACTTAATCTTTGGGGAGATGCGGTAATACATCTTGTTGTAGATAAGATAAACGACAACTCCTACCACAGCTCCGATAGCCAGACCGCAAAGAATGTCGACCGGATAATGAACACCCAGGTAAAGACGGGTCCAACAGTTCACGAGCGACCATAATAACAGGGTCCACGTTACCAGTTTGCTGCGGATGAGCAACGAGAAGAAGATGGCTAACGAAAGCGTATTGGCTGCATGAGCCGAACAGAAGCTGAAACTCTTGAGGCGCATATTGTCAACCACCTGAACCGTATACTTGAACATCGGGTCGCTGGAAGGTCTGCATCTTTCAGCCAGCGGTTTAATGATTCCATCCACCAGTCCATCAGCCAGAAAGATACAGAGCAATGCTCCTCCTACCACGAGCGCAATCTGGCCCATCATCTCGTTGTTTCTTATCACAACAACGAAGAGGACGATATAAAGCGGAATCCATGTCCAGCCCGACGTAAGCGCCATCGCCATCTGATCGAGCCAGACATTCTCGCTGCCGTTAAACACATGCAACAGCTGCATGTCAAAATCTTGTATCCTACTAAAATCCATTCTCTTTATTTTAATCAGATTTCCTCTATTGCCTTGGTTTCAATCCAGCCTTCTCTGCCATCTCCTACCTTGATTCCACGCCAGCCTTTCATCGCCTTATCGGTAATATCAACTCGGGTTCCTTCATGCAGCAGGAAGAGGTCAACGCTCGTCTTGGCTGGAGTCTTCTTCACATTGACAGAAGGAGCAATGATGATGGCTCCCGTACGGTTGATGAGCATCTGCCGCTGCTGGTAAGCAAAGAGATTGCTCAGCAGGAAGACTGCCACGAAGAAGATTCCACCGAAGAAACCAATCTTGCGCAAAACGATATGCGAACCGAAGAGATAAACCAAGACCAAAACCAGTGCCATGATGATGGCTATGATGCCTGTCTTAGCCCAACAGTCAACACTCGTAAAGTTAACCAGCGCCTTCCACCAGGTTACGAAGAACATCTCGCTTTCCGGAGTAATCTTATCGATGGTCTTGCTACGTGCAAACTGCAGGTTGAAGCTGATGTCTTCATCGCCTGGCGAGAGCAGATGGGCACGCTCATAATTGAGCACAGCCTTGGTAATATTGTCTGTACGGTAATAAGCATTGCCCAAGTTATAGTAAACTTCGGCAGAAACACCATAGTTGTTCAATATTTCCTCATAGTCGCGTATGGCCTGCTGATAGTTACCTTTCTGATATTCCGTATCAGCATTGTTCTTGGTTACAGCGCCTGCAGAAACCGAGCAGCCCAACAGCATCATGATCATCAAGACGAAAGAATATCCGGTTGCACTCTTCTTACGCTGCTTACGCGTTGCATTGATAGCATTTTCTATATCCATAATAGCAGTCATTGCTGATTCGAATGTACGGTTCATATTGCCGGCAGGGTCGCCCGGCGCATAGCGTTCAAACTCACATTCATCGAGCGCAGTTGTAAACTTCTCAATAGTTCTCTCCTCTACACAATGTTTTTCGAGCATAGCCTGAATGTTTTCACGTGAGAGCTTTTCGGCAGGCATGTTGAGCTTGTAGCTTACATAGCCCCACAAAGCACGGAGCACTTCATCGTAGAATTCTTCCTGCTTGCCACCGAGCATCAGCAGATGAGCCTTCTTCAGGCGCTTGGTTGCTATCTTGTTTGCCTTGTTGGAACGGACCTTCACCAAGTCGGCATTCTCGAGAGCACGGCGGCGGAAAACAATGAGCAGGGCAAAGAAGGCTGCCAATGGAACCAGCAGACTGGTCCAGTAGCCGAAGCTTCCGTAGAACATATCGTCAATATCATGGAGCTTAGACTTGCCCAGTTTCAGCGCATGAATGTCCTTATCCTTGTTGCTGAAATCTGAGGTTTCATTGTCTGAAGTTCCATCGCCCTTATCTACATTCAGCGTAAACGGCTGGGTCTTAATTGTCTTGTACTTGTTAGCCGAAGTATCATAATAGGTGAATTCTACCGCAGGAATGGTATAATTTCCCTGATTACGAGGCACAGCCAGGAAGTCATAAATCATATTGCCTTCTACGCCATTGGCTGTAAGGCGGGTCTTGTCTGTCACCTTCGCATCGTACTTGTCAAAATCCTTAGGGAAGGTAATGACAGGCTGCTTGAGCAACTTCAGGTTTCCGATTCCTCCTACCACTACACGAATGGTGATTGGTTCGCCAGCCTTTACTTCCTTCTTGTCGATGGAAGCACTAATATTAAATTTACCTACACCGCCCGAGAAGTTGGCAGGGCGCTGAGGCAATGGATCAACCTGAATTTTCACACTAGGAGCAATAATATCTTTCTTTACTTCAACATAGCCAGAACCGCCATTGAAGAAAGCTTCCATCGGGTCAACGTTTCTGTTCTGCTGAACTACGATTCCCTTGAAGGTAATGGCTGGAATAGTGAGGTTTCCCGTCATCTGCGGATACATGACATACTGGCTCCATGTAACGCATCGGTAAGGTCGGCCGTTTACGGTTTCAGTATGGAAAGTCTTCTGCTGAGGCAGCGGAACTTCCTGGTTGTGGAATCCCTTCAGGTCAGGCATCTTGCCTTCCAGCTGGGTAAGGTCTACCTGCGTATAAACCTTATAAGTAAGGAGCACCGGTTCCTGTTCGTGAACACGTCGCTTGTTGGCTGTCACCTTGATGAAGAGGTCGCTGCCTGATATTCTTGATCCGGCTGTTCGCATGCGTGGTTCATTATAATCATTCTGTCCGTGCATGGAAGGAGCGCCGTTGTTGCGTGCAGCATGGCCAGAAACCGTAATCTTAACCGGATGGGAAGAGAGTTTCTTACCATTTACGATGGCATGAGAGGCACCAATGCCAAAGGTTCCGTTCTTAGCTGCGTAGAGCGTATAGGTAATGGTTACCGACGATGAAGAGGAAGTATGGCCATTGATCATCTGATAACTGGACTGCGATGAGGTGTAAGGACCTGCGATTACCTCAAGTCCTTCTCCTACTCCGCCCAGGCGGAATTCCTCTACATCACGTGTATTGATGGTATAGGCCACACGGAAGTTTTCTCCCGCCGCCACGTGTGTTGGTGCCGACACACTGATATGCTGGGCTTTCAGCTGCAAACTGAAGCCCAGAAGCATTGCCCATATAATAATAAACCAACCTATATGTTTCATCTTCTAAATTTATTATGCTCGTTGTATTATTTTACTTTTTACCAGTTTTTCTCATATTGCTTTCTGCGAGGCTGACTCATCGCTTTCTGCATCTTGCGCTTCGTATCCTTCTCCTGCTGGATGGCAGCGTTCAAGAGTTGTTCAGCATTATCTTTGCTCATCTTGTCCTGATTGTTCTGATTCTGCTGATTGTTCTTATTCTGGTTGTTCTTGTTTTTATCGTTCTTATTCTTGTCTTTATTCTGATCTTTGTTCTGATCCTTATTCTGCTTGTTCTTGTCCTTGTTTTTATCCTTTTTGTTCTTGTTCTTATCGTTCTGCTTGTTCTGCTTCTGGTTTTTAAGCAGTTTCTTGCAGAGGGCAAGATTATATCGGGTTGCATTGTCCTGCGGATTGCAGCGCAGGGCGTTCTCATAACATCCTATGGCCTGCGCATATTGCTGATGCTGCTGCATGACCACACCCATGTTGTGGTAACTTCTGGCGCGTCGCATCTTGTTCGTTTCCAGTTTCGAAGCATTCTCAAACTGTATCATCGCCATAGAATCCTTCTGCTGCATCATCAGGGCGCAACCCAGATTATAGACAGCCTGCGCATTCTTCTGGTTCTTGGAGATAGCCTTGCGATATTGCGTTTCGGCTGCAGACCACTTCTGTTTATGATAGGCGCGGTTTCCCTGGCGGATGAAGTTGCGGTCGTTCTGCGCTCCCACCTTCGCCAAGCCCAGCACCATCAGGGCAAAAACCAATATATATCTTAAATATCTCATTCCTATTATATAATAATGTATAAACGTTTATCAGAAAGGCTTCCTGATGTCTTTCTTAAAAAACTTGATGTTTCTGAGCAGAGGATTCTTTACCTCAAGCAGACAGATTTCGATGATAAGCAACAGGATGACGAGAATACCTACAGCCTGGAACTGTTCATCATAGGCGCTGTAAACCACACTCGTTACATCACCTTTCTGCAATTTGGCAATATCATCATTCAATGCTCTTTCCGCATCGCTGGTATTATCTACATGAATGTACTGACCCTTGCCAGCCTGGGCAAGTTCCTTGCACATCTGCTCATTCAGGGCGGTCATTACGGTGTTGCCCGCATTGTCCTTCAGATAAGAGCCGTCGCCCATAGGGATTGGCGCTCCCTTGGTGTTTCCTATGCCCAGTATAAAGACATTGATTCCTTTCTTGTTGGCAGCAGCCGCTGCCTCCTGTGCGCCAGGCTCATGGTTTTCGCCATCAGTAATAACGATGATGGCTCTGCCCACATTCTCCTGCTGGGTGAAACTCTTGGAAGCCAAATCGATGGCTGCTCCGATATTGGTTCCCTGGGTCTGGATAAGACCAGGGGTTATGTTCTGGAGAAACATCTTTGCCGAAACATAATCGGTGGTGATTGGCAACTGCACGAAAGCATCGCCTGCAAAGACGATAAGTCCAATCTTATCGTTATTAAAGTTGTCGACCAGATTTTCGATAAGCATCTTACTCTTGTCCAAACGGGATGGAACCACGTCCTGACAGAGCATGGAATTTGAAATATCGAGGCAGATGATGGTTTCAATACCATGTCGCTTATCGTGAGAAATCTTGCTGCCCATCTGCGGGCGAGCTACCATCACGATGAGAAGCGCCAAGGCTGCGAGCATCAGCACAAACTTAACTGTTGGGCGATATTTGGAGATGTTGGGCATGAGCTGTTTCAGAAGTTCCGGATCGCCGAGCTTCTTCAGTTTAGCCTTTCTTCTTCTCCATCCTATCAGTCTGATCAGAATCAGTACTGGTATAATCCACAACAGCCAGAGAAATATAGGATCTTCAAATCTTAACATTTTCTATTCTAATTATATCTTCTATTCGATTATCCGATAATCAGTAAAATATCTCCGATAACTGGTAAAATATCTCCGAAAGATAGCAAAATATCTCCGAAAGATAGCGGAATATCTCCGATAATCAGTAATGGCTCAGTATCCGGATTACGGAATTCTTCTGAACCAGGTGATGCGGAGCAGGATTTCTACCAGCAATACCAGGAGAGCTGCCAGGGCGAATGGCTGATAAGCTTCATATCGCTTAGCGAAATGCTTGACATTAAACTTGGTTTTCTCCAGTTTATCAATGTCCCTGTAAATCTTCTTCAGCTCATTATTGTTCGTTGCGCGATAGAAATTACCATCGGTTGTCTGCGCAATATCACTCAGCGTCTTCGTATCTATCTCTACCGGAATGTTGACGTACTGTACTCCTCCTGCCACAGGCATTGGATAAGGAGCCACCTTGTTGGTTCCTACACCGATGGTGTAAACGCGGATTCCGTAGCTCTTGGCAATCTCTGCAGCGGTCATTGGCGAGATTTCGCCCATGTTGTTACTGCCGTCGGTAAGAAGAATCACAACCTTCGATTTTGACTTAGAATCCTTCAGGCGGCTCACGGCATTGGCGAGTCCCATTCCCACTGCAGTTCCATCGTCAATCAGTCCCCGGGCGGCAATATCCGTACGGGTTGCCTGCAAGAGGCGCAACAGACTGGCATGATCGGTTGTCATCGGGCACTGAGTGAAGGCTTCACCGGCAAAGATAGTCAGACCGATGTTGTCGTTCGGTCTTCCCGAGATGAATTCTGTTGCCACATCCTTAGCCGCTTCCATACGGTTCGGTCTCAAATCTTCGGCAAGCATAGAGGTGGAAACGTCCATCGCCAACATAATGTCAATGCCTTCCACCGTCTTGTTGTCCCAAGCCGTATGCGTCTGCGGACGAGCCATCGCACAGACGATGAGCACGAAACAGATGCATCTCAGCACCATCGGCAGATGGATGAGACGCACACGCAGGCTCTTCGGAGCATATTGATACTTTTTCGTGTCGCTCATGCGCATGGTTGGCGCATTCTTCTTCCTGTAGAGGAAATACCATAATATATAAGGTATCAGCAACAGGAGCAACAGAAAATAGCCTTTACTTGCAAATTCCATTTCTATATTTTTCTATTTATAGCCAGGCAAAGAGTTTCGGAATAAACCGCTTTGCCCGGCGAAACGTTTCATAAGAACACCCTGCTTTACATCAGCAGCATGGCTGACTGATAAATGATGTAACCCAACAGAGCCAGACCTACGATGGCTCCTATCCAGAGGAGCGACTTGATGAGGCGGCGCTGAGATTGCGTCTTCTGCTCTTCATTGGTCAGTTGTGGAACCACCTTTTCTTCAGTAGGTTTCTCATCCGTCTTGGTCTGGTCGATGAAGTTGATGGCATTCACCAGGTTTGCATCGTTCTCATTCACCAGGGTTTCATATTTGGCAAACTTCACGAGATCGGCAGTCTGGAAGAGTTCCTTCAGTTCATCAATCATCTTCTGGTCGCCTGCTTCGCGCAAACGTTCGATGATTTCCATACTGGTCATTTCCATCGCATTGAATCCGAAACGGCTCACGATATATTCTCTCAGCGTATTGGTAAGCTGGGTGTAGTAAGCCTTCTGTGTTTCCTGATTCTCAACGTGCTGCTGCTTGATTACGTTGATTTGATTCAGCGCCTTTTCATGAGCCGGAACACGTTTTACGATGCGGATATGGGTGATAATCGGCTTGTTATTCTTTAATCTGTTGCGCAGATAAAGCCATGCGCCACAGAGGATTAACAGCAATAGGCTCAACCAAAACATCGCACTCCATTCGCTCCAAGAGAAAGGATTGTCCTGAACATCCTTAGGCGGATAAAACTGGTTGGGATGAACCGTATCTACGGGCACGGTGAGCACCTTCAGCGCAAGCTGATTGCCATGAAAGTTCTTGCCGTTTACCTTCACATTGAGCGCAGGAATCGCATACACCTTTTCATCAAACGATGTCAGCGTATAGTCGCGGCTCACCACCATGCGGTCGTCGCCAATGTGCGAAGTGTCGCCTTTACTCTGCTCAACCACTTCCACTCCCGGCGTAATTTGCTGCTGCGGCTTGAAAGATGGCAATTCTACCTTATCGCCCTGCTTTACCGAAGCCTTCAGATGCAGCACAGTCTGCTGTCCTATCAGTATCTGCAGCGAGTCGATGCGTTGCTCTACCTGCTGGGCTTGAGCTAAGCCTGAGCACCCCAGGAGAGCGAGCGACAATATGATATTCTTTACTTTAAACATAGTTTCTTTACTTTGAGCTTTGAACTTTCGGTTTCCAAGCCATAGAGCAATGTGTTTCAGATAACTGAGCATCATCAGCCTCTCTGCTTGAAAAGCAACAGGAGCGCCTTCGAGAAGTCCTCGTTAGTGGCAATCGAAGTCCAGTCGACCTTGCTTTTGGCAAAGTCGGTTTTCAGATTCTCCTGCTGCATCAGCCATTGCTGGGTATGAGCCATTCGCAGTTTCTTCGAACTTGTATCAATATACATTTCGTGTCCGGTTTCTGCGTCCATCACCTTGAGCAGTCCTACATCCGGCAGCACCTTGGCACGCGGGTCGTAAACCTGAATGGCTACTACATCATGCTTCTGGTTGGCAATCTGCAGCTGATGCTGGAAATCCTTATGATCGTAGAAGTCGCTGATTACGAAAGCTGTGCAGTGGCGTTTCATCACGCGGGTGAAATATTCCAGGGCGCAACCGATGTCGGTACGCTGGCTTTGCGGCTGGAAGTTGAGCATTTCTCTGATGATATAGAGAATATGCTTTCTTCCTTTCTTAGGCGGAATGTACTTCTCGATACGGTCAGAGAAGAAGATGACACCTATCTTGTCATTGTTCTGAATGGCACTGAAGGCGAGTGTGGCAGCAATCTCAGTAGCCAGATCGCGCTTCATCTGCTTCATCGTACCGAAATCGAGCGACCCGCTGACGTCTACGAGCAGCATCACCGTCAGTTCCCTTTCCTCTTCAAACACCTTGACATAAGGCTTATGAAAGCGGGCGGTCACGTTCCAGTCGATGTCTCTCACATCATCGCCATACTGATATTCACGCACCTCGGCAAAGGCCATTCCCCTACCCTTGAAGGCAGAATGATACTGACCTGCGAAGATGTTCTGACTCAGTCCGCGAGTCTTGATTTCTATCTTCCGAACCTTTTTTAAGATATCTTGTGTATCCAAAATCCTAAACTATTAACTATAAACTATCAACTGTTAACTATAAACTGTTAACTATAAACTGTTAACGATCAAGGCACTTCCACCTTATTAATGATGCGGCTTACGATTTCCTCGCTTGTCACATTGCTTGCCTCAGCCTCGTAAGAAAGGCCGATACGATGGCGCATTACGTCATGGGCTACAGCTCTTACATCCTCTGGAATCACATAGCCGCGATGCTTGATAAATGCATAGGCTCTGGCTGCCTTGGCAAGAGAGATGCTGGCACGAGGACTGCCGCCGAAGGTAATCATGTCTTTCAGCTCGCCCAGTCCGTAGCGCTCAGGATAACGTGAAGCAAAGACGATATCGGCAATATACTGCTCAATCTTCTCATCGAGATAAACCTCGTTTACAATCTTGCGGGCCTTCAGAATCTCCTCGGCAGATGTTACAGGTGTAACCTCAGGAAGTCCGCCCTGGATATTCTCACGGATGATGAGCTTCTCCTCTTCCAGTGTAGGATAATCGATGATTACCTTCAGCAGGAAACGGTCTACCTGTGCTTCAGGCAACTGATAGGTTCCTTCCTGCTCGATAGGGTTCTGTGTAGCCATTACCAGGAACGGACTAGGCAGTTTGAAGGTTTCATCGCCAATGGTAACCTGATGTTCCTGCATGGCTTCGAGCAGCGCACTCTGCACCTTGGCTGGGGCACGGTTAATCTCATCTGCCAAGACGAAATTGGCGAAGACAGGACCGCGCTTTACATGAAAAGCCTCGTCTTTCTGTGAATAAATCTGAGTACCCACCACATCGGCAGGCAACAGGTCAGGAGTAAACTGAATGCGGCTATAGTCGGAGCTGATAAGCTGTGACAATGTCTTGATTGCAAGTGTCTTCGCCAGACCAGGTACACCCTCAAGCAGGATATGACCATCAGAGAGAAGACCGATAAGAAGGCAATCTACGAGGTGTTTCTGACCTACGATTACCTTATTCATGCCCATTACCAGGTTGGTAACAAACTGACTTTGTTGTTCTATCCGGATATTCAATTCGCGGATATCAATAGCTTCTGCCATAATTCTATATTTTTACGTTTAATTTCTTAATTCAAACAATATATTTCCAAAACTAAACGCAAAAGTACTCAAATTAAGCCACAAAAGCGAAAAAACCTATCTAAATAATATTAAAAATGTTTCATAAAAGCTATTTTTAGGTTCTTTTAAAGAATAGCTTTTATGAAACAAACGAGATTTCAAATATTTTATCTGTTTTTATGCTTCATGTACCAAGGATGAACCAGAAAATTGTACACCAGCAACGATACGATTGTAAAAAGAAGCGCATAGTGTAACATCCCTGATTCAATCATATTATATACAGGATGATCTACGTCAAAATGCGCTCTCGCAGGAAGATTATGGAACAGGAATCCGAGACCGAGTCCCAAGCTCAATCCCAATTCCCAAGCCAGGAAGAATGAGTTCACGCTCGTGCCGCGCTGGCAATGTTTGGCAAGCTTGATATAGAAGAGCAGAAAACGGCTTCCGATGATTCCCAAGCTGAAACCCAGCAAGGTTGGAACCACGATTTCTACAGCAAACTCCTGACTTCCGAACGAAATCAATTCAGCAGAAGCCAACAATATCAGACCTACGATTATCTGACTCTTCAGATCTGCATCAGCAAAGACAAACTTTTCTGCCAGAAACGCCAAGACCAATCCTCCGAAAATCATCAGAAAGTTACCAGTAGAATGAGGCACAGAAAAGTATAATCCCGCAGAAAAAGTAATCAGGATGATGTTGATAAACAGTGGAGTTCCCTGTGGCAGATAGAAGCGGTCGAGGCTGAAAGCCTTAATTCCTTCGGCAGGTGCCTTAAAAGGAAACTTGGCGCGAGAAACCAGCACGAAGGCTCCCAAAGCCAGCAACGAAGCCGTAGGGAAAACATAGGCCATGCCGAAATAGTTGTAAACAAAATATGCCACCAAGGGGCCTATGGCTATCGAAAAGCGGGCAAACCAGGAGGTAATGTAATTAGCCTCGGTGCGCTGGAACGACTCGCAGGAATCAATAACCAGCGTACTGGCAAGCGACATCTGAGCCAGCCCCAGAAATGCTCCCAACAGGAAACGGACCGCCAGGAGAATCTCAAAAGGAAACCTGATGTTCCAGAACGTATCCAGATAGTAAAGAACCGAAAGGCAAACAACCACACCTAAAATGGAAAGCTGACAGACCATATTCCTGCGGTAGCGCTGCACCAGATAAGAGCAGAAGCCGCCAAACAGAAACAGTCCAAATCCGTATGCAAGAAGCACACACCCTATCTGCCACATCTGATACTTCTCCTGAATCAGGAAATAAGGAATGGCAAAAACGAGCATGTACACACTCGACATCAGCAAGAGGTTGGCAAAGCATAACCGCCAGAAGTCCTTGTGCCACAGCTTGATATGTACTGGTGTATTTTGTGTATCCATTATTCTAAACTCTTTTATGAATCTATCGTATTTATACTCTCTTACACTTCGGTAAAAAGAGAGTTAATGTTAATAACTCTCTTCAGCGCTAGGATAATCTACGGTCTTCACCGCATCAATATAAGCCTTCACACCCTTGGTCATTTCCTCGCCTACCTGAGCAAAGTGGCGCAGGAACTTAGGCTTGAAACCCTGTGTCATTCCAAGTGCATCAGCATAAACCAGCACCTGTCCGTCGCAGCCGTTACCAGCACCGATTCCAATCGTTACAGCCTTCACCTTCTTGCTTACTTCAGCAGCGAGCTTAGCAGGAACCTTCTCCAGTACGATGGCAAAGCAGCCTGCTTCGTCCAGCGCAATGGCGTCGCTGATAAGCTTCTGTGCCTCAGCCTCTTCCTTGGCACGAATGCCATAACCGCCAAACTTGTTCACGCTCTGCGGGGTAAGTCCGAGATGACCATGAACCGGGATTCCGGCATTAACCAGCGCCTTAACCGTGTCGCAGATTTCTACGCCGCCTTCCAGTTTCAGAGCATCTACACCCGTCTCCTTCATCATGCGGCAAGCATTGCGCAGCGCCTCTTCCTTGCTGACCTGATAGCTGCCGAAAGGCATGTCGCAAACCACGAAAGCATGCTGGCAGGCACGGGCCACGCTGCGGGCGTGATAAATCATCTGGTCTACGGTAATCGGCAATGTGTCTGCATTTCCTGCCATCACATTGCTGGCCGAATCACCTATTAATATAGAGTCAATTCCTGCAGCATCTATAATTCCGGCTGTTGTAAAGTCGTATGCTGTCAGCATGGTTACTTTCTCGCCAGCCTTCTTCATTTCTGCGAAGGTCTTGGTGGTAATTTTCTTCTTGTCAGTAGATAAATATCCCATTTTTTTATTTTGATTTATTTATTGTTCTGCGTTGAATCTATTTCGCATCCTCCACGATGCGCTGCAAATCAGCAAATCCGAAACCTCTGTAATCATCTATTACATAGTCGGATAGCGGCTCTATGGCTTCTCTGCTGTTCGTTGTGGCAAGACCTAAGGTAAAGGCTCCTGAGGCTCTCACCGCCTTCAGTCCGTTGAAGCTGTCTTCCAGTCCTACACAGTCCTCCGGTTCTACACCGAAATAGGCTGCACCTTTCAGATAGCAGTCTGGATGAGGCTTGCTTTCGGCGAAATCCTCGCTGGTCAGCACGCGGTCGAAATAAGCCTTGAATTCCGGGTGACGGTCGTAGACATTCAGCATCTTCTGAATGTTGCTGCTCGTTACCACAGCGCATTTTACGCCATGCTGCTTCAAGTCGCTGATGAAGTCTTCGAACCCTGCAATATATTCATACTGCATGGTCTTTTCAAACTCATCCAGTCGGGCTGTAATCTTAGCCTGTTCCTCCTTTGCGCCTGTAAAACCTTCGATGTGGGCGAAGACGGCTTCATCAGTGAAATACTTGTCGTAAATCTGAACCAGAGTCTGTCCTTTGATGCGATATTCGAAATCGGGCATTTCCGGATGATACTCCCTGCCTATCATTCCCCAAAAGATGGAGTACTGTGATTCTGTATCGAAAACCACGCCATCCAGATCGAAGAGTGCTGCTTTTATCATATTTTCTTGTCTGTTTTTATCTATTTTTGCTTAAATTATATTGAAAACGGGTGCAAAGTTACGCAAAAAACTTAATATACGAGCATAATCTGACAGATTTTGATGTTTTTATTACGTGTTTTCCGATTTTTTACACTACCTTTGCAGAAAAATAACAGAAAATCAGTAGAAATAAAGAAGAATACATATAATTATATGATAGAAATAATAGAGAAATACTTCCCGAACCTCACGGAAGAGCAGAAAAAGCAGTTCGAGGCACTCGATGCATTATACCGCGACTGGAACAGCAAGATCAATGTCATCAGCCGCAAGGACATCGATAATCTGTACGAGCACCACGTGCTCCATTCTCTGGCAATAGCCAAGGCCATCCATTTCCGTCCGGGCACGGAGATTCTCGATTTCGGCTGCGGCGGAGGTTTCCCGGGCATTCCGCTCGCCATCCTTTTCCCTGAATGCAAGTTCAAGCTGATAGATGGAACGGGCAAGAAAATCAGAGTCTGCAACGAGGTGGCTACGGCAATCAATCTGCAGAATCTCAAGGCTGAACATCTGCGCGGAGAAGACGAAAAAGGCAAGTACGATTTCGTGGTAAGCCGTGCGGTAATGCAGCTTCCTGACCTGATGAAGATTATCAAGAAAAACTTTAAGCAGAAGGGGCAAAACGCTCTGCCTAACGGACTTCTGTGTCTGAAGGGCGGTAATCTGAAAGAAGAACTGAAGCAATACTTCAAGATTTCAGAAATCACTCCGCTCAGCACTTTCTTCGATGAAGAATGGTTCAGTCAGGACAAGCAACTGGTTTACGTTCCGGCGTAGTAGAAGTGAAGAGTGAAAAGTAATCATAAAGTTCAAAGTAAGAAATGTTACATATAGAAAGATTTCAAGTAAACATGTTGCAGGAAAACTGCTACGTGGTGAGCGATGAGACCAAGGAATGCGTCATCATCGATTGCGGTGCCTTCTATCCGGAAGAGCGCAAAGCTATTACACAATATATTAAGGAGAACCAGCTCAAGCCCGTTCACCTGCTCGTAACCCATGGACATCTTGACCATAACTTCGGCAACAACACCATCTACCAGGAGTTCGGACTGAAACCTGAAGTATCGGCAGCTGATGAAAACCTGATGAAGGGACTCGCCAAGCAGGCAGAAACCTTCTATCAGATGCAGCTCGATTACCAGTTTCCGCCTATTGGCAGATTCTTCGAAGATGAAGAGGTCATCAAGTTCGGCAACCACGAGTTCCAGGTCATCGCCACTCCGGGCCACAGCAGCGGTTCCGTCACCTTCTATTGCGAGGCAGAGCACGTAGCCTTCACCGGCGACACCCTCTTCCACAACTCTATCGGCAGAACCGATTTCCCTGGAGGCAGCATGTTCCGCATCATCAACAGCCTGCGCCATCTCGGTCAGTTGCCTGACGAAACCCAGGTTCTACCGGGTCATGGCGAATACACCAGCATAGGCGAAGAGCTCGCTCACAACCCATATATGGACCGCTAGAACAAGCGTCTTTTTAAAAAGTCAGGAGATTTATTTGTGATGATCAAGAAATCGAATACAGAGAAGATTATTCTCGGCATTGACCCCGGAACCAACGTGATGGGCTATGGCGTAATCCGCATCATCGGCAACAAGGCAGAACTGGTGGTGATGGGCGTCATCGACATGCGCAAAGAGAGCGATCCCTATCTCCGGCTGGGCAAGATCTTCGACCGCGTAACCGGCATCATCGACAGCTATCTGCCCGACGAGATGGCCATAGAAGCTCCCTTCTTCGGCAAGAACGTGCAGTCGATGCTCAAGCTGGGCAGGGCGCAGGGAGTAGCCATCGCAGCAGCCATTCATCACAGCGTTCCTATCCACGAATATGCGCCGCTCAAAATCAAGATGGCCATTACCGGACAGGGACAGGCTTCAAAAGAACAGGTGGCGGGAATGCTGCAGCGACTGCTCCATATTCAGCAAGACGAAATGCCGAAGTTCATGGACGCTACCGATGCGCTGGGGGCAGCCTACTGCCACTTTCTGCAGATGAACCGCCCGGAGACCGATGCCAAGCACTACAGCAGCTGGAAAGACTTTGCAACAAAGAATCAGAGTAGAATAAAAAAATAAGAGAGATGCAAAAGATTATTAGCATTAAAAACGGTGTTACCCGTATGCCCGAATGGCGTATGGCAGAACCCGTAAACTTCGAGGCGTGCGATGGTGAACACATCGCTGTCGTAGGTCCGAACGGTGGAGGAAAATCAATGTTTGTCGACATCATCGTAGGTCGCCACCCACTCCTGATGCACGACCCTGATTACGATTTCTCACCTAGTCAGAAAACAATGGTGAGCGACAACATCAAGTATATTACCTTCCGCGACACCTACGGAGGCGATAACGACCGCACTTATTTCCTGCAGCAGCGCTGGAACCAGCTCGAGATAGACGAGAACACGCCTGTCGTAAAAGACAAGCTGGAAGAAGCCTACCAGATGGCTGGTGAAGACACACCGGAGCGCAGAGCCCTGCAGCAGCACATCTACAAACTCTTCCACATGCAGCACCTGATGGACAAATACACCATCCTGCTCTCAAGTGGCGAGCTCCGCAAGTTCAAACTTGCCTCTACCCTCTTCTCAGAGCCTCGCGTGCTCATCATGGACAATCCGTTTATCGGACTCGATGCTGAAACCCGCGACCAGCTCAAGGAACTGCTCAAGACCCTCTCTTCAGAGCGAGCCCTGCAGATTATCCTCGTACTGAGCAAGAGCGATGATATTCCCGACTTCATCACCCACGTGGTAGAAGTGAAGAATATGAAGGTTCTGCCTAAGGTAACCCTCGCCGAATATCTTGCCGGCAGAGAATCCGTGCCTGCCCATGTGCTGAGCCCGGAGCTGGAACAGGCCATCGTAGACCAGCCTTACAGCGACCGCGAATATCATACCCAGGAAGTGGTGAAGATGAACAAGGTGCGCATACAGTATGGCGAGCGAATCATCCTCAATGACCTCGACTGGACCGTGATGAACGGCGAGCGATGGGCTTTGAGCGGACAGAACGGAGCCGGAAAGAGTACGCTCCTCAGTCTGGTCTGTGCCGATAATCCGCAGAGTTACGCCTGCGACATTACCCTCTTCGACAATCCTCGAGGCAGCGGCGAAAGCATCTGGGACATCAAGAAGCACATCGGCTACGTATCGCCTGAGCTTCACCGCTCTTACCAGCGCGACCTGCCAGCCATCCGCATCGTAGCAAGCGGCCTGATGGATTCCGTAGGTCTCTATGTAAAGCCGAAGGAAGAAGATATGGACAAGTGCCGCTTCTGGATGAAAGTATTTGGACTGGAAGGTCTTGAAGACCGTGGTTTCCTGAAGCTCTCCAGCGGCGAACAGCGCCTCGTTCTCCTGGCTCGTGCCTTTGTCAAGGATCCGGAACTGCTGATTCTCGATGAGCCGCTCCACGGACTCGACAACCGCAACCGCCGTCTTGTAAAAGACGTCATCGAAGCCTTCTGTCGCCGCCAGAACAAAACCATGATCATGGTAACGCATTATAAGGAAGAATTGCCAGCGTGCATCGACCACAGCATCTTCCTCATGCGCCACACCAACGATTAAAAAGAATTGATAATTAATAATTTCAGAAAGATGAGATACATAATATTATTATTTGCGCTCACCCTCAGCATAGCTAAGGCAAGCGCCCAGGATGTATTAAACGAGGTGCTCCGCACTTCTGATGCAATCATCAACGACACCACGAAGAGCATGGACGAGCGCCGTACAGCCCTCTTCAAGTTTGACGCAATGACCTACATGCGCAGCAAGATTCTGCCACCGTATGTAATGCTCGACAAGAATCTGAGCAAGGACACCTTGAACATCAAGGTTCGCTATCTCAACGAGCAGGCCTATGCCATGAGCGTTTATATTACGCTCTATCAGAGGCGACTGAAGGAGGCTTCAAACAAGAACAAGCCGCTCGTAACCCAGTTTTTCAAGCAGGCAACCATCGACCACAAGGCATTTAAGGATGCAGATACAGAGTTTACCCTGGCTTATTACAACACCCCGGATGTTCCTACTCCTTTCTGCCTCGACTGCGATTGGGTTTCAACCTTGGCATTTATCCGCAGCATCGACTGGTCAAAGCTTTAAGAACGTTTTCAGTCAGAAAATATATAAAAACAGATTAGCAGCATCCCTTATGCAGGGATGCTGTTTGTCTATAGGATGGTTATCCAGATACTTTCGTCTCGGTCGCGCGCCGCTGTCATGGCGTTGATAAGCCGCTGCAGCCAGATACGGGAGTTCACTACCATGCCCTCGAACTTGTTCTCCCCAACAAGGATGCAGCCTTGCGTATCGTCAGGATAATTGCCTGCATGGATGCGGATGCCCTCGAAATTCGGCACACCCACCAGCAATGGCAGCCAACGCTTGAATCTTGGCGAATACGATATAACCACTGGATAAGTGCCCTCAGGAATGGCAGTATGGTCAGGTATCTTACGCGCCTTCACGCCGCTCTTGCGGCTATAGCGTGCATCCACTTCCTCTGGCTTTAGCTTGATACCCAACAGATTGCGCCAGGTAGGCTCCAAGGTATCACAGAGATATGTATCTTTGGACAGCAGCTGGCTGTCAAAGGTATGAATCAATTTGGACTTGTCGTCTTTCTTCTTGCCCGGCAGCGAGTTACGACTTACGCTTGCATCGGTCAGCAGATAGAGTCTGCCGATGGTATAAGTTCCCTTTTTAGCTATACGCTTTAATACTATTTCCATTTTGTTTGAATGTTAAGTGTTAAACTATTTTGCGTTAAAACATCTCAGGTCGAGTCCGTCAGAACGAAATAATAGCTTCTTAAAACTGAATAACTGAATACTGAACACCTTTCCGCCCTGCTTTCCGTCAGCTCCGTCGGCATTTACTCCCTTCGGAGGGATTTTCTCGATATAATGGCGGTTCACCCAGTTTCTCAGCATCGTCACCGTACCCTTCTTGCCGAAGTCGTTATGCAGACGTACCATTTCAGCCTGTGCATAAGTGAATGTGTCAGGCAATTGCTGCAGCAGGTTGGTAGGTCCTCGCTTGCTCGATTTCTCTCCTACCTCATTAGCCTTGGCTATGCTGGCACCAAAGAAAATCATCTTGCACCACAGGTCGTAGCTCTCGCTCCATCTGATGAACTCTTCTATTTCGGGTTCCCATTTGCAGCCGTTTGCCACGTATAGCACGCAAGCCTTGAGGAAGGCAATAACGTTGCCACGGAAGGAGAGATTCTCGAACACCCTGTTTTGCGACATGCGCGAAAAGTCGGCGTTCTCATCCTTCAACTTTTCTGCCAGGGCGAAAGCCTCAGCACAGTCTATCCTACCCGACGCCTTGCACAGATTCTCTATGTACGGTCTGAGCGCCTCCCTGAAGGCATCGTCATATTCGCCGTATACTGGCATTTCGGCACCGATTTCCCGCTCTGGGATGGTACAGAAGTTGATGCGGCTGATAGGTCCGTCGGTGAGCACCTTTGAGAAATATCGCTGCCCCAGCTGGACGGTGGTCGATGCATTCCAGTTGAACCGGATGGTGATGCGCTCGGTGATACTCGATGTGCCCACGCGGGTCTGGCCGTATGAGTTGCCTGGATCAAAGGCAAGGCACATAATCTTGAACTGCTGGTTGCCCTGTCCCTTGAGGGCGTCGAACTGGTCTATCTCGTTGAGCGTTGTATAGAGGAAATGTTCCTGAGCCTCAGCCGTGCGCATCACGAATGCCGGGTTGGTCATATCGGCGTCTATCTCCTGTATGATGAGGTTTTCCGGACGCTTGCGCTTATCCTTGTTGGCACCCTTGCGTGTCACCTCTTCTTTCCATTCCTTCTCCCGTTGCAGGTTCTCACGGTCGCGCTGTCTGATGTCCTCCATAATCATGTTGATGGGCATCTGCACACAGTTCTTGCCTGCGCCCGTGCCCGCCAGCAGACAGCACATCAGGGTAGCCTCGTGCTCCACATTGTCGATATACTTGAAGGTGGTCTTACAGAGGTGTGTAGCAAGTGGCGGGAAGATGGCGTGTGCCACGGCTGGCTTGTATACGTCCGGTGTCTTCGATAACAGCAGCTCCACGAGTTTTGGGAGATGTTCGGGCATCGGAGGCGGAGTTAATTTATCATCTTCCGCATTGGAATCCGTGCCGCCTTCGGAACCCACAGAACTTGCGGATTTGAATGCCACGGCATCCTTCTGGGATGACTTCTCAGCCTGAGCATTGATGCGGATTACGGCTTGCGACATCGGCTTCGAACTGTCGCCATATTTCGCATAAAAATCGTGGATGAGCTGCTGGCAGTCACGCTCCTGCGAAAAGGCAGGCATCTTCTGCGCCACCACCGCCTTCAGTTCCTCTTCAGGCATCACTCTCGATGCGCCTGCGCTCATGATAGCCAGGAGCGATGAGTGGCGCGAGCCTGGGGTGTTGATGTCTACGTCCTTCAAGCCAGCCGCATTGCGGAAGAGGTCGAAGGCTGCTAGGTTCTTGACGGTTGCCACTGCGACAGCATCCTGATGAGCTCCAGCAGGGCTGAGATGAGCAGCATGAGCAGCATTGCTATCACAAGGTTGGGCAGGCTGAATAGCAGAGCCAGAAGAAACAGCGTGATGGCTGTCAGAGCCCGAAAGTCGATGGTCTTGAACAATTTGTTGAGTGTTGAGTTTTGAATGTTGAATGTTGAGTGGTTTTGGCTGGGTGCCTTGCTGGATTCGTCCGTCGATGGTAAGTCCACGGTCCAGGTAGGCTTGTCTGCGCCTCTTCAGTTCTTCCTGTGGCAGCACTTCGTACCAATGGGGCGAGCGATAGATTTCCGACTCCTTGTCGGTGACGAAGAGCATGCGTTCTGGCGTGATGCAGCTCTCGTCGTAGGGCACGCCCAGCGCCTCGCAATAGGCTCGCTGCGTCTCCTCGATAGTCATGCCGACTGGCATGCGGATGTCGATGTGCAACTTCTTGCGGGCTGAGTACTCCAGGTGCAGCAGGGCTCCATTCCAGATGGTGTCGCTGCAGTTCAACTCCCGTGCCTTCTCTATCGCCTTATCCACATATTCCTTGTCGTCCACGTCGATGGTGGTTTGGAAGAGGAAGCTTTCGGGCACGGCATTTTTCTGCGAGCGTCTGTTGTCTCGGAACTGGTAGTAGTGAGCGCAGCGGAAGGGCAACTGCTTCTTCAGTTCATCGTTACCCCCACGGATGGCAGCTACCAGTTCTGCCATCCAGGGATAAGCGATGGTCTTGTCGTAGACCGAGAGTGGCTGGGAGCTTACGCTCCCCTTATTGCCATTCTTGTACGGATTATATGCTATAATATGTTCCATTTTTTTGAATGTTGAATGTTGAGTGTTGAATGTTGAATTTAATGTTGAATGTTGAGTGTTGAATTTAATGTTGAATGTTGAATTGCCTAACAGTCGCAAAGGCGCTAGCCTAATTCAACATTCAACACTCAACATTCAACATTCTCCTTAAATCCGGCAATCAGTTCCTTGTGCTCTACCTTGAGGTAGCGCAGCATGTCCTGCTTGTCCAGGTCACGGCTGAAGGTATAGTTCACCTGCACCGTGCGCTTGGTGGTGCGCACCACGGCATGCTTGGTCTTGAAGATTTCCTCGAAAAGCTTCTCGCCCGTACGCTCATAAGGCTTGAAGTCGAACTCATCGCCTCCCTTCTCGCCAGAGCATACCATTCTGCCCGGTATCACCTTAGGCTGTTCGCAGATAACCTCGGTATCGTTCCATGGCGCCTTGCGGAAGGCGATGGTACCGTTTTCCTCACTGATGATGGCTCCGTCCACCTTCTGGGCGTTGAGGAGCTGCTTCTTTGCTGCTTGTTTCATAATCGTAATAACTTGTTTAAAAGATGAATAATGTCAGTTGATTCTCATATCGTTGATATACAGGCCGTCGGCAGCATATCGGATGTCCATCGGCTTGTCTAGAGGGTAATAACAGACTCTTTTCATCATGACACATTCATAACACCAACATCTGTCCTCGTCCTCCATCACAGGCTGGATAAAATCCTTGACCCACTTGTAAAACAACTTACGCTCAGGATCTTTCGAACAGCCTATGGTCATATCTCTCACCACCTGAGAATCTACGAATATCATACTTCTCCAAGCTATTTTACTTTTTTGTTTCACCTTGTCAGCATTGCCAAAGAATTCACCGAAAAACAAACGTTGTTTATAAGCCTTCGGAACTTTTTTTGTTTCCGCTTCCACATATATTTCTACCACTTTCCCCTCCGTATCGGCTAATACTGGGAACAATTTATCTCTGCCAATATCAGTGATGGCAATCAGGTCCTCGATACAAAAGAACAATCCTTCTTCGTTGTTCACCACTCTCAATCCGCCATACTGCGGATGATAAAATACATAAGCATTTTCTGCCATATCAATATATCATATTAAAGGGTTGGACTGCGAGTTATTCGCCAAATTTCAGTTTCAGGAACGGTACCGGATTCCTATAACAAAAAACGCCCGCAACCAGACTTTACTTGTCTGATTACGGGTGCAAAGATAGGGCAAAAACACCTTTGGGAAAAATAGGATAAATAGGATTAATATTTGTCCCATAAAAAAAAATCATCTATGGGCAAAGAATTCAGCCACTTTATCATCCATTTCCTGATTTTTTATGTCCTCACAATGATTGAAGACATTGTTGAACGATTTTATCGTAACATCTCTTCTTATATGACAATCCTCAGTAAGAAATCTATAAATGGCATTGGCACTGACGATGTGCTGCGGTGCCAAGATCCCCCTTCTTCTCCAATATCTGATAAACGCAAATATGGCGATATTCATTGGTGAAGACTTGCTAGCACTGGTAGACATAGAATTTAGGCCATTTAGGGTGAGAAATTCTATAAATAAAGAGGCTTGCTCGGCGGTCGTCTCTTCATCTTTTAAAGAAGATGCTTCATCAGACACAAAAAGGTATTCTTTTTTTCGGCCGATTCTGATACCATTATCCAATGGCTTTCTATTCCTTTGCTCCAGGTATTCATAATAGCCATCCAGAGTGGCGATATAGGCATCAAGCCTAGGAAGTTCAGCTTCAACCAAATGATTGTCTATTCTGTTAAAGGTCTCCAAGAAGCGACGTAATACGAGTACATCATGATAATCTCTTTCCTGCATGGCAACATCTACCAGTAATTGTACGTGTATGCTCATATCCATAGGAGGGAACGCCTCAAATTGTAAGAATACTCAATATACTTGCTGTTGCCATCCAATTGAATGACCACGCAAAAAAGGCCGAATCGCCCATACTTCAGTATCAAGCGCAAGAGCTTGATTATAAATCTCCCCATAATTCGAAATTTATAATAGTTAGCAATAAGTTCTTTGTCGCTCGTTCCTTAGTAGAGGACGTTAGAATTTGTTTGCACTAACAATTTTGCTGGTACAAGCAAATGCCAGGAGAGCTATAAGGGAATACACCCTTAGGGGACAGTTGGTCTCCGATTTCATCATATTTTACTTTCTTTTTTTTAGGTATTTATTTATAGATTAGAATTAGCCTCAAAATGAGTTCGCTAACACATAGTGAGGCGGAAAAACTCACTTATATTTACTTCATAAAAGCCAGCAAGTCCTTTCCCTTATGCATGAGGTTGAGAACCACTGCGGCTTGCATTCCGTAATTTTTCTTATAAACCACATAGGCATGGAGGTGGGCATTGAAGGGTCTTTGGTTATCTGTTGCGCCATTGCCCTTGCACTTATCTATGATACGACGATGGTGGTCCCAAGGAATAAGAAAAAGAAATTTGAAATCGTCCGCAAGCTGCGGACAATTTGCCTGTAATGGTGCATAGAGCTTATAAAAGTAGCCATTGGTGGCACATGACGCTTTGAGGCGATGGCTGTAGAACCGGTCGCAATTTGCGACCAGTTCTCCTTTATCTTGATGTTCTATATTATCTGCCATATTTCTATCTTTATTTTTGAGATCACAAATTGTGACTTTGAACATTACCATATTTAACAGCATTCAAAGGTAGTGCTTTTAGCCTTTAAGCCACTATTGCACAACCCTTTTTTTTGAAAAGAACGTAAAATTAATAGTTTTATTGCGGTGATTGTCGTTTTATTAACTCACCAGCTTACACTCTCGTTAACACACACTAATTCTTGTAGAACCATAATAAAAAACTCCCCATAGAGTTTACTTTTGAATAGAATTTACGTAAATGACAAGATTTTTTGCCTGATTGACAAATATAGAATCTCCTTTTGCTTCATAAGAAAATAATGTATTATTATCCAAAAGTTTATCCTTACTAATCACAACAATTCTAACCAAAGGAATCCCTAA
>NZ_JANDWX010000019.1:0-64128 GCF_024330485.1 Segatella copri | reverse complement strand
CTTACGGACAAGACTCCTTTAAATGATTTGTTTAACAAAGCTGTTCCAACAGAAGAGACGGAGGATTGGCTATATCCTAGCCTTTTCAGCCCCGACGATTTCTAAACGGGACAGCAGTGCAAAAATTACAAGAAAAGTTTGGCAATTTCGAATATTCAACGTATCTTTGCAACAATAATAAAAGAAAGGAAAGCTATATGGAAACAAAAGACAAGAAAATACAAGTTCATACCATAGACAACAAAGACATAGACAAGTTTTTCCCTGCTCATAGCGAGATTACAATGTCTCCACTTCCGAAAGGACACGTAGCACGACTCGCTTCCATCCACAAGGTTAAGATTCAATAAACTTGAATTGACTATAGATATCGACTATAATAAGGAGGATTTAATATGAAAACAAATAAACTGATGGATGAAATCCGCAAGTCAACTCCTGCGGACACTAACAAACAAGTCGACTTATGCGTTGCTATTGCCAACAGAGTCTTTGAACTATTACAGGAACGAAATATGAAACAGCGTGATTTCGCAAAGGCACTTGGCAAGACAGAAACAGAAGTGAGTCGTTGGTTGAGTGGAACACATAATCTCACATTAGCTACAATCGCAAAGATGGCGACGGTTCTTGGTGATGATATCATTACCACAACACAGAGCCATCGTCCATACAAACTTCCAAATACGCAAAATGTAGCTATGATGGTAGCTGAGGATATGTGCAAAAAATAGTCATACAAATAATAAAAAATCCCTGCCGTAGGAAGCCTTTCCTACAGCAGGGATTTTTCTATTGGGAATCATCAAGAATGACTTAACTGTCAATTCTTAACTATTAACTATCAACTATTTATACTCTCCCCAAGCCTTGATGTCGATATCCTCCAGCTTGGTGGTGCAGAATGCATAGATGAATGCACTCGCCAGACGGCTGTTGGTAATCAATGGCACGTTCAGGTCGATGGCAGCACGACGAATCTTGTAACCATTGCTCAACTCGCTGCTGGTCAAGTTCTTCGGAATATTCACTACCATATCAATCTCGTGGTTGTGGAGCATCTCCAAAGCCTTAGGCGCACCGCCTTCTGCCTCCTCTGATGGCCAGAGCACACGGGTGTTCTCAATGCCATTCTCGGTGAGGAACTTGCTACTACCACCGGTTGCATACAGCTTGTAACCATGCTTAACCAGCATCTGGGCAGCATCGAGCAAATCTACCTTCTGCTTGGCAGAACCTGTAGAAAGCAGGATGTTCTTGGCAGGAATGCGATGACCCACAGAAAGCATACTCTTCAGAAGTGCGGTAGATGTATCGTCGCCCAAGCAACCTACCTCACCGGTACTGCTCATGTCCACACCCAATACTGGGTCGGCCTTCTGCAAACGGTTGAAGCTGAACTGGGATGCCTTGATACCTACATAGTCGAGATCGAAGAGGTTCTTGTGTGGCTTCTCTACTGGCAAACCGAGCATCACACGGGTAGCCAACTCGATGAGGTTGATCTTCAATACCTTGCTTACGAATGGGAACGAACGGCTGGCACGAAGGTTACACTCGATAACGAGAATATCATTGTCACGAGCCATGAACTGGATGTTGAACGGACCGTTGATGTGCAACTCCTTGGCAATCTGACGACCAACTCGTTTTACACGACGAACTGTCTCAACATACAACTTCTGAGGAGGGAACTGGATGGTAGCATCGCCTGAGTGAACACCGGCAAACTCGATGTGCTCGGAAATCGCATAGGCAATCACCTCGCCATTCTTTGCCACAGCATCCATCTCAATCTCCTTGGCATGTTCGATAAACTTACTTACTACCACTGGGTGATCCTCACTTACATTGGCAGCCAACTGCAGGAATCGCTTCAGTTCATCCTCGTTAGAACATACGTTCATCGCAGCACCAGAAAGCACGTAGCTAGGACGAACCAATACAGGGAAACCTACACGCTCGATGAAGTTGTCGATATCCTCCATAGAGGTCAGGGCGCTCCACTCTGGCTGGTTGATGCCGTTGTTGGTCAACATCTGAGAGAACTTGGCACGGTCCTCAGCGTTATCGATGTCCTTGGCAGCAGTACCCAGGATTGGCACATTCTGTGCATCGAGGTGCATAGCCAGGTTGTTTGGAATCTGACCACCAGTAGATACGATGACGCCATGAGGCTGCTCCATCTCGATGATATCCATCACACGCTCAAAGGTCAACTCGTCGAAGTAGAGACGGTCGCACATATCGTAGTCGGTAGATACGGTCTCTGGGTTGTAGTTGATCATCACTGAGCGCCAGCCTTCTTTGCGGATGGTGTTCAATGCCTGAACGCCACACCAGTCGAACTCTACGGAAGAACCGATGCGGTAAGCACCCGAACCGAGTACGATGATAGAACGGTGGTCGTTCTCGAAGGTGATGTCGCTCTTCACGCCAGCGTAAGTTACATAGAGGTAGTTGGTCTGAGCAGGATACTCTGCAGCCAGGGTATCAATCTGCTTTACTACAGGCAGGATGCCATAGCTCTTGCGCTTGTTGCGAACCAGCAGGGCAGCCTTGTGCATGTTGCCCAACTCCTGCTCCAAACCCACGGCACGGGCTACCTGGAAGTCGGTAAAACCGTAAACCTTAGCGGTGCGGAGCAAATCCTGGTCAAGAGTATTGATGTTGCACTTCTTCATCGCCTCGTCGATGTCGATGATGTGCTTCAACTTCTCGAGGAACCACTTGTCAATCTTGGTCAAGTCGTGAATCTGATCTACGGTATAGCCCTTGTGCATTGCCTTTGAAATCACGAACACACGCTTATCTGTTGGCTCGCGCAAAGCTGCATCGATGTCATCGATTTCAAGCTCCTTGTTCTCTACGAAGCCGTGCATGCCCTGACCAATCATACGAAGACCCTTCTGAATGGCCTCCTCGAAGTTGCGGCCGATGGCCATTACCTCACCTACTGACTTCATAGATGAACCCAACTCCTTATCTACGCCACGGAACTTAGACAAGTCCCAACGTGGAATCTTACATACCACGTAGTCCAATGCTGGCTCGAAGAAGGCAGATGTGGTCTTGGTTACTGAGTTTTTCAACTCGAACAGACCGTAGCCCATACCAAGCTTGGCAGCAACGAAGGCAAGAGGATAACCGGTAGCCTTAGATGCCAAGGCAGATGAACGGCTCAAGCGGGCATTCACCTCGATAACGCGATAGTCCTCGCTCTTAGGGTCGAAGGCATACTGCACGTTACACTCACCCACGATTCCGATGTGACGGATAATCTTGATGGCGAGGGCACGGAGCTTATGATACTCAGAATTGCTCAGGGTCTGAGATGGAGCGATGACGATACTCTCACCGGTATGGATTCCCAGTGGGTCGAAGTTCTCCATGTTACAAACTGTGATACAGTTGTCGTAACGGTCGCGAACCACCTCATACTCTATCTCTTTCCAGCCCTTCAAACTCTTCTCTACCAATACCTGTGGAGAGAAAGAGAAAGCCTTCTCAGCGAGCTTGTTCAACTCCTCCTCGTTGTCAGCGAAACCAGAACCGAGTCCACCCAAGGCGTAAGCAGCACGGATGATGACAGGATAGCCGAGCTCGGCAGCAGCCTTGCGGGCCTGCTCGATGTTCTCGCAAGCCTCACTCTTGATGGTCTTCACATTGATTTCATCCAACTTCTCTACGAAGAGCTCACGGTCCTCAGTATCCATGATAGCCTGTACTGGAGTACCCAATACCTTGACATTATATTTCTCCAGGATGCCCTGGCGATAGAGTTCCACACCACAGTTGAGGGCAGTCTGACCACCGAAGCTGAGGAGGATACCGTCTGGATTCTCCTTCTGGATAACACGCTCTACGAAGTATGGCTGCACTGGCAGGAAGTAAATCTGGTCGGCAACACCTTCTGATGTCTGTACGGTTGCGATATTCGGGTTGATGAGCACAGTCTCGATACCTTCCTCGCGCAATGCCTTCAGGGCCTGCGAACCTGAGTAGTCGAACTCACCTGCTTCACCGATCTTCAAGGCTCCAGAACCTAAGAGGAGCACCTTCTTTATATTTTCGTCTTTCATTATTTTCCTAATTATTTAAGTGTTTCTACAAACTTATCAAACATGAACTCTGTATCCACAGGGCCTGAGCAAGCCTCTGGGTGGAACTGGCTTGAGAACCAAGGGTTCACCTTGTGGCGAATACCCTCGTTAGAGCCATCATTCATATTTACAAAGAGTTCCTCCCAAACGTTGCCCAATGTCTTGGCATCAACGGCATAACCGTGGTTCTGAGAGGTGATGTAGCAATTGTTGGTTCCTACCATGCGCACAGGCTGGTTGTGTGAACGGTGACCATACTTCAACTTGTAGATAGTAGCACCGGCTGCCTTAGAAAGCAACTGGTTACCCATACAGATACCGCAGATAGGCTTGCGACTCTGGCTAATCTGCTTGCGAATAATGTTTACTGCATCCTCGCACATATCTGGGTCACCAGGACCATTGGCCAGGAACAATCCGTCGAAGTCCATATCGGTGTAATCGTAATTCCATGGCACACGGATCACCTCTACGCCTCTGTTGATGAGACAACGGATGATGTTTGCCTTCACACCGCAGTCAACGAGAACCACCTTCTTGCCGGCACCCTCGTTGTAACGGATAATCTCCTTGCAGCTTACCTGGTCAACGAAGTTTACACCCTCGTAGTTAGCCTCAGGAATGTTGTCAGGCTCATCATCAAAGAGAATCTTACCCATCATCACACCATGTTCACGAAGCACCTTAGTCAACTCACGGGTGTCGATGCCTGTGATTCCTGGCACCTTTTCGCGCTTCAACCAGTCGGCAAGACTCTCCACTGCATTCCAGTGGCTGTACTGCTCGCTGTAATCATTCACGATGATGGCAGAAGCATAAATCTTGTCACTCTCCATGAAGGTTGGCAAACCATTCTCCTCGAAAGTAAATGGTGGCACACCATAGTTGCCCACGAGAGGGAATGTAAGTGTCATCAACTGACCGGCATAAGAAGGGTCGGTCAAACTCTCTGGATATCCCATCATGGCTGTGTTGAACACAACCTCGCCCGCTACAGGAGCGTCATATCCAAAAGATTTGCCATGGAACTTGGTTCCATCGCTCAAAACTAAGGTTACTTTTTTCATATCTGACATTTGATTCTTTTATTTCATACTTATAAGAGCAAATGAATTCTTCACTCTTCGTTCTTCTCTATTCACTTATTTATGATAAACGTTTTCGATGTAGTTTACAAACGACTGGTTGCAGAGCTTCGTGCCACCTGGGGTTGGATAATGACCGGTGAAATACCAGTCACCCTTGTGGTTTGGAATCGCCTCGCGCAAGCCCTCGATGCTCTGGAATACAAGCTGGATAGGAGTGGTCATGCCCTCTGGGCGAAGCATCTCAACAATCTTCTCGTTGATTTCCTCGGTGCTGAATGGCTTGTAGATGGAGCGTACCGGATTGATCTGCTCCTCCTTTGGCTTTGCCAATTCTGCCTTGCAAGCCTCATAGGTCTGCTCGATAAGGTCTTCCATCTTGCGCTCTTTCAAAAGCTGGATGGCAGCACGGAACACGCAGAACTCTTCCAGTCTTGCCATATCGATGCCGTAGTAATCCGGATATCGGATCTGAGGGGCACTGGAAACCACTACAATCTTCTTAGGATGCAGACGGTCGAGGATGCGGAGAATACTCTCCTTCAGGGTTGTACCGCGCACGATACTATCATCGATAATGACAAGATTATCCACATTCGGCTCGATGCTTCCGTAGGTTACATCATACACATGGCTCGCCAGGTCGTTACGACTATTGCCCTCGGTGATGAAGGTACGGAGTTTGATATCCTTCCATGCTATCTTCTCTGAGCGGACGAAGTCGCCGAGGATTTCGTATAATTCTTCTTTTGATGGAACATGGTCGAGATTTGCAATCTGCTCAATCTTGGTCTCATTAAGATACTTCTTGAAACCGCTCAACATGCCATAGTAAGCCACCTCGGCAGTGTTCGGGATATAGCTGAACACGGTGTGGTCTACATCATAATCCACAGCCTTCAGGATAGGCTGGGTCAACTGCTCGCCCAACTGCTTACGCTCCTTATAGATATCCTTGTCGGAACCACGACTGAAGTAGATGCGCTCGAATGAGCAGGCTGAATCGCCCTTCTGCTCCATGATGCGCTCGATGCTGCACTCTCCGTTCTTCTTCACGAGAAGCGCCGTGCCCGGCATCAGTTCCTGCACTTCCTCTGCTTCCAGGTCGAAGGTGGTCTGGAGTACAGGGCGCTCGCTGGCTACTACCACGATTTCATCGTTCTTGTAATAGAACGCAGGACGGATGCCCCAAGGGTCGCGCATAGAGAACATTTCACCCGAACCGGTGATACCGCAAACCACATAACCGCCATCAAAGTTCTTCATCGTGGTCTTGAGTACATTGCTCATCTTCACGTGGTCTTCTATATAGTTGGTGATATCGGTATTCTGCATCTCCATCGCCTTTGCAGCTACGAAGTTGCGCTCCACCTCTCTGTCCAGACGGTGGCCCATCAGTTCAAGCATGATGTAGGTGTCGCTGTAGATGCGAGGACTCTGGCCCTGCTTGGTAAGTTCCTCGAAGATTTCATCTACGTTGGTCATGTTGAAGTTACCACAAAGGCAGAGGTTCTTCGCCTTCCAGTTGTTACGTCGCAGGAATGGGTGCACATACTGAATACCACTCTTTCCGGTGGTACTGTAGCGCAGGTGTCCCATATAAAGTTCGCCTGCAAAAGGCAGTTCCTCTTTAGCGAACTTTGCATCAGCAAGCTGCTCGGGAGTCAGGCTCTTGAAGTTGGCATTCGCCTTGCCGAAGATTTCGGTCACGGCATTCTTGCCCTCTGCACGCTCACGGAACATATACTCATGACCAGGCTTACCGCCCAGTTTGACACAAGCCATACCAGCACCCTCCTGGCCACGGTTGTGCTGCTTCTCCATCATCAGATAGAGTTTGTTGAGTGCGTACATCCAAGTACCATACTTCTGCTGGTAATACTCCAGTGGCTTGAGCAATCTGATCATTGCTACACCACACTCATGTTTCAATGGTTCCATCTCTCTATTATCCTTATCTTATTTAGTTAAATTTGAATATACCTATCCGAGGGATCCCCCTCCAAAAAAAGGGAAACGTCAAGAAATGACGAATCCCTTTATATATTATTCTACAGTAACTGACTTGGCCAAATTTCTAGGTTGGTCAACGTCCTTGCCCTTACATACAGCTACATGGTAAGCCAAGAGCTGCAAAGGAATGGTAGCCAATAATGGCTCCAGGCACTCCAAGGTCTCAGGGAGTTCAATCACTTCGTCGGCAATCTTGGAAATGGTTTCATCGCCATTGCTGACAATAGCAATAACACGACCCTGACGGGCTTTGATCTCCTGAATATTAGACAAGACCTTCTCGTACATGAAGTTGTGGGTAGCAATAACTACCACTGGCATATCGCTGTCAATCAATGCGATAGGACCATGCTTCATCTCCGCTGCAGGATAACCCTCAGCGTGGATGTAGCTAATCTCCTTCAACTTCAATGCACCCTCAAGAGCCACAGGATACTGGAATCCACGGCCCAGATAGATGAAATTGCGAGCGTATGTAAACGTACGACTCAAGTCAGCTATCTTATTGTTGAGTTTCAACACTTCCTTCATCTTGGCAGGAATGTTCCAAAGCTGCTCTGTAATCTTCTGATATTCATTTTCGCTGATGGTTCCCCTCTCCTTACCGATGGCAAGTGCCAGGAGGATAAGGACGGTAACCTGACCAGTGAACGCCTTGGTAGAGGCAACACCAATCTCCGGACCTACATGAATATAGGTACCTGTATCTGTCTCTCGTGCGATGGAAGAACCGATGGAGTTACAGATACCATAGATAAACGCACCGCTCTCCTTGGCAAGCTTGATGGCAGCCAGGGTATCAGCAGTTTCACCACTTTGGGAAATGGCGATGACCACATCATCCTTCGTTACCACAGGATTACGGTAACGGAATTCAGATGCATATTCCACTTCCACAGGGATGCGGCAATAGTTCTCTATCATCTGCTTGCCGATAAGTCCGGCATGCCATGATGTACCACAAGCCACGATGATGATTCGCTTGGCATTGAGAAGCTGCTGGCGATGGTCGGTAATGGAACTGAGCACGACACCCATCTCAGTCTCCTTCTTGCTGGTTGTATCGTCGCCATCAGTCATTACGCGAGTTTCCACTGTGCGGCTAACTACACGGCCACGCATACAGTTACGAAGGCACTCTGGCTGCTCAAAAATTTCCTTCAACATAAAGTGAGGGAAACCGCCCTTCTCTATCTGACCGAGATCAATGTCTACGGTCTGTACCTCAGGGTTGAGTTTAACGTTCTGGATGTTCACCACCTGCAATTCCTCACCGAGGCGCATCACAGCGATGTTACCATCCTCCAGATAAACCACCTTATCTGTATATTCGATGATAGGACTGGCATCAGAACCGAGATAAAACTCACCATCCTTTCCGATACCTACAACCAACGGACTCTGCTTACGGGCAGCAATGATCTGATTAGGGTTACGCTTATCAAGAATAGCGATAGCGTAGGCTCCGATTACCTGACGGAGAGCCACCTGAACGGCAGTCAGCAAGTCGAGATTTTTCTTTATCTGAATATATTCAATCAGCTGAACGAGAACCTCAGTATCCGTCTCGCTCTTAAACTCTACTCCCTTAGCAATGAGATTCTTCTTGATATCGGCATAGTTTTCTATGATTCCATTATGAATCATGGCAAGGTTCTTGCTAGAGGAATAATGCGGGTGAGCATTTACAGCTGAAGGCTCTCCATGGGTAGCCCAACGAGTATGAGCAATACCCACATGTCCCGAAATATCCTTATCAGAGCAGAACGCTTCAAGATCTGCCACCTTACCCTTTGCTTTGTAAACGTTCAAAGCACCATCATTACTGATAAGAGCCACACCTGCACTATCGTATCCACGATATTCCAGACGCTTTAAACCTTTGATAAGGGCAGGATAAGCCTCACCCTTACCTAAATATCCTACAATGCCACACATATATATATATATTATTATTTTTGTAGTATCCTGATTTTACTCCCACCTATTACCTGCTATCGCAAGATATTGACAATCAATGATGCAATAGAAATCAATGTTCCAACGGCAGAGAACCACAATGTAGTAGATGAACCGATAGATGAGTTTTGAGCTTTCACCTTATTTGGTTCTACATAGATAATATCATTCTGCTGCAGATAATAGAATGGTGAATTAATAATATTTGCATCATTCAAGTTCATACGATAAGTATGCTTCTCTCCTGCTGCATCCTGACGAATCAATAATACATTGTCACGCTTACCATAGATAGTTAAGTCGCCACACTGTGCCAAAGCTTCAAGAATACTCATCTTCTCCTGTGGAGCATAAATAATTCCTGGCTTTTCTACTTCACCTAATACAGATACATGGTAACTGCCCATGCGAACCGTAACAATAGGATTTTCTTTTTCTGCCAGATAAGGCTTCACCTTATTCTTGATGAGATCTTCAGCCTGCTTCTTGGTCAAACCACCGACATGCAAGGTTCCAACAACAGGAAACTCAATATTACCATCATTATCAACCAGATATCCTTGCAGTGAACCACTACCATAACTCAGCTGTCCGCCTGTACCCAATGTTTGAGAGACAGAGAGGTTGAAAGGCATGGCAGCCTTTGGATCTGTTGTAATTACTGTAATTGTAAGTTCGTCCTTAGGCATAATCTTGGCTTCATAAAGCATTCTTGAAGCAGCCAAGCTGATAGAATCTGCATTTTGGAAATAAGCTACATTCTTAGTACTTCCACAACTGCCAAGTACTAAGAGCATAGTCAAAGCGACTAAAACTGAACTAACGAGTTTTTTCATTTTCTAAAATTTTCGTTTTAAAATATTGGTGCAAAATTACGGTATTTTTTTGAATACTGCAAATTTTTGCACCAATAATTCTATTTACGTCTATTTTTTTTTGAAATAATAGCCTTTTTTACTTATCTTCGATGCCATTTGATGGCAAATTAAAGCTATAACTGTTATCGAAAATCTTCTTCACTTTATTAATCTCAACGAAGGTTGTGCCTCCACCCTCTCCAAAGCTACCGCTCAGATAAGCAATCTTATCCTCCTCACCTAAGTAGCCTTTCTGGCGAAGCATACGTACCGCAGCAGTAAACATAGCCTTGGTAGAAACCTGATCCTTCTGATGGATTGGAATAATACCATAGCTCAGATTCAACCAGCGCTGAAGTTTCTCCTTATAGCAGATTGCCAATACCGGATTTGGACCACGGAAGGCTGCCAGGTCGCGTGCTGTCTGACCGGTCTCGCCATCGGTAATAATACCAGCAACACCCAACTTCTTAGTAGCTTCAATGGCAGCATGAGCCAGGAAGAGTTTCTGGTCAATCTTACCATCTTCCATTGGATCAATATCATTCAGTGGAGACTTATCCTTCTCTGCCTGCTCAGCAATACGGGCCATGGTCTGCACAGCCTCTACAGGATACTTTCCGCTTGCTGTTTCACCAGAAAGCATCAGCGCATCGGTGCGATAGAAGATAGCATTGGCAATATCGGTTACCTCTGCACGGGTAGGACGTGGATTCTTAATCATGGTATGCAACATCTGTGTAGCAACGATTACCGGTTTCTGCGCCTTCACACACTTAGAGATGATGCGGCGCTGGATGCCTGGAATTCTCTCGATTGGCACCTCGATACCCAGGTCACCACGGGCAACCATGATACCATAGCAGGCATCAATAATCTCGTCAATATTATCAACACCTTCCTGATTTTCTATCTTTGAGATAATCTTGATATCACTGTTGTGAGCATCCAAGATATCCTGAACTGCCTTCACATCGGCTGCATTGCGCACAAAAGAGTGAGCGATGAAATCAATATCCAACTCGATAGCGAGTTCAATATTTCGACGGTCTTTCTCTGTCAGTGCAGGCAGGTCGATATGCTCTCCCGGCACATTCACGCTCTTGTGAGCCCCGAGCACTCCCTCGTTCTGAACCTCGGCAACCAGCATAGGCCCCTGGTTGTCGATAATCTTCATATCGAGTTCACCATCATCGAAGAGCAAATCATCACCTACCTTAACATCGGCTGCGATGTCAGGATAGCTCACATTCACAATATCATGAGAAGACTCCATTTCCGGACGTCCAAAGATTTTCACTACATCACCAACATTGTAGTGGATAGGTTCCTTCACACCTGTAGTTCGCACCTCAGGACCTTTGGTATCAATCATAATACCAATATGTGGAGACACGGCTCTTACATTCTTTACGATGGTGCGTATACCCTCTTCTGTGGCATGAGCAGTATTCATACGAACAACGTTCATACCGGCGAAAAACAGTTTTCGGATAAAATCCTGATCACATCTACGATCACTGATGGAAGCGACAATCTTTGTTTGTTTCATATTTGTAATTAACCTTATTGAAATTTCAATGTTTGCGGTATTTCTACCATATTTCTTAAATTGCGTGCAAAGATACAAAGAATTTCTGAAATAAAAAACATTTGAAATACAAAATATATATAAAATATTGAGTTACTTTCAAATTGAAAGCGCATAAAACAGAAAATCTAGCCAATGGGACACTTCGCGTTCCCATTGACTAGATAACAAATCTATTAATCCCGTTGAAAAACAGGATTCTTAATGATCAATTCTAAATTAGATATCCAAGTCTGGCGCCTTCTCAGCTCCTGCTGCTGCCTCAAACTTAGGCATCACATTGAAATTGAAGAGGCCGGCAATAAGGGCACTTGGCATTTTTCTAACCGTCTGGTTATAGTTCTGAACGGCTTCATTATACTTACGGCGTGCCTCGCTGATACGGTTTTCCGTACCCTCTTCCTGAACCTGAAGAGCCTTGAAGTTCTCGCTGGCTTTCAACTCAGGATATTTCTCGGCTACTACCATCAGTTTGGAGAAAGCATTCGCCAACTCGCCCTGTGCTGCAGCATATTTCTTCAGGCTAGCCTCAGTAAGATTATTGGCATCCAGCTTTACCTGACCAACAGCAGCACGAGCCTTGGTTACCTCGGCAAAGGTTTCTTTCTCATGCTTGGCATAAGCCTTTACGATCTTAGCCAACTGTGGCATCATATCAGCACGACGCTGATACTGAGTCTGAACATTAGCCAACTCTGTGGTAGCCAACTCCTGTTTTTCTACCAATCCGTTATAACCACTGAACATCCATAGTACCAGCACAACTACGATGCCCAGAATAATCCAGCTTTTCTTTATACCTCTCTTTGCCGGTTGCATGTTTGAATTCATTGTCTGTTCCATTGTCATTATTATTAATTATTAATTCTAAACTATAAACTATTAACTATCAAAGGCATCACCATCCTCCGCCAGAGCCACCTCCGCTAAAGGTACCTCCGCCAAAAGAACCGCCCGAGAAACCGCCGCCGGAAGAACCGCCACCTCCCATAAAGAAAGGAGGTATCCAGTCATCGTCGTTGTTTCTCCTACGAGACTGGTTTCTCTGATTGCTCTTCGGTCTTGGCTTCACAATGCCGAGCATCTCCAGAATATACCTGATAAACAGATAGATAGGAATACCGAAGAAGATAAGGAACAGGATAATGACCAGGAACCAGTCCTCTTCGTCATTAACCGAACCTTCATCAACATCCGCAATTCCCGTCCGTCCACTTTTCACCTTATTATATATAGCACGGCTCACAGATGCTACTGCCTCGCCCGGATTGCCTTCGCGCATATACTTCACGATGCAAGCCCGGGCAATATCATCGCAGTCCACATCGGTCAACTCCCCCTCCAGTCCACTTCCTGGAGCAATAAAGTACTTATGGTCCTCCACCGCGATGACGATAACCAGTCCTCTCCGGCTCTTCTTGTAACCGATACCATATTGGTTGCCCACATCCTGCGCCATCCGAAAGGCATCCTGGTTGTCAACCTTTCCCACAATGATGAGCACATTCTGTACGCCACACTCCAACTTCAGTTTCTGAAGATAGAAATTGGCAGAATCCTTCTGAGCCTTGTCAACATATCCATCCGGGTCGGAAACATATTGCGTAGAATCCCTGAGGAAAGGAATCGGTACATTTTTCGCCGTCCAGACCTCCCCAGCCATCAACGCCAATGCATGAAAGGCAACTATCATCAAAGCCAAAAAATATCTCTTAAATCTCATAATTTCTCTATTTTGGTGCAAAAATACGCAATAAAAACCTTATATGCAAATACTTAGAGCATTATTTTTGCAAAAAAAGCCTTAAGTATTTTGTTATATCATAAAAAACTTGTATCTTTGCACACCGAAATAAAGATTAACAAGTAAAATTAGTAAAAAATAAAGAAATGACCAAAGCAGATATCATTAATGAGGTAGCTATCGCTACTGGTATGCCTAAGAAAGAAGTAGGTACTGTAGTAGAGGCTTTTATGGAAGAGGTTAAGAAGTGCCTCATCGAAAAGAAGGACAATGTATACTTGCGTGGTTTCGGCAGCTTCAACATCAAGCATCGTGCTGCTAAGACTGCCCGTAACATCTCTAAGAATACAACCATCACCATTCCAGCTCACGACTTGCCAAGCTTCAAGCCATCAAAGAGCTTCATCGAGGAGATGCAGAACGCTCAGTAATACTGCTGGACAGGAAGAGAGAAATATCATTTTTTATAATAACAATATTTTAAAATTTTAAAATCATGCCAAACGGAAAGAAAAAGAAGGGCCACAAGATGGCTACTCACAAGCGTAAAAAAAGATTACGTAAGAACAGACATAAGAGCAAGTAAGCTAGCATTGTAGCTAGTCTACTATAGCTCTCGGTCAGTTCGTGACTGAGGGGGTGTGTCAGTTCTGATATGGAATGACATACCCTTTTTTTGTATTAATTTAAAGTTAAAAGATTATTGAAGATATGACAAGCGAAGTTGTAATTGATGTCCAACAGAAAGACATCTCTATCGCACTCATGGAGGACAAGCAGCTGGTGGAATACCAGAACGAACCTCGTGAGGCATCGTTCTCTGTGGGCAACATCTACATCGCAAAGGTAAAAAAACTGATGCCGGGTCTTAACGCCTGCTTCGTGGATGTAGGTTATGAACGCGACGCCTTTCTTCATTATCTTGACCTAGGAAGTCATTTTAATTCCTACCAGAAGTACCTTAAACAAGTACAGAGCGACAGAAAGAAACTTTTCCCATTCTCTAAAGCCAGCAAAATGCCTGAATTGGAAAAGGACGGCAGCATACAGAATGTACTCAAAGCAGGACAGGAAGTGCTGGTGCAAATCGTAAAGGAACCAATCTCTACCAAGGGACCTCGACTCACAGGCGAAATCTCATTCGCGGGCCGATACCTGGTACTCATGCCATTCGGTGATAAAGTTTCTGTCTCGTCGAAAATTAAAAGCGGTGAAGAACGCTCCCGACTCAAACAACTCATTCACAGCATCAAACCAAAGAATTGCGGTGTTATCGTCCGCACTGTGGCTGAGGGTAAGAAGGTCGCTGAGCTCGATGCTGAGCTGAAAGTCCTGGTGAAGCGATGGGAGGATGCTATCGCCAAGGTACAGAAGACCCAGCAGCGCCCGCAACTTGCATTCGAGGAGACCGGAAGAGCCGTTGCTCTCTTGCGTGACTTGTTTAACCCATCTTACGAGAACATCTACGTGAACAACGAAGATGTAATGAACGAGGTGAAGAACTATGTTTCTCTAATAGCCCCTGAAAAGGCGGGCATAGTTAAGCTCTACACCGGTAAGGTGCCTATCTTCGACAATTTCAGCATTACCAAGCAGATTAAAGCTGGCTTTGGTCGTGTTGTTAACTACAAGCACGGTGCTTATCTCATCATCGAGCACACCGAGGCCTTGCACGTTGTCGATGTAAACAGTGGTAACAGAACTCGTGAGAAAGGTCAGGAAGCAAATGCACTGGATGTTAACCTCGGCGCTGCTGATGAGTTGGCTAGACAATTGCGCCTCCGAGATATGGGAGGTATCATTGTTGTCGACTTCATCGATATGAATCTTGCCGAAGACCGACAGTTGCTCTATGAGCGCATGTGTAAGAACATGCAGAAGGACCGTGCCAAGCACAACATCCTGCCATTGAGCAAGTTCGGACTGATGCAGATTACACGCCAGCGTGTACGTCCGGCTATGGATGTGAATGTAGATGAAACCTGCCCTACCTGTTTCGGTACGGGCAAGATCAAGTCTAGCATCCTCTTTACCGACCAGTTGGAAAGAAAAATCGACCGCCTAGTCAACAAGATTGGCGTCAAGAAATTCACTTTGTATGTGAATCCTTACGTGGCTGCCTTCATCAACAAGGGCTTCATTTCCCTGAAGCGCAGATGGCAGTTTAAGTATGGTTTCGGCTTCAATGTGATTCCTTCACAGAAACTGGCATTCCTCCAGTACGAATTCTACGACAAGGACAACCAGTATCTGGACATGCAGGAAGAACAGGAAACAAAGTAAGTTTTTAATTATCAGAAAAAAGCTCCATTCGCATCTGATTGCGAATGGAGCTTTTTTATTTTGTTTTTCTACACCTTATTATATATAGGGCATTTTAGTACTCTATCTCATTATTCACCATCTTCTCTGTATCCCAAGGTGCAGGAGCACCACCGAGATAACGATGGAACCAGTCGAGGTGCGCGTTGTAATAGAGCGGCATCGACTTCAGGTTGCTTGGCCAATGACCATCATACTTCAAGACTATCAGTCGCGAAGGAATGTTCAGGGTCTGCAAGGCTGTGAAATACTGCAAACTCTGGGTATACGGTACACGATAGTCCAGCTCGCCCGTCATCACGAGGGTTGGTGTTGAGAAGTTCTTGATGTATGAGGATGGCGACCACTTCTCGTAGAGATCGGAATTATAAGGCTGTCCCTCTAACTCAAAGTTAGGAAACCATACTTCCTCAGTACTGCCCCACATAGAGCGCAAGTCATATACGCCCATCATGGAAGCCAGACACTTGAACCGCTTGGTATGTCCCTGCAGCCAGTTCATCATGTAACCGCCATACGACCATCCCATCGCTCCCATCCTGGTAGAATCAACATATTCCAGAGTTGCCAATTTATCGGTAACCTTCATCACATCCTCAAATACCTTTCCGCCCCAGTCGCCAGAAATGGCACGGGTGAAAGCCTGACCATATCCCGTAGAACCGTGAGGATTAGGATAAGCCACCACATAACCGGCAGCAGGATAAACCTGCCAGTCGCCACGGAAGGAATTCATCCACTGCATCTGTGGTCCGCCATGCACATTGATGATAAGCGGATATTTCTTGCTGGCATCAAAGTTGTGTGGCTTCACGATGAATACCTGTACCTTGTCGCCACCAGCACCCTCTACCCAGATACTCTCAGATGGACGGATATCCACTTCATCCTCCAACTTCTGGTTGAGGAAGGTAATCTGCTGTTCCTTGCCGCTGGCTACAGGAGTTCCATTCCACTTTTTCATCTGCTGGCGATAGAGAGCCGATGGCTTGCCTGTCGTGCTATAGGTATAATATACCATACCTTTATTGTCGAAATCAAACTCCGAGATGGCCTTGCCCGTCAATACCGGCGAGATGGTTTTTCTGGCTATATCGAGCTTGTAGAGCGGCTCAGCGCCCTGTACCTGACCGAGGAAGAAGATACTCTTGCTGTCGGGAGCCCATTTGTAATCATCTACCCAGTTGTCAAACTTCTCTGTTAGGACGGTAGACTTCTTTGCAGCCCGGTCGTAGATAGCAAGACGGAAGCGATCAGACTCATAACCAGGCACTTGCTGCAAGCGGTAAGCGATATACTTGCCGTCAGGCGAATAGGCTGGAGTACCATCCCAAGCCTTGTTCTCCTTCGTGATGCAGACCGGTTCTCCCCCATTCACAGATACCGTCCACAGGTCGGCATTGGTGCTAGCCTCCTGATGCTCATCATGATTGGATACGAAACAGATCTCCTTGCTGTCAGGAGAGAATTGATAGGTGATTCCACCCCCAACCACGAATATCAGCGAATAATTGCCCGGAGTCAGATCCTTGTAAGTCTTCGTCTGTGTATCGAAAAGGATAAGGTGATTGCATCTGCCATCATTATAGCTCGTCCAATGACGGTAGAGCAACTTGTCGGCGATATGCGCCTGTACAGGTCCCTGCTCCTTTTTCTCCATCCGGGCCTTGTTAGCCTTGGCATCAGCTCCCAGGTCGGGATATACTTCTTCGGTAAAGGCAATGTATCGCTCATCCGGAGAGATGACAGGACTACCGATACCCAACTCATAATCAGTTACCTGTTCCGTCTCGCAGGTAGTCAGATCCATGCGAAAGATCTGAGCCGTCCCTTTCTCATAATTAGTAAAGAAGATACTCTTTCCATCCTTGCTCCATACGGCAGAACTGCTCTTTCCATCCTCGGTAAGAGCCTTGGTGTGAGAGCCATCCGCATTCATGATGTAGATGTCGGAGCCAGACTTCTGGTTCTTCAGGTCAGAAGAACTGGCGGTATAGCAAACCGTCTTACCATCAGGCGAAAGGCTCACCGAAGATACGCCCTTCACCCTGTACAAATCCTCGATGGTAACCGCCCTTTTCTGAGCGTTTGCCGAAAGCAGCGTCATCACGAGTGCTGCCGAAAACATCAATCTCTTGTTCATATAACCTATAAATATTTATTTTTCAGATGCAAAAGTAACAATTATTTTTGGATTTTCTGCAACCTTTTCACTACTTTTATCGTCTAAGCTATAAATAACATTGATAATAACATAAAAAAGAAAGGAAAAGACAATGATTTTAAGTACAACTTTACTGGTTTTCCCAGTATTTAAAGGGGTTCTTTGATACTCTGATAACTTGAAAATGCCGCAATCATGCACCATGTTGCACAATTGCGGCTCTTAACGCTTAAAATAAACTGAATAAATACTGCACGGAATTATGGCAACACTTAGACTATATTTAGATACGAGGGTAAAAAGGCAGGATGGTACGTTCTCCATCCGGCTTGCTGTCAACCACCATGGTGGGACTGCCTTCATATCCCTCAATCAATACTGCAAAAAGGATGAATGGGATAAAAGGGCTTGCAAGGTGCGCAAGCGTCCGGATCGTGATGCTATCAACGATTTTCTTCTTGACCGTCTGAATTTCTATAATAGAATGATGATGAAGGCGCAATGCAGGGAAACATACCGTGGCGATATTACGGCTAGGGAACTCCGGGACTTAATCATGCTTGAAGCCGAGCCTGCAAGGGAAAAGGTCGCCTTGCTTCGTGATGGCTTCATTGCCTACGAGGGCAGGAATCTGAAAGAGAACACGATAAACAGATATAAATATACTTGGGCAAAGATTGAAGCTTTCCTTGGGAAGGAAAAAGCGGCTCTGCTTACATACGATGAGATTAACCGCTCTTGGCTTGAAGATTTCGATGCGTTCATGGCAAAGGAAGGCTTGTCGAGGAATACAAGAGCCAGCAGGATGCTCTGTGTCGCTGCTGTCTTCAACTTGGCGATTGATAATGAGCAGACGAAAAACTACCCTTTCCGCAGGTACAGTCTCCGGCTTGAGACAACGAAAAAGCGAGATTTGTCTGTTGAGGAAATCCGCTCTATCTTCGAAGCTGGTGGTGATGAGCTGGTCGACATGTTCCTGCTGATGTTCCTGCTGATTGGTATCAATGTGAGTGACTTGTTCGCCTTGACAAAGGAGAATATCGTCCGTGGTAGATTGGAATACGACCGGGCTAAGACTGGCAGGCATTACTCCATCCTTCTTCATCCAGAAGCTCTCCGAATCATCGAGAAGTACAAAGGGGAAAAGAAGCTGCTTCGTTTCTCGGAGCATTTCAGAAACGTTGATGTTGCAACGGTCATGATTAATAAGAAACTCGCAAAGGTGCGCCCAGGGCTTACTACGTACTACGCTCGCCATACGTGGGCATCCATTGCCTTCAACATTGGTATACAAAAGGACGTGGTGTCGCTTGCGCTGGGTCATTCGTTCGGTGTCCGGGTAACTGATACCTACATCAATGCAGACCTATCGAGAGTAGATGAAGCAAACCGCAGGGTTATTGATTACGTGCTATACAACAAAAAATAGCCTTATTTCTTGCGGATTTGCCGCAGAAACGGCTCAAATTGTTTTCTGGGAAGTTCTACGTGCTTACCACGTAAGCGGCTCAGAACGCAAATTTCGGGGTAAATCGAAAGAAAGAGCACAAAAACATATATAGAATGCAGGTGGTCGGGCTGTTTGCGGAACAAAAAAAAAGGACTGGCTTTCGTCAGTCCCTTTTTATATGATTTATAAACGCTTCGTATCTATTGACTTGACCGTAATGTCGATGGCTTAAAACGTTATTAATTGATATGTTCGTCAATACACTGGTCGTATATGGCTCTCTCTAAAGTCCAATCCTTCTTGGGGTATTCTCCCCATCCTGCTCCGCAGCCGTTATCAACATACCAGAGTTCATCGTCCTCTTTGACAGTTGCAACATGATAACCATTCAGGGGCGAGAAGAAGGCATCTTGATTGTGGTCATAACATACATCAAAAGTTCCGTCTTCGTTATCACTATATCGATAACCTGTCTTAATCAACTCTTCTTCTAACATATTTTTCCGCTTAACCGTGATGCGTAGGGCTTAAATGTTACTAATTTATAATTACTCTTCAACCTTATAATAAAGCTTCAATGGAGCGTCACCATCGCATTTAACGGTGAGGATGCGATGCTCACATACAATCTCTGCCAATTCCTTAGCTTCTTCAACACTCATATCCATATCATAAGCGAGACCATCAGGATTTGAAATGTACTCTTTAGCAATCTCCATAGCCTCTGTCTTAGTGCGAGGGAAAGTATTAATCTTCATAACTCATTGGCTTAACCGTGTTGCCTAGGGCTTAAATTACTGAATGTTTAATGTGCTTATCTCCTAAACACGATGCAAAGATATTAATATTTTTCGGTTCCACCAAATTTTCAAACGATTTTCTTTTTATTTTATTGTTATTTTAATGTTATTTTACATTTACGGCTTAAAATGGGCAAAAAAATACCCCAGCGGTGAAAAGTCGAGCCGCTGGGGTAATAAGTGGAGACCACTTTAAACATTCAGTGATGCAAAGGTACGCTTTTCATTTGAAACCACCAAATTATTTGCCAAAAAATTTCTTTCTCAACAAATCATTGATGAATCGTGACTTGTTGGGCAATGCGTTGAGGAAAGGCAGCAGGTCGTTGTCTATCTGTATTCCAACTAGCTTGACCGTTGCGCCAGCACCCTTCTTCGTTCTCTTGATGTTTCTTCTATTATTCTCCATATCCGCAATTTTTTACTGGTTCTCCGTTTACTCGCAATAGGTTGCGCTGCTCGACACTGCACTTCTTCGGGTACTTGCGTGGAGTGCCATCCTTCTTGCAGGTCTTGCCTTTATATACCAGGCAAGGCAAGGAGGTGTATTCGTAGCCTCTATGTGAAATATCCCAGCCTTCGACCCTTATCGTATCGAAGCAGTCGCTGATATAATCGCCAACCTTAACCGGGTTGTGCTCCGTGGCAAATTCCTTTGCCAGCATTCTTCTTTCATTCTCTGCCTTCACCTTGATTCTGTGCAGGGCTTCTCTGTACTCTTGTTCTGTCATTGTCTTCTGTCTTTTTTAAATTGCCTATCTAACTTTGTTTTCATTCGGTTCATCTTGTGCTCAAGCCTGCCAATCTGCTTGTAGCTTAGCCAGTCGGGTTTGATGTTCAATGCAAGCCAATACTGGCGCATTTCCTTGCAATGCCGGGCGATGCTCGGGAAATAGAGGTGTCGCTCGTATGGGTTGCGAAGGAAGTACTTGCAATCGGATAGCATTCGGGATAGCATCATGTATTTATGCTTTTGCCCTTCTCCGAGACTTACAAGCCTTCCGTTGTCCCCGATCCACAGCATTGCGCCCTCTCCCTTCCAATTAAAGTCGAAAGCCTTGCTTACCGGATAATAATAGCCATCGAGCACCGTACCTTCCTTTAGGTCTCGCCCAATCTCTCGCAGGCATGTTCTTCCCCAGCTGGTCGTTACCTCGACCACTGCTTGTGCTGGTATCTTGTCGTATTCCTTCATATCTTACCAAATTTAAATTTCTCGTTCCGTGATGTAATACTTGTATGTCACTCCACCCATCTTGATTACTTAGCATACAATGTAACTACAAGTCCACGTCTCAAAGCGCAACGGCAAGCGTCCATACCAGCCTTCAATGCTCGCTTGATAAACTTATTGAAGAGTTCTGCACCGATGAGCTTCAAGATACCGCTTACACCTACGAGTGTGTTTATCTTCTTGCCATCCTCTGTGCGTACGAATACCTTGATGCGGAAGTTTGAGTTGATAAACTTTGTAGTGAACTCTAAAATGTTTGAATTTGACTTTTTCATTTTCTTTGGCTTAACCGTGTTGCCTAGGGCTTAAATTACTGAATGTTTAATGTGCTTATCTCCTAAACACGATGCAAAGATATTAATATTTTTCGGTTCTACCAAAACTTTTCCCGAAAGATATTAATATTTTAACTTTTATTGGCTGTTTATGTCGTAAGCACGGCTATTTTCGGTCGTTTTCGGTACGTTTTAGGCTGTTTTCAGTACGCTTTTGGCTGTTTTCGGTACGCTTTCCACGCTCTATATAATAATAACCTGCACGCATTAGCTAGAATGAATATAATCTAACTCTCATAACCCCTACCCCTTTTCTCTCAATGAAAAGTGTTCTTTGCAAAAAAATGGGCAGAAAAACGCTCTCCTGCGCTCCCTGCCCTTTTAAAGATATTATGATTGAACCTATTGAACTCTCTTCTTGATGCGCTCCTTTATCCAGCAAACCGCAAAGATTGCCAGGAATAGCAATACGCAATCTCCAGCGAATAATCTTATCTTGTGCCATGTGCTCGCTGGCTTCTCTACCTCCTTGGTCTTGTATCGGTTAACGTAATATTTGACCTTTACGGTGTCAGTCACGAATTTGTAAATGTCGCCCACGATGGTGTCCGTCTTGGTCGTTGTTCTCCATCTGGTGGTCGTAAGGTTGTGCCACCGCTCTTTGATTATGGTGTCGCCCTTGATATAGACCAGCACGCTGTCCTGCTTGATTACGCTGTCCTGCTGCCGGGTGTCCTGCCAGTGGATCTGCCGATGGCTCACACTGTCACGTCTTAAACTGGTGTGTGCGCTATCGCGATAAACAGTGTTATTTGCGGCTGTTTTTGCGCAGGAACAGCCCAAAATCAAAAGTGGGGTAATTATAAGCATGGCGAGAAATAACGCCACAGAACGCAAATTTCGCCCTTTTCTTGAATTTTCCATACTTTAAAATGTTTGATTGATGTGTTTATTATACAAGCACCTCGATTTTCAAGGATTCCTTGGCTCGCTTCAAATACTTCTCGCAGGCTGCCAGTCCATTATAGCCTCCGTTTATCTTCCTGCGGATAGCCTTCAAGTTGTCTTGGTCTGCCAACTCATTGCAGCCGAAGGTGTCGAATACCCACATCGAGGATTTCGTTGCTCCCAGAGGACGCTCCAGGAGTTCGGGACTGCCCACAACATCGAAGCCGCAATAATTGGCATACTTCCTGTAGTTGGCTCGCCCGGTAATCTGTATCAATCCTCTGCCCTTGTACTTCACGCCATCGCCCTGCTGGGTGTTGCCTAGGTCTTTCCTGCCCTCGTAGGCTCTGCCGCTTGCCAGTTCCTTGGTGTACCTCAACTCTCCGCTTTCGTGGGCAATCTGTGCGAGATAGTGCGCCATTCGCAAAGGAGTATTGATGCGGAAATGCTCTGCCCATCCGTTGATGATTGGAAGATAGGTGTCTGCCCTGCTGCCTGCATTCGGCATTACCTTTATAAGTTGCTCCCTAGTTATCCTCATTGTCTCCTCCTTTCTTCCGCTCTTCTTTCATTATCTCGACAACCGCCTTCGCAATTTCGTCCTTGTTCTCAAGGATCACCTGCATCGTGCGGTCTTGCTTGCGTATCTCAGCCTTCTCGTATGCCTTCTCCCGGATGCTCTTAAATTCGCAAAGAAGCAGATACACCGTCCAGGCAATGGCGAACAAAGGGAAGGGAGAGATAATGCACGTAGCCACGTCCATAAGCGAAGCAATACCGAATGTCGGGAAATACTTCTTCGCCTTGTCGCACGTCTTCTTTAGTCCAGTTGACGTTCTTGCAATATGCAGTTCCTTCGCCTTCTGTATGCCTGCTATCAAGTCAATTGTCATCGCTATCAGAATCGTAGCGAAACAGATAAAAATTACTAGGGCGCACAAATAAAGGTGGTGCACCTGAAAATCGTGAAATACTTCGCTCATATCAATTTATTTTTTTTTGGTTTATTCCAATTTCTCCCAGTCGATGGTAACGCCCTTTCCGATGATGTCTGCCGTCCACCTGCAGAATGCCATACCCTCGTATCCGTCCGGATCACTGGCTACGGCAATAGCATACTGTACGCAGTCGCTCTCGGTCTTGATTACCTTTGGATAGAAGTCCGCATAAGCCATATTTGTCAAATAGAGAATATCCCCGATGGTTGCGCCCTTGGAGATTATCTCGTTGTTTGTTGCCAGCCGGATTTCGTCTACCGTCCAACGGTGGCTCGTTCCGTCTACGTTCTTCATCTGCTCGCTTGCCTTGATTGCTAGCTGCTTCGTGAAGTGGTAGCCGTGCTTGGCAACGTATGCCACATATCCGCTGGCTCCCATGAGTGCCTTTGCTGCCTTCTCGTATGGCAAGCCGTGGATGATGTCGCTCTCTTGGTGCTGGTGTCGCTCTTCCTCGCTGTCGCAAGAATGGCGCAAAACGATGATTTTCTTCATTGTGCGCCCTCCTATCCTAGTTTGTCGAGTAATTGCTTAACCATGCCACGAATGCCGCTTATATCGCCCTCAAGTGCCTTGAAACGCTTTTCGGTTTCCTGCTTCTCCTTGATTGCCGGGTTCAAAGCTGCAAGAAGTTCCTCGCCTTTGGCTTTCCGCTCCTTGCTTGGCTCGTATGCCTTGATTATCTCATCGGCTTCATTTACCAACTTGCCTACTTCGGGCAAAAGGTCTGCCTTATCGGTTGCCAGTACGGTTTCGCCTGCAAAGGTAACTCCGAGGTGTTCGGGTATGGTGTAGATGGTCTGCTTTCCCTCCACCTCGATTGTTACGTCTCGCATTGGCTGTCCGCTGCTGGAAATGGTTGCGATGCCAGTGTTGATGTGCGGCTGGTTGTCTACGACCTTGCCTTCCTTAACTTCCACCGTCTGCTTGTCTAGCAGATAGACCGGGTGATTTCTCTGTATATTCTTAAATTCCATAATGCGCTCTTTTTTAATAGTTCGATAAATAGACAAAAAGGGGTCTCACTGATAGAACAGCGAGTTGCCCCTTGATAGATTTTGTTCAGACCGCCAGCTACGCTCCAGTGGTGGTTGTGGTGGTCTTCAGCTGCTGGATAATGAAACCAGTCTGCTCTCTGCGCTTGCTGTCCTCCAGCTGGATGCGAAGGTCTTGCTCCCAGTGGTTGTTGAGAACGTCAACGATGCGCTGGGTGTTGTCCTTGCCCGAGTTCTTCAAGTCGCAAACGACCGTCTGGATGAGGTTGCCGAGGTTACTGAAACCTCGCTCCAGCCCAGTATTGGTGTAGCAGAACCCCTGCTGCATTGCGTTGATGATGTCCTTCTGCCCCAACTGGTTCTCGTAGCCCATACGGTTGATGTTCTGCTGGGTGGTGCAGCAACAGTCCTTCAACTGCTGGATGATGTTGAGGTTTCCAAGGTTCGCTGCGTTGATTACTCGCTCTGCGCTGAAACCAACCTTGCCGCCTACATTTTGGATTGCTGCCTGCACGCCACAGACTGCATTCTGCAGCTGGTTCATATCGCAGTTAAGGTTCTGCGCCAGCTGACCAAGAGCAACGTTGTTGCCCTTCACTGCGTCCATCAGGAGTGCCGTATTATTGCCGTCCTGCATCTGTGTGCGAAGGCTCGCAATCTGATTCTGCAATTCCGTGTCCTGCAAATTGCCGCCACGGTTATTCCAGTCTCGCATCCAAGCCATCATCATCATATAGGCAAACGGGTTATTCATCCAGTTGCCCATACCACCGTTCATTGCTGCCAGCATAGTCGCTGGATCATTGTCTCTACCTCTAGCGAGCAACGCTGCTGCTAGGTTGTCATTGCCACCGTCCCCAGTGCAATAGACTTTTTCAATTGTGTCTGCCATAAAATTTTGAGTTAATTATGTCGTGGAAGCCAAATATTGGAATCCGCTGCAAAGTTACTCTGATTTTCGGCTCGCTCCAAAAAGTTAGTGCAGGGGTATTTATCGAATTATTGTCAAAGAACGCTTTTGGTTATTTTCTTTTTGTTTCTTAAATGCAAATCGGCTCTACGTCCTTGTTTAGAAGGGTCGCTTGTGCCGTGGCAAGTCGATAAACTCGAGACGTACTGATATAGGTGTAAGACATCTTGCTCAGATGTCTCACTGCTGAAACGGTGCGGTTCAGAACGGTCTCAATGGTCGTTATGCTGAATCCTGCGTGTATCATCTGCTCAACGACCATACATCTTGCCATTACGAGATTTTCAGCTCTAGACTTGCCGAGAACGTCTTCTCTCGTAATGCTCAACTCTCCGTTCTGAAGTTCAATAGCACAACACTTGATTACGTTGTCTATAACTCGCCATAGTTCTTTCTCCTTGTCATTCATAAATAAAATGTTTTAATCGTTTCCCAACATCGAATCTATCATGCCGTCAATGGCTTCATCGGTCATGCCGTTCTTAATAGTAGGGTCTGCGCCAATTGACTTCATCATCATAGCTACCCAGGGGTTGTCACTCTCCAGCGTGGATTGTATCTGTTCCTTGTATGCTTCGTGAAGTTCGCCCGATTCCTTGTATTCCAAAAGAACCGTGCGCAAGGCTTTCACCGCGTAGTTATCCATCAGCAAGGGATTGTCCCTTGCCGATGATAATTTAGTAAGAAGCACAGCCAGTGCTTCATGTAATTGCTTCTTATTCTTCTTCATATATCTATTTTTTAAGTTTCTAAAGTCAGCGACTTAGAGTTCAAGTTTACCACCACAAGCATATCTTCTTGAGGTCTTAGTAACTCCTGCTTTAGGAGTTACCGGTTTTGCTCTACCAGTACTTTTTCTCATAATAGTGTATTTTAAAATTTTAAAATTATTTTAGTTTTACTTGTTTTGAACAAACTCTGCAACAACAAGTTTATCATCATCCATCTTAATTAAGCGTGCATAGGTATTGTAATCCGTTTTCAAAAAGCCAATATTAGCAATATCTGGACCATGTGATGTTCCTTGCATTTGATACATGTAACTAATATTGCCGTTATTGCAATAAGTGTAACTTTCAAGCACTTCTCCTGCAAAGACTACCTCCAGGATGCCTCCTTTTGATGCCTTTTGAAACCAATCATATACGTTGATATTACCTGAGCGATTAACATTAACAATTTGATGATTTGTAACAAATGGAATGTTTGAATTTTGAGAACTCTCAACAATAGCTGTACCAAAACTTGCTTTTATTTTCGTCCAAAGATGGTTTAGTCCATTTTTATCTAAGAAATTCATATAAACCCCCTTTCTAATTTAATGCATCAATTACCGATATTGAGATTGCGCTGTCCGCAGTTGCACCATCAGCTATGTAATCTAATTTATTCTTGTCTCTTATGGACATTAAGCCTGACATATTAGATGCAGCCTCTTCAAGTACTATTTCTACACTTTTAACATTATCACCTAGAGTATTAAACAATATAATCTGCTTTTGTATCAGTCCCTGTGGTGTATTAGCGATAGCCCTTTTGTCTAGTCTAATTGAACTAAAGTCAACTGTCTCCATCTTTTTAGCATAAGGTGACAAGTCATAGGTGGTGTTTGTGTCAGTCCACGGAACATTAACATAAGCCTTACCGCTTCCATCTAGCAGGACGGCATAATTACGACCGCTTGTACCATAACCTATAAGAATACCACCCAACACCGATGCACTGGCAGTAGGCAGGGTGTAATTGTTTGCACCATCCGCAATGCCATCTAGCTTAGCCTTATCGGAGGCTCTCATGAAGCCGTTTTGACCAGGATAAGGTCTTCCCCCAGTAGTTCTGGGTTCAGCAAGAGGTACATCCGCTACTTTCACACTCCCATCACCTAGTGTATATACAAGATTTCGAGATGCAGTGTCTGAAGTTTGAGACCCATCGGATTCTACACCTCTGAAAACCACATTTTTTACCGCTTCCGTCTTTTTGGCGTAAGGCGTTAAATCGACCTTCACGGCGTGAGTACCGATTTTTTCCCACGCACCATTGGTATAGTAATACTCTTGATACACATCGTTGGCATCGCTTCCGTCCTTAACGATGTATATCTTGTTACTCTCGCCCGATGAAGGAAGGCTGGTTACCAACTTGAACAAAGATGTATCGAGGTTGCCAAGTTGTGCGAGCGGGATTCTTCCGTTGGCATCAAGTCCACAAATGCCGTTGGCTGCATTAATAGTCTTGGTAGAGCCATCGGCGATAAGGATCTGCGAAGAAGTTCCGGATTTTAGGTGTATTTTACTTAATAGCAAATCCCCATATTGAAGACGGGCAACCATATCTGTTTCGTCACCAATAGTATTATAAGAGACGAAGCCTGATGGCGTAAGAGTTGTAGTTGCAGAGCCTCTATTATTGACTGACAGTCCAGAATTATCGTCATCCGTATTAATTACACTTGCTCCTTTAGTGTTGACGAACGAAGCTTTAATCTTCTCCCAGAAATAGGCTAAGCCTATTGCGTCTAAAAATTGCATAATCTATTGTTTTAAATTGTTATTTACTAGTAATATCTGTTATCTGTTCCTCCGTGATTGCTGGAGGGAAGTCCTTCGTCACGATGTCGGTCACTTTGTTTGCGATATCCTTGTATATATCCGTGCCGAGTTTTTTTGCTGTCACGCTGCCGTCTCTGATGTTTCCAGTTGATATACAGTCCTCGGTCAGATGGTCGTGTTTGACCGCTCCCGGTTGTATTTTATCTGAGGTCACACAATTGGATGCTAGGTGTCTGTTCTTTACAGAGCCATCGGCAAGCTTCGCTGCCGTTATCGCCCCATCAGCAATTTGCGCTTCCGTTATTGTTATCTTGGCGAGTTCACTCTTGATAATCCTAACGACCGCATCGTTCTCCAGTTTATCGTCCATCATGGCAAGCATCCTGCTTAACTCGACAACGATGTCGTAAATTTCCGTGCCGACACGCACCGCTGTGTTTTCTCCAACCTGCGTTGCATCTCGTATCAGCTCTGCCATACGGAGCATTTTTTGAATATCCTCGTTCATGTCTTATGTGCTTTTAGTTGCCTATTGCGTGAATGTGTGCCCTTGTTCCTCGCTGTGCCTTCACTTCTCCTTTCGAGGTGAATGCCTTGAGATATTCGAGTGCATCTGATAAATATCTTTCTGCCATGTCCATGATGTCGTTGTATTGCTTGTTGTTCGACAAATCTTGAACATGGTCTGAATAATCGTCTCTGTGGCGCATTCCACCTGCTCGGCTTATAATTGTGCCATCGGCACGAAAAAGCCTCGCATACGTGAAATAAGCGAGTGCTTTGCGTATTCCGCTGGTGTACTTCTGCACCTTGGTTTCTTCTTGGCTGCAATCGCCCTCCTTCTTGGTGGTGTATTCGCCACCGTCCAGGAATACCGCAGGCTGGAAATCGGGCAATACTGAATCGCCCCACTCTCCCTGCTCGGTCGCTGCCTTGAACCGCTCATACCCGATGGCTGGTATGATGTTCGCATCTTCGCATTCCCGAATGTATGCGTTCACATCATCCTCATCTAGGTGTGTGCTGGTCGGTCGTGCCAGTTTTCGGAACTGATCAACCGTGATAAGTTGTTTTCTCTGTTCTCCCATAGGCTCAATCAATTAGTCTATCGTGTTGTTCCCTGCCACCTCGCTGCTGATATACTTTAGCGGCTGTAGCTTGGGGTCTAGGTTCTGAATGGCTGGGTCGTGCCAATTCTTGAAAATCTTCTTGAAGGCTCGCTCGATGAAACGCTGCTCGGTTGTCACTTCGCCAGCATAGTATTCGTAAGCGTCCTGCATAACTTGTCCGCTGAATCCCAGCTTGCCAATACGGATGGAGTAGAAGAGTTCTTGGTGAAACTGGGCATAGATGCGTTCGATAACGCTGCTGTCGGTCACGGAAAACTCCTTGTCGAAGTTCTTCGTTGGGAAAGCAACAACCTTCGGCTCGTCTTCCTCGTTCTCAACCTCGACCGCGAGAATCTTCGCTGTGTTCTCGTCCCCTTGGAACTGCAAAAGGTCTTCATCGGAAATCATCTGTCCGCTCTCCACCTCTTCGCCATTCTCATCGAACTTCGGAACGCCTTTTTTTGTTACAAGCATACACGATACGAGGAAGTTATTGCGGACGTTTCGCATCTTCACGTTTCCCAGTCCCTCATCGGTCGAAATCTCCGTGATGGCTGAATCGTAGCTGGCTGTCGGATAGATGAACTTTCCGTCTAGGCTCATCCACAGAACCTGCCCCTTGTAGCTGTCGATGCCTCCTGCGTTTTCAATCTGTTTAAGGACGATGTCGGGGTCGGGGTTGAAGACGTTGATGCGCTCAATAGTCTTCTCGTTTACCATCAACCGCTTTCCGTTCCTCGTTTTCTTCTGCTCCCAGTCTGGATGCAGCAAGACGTGCGCCACGCTCCCCTTGTCGTCCGTCTCTTCAAGGCGGCAATTTTCAAAGGGTACGTGGCTCACGCTCGACACCTGCCCTAGAACGTTGTAGTTTACATGAAGGGCAAAGCCTCCAAAGCGTGCGAGGTCTTGCGCTACGTTCCGGAGCAAATCGTCTGCCGTGTCCCCTTGTGGGTTCATCGCCAACGCTGCTAGAATGTCGCTATCAAAGCCGTAGCCCTCAATGAATCGGGCATATCGGTTAAGGCACAGCATTGCCGTACCGCTGGCTTCAGTGATGCGTGCGAGGTTCTGCGGATAAAGATTATCATATCCGTATGCCTGCATCTTGAATCGGCTGACGTAGCCAATATCGACTCTTCGCTTTGGCTTCTTAACTGTCTTAACGTTCATACTGCTTGTGTCGTTTTACTTGTTGTTTTGTTACTCTTCCTTGCCTGCTTTCTCGGCTTGGTCGAGGTCTTTCTTCTTGTCGCTGCCTGCTGCTTTTTCGGCAGGATCTTTCCCTGCGGTATCATCTGCACCGCTGTCGCTGTCTGCTGGCGGCTGCTTGTTCTCGCTGTCTGCTGGCGGCTGCTTGTTCTCGCTGTCTGCTGGCGGCTGCTTGTTCTCGCTGTCTGCTGGCGGCTGCTTGTTCTCGATGAGTTCATCGCTGGGTATCTTTTGGAAGTAGCTTTCCATGTGTGGGTACTTCGTCAGATATTCGTGCGCTACCTTGTCGGTCAGGTTCTCGTTCGTGAAAATCTTACCATGGTAGAAGTCCGGGCAGGAAATGATAAAACCTGCCTTCATTGCGTAATTACATGTTTTTGGCATTGCCTTTTCTTTTTTGAGTTTTAGATAAATTTCGATTAAAGCATCGTGGTAACACTGCTGGCAGGTTGTCGGAACAAAACGCTTGCGTGTTACCTCGAAATATAGAGTTTCTATAACTGCCTTGTCAGTTGCATCAAAGGGACTGTCGAAACGTGCCTTCAACTCCCCGACCTTGGCTGTTGCTTCCTTGTATGTCATAGGCTACGCTGCTGCTTCCGTCAGAAGGCTCTGATACTTGGCTGCTGTTGTCTCGCTGTCGGTGTCAAAGAAGAAGTAAGCTGCCTTTGGTACGCTCTCCTCTTCCAGCGTGATAAGCCAGCCGCCCTCGGTATCGTCTGAGTACTTGTCGTTCTCGCCTGCGCTTGCCTTCAGTGCCTGCGCATATCCGAATACCTGATACTCTGCCTTTCCTTCCGCTCCCTTAGAGAGGTTGCGAAGGATGATAACGAACTTTCCATTCGCCAGTCCGTCAATGATATTGGCGCAAACGTCAGGTGTGTTAGCCAATACCACGACTGCTACGGTGTTCTTCCAGCTGTTGCGGTACGTGCCAACGGTCAGCTCGGTCTTGGTTCCAGTGAATGGCTTGCTGCCTTCCTGCCGGATAGCGTATGCTTTCTTGCCAGTCTTCAAAACTAATGTTTTAATTATATTGCCCGCTACAACGGACTTGGTGAAGTCGATGTCGTCTCGGTTGATGATAAGTCCATCGCCCTCCAGTCCCTTTGTTACCTGGTCTTCGCAAGGGATGATGATGTCCTGGGCGATAAGGCTCTCGCAAGTTGTTGCCATATTAATTCGTTTTTAATTGTTATATCCCCAACACCGTTTTGTGGGTGTTGAGGATTGTCAAAATAACTTAATACTAAACTGAAAATTTGGAGCGATTAGTAAGCTGCATGGATCATGTCCTCTTCGAGGAGAGCCGTGCCAATCTTTCCGGTAGCGTAGAGATAGTTCCTGCGCTCCTTCTTGTCGAACCAGATGTCGAGGTCGCTGATGAGATTGTCTGCGTCTGTACCAATCATAAGATGCTTAGGGTTGCAGAATACCGCACGGTGTGGAAGGTTGACTGTCGTTGCGCCCTTCTCGTATGCTTTAATCATTCTGTCCCAGATGCCGACACGTGCAATCTTCACTCCGTTGTAGGTCGCTACTTCGAAGCCATCGAACAACTTCTCCCATGGCATAATGTCGTGGTAGGTCTTCTTGAGGTCGTAGGTCAATGCGTCAGCAAGCGAGCGTGTCATGAGCAATACGGCATCGCTGTCGTCAACGATACGTGTGTCTGCATCCATCAAAATGGTGTCTACAAGTGTAGTAGCCGCACCACTCTTGCGCAATGCAGAAATCTGCAATGCTGCCGTGGTCTCGCTGTTGGCTGCGATGGTGGTATGGTTCTTTGTCGCTGTGGCTGTAAAGATGCGCTTGAACAGACCATCGCAGACGTTGAAATTACTGACATCTAAGCCTGCCGTCAGCTTGCCGCCACCGCCACCTTCTTCACTTGCCAGTGTTGCTTCCTTGTCGCCAAGCCAGCCGAAACGCCAAATCATCTGCTCCATGGCTCGCTGGAGTGCATCTGCATAGATTGCCATAAAGTCGGTGCTGGTGAGGTCGCCAATGGCTGTACCAGTCTTCAGTGAGTACTCTCCGATGGTTCCCTTTATTGCCTCGTAGCAAATCTTGACTGGGATTTCCCACTGTCCGAATTCCCAACGCTTCTGGGAGTTGGCGATACCCTTCTCCTCATAGGTAGGGTCGCAACCGCCACCCTTCTTACCTACCATTTCCATCTCTCCGAGAAGAGCGATAGGGTCTTTCTCTTTGACCTTCTGAATGTTCACGAATGAAGAAAAGTCTTCATCGTTGTAGAAGGTTTCCTGCACGGCATCCTTGATGCTTGCGAGGTTTTCTGGCTCGAGTTTAAGGTTCTCGAGCTGCTGTTTTGTAAATCCTGCCATTATTTTCTTTTGATTTAATGGGTTAATACTTGGTTACTTCTTGCCCTTTTTGTGGAGCTTGGCAAGTCTCTCCTTGATGGCATTCTTGCCTTCCTCGACTGGGTTCACGTTGTCGCCTGCGCCCTTGCCGCTTGGCTGTCGCTGCGCTGGCTGGTAGTGGCTGCTGTAGCCTGCCAACACCTTCTCAGCACCGCCTGCCATCTTCACGGCATTCAGGATGCGCATGTCTTCCTTGCTCTTTGCGAGTTTCTGTGCGCCTGCCAGCTGTGCCTTGGTGTCGTTCAACTGCTGCTTGAGTGCTGCAACCTGCTGTTTCAACTTGGCTACGGTTTCGTTGTCGGTGCTTGATGCGCTGCCGCCCTCACCGCCTTCATTGCCTTCACCGCCTTCATTGCCTGCGGTCTGAATGTCGGTAATTACACCGTCCTCGACAACAATTGTCTTACCGTCCGGCATTTCAAACGTTCCGTCCGGACTTGCCTTGTCGCCAACTTGTGGATCTCCCTCTTCACGCTCAACGGTCAGAACTTGACCGTCCGATGTGTTGAGTTCCATCGCCTTTGGCTCTGCCTTGGCTTGTGGCTCTTCCACCACCTGCTCTGCTTCCTCCAGTGTCTTCACGCCCAACTTGGCGAGAATCTTGTCGAGGAGAGAAGCCTTTACTTCTGTCTTTTTCTCCATTGCTTTTGGATTTTGTTGTTTTGAATTAATAAAATTTTCTATGTTGCGTTTCGATGCGCTTGCGCTGAGTGGTACAATGGTGCTGCTGATAAGACCTAGGCGCAAAGCCTCGCTGGTGTTGATGAAGATGTCCTTATCCATCAAGGCTTGTATCTCTTCCCTATCGCACTCGCACCGCTCTACGTATGCGTCCACCATCATATCCTGCCACATCTGCAATTCCTCGCTCTGGTTTTTCAAGTCCTTTGCGTTCAGCTGGTCGCCTAAAAGGTAGCCAGGAACATATGGGTTGTGCAGGAGGAAGGCAGCGTTCTCGTATGCCTTGCGGTTCTCCTTTGGTGCTGCAAGCATGATGATTGTTGCCATGGATGCTGCCTTGCCCTCAACGGTGCAGGAAATCTTCTTTCCGCTCTGTCGCAGTCGGTCGTAAATCGCCCAGCCTTCAATCACAGAGCCGCCATTGCAGAAGATGCGCATATCGATTGAATCATCGTCTTTCGGTATGCTTGCTGCAAAAGCATCTATATCCTGAAAACATACGCAGTCGCCTCCCCACCATTGATACCAGAACTTGTTGTCTTGGCTGTCGATGTCGTTGTATATTCTGAGTTTTGCCATTGAATCGGTATTTTTAAGTTTTAAAACGCTGCAAAGATACGATATTTTTCAATATGTTTATCTCGTAAGCAGTTAATTTTTCTAAACAAGCCCAAATTTTGCGCTCTAAGCGGCTTTTGTTGCCTTGGGTGTGTAACTTTATCACCTTTAATCAAAAACCGCTCAGAACGCAAATCTTGATTAAATAACAGCAACCTTAGATCCTGCCGATATTCTCTATCGTCTGCACTCTCCGCTGGGTTCTGTTTATCTCCTCCACGCTCACTACTGGCTGTGGAGCCATCTGATATCCTCTTGCTACAGCTGCCGCCAGCATATCCATGCCGATGTTGCTGCCTCCGTTGTTTGCTACGATAGGAACGCCACCGCCTAGCTGGTTGAATGCGGATAATATAGGGCTGAACATCGATGTCGCCTTGGCGGTCATTACGCTCTCGCCATTTGAGAGCCTTGCCGGGATGCTGTCGCTGGTTCCAGTGCCCGAGCCTTGGACGTAGCCACCAGTGGAGAAACCCTTGACGAGTGCTTTTGCGCCCGCAAACGCAGCCTTGATAAGTACCATCAACGCAGCTGCACTCGCAACACCTCCCCACGACTTGCTCGCAATCTCCTTGGCGAGAATTTGAGCGTAGTATGCGTTAACTGCTATTTCAATAGCGTCAAGTATTGATGTCAGCATCGATTTGAGGAATGAGTGCAGCGATTTATCCTCGCTCTCGAAGAACTCGGACAGACCGTCTCCCATGGTCTGTATCATGTCGCTCATCATTTTCAGTTGCTCTTCCTGCAAAGCTGCCTTTTTCTTGTTGGCTTCCTCTTGCTCCTTGACTTCGGAATCGCTCAAATCCTTCTGCAGCTGCTCCTGCACGGCTGCATAGTCCTTGTAGGCGTCCATCTTGCTCTGAAGGAAAGCCTTGTATCTCTCAAGCTTGGCTGTATCGTCTTCCTCTCCAGTGCCACCGTTCATGATGTCCGCATCCCTTCGCTTCTTCTCTGCGTCCTCGAACTCCTTGTTGAGTTCGTCCACAATCTCCTTTGCTTTATTCTTCAAGTCCGCTTTCGCCTTAATCATGATGTCGAGAAGTTTAGCCTGCATTTCTTGCGCCTTTTCCGCTCCTATCTCACCAGCCGCCACGTATGCGTCAATGCTCCTCGCTACCATGTTCTTCTCAAGCTGTTCGAGGTCGTTGTTGTACTCTCGCTCGTTGTCGTACATGCCTGCGAGGTATCGCTTCTTTGCGTCCATTACTTGATCGTTGTACTGATACTGTATAAGCGCAATCGCTTCCTGCAATTCCTTTTCCTGCTTCTTCCTGCGCTCTGCCTCTGCCTTTGCCGCCTTGTCGGCTGCTGCCTTCTCCTTCTTGGTCTTAGGGGGAGTGCTGGCTATATTAGTGCCGTCCTTGAGCTTTGTATTGTCGGTTGTGGCGGTCGCCATGGATGGCGCATCTGCGCTGACTGGTATCTTGATGTTAGCATGGTTAAAAGTATTCTTCATGCCACCCACGATAGCATCAGCCATTCCGCTGCCGAATTTCTTCAAGTCTCCCCAAGCCTCCTTCACGGTATTGCCAAGACCCGAAAAGACGGAGTTAAAGCCATCTCGCATCTTCTTCACGTCAAAGGAGAAAAAGCCCTCAAACATCTGCAACAGTCCCCTCACTGGTCTTGCAACAAGCTTAATGGCATCTATGATGATGTTGAAGGCAGCCAAGGCTACCTGCCAGACAGACTTAAACGCAAAGCCTATCAACTGAATCAATCCCCTAAATGCCACGCTTTGGTTATAAAGGTTGATGATTGCCCTCAATAGTTTCGTTAGATGGTTGCTCACGAATGTTGACGCCTGAGCCTTCATCATTTCGAAGCCGCCACCAGTAACGTCAAAGAGTGCACTTGCGGTATCCTTCAAACGCTTGTTGGCTTCCACCTGCTTTTCCTGAGCCTTGGCAACATCACTGGATTGTTCCTTGACCTTATCCATGTTCATCTCAATGTCTCCGAGGGTCTCGATGTACTTTAGACCTGCATCCTCGCCAGGACCTCCAAATATATCTGCGATGGCTTTTCCTACCTTGGCTGAAGAAGCAGGGTACTCCTTTAGCTTGTTTCCGACCTCCTGCATGATGTCAAATGTGGTCTTGCTACCGTTTTGCAGTTCTTTCTGAACTTTCTCGCTTGATATACCTATGCCATCCAATGCGGCTGCTGTTGCGGTGGTCATCTCTCGAAGTCTAAGATTACCCTCCTTGATGGTGTCAAGACCCTTATCAGAGAATATTCCCTGCTTGGTGGCGTTGGTTGATATAGCCACGAATTGCTCAGCATTCAATCCAGCTTCCTTTAGGTACGTTGGGTATTCCTTCACGTTCTCTAGGAATTCATCACTAGCATTCGCACCAGCCACAAAGCCATCTTGCAAGAGCTTTAGCGATTCTGATACACTGATGCCAAACTGCTTGCTCATTACATTTGCGGATTGCAAGGTTTCGCCAAAATCAACAGAAAACGTCTCGCTGATTGCCAAGGCTTGATTTCTCACTGATTTCATTTCGTCACCGAAAAGCCCAGTGAACTGCATGGTCTTGCGTGTGGCTTCCTCTATGCCCTTGTTGTAGTCATAGAACCATTTGAAAGCCATTCCGACACCAGCCACACCTACCATGGCGAGGAAATAAGGGTTGGTCAATAAGGAAAGAGCCGTATTTTTCAACGCACCAAACTTTACCTTTAGGTCTTCCACGGACTTTCCCATTTCCATAACCTTTCCGATTCCAGTATCATCAACAACATCAAAACCGAAAAACTCGGTGTTCTGCAGGTCGTCAGCCGCCTTCATCATTGAATCGTAATAGCTGCCGACACTGCGCTGAAATCTTCCAGTAGCCTCCTCAGCCTCTTTCAGCTCCTCTATCAAGTCTTGGATATGCTCCTGCATCTCCTGACCCTTGGAACTATCACGCTCGGCACGGCTCATCTCATCGTAAGCCTTGGTGGCATTGGAAAGCTGGGCACGCAGCTGCTTCAAGCTGCCTTCCTGCTCGTTCTCTGTGCGCACGTTGTTCTGGATCTCCTTCCGCAAGGTGCGCACGTTGTACTGATACTCCTTGATGGTTGCGTTGATGGCTTCCGTCTGCACCTTCATCTCGTTGGTCGTGATGGTCTTGTCTTTCTCCTGCTGCTGCAAGTCCTTGATGCTTGCCTTTAGCTGGTCTATCTTCTCTTTGTATCTGATGATGCCATAGATTGCATCCTCGTACTTGACCTTGATGTCAAGAATCTGCTGTCTGTCTTCACTTACCATAGTTCTTTCTTTCTAATTGTTCAACTCTATCATTGTAACCTCGCAATATCCGCTGTTTGTTGTCTTGATTTCAAGAACCGCAAAATACGCTCCGTACTGGGCAAGGTACACTGGCTTCGTTTCGTCAAAGTTCAATATCTCCAAATCGGAAAGGTTGAACCGCTCCACAATATGGTGTGGGTTCGCCACCGTCTTTCTCAACTTTTCCAGCTTGTTGTCGAAGATGTCCTGAAGGTCGATGTTGAAAGCCAATTCCGCATAGCCGGCATCGTTCTTCGTCAGGTTCACTATTCGGTCTTTACATGCCTTGTATTTCGTTGCGACTTGTCTGGTGTACGTTGTGTTGTTAAACGTGGATTGCTTGCTTTCCCATTCGTATATCGGTATGCGGTTTCCGTCCGTGGCAGCAAATGGTAGCGTACAGACGTCTTGCGTATACTCCAGCGTCTTGTTGTCTATAGTCATATCCGCATCGTGCTGCTGGTATACGGTGTCGTCTTCCTTCCACTTGTAGATATTATGCTGGCAGTAGTCCTCTACGCTGAAATCGGTCTGCCTTGGATGGTTGCTTGCTTCGCTCGGGATGAGCTTCTTCGTCCAGTCCACCGCATGCGCCTTGTCTTCCCAAAGGTTCACGATGTCTGCAAACGTAAGTGTTCCACCAATAAACCGCTGGCTTGGAAACGTTGATGTCAGAATGCAGATACACTTCAGAAAATCCGTTACCTTGATGTCGGGAAGGTTCTTGCCGATAGGGAAATTTCCTCCGTAGGGTACTTCATCGCTCTGCTTGATGCTGGCAGACAACCGACCGTTGTAACACTTCAATCCAATTAATGCCTGATTTTTCGGGTGCTTCATTTCAAAGGTTACGATGTCGCCCTCTTCCAAATCTATCTCCCCTCGTCCTGCTACAAGGTGTATGAATCTGCCGTTTACCTTATCCGATTCATAATCGGTCACATATTTTCTAGAAGTCTCATCCTGCTGCAACCCTGCAATATATAGAGTTTCCGTCCAAGTTCCGTCATCGTTCTTGTGTTTAACCTTCATTTCGATGTAATTCGGTGGATATGAGTAGAATGCCTGCCACTCAGTACTCCCCTCACCGAAACTCCATGATTTGTGTCCGCTAGGAGTTACCTTCGATGCGTCCCACGACCAGTTCATCTGAACATCAAAAATCATCTTGCAGGAAATCTTAACATTCAGCTGGCTGTATCTGTGCCCAATCTCCAGCCCATCGAATACCTCCGATAGGCTCGTCGGTTGGAAGTCGAGAATACCAAGGCTCTCTGCATGAAAAAAAGTGCCCTCTAATCTGCCTACAACCGTCTGCACATCTGCCTTTCTTGTAATCAACGGAACAGCAAGCCCCTTGATGATTTCTTTCGCTTGATTGCTCCAGCCGAATGCCACACCAGTCTGTGCCGTTACGAGGTCTAGGATATACTTTGCTGTGACGCTTGGCTGGATTGTTCCATTGCCCCAGGAACTACCAAAAGAGCCACCTCCACCAAAAGAGCCGTTTCTTTCAAACGTGCCACTGCTCGCTCTCGCATTGTTCTCCGTCTCGCTTTTACTCTTAACAAGAATAGTCGTGCCAGTGCTGTATGCTTTGATGGCGTTGATGATAAGCCATTCCGCTGTTGCTGGTGCTTGCAGGTCTACATCGATAGGCATGCTCTCGCTCGTATATTTGACGCTGTACGCTCCGGCAAGCCGCAACTTGGATAACTTACCGCCCGAGAGATAATAAGCCGCCACAGCCGTGCTTAACACCATATTTACCATGTTATCTACCGAAGGCTTGATGTATACGAGGAGACCGGAAGGTTTACTCTTTACCACGTTGAACTCTGTTTCTCCGGCTGCATTTATCTCATACGTTCCCCATGGTGTTGTCTCTCCGGTCTCCTTGTTCAGTACTCCGTATTCGATAGAGCCAGCCTTCTCTGCCCGAACCTTGATGGATATTGTATCCATGTCAACGCTCGTTTCGATATTGGCGATACATGCCCCGGCATAAACAAACATTCCGAGAATAGGATCCGGAGCTGGTAGTACCGGATAAGTCTCTTTTTCTGTCTTCCCGGAATCATCGGCAAGGCTAATAACGTTCTTGTTGGTGTCGAGTATTGCCCATGTCCGGAATTGTCCCTTGCCTAAAACCTTTCTGATGGTGGCTCTCATTCCAGCCTCGAAAGGTATGATTGCACACTGGTATGTCTCATCGGTCAAAACCTCGCCCGATACATACTTTCCGACTTCTGTTCCAGTTCTTATCTTACCTTCAACGAGTGAGTATGTCGTGTCACTGTTCCCTCCCACGCTGCGGTCGTATCCATACCATTCATCGCTTGATGTCTTAGCCACTGCCGTTTCGTATCTTCCATAGAAAACTCCATCCTCTATTGCCTTCTCGTAGGTGTCGTAGCTGTTGTCTTTGGTGAACAGCAGATACTTCGTGCAATTCAACTCGTTCAGCTTTAGGTCAGACGATTGCAGCGTTGCCAATGCTTGGAACAATCCCCAATAAATCGAAATTTCGATGGTTTCCTTGACGCTCAGAACGCTTGCCCTTCCGCTGTGGATAATCTCCAAGCCGTTTCGGAAATAACGTGCTGTGTGGAAAATATAGGGGTATTTGCTGCTGGTGCTCGGTTTCCCTGCGAACTCCAGCACAGCCATATTGTGCGCTGTCTTGGGCAGGTTGATGGTGTATGTCGTGTTGGCGGTCATTTTCGTAATATCGCGAAAAAGGTTGCTCTTGATGTCGAGAGTGATTGCCGAATCCTCGCTCATATCCATCAAGATGCCATCGATGTATAGTTGCTGGTCTGTCATAGCTGCTGAATTTGTGTATTGTTAATAACTAGGTTGCAGACGAAATCCTGCAACTCTGCTGTTGTCTTGGTGTAGGTTCCTGCCTTGATTGTCACACTCTGCCACTTGTCGCCACCGAGGTACATATCAACGACCGGGCTGCTGGCTAGGTCTTGCAGGAAATCGAACGTCTCGCTGTCTACCAATGGTGCGCAAAGAGGTATGGTGTCCTCTCTGCCGTAGCCCTGCCTTCTGCCGTTCGCTCCAAGGTATCCGAATATGGTATCGTCATACGCTCCGAGGTTGTTGCGTACAAAGCTTGTGCCGCTGCTTATCGCTCTACTCTCATCGCCTTGCGTGAATAGCCAGTAACAGTAAAAGCCGTGTCGGTCAACCCACCGAAGATAAATGCCCTTCTCCGTGTCGTTCCTTTCTATCCTTGCAAGGAGAGACTGCTTGCCACCGCTCGCCATCGCAAAGGTAAGGTCGAAAACGTCCGTGAACGTTCCCAGTTCTATCTTGCCATCGTAGTCGTAGATGTTCCAGTACCTCGCCTTGTTTGGCAGAACGCTGGTGTTAATGTCCACGATGCCATCGATGCCGGGCTTAACTAACTTGTTTGGTGCTCCCTCATAGCCGACAAGTATCTGGGAAGCCGCATTGAGATAAAAACCAAAGGAGAATGGGAAATGCGTGAACCATGTCAGCTTCTTTCTTGCGTTCCACGTCTCTCCTGCCCTCATCGCTCCCCAAACGTAGAAGGTCGTGTAGCTGAATGTTGCAAGGTCGCTCCCCTCGCTGTCCTTGACCTTCACGGAAACATCGAACACCGCCCCGAGGTTGCTCTTCTGGCTCTCCCTGCTGTAGTCGATGTTTCCGAAGCTGATGCCATCGAAGAGTGCCTGCACATATTCCCGGTAGTCCATGATGCAATTATCTGCAAACGCTTCCACGCTGTACGTGTACGTCTTGGTCTCCCTGCTGATGGTTGCCTCGATGCTCGCAACACCCGAGCCGCTTGCCTTGATGATGCAGGGAAGGAATGCGAAGCCTACAGCATCCGGGTATTTAATCGTGATATTGTTTTTCTCTGTCTGTCTCATACCGTCTCATTGTTTAGTTTGATACTTCCCACCGACTGGTGGATTAAGAAAATAAGTCGCTGCCCGAGCCGCTTCATCGTGTCGGGCACAACGTTGCTGTATACGTCAGCCCTGCCGCCCGTCCGGTGCAGTTTAGAACCCTTGCTGGCGATGGTGTGGGCGATGGCTCCTGCCATGCTCATGTCGCCACGCTCTTGTGGTGTATACTTGTGTGCCCGGTCGGTCTTGTAGGGGATAGGTCTGCCGTGCAGTCCCTTGTCTTTCATCCACTGCCGGATGATGCTACGGAAGCCGTATGGTATCTTTCCTGCCCTTCGTCCGGTCTCAAGCACCCCGAATGGCTTGTGTCCCCATAGGATGGTTTCTTCCTCGCTGGGCTGCTCCACCTTTAGGCTAGCTATCGTTCGCCCTGATGCGTTCTGTCCGTTGATACGAATGTGGTTGATGATAAGCTGCCGTGCTCTCTCCACTTCCTCACGCATGATGAGCGATGCCGCCTTGGGGTCGAATTGAATACCTCCCTTGCTCATACCTCACACCCTCCTATGCTCTGTGTCAGTTGCAGGGAGTACATTACGCCAGACACGATCGTGCTCAAACGCTCGATGATGGTCTCGTAGTACTGCTGCCCTTCCAATGGTTCGAACTGGTGCGACTGATTGATGGCTCGTATCATCCTTGCCCCTGCCAACTTCATTCGGTCGATGCACTCTCCGTTGTCTTCTCCTTCCGCTGCTCTCGGTACGGTGTCGAGATAAGCCAGGGCAACGTTCACGGTGTCGTATACCCTGCCGTTGCGTATCTCTGTCGTGCCGCTGGCTGGGATGATGCAGACGATTGCCGGATAGTTCAGTTTCTCCAGCTTGGTGTCTGCTGTGTCCCAGTCCTCGAATAGGTAGGTGTAGTCTGGTAGCGTGTCTGCTGCCAGCTGCTTCAATGTTTCTCTGATTGTTGCCATAATTATCTAGATTTACGTTTCATTTCTTCCGCTTGCAACTTCTGCAGGTTTCGCTCGTACACGCTTCTCTTGTTGTCCATTTCCATGCACTTGTAGATGCGAAGCCATGGCGTTTTTAATACTTGGTCGTGGTCGCTGATGCCCATCCTTACCGCATACCAGTCCAGCATGCCGAATAGTCCGAACCGCAGGGTATCGATGCCAGCCTCCTTCTCCAGTCTCGTTGGCTTCGCTGTGTCTGTGCTCTCGAAGAGCTTGTTGATGCGCTCCACCTCTGCTGTTACCCAGCCGATGAGCATAACGACATCAACCGCCATAGCCTGCTCCACTTCCTTGTGGCTCAGACCGAGGACGGTTGTCACTATCTGATACAGACTTTCCTCGCTGTCTGATAGCTGGGAAAGGTCTATTAGCTGCCCGATTGATAACTGGTTGAGATTGCCGGGCACTTGTTTTCCTCCGACAAACGCTGGTCGTGGCTGCTTGCCGATTTTATAGCTGGTGTGCCTAGCAACTGCCAGCCAGTACTTGAATGTAGTGTTATTATCCATACGCTTTATAATTTTGTCGTTATCTTTGTCTCAATACGTGCGCCCTAGCCGTTCCATGGCTTGCTACGGATAACTTCTTCAAGGCTACGTATCGTATTGCGTCTATGCCGTGGTTGAATGCGTCTATAGGCTGGTTCGTGGTCTCTCCATCCCTTGACTTCTTCCACTTGTATTGCTGCATGTTTCCGATGATGCCGTGGCTGCGTCTTGTTATGTTGATGCGGAAACGCTTCAAGATGTCGATACCGTTGTTGATACTGTCCGCTCCCTTGGTGCTGCCGATTATCCACAGCCCTCGGTTGTGTATCTCCTGAATGCTCTTAGGCTCTGCCGAATCTGCAATGATAAGGTCTCGTTTCGTCCGTCCTTGTTCCTTGCATCGGTCTGCGATGTCATCGTTCGTCATTCCAGGCTGGTAGATTTCTTCGTCCACCCATAACTCTCCGTGCGCCAATATAACGTGCTCCAGCGCAGTTGGGTCGTTGGTGAATCCGAAGTCCATACCCCTGCATTCCATCTTCCACTCCTCCCTTGGTGGCAGCTTGTCAACGATGCCCCAATTTGTGAATATAAGTCCGGTTATCTTTCCGGTCAATCCTCTAGCGTACACTCGCCACAGTTCGGGGTCGTCAATCTCCTCAATCTTCTTGTGCTCCTGCTCCGTCAGAAATCGGTTGTTTCGGTGGTCGCTCAGGATCAGTCGGCAGTCATCCCTGCCGATGATGTTGTTGTGTACCCAAAACCTTGCGCTTGGGTTGTAGTCGATGAATACCTGCTTACGTGTTCGGATGGCAAGCTGCCAAAACACTTCGTACGGCACACCGTTCGCCTCGTTCACGAACAGATAGTCTCGCTTACCGTTCTTTGCATCCTGCGCATCTTGATAACTCTTGAACTCGATGATTGAGCCATTCTTACCTCTGTAACTGCTGTCGCTCTTGTTGTTCTTGAACCAGTCCAGCAACTCTGCCCTTGTGTGCAGGATAGTGTCGAGGTCTCGCATGGCTCCCACCTTCAGGTTCGGGAGGTCTTGACCGCACACCGTGATAATCACCCTTGGGTGCTCAAAAGAAAGCACTATAAGACGCTGCATGATGGTGTATGTCTTCCCCGAGGACGTGCCTCCTTGGTTTACGAGAAACCTTGGCTTCACGTCCGCATTCGGTTCATAAAGTTCACCAATAACGTCAAATAGTGCCATTCTTTCAAACAATAAAAACTTAAAACAAAATTATGGTTAAATTATTCTTTATCCAATCCTTCACGCTCGATTACTTCCTGCTCGCTGGATGCACACTGGTGTCCCGAGTTGATGTAGCGTACCTCGATGCCACCTTGGAAGCCTGCGTTCAGGTCGAGCACGACCTTATCCAGTCCGAGCAGCTTGCAAATCTGCGTCTCTGCCTTGATGATGATGTCGAGGTAGCGTGGTTCTCCGAATCCTCGCTTCTCGGCATCGTACATTATCGCCTTGACGGTCTCGATTGAAATCTGCTTTCCTCGTTCATCAAATAAAGGCTGTCCATGCTGGGTTGATTTCTGCAAGTGGTAGTCTTCCTTCGACTTCTCCCAGGCTTCCCACGCTTCACGTATCACCAGCTTCAACCTTGCCACCTCGCTGGTTATTTTCTCGTCTGTGTCGGTCAGTCTCTCTTCCCTCCACTCCTTCAATAACCGCTGAATGTCGCAGTGTGCTTGATTGTATTTCGGTCTGTCGAGCCGCTTGCGAACCTCTGCCGTGATTTCTCGCTCCGTCCATCCTCTGCGGTATAGGGGTGCGATAATCTGCAGGCGGTTCTCGATGTCGATTTTCTGTGCTCGATGCTTATTGTTGTTACCTTGTGGCATATTTTGATTACTTGAAATTTATTTGATTTTTTATAAAAATTCTACTTGAAAAACTTGCATATTTCAAATAAATTTCGTATCTTTGCAAACGTAATAAGGGAAGAGTCCTTATTTACTGAAACCCTCCGAGGATGAGGGAAAAGTAAAATGAAATCCCAAAGCCTTATGAGAACTTACATTTCGATTAGGATTTGGAAAATCAAAATAACCTTCACGATTGAGCTCTGAGGGTTTTGATTATTCCAAGGGGTGGTGCTCGAACCACCACCCCACTTTGGGATTTCGTTTGCAAATTTACGAATTAATTTTCATATAACCAAATTTTTAACATTATGAGTACTACGAATGAAACTACCTCCAAATCTTGGGGAGGTGCTCGCAAGGGTGCAGGGCGAACGAAGAAATACGCTGCAACATTCTATTTCGGTGCTACCGAGGACGTGGCTAACATCTTGGCAGGGGTCGATAAGAAAGACCGCAGCGGCTTCATCAACCAGTGTATTCTCAAAGCGATGGGCAGGGGTTAATCTCCTGCCTTTTTTCGTTTCCGCTCCCTTGGAGTTATTTTGTGCGAATTTTGCGTGTGTGCCGCTCTTTCCGCAAACTGGTGTAGTTTATCAACCTTGAAGAGAAAAGCCGACACATCGCAACTATTCGCCATGCTTCTTAAACTCGTCTATCTTGACCGCTTTCTCGCCAGTCAGCTTTTCCCAGCGTGCAATGATAACATCGCAATAATGTGGGTCGAGCTCCATCAAGAACGCATTGCGGTTTAACTGCTCGGCTGCGATAAGCGTTGTACCACTACCACCGAACCCGTCATATACATTCCAATCTTCCTTTGTGCTATTGCCCATCAAATAAGCAAAAAGCGGCACTGGCTTCATCGTAGGGTGTTCCCTTGATACTTTAGGTCGAGCCATATCAATAACCGTTGTCTGCGCTCTGTCGTTGAACCAATTGTGCGCACCTCCATTTTTCCACCCATAAAGACACGGCTCATGCTTCCACTGGTAGTCCTGCCGCCCTAGACAAAGCGAATCCTTGTTCCATATCAATATCTCACGTAGCTCCAAATCTTTCGTGCTCATTAGAGCCTCTCTGAACCACATCGAATAATTGTCGCTGTGGAAAATATAGAAAGCAGCACCCTTCTCCATAGTTTCTTCTGCTGCCAAAAATGCAGCCGACAGGAAATCCCGGAACTTGTCATTGTCCATTTTGTCGTTCTTGACCGTCAGCCCATCCGTTCTATGCTTTCCCCTGCTCATCATAGCAGAACCTTCGTAACCATAGCCAACATTGTATGGAGGGTCTGTAAGATACAGATTAACCACTTGCTCCCCCATAAGGAACTTGACCTGCTCTGCATCCGTGGAGTCACCACACATAAGGCGATGCTTTCCGAGTTGCCAAAGTTCGCATTCCTTGCACCGCTGTGGGATTTTCTCTGCATCCTCATCGAACTCATCATCCTTTGCCTCCTTCTGATCCTCGTCTGCCTGCTCTCCATTTTTCAATGAATCAGGACTCATCCACCCTTGCAGCTGCCAGTCTTGAATACCCCAGTCCTTCAAGAGGTCGGTATTCCACTGGTTCGCCAGAGCATCGGTGTCCCAGTCTCCGAAGCCAGCATTGTCCTTGATGATGAATTCTTTCTTCTGCGATTCCGTGAGGTCTGATGCCTTGACGATGGTTGCAGTTGGCTGCTCCTTCCACTGGCTCCAGTAGTTGGCGATTGCCAGCTTCTCTGCATCGGTCAGCCGCTGGTCTGTGTCGAGAACGTCCATGATGGCTTCGGGTGTCATGCTCACGATGTGGCAGAGTGCCCTCGTTCTCATATTGCCACCCAGTGCCTTGTAGGTTTCGTCTACGACTATCGGGCGAAGCTGGAGCATCTTAGGAAATACAAGGATGCTCTTTACCAGCTTTTGGAAATTCGCCTCAGTTATGGTTCTCGGGTTCGCTTCGTTCTCGCTGACCCTCGATAGTGCGATTTCTTCTGTTTTCATTTTCTTCTTGTTTTAAGTTCGAAATTTGTGCTTATTTGATAAACACTGGCGCAAAGATACGACTTTTTTGCTTTAGTTGTTTGTTCTTTGCATACTTTTAACTTTTTCAAACACTTCACTTTGGTTTTATCCATCAAAGGCTCTGATGGTTTTCTGCAGGGTTGTCTGCGATTTCTTCGGCATCAATCTGACCGGGTATCCTGCACAGACCCACGCGAGGAGAAGTGCGTCTCTCTGGTCTTGGTTCATTCTCGGCATTTTCTCTCCTGCGCTTACAAAATAAGCAATTTCGTCTTGCGTGATTTTTCCGTCTTTACCCTTCCAGCACTTCTTTAGCGGCTTGATGATTTCGCAGGGGATATTGTAGTGTTTGCAGCACTCGACAATCAAGATTCCGGTCTGATGGTTCATTCCGGTAGAGCGTCCGATGGCTGCTGCCTTGACTGCTGTCATGAACCGATTAAGCACATGCCAGTTGCTTTTGTTGAGCCAGCCGCCTTCAATAACGACCTTAATCTTCTTGCAACTCTCGTTCATTGCTCTGAGGTAATCTATCAAAGCTGGGAAGTTCATTTTATAGGCGAGAAACTTCTTGTCGTCAAAGACTGCTCCAACTCCGCTTTCCTGATTGTCGGGGTCGATTCCGATTATAACTGTTCCTTTTTCCATTTTTTCTTTAAAGTACTTATTTTGTTCAAATTTCACGAATAAGCGTTTATTTTGTTCTGCTGGTGTAGTTTACTATCCAACACCCTTTACGTGCGCATATACGTGCACACATGCGTTATTATCCCTATCTTTCCCCTACCCCTTTCTTTCCCTTCTTTTCGGTTGCGATAGAGAAAGCTGGCAGGGATTCCGGAAGTTGTGCCTGCGCTTGCAAAATAAATGAATAACAAAATGTATATGTTGCAGGGTTCTTCCTTCTTCCACCGCCAGCCGAATGAATAAAAGCATAATTTTCTAACGATTTCTTTTTCTTACTTCTTCATGTACCACCTCGCTTTCTTTGTTTGTTGTCAGACTTCGGGAGATGCGTTTCCGGCTCTCATATCGTAATTTCAAGATGTTATAAGTTTATTTGTTTTGATATTAGAGCCTATCTCCTTCTGTCCTCGCTGGTTAATAACTCTATTATTGAACTCACGACCGATTATTCTTTTTGTTCTCTAGCAGCCATGCCAGATGCGCTGCCTGCTGCGGATTCTTGAACATGGAAAGAGCCTTCTCTACGTCCGGCTTCTTTCTCTCACGCATCGCTCTGTCGGCTACCCGGTTCTTCGTACCGTAGTTCCGGTAGTGCTTACTCCAGTACTCTTTCTGATACGCCCGGTATTTTTCCCGGTTTCTCTTTCGCCATTCCTTCGTGGCTCTGAGGATCTGTTCCCGGTGCTCCTGGTAGTACGTTCTGTTCTTCTCCCTTGTTGCGAAATCGCTCATTGCATTCAAGTATTACCTGATGTTCTACATATTGCTTGCGTGCCGGGCAGTATATGCCATTTATGCAGTTTCGCCCGGCATCGCAAGCCTTGCATAATTCACTCGCCATACGCCCACTAGAAAGGAAGGTTCTCGATGTCGTAGTCAGTGAAGGCGATATTCTCGTGTCCATCGTATGGGATGCAGCTGGTGAAGTCTCCCACTTTTCCTTTTTCGATAAGCAAGACTTTATATCGGTAAATTGCTTCCTCTCCACGATCACGAACAAAGAAGGCTGGCTGCCACTTGAATCTCTTTCCGTTCCTTACCAGCACCTTGTCAAAGACCTTGAAGGCTGGCTGCTCCTTCGCTTCCTTCTCTTTCTTCCAGATGGCATAATGCTTGTTGAAAAGTTCGACTTCGTTCTCTGTCGCTTCTCGAAGTTCCGTGTTAACGCTGATACGCAGGTCGAAGGCTTGGTCGGTCACGAAATTCTCGTTCTCGATTTCGTACTGGTTTCCGAATGTCAGCGTATCTTCGCTTTCGTTCTTGTCGATAAGTTCGCCTATGATTGCCAGCTCTCCGTCCTCGTCTCTCTCATGGAAAACGTAAAGTTTGCCAATTTCAAACGTAAGTTTCACTGGCTTCTCAATCTCCAGTGTTTCCCGGTTCAGCTTTCCACCGAGCCGCTCTTCAATGGTCTTGATATATTCGGCAGGATGGTCGCTCTTGACCCAATCGTGTATATCCCAGCTCGTAGGGGTATCCCAGATTTTACCTTTCGTCAACGTGTATAGTCCGGTAAAGCGCAATTTCGTCTTATCATCCTCGTAACTGTCGAATAAGCAAGTGGCTTGATTGTTTTCTTTCTTGTACTCCAGCACGTCTCCCTTCTTGAAGAACTTGCTCCAGTCTCTCATTTGTTTCGAAGGGAAGAGCAGAATTTCTCCTTCTTTATAGATTTTTCCGTTCTTGTCGAAAAAGTGTTCTCTTCCGGCTTCGTCCTCAGTCCAGATTGCTTTCGCACTGTCCTTGTCGTTTGCCATTCCACTGTGCCACACCCTTCCGCATTTAGGTGTGTACAACTCTGTACCGTACTCTTCATTTTTGAGAATCTCAAAAATATCAATATCTTTCTGTTCCATTGTCTGAATGTTTTTTATTGTTTATAACTTCACTCGTCCGAGTTTAAAATAAAGTTCCAGCAGTTCCTTGGTATCGAGCCAGAAATCGGTGTTGCCGATGTATACGTGATGTCGGTGTTCGTCTGTGATGATTTCTATCTTCTTCATTTCTTATCTGCGTTTAAAATTGTTCGTGTCCGCATTGTAATCTTTGAGGATACATTCAAGTGCCTTTACCTCATCATCTGCCAGCCAGATGTCTCTGTTGTCAACTGACAGATGATGAAGACCACACTCACGGACCAGTTTTATATCAACTCTGTACATAGCTAATACGGTTTATGATAACTATTTAAAAAGTTCTTGTTGCGGATGAATGATGTCTGCCCGCTTCTTCTTAGCCGCCCAGAGAAGGAGGTTGTTGTTCTTGGTTTCAGCATTCTTCTCGAGGTCTCTGATGATGCAGGTCAAAGCATCGTACTCCGCTTCTTTCTCGTTACCGTAGAAGATGTTGAGAGTGTCATATCTACTCGGGTAGCCTACCGGGCTGTCGTACCAATGCTTTCCCTTCTGAATGCTGTAGCCCCATATCCAGCCGAACTGTGTATTGGCGGTCATTACCTTCCATCCCCAGTTGTCTGCACCCTCTGCGGCATACTCGATTACGTGCGGATTGATGCAAACATCGTAGATGTTGTACTTGAAGCCTTCGTGCTCTGCGACCGGCTTCTTGATGTCGTAGCTGTTTTCGGTCAGCCACTTGCACCAATCGTTCGATGTCTTGAAGACGAGCCCTGCGGCTCTGCATTCGTGGAAAAATAATTCATTCATGGCTATTCCCCCGATTTTTGATTATCAGTAATTAACTTGCGTAATCTAGATATAACCTTACTTGCGTTCTTATCATGCACCCCTTCGTAAAGTCCAAGATGCATCATAATGATGTTTAACGCTGGGTCATCTATTTCAATAGCCCTTTCTGCAAGTATTCCAAGCACACGTGACAAAATCGTAAAAGTCACAGGATAAGGAGTGCTTTTCGAACACTCTGCTATCTCTTTCAATAGCCTTGGCATATCAACCTTAAACACCATATCGTTCATAACATAGTCCTGAACTTTCTTGCTTTTTATTTTCTTCATATCATTCATACTTCTAAATCTTTATGAAGTGTACGTCCTTGTGGTCTTCTCTTTCACTATTCAGACAAGCAAGATTCCTGCACATAATGCCTTTTCTCTTACCGTTCAAGATGCACTCGTAGCAGTTATATTCAGATAGACCTATATCCTCAACAACCTTGCAATTTACACCTTCAATGCTAATTGTCGCCCCTACTGGGTAATCTGTATTAAAGCATTCGTTGTTTACAATACATACTTCTTTTGCCATAATTCTTTTGTTTTAAACGCTTAAAATCTGTTTGCCTTATAATTTACCGCCCGAAGCGCGAAAACGGCTCAGAGCGGCTATTTTTGCCCTCATTTGTTATTTTTCGGGCTTCCAGTCGATACCCAGCCGCTGCAGAACTCCCTTCTCGTAGTATCTTGTCAGCGAATCCTTGGCAGGCTTGTTGCTCGGGTTCTTCTTTAAATCTTCGAGGTTCTGCTGGATTACCCATCTGAACTTGCTGTCTTGGCTCTGCTGGCTCGCTGGCTGCTGATGCTTGGCTTGCTCGTAGAGTTCCCCGATGCTCGGTCTTGTCGTTGCCGCAGGATCCTGCGCCTTGACTGCTGCCGATTGCGGCTGCTGGCTTGCGGCTGGCTCGTTGTTGAAGTTGCCTTCCAGCACCTTTGCGAAATTCTGCTCATTACCGAATATCCAATCAAACTTTCCGAGCCATCCATGCTTATTATTGCCGTTCATGAAGTCAGATGCCATCGCAATGTCAATTACCCGGTACAGAGTTTTCACGTCTCCCTTGCATTGACGAACCCTTGCCTTGACCATCACCTTTCGGTTCTCGGTCATGAGCGTAATAGGCGGCATCGCACTCTTCGTCTCATCATGCTTGCGGTTCCAGTATTCCTTGACGGCAGCATAGTCTATCTTTTGAGATTTCGAACCCTTGCCGCCACCGGGTGCTTCGGTCTTGACCGATGCACTCTGAATACCTTCTTTAGAAGGTTCTAATATATTTGTTTCTTTAGAAACAACATTATCATTTACATATTCATTATCATTATGCATTGCAATTTGTGCATTTGCATGCTTTTGCATGCTTTTGCATACGTTTGTATGCTTTTGCATGTCTTCGCTTGCTTCTGAATCCAATTGCTTTTTATCCCAGCGTTTTCGTGCATTTGCACGGAGTCGCTCGCACTTCTCCTCGTATTTACGCTGGTTTCGCTCCATATCATCTTTGATGAATGCGAAAGATAATTTAACGAGAGGATCTTCGATTGAAGGTTCTTTGCCAGTCTTAGCAAAAGAAAGCATGTGCCTTGTTAGCTGCCCGAGTTGTGCATCGGTCAGTTGCTCGAAGATTTTTAAATATGATGTGTATATGATAAAAGAATCACTCATGATGTCTTATTCTTATAATGATAATTTCTTTTCCAGCTTCCGTTTTAAGACTGTAGCCATCCGGATTTTGTTCCGCTGGCTTGTGTCGGTCGGTGCTGTCACTTTCCCACCTAGGGAAATATAATTCTCCAGTTGGGAAATTATATTCCTTAGGTCGGTTTTTGATATAGGAACAGCCATAAGCCCTGCCTTTACTTAATGAGCAATCTTCTTGCGCCTTGCACCTGCTTGATGTACTTGGCGCACTCTTTAGGATGGTCTGCCTGATAAGCCTTGGCATCGAACTTCTCGCTTGCCTTCGGTGCTTTCCACGTTGCCAGCGTTTTTCCGGAATCCGAAACTATGCTCTCTGCGTCCCCGAAGAACAGCTTCAAGTTGTCCTCAATCTCATCCTGCTCGGTCTCCAGTTTCTTGTTCTGAACCTTGAGTTCTTTGAGCCTAGCAATCTGTTCGAGTATCTCCTTCGTTGCAGTCACTTCCTTGCCAGCTACATGTAGAGGAGACTTTAGGAGAACGTCTTGTGCGCTGTATGCTGGCGGTTCTTGGTTGCCCACGATGTAGTCAAGCCAAAATTTGGTTATCTCGTCCCTCATCCATCCGAAGAATTCGGGGTCGAAGTCGATGTCACGGTAGCCGAACTCCCTGCCTGCTGTCAGCCAGGCAAGTGCTCCGTCCTTGTATTCGCCCACTCCGAGGTTCATCTGAAGCTGGCAGAACCAATGTTTCGGGAGGTCGTCTGCGTCTATCTGCATCTGCGTGGTCTTACACTCTAGGATGCTCTTGCTCGCTTCGTTGTGCGTTGCAGAGACTCTCCAAAAGGTACGGTCTGGGCTTACTCTCAGATACGGAGTATCGGTGTTCGTGATGGTGTAGTCGTCCGTGCTCGCCTTGATGATGTGGCAGTGGCTCTCTCGCTTGAAGAACTGCGCCACGGCATCCTCCAGCAGATGTCCTGCAACCATCGCAAAGTTCTCAGCCTTTGGTGGGTCGATACCCTTCTTGCGTCTCCACAACTGGTATGGGGTCTCCCACGGATTCAGTCCCAGTACTGTGCCTGCTTCACTTGCGCCTATTCCCTTGGAGCGGTTCTGCAACCACTCCTCTCTGCTTTTATATTTGATTATCTGTTTCATTGTCTGAATGTTTTTATTTATCAAAAAAGAATTTTCTAGCTGCTGAAAGAACGACCGAGCGAAGGAATTCCTCCTTTTGCATTGTTTGACCAATTCCGCTTGCGAGGGAATTGGCTTTACCGTGGTAGGAAATATGTAAATCGTAACTTTGGTTTCCGTCTTCGTCTACATCTCCAGTCGGCTCTATTGCAACAAGCAGATAGTTTCTTTCTTCCTCGTCTTCCTCTGCCCATGCCTTGAAACCATCTGCGGTTTTGCTAAAGTACTTGTCGATGGTGCTCTTGTGTCTTTTATTGTTTTCTTTTTCTGCCATAATTTTTACTGAATGTTTAATAGTTGCCACGGCTTCCCTTGGTAGGTTATGATGGGAGCCCACCCCATAGGTTGTGCCGTGGCGGTTCGGGCAAACGTTATAACTTTATAAACTAAACTATTTCTTTGCGGCTGTGCCAGTCTTTCCTTGGCTGCGGCTCATTGCCTTCTCAGCCTTCTTCTGTGCGCTCTCGGCTGCTGCCTGCGCCTGCTGTGCGATTGCTTCCTGCTGCTTTGGCTTCTTGAAGGTCTCCTCTACGGTGGTTGTGCCTTCCTTGATGGCGTTGTACACACCAGCCAGCTTCTGAATATCCTCTGCCGTGACTTCCTCGGCTGATTTCTTGCCGATGTAATCAAGCAGCATAAGGTCTGTCACCTGGTAGGCTTGGAAGCAGGCTACGCAGCTCTTCCACTGGCTCTGTACGCCAGTCTGCTTGATGTGCTCCAGTGCCTTCGCCTGCACATCCTTCACCACGCTTGCAATCAATACCTGCGGCACGACCTTACAGATTGCGTTACGCTGGGCGATCGCCACGGCTGCATTGCCAACTACCACCTGCATGTCCTGCGAGTAAGTGTAGCCTTTCGATGTCAGAATGCTGCGCTTCACTTCGGTAGAGTAGGCAACATTGCTCTCTAGGTCGTGGCAGACGCCTTGTGCCGTGATGGTCTTGCCATCGTTTGCGATGATGCGTCCAGCGATGCGCAGGTTCTTCCAGCATGCAGAAATGATTTCTGTAAATCGGACACTAGGACCCTCGATTACTGTTGTCTTTCCGTCCTTACCTTGTCGTTCGAGGTGATAGAAGCAGTTGTAGGCTACATCATCGTCCATCGCTGCCAGTGCGACCATATTCTGCTTGCATTGCATGATGTCTCTCGGGAACTTGTGCGCTGTTGCAATCTGTCCGTCAATCTCCGAGCGGTTGATGGCTTCCAGCATTTCGCCACCGCTTACATTGATAATTTCATTTTCCATAATTCGTTCTTTTTATTGTTCAACTTATTGTTCATTAACTCTAGTGGAAGGCTGGGGATTCGAACCCCAGTTGATTGCTATGCCACCCTTGCCTGCTGGTGGATGCCCTTCCGTTGCAGGGCGCACGCTGTCGTTTCCGCATATTGCATGGTAAAAACAACTAATTTTAGATAACCTTGAAAAATGAGTTTTGCGTGCGCCCTTTGCCCTGCCGCTGCAGGGAGCCATATAATAATTGTTTAACATCGTAATCAAACCAGTTGAGCCATAAGGCTGTCGAGCCTGCTTTCCTCGAAGGCGTCCATCGGGTCTTGGTCTGCGTATTGGCTGTTCTCTTCCAACCAGTCGTCCATCACGTCTTGATAGTTGACGCAACCCTCGATAGCTTCCTCCAGCCGCTCGCTGTCGTTGTTGTTATTCTTGTGCGTCACGACCGCTGTGTTTCCGGTTCTGTCGCACCATACGCAGATGTCGCCTGCCTTTGTTTTAATGTCTACCCTTGCAACCGCTGGTCGCTGTGGATCACGGTCTAACTCCAGCCAGATGGCATCGTACATTGCCTCTTCGCATTGTTTGATAATTCTTGGTTCCATAGGCTCTTACCGTCTGATTAAATAGTTAAAGAATGTCAGACGTGCGTCCGCAAGCGTCTGCTTGTTGAACTCGCTCATCGGGAGCACCGGAACTCCGTCTAGTGAAAGACAAAGCATATTGTCGAACTCCCTTACCTGAATGCGTCTTTCCGCTTCCTTCATGGTTGCCAGTCGCTTGTTGTCCTTTCGCTCCTGCTCCCACTTGGCGGTAAGCTGCTTCGCTTTTTCGTAGGCATTCATCATAGGGCAATCCTCCAGACTTTTTTAATCTCGCTGCCCTCGAAAACCTTGCGGTTGTCGATTCTGCGGAACTTGACCTTAATCTTACCAGCCTGCAACCATCTGCGCAGGGTGTTGCGATGGATGCCCAGTACCTTGCAGGTTTCTGTCATGGTGTATCTGCCTGCGTCAGCTACCTTTGGTTCTTCGTTCGTCATAACTAAGCCCTCCAAAAAATTAAAGTTACTAATACGATGGCAACTGCCAGGGATAATACTTCGTCACTTGTGATAATCTCGATAAACTTCTTCATACGCTCTGAATGTTTAAATTGGTTCTACTTGATTATTTGCGCACGGCTGCACGTCTCTTCTTTGGTGTTATCAATCCAGCCTTTATGAGGATAACACGCACGTTCTGCTGGGTGCAACCAACACGCTGTGAAACTGCGAGCATTATTCTGCTGTCTGAGGTCTCGGCAGGTGCCTTTGCTCGGAAATCTGCAAACATCGCTATGATGTTCTTCTTTCTTTCGTCCTGCTGCTTCTGCAGTGGGGTTCTGAAATCATAATTAAAATTTTCTCCCATTTTATTTGTATTTTAAATTATTTTCTTTATCTTTGCAAAAGAGTTTTTAAACTCGTTCTGTAATTCGGTTGCAAAAATACAATAAAATATTTATATTCACAAACATTTGTGTTTATATTTATAAATTGTTTACTTTAGTTTTAATTTATTTAGAATTAACTATGACTGGTGAAGAAATGAAAACATATTTGAGGCAGAGAGGGTTATCTCTTGCTTCTGTTGCTGAAGAACTGGGCACAAGCCCACAAAATCTGAATGGCAAGTTAAAGGCTAAAAGTCTGAAATCGGACTTTATATCTGCAATAAAAGCAATCATCGACAAGTGTGCCCCTCCCCTCCCTGCAGAGATGGAAGCGGCTGTTATCGGGTCGAACGTCAATGGCTCGAACAGTTCCAACGTTTCTCAGTCAATAGGTAGTGATGCAGCCTTGGCTGCTGAGAATAAACTGCTGCGAGAACAGAATGAGTTCCTGCAAAGTCAAGTAAAAACGCTGCTTGCCATTGTGGGACAGAAATAATTTAGTAACTTTGCAAAATGAAAAAGAATGGTTAGTCAGAAAACAACAGATGATAGGGAGACGGACAGAAGAAAACTCTTGGCTGGGTATCTGTACGACTGCTCGAAAATGATGTACGGAAGCGTTGCTGTCGGTGGTCTGTCTCCTCTACTAACTGGTGACCCATTGCAGGCGGTTCATCAAGTCTGCTTGGTGTCGGGTGTGGCTTGTGGCGCATCACTTGCGTACCTTGCAAATTATATAATGAAATTTAAAAAATAAAGATTATGGATGCATTCTTGTTATTTAACGTGATGGCATTGGGAATGACCATTGCATTCGGCATTTTCTTGAAATCAAAGAAAGGTCAGAAGTGGTTGCGTGAACTTTAGTTCTCGCTCCAGGTACAATATCAACTAAAATTCTAAGTAACGATGAAAGATGAGGATTTCATAGAGCGGAAGGAGAAGGTTCTTCTTGCCGCTCTCGGTAAAAGCTGGCTATGGAAAGCCAGCAGGTTGATAATAGGCATCATCCCTCCAGTGGGTGCGTTTGTGATGCTGGTGCACTGCACCCTGCTCTCGTTCGGCATTCGGGTAAAACTCACGGAGTGGATATTCGACTGCTCGCTCTTCGGCTTCATCGCCTGGATCATCGTCAGTCTAGCCTATGGGTTCTGCTGGGTGCATCGGGCGTTCTCTACCTACAGAGTGCTGATTTCGTTCTGCATCGACTTCCAGCGTTCCTTCGGGTTCGGTGTCTTGTGCCATCCGCTCTATCTGCTGATGGTCGCCCTAGGACTGCTTCTCTTCTTCATCTTCATCAAGAAAAAGGCTTGGAATGAGTTCTACGAAAGAAATATTAACCATTTAAACGAAAAGTAATATGAAAAAGATAATAATGTTATTCGTGCTTGCGCTTGCGTGCGTGGGTGTGCGTTCGCAAACACTTTTATCTAGGAGTTATGACGTTTCTCCAGTTATTAGCTACACCGTTTTTGAGCCGCAAAAAGACACGGTGTATTACTGGCAGATAAACAATGTTAATTCAGCCAAGATGATTGAATCTTTCTATCTTAGGTTTCGTGGAAGAAACGAACTGCAAAGAACGCTCAAATTTCTTGTCTCACTTGAAGGTGAAGAAAAGGGTAGGACTTACAGGCTTGACGACACGATTGACGGAAACGAGGTAACAACTGGAAAGGTAGAAGGTTTCCTCTTTATCCCATCCGCAGAAGGTGTTACCATCGAAAACAAAAAAGGGTTTCTTCCATCCTCATCATTCTATACCTACAAAAGTCTAGCTGATGTTGCCAAAGGTGGCTTTGATGAAATTAAAAGAAAGAAACAACCTCGGCAATTCTTGTTTGAATGAAGTATCTTAGCGTTCTTCTCGCCTACGAGAAATATTTGCCAGTGCTAACCCCTTCCGAGGTGGATGGTCTGCTGGCTTCTCGTCCCTCGCTGGCTCAGTTGCAGGACTGGTCGCAAAGATTGAATAACCACCGGGCAAGGCTGGAAAGCGTTTTCTGTCGTGCCTACAAAAAGATAAAATGAATATGGAAGATAAAAATCTGATGTCCGCTGATGTGGATATAGTAGTTCGTTTCTTCTCTGCCATCGACCGCCTGAAGGCTGATGGTTGCGTTGGCGGTCTGAAGACAATAACCGACCGGTATGGTATCAACCGCTGGAACATCATGTCCCTGCGTGAAAAGCCTACCGAGTACTACGGTCGCTTTCGTCCGTCTTGGGTTCAGTTCCTAGTCCGTGACTACCACATCAACCCATACTGGCTGCTCCTTGGCTCTGGGGAGTTTTATGCAACTGGCTTCACGCCCGAAATCGTGAAAAACCTGAATAAAAACTGCACAAGAAAAAAGCAGTCTGCATAAGTTTTTAATTTTCAATTATTTAGAACATACGTTATGATTTTAAGTACCACTCCAACAATAGAAGGCCACCCTATCCGTGAATACCGTGGCGTAGTGACCGGCGAAACCATCATCGGTACCAACTTTGTAAAGGATTTCTTTGCCAGTGTCCGTGATGTAATCGGCGGCAGAAGCGGTTCTTACGAAAGCACCCTCCGCGAGGCTAAGGATACAGCCCTCAGAGAGATGGCCGACCGTGCCGCATCCCTGGGCTGCAACGCCATCGTGGGCATCGACCTGGATTACGAAACCGTAGGAAAGAGCGGCTCCATGCTGATGGTAACATGCAGCGGAACGGCGGTGATTATCTAAGTTCTGCGACTGTACAAAAGAACAAAACATGCTTGAAATGGGGCGGTAACTACCTAAAAAATCGAGTTACCGCTCCTGTTCAGGCATATTTTTATCTATATAGTGTGGTGACATACACCTGATGAAGGTCACCAACTTTCTTCTATTTCATTTATTCTATCACCCAATCCTCTATACTTCGCTGGTTTTCCGAGAAGTTAATACCCACTTTCACAACCTTTCGCCCATCATCGGCAAAAGCCTTGGCATAGTCCTTGTCGCTGATTTGCGCCATGGCGATGTCGGCAGACTTCTTATATTTCAACTCAAAGATAAAGATACTCTTATCCGTCTTGAGCACAAGGTCTATTCTTCCATCCGAAGTGGTATGCTCCACCTTCACATCTTCGCCAAGCATGGTGAAGATGGTGAATATCACGGCTTGATAGTGACGCTCATTATTGTTGATAATCGTATATGGGAACTTATCATAGAATGCCTTCAAGTGAGGCATAAAGGCACCCATGTCGTCATTGATGAGCACATTCTTGGAATAAGCATACACGATGGCATCATATCTGTTCATGTCTTGCGCAGAATAATACCTGACGAGACTTTCCGAGAAACCTTGTCTTACTTCTTGATTTGGGAAACAGAGATGATACAACTTGCCTTTCTTCTCATATCCTTTAATGGTAAGGTAGCCACTTTGGAAAAGGACAGGAATAGGATCAGCAAGCTTTTCCGTAGGTGTATCAAAACGTGATGCCTGTATCCACAGATCGTCCAGATTGAGCATATCCAAATTCTTCTGCTGCAACAACTCCACCAGAAACGTAGGCGTACCAGATGTAAACCAATAGCTATTAAACTCCTTATCATCCAAAGCATTGATAATGCTGTAAGGATTGAAGATATCCTCGCTATTGATACTGAAATGGTAGCCATCATAATGCTGCTTGAGTTGCCCTAAGGTCTCCTCATAAGTAAGTCCATTATGCTCAGCCATCTCCTCGATTCCCTCACGGAAATACTGAGTCAATTCACTCTTGGTAATACCACAACAGCTACTGTATTCATCCTTCAACGTGAGAATCTTGAGATTGTTCAATTCACTAAAGATGCTGAGCTGACTAAACTTGGAGATGCCTGTGATGAATACAAAGCGGATGTTTCCCTCTTGCTGCTTCAAGGGGCTGAAGAAATCTCGCATGATATTGCGGATGGTCTTCTGCAAGTCTTCGTCACTGACAGAATCATGCATTGGAGCATCATATTCGTCGATGAGAACGACAACTTGCTTCCCTGTTTGAGCGGTAGCAGCAAGCAAAATATCCCTAAAGCGAGCCCCAAAGCCTTCACGCTCAGATTCTGGAACTTCTATTCCATATTTCTGCTCTTCAACTTTAAGGATATTGTTTAATATGATTTTAGTATTCTCCAAACTATAATACTTACCACAGCTCAGATCCAGGTGGATGACAGGATATGCCGTCCATTCCTTCTCCATCTGTTCGATGGCAAGTCCCTTGAATAGCTCTTTCTTGCCCTCGAAGTAAGCCTGGAGGGTAGATACAAACAAGGATTTTCCGAATCGACGTGGGCGACTCAGAAAATGAAACTTGGCATAATGAGCCAACTGATAGACGATAGCCGTCTTGTCAGCATAGAAGTAATTCCCCTTCACGATTTCGGAGAACGTTTGTATTCCCAAAGGATATCTCTTTGAAGCCATAATCTTACTCTTAATAATTAATGTACAAAGATACAGATAATATTTCAGAAAACAAGTGTTTTTCTGTTTATTAACAATATATCACTGTTTTTTTATTGAAAGTTGGCTGTTTTCATTAGATGGGCATTGATAGCTGACTTTATGGAGCTGATCCACCTGTCATCGTTTTAACACATTAGAACCATGTACTTCGACATGCTCAAATTATAAAACAAAAACGACCCGCACATTTGAGCATCGTTGAGAGGCTTGGCGGGTTCTCGTGTTGCAAAGATACGAAATAATCTTTGATTACACAGACTTTTGAGCAAGAAAAATCATGGGAAAGAAGATTTCTTTGATATATTTGTATTTAATAGTGTTAAATCAGACCATAAAAACACATTTTGTCTATAAAAAAAGAAAGAATATGAGATAAAAATGTTACCTTTGTAACGTCTATACCCATACCGAAAGCCTCGAGGGGCAGAGGTTGGGCAGACATATACATAATAAAAGGCGTATCTGACGCTTTGGTTTTGACGATTCGTGAACTTCGCAAACTCATTTGTCAGTCAAGAACAAAGCAACAAGGAACGTCTCATGGGTGTATTGTATACAGCCCTCATTGGCTTCGGTTGCATTTCGCATTCGTTGCAAAAAGGGTATTTATATATTTACACATACGTGGGGCTTTCGGCGTTGCTCGTTTCGGACTGACAGGGCAATGCGAAGGCCTACGAATCGTGGAACGAGTGACAGACTGGCTCCACGTTTTTTATTTTGTATATCCACCAAAAAAAAAATAACCCTGCTGTGGTAGCCAGGCAGCCATCTTAATAATAATACAAGATGAAAAGATTTTTATTCGTTACCGCAGCATTGCTCGCAATGTCGGTATCTTTCTGTTTCGGTCAGTCCAAAGAGGACATTAAGGCTAGTATTGACCGTTGTGCAAAATTGGAGAAACTTTGCTCTAAACAGCCAAAGCAAACAGGAATTGCAGATGTTGACTCCTATGTACAGGGAGTTTACAATGCAGCCATCAGTTCCGCAGCATCATCAGCTTTACTTCAAGACCTTTATTATCGTCAGATTGGCGAAACAAAGGATGGTGTTACAGACGTAACCATCAAGAAGCCTACCGTAGAGGAACTTGTCGCATTAGGCACAACTCTAACTGCAGAAGGTGTTTCTATCGCTGAGGCGGGGAAAGGTGCAGAAGCTGCAACCAAGGCATCTTCTACTAACAAAAATCCAATGAAAGTAGCTAAGATAGCATCAGCTCTCGCCTTTACAAAAGATGCTTACCCAGTCTTGCTTGAAGAATCAAAGGCAAAGGTCGCTGCCATCAAGCAGATGATTGAAACAGCAAAAACTGCAAAGAATCTGTAATGGGAAATTTTCGTATTTTATATGCGGTCATACTTGCGTGTATCCTTTGTGGATATACGCAAGTTTCCTTAGCAGCCGATGACCGCCCTGTCATAGGCGTAACTCAGTTTACCTGCGATGAAGAGAGTCCGTACACAGGACTTATAACAGAGAAAGTTGTGGAAATGTTGACTAACACTCACCGTTTTGTTGTTGTTGACAGAACAAGTCGTGATAAAGTAATGGATGAGCTTGAACTACAGAAGAGCGAGGCTTTTCTCGACAGCCATAATCTTGCAGAACAAGGTGCGGCTGTTGCTGCCGAGCAATTGGTAACAGGTCATATTGTCAAGATTCCAGTTTATCGCATGAAGAACGGTGACGGAAGCACACGTGGCTATAAAGCGAGTGTAGCATTTCAATTGAAAGTTGTTGACGTAGAGACAGGCGTAAGCAATGAGGCGCAGAGTTTTGATGGAAAATGCAGTAAGGAAATGCTGTCGCCAGAGAGTGCCGTTACTGTAGCCATGCAAAGCTTACAGTCCGATATCTACGAATATTTCCGTATCAATTTTCCTGTCAAAGGAAAAGTCTTGAAGACGATAGGTAAAAGCACGATACTTCTCAATGTTGGCAAGGAAGCCGGAATCAAGGTCGGCGATATGTTTACGATAGAATCAGTAGAGATGCTTGAGGGCAAACCGTATCCGTCAGAACTCGGGAAGGCCAAGGTGACAAAACTATCAGGAGAGTCATTCGCCGAATGCAGCGTGTCAAGCAAAATCATTACTGCTATTGAAAATAGTAAAGCTTCTCACAATTTAATTCGTTGTAACCTAATTATCAAGAAATGAGTATGAAAAAAATTGTAACAATACTATTGGGGCTGTGTGCGTTCTGCTGCACATGGGCACAAAGCATAGAGTCTCAAGTTACTCCTTTACCTACGGCACGACCAAAGATTATGGTCATACCATATACAACGCAAGGTGAAGACATACGTACCGTTTTGGAGAATGACGTGAATAAGCGTATTGCCTTGACCAAGATAAAGGAAGCATTCGACCAAAGGGGGTATACAACAGTTGATTTTTTTGCCAAGTTAAAAGCCTTGTCAAAAGCAACCGCATTAGGCAATACCCAACAACAGGATGTCAAGACTATGATTATACAACAGTCTGGTGCAGATGTTTATGTCGAAGCGGAAATAAGCCTGTTGGAATCTCCTTCCGGCAATGCCATGAAAGTAATCCTGTCTGGTTATGAAACATCTACTGCAAATTCGCTTTCCAATGCTGTGTGCGAAAGTGGTAAGTTTTACACCGATGACTATGGTAAACTTACATCAAGAGCTGTTGAGATAGGGATGGACAAATTCTTGAACACCATGCAGGAAAAACTGATGGACATAGCTGAAAACGGACAATCCATAGCGGTAACAGTCGGCATTGACGAGACATCATCTCGCTCTATGTCGCAAGAGATTGGCGCTGACGGTCTTGCTTTGTCCGATGCATTAGAAATGTGGGTAGAAGAAAATGCTTATAAAGGCAATTACCATATCCAGGGAACAACCGACAAGCAGATGCTCTTCGACGATATTCGCATACCGCTAAAAGACGAGAACGGAAGAACATATAATATCAATAAGTTTGGATTGAAGCTGCTGACATTTTTCAAGAATCTTGGAATCAAGATTGAGAGAACTACAAGCAACAATATGCTGATTGTAACCATTAAATAACAGGAGGGTGGATTATGAGAAAAGTATTGCTTACAATGATAATCTTGCTGACCTCTTATGCAACTATTTTCGCACAAGGAATAGAAATAGCTTTTGCACTTTCTGTTGGTAATTGTCAATTAAGTGATAATACTGCAAAGATGCTAAGGAGCAAGTTCTTGCCAGCCATGACAGAAAGTGGAGTTGAAACAGCCGAAGTAAGTACCATTGCCATAAAGCCAGAGATTAGTTTCGTTAATAAACAAGTTGTTGAAGGCAGTATGAGGAATATACATACAAGCGACATACAATTCAATTTTGTCTGTACCAATCTTGCCACAAGTACAACTTTTGCAAGTTGTGTCGTTACTGTACGTGGAGAAGGATTCTCTGATGATGACGCAATAAAAAATGCCATTTCTAAATTGTCCGCCCAAGACAAACGTCTAACAGACTTTGTAAATAAGGCTAAAGACAAAATCATAGATTACTATCAGCATAATCTTAATTCTGTTATATCACGTGCTCGCACTTTCGCCAATATTCAACAATATGGTGAAGGACTGGCTCTGTTGTTTTCTTGTCCAGCGACAATCTCTGGTTACACAAAAGTCAATAACGAGATAATTACAATTTATCGTCAATACCAAACGCAGGAATGCAATAATGTCATTCAGAAAGTTCGGGCAGAATTCTCTAATGGTAATTTTGATGCGGCAGTCGAATATCTACAACAAATAGATATGACAAGCTCTTGTGCTACTGAAGCCAAACAACTATGCACGCAAATCAAGCAAACTAAAGATGCAGAAGCTCGGCGGGCAGTTGAACTCATCGAAAGACAATCACAACGTGAGACAGATCTTGAAAAAACTAGAATAAAAGCGGCACGTGATGTGGCTGTTGCTTATTGTAAAAGAAGAAGTGATGTGTATTTTGTTTGGTAACATTATTCGCGTTGAGAGTGTAAATTAAACTGTGTCAAGCTACAATAAAAGTAGTTTAACACAGTTTTTATATTATGGACAACTTAGAAATTGATTACAAGAAAGCAGCTCAGCAGTTGCGTAGTGGTGAAG